>JAOQAG010000011.1 GCA_025963715.1 Bacteroidota bacterium
CGGGATCTGTTAAATACTTGCAGCGCCTACACAGTTCTTAATTGGCAGATCCCGGGTCAAGCCCGGGATGACAGCTTAAGAAAGTATTTCTGTTTCCATAAACAACAATGTTCTACAACATAACCATTTGTATTTAGTAGATACACAGATTCGTAATTTCGTTTTTTTATTCGTTATTCGTAACTACCTTCGCACAAATTATTTTATTATGAAATTAATCATCCGCCGGACACTTTTGCTGATCCTTTTCTGGTTTGGGATCTTCTTCATCAACCGCATTATTTTTTATTGCTGCACAATGCATTTGCTGAGTGATGTTTCCTTTTCCATCATCCTGCAATCCTTCTGGCATTCGCTCCGCCTCGATCTTTCGATGATCGGTTATTTAAGCCTGTTTCCGTTTTTTTTATATGCATTGTACAGCGTTTTTCGCAAAAAAATCATTCTGAGAATTGCCAACGGTGTCCTCATTTTATTTATCATTTTATACAACCTCTGCGCTTTTGGCGAAGTATGCCTTTACCGCGAATGGAAAGCGAAATTAAGCATGCAGGCGCTGGAACATTTTATGAATCCTTCCGAGGTTTTTAAATCTGCATCACCTGGGCTTACCGTTTTGTTCTTTTCACTTTCTATTATTTTCAGCTGGATCTACATCCGTATTTTCAGGCGAAAAATCTCTATTCTTCCGCTGCATCCGCTGGAAATGCAACCGCTATTGAGCCGTGCCTGGAAAGGATTTGCTTATTTGCTGTGTGCTGCTGCATTCTGCATCATCAGCTTACGCGGTGGTTTTCAGCAGATCCCGATCCAAAGCAGCGATTCGTTTTTTTGTACCACACCCATTGCCAATGATGTAGCCGTAAATCCATTGTGGAACCTGGCGTTCAACATCATGGAATATGAAAATCACTTCAAGGAAAATCCATACAAAGATTTCGCCCAGGCGGATGCAGACGCGATCACCCGATCACTTTACAAAGTGGAAAAAGATACGACGGTGCAATTTTTAACCACGCAACGCCCTAACATTGTGTATATTTTAATGGAAAGCTGGAGCGCGTATTGTGTTAAATCATTCGGTGGCGATAATTATGCGCCATTCATCGATAGCCTGAGCCGCCAGGGCATCCGGTTCAGCAAATTGTACCCGGCAGGTTATGTTTCCGATCAGGGAATTCCGGCCGTATTAAGCGGTTATCCCTGCATTTCGCGCATTGCCATCATCAATGAAAATTCAAAATCGGTTCCCCTGCCCTGCATCAACCAGGATCTGAAAAAATACGGTTACCAAAGCGGTTTTGTGTTTGGCGGCGATTTGAATTACGGAAACATCCGCAGCTACATTTTCAACAAAAAATTTGATGTGGTAAAAGAGGAACGGGATTTTGACGGCAGCATTCCGAGAGGAAAACTGGGGATCCAGGACAAGGATATGGCAAGCGAGTATATTAAGATCCTGAACAGTGCAAAAGCGCCGTTTGTATATGCCTGGTTCACACTCAGTTCGCACATGCCGTATGATTTCCCCGGCGACAAAAAAACGCTGGTAAAAACGGAAAACGATTATGTAAATTCCATTACGTATTCGGATGCTGCTTTGCGCCAGTTTTTCAACGAAGCAAAAAAACAAGCATGGTACAAAAACACACTTTTTGTGGTCGTTGCCGATCACAGTCACGCCAGCCACAAGGAATTTAGCGTATACGATGCTGAATATCACCGCATTCCCTTATTATTTTATGGAGATGTGATTAGTCCGGAATTTAAGGGAAAAGTAGTGGAAAATGTATATTCTCAGCTGGATATAACCTACACCCTTTTGAAGCAGATGAAACTGGAGGAAGAGAGCAAACAATATGTGTGGAGCAAAGACATGTTTAACCCCTACTCTAAACCATTTGCATTTTATTGTAGTTTCAGCGGCTCGGGCTTTATTACCGACAAGGGTTTTGTGGGTTATCAACATGGGTTGAAAGACCTGGTTTTCAATACTGTAAAGGATAACCCGGCGCTTACGGACAGCCTGGTGCGTTTTGGGAAGGCATTTCAGCAGTCGGTTTACGAGGATTATCGGTTAAAATAAAGCGTTTAGCTTATTTTTCAACAGATTATCAAATTTCTTTTTCTATATATTATAAATGATTACTTTTGCACTCGATTTAAAAAGTACTAATATTTAATTCTATAAAATGTCACAACAAACCGGTAAAATAGCACAAGTAATTGGCCCTGTAATCGACGTAAGTTTTGAAGGCGGAGCTACATTACCTAACATTTTGGATGCTTTGGAGGTTATTAAACCTAACGGGCAAAAAGTAATTCTTGAAACTCAAAAGCACGTTGGCCAGGATACTGTACGTACGATCGCGATGGACTCTTCTGACGGTTTGTACCGTGGAATGACTGTAGTTGCTACCGGTGCAGGTATTACAATGCCGGTTGGCGACCAGGTAAAAGGACGCTTGTTCAACGTGGTAGGTGAAGCTATCGACGGGATTCAGCAAACAGACAAAACAGGCGGGGTGCCAATTCACCGTATGCCTCCTAAATATGAAGAACTTTCCACTTCTACGGAAGTATTGTTCACCGGGATTAAAGTAATCGATTTGTTAGAGCCATACGCAAAAGGTGGTAAAATCGGTTTGTTCGGTGGTGCAGGTGTTGGTAAAACTGTTTTGATCATGGAATTGATCAACAATATCGCGAAAGGGTACGAAGGATTATCGGTATTTGCCGGTGTGGGTGAGCGTACACGTGAAGGAAATGACTTATTGCGCGAGATGATCGAATCCAACGTGATCCGTTACGGTGAAGAATTTAAACACTCGATGGAAAAAGGCGGATGGGATCTTACGAAAGTAGATTTGAATGAATTAGCAAAATCACAGGCTACACTGGTATTCGGACAAATGAACGAGCCTCCGGGAGCACGTGCACGTGTTGCTTTATCAGGATTGACGATGGCAGAATATTTCCGCGACGGTGATGAAAAATCCGGCGGACGTGATATCCTGTTCTTTATCGATAAGATCTTCCGTTTTACACAAGCGGGTTCTGAGGTATCTGCGTTATTAGGCCGTATGCCTTCTGCCGTAGGTTACCAGCCGACTCTGGCAACAGAGATGGGTTTGATGCAGGAGCGGATCACTTCTACAAAACGCGGTTCCATTACTTCCGTACAGGCGGTTTATGTACCTGCGGATGACTTAACCGATCCGGCACCGGCTACAACCTTTGCCCACTTGGATGCTACAACTGTACTGAACCGTAAAATTGCTGAGCTTGGGATTTATCCTGCCGTGGATCCATTGGATTCTACATCACGGATCCTTTCTGCAGCGGTATTGGGTGATTCTCACTACGGAACCGCACAGCGCGTAAAAACAACCTTACAACGTTATAAAGAGTTACAGGATATCATTGCTATCCTGGGTATGGATGAGCTTTCGGAGGAAGATAAGCTGATTGTATCACGCGCAAGACGTGTTCAGCGTTTCTTATCACAGCCTTTCCACGTTGCTGAGCAATTCACCGGCTTAAAAGGTGTGTTTGTTTCTATCGAAGATACGATCAAAGGATTTAACATGATCATGGACGGTGAAGTGGATGAATATCCTGAAGCAGCGTTCAACCTTGTAGGTTCTATTGAAGATGCAATTGAAAAAGGTAAGAAAATCTTAGCGGAAGCGAAATAATTAATCAATTTGAAAATTTGATGATTTGAAAATGAGTGTTTACGATTAGCAGGAACAATACATTTTCAAATTGTTGAATTTTCAAATTTTCAAATTAAACAAATATGTTTTTAGAAATAATCACTCCGGAAAAAAAGATCTTCAGTGGCGAAGTGGAAGCGGTAAAACTTCCGGGTGCTGAAGGCTCCTTCGGTATTTTGAACAATCACGCTCCTATTATTGCTACGCTGAAAAAAGGAATTGTAAAAGTAACCGACAAAGCGAACAAGGTAGAGAACTTTGATATCAATGGCGGAGTTGTGGAAGTATTGAACAACAAGATCATTGTATTGGCGGAAGCTTAATATTATTTTACACGCATTAAAAAAATCCCGTTCCAGGAAACTGTGACGGGATTTTTTATTTGCGCTCTTTTACTACGGAGCTGTGTGTTTTTTCCACCACATAAGGCACAAAAGAAAACATAAGAAGATGGTGTGATATGCTAAGTTTGTGATGTGTTTAATGCTACGTTTTGCTGTGTGTGTTTTCCACCACATAAGACACAAAAGAAAAGATAAGAAGATGTTGTAACATACCAATGTTGTGAGGTGTTTGACAGGCCCCTTATATGCTCCTTTCTGCCTTATGTGGTAATTTTTTTGAATTTTGTTTAATTAGTGTATCTTTAATAAAACATGAACCACGAAATCCGCACCGCCATTTTTCGCGTATTGCCATTTGTAATTGTTTTGCTTGTTATATTTTTACGGGTGAAACAACAAAAGTTAAATCCGCCGGACCTGGGACTGAACAAACCGGTATCGGTAACACGTTTTGTACTTTGGATTTTTGGGTTTCTGTTCCTGGTGTTACTCATCGAATTTAGCTTATACCAGTTCGGCCTACTTGAAGTAGATAGATGGGATCATCCCCTTGTTTCTTCCATTATCAGAATTTTGGGAGCTATAATTATCGGCCCTGTAGCAGAAGAGCTTATTTTCAGAGGCTTGCTTTTAAATGTATTGACGAAGAAAAAATTAACTATTCATCTTGCCATTTTTGTCCAGGCTGTATTTTTTGTGCTCCTTCATAGTTTCACTTATGAAAATACGCTATCTTCCAATATCGGTATTGTACAAAGCTTCATCGATGCTACTTTATTTGGTTATGCAAGGTATTCTACAAAATCAATATATACATCCATGACCATGCACATGACAGGCAACCTGGTTGCAACAGTGGAACGTTTTATATTTTAATACGATGGGATTTATAGCTGTTATTTGAGAACATGCACGTTTTTAGAGTTAAATATTAATTGAATATCCGGAACTTTGCACCATGAAAAGAGATTATTTTAAGAACGTCATTGCGAGGGCTTTTCGCCCGAAGCAATCTCACACCAGATTATGAACCAGAATGAGATTGCTTCGGGCGAAAAGCCCTCGCAATGACGCGTTGATTAAAACTTTTTAATAAAACATAAGTTTGGTATAAACTTTCCGATTTCAATTAATAGTAAATGATCATATAAATACATACAATTATCATGATAAAAAAAATAAAACAAACGTTAACAGTTATTGTAATTCTGACAATATCGTTCACAACATCAGCACAAACAACTGTTAGCGGTGGTATTTATACAAATACTACCTGGACAACGGCAAACAGCCCGTACCTGGTAACGGACACAACAGTTCTGTTCCAGGGAATGATACTCACCATCCAACCGGGAGTTGTTGTAAAATTAGCTGCAAATACTGTTTTAGAAATAAGAGGGACATTAGTTGCAAACGGCACCATGACTGATTCCATAAAATTTACTTCATCGGCAGGCAATCCGTCTGTGGCCAATTGGGAAGGTGTACAAATAAGAACGAATCTTGGCGGAAATGCGACTGTTAATTATTGCATATTTGAATATGCACATGCTGCAATAAGTGTTGAATGCTGCTGGAGCGGAGGGCCGGTAACGATCAACACATCTTCTTTCAGAAAAAACGATGTGGCTTTAGCCGGTTACGCAGGCTGGGATGAGGTTGTAGATGGCTGTAATTTTTCAAATAATGTAGAGGCAATCATCCAGGCAGATAAAACAATTACAAATTGTACGTTTACGCACAACCTGTATGGATTGTATAATACGGAAAGGATAGATGTTTACAACAGCTATTTTTGTGGAAACAATACCGCATTATCAGGAGGGAGAGGCGATCTGCAAAACACATCAATTATAAATAACGGCACTGGTGTAGAATCATTTTATGAAGGATTTTATAATGTGTCCGGAAATACGATCGCAAAGAATGATACAGGGATCGTACTGGGAATGTATGATTTTTCTTCTCCGGGAATTGGCACCAATAATACCATTTGCGGCAATTATATTTATAACGTTGTAAACAATACACCTTTGAACATTGCTATGCCTAATAATTGCTGGTGTGATACGGATCCCACAACTATTTCTCAAAAAATTTATGACGGGTATGATAATATCAGCCTGGGACTGATCAATTATACACCTTACATGGCCTGCGACGCATCGGCAATGCCAGCTGATTGCCAAAGTACATTAACCGGAATTGAGCAGCCTGTACCTGATAAAGCAGATGAAGTAAGTATTTTTCCTAATCCATTTTCTTCCCAGGCTTTTATAACATTTAGTAAAGAACAAAAAAATACAACCGTTAAAATAATGGATCTGCTTGGTAAAGAAATAAGCATCACCAATTTTACAGGTATGCAACTTGTAATAGATAAAGGAGCACTTGTAAATGGAATTTACATTGTGCAGATCACGGATGAAAATAAAAAAGTAGTGAATAAAAAAATCATTGTACAGTAAAACACAAAAATAATACTACAAAAATGCCCGCAAAAAAATTGCGGGCATTTTAAATTTTAAATGAAACCTATCAGTAACCTTGTACTATAAAAAATTACTTTGAACGTCATTGATTCATCTGTTAATTTAATAAAAGATCAAGATCGTTGTGATTATCGCCAGCGAAATAATTCCCAGTATAAATCCCCACATGGCCATTCCCCTGCCACGGTACATTCCGGGATTCTTCCGAATCTTATACAATGCCACAGCACCGAACACAATTGCCAATACGCCCAGTACAAACGCACCGTAATACGCCACAACCGATAAAATTCCCAATATTAAACTCGCCAGTGCAAGCGGCATTAATTTTACCGGTTCTTCCGGGATCACTAATTGAAATCCTTTTTTAAAGCCCGAATTAAAATCAATTTTACGCTGCGTTTTTTTTGATGTAGATGTAGCTGAATTTGTTACTGGCGCCAATGCTTCCGCTCTTTGTTTGGCTGCATAATCATTGCAGGCTGTATTGCTTTCTGCTTTATCTGCAATAGCCTTGTCTTCATCCGAAGAAAGCTGTAACAATGAATCAGTAGAGATCTCTTCCGTTTTATTTTCAGCAAGAGTTGGTTCCGGAATAACCGTAATTTTTTCGGCTGACGGAAGCTGCACTTTATTATTATTACTCCATTCTACATTGTATCCCCTGCTGTATAAACGTTTATCCACGGAGCAGGAAGCAATAAGAACAGCGAACAAAAGTGCGAATGAGTATAGTATTTGTTTTTTCATGACATTAAAGAATAGTTTGTTTGTTTCTTTAAATAGTCACTATAATTTTATGCCAGCATGCCCGGTATCGCTCCAAAAGCCACTAACGACAATACAAAATGATGAATTGTAGAATTTAAGCCTCGAAAAAAAGAAGCAGGAACTAAGAATCAAGAGCCAGGAAAAAAAGGAAAAAAGATAAAAGCCACAGATTCACAGATTTTTTAGTTGAAAAAATATTTCACAAATTAAATCGCAAAGCAATTTCCGTTCGGTGCAATTCCCTTTTAATTTTTTAATCCGTGAATCTGTGGCAAAAAAAAACATAGCACAACATCCGTTTAAAATTCGATGCGGTACCCTGCATACGGAAACAAACCCAGCTGGTATTCCTTTTGAATGCTTTGTGTTTGTTCATTATAGGATTCGCGCAAAATATTAGGCGTATCAAAAATATTTTCTACCACCACAAACAAACTTTGGGATGTTTTTTTACGGTTGATCTTGAACGAGATTTTTACATCGAAGCGGGAATAATCGCTGTACTTTTTTGTGAATGCCAGGTCATCGTCGTAGATCGCTTTTCCGGCTAGTTTTGATCTTTCAAGATCAATCGGTGTATAACGGTTTCCACCGGCCAGCGTGTATTTCAAATCCAGCGATAACGTTCTGTTCTTGCTTTGCCCGATCGCCAGTTCGTAACCCGCCAGCGCATTGGCAACGTATCCGCCGTTGTAACTGGTGCTGTGTGTTACACCGTTTTTTCCTTTGTACTGCGAATCGTAAATAGAAGAAGTAAGCAGGAAATAATAATGCTTGCTGAAAAATTTTTCGATGGTAAATTCCACTCCGTAATTTTGCCCCGTGCCTTTATTGGTAAGTGTATCCACCAACGGAATCCCTTCCAGCGCATTACCTACATTGATCATACTAAAGGACGAATTCCAGTTTTGCTGCACCGGAATGTTGTATAAATACTGGTAATAGGTTTCGAATTTAAACCGGAAATCTTTCAGTAAATTAAAATCATATTCCAGCACGGCATGCTGGCTGCGGCTCAGATCCAGCTTGCGATTACTTTTATAATATGTATCCGTTGCCGGAATATACGTATCGTAAAAATAATAAATGGTGGGCTGCATTTGGCTGTGCATACCGTATGCAAGGCTCAGGCTTTGTTTTTCACTCAGCTTGAAACGCATTCCCAACCGCGGTTCCAGCGCCCATGTTTTATTTAATAAAAAGATCTGGTAATGAATTCCGGCATTCAGCATCAACCGTTCGGAAGGCCGAAACTGCCAGTGAATAAAGGATTGTACCAAACCGGCCGTGGAACGTTTTACATTCAGATCATAAATGTAACGCGAATAAACCGTAGAATATTTAAACGCATACGCATTAAAATAAATGGTTTGATACGTTGCTCCAATTTTCATTAAATGCCGCGAATTGATCTTATCCGTTACCGTGTAATTGGCAATAAAGTTAGCTTCCGTCGATTTATTTTTCTGATCGCGGAAAGCAACACGGCCCGGCGAAAGCGTATCAATGTATGCATCCAGGTCGGTAGCGGAAACCGACAAGGATAATTTTCCGGAAACTTTCGGATTAAAAAAATACAAATGTGTTAAACCCGCTGCACCCATGCTCGATTTAAAGATCAGGTCCTGCCCTTTTGAAATGTAAGACCAGTCGCTTGCTTTTAACTGGCTGTCCAGCAATTTTAATTTACCAATGCCACCAATCCCCCAGACCTGGAACACGCCTGCTTTTTTTGTAGGCACATTTACTTTGTATGAAATATCCTGGTATTCGGGGCTGGCAGAAACGCCAAAGCGAATGCCTAATTTATTGAATACTTCCAGCGTGGAATAACGGTAATTTACGAGATACGAACTGCCGTCTTTTTTTGAGATCGGCCCTTCCGCACCCAGCTCAATTCCATTGATGCCGAGCTGACCCGTAAATTCGCTTTTTTCGTTGTTCCCGTTTCGCAGTTTCAGATCAAATACCGCTGCCGTTTTGTTTCCGTATTCAGCCGGAAAAGCGCCGGTTAAAAAATCGGAATTTCCCAGCACATTATTGTTGAGCATGCTGATCGGGCCACCGGTAGCGCCTTGTGCCGAAAAATGATTGGGATTGGGAATGTCCACACCTTCCAGTCGCCATAACACCCCCAACGGCGAATTTCCTCTTACAATGATATCATTGCGTGCATCGTTTCCGCTGGAAACACCGGCATAATTTGCCACCATTTTACTGGGATCGCCCCTGCTACCTGCGTAACGACCGGTTTCTTCCGCGTTAAAATTGCGTGCGCTAACCGTCGTCATGTCGTTATTCGCTTTTGTTTTATCGCCTGAAGCGGTTACCTCCACCACATCCGAGGTGTATACTTTTTCCTGCAATTCCACGGTAAGCACCACTTCCTTGCCGGATGTAACAATAATATTTCCCATCACTGCCGGATTGTAACCGATGGAAGTAATTTTAACTGCGCGTCTTCCCACCGGAATTTTTTCGAGCCGGAAATTCCCGTTCACATCCGTTACAGCACCGGTAAGCGAATCGGAATTCAGCAATACCACATTGGCTCCCACGATCTCGGATTTTGAATCGGCATCAATTACTTTTCCACGAATGGTTTGGGTATACGTTTGCGCACTTGCATGTACAATGCAACAAATGGATATGAATATAGAAAATAGCCTCTTCATTTTTCAGGTACAAAAGTACAAATAGTTCAAAGTTTAAAGTTGGAAAGTTCAAAGTTTCTATGTGGCTACTGTGGGGCAGTTTGCAGTGTATAGGAACGCAGATCAAAAATGATGATTAATGATAATTCAACCTTTATATGGTTTACACAGTAAACACATAGCAACCAATGAACAATTGAACAAATAAACCAGTGAACCAATCCTGTGTATCGGAACGCAGATCAAAAATGATTTTTATGATGTTAAAAAAGATCGCCTGTGGCGCTTATGATTTAAAATTATGATTTGATCTCTACTACAAATTTATCATCTGATTTATGTGCGTTATCACGCACAATAAACACGTAGTTCTTAAATCACAATTAAAAACGATGCTCACCCGGGTAGACGCTTTTGATCTTGTTCAGCGATAGCGGGAATAATTGCCCGCGGTGTTATGTTTTATATAGAAAAGTTTAAAAATCCTCAAATTAAGGTAAATAACCAATTGGCAATTATTAGCCGTGGTTGTCGGCCCACGCTAGTGGGAAGACAAATCGCATTACAAGATTATCCCGCACGTGCGGGATTGGTTACTTTTTGCCCGCCCGACTGAACGAAATTTTCAGTCGTTCGGGCGCGGCCGCCAAAAAGTAAAAAGATAAAAATTGAAAAAGACTTGAAATAAATACTGCAAACATCTATGAGATCCCGGGTCAAGCCCGGGATGACAGTCTTTTTTTATGATTTTATTATAAAAAAGAGTCCAGCACACCCAGATTCGTAATTTCGTTTCTGTTCGTTATCTGTACCCGTAAAAGTTATTCTTACAAATAGTACCTTTACCGCCTTAAAAAACCACTTTATGATAAAAATCTCCGTTGTTTCCTATCTCAACTCCAAACCCTTTATTGATGGCTTAGAACGCTCCGATCTGTTGAAAGAGATCGATCTGCAGCTGGATATTCCTTCCGTTTGTGCACAAAAACTCATCGACGGGAAAGTGGATATCGGGCTGATCCCGGTAGCCGTAATCCCCCAGCTGCCCGAATACCACATCATCAGCGATTACTGTATTGGTGCCGAAGGAAAAGTAGCATCGGTATGCCTTTACAGCGATGTGCCTTTAAATGAGATCACAACTGTTTTGCTGGATTACCAATCCCGCACTTCCGTGACATTGGTAAAAGTACTGGCGGAAAATTTCTGGAAGATCCACCCGCAATGGATCAAAGCAGAAGCCAATTACGAGTCAAATGTGAGCGGAACCACTGCGGCAGTGATCATTGGCGACCGTACATTTGGACTGGAAAATAAATACAAATACACCTACGATCTGGCCGGAGAATGGCAGAAATTCACCGGCCTGCCCTTTGTTTTTGCCTGCTGGGTGGCTAATAAAAAACTGCCCGATTCCTTCATTGCTTCTTTCAATAATGTGCTGAAATCCGGGCTGGACAACCGTCCCGCTTTAATTGCCAGGCTAAAAGCAGCCAATAGTTACAATACCGATATTGACACTTATCTGAACAAAAGCATCAGCTATGACCTTACCACAGCCAAAAAGCAGGCATTGGAACTGTTTTTAAACTATCTGAAAAAACTAACGCAATAAAGTTTTTTTTTTTGCCTAAATTCAATATATTTGTTCATGTGACCGGGCTTTTGTAGAAACCGGCCAACCCTCCCGCTCCCGGCGGGATTTATAATGAACTAACGTGAAGCAATTATGACGAAGAAAATTACTTATTTATCAATGCTGCTGATGCTTTCTTTCAGCATGGTGTTCGCTCAAAAACAAAATGTGATTGAAAAAACCGGCGATATTGCAAAAATGACGCTGGCGCAACAAAGCTTTTATGGCGGCGATTACCAGAAAGCACTGGGGATCTATAAAGATATTCTTGCTGACAAACCGGATGATGCGGCAGTGATCGGGCACATTGCAGAATGTTATTATGCCATGAACATGATCCCGGATGCCACCAGCAACGCGGAAAAAGCAAAAAGCATTGACGAAAAAGCATTCGAGGAAACATCCCTGATCCTTGGTAAAATTTATTTTGCAGATGGAAAACTGGATGAAGCACTCACTGAATTCACATTCTATAAAGGATTGGTTGGCAGCGGTAAAAAAGCCGAAGACAGTGAAGTGGATATGTACATTGCGCAGGTAAATACTGCAAAAGAATTAATGGCAAAACCGGTGGATGTAAAAGTTGACCGCCTGGGCGAAAATATCAATTCCGAATACGATGATAAAGCACCGATGGTTTCTGCCGATGGCAAAACACTGATCTTTACTTCCCGCCGTCCGGGTAAATCCAGCGCACTCGACAAAGAAGGCGACGGAAAATACTTTGAAGATATTTATTTGTCGCATTGGGATACCGTTAAAAAAGACTGGTCGGATGCCGAGCTGATCCCGGGCTCCATCAATACCGAAGGCCACGACGCATGTACCAGCATCTCGCCTGACGGAAAACAGATCTTTATTTATAAAAATGACATTGACGGCGAATCCCGTGGTGGTGATATTTATGTTTCCAAGATCAGCTCTTCCGGAAAATGGGGAGCAGCAAAATCTATGGGAAAACCCATCAACACTACTTTTTTTGAAGGCGGCGGATGTTTATCTCCGGATGGAAAAACATTTTATTTTGTGAGCGAGCGCCAGGGGCAGGGCGGATATGGCCATGCGGATATTTATGTGGTTAAACGTAAATCAAAAACAGAATGGGAAAAGCCGGAAAACATCGGACCGGAGATCAACACACCGGAAGATGAAGGCGGATTGTTTTTAGCGCCGGACGGAAAAACATTGTTCTTTACTTCTAAAGGACACAACTCCATGGGCGGTTACGATATTTTTAAAACCGTAAACGAAAACGGCAAATGGAGCACACCGGTAAATTTGGGTTACCCGATCAACACCATCAGCAACGACCTTTGTTTTTCACTTGCCGTGGATGCACGCACCGGTTATTTTACCAGCGACAGAAAAGGCGGCCTCGGTGAGCGTGATGTTTACAAAGTGGATCTGACAAATTATCCTGTATTGGATAAGGACCCGAGAGCAAAAGCAGTAAGCAACGGCCCGGTAATGGCCATCCTGAAAGGCGATGTATTTGATGCAACCGCAGGAGCAGGAATTGAAGCCGAAGTTGTGATCTATGATGAAACAGGCGCAAAAGCTGGAAGCACCACTGCAAGCGAAGGCAGCGGCGAATATTTTATTACATTACTCGCTGGCAAAACGTACACCGTAAAAATTGACGTGAAAGGTTACAAACCGATCGAAGAAAAAGTAGAGATCAAAGCAGCAAAAGAAGGCGCAACAAGCGTTGTAAAACATTATTTACTGTATAAAAAATAGAATCGCGCAACAATGTAAGCACGATTGCTTTTCTTCTTTTTCTTTATTGCTTTTTCCGGTATTGCACAGCAGCAAACGCGCTTTTACTGGCATATCGCCGGTAATGCAGCAGCGGATAAGCATCAGCTCCAGGAAGCAATCGATGATTATTTCCGGTAGGAAAATTTACGTTCCCGATCTCCATTACTTCTATCGTGTCATCTTCCAGCACTTTATTGTCGGTTGTAATCGGCATGCGATATTACTTCTTTTTCTTTTCCAAATATATTTTTTAATGACTATCCGAAAGTTTATACCAAATGCTTTTATTTTGTATGGTTATGTTGTAGAACATTATTGTTTATGGAAACAGAAATACTTTCTTAAGCTGTCATCCCGGGCTTGACCCGGGATCTGCCAATTAAGAACTGTGTAGGCACTGCAAGTATTTAACAGATCCCGGGTCAAGCCCGGGATGACAGTATTATTTGTGAATATTGTAAAAAAACATTTTACTACAACATAACCTTTTGTATTGCTAATTTTAATTTGCACGTCATTGCGAGGGCTTTTCGCCC
>JAOQAG010000016.1 GCA_025963715.1 Bacteroidota bacterium
TACTGTCATCCCGGGCTTGACCCGGGATCTGTTAAATACTTGCAGCGCCTACACAGTTCTTAATTGGCAGATCCCGGGTCAAGCCCGGGATGACAGCTGAAGAAAGTATTTCTGTTTCCATAAACAATAATGTTCTGCAACATAACCATACAAAATAAAAGCATTTGGTATAAACTTTCCGACAGTCATTAAATTTTATTTAAAACTTTATTACCTTCATTAAAAATATGAGCACATACATAAAAATTATACTCAATGCGTTGTGGTTCCTGCTGTTCATTTACTGGCTGATCACTTCCATTAGCAGTAAGAGGCCAGCAAATAAAGAATCGCCCTTCATCCGCTTTATTCTATACTGGCTTCCTTTAATTTTTGCATGTTATTTATTAGGTCCCGGCGATTGGTTCGGACATACACTCATGCGCGAGAATTTTGTTCCGCATACCGACGCCGTCGGTTTAACCGGATTGGCTTTTTGTACTGCCGGAGTGATCATTGCCTGCTGGGCGCGTTACCTGCTGGGGAAAAACTGGAGTTTGTCGGTTCAGAAAAAAGAAGAGCATGAACTGATCTCCACCGGTATTTATAAAGTTGTGCGGCATCCGATCTATACCGGATTAGTACTTATGTTTTTTGGGAATGCGCTGATCGTTGGTGATTGGCGTGGCCTGATCGCCGTTGCGATTGTGCTGATCTCGTTTTTATTCAAACTTAAAAAAGAAGAAAAATGGCTCACCGAAGTTTTTGGCGATCGTTACACTGCGTACAAGTCGCATACAAAAATGCTGATCCCCTGGCTGATCTAAGGTGTAAAAGCTAATCGCGTATAGTTGTATATTACTCCATACTTAATGCAAAATGCGGACAAGAAACCTGGTAACATTATTATTCTTTATCAGCGGAAATTTTCTTTTTTCGCAAGCTCCCAATGCAGCTAATGCTGTAAAAGTAACAGGGCCGCATTTATTATTAAAAGCCGACGTCCGTTCATTAGAGCTTCAACCAAAGCTTTCCCTTGAATATTTCTTCACTAAAAAAATATCACTGGAGGCGGGATACTGCTACTTTTGGACCGGACAAAAAATGCATTTCGAAGATTTTTACCAGCAGGGAATGGTGGCGGCTTTATTTGGGCTTGGTCCTGCAAAAGGGAATGATATTTTTTCTGACTGGAAATATTCTTTTAACAATGGGTTGTATCTGGGACTTGGTTACATGTACCGGTACTCGTGGTTTACAAATAAACACCAGGAAGCGGATGTGGGCGAAAATTCATATCAGTATTACAACCAGAGCGAAACAGCGCATTCCAGTTTTGTACGCCTGACACTGGGCGGCCATTATAAAATAAAAAACAGGAACCTCTATCTGAATCCCTATATTTCTACCATGATCGGAAATACAGATCTGCAATTACGGATTGATACAACGGGTGGAAAGCCTGCAAACTATTCCCGGGATGTGAAACCCGTTAATACACACCAGCAACTGACCCGCTGCATTGTGATCATTGGATTTAACTTTTGTTTTGATGTGTTTGACAGGAAGAAAAAAAGTTGATCTGCCTGTTAACAATTGTTAAGCTTCGGATGATGTTTGCTTGCCATTGCAGTATTTCTTATATTTGAAATGCGACTCCTTAACCACACACCGCATGAAACAATCAAAATACATTAAAGGACTTACCATAACGGTTTTTGTAACACTGATCGCTGCGTTTATTTTATACCGCGCCGGTTATTTTGATAATTATTTGTACCACGAAAGTGCGGATTTACAAACAAGCCCCAACGGCGGAACAATTTCTCAACATTCCAAAGATTCACTCAGCTTTAGCAAAGACAGTCTGCCACGTAAAAAAGTCATGTTCTCTTCTTCCAAATCTGCAGTTGTAACGGATAATATTGATTTTAGCGCAGATCAAAAGAAAAAGTTTGGCGACACTGCAAAAGCCAATCAAGGAGAATTGCAAATAATGAGCAGCTCCAAATCGGCTGTTATTTTTCATCCAAAGCCCGAGCTCCAGATTGTGGATTCTGTTCTTTTAAAAGGTGCGAAAAAGAAACCATGAATTACGTTAATTTAATTCTTGCAACGGGTGCCAGCCTGCTTTTTCTGGTGCTTGTATTTGTGCCGATGGAAAAAATATTTCCTGCAAAACCTGGTCAGAAAATATTCAGAAAACGCTGGTTCCTTGATCTGTGTTACCTGTTGGGGCAATACCTGCTCTGGAGCGGTTTGGTATTGGAGATCCTCACCTATTTTAACGATTGGTTGAACAAGATCATTTCGCAACCGGTAAGAATTTCCATTCAGTCGCAACCGCTGTGGCTCCAGGCAATTGAAGTATTATTCATCAGCGATTTTATTATTTACTGGGGGCACCGGCTGCAGCACAAAGTAGATTTTTTGTGGCGTTTCCACAAAGTGCATCACAGTGCCGAGAGCCTGGATTGGCTGGCAGCACACCGGGAACACCCGCTGGATTCGATCTACACCGTAGGACTTATTAATTTACCTGCATTTATTTTTGGTTTTGATCTGGGTGCCATTTCCATGATCGTTGCCTTCAGAGGGATCTGGGCCATTTACATCCACAGCAATGTGCGCTTGCCCATCGGCCGTTTAAAAATGCTGATCGGTGCACCGGAGCTGCATCACTGGCACCACGACCTGGAAAGGGATCGTGGCAATTATGCAAACATTTCACCCATTATGGATCTGCTGTTTGGCACATATACCTGTCCGGATAAGGAACCGGAGCAATACGGCATCAAAGAAGATTTTCCTAAAACCTATGTTGGACAAATGCTTTATCCAATGCTGCCGAAAACAATCTGGAATAAACTGGTGAAAAAGAAATAAGTATGAAGCGATTTTTTTAATCTCGATTTCTATATAAAAACGGGATCTATCTCCTCGGTCCTTCCGGCGCAATCCTTTTAATATCGCTATAGCGCACGTGCTCATCATAAATGCGCTCGATCAAACTGAAATTACCTTCCAAACTGTTTGATTCTATTTTTTCATCAAACCGTTCGTTGATCCCGGAAATAAATTCCAGCTCTTTTTTATTCTCCGGGAAATTAGCGCGAATGTTTACAATACCCGGAAAATCGCGGTGAGTGGTCAGTATGTAACGGTACAAAACTTCATTTGGTTCATAGATGAATTTATGAGTGCTCAGATCTTCGCGGATCCGGTCTTTTACCATTCTCAGATCAGCAGCTTTTATCTCTTCAATAGAACGGAAATCCTGGTAGGGCATGTTATAATCCATGTAATCCAGCGGATAAACCGATTTGCCTTCACTTTCCGGCTCGTCATCCGAATACAGCTGGCGGTAGCCGGTATAGTTTACATACGTTTGCCGGCGCTGATCGTAGCTGATGATGAATTCTGCAAAAAGGTGATCTGATTTTGAGTAAATGCGAAGTATCCTGTCCATAGCGTAAAGATAAATTATTTATTGAAAGGCAGAAGTTAATGAGAGGCCTTTTAGCCGGGATCAATAAAGGTTCCCGTTTTTTATTTTATATTCGTGTAAAGAAATTGATATGAATAAAAATAAAAAACCAGCAAAGATCTTACTGGGAATCCTTTTAATGATTACATTTTCCCGTGAAGGATTCCGTGGTTATAAAGAAACAGGAAATCTTTGGTTGTTCGTAACAATGACAATTATTGCGCTTATCTGTTGTGCATTGTTGATCAGGAGTGCATTTAGACCCCAGAAGGTAAGTGTGGTCGAAAATAAGTACGACTTATATGGCCGGGGCTTTCTTAAAATATTTTCCATCATGGGATTGCTTGGCGTTTTTTTTGAAATAGCAGGCATCATTCCTTCGGCACCTTTAAAAAAAACATGGACAGAGGAATTGAAAAAATCAGTGAAAGAAGGGATCGTGGCAGAAGCGCTTGCGCAGCACCAGGATTCTATACTGGATATAGATGCTTTTAGTAATTGTGCAGTAGCAAAATTAACGGCCTATCCTCCTGAGCGCATGCATTCGCCTGAATTTCTAAAATCAGCCGAGTTTAAAGCAATTGTTGCAGGATGCAAGCAAAGCTCCAGAAAATGGACAGATTCTTTCAAAAAATCATTTAAAAAAGGACTGGTGGACAAGATGATTGCAGGGCACCAGGATTCGATATTAAATGTAGATGCTTTTGGCAATTGCATGGTGGAAAAGCTAGCGATGTATTCCCCCGATAGCGTTTATTCGATTCGTTTCTGTAACTCAGCAGAATTTCAGGCGATTCTTGTGGGATGCAACCAAAGCTGTAAGAAATAAATAAGCAGACGAGAAGGGATTAGCGCTACCTGCATTTTACTATAAAAATCACATGGAACAACAGGAAGAGAAACATTACATCAACCGGAGCGGCTGGCTCCGGGCGGCTGTATTGGGCGCAAACGACGGCATTTTATCCACCACCAGCTTAACCATTGGTGTTGCTGCAGCTTGTGATACGCGCAATCCCATTATACTGGCATCGCTGGCCGGACTAGTGGCAGGCGCATTATCCATGGCTACCGGTGAATATGTTTCCGTAAGCTCGCAGGCAGATGTGGAAAAATCGGACCTGGAAAGAGAAAAAATAGAGCTGGAAACCATGCCCGAAGCGGAATTAAAAGAACTGGCGAAGATCTACGAAAAAAGAGGATTAAGTGAAGAATTATCCATGAAAGTGGCCATTGAGCTGATGAATCACAATGCATTGGAAGCGCATGCCCGGGACGAATTAGGCATCAACGAAATGACCCAGGCGAAACCTTTCCAGGCAGCATTTGCATCAGCATGTTCATTTATTGCCGGAGGCATGCTGCCGCTCATCGTATCCATTTTTGCACCGCTCAAACAAATGATCTTTTTTCAATACGGATTTGCCATTATCTTTCTTGCTTTTTCGGGTTCACTGGCGGCAAGTGCGGGCGGATCGGCAGTTGGAAAATCAATTCTCAGGATCTGTTTCTGGGGCACATTTGCCATGTTCGCATCGGCGCTGGTGGGGTATGTTTTTGGCGTACAAACGGAATAATTTCTAAAACAAAAAAATTAAACCACATAAGGCACAAAGAAACACATAAGGCTAGATGTGGGAAAAATAAAAATGAAACCACAAAAGAAAACAAAAGAGACAAAAGGCAAGATGTAACATGCCAGCCTGCAGTATTTGTTTTACACATAGTTTGACACACTCCAATTCTTTTGATTCTTTTGTTTTCTTTTGTGGTTCAAAAAATGTAGTACTTCCGGGCAAAACCTTATGTGTTTCTTTGTGCCTTATGTGGTGGAAAAAAATAGTGGTTAACCAGCTATCATAAATTGGTTTGATTATTGGCAAAGCGAAATGACCCTTTTTTACTAAATTTGATCTTCCTGTTTAAACATTTAAAACCACTCTCCGCATGAAAAAAATTTTGGTTGGATCATTGCTTGCCGCGATCTTATTTTCCGGCTGCTCCAAATACGGAAACGTACAGTTAAAATACCCTACTGCACCGCTTGTTTTTTTACCTTCAACTATTCATTCCATCGCGATCGTAAACCGCTCGCTTACCAAAAAAGAAGATCACTCTTCCGTGATCGAATCGGTGATCAGCGGGGAAGTGGCCGGTTCGGACAAGCTGGCCTCGGACGAATGTCTGAAAGGTGTATTTGACCGCATCAACGGCTGGCGACAGCTGAATGTGGTAATTCCTGCTAAAACAAGATTATACGGTACCGGCACCCGCGAAACGCCGGAATTGCTGGATTGGAAAACCGTAAAACAAATTTGCGATTCAACAAAAACAGATGCCTTGCTGGTGCTGGAAACATTTGATTCCAACTCCGACCTGATCAGCAGCGCCATCACCAACGGTGTAAATGCTGTGGTGAATGGAACCGCGCCAAGTCCTGCAGTGAACCAGATCCGTATGAACGTGATTTGTTTCTGGCGCATGTACGACCCGGTAAATCAGAAAATTGTTGATCAGTATCAATCTACCAGTTACCTGACGTTTGACGGAACCCGCGTGCCGCCGCCGGAAGCGCTTCCGCAAACTGCTTACCAGGCAGGAAAAGAATACATCCAGCGTTTTTTACCGAACTATTATTATGTAAGAAGAGAGATGTATAAACGCGGTAAGGGAAGGGACAAACAAGCATTCCTGGCTGCATTCCGCAAATCGGAAGTGGCCGATTGGGAAGCTGCAATGGCCGCATGGCAGGAGCTTGCAAAAAGCAATAACCGCAAAAATGCAGGCAGGGCTTGCCTCGATGTGGCTGTATCGTATGAAGTATTGGGTAAAATCGATCAGGCATTGATCTGGGCGAAAAAAGCGTACGAAGATTATGGAAATAAAATGGCAAGAACCTATCAGAATGAACTGAGCTACCGCATTCGCTTTGAATATTAAATGAGCATCCGGAGCTTTTTATTATAAAATGAATTGCTTTGAGAACGTCATTGCGAGGGCTTTTCGCCCGAAGCAATCTCATTTTAGCTTATACACTAGTGTGAGATTGCTTCGGGCGAAAAGCCCTCGCAATGACGCGTTAATCAGAACTTTTTCGATAAAAAACAAAATAGGTTTGATATAAACTTTACGATAGTAATTGAATATTAAAAGGAGATTGTGCCTGAACGATGAATGAAAATCCGCTTATAAAAAAAGTTAAGATCAGCCAGATCATTTCTGAAACCAGGGATGCAAAAACATTTGTACTTGCTCCGCCGGATGATTGGCAGCCGCAATACAAACCCGGACAATTTCTCACACTTGTGTTTTATACGGAGCATGGCGAAAAAAGAAGATCGTATTCCATTTCTTCATCACCTGCTTTAAACGAACCGCTGAGCATTACCGTAAAAAAAGTGGATAACGGCGAATTTTCCCGCCTGCTTAATTATACGGCAAAAGTGGGGGACATCCTTTACACATCAGGCATTAGCGGGATGTTTCAATTGCCTGAAAATATAAACACGGCGACGCAGTATTTTTTTATTGCAGCCGGAAGCGGCATCACACCGTGCTATTCGCAGATCAAAACAATACTGGCAACCGCAACCAGCAAGGTGATCCTGATCTACAGCAACAAAAGCGAAGCGGATACCATTTATTACGAACAGCTAAAAAACTTGCAGGAACAATACAAAGAGCGGTTTAGCATCCGGTTTTTATTCAGTAATATATTTGATGTATACCGCAGTCGCCTCAGTAACTGGCTGCTGCAGCAATTGCTCAACGATTATTTAATGGCGGATGAAGAGCATAGATCACTGTTTTACATTTGCGGCCCGTTTGAATACATGCAAACCGTTACCATTACTTTATTGAACCGCGTTCCGGCGCAAACTATTTTTAAGGAAAATTTCAGTACGCTTCCGCGGATGATCATTCCGCGCCCGCCCGATACCAACGCACACATTGTAACCATTAAGATCAGCAACAGGGAATACAAACTTCCTGTACAGTACCCGAAATCGATCCTGGCATCTGCGAAAGCGCAGAAAATAGAATTGCCGTACAGCTGTGAGGCCGGGCGTTGCGGAAGCTGCGTAGCCACCTGCACCAAAGGCAAAACCTGGATGGCGTACAATGAAGTACTTACCGATAAAGAAGTGGAAAAAGGAAGGGTATTGGTTTGCCAGGCCTACCCGGTAGGCGGGGATGTGGAACTGGAATTTTAACCGGCAAAAAAATCGTTGTTCAAAAATGAACAACGATTTTATTTAATGTAATTATTGTGCATTTCGTTTGCTTTAACAAGGCAGCTCCAGGCCGGATATTCATCGTCTTTTCGCTTGTTATTTTCCCATTGCAAAGGTTGTAAGTTCGGCAGATCGTCGGAACCGCCCTGGCTTACCGGTTTTATACGATCTATTTCCCAGCCCATGGAACGGGATTCGCTATGGTTTAAGTACATATCCCTGCGGATGATTGCGCCGCAATGGTCTTTTCGGTAGAGGCAAGGGTCCATACCTTGTATGACCAGCGCTTTTTCCCATACTTTCTGAATCAGCGTTTTATCATAGCTGAATTTGTCAGGCATCATATTTTTGTCGGTTTAAAATTAAAAAGTCATTTACGATCTTTGCCGAATTGCCAATTACCAATACTGCATGAATAAGATCTTGTTCTTCACAACACAGCGTTTCGCTCCATTGCTTGATGGAAGCTTTGTTGCTAATGTCGATTTTGTAGTTTGCTAATTCTTGTTCATTCATCATGGCTGCTAAATTATTTCATCGCCGCGGGATATTTATCGGTAAAAAACACATATTTTCAGTACCCGTAAAAACACGGAAAAAGACCCGTAAAAATACGGGTCTGGGCGGGGTCTGTTTTTTGTAAACAATTCTAATTCAGTGGCTTGTAAAAACAGTCTTTTAAGGAATGCAAAACCGATTTCTAAAATTGTATATTTTGCATAAACTTTAAACCAAAAACCTATGAGCTTTACAGGAAATGAAAATCATGATTTTACGCTGTCAGAAGCCAGCGAGTGGACCGCTAATTTTCGTGCTGCGCATCCGGCATCGATTCTCGGACACTTTTTCGGAAAAACAGCATTGGAGGCAGTGCTGGCACAAACCGGTTGTGTAGGAATCCGTTTTTATTACGCTTTGGATGATGGCGGTGCAAAACAGCTGATCGTTGTTGGGGTCGATTCGAGTGAAGACGACATGACTGCAGGACTGATCAAAGAAAGAAGCTGTCCCAGCCCTCCTTACTCCGGAGATAAAAATTGTTTGAATTCGGATGATAAATAAAAAAAGTATTAAAAAATTAAAGACGGTTAATTCCGTCTTTTTTTTTATTTTTAATTAATGGACACTACAATTTACGATAAGCTTTCGACCACTTCAACGATTGTTTCTTTTTTACCGCCTTTAATAGGACTTGTTTTCCTGAGAAACATGAGAGGTTATTTAGTTCCTGTGCTCATCCTTGCATTGTGTGGCTTGTTAACCGACGGCATCAATTATGCGCTCATGCAAAACGGTGTTTCCAATTTGCCACTCTTCCATTTTTATACATTGCTCGAATTTACATTGATGAGCGTAATGTATTTTGTGTTTTACAAACAATATGTAAAGAAAAATTATCTTTTTCTGTTCATGATCCCGGCGTTTTACATTGTAGGTTACGTTGATTACCTGCTGCACGGGCTCAATTGCATTGATAGCCTGTCGGCTTCCATCGAATCGGTGATCCTTACAATATATGCACTGATCTCTTTCCTGATCATCATGAACAAGCTGATCTTTAAAGACCTGTTGTCGGCTCCGTTCTTTTGGGTCAATTCCGCCATCCT
Organism: Bacteroidota bacterium; assembly: GCA_025963715.1. Lineage (GTDB taxonomy): Bacteria > Bacteroidota > Bacteroidia > 2-12-FULL-35-15 > 2-12-FULL-35-15 > 2-12-FULL-35-15. The sequence goes on from JAOQAG010000016.1 coordinate 9,309, forward strand.
GCTTTATTTCCTGGGCAACCTGCTCATCTTTGCATTCTGTACGTACGCTACCGAATCGGAGCGGGTAAATACACAGGCCGTATGGGCATTACACTCGATCCTTAACATTATTTTTAATCTTTTAATTTGTGTGGCATTTTGGGAAACGAGAGCAAAATAGAATTATCGGCATTACTCGGCATTGCTACACTCGGGATCGTTTTGATGATCCTGTTCATTATCCTGTTTGTATTGGTGCATCAGAAAAAAATGCTGGCCAACGAGGTGCTGCTGAATGAAAAAGAAAGCAGCCATCAAAAAGTATTGTTAAATGCATCGCTGGAAATTGCAGAGCAGGAACGTGCAAAAGTAGCCGCCAATATTCACGATGATATTGGCATGATGCTGCATGTGATCAAATTAAATGTGAACAAAGCCCGGCGTAATCTCGATAATAAGGAACAAACTACCGATTTACTCGTAAACACGAACAAGATCATTGAAGATACGATTGACACCATTCGTAGTATTTCCAGTGAGCTGATGCCGCCATCGCTGGTTAACCTTGGTTTTATTGAAGGAATTACCGAAATGTGTAACCAGGTAAATTCCATTGGGATCATTGAAATGGAATTGAAAAAGGAAGTGGATTGGGTGGACCTGGATAAAAAAAATGCGATCCAGCTGTATCGCCTCCTCAAGGAAGTACTGAACAACATTATTAAACATACAAAAGCGTCGAAGGTGGAGATGGCCATCAGCTCCAGCAAAGAAACGCTGACGATTGTGATCACACACAACGGAAAAGGAATTACAAATGAGGCGATCAACCGGCTGGCGGAATCCACAAAAGGCATTGGCCTGAAAAGCATACAGGGCAGGGCGCAGCTGATCGATGCAACGGTGCAATACATTATTGTGGGCGCCGAAGAATCAAAAATTATAGTAGAAACAGCATTAGTATGAAATCAAAAAAACGAATAGCATTGGTGGATGATCATGATCTTTTCAGGAAGGGAATGGGTTCTTTATTGAAGGAATTTGAAGAGATCGATATTTCGATGGAGGCTGTGAACGGGAAAGATCTGTTTCATCAGCTGACCAATCTTTCGCCTACAAAACACCCGCATGTGATTCTGCTGGACATTCAAATGCCGGAGATGGATGGCATTGAAACCACCATGCAGCTGAAAAAGAAATACCCGGCGATCAAAATAATTATGCTTACCATGCACAATGAGGAACAGCTGATCTACAGCCTCATGGAAAAAGGTGCGAACGGTTTCCTTGAAAAAAATACGGACATTGAAGTGGTGGTGGATGCCATCTATTCGGTGATCGAAAAAGGATATTATTTTAACGATTACATTTCCAAAGCGATGGTGAAAGGTGTGAGCAATCACAAAAAAATGATCCGTTTTAACACGGTAAATGCCTTAACTGACCGGGAAATTGTGGTGATCCGTTTGATCTGCCAGCAAAAAACGATCAAGGAAATAGCAGAAGAGCTTTCGCTGAGTCCGCGTACGATTGACTCGTACCGCGAAAATATATTTTTGAAAACCGGCGCTAAAAATATGGTGGGGATTGTGTTTTATGCAATCGAGCATAATTTGCTCGAATAAGTTTAAAGTTGGAAAGTTTTAAAGTTCAAAGTTTGCTGTGTGGATTTTACCGCAAAGGGCGCGAAGAAGGCGCAGAGAGCGCAAAGTTAAGGTGTAGATGCTTCGTGTTTATTTATTCGATATTTTTCTTCCGAAGCCGTCATCCCGTCCGCCGCGGCGGACGGGATCTCATAAATGTTTGCACTATGACGTAGGCGCCAGGCTCCGCCTGGTGACAAATACTCAATCCAAAATTTATCATATTTAATAAATGGCATGTTTTTATAGTCGCTTAAAAACATAACCAACATTAAAAGTCATGACAAAGTATGGAAAAAAAGCAAGCGAAAAAGTAGAAAAATCGCTGCACGAAATGAAACACGGAGAATTAAGATCCGGCTCCGGTGAAAAAGTAACAAGCCGTAAACAGGCAATTGCAATAGGACTTTCCGAAGCACGTGAAGCAGGAGGAAAGGTGCCGAAAAAAACGGTTGCTAAAAAAACTTCTGCAAAAAAATGAAGGGGTAAAAAAACATCCCGGCTGATTTTACCAGCCGGGATGTTTTTTTAGTTCAAAGTTTCTATTAAGGCGGAATGCGGAAGTTCCAATTCGGAAGTTTGCTGTGTTGTTAGTATACGCAGATGCTGTGTTTACCGGATGTTTAATTATTCGACATTTTCCTCCGGAGCTGTCATCCCGTCCGCCGCGGCGGACGGGATCTCACAAATGTTTGTAGTTTTTAATTAACCGATCCCGCAACCGGATCGGGATGACAATATAAATAGGACTATGCTTTTCAAATGATACATTCCACACAGCATTTCCTCCGATTGTACATTAGCATTTTACACTACGCTCTTTTGATTTTTTTGTTTTCTTTTGTGGTTCAAAAACATACAGCATCCACACAGATTAGTACATTGGTACAAATTAGTATTTAGTAGATTTATTTATTCGTAACCACTACTTCCTCATACTCTTTCTCTCCGCCTTTACCAAAGATCCGCAATGCCAATTCCTTTCCCGTTCCTTTTGCATCTTTAAAGATCATTTGCTGATCGGTTACAACCGGAGTGCCGCTACCGCCTTTTACATTGATCACTGCTTCGTAGAGCTTTCCTTTTTTATCAAAAACAAGCGTTACTTCCGGAATATTTGCGCTGCTTTCTGTTGTCCAGTCGATATTACAGCCTTTTAAATTGTCGATTACCTGTTTTGTAACGGCATCGCTGATACCGGAAGTCGATAATTTCATTTTCATGCGAATGCCGGAGAAAGGCACCAGTTGTGGAAATTCTTCGTAATATTTATTGCTGTATTCGGCAAATGCTGTTTTGTTGCCATTATCTTCATAGGTATGCGACATCAGCTCGTACAAGCGTGCAACAAATAATTTTTCATAAGCCGTATCCACACCTCTGAGATCGCCTTCGGGCGAAGTGCGTGTGAATTCGTTTTGCAGAATATCGTCAGCAATTGCGGATGCTTTTTTATCATCACCGTTTTCCAATTCTAATTTTGCCAGCAACAGCTTAAAATATTTCTGAGCTTTGATCCGCTTGTCGCGAAGCTGATATGCTTCATATTTTTCACGGAAGTAAGGCGTACTGAAATCTTTGAGCAGGTAAGTGGTTTCATCAAATGATACGGTGGATTCGGCGCAAAACAGGTCGTACACAATGCGTTTGCGCTCCGGGTTATTCACCAGCTCATTCACCACCACGTATTCCATCATCAGTTTTTTTACTTTCAGCGTAACCAGGTCCACCAGGTTGCTGATGGAATACCACCAACCTTTATTTAAAAATTTGATCTGCTGCATTTTTTTGTCCAGCAATTGCACTTTCAGCAGGTTGATGGTAAATTCATACTGCGATTGTGTAAGCGTGGTATTGATGTGCAGCTCTTTAAAATTAGCAGCTTTGTCGAGGAACAATTCGGCGCTGTCCAGCTGCCCGTCGTATAAATAACTGCGGCCCAATGCAATGTTGTACCAGCCAAAACCGGGCGTGGAGCCGCTGCTCTGGATCTTTTCCTGCACACGGCTGATCGCCTGTTTTGTTTTTCCGCCGTAAATGTACAAGGTTGGTAAAAAGTAATCCGATTCGCTTAGCGAGTGTTCGCGGGCATTGTGCGGCTTTTCGTAAAAAGCGATGGCCGTATCGATGTTGCCAATCTCGTGCTGCATGCCTGCATAATTTCCCCAGGAAACGCGGCCGCCATCCACCAGCAATGTGTAATAATAAGAACTGCTATCGTAATTCTGGTTGTAACAATGCAGCATGGAAAGGTAATGATAGGTGGATAATTTATCATCATAACTTTGGCGCGCACCGTACCAATAATCATTCACATCCTTGTTTTTTTCAATACGTGCCAGTTGTTTGTAACAGCATTGAAAAGCCATTTGTTCGTTTTCCTCCACCGAATTTTTCAGGAAGGGATATTTTTCGGAAGTGAAAAAACGATTGCGGTGATAGGTCCAGGCACGTTCCTCATCAATCCCGAAATAATCGCGCTGAAGCTTATACCGGTCCATACGATCGTACAGCGCCATGGCCGAATCCGGCATCTCAATGCTGTTGTAACAGTTGGATAGTGTATACGCCAGTTCATACAGATCCGCCATGCGGTTATTATATTCGTTGTAATAGGTAAAAGACGAATACACATTTTTTATTTTATCGCCGTAATCTTTTTCCAATAAATTCAGCGCTTTTTCCAGGGATGGCAATGCGTATTTAAAACCTAAATAATCGGCGCTGCGTTCATATTTATAAATGCCTTCGTACATCCAGCCCACATAATAAGTGCTGTCGAGTCGGATAAATTCGCGGCTTCGCGGCAACGCATCCTTATCATTTGGTCCTACACCTATACGTTTCGCATCAATCTCGTAACGGGCCGCTGCTTTACTTTGAGAAATAGTTTGTGCTGCCGCCGTTCCACTGAACGCGAAATTCATACTGATACAAATCAGCAGGAATAAAAAAGGAGAATATGTTTTATTAGTGTGCAAACGCAGTGGGGTTAATGGTGATTTTTAATTTGCTTAAACGGTCGAGTTCTTTTGCCAGGATCATGGCCAGTGCTTTTTGTTTCGCTTCTTTGTTGCGGTAGATCATGCGGTGATCCAGCACCGGTACTGCCATTTGTTTCAGATCATCTTCCGTTACAAATGTGCGTCCGTTTACCAGTGCAAACGCTTTCAAACATTTTAAAAAGATAATTCCGCTTCGTGTGGATCCGCCCAGCACAATGTCCGGGTGCTTGCGCGTATCCGTAATAATGTTGCGCACACCGGCAACAATTTCCTCGTGAATAAATACTTTTTCGGTCTGGTCCTGCAAAAATAAGATCTCCTGCATGCTCAATACCTGCTGGATATTTTCGAGGTTATTCTGAATACCTAAATAATCTTTGTAAATATTTAATTCCGTTACTTCATCCACATAACCAAATTGGATCTTGATAAAAAAGCGGTCGAGCTGTGCGGTTGGCAATGGATAGGTTCCTTCCATCTCGATCGGGTTTTGTGTGGCGATGGTAAAAAATAATTTTTCCAACGGGTAGGTTGTTTCGCCCATCGTGATCTGGTTTTCGGCCATACATTCCAGCAATGCCGATTGTACTTTTGGCGATGCACGGTTGATCTCATCCGCCAGTAATAAATTACAGAACAGCGGTCCTTTTTTGAACACAAATTCTTTTTTGATATCGTCAAAAATATGCGAGCCTATCAAATCCATCGGAAGCAGATCGGGTGTGAACTGGATGCGTTTAAAATTAGCGCCACTGCTTCCATGCATGCCTGCAATACTTTTTGCCAGTGTTTTTGCCATCACCGTTTTCCCCGTTCCCGGATTATCTTCCATCAGGATATGTCCTTTTGCAAGTAATGCCGTAAGCACGTATTGGATCTGCGGGCGTTTACCGCGAATTACTTTTTCGATGTTGTCCACCAGCTTCTGGATATTGGTCAGTGCTTGTTCAATTTGAATTGTTCCTTCCATGGATTAGCTTATTTTAGGTTGTGTAAAATAATGAATAGTGTTATAAATATTTAAGAACCTGCTGAATCGTGTTTTTACAGGCGTTTGTTTTGCAATTTGTTTGATAAAAGCAGGATAAAATTCCTGTACCGTTTTTTGTTCGGATGCTGTTAATGAAACCGTGCTGTATTTTAATTTTTGGTACACATTATTAAATGCATTAAAATGGGTGCTGTATTGCTGATCCATCAGCATAGCAAATTGTTGCGGACCAAGCTCGCTTTTTGTCAATCCCAGCTGGTTCAAATAATACATAGCTGCACGGTAACGGTAATAAGCTGCATCCGTTTTAGCGCGTTTTGCTTTTGCGTTTATAAAGATCCAGATTAGCCATGGACTCAGGAATACGAATACTATGAATGCAGCAAGAATGACCAGGAAAATTTTAATAATGCGGAACCAATCGGTTGGCACTTGCATCATTTCTTTTTCTTTCTTTTTCAGCGCCTGAATTTCTTCTTTTACCAGGATCTTGATCTCATCTACCGGAACAGGTTTCGGTAATTTTTCAATGATCGCGGCAACGCTGTCGTTCTTCTCCGCCAAAATTGTTTTTAATGCTTCCGCGTATGAAACCGCCGTGATGTGCATTCCCTGTTTGATCGCGGAAAGCTGCACCGTTCCTGTATCCGCAGTAATGCTTGCCATCGATACATCGGTCAGTAAATCTTTTGCAGGCGCCGTTGTGTAATCTTTATCGTGATACAATAATTTAGTGATCTTCATGCTGATCTGTTTTTTTGCAAGATCAACGGAAACCACTTCGCCATCGGCTACTAAATACGTTTGAGGCGGGTTCAGCGGCGGCGTGCCATCCGGCTGCGGCGATTGCTGTGTATTTGCATCCGGCACGGTGGTATCAAAATCCATCCAGCCGTAATCCTGGAAATACACCTGCGTCCAGGCATGCGCCTGATCGGCATAAAACCAGTACCAGCCCGGGTTTTTGCTGCTGCGGTCCACCGTTAAATAGCCTGCGGCCACGCGCGATGGAATGCCGAGCGAACGCAGCATGAACAAGGTGGCACCTGCATAATATGCGCAATACCCTTTCCTGTTTTCCAGTAAAAAGTAGGTTAATTTATTGGCGCTTGGCATGCCCGGAATCCCGGGATTGTCGGAGTATTTAAATAGGGGTTGCCCGAATTCGTCCTTGCTTAAAAAATAATCGCGGATCGCCAGCATCTTGTCGATCATGGTGGGAGCGTTGGCTGTGATTTGTTTTGCCAGCACGCTGATCTTTTTATATTCCTCATCCTTCGGCATAAAGGTGTAATATTTCATGAAGCGCTCATCCGGCCCGCTGATCTTTTTTACTTCCCGCAGCTTTTCAAAACGCAATTCCTGGAAAGCTTCCAGCTGTTTATTCCCGGCAGGGTTATAAATAAAATAAGCGCTGTTGAGATCACTCACCCACATTTTGGCGCGGTACACGCTTTTGTATTGCGACTTGTATTCTTTTGGAACGGAAAGCGGCTGACAGAAAAATCCGGTGGAAGGCGCTAAATAATTAGTGGCAGAAAGCGCTACTTTATAAATATCAGCGGTAACGACCTGGCGGTTTTTAGTAGCAAATGTATTTTTAATAACGCTGGAATCTATCTTTGAAAAGTACAATGGAATGCGCGATGGATCAGGACTGAACAGATCGTTGTACGGCATCAGGCTATCGATCTCAAACGTTTGTGTGAGTGTGTCAAATTTGGTGTAATAGCAGGATGTGAAATAAAGCGGGTTCGGTGTTTTGCCATCCGGAAAATAATTATCGAGATGCGCTACAAAGATCAATTGTTTGTCTTTGCTCAACGATCCGGCAAGCTTGGTTTGATCCTTATTACTTACGCCGCCGTTCTTATCCTTCTGCGTCATACTCTCGCTGTCTTTCCCTTTATTGTAATCGGCCTGCGAGTTTCCCCATTCTTTTTCCACGGCTTTAAAATCGTTTTTCAGGATATTAAAAACGATTAAAAACAAGATCAGTACAATTACTCCAAAACCTGATAAGCGTTTGATAATGAACCATGCAAAATGTTTTTCATCTTCGTTCATGTTGCGGATCAGCTCGGATGTGTAGATGATGTAGAATGCATAGGCCAACACCGGAACAAATGCATTGATGAGCGTTTCTACTTTTATATCCGTCGTTTTGCTTACGATCACGATCTGGGTAACCAGCAGCAACACACTCCAGCCGATGGTGAAATAGCGCGAACGGCTGAAACCGAAGCCGGAAAGCCAACCGAGGCAAAACAAAATAGTGAAAATGAGGAACTGGATGGAAAAATAAAACGCATCGAACTCGCCAATGGTAAGTCCGCCCAGGAATTTATACGTAAAATAACAAATCGCAAATACGATTGTGGCAGTGCTGATGAAGCGAAAACGGAAAGCGTAAAAAATAATGGCAGCGCCCAGTCCGCTGCTAAAATAAATGCCCTGCCTGATCCAGTTATTTTCTAAAATATTATAAAACCGGTTGACATCCCACAGCATATAAAAAAAGAAAAGAGCCGTAGGCACCGCCAGCAATACCAATTGCGCCAATACTTTTTTCCAGCTATGTACTTTTCCTAATCCCATATTTTTACTTTTACCACTAAGGCACTAAGGCCACGAAGATTTTTATTTTGTTATGTTGTAGAACAATGTTATTTATGGAAACAGAAATATATCTCTGAGCTGTCAAGCCCGGGATGACAGTATTATTTATGTAATTTTTCTTTATTTTTTTTAATCTGTGGCTATTATCCGTTCTTTTTCAATACCGTCGAACGGTCGTATTGTTCCAATAATTGTTTTAATTGTTTTTCGTTCCTCGCTACTTTTAAGCGCAATAAAGATAAGCTCCAGTTGGTTTTGTACACCGCAGTTTTTTCTTTTTCCTGCTGTACAAACAGCCATTGAAACCAATCACCCAAATGCTGCCTGTTAAAGCTTTCGGTAAGCGGAATGAAAATAAATGAAATTTCGTTTCCATGTGCTTCAATCAGCTCCTGCACTTGTTCCACATTGCTCAGCGACGAGATCACGATCACCGATGCATCCCGTGTTTTTACATAATCGCGTAATTCCAGATCGGTTTGCCAGCGGCTTACGCTGATGGAATATTTGACCTGTTCTTCTGCACTTTCCATTTGTGTTTGTGATACATCCTGGTCCGGAATATACTTTACTTCGTATCCTTTTTGTACTAATTGTTTGTATACCGACCAGATCACCGTTTTATAATGATTGAGGAAGGGGATTTCCACCACTTCATTTCCCTGTATGTTTAAGGATGTAAAAAAGGAAGGGTAGAGGTACATGTGAGAAGCATACGGATCAAGGATCTCCGGGATGCGTACTACCAGCTCTTTATTTTTTGCGTAAATTTTCCAGACAATGCGGCGGACATCGTCATTGCTTTCAAAATTTTTATAATTGATCAGCTCGCCTTCCACTTTTTTTAATTCTTCAATGCGGGTGCTGGTTTCCTCTGTTTTTCGCGGAAAGGCTTTTATTGCTTTTGATGTGCGGGTAGCCGGTTGTGTATGAAAACTATTGCTGGCATTGATCGTTAAGGCGATAGAAAAGAATTGGAAAAAATCCTCAAAATAAATAATGGCTTTATCGATCCGGTATTCTTTTATTTCCGGCAATTGCCAGTTATAAATTCCATTAATGGTAGTGCTGAATACTTTTTTATCCGCACGCTTCACGATCAGAAATTTTTCAGAAAAATGAACGCTGTCGTATTTCAAACGCACTTTTACAAATCCCAATAATGGTTTTAAAACCGGGTGAATGTAAAATGAAACGGTTTGTTTTGGTTGTGTGGAGTCTTCCCGGGATGGAGTGGTGATCCGGAAATCAATTCCTGTTTTTCTTTTTTTCCAGCTGAAAAATAAAAAGGAAATCATTACTGTGACCAATGCAAAAGAAAAAATAGCAATGCCAAAAAGGATAGCAAAGCGCAGCAATAATGCAAAAATATCTTTATAAGCCGAATCCGGTGCACCGGCCTGACTTTGCAGCCATTCATAACCGGCAAAACTGGCCAGGCAGAACAATATAAAATACCATGTAAATGGAATGTAAAATCCGATCCGCTTCAAAAAAAAACGACTATTTCTGAATCGTTTACGCATAGGTGGATGGGAAATTAAATGGTGTATTCATAAAAATATATAGTCCTGTAAAGCTAATGAATTTGATCAGAAAAAAAGAATGCCTGTTGCTATTTTTAGCTTAATTATAAATAATTAACAAAATCAATTTTTTAAATCTGGTTCATTGGCTTACTGGTTCATTTGTTCATTGGTGTGCTGTGTGTGCAGGCGCGAGTGTCCCACTCGTGCCTCTTTATTTTATGGCATCTTGCCATTGAACAAAAAAAATCCCGGAACAAAACGATGTTCCGGGATCTTACAATTAACCAATGAAAAGCTATTAAACAAGAGCAGGTTATTCACATGCAGTACTTGATACCTGCTACCTGATTCTTTTTATTTACTGTACAACCAGTTTACCGCTGCTGATCTCTTTATTATCGTTGATCAAACGGTAGAAGTAAACTCCTTTGGTCAGGTCTTTTCTGTCCACACGCACATCGTATGTGTGAATGTTCGATAAGATCATCACTTCTTTTCCTAACACATCAAAGATGTGAATTTCTGTTCCGTTCAGCTGGATCGATTTTCCGATCGATACCGTTGTGTAATCAATGAACGGATTCGGATATACTGTAACCGTGTTGTTCTCATTCGCAGCAGCTACACCTGTACACAGATCCACTACGATGTTCGATGTGTCGTTGTTAGCGCAGGAGTTGGCATCACTGTATGTATACGTGATCACAAATGTACCTGCACCGGATGTGGTAGGTGTAAATGTAGTGCCGCCTGTAACGCCTGTTCCTGAATAAGTTCCGCCAGCCGGACTACCGCCCGACAATGTAAATGCAGGGCCGTTGTCGCATACCGGTGTAAAGGAAGTCAGGCTCACATTCGGTAATGGATTCACGGTTACATTAATGTTCAGTGCCGTGCTTGTTCCGCAAGCATTGTTTTCAGTAACCGAAACAATTCCGCTGTTGGTAGTTGCCGTTGTTGTGATCCCATTTGTTGTGGAAGTACCTGTCCATGTGGCAGGCAATGTCCATGTATATCCGCTTGCATTCGGATCCGTATTTACCTGGAAGCTTGCAACTGCGCCGTCACAAATAATTGAATCTGCTGCAACCAGTGTCGGTTGAACCGGTGCCGATTGTACATCGATCGCCAATTGCTGCATACCACCGTTTCCACAACCGTTGCTTGCATACACCGAAATAGTACCGGATGTACCGTTTGTGGTTACCGAAATTGTTTCTGTTGTGGATGTTCCGCTCCATCCACCCGGTAATGTCCAGTTGAAAGATGTTGCAGTAGCATCCGCAGGCACGCTGTACACTTGTGTGCTGGCACCGCAAACCGTATTGTTACCTGTGATCGCAACAGGGAATACAGGCAATGGATTTACTGTTACAGCAACGCTTTGTGCAGTGCTGCTTCCGCAGGCATTGTCAGCTGTTACCATAATGTTTCCGTTCATCACACCTGCTGTTGCAGTAATGGTTTCGGTCGAAGATGTTCCCGACCAGTCGCCCGGCAATGTCCAGGTATAACCTGTTGCTGCTGCATCTGCAGGCACGCTGTAGGTTTGTGTTGTTCCTTCACAAATAGTAGTAGTACCGGTGATCGCTGCCGGTTGTGCCGGAGTTGTGTTCACCGTAATGTTTACTGTTTGTGCAGTTCCCAAACCGCAGGCATTGCCTGGTGTTACCGTAATGGTTCCGCTGGTGGCATTTGCAGTTGCACTGATGGTGTTAGTGGTTGAAGTACCCGACCATCCGCCCGGTAATGACCATACATAGTTGGTTACATTCGGATCGGTTGCCACAGCGTATGTATTGTTGGTACCGCTGCATATTGTTGTGCTGCCGGTAATTGCTCCCGGTTGAACCGGAGCGCTGTTGATGTTGATCACCATTGATTGTGGCGTACTTGCACCGCAACCGTTGTTGGCAGTTACAGAGATAGTCCCTCCGCTTGTGTTTGCGGTAGCAGTAATCAGGTTGCTGATAGAGCTTCCAGACCATCCACCCGGTAATGTCCATGAATAGAAGGTTGCAGAAGGATCATTTGTAACACTGTATACTGCTGCCGATCCCGGACAAATACTGTTGGTACCGGTCATGGCCGATGGCTGAGCAGGAGCAGAGTTCACAATCACGGCAAGTGACTGAGGCGTGCTGCTTCCGCAACCGTTGTTAGCCGTTACAATAATGCTTCCGCTGCTTGTGCCTGCAGTTGCATTGATCGTGTTGGTTGTGGAAGTTCCGCTCCATCCGCCCGGTAACGACCAGGTGTAGGAAGTCGCGCTCGGATCAACCGTTACACTGTATGTTTGTGATGTACCTGAGCAGAAGCTGGTGTTTCCACTGATTGCGGCAGGTTGTGCCGGAACCGGGTTTACCGTGATCGCCAGTGTTTGTGCTGTGCTTGTTCCACAGCTGCTGTTTGCCGTTATGCTGATGGTGCCGCCTGTAGTACCTGCCGTTGCGCTGATGCTGTTGGTGGTTGAAGTACCGCTCCATCCGCTAGGCAATACCCATGTGTAGGATGTTGCGCCACTCACTGCAGCTACGCTGTATGTTGTACCCAATCCCTGGCATACGATGGTAGCGCCTGTAATGGCAACCGGTTGGGTTGGAATTGTACTGATGTTTACTGCCAGTGTTTGTGCCAATCCTGTTCCACATGCATTGTTCGCTACCACGGAAATAGTTCCGCCTGTAGTGGTTGCTGTTGCCGTAATGCTTGGCGTGGTGGACGTTCCTGTCCATCCGCCCGGTAATGTCCATGTGTAAGATGTAGCGCCGCTTACAGGTGTAATGCTATAAGTAGCGGTACTGCCTGAACATACAGTAGTGCTGCCGGTAATCGCAGAAGGCTGCGCCGGTAATGGATTTACCGTTACCACCACGTTATCCGTAAAGCTGCAGGTACCGTTGGATACCGTCACTGTATACGTTGTAGTTGTTGTTGGTGTCGCAACAGGATTTGCAATGTTGGTTGCGCTTAATCCTGTAGCCGGAGCCCATAAATACGTTCCGCCGCCGGTTGCAGTTAATGTGGTATTTCCTCCTCCGCAAATTGCCACATCAGCGCCTGCACTTACCGAGCTTCCGCTCAATACCGTCACCGTTACCATATCTACTGCTGTGCAAGAACCGTTTGTGGCAGTTAATGTATACGTAGTTGTAGTTGTTGGCGTGGCAACAGGGTTTGCAATCGTTGTGGAGCTTAATCCTGTTGGAGGTGTCCATGCATACGTTGTTGTGGTTGATGCAGGTACACTCCAGGTAAACGTTGTTCCGTTTCCGGGGATCGTTGTAGGCGAACCGCTGCTGAAATAACAATAATCGGATGGCACCGAACCGCGTGTGGAATTTACCCACGGCCCTGTGGATGAAGTTACCGTTCTGTTATGAACGTTTGTAGCAAATGTATTATCCGCTCCTCTTAAACCGATCTCAGGATAGCTTGTTCCGGCTCCAACTGTTGTTGGTGCTTTGTAAACAATGTTGATCTGCTTTGTAACCGTGTTCAAGCGGATCTGAAAGCTGACCCTGTCCAGCGTACCGGTGGATGCATAACGTCCCATATCCTGGTATTGAACAATAAATTCGTTTCCTACTGTTTGATACCTGATCTCCGGAGTACCGGTAGTTGATTTGTTTAAATCCACACCGAATGCAGAAATAACACCGCCCGCATAAGTATTTAAGCTGGAGATCGGATTGTAATCCGTAGTGCCCGGTACTGTTGATCCCAGTGAAATAAATCCATTGGTACAAATGTAGGCCGTTGTGTATGCTACGTTGTTATAGGTGAACGATGGGATGGTGACCGCACCCGAAACCACATCGTCCATAGAGGTGCTTGCACCATTCAGCCAAACTGTACCACCGGTAATGGCAGTGTAAGTACCTACCGCTTGTGTGTAGTTGTAGCTTGTTGCAATATTCACCCATGCCGTTGAACTGCCGCCTGTGGACGAACCGCTTAACGTAGTGCTGTTACCCGAACAGATGGTTACATCCGGGCCTGCATTGGCAGTAAGGTTTCCTGTGGTAACCACTACTGCATCTGTTGATGAGCAGCTTCCGTTTGATACTGTTACTGTGTAAGTAATTGTGGATGCCGGTGTGGCAACCGGGTTGGCAATGTTCGGGTTACTCAATCCTGCTGTTGGCGACCAGCTGTAAGTTGATCCGCCCGAAGCGCCCAATGTTGTACTGCCACCGCAGGCAATGGTCACATCCGAACCTGCATTTGCTACAGGAGCCGGATTTACTGTGATCGTTACAGTAGCTGTTGATGTACAGGAACCGCCGTTACTTACCGTTACCGTGTATGTGGTGGTTGTAGTTGGAGAAGCAACCGGGCTGGCAACTGTTGGGCTGCTTAATCCTGTTACCGGCAACCATGAGTAGGTTGTTCCGCCTGTTGCAGTTAAAGTAGTGCTGCTGCCTGAGCAAATGGTTGCAGGAGCGCTCACACTTGCTGTAGGCGCAGGAGCAACTGTTACCAGCACTGTATCCGAAGATGTACAGGAGCCGCTTGTTACCGTTAATACATAATTAGTAGTACTTGTTGGTGTTGCAGTAGGGCTTGCCACTGTTGTGGAGCTTAATCCTGTTGCAGGCGACCATGCATAGCTCAGTGAGCTTGTTGTTAATAATTTTGCAATGTAAGCATCACCCGCGCCGGAGCTGGTTAATGTTGTGGAACCGAACGTTGCAGTGGTACCACCGGTTGCATTGAATGTACCGGTAATGTATGCATTTCCTGCACCATCCGCACCGATCCCATATGCATAATCACCTCCCGGCGACACGCTGTTCGATTTAATTCCGAATAAACCGGTACCGCTGCTGTTGAAGATCCCCAATAACACCTGTCCGGATGCTCCGAATGAAGTAAGAACGGATGATCCGATCGTTACGGATGCACTGGTGCTGTATCCTGTTGCGTATATATTTCCGGATAAGGGATCCAGGCAAATTCCGTAAAAGGCATCTGCGCCTGTTCCTCCAATGGCTTTTGCCCATTGTTCAACTCCCGCTGAATTGTATTTGGTAATGAATGCATCACTTCCCGGGCCTGTGGTGGTCAATGATCCGAAGAATCCTGATGTACCGCCAATGCTTCCGGTTACGTATGAGTTTCCGGCACCGTCGGTTACAATGGCTCTTCCGTAATCTCCTGCACCTACTGATCCGCCGTATTTTGCCCATTGGCAAACACCGGTTGAGTTGTATTTTACAACCAATAAGTCGCCATCCGCATTTACCGGTAAGGAGAAAGTTCCGAACGTTGTTGTTCCTCTTGAGTAACCTGTCATGTAAGCATTTCCGGCAGCATCTACTGACACGCCTGTTCCTGCTTCCACATTGTTACTGCTGCCTCCGGCTGCTGCCCACTGGCAGATTCCTGCTGAGTTGTATCTTGCAACAAACAAGTCTTCATCCGTTGCCGTGTGAGCACTGATGGTAACACCGCTTCCAAATCCTACCGAAGCGCCTGTAAATGTTCCGGTGATCCATACACCGCTTGCATCTGCTGCTATTCCATTGGAAAGGTCAGACGATGCTCCGCCTGCTCTCAGCGCCCACTGACAGGTTCCTGTGCTGTTATATTTTGCAAGGAACACATCATTAGAGCCTGCGCTGGTAATTGTGAACGATCCGAATGTGGCTGAACCTGTGGTCATGTATCCTGTTACATATACGTTTCCGGAAGGATCAACTGCAATGCCGTTTCCAAGTTCGCTGCTTGCGCCTCCCCCTCTTTGCGCCCACAATACTGTTCCTGCAGGACTCACTTTTACAATGTAGGTATCGTATCCACCTGCCGAAGTGAGCGTGAATGTACCAAATGTTACAGTTCCGTTAAACGTACCTGTAATGTACTGGTTGCCCGCTGCATCAGCTGCTGTTGCAAGTCCTCTGTCAGCACCCGTGCTTCCAAAGCGCTGAGCGCTGGTCCACGCATACGTGGTAGTGGCACCTGTTGCCGATCCGCCCAATGTAGTGCTTGTTCCTGCGCAAATGGTTACGTTAGGCCCTGCATTTGCCGTTAACGGGCTTACCGTTACTACCACAACGTCGGTACCCGAACATCCGCCGGTAGTTCCGGTTACGGTGTACGATGTAGTAGCAGCTGGTGTGGCAATAGGATTTGCAATGTTTGGATTGCTTAATCCTGCTGTTGGCAACCAGGTATAGGTTGTTCCGCCCGAAGCGCTTAATGTGGCGCTTCCGCTGCAGTTAATGGAAGCATCCGAACCTGCGTTCACGGATGGTAATGTATTTACGGTAACGGTTACAGATGCTGTTGAAGAGCATGATCCGTTTCCGACTGTTACTGTATAAGTTGTTGTTGATGTTGGGTTGGCAGTTGGATTTGCAATGTTGGTTGCACTTAATCCTGTTGCAGGTAACCAGCTGTACATCGTTCCGCCGGAAGCATTGAGCGTGGTACCGCCTGAACCTAAGCAGATGGTTGCAGGTGAACCTGCATTTGCTGTTGGTGTAGGATTTACCGTTATGGTTACCGTTGCTGAAGCCGAACAGCCCAACGATGTACCTGTTACAGTATACGTTGTTGTAGTTGCTGGAGTAGCAGTAGGATTTGCAATGCTGGCATTGCTTAGTCCTGTTGTTGGTAACCAGCTGTATGTGGTTGCTCCTGTTGCACTTAAAGGAGTGCTGCTTCCCGAACAGATGGTTGCTGTTCCTGTTGCTGCAACTGTAGGAACAGGGTTCACGCTGATGGTTACAGTTGCTGTATTAGAGCAGGAGCCATTCGTACCTGTTACGGTATACGTTGTGGTGGTTGCCGGTGAAGCAGAAGGGTTTGCAATATTAGGATTGCTTAATCCTGTTGCTGGTAACCAGCTGTAAGTAGTAGCGCCTGTTGCATTTAACGTGGCGCTGCTTCCAGCACAAATAGTTGATCCGCCTGTGGCGGCAACTGTTGGTGTAGGAACTACTGTAATGGTAACAGTAGCTGTACCTGTACAACCTGCAGTTGTTCCTGTAACAGTATATGTAGTGGTTGTAGCCGGACTCGCATTTGGATTTGCAACCGTAGGGCTGCTCAATCCTGTTGTCGGCAACCAGCTGTAAGTAGTAGCACCGCTCGCAGAAAGCGGAGTGGAAGTACCCGAACAAATAGTTGCTGTTCCGCCTGCAGCAACTGTAGGAGCCGGATTTACTGTAATGGTAACGGTTGTAGAACCGGAGCATCCGCCGGATGTGCCTGTTACAGTGTAAGTAGTTGTAGTAGTTGGATTTGCTACCGGGTTGTTAATGCTGGCATTGCTCAATCCGGTAGCAGGTAACCATGCATAGGATGTGGAAGCGCCGCTTGCCGAAAGCGATGTGCTGCTTCCGTTACAAATAGTGGTTGTTCCTGATACGTTAATTACCGGGATCGGGTTAACCGTGATGGTAACCGTAGTTGTACCGGTACACGATCCGAATGTTCCACTCACGGTATACGTTGTAGTTGTTGTTGGTGAAGCAATTGGATTGGCAATGTTTGTTGCGCTCAATCCTGTTGCCGGTGCCCACGAGTATGTTGTAGCGCCACTTGCAGTAAGTGCTGTGCTGCCTCCGCTGCAAATACCTGTTGTGCCTGATACGCTGATCACCGGTAAAGGTGTAACAGTTACTGTTACAGATGTCGAAGCCGAACATCCTGTTGATGTTCCGTTTACGGTATACGTTGTAGTAGTTGCAGGTGTAGCGACCGGGTTGGCAACGTTGGCATTGCTTAATCCTGTAGCAGGTGTCCATACATAGGTAACTGCACCGCTTGCATTTAAGGAAGTGGAAGTTCCCGCACAAACAGTGGCTGTTCCAATTGCGGTTACGTTCGGGATCGGATTTACTGTAAGCGTTACTGTAGTAGTAGCGCTGCAGCTTCCTGTGCTTCCGGTAACGGTGTACGTGGTTGTAGCTGTTGGATTTGCAACCGGGTTATTAATATTGGCAGCACTTAATCCTGTGGTTGGTAACCAGCTGTAGTTGGTTGCTCCGTTTGCAGTTAAATTAGTGCTGGTTCCGTTACAAATAGTGGTTGTGCCGCTTACAGATACTACCGGGATCGGTGTAACCGTAATGGTTACCGTTGCTGTAGCTGTACAGCCGCCGCTTGTGCCTGTAACGGTGTATGTAGTAGTTGTGCCCGGAGTTGCAGTAGGTGTAGGGCTTGTAGTACTACTTAATCCTGCAGCAGGACTCCAGCTATAAGTTGTAGCGCCACTTGCTGTTAATGGTGTGGATGTACCCTGGCAAACTGTTGTTGTTCCGGTAGCTGTAACTGTTGGTACCGGGTTAACGGTTACAATCACAGTAGTGGTATTGGAACAGCCTGCCGTAGTTCCTGTAATGGTATAGGTTGTGGTTGCAGCCGGTGATACCGATGGGTTGGCAATGTTCGGGTTACTCAGGCCTGCACCTGGCGACCAGTTGTAGGAAGTTGCGCCGCTCGCCGTAACAACTGCCGATGAACCCAGGCAGATGCTCACGTTTCCGGATGTGGAAATATTCGGAAGCGGGTTAACCGTTACCGGTACGCTTGCTGTAGCTGTACAACCTAGTGAAGTACCGCTTACAGTGTATGTGATCGATGTGGTTGGTGAAGCCGTAGGATTTGCAACAGTAGTGCTGCTCAATCCTGTTCCCGGACTCCATGTATAGGTTGTTGCACCGGTAGCGTTTAAGTTCGCTGATGCTCCGTTACAAATAGTTCCTGAGCCGCTGGTTGCAACAGTTGGGATCGGGTTAACCGTAATTGCAGAAGTTGCAGTAGCAGCGCATCCGCCGGTAGTACCGGTTACTGTATATGTTGTAGTTCCTGTTGGTGCAGCAGTTACAGTTGGAGCCGTTGTAGAGCTTAATCCTGTTGCTGGCAGCCATGTATATGCTGCAGCGCCGCTTGCCATCAATGTGGTGGAGCCGCCTGTACAAATAGCGATCGTGGAAGGTGATACACCCACTGTAGGTACTGGGTTTACTGTAATGGTAACAGTTGCTGTGTTTGAGCAGCCACCGGTTGTACCTGTTACAGTGTATGTTGTAGTTGTAGAAGGATTTGCGATCGGATTTGAAATGTTCGTCGCGCTTAAGCCTGTTACAGGCAACCAGCTGTAGGAAGCCGTTCCGCTTGCTGTTAAAGGCGTTGAATTTCCGTTACAGATGGTAGCTGTTCCGCTTGCCGTTAATGCTAAACCGGTGATGTTGAATGCTGCATCGCTTTGGTCAATGCGTGTACCCACAACTGCATCGGTTACTCTTACTAAACAAGAAGAAGAGATGGTATTCGGAACGCTCCATGCGTATGAACAAGTACTTCCTGCTGCAGCGTACGATGTAATAATGGATGTCCAGGTTGATCCTCCGTTGGTAGAATAATCCAGATTGTAAGTACCGGATGTTCCACTTGCATTCCAGTTAATATTTTGTGTAGAGCATGTTTGCCAGTTTTCGCCGCCGTTTGGAGCGGTAACTGTAATGGCAGGAGTGGTGGTGGTGATGGTAAATACCACATCACTCTGGTCGCGCTTACATGTATTTACGTTATCCGTAATGCGTACCAGGCAGTTGGTGCTTGGTGCATTCGGGATCGTCCATGCGTACGTATTGGTTGTAATGTTGGTGTTGAATACAATGGTAGTCCAGGTAGAACCGCCGTTTGTAGAGTATTCAATATTATAAAAATTGGAAACACCGCTCGATGTCCAGGTAATGTTCAATACCGATCCAACTACATAGCTACCGCCGAAGTTTGGCTGTGTAACTGTAATCGCCGGTGAAATAGTAAATACTGCATTGCTCTGGTCAATTTTCGTTGGAACGCTTGCATCGGATACTCTTACCAAACAATTGGCAGATGGAGTAGTAGGCAAGGTCCATGTATACGAACAAGCACCTGTTGTTGTAGCTGCGTAAGATGCTACGATGGTTGTCCATGCACCTCCGCCGTTGATCGAGTATTCCAGTTTGTAATTTCCGGAACATCCGCCTGCCGTCCAGTTGATACTAGTGGTGGTACAGCTTCCAAGGTTTTCACCGCCGTTAGGCGCTGTTACCACAATGGCCGGTGCAATCGTAAAGTCTACGTTGCTGATGTCGTTTGTGGATAAGTTACCGTAATCGCTTACTCTTACCAAACATTGTGTGGAAGGCGTATTTGGTACCGTCCAGCTGTATGATCCTGTGTTGGTGTATGCTGCGGAGATCACGATCCAGGTTCCGCCGTTATCAATTGAATACTCAATTTTTACAAACGAAGAGGATAGGTACGCGTAATTCCAGTTGATGGAATAGGTGCTTCCTACATAATAAGTTACCGCTGTATTCGGTGCTGTTACTGTAATAAATGGTGTTCCCGGTAAAATGGTAAACACTGCATCACTTTGATCAATTTTACAAGGATTGGCCGCATCGTAAATACGAACCAAACATTGTGTGCCCGGTGTATTCGGAATGGTCCAGTTGTACAATCCGCTGGAAGCCACTGCTGTTGTGGTGATTGTTGTCCATGTTGCACCGTTGTCGGTAGAATACTGGATGGTTAAGTTGGTAGAAGTTCCAACAGCCGCCCATGTAATATTTTGTGTCGGGCCGCCTACCTGCCATACTTCGCCGCCGTTCGGAGCGGTTACAATAATGGAAGTATTTAAAGGAATGGTAAATGGTGTATTGCTAATGTCGGTAGCAGTAGGAATGCTCACATCCGTTACACGTACCAAACAGTTGGTGGATGGTGTATTCGGGATCGGCGCCCATGTGTATGAACAAGTTGTTCCGGCACCGCCGTTGTAAGATGCATTCAATGTGATCCAGGTAGTTCCGCCGTTGATCGAATATTCAATTTTCGCATTGTTGGTGGTGCCGCCTCTCGTCCAGGTAATGGTTTGAGTGGAGCAACCCTGCCAGTTCTCACCGCCGTTTGGAGATGTAACCGTAATAAATTGCGGTGCAATCGTAAAGTCTACGTTGCTGATATCGTTCACCGATGGATTTCCAAATTCGCTTACTCTTACCAAACATTGTGTGGAAGGTGTATTCGGAACGGTCCATGTATATGATCCGCTGTTTGCGACCGAAGCTACAATGCTGATCCATGATGCACCATTGTCGATCGAATATTCGATCTTCACAAAAGAAGAAGATAAATAAGCAGATGTCCAGTTGATGTTATAAGCATTTGCCACATAATACGTTACTGCTGTATTCGGAGCCGTTACCGTGATCACCGGTGTTGGCGGCGAAATGGTAAATGTAGCGTTGCTCACGTCAAATTTACAAGTGTTGGAAGCATCAAAGATCTTTACCAAACATTGTGTGGATGGTGTATTCGGGATCGTCCATGGATAGGTTCCGCTTGCTGCATTGGCAGTAGTGGTGATCGTGTTCCATGTTGCTCCGTTATCGGTAGAATACTGGATCGTTAAGTTGGTAGAAGTTCCAACCGCCGCCCATGTAATGTTTTGTGTTGGGCCGCCTACCTGCCAGATCTCGCCGCCGTTTGGTGTGTTCACAATAATAGCGGTATTCTGAATGATCGAGAAAGGGAAGTTGCTTACATCCGTAGCGGTAGGCACACTTACATCCGTTACGCGAATCAGGCAGTTAGTAGATGGTGTATTCGGAACAGTTCCCCATGTGTACGAACAAGATGTTCCTGCACCTGCGTTGTAAGAAGCTACAATGGTTGTCCATGTTGCTCCACCATCCAGTGAATATTCAATTTTTGCATTGTTCACTGTTCCGCCCCTGTTCCAGGTAATGGTTTGTGACGAACAACCCTGGAAATTCTCTCCGCCGTTTGGCGATGTTACAATAATAAATTGCGATGCGATCGTGAAATCCACGTTGCTAACATCAAATGTAGCCGGACTGGCCGCATCACTCACTTTTACCAAACATTGTGTGGATGGTGTATTTGGCACTGTCCAGTTATAGGAGTTTACGTTGTTGGTAGCTGCTACGATCGTGATCCAGCTGGCGCCATTATCAATAGAGTATTCCAATTTTACGTTCGGGCCGCTCAGCGTGGTGTTGCTCCAGGTAATGGTATAGGTATTGGCTACATAATAAGTCAATGCCGTATTCGGAGCGGTTACTGTAATTACCGGCGACGAGATCGTGAAATCCACATTGCTGATATCGTTTGCCGATGGATTTCCGAATTCGCTCACTCTCACCAAACATTGTGTGGAAGGCGTATTCGGAACGGTCCAGTTGTATGATCCGGAATTTGCAACCGACGATACGATCGTGATCCAGCTTGCACCGTTGTTGATCGAATATTCGATCATCACATTCGGATTCACAATGTACTGGCTTGTCCAGGTGATCGTGTAAGTTTGTAATGCGTAATACGTTACAGCTGTATTCGGAGCTGTTACTGTAAATGTTGGTGTTCCCGGTGAAATTGTAAATAGTGCATCGCTGATGTCGAACTTACAAGGATTCGCCGCATCGTAAATTTTTACAAGACATTGGTTCGATGGTGTGTTCGGGATTGTCCATACATATAACCCACTTGCAGCATTGGCCGTTGTCGTGATCGTTGTCCAGGTACTTCCGTTATTGATAGAATACTGGATCGTTAAGTTGGTAGAAGTTCCAACCGCCGCCCAGGTAATATTTTGAGTTGGGCCACCCACCTGCCAGTTTTCGCCGCCGTTTGGTGCCGTTACTATAATAGATGTATTTGGTGAGATCGTGAATGGATTGTTGCTGATGTCCGTAGCGGTTGGAATGCTTACATCCGTTACACGCACCAGGCAGTTGGTCGATGGTGTATTCGGGATGCCCGCCCAGCTGTAAGAGCAGCTTGTTCCTGCACCTGCATTGTACGATGCAATTAATGTGATCCATGTAGCGCCGCCATCTAACGAATAATCAATTTTATCATTATTGGTTGTTCCGCCTCTTGTCCATGTGATCGTTTGTGTCGAACAGCCCGGCCAGTTTTCCGTTCCCGTGTTTGGCGATGTTACCGTAATAAATTGCGGTGCAATCGTAAAGTCCACATTGCTGATGTCGTTCACGGCCGGTGTCCCGAATTCGCTTACCCTTACCAGACATTGTGTGGAAGGTGTATTCGGAACCGTCCAGTTGTATACTCCGCTGTTTGCAACCGAAGCTACGATCGTGATCCAACTTGCGCCGTTATCGATCGAATATTCCAATTTCACAAAAGAAGAAACAAGGTAAGCCGATGTCCAGGTAATGCTATATGTATTTGCTACATAATAGGTTACTGCTGTATTCGGAGCTGTTACCGTTATTATTTCCGTAGGAGGGGCAATGGTAAATACCGCATTGCTCAGATCAAACTTACAAGGGTTTGCCGCATCGTAAATTTTTACAAGGCATTGTGATGATGGTGTATTCGGGATCGTCCAAACATATAATCCGCTGGCTGCATTGGCAGTAGTGGTGATCGTGATCCATGTAGCACCGTTATCGGTAGAATACTGGATCGTCAAATTCGTAGAAGTTCCCGCAGCCGCCCAGGTAATATTTTGTGCCGGGCCGCCCACTTGCCAGCTTTCGCCGCCGTTTGGTGTATTTACAATGATCGCCGTATTTTGCGAGATCGTGAACGGGTTGTTGCTCAGATCCGTTGCTGCCGGTAAGCTCACATCCGTTACACGGATCAGGCAGTTGGTGGAAGGAGTATTCGGAACAGTTCCCCAGGTATAGGAACAGCTTGTTCCTGCACCTGCGTTATACGATGTAACAATGGTTATCCATGTAGCGCCGCCATCCAGTGAATATTCAATTTTATCATTGTTGGTTGTTCCGCCTCTGTTCCATGTAATGGTTTGCGACGAGCAGCCCTGCCAGTTTTCCGTTCCCGTATTCGGAGATGTAACGGTAATAAACGGAGAAGCAATCGTAAAATCTACGTTGCTGATGTCGTTCACAACCGGGTTTCCAAATTCACTTACTCTTACCAAACATTGTGTAGAAGGCGTATTCGGTGTTGTCCAGCTGTAAGATCCGCTGTTGGCAACCGATGCTACAATGCTGATCCATGTGGCGCCGTTGTCGATCGAGTATTCGATCTTCACAAAAGAAGAAGAAAGGTAAGCCGAGTTCCAGCTAATGGTATTTACGCTTGCCACATAATAGGTAAGCGCTGTGTTCGGGTTGGTTACCGTGATCACCGGTGTTGGTGGCGAAATGGTAAATACCGCATTGCTGATATCAAATTTACAAGTGTTGGATACATCGTAAATTTTTACCAAACACGTGGTGGATGGTGTATTCGGGATCGTCCATGGGTACGTTCCGCTTGCAGCATTGGCTGTAGTGGTAATGGTAATCCATGTAGCGCCGTTATCGGTAGAATACTGGATCGTTAAGTTGGTAGAAGTTCCAACAGCCGCCCAGGTAATATTTTGCGTTGGGCCGCCAACCTGCCAAACTTCACCGCCGTTTGGTGTGTTTACAATGATCGCGGTATTTTGTGAAATGGTAAATGCGCCGTTGCTTACATCCGTTGCCGTTGGTATGCTGATGTCCGTTACACGGATCAGGCAGTTGGTGGATGGTGTATTCGGAACAGTTCCCCAGGTGTAAGAACAAGAAGTACCTGCACCCGCGTTGTAAGAAGCAACAATCGTTGTCCATGTTGCTCCGCCATCCAGTGAATATTCAATTTTTGCATTGTTAAGCGTTCCGCCTCTTGTCCATGTAATGGTTTGCGACGAACAGCCCGGGTAATTCTCACTTCCGTTTGGAGATGTAACCGTAATAAATTGCGGTGCAATTGTAAAATCCACGTTGCTCACATCGCTGATCGCAGGTGTTAATGCATCGCTTACTCTTACCAAACATTGTGTGGATGGTGTGTTTGGCACTGTCCAGTTATAAGAATTTACGTTGTTGGTAGAAGCAATGATCGTGATCCAGCTTGCACCGTTGTCAATCGAATATTCCAGCTTTACGTTCGGGCCGCTTAGCGTTGTATTGCTCCAGGTAATCGTATACGTATTTGCTACATAATAGGTAAGCGCTGTATTGGGCGCGCTCACTGTAATTACCGGCGATGAGATCGTAAAGTCCACATTGCTCACATCGTTTGCCGATGGGTTTCCAAATTCGCTTACTCTTACCAAACACTGGTTGGAAGGCGTATTTGGTACAGTCCAGTTGTAAGATCCACTGTTGGCAACAGAAGCTACAATCGTTATCCATGTTGTTCCGTTATCCGTAGAATATTCGATCATCACATTCGGATTCACAATGTACTGGCTCGTCCAGGTAATCGTGTACGTCTGAAATGCATAATACGTAGTTGCTGTATTCGGTGCAGTAACAGTAAATGTTGGTGTACCCGGCGCAATCGTAAAAAGATTGTCGCTCGCATCCGTCATACAAGGTGTGGCTACATCCCTGATCCTCACCAAACACTGGTTGGATGGTGTATTCGGGATCGTCCAGGTGTATGATCCGCTGGATGCTACAGCTGTAGTCGTGATTGTTGTCCAGCTGCTTCCCGCATTGATCGAATATTCAAGTGTAAGATTGGCTCCTGTACCAGTCGCTACCCATGTAATATTGTGTGTGGGGCCACCTACCTGCCAGCTTTCACCGCCGTTTGGCGATGTAAGAATCAGCGGTGCCGTAATGGTAAATACCGCGTTGCTCTGATCCACCGTGGCCGGTGTATTATAATCGAAAACCCTTACCAGGCAGTTCGTCGATGAGGTGTTTGGGATTGTCCATGAATACGAAGTTGCTGCAAGGTTAGTTGCCAGCGATGTCCAGGTGCTTCCGCCATTTGTGGAATAATCAACGGAAAAAAATCCGGAGGTACCGACTGATGTCCATGTGATATTATGAACAGTACAACCAGCCCAGATCTCGCCGCCATTTGGGGAAGACACGTTGATTGTTTGGGCATTTACAATAGATGTAAATACCACCGCAAGGAGGAGTAGTAATTTTTTCATTTCAGGAAGTAAGTAGTTTTGCGTGTTTAGTGTTTCATTTTCGCGGTGCAATGATAGTGAAATACAGATTAGTAACATTTATTTGTTAATAAATATTAAAACGGATTGGCTGTGTTGTTCTTTTTTGTATATAAAGAAAATGTATATCTTGTTGTTAATCAGTGGTTTGAATTGTTTGGCGGGAAGGTTTGTTAACGATTTTTTAATTCCGGGTGGAGGAGGTGTTTTTTCGGCAAAACAGCAATTTTTTCCGATTTATTAATAAAGCCACAGATTCACAGAAAAACAATTAAAAATTCAGCACAAAAGGCACAAAAGAAAACATAAGAAGAGATGTAACATATCAATGTTTTAAGTGTGTTTAACAAACACAGTCTTATGTTTTCTTTTGTGCCTTTTGTGGTAGAAAGGGGCGGAGCACATATTAGCATGTTACACATCGCCTTTCACTTTTCTTTTGTACCTTTTGTGGTAGAAAAATAACACAGTTCAACAGCGGAGGTGCATAATTATTTTTCGATTTTTTAATCTGTGAACCGGTGGCTGTTCTATATTTGCCGCATGCAAAAACTCCGTCATTACGAAAATCTCCACATTCCGCTCTGGCTCTTAAAAGATACCTGCTGGATGCTTCAATGGAAAGCCCTGGGTGTTACCATGATCGTTCCTACCATGTCCGTTGCTGTGATCATTGCAGTAAAAACATGGCGTGAGCGTGATGATGAATTCTGGATCAACCTCGCTATTTGTTTTTGGATCGCAGCCAATTCCTATTGGATGATCTGTGAATTTACAGGACACGAAAAAATAAAAGATTATGCAGGATTTCCTTTCCTCGTGGGGATGATCTGCGTAGCGTGGTTTTATATCAAACGACTGATCATCAATAAAGACGACAAGAGTATTTTGGATTAATATTCGTTCACTGGTTCAATAGTTTATTGGTTCATTAGTCGCCAGGCCCAGGCTAAATAACCAAAGCACAGTTAGCGCACATACAGCATAAGTTTAGAAAACACACAGCACACCAATGAACTATTGAACCAATAAACCAATAAACCTTTTTATGTCAATCCCGTGTACTTCAGATTTTTGCTTGCCAATACAATGTAAAATATATCAATAATCAAATACGCAACCACCATGGCGATGATCCAATGATTTTGCGGCCAGTGCATGATGATCATCGCACCGCAAAACAAACTGCCGAGCATGCGGCTCCATGCAGCGATATACGAAATCCCTTTTTCCAGTGGCGCCCGCAACATCATTCCCAAACACGATGCGGAAATTAATAACTGGATCGCGTAAGCGGAATTGGCCCCGATCGGATTTTCATTTCCATCCTTAATATAAAAATACAATACAGCCAGCCATGCTAAAATGGAGTACGCAAAAAATGCTTTGAAATATTTCTGGTTCTGCGGAAGCACCTGTTTATAACCATACCGGAACATACTGAACACAATAAAACAATCAAGCGCAAACCAGCCGTAATAACCAATTTGAATGATTTCGCCCATATCCTGGCGAAAAACGAAGGCCCACAAAAATTCCCATGCAAAGTTGGCGCCCACTACGCTTGCCGAGATGCCTACAAATTTATATTTGATAATTCCCCTGATCACAAATACATAACAAAGGATCCAGAAAAAAGCGCCGATCCCGAATAAAATTAATTCCGGCAGCGTGTACGTTGCCCTGTTTAACCAATAGTTGCTCATGATTTCCGTTTTTTTTAAATTATTTTTTTTATAAATACAATGATCTTGTGCAATGTTTCAAACCCAAACGGCAAATGTCCGCTCCACTGTAAACCTTGCTCATAGCGCTTTTTATCCTTCCAGCGGATCAGCTTTAAAATAAAAGGTTCCTGTAAATCATAAATTTTACATTTTGCCGCATTGCTTTTCGATGCATCTAAAATATTATTTACTGCGCGCTTTGCCGCTTCATTCGCGCCTTCCATAGTCGCTAAGTCGGTGTTGGTTTTTACATAATCCGATGCCAGGAAAAAATTTGGGATCTGTGTATACGAGTATGGGCGAAGGTCCCAGGAGTTAACCGTATTTACCAAAAGTGGTTCTTTGTTTTCCACATGCGCATTAAATTCAATATCCGGATCAATAAACGAGGTGTGGAGATCTTCATCCCTCAGCACCATTTTTCCGTTCACATTCAAACTTCGTTTCAGCTGTGCCCAGATCTCTTTCACGATCTCGTCCTTACTGCAATTTTTTGCCGTTTTGCCATAAATAATTCCGGGTGTATCCCAATCGGAAACATCCACCGATAAAATGCCTTTGATGTGTCCGTCGCCGTATTTCGACAAGTCCACATTTTTCCAGAATTGCTTTTGTGAAATAGAAGTCAGCGCCCAGGGCGTATCAATGTAAATGGCATGTCCGTGGATCAGCGGCAGATCATTATTCAGATAAAACTGGGAGCCGTTCATCCATGAAACTTCCGTACTTAAT
The DNA here is from genome assembly GCA_025963715.1 of Bacteroidota bacterium. Taxonomy (GTDB): domain Bacteria; phylum Bacteroidota; class Bacteroidia; order 2-12-FULL-35-15; family 2-12-FULL-35-15; genus 2-12-FULL-35-15. The sequence goes on from JAOQAG010000016.1 coordinate 37,495, forward strand.
AATTTTACATTCGCCAGTGTTGGATCCAGGTAAATTAAATTATCATCCAGCAGAGGTGCAATACGCTCCACCGGCATGGCCGAAATGTAGTAATCAGCAGTAACAATTAATTCGCTTCCGTCTTCTTGTTTTACCGTCACGGAAGTAATTTGTTTTTTATCGCTGTTGATCTTTACGGTCGGACAATTAATAAAAAATTGTACGCCTTGTTCCTTCAAATGCTTTACCCATGGGTTGATCCAGGCTTCGTTCGTAGGTGCATTCAGGATGCGGTCGCTGCTCATGCCCGGCGAGGCAATATCAAACATCAGTTGTAAAAACACATCGCCGCCGGTTTTTGTACTCGCTACTTCGGCGCGTGCAGCCACCAGCGTACGGGTAAGCCCGCGTACAAACATGGTGCGGTATGCTTCCGAACGGTTATCGGCATCCAGGAACTCCCACCAGCCAATGCGCTCGTACTCATTCTTGCGCCGGTTGCGGCAGCTCGTCATTAATTGCCAGACTTTCTCTGCAAAAAATTCTTTGTCATCCTCGCTCAATCCAAGATCAACACCTTCTATATTTTGGAAAATTTCTTTGGCTTCTTTCAGCGAACGGGGAAAACGTGCAGGCATTACCACAGCTTCCTTATCAAAACGCGCCATCAGGATCTGTGATGTTTCCGTTAAATTATCGAGCACGCCGTTTTTATTTCCCTGGAAAGGAATTTCCGCCATGGTAGCGGTGACGTGTTTGTAAAATCGTGGAAAAAAACGGAAGCCGTGTTCGCCCGGCAAATTTTTTCTGCCACCGGTGCCCGTGTCCGGAACGTCCACACTGCGGGCTTTTCCGCCCAACCAGTCTTTTGCTTCATACACTTCTACCGCAAAGCCGCGGTTGATCAGTTCGTGTGCGGCACTTAAACCCGCCACACCGCCACCAAGAATGGCCACTTTTAATTTTTGTTTTTGCATAAAAGGATTGAAATTTCTTTTTTGCAAAATGTACACTTTTTTTATGTGCTTAGCAATCCAGTTTAGGAAGGAAACTTACAGGGTACAGATAAGGGTACAGATAGCAAACAGGAACGAATATTACGAATCTATGTGTGAACTGTGTATAACGGAACGTGGATGAAACGGGTGTTGCGGATAAGAACAGATTTAGCATCGGTTGCATAAATATCGGAAAATACCCGAAAAAAACAGCTTACGCCCAGATTGGTATATTAGTACAAATTGGTATTTAGTAGATTTGCTTCTTCAACGCCACCATCTTTAACGCCGTCACAGCCGCTTCATCTCCTTTGTTTCCGTGTTTTCCACCGGCTCTGTCCTGCGCCTGCTGCATGGTATTTGGGGTAAGTAAACCGAAGATCACGGGCTTGTTGTATTTCAGGCTTACATTGGTAACACCTTGTGCAACCGCATCGCAGATAAAATCAAAATGGCGGGTTTCTCCCTGGATCACACAGCCCAGCGCAATTACTGCATCAATGGATTTATCTTCGCATAAGTATTGAGAACCTAAGGTCAGTTCAAAACTCCCGGGCACAGTGGTGATGATGATATCGTCTTTTGATACGCCGTTTTTTACCAATGTAGCTACAGCACCGTCAAACAAGGCGCCTGTAATTTCCTGGTTCCATTCGGATAATACAATCCCAATGCGCATCCCTTTCCCGTTTGGAATAACTGTTTGATCGAAGTTGGATAAATTTTTTAATGCTGATGACATATCGTGTGTGCGTTTTTTTGTGAAAATATTCTGTTGCAAAGATCAGGAATCCATCTTTGTCTGAAAAAAGAAAAGGTGACTTTTTTTCAAAAATCACCTTTTAAAATTTTTATGCGAAAGAATTAAATATTTCCCTGCAATGCTTTTGCATGTGCAATGTATTTATCCATTTCTTTTCCTTCCATTGTTTCGGAAAATTCGTTTTTAATGCGCTCGTATAATTTCACTGCATCTGCATAATTTCCTTTATCTTCATTTGCCATTGCTGCTTTTTTCAGATAAATAGGAGTAGTAAACTGGTTGTTGGTTTGATCAGCCGCTTTTAAATAATACGTGATCGCTTCATCCGTTTTTCCCAATTCCATGTTTGCATCGCCGATACAGCCTGTTGCAACCGGTCCAACAATCTGGTCTTTCCCGTTAAACGCCTGTAAATGTGTGATCGCATCTTCATATTGCCCTTTTCTCAAATAACAAACACCAAGGTAATATTCCGCTAAATTCCCGGAAGGAGTAATGCTGTAATCATCCACAATCTGTGAAAAACCGGCAATGTCGCCGCCATCACCATTGATCGCTTTGTCAAGAGAGTCTTTCTCAAAATATTGTTCTGCTTTGAACATTTTTGATTTCGCCTCTGTTTCCTGCCCCGCTACATACCAATATTTATAGGCGAAATAACCACCTACCAGTATCACAATGGCACTTGCAATGATTGCTAAACTTTTTTTGTTGTTCTCAAGAAAAAGTTCTGTTTTACTAAATGCTTGTTCAACATCTACTATTGGTTGATCTTTCGTTTCTTTTGCCATAATGCTTTTTAAATTCTTGTTTCGGATTGCAAAAATAAGTTTTTTTTGCAATATCCATAATTTAATATCTAAAATATGATCCAAACAGTCAATTTTTAGGTAATTTAGAGGCGAATAAAGCCATGTATTTAAAGAAACTTTCCATACTCAATTTTAAGAATTATCCCGAGGCAGCACTGGAATTCAGCGCCCATGTAAATTGCCTTACCGGTAATAACGGCGAAGGAAAAACCAATATTCTCGATGCCATTCATTACCTGTCGTTCTGCAAAAGTTTTTTTAACCCCGTAGATAGCCAGAATATCATGCACGATGCACCTTTTTTCCTGGTGCAGGGGCATTTTAACCTCAAGGGGGAAGACGAGGACATCTACTGCGGACAAAAACGCAACCAGAAAAAGCAATTCAAACGCAATAAAAAGGAATACCAGCGCCTGGCCGATCACATTGGCCTGTTTCCGCTCGTGATGATCTCACCGGCCGATTCGGAGCTGATCACAGAAGGCAGCGAAAGCCGCCGGAAGTTTATCGACAGTGTGATCGCACAATTCGACCGCGAATACCTCGAAAACCTTATCAGTTACAATAAGATCGTATCCCATCGCAATGCCGTTTTAAAACAGTTTGGCGACAGTGGTAAATTCGATATGGGTTCACTCGAGATCTGGGATGTGCAATTGATTGCTTTTGGCGAAAAAGTATATGAAAAACGCAAACGTTTTATCAATGATTTTATTGAGATCTTTCAGAAATATTATGAGCTGATCTCTGGCGGGCGGGAGCAGGTAGGGATCAATTACGTATCGCACCTCAATGAAAATAATTTTGCAGATGTACTGGCAAAAGCGCTTAACCGCGATAGAGCGATGGAATATACTACGGTGGGAATTCACAAAGATGATCTTGAATTTACGATCAATGGTTATCCGCTGAAAAAATATGCATCGCAGGGACAGCAGAAATCATTTTTACTGGCATTGAAGCTGGCGCAATTTGATTTTATCAAAAAGATAAAAAATATCACACCGGTTTTATTGCTGGATGATATTTATGATAAGCTCGACGACCTGCGTGTAAAACAATTGATGGAGCTGGTCAGCAGCGATAACTTCGGACAGATCTTCATTACCGATACGCATCCCGAACGCCTCGCCGAACTATTCAGCGTAACCAATGCGGATTTTAAAAATTTCTTTATAGAAAACAATAACGTAAAGGAATTATAAATTTTGAATTATAAATTATAAATTATAAATTATAAATGGCACACAGCATTTTACACACAGTCTAACATCTAACATCTAACATCTAATATCTAATATCTAACATCCAATATCCAATATCCAACATCCAATTGAGCCGCCACAACGAACATAGCATCAAAGAAGCGATCGAGCAATTACTGAAAGCATACAAGCTTGACGACCGCCTGGCTGAACGCCGTTTGGTAAATGCCTGGGAGGAAGTGATGGGAAAAATGATCGCGAACCATACCAAAGATATTTTTGTAAAGCACAAACAATTATTCGTTACACTCGATTCGTCCGCTTTGCGCAACGAGCTGGCCATGGCAAAAACTAAAATTGTAAAAATGATGAACCAGGCTGCTGGCGCCGATGTGATCGAAGATGTGGTTTTGAAATAGTCTTTAGTCCAAAGTTGTTAGTCGTTAGACAGTCAAAATGGAATCACTGCAAAAGGTTTAAAATTTAGTCTTAGCAACACAGATTTCTAAATTTGTATTAAACACAGTTTTGTTCATTTCGTAAATTTTCGTTTTTCGTTGATTAACTCAGATTTGTACATTTACATTTGTATTTATTCGTAATTTGTAACACATTTATAATTCATCATTTTCGTATCAATGAAACGTATATCCCTCTTTCTTTTTTCGATCGGCTTATTTAATATGCAGTTAAGCGCTCAAACCGACTCTGCCACATTCAAAAAAATATACAGCGAAGCATTGGCCAATGGTAAAAGCTATTCCAATCTCGATTACCTCGTGAACAAGATCGGCGGACGATTGAGCGGATCGCCGCAAGCGCAACAAGCGGTAGACTGGGCGTTCAAAGCCATGAAAGAAGCCGGTGCCGATACCGTATACCTGCAGGAATGCATGGTGCCGCATTGGGTGCGTGGTGAAAAAGAATCGGCGAAAGTGATCACCTCCAATTCAAAAGGGATCAAAGAAGTACCAATCGCTGCATTGGGTGGCTCTATCGGAACGCCAGCCAACGGCATCACGGCAAACGTTATTGAAGTAATGGGAATTGCAGGATTGAAAAAATTAAAAAAAGAAGAAGTTCAGGGCAAGATCGTTTTTTTTAACGAACCGATGGATCCAACCATGATCGAAACATTTCATGCCTACGGAAAAGCGGTGGAGCAGCGCTGGGCGGGTGCTTCGGCTGCTGCCGAACTGGGTGCAGTTGGAGTGGTGGTGCGTTCCTGCTCGCTGGTGCAGGACGATAATCCGCATACCGGTTCCATGGGCTATAAAGATTCCACTAATAAAATTCCGGCTTGCTGCATCAGTACCAACGGCGCTAACTGGCTGAGCAATTATTTGAAAACGGATAAAGATCTGAAATTTTATTTCAAAATGAGCTGCCAGACCTTGCCCGATGAAAAATCATACAATGTAGTGGGCGAGCTTCGCGGAAGCGAAAACCCAAATGAATATATTGTGGTGGGTGGACATCTTGATTCCTGGGATACCGGTAAAGGTGCGCAGGACGACGGGGCAGGCGTAGTGCAAAGCATCGAAGTGATCCGGATCTTTAAAGCATTGGGACTGAAACCGAAAAGAACCATCCGCGCTGTCGCATTTATGAACGAGGAAAACGGCGGCCGTGGCGGAAAAAAATATGCAGAGCTTGCTAAATTAAAAAACGAAAAACACATTGCCGCCATCGAGTCGGATGCCGGAGGTTTTACCCCGCGTGGTTTTAGCAGCGATGTAACACCGGCTGTAAAAGCAAAATTAAAAAGCTGGAGACCTTTATTTGAGCCTTATGGCGTGTATAATTTTAGCGAAGACGGAAGCGGTTCCGACATTGGCCCGATGAAAGAACAAAATGTACCATGCATGGAATTAATACCCGATTCGCAGCGCTATTTTGATTATCACCATACGCAGATAGATACATTTGATGCCGTGAACAAACGCGAACTCGAATTGGGCGATGCTTCGATGGCTGCACTGGTGTGGATGATCAGCCAGTACGGATTGTAAAAACAACTATTTATGAGCAGTGTTCTCACAAAGTAAATACACAACATCTGCGTACAGCAAACTTTGAATTTTGAACTTTAAACTTTGAACTGATTTTAAAAATGATCTTAAAAAAATTATTGACCGTTCTTTTTGTACTTGCCGTACTCGTTATTGCCGGTTGGTTTTACAAAGCCTATCGCACGGTGCCTGCATTACCTGCGTATGAAAATAATTTAACGGACGAGCAGGGGCAACCCGTAAAGATCGCTGATTTTAAAGGGCAATATGTTCTCATCAGTTATTTTCAAACATGGTGCGGCACCTGCATTCACGAGCTGCCAGGCATCAGCGAATTGCAAAAGATCGTGGGAAAAGATAAATTAAAAGTATTGCTGGTGAGTGATGAAGGAATGGAAAAGATCGCACATTTTAAAGAACGTTATAACAATACACTCGATTATTATCAATCCGATAAACCACTCAAAGACATGAGCATTCGCGTGTTCCCGACCACTTATCTATTGAATAAAAACGGAGAAGTAATCTTCAGCAAGCTGGAAGCTTACGATTGGAATTCACCGGAAATAGTGAATATGATTAAGTAGAAATATTTGCTTCATGTCTTTCAGAATACTCTACTGCCTAATAAGCAAAAATAATAGACTACTCATTCTGCCGACTCTTTCTGTCTTGTCCGGCAATAGCGGGAATGAGCGCCGACGAATGACACTGAGAAAGATTATCATTTTGCATTTATCAGATCAGTGCTGAGAACCAATTGGCGTTCATTAGCCGCGGTTCTTCTGAGCGACAGCGGAAGAAGAAATTGCATTACAAGACGGAAAAGGTTTTTGCCACTTTTTGCCTTCAAAAAGTGGAAGTATGCAATTGCAACGCGATGTATAATTCCGTGATATACAAAAGAAAAAAGAGCTTATGCAAGCTCTTTTTTCTTAAAACCATCCGCTACTACCAGCTCTTTCGAGCCCGGTGTATACACATAAAATCCTTGTCCGGATTTAGCACCTAAATGTCCTGCAGTTACCATGTTTACCAATAACGGGCAAGGAGCGTATTTCGGATTTCCATAGCCATCCTGCAATACTCTTAAAATAGAAAGACAAACATCCAAACCAATAAAATCAGCTAATTGCAATGGACCCATCGGGTGCGCCATTCCAAGCTTCATTACGGTATCAATTTCTTCCACACCGGCAGTTCCTTCATGCAAAGTAATGATCGCTTCGTTGATCATCGGCATTAAAATTTTATTCGCAACAAATCCCGGATAGTCATTTACTTCCACCGGGATTTTTCCTAATTTTTTTGATGTTTCCATGATCAGGTTTGTTACCGCATCCGAAGTGGAATAACCGCGGATCACCTCCACTAATTTCATAACCGGAACAGGATTCATGAAGTGCATTCCGATCACTTTGTCCGCACGTTTTGTTACCGCTCCGATTTTTGTGATCGAGATCGAAGAAGTATTGCTTGCTAAAATGGTATTTGCATTGCAAATTTTATCCAGCTCGCGGAAAATATTCAATTTGATCTCTACATTTTCAGTTGCTGCTTCTACCACCAGATCAGCATTCTTCACGCCATCAGCCATTACCGTGTACGTAGTAATGTTTTTTAGTGTAGCTGCTTTGTCCGCTTCCGTGATCGTTCCTTTTGCCACGATCCTGTCCAGGTTTTTAGCGATCGTTGCCAATGCTTTATCCAATGCTGGTTGCGAAATATCGATCAATGATACCGCGTATCCGCATTGTGCAAATGCGTGAGCAATTCCGTTGCCCATTGTTCCCGATCCTATTACTGATATGTTTTTCATGTTTTTTTTAGTTCAAAGTTTAAAGTTCAAAAGTTTAAAGTTGAGTAACCTGTTAAAAAAATTTGGCTACCAATTATGATGCTAAAAATAGAGAAAATTATTTATCCTGAAAGCGGAATTTAATAACAAACAATATCATTCTTTCGAAGTTGTCATCCCGTGCTTGACACGGGATCTCATGAATATTGCAGGATACGCGTAAAATAACCTTATTCTTTTGCCACAGATTTACAGATTAAAAAAAATAAAGCATTGCACGGATTAGCAAAATCGCTTTGCGATTTTTATCTGTGTCATTTAATTCAAATTAAAAAATCTGTGAATCTGTGGCGAAGAGATTCCACATGGTTTTTAATTTTAAAAAAATGTTGATTATAGTTCTAATTAACAGATCCCGGATCAGGCCAGGGATGACAGTCTAAGCCAGGGAATTGATTTCTTTAGAAAACGCAGCAAACATTCGGCAAACTTCCGCACTGGAACTTCCGACCTCCGCCTTAGTAACCAACCCAGTACGTCAAAACTTTAAACTTTGAACTTATTTATTTTCCTCTTCCCTGCACCACAATCAGCGCTGTATAAATAAGGATCTTCAGATCGATCCCCAGCGACATGTTCTCAATGTAAATGATGTCGTATTTCAAGCGCGCGATCATTTCATCCACATTTTCGGCATAGCCGTATTTCACCTGTCCCCAGGAAGTAATGCCCGGGCGTACCTTATGTAAATGTTTGTAATGCGGTGCTTTTTGTACGATCTGGTCGATGAAGAACTGGCGTTCCGGGCGTGGGCCCACAATCGACATTTCGCCGATCAGTACATTGTAAAATTGCGGAATTTCATCCAGCCTTACTTTCCGTAAAAAACGCCCCAGCGGCGTAATGCGCGGATCGTGTTTGCTGGATAATGCAGGGCCCATTTTTTCTGCATCGGTATACATCGAACGGAATTTATGGATCATAAAAGGTTTGCCATGCCAGCCAATACGCTCGTGACTGTAGAATATCGGGCCTTTCGAATTTAATTTTACGGCAATTGCCACAATAATATACACCCAGCTAAAAAGCGTCAGTACAAAAATCGACACACAAATATCAAAAATGCGTTTCAGCGATTGTTCCCACGCAGGCATGATCTCGCGCGAAATCTCGATCAATGCAGCGCCGAAGATCGAGGTCATTTTTACAGAGCCTGATAAAATATCATACATGTCCGGGATCACTTTAATGATCAGCTTTCCGTTGTCCAGCTCATTTACAATTTTCCCGATATTATCGTGTTCAAACGATTCAATTGCAATGATCACCTCTTCAATATCATGCTGATCGATCAGTTTTTTCAAATCGTTCAGCTCACCTAAGTGAGGAATATTTTTGATCAGCTCCTGCGAATACCCATTTTTATTATCCACATGCACAAAACCAATGAACCGGTTACCCGATGATTTTACCTGGCTTTGCATTTCCGTATACAGGTTCAGCGCATTTTTATTGCTTCCTACCAGCAGCGTATTAAAACCCATGATCCGGTTGTGGATGCGGTAATTGGTAATGCTCGATAAAATAAAACGCAAGGTGGCGGTAAATCCGAAGTGCAGGAAAAACAGCGTTAAAATGCTCTGGTAATAATTTTTGTAAGATTGGATCTGGTCGTCCAGCAGTAAAATAAAAAACAGGATGATCACACCGATCACCGAGATCAATAACGTTTGTCCTACTTCGCGCAAGCGCGATTTGCGGTAAATATTTTTATAAGTACCTGTTAAAATGTAGAGAAAAAGCCAGAAAACGGAAATAATGAGTAAGCCGCGGTAAAAATGACTATCGAAAATAACGGGAACCGACTTTCCGTATTTTTCAGATTCGATGTACAATTTACGGAAACTGTAAAACAGCGTCCACGCTATCGTAGCGGAGAAAACATCAGCAAAAATATATTTTAAAACCTGTAGCTTTTTATTCATACAAACGTCGTTCTATACGATCCCTACTGAAAATGTACGAGTTTTATATTGTCAACTGCAAAATAAGGATTGGGGACATTATCCGTGTTGAGCATCCCCAGGAACATGTTATAATAAAGGGGATTGCTGGCTTCACTGATTTGGGGTGTTACATAAATATACACTTTGTTCCACTGGTCGGCGGTGGAGTGCAGGTTAATGATCGAGATTTTTACGCTGGTTGCGGCACTGTATGCAAATAAGCCAACCGTAAACGGATAATTACACTTGTAATTCATTTCCAAAAAAACCGGCGATGTTCCTCCCGGAAGGTAAAGGGTGGGTGGAAATTTATTGATCACTTCGCAGTAAGTATGATCTGAATTATTCAGCAAAGCTATGCCGCTGCCATTTCCTTCAAAAACATTGCCTGGGTCTGTTGATCTTAGGACCTGGTGAATCACTGTATTTACACCCGGTGTAGGACTTGTATCCGTGGTAATACCGCCTTCAAAATCATCTTTCCACATACTGCTTGCATCCCAGTTAATGTTGGAAACATAGGTCACCATCGGGCTCATCGTAGTTACCACGCCTTTTGTAAGGCTGATGGTTGTGTTATAGCTATTATAAAAAGGGTAGGGCGCCCGCGTTGCTGCAATCCCGTTCACTTTAATCCCCGGTTTGATCACAAAATTGTGCATGCCGTTATCCGCGATCACCGGGAAAGTCACCGGCAATTCAAAGCAGCCCACCAGGTTACCGTCCATGTACACCCAGGCATCAGTAATTTTGCTGGAATTGCTGCCTTCCAGGCTTGGATTGGTGGTAAGTCCGATCTTTTCAATGTGTATATATGCAGGGATAGGCTCTGCCGGGTTAATGAGGTTACATGCAGAAGCAAGCAATACAATCCCGGCAATCAAAAAAATGTAAATGTGTTTCATTGTAGCGTTTTGTTTAAACTCCCTGCTCCTCAAAAGTGGCTGTAACCTTCATTTTCTCTATGATCTTGTAGGCTACATCCAATGCTTTATACCCGTCGTCAATACTTACTAAAGGAGTCGAGTTGCTGATTATAGAATCAGCAAACGTTTCAAGTTCCATTTTTATTGCGTTGGTTGGTAAAATAGTTGGATTTTCGAAATAAATTTGTTTGGTTCCTTTGTTTCCAAGGTCAATCGTTACTGCCAATGGGTCGGCTTCGCCTTCCACATTTTTTAAACGGATCACATCCACCTTTTTATCCAGGAAATCGATGGAAATATAGGCATCTTTCTGAAAAAAGCGGGATTTACGCATGTTTTTCATGGAAATACGACTGGCGGTAAGATTGGCCACGCAGCCGTTGTCAAATTCAATGCGGGCGTTGCAAATATCCGGGCTATCGCTTACCACCGCCACACCGCTTGCGCTGATGCGCTTGATATTGGATTTAACAACACTCAGGATAATATCAATATCGTGGATCATCAGGTCCAGTACCACAGAAACATCGGTACCGCGGGGATTGAACTGGGCCAAACGGTGAGTTTCGATGAACATCGGGTTGGAGCAAAAAGATTTTCCGGCAATAAAACCGGGGTTAAAGCGCTCCACATGTCCTACCTGCACCTTTACATTGGCTTCTTTCGAAAGCCCGATCAGGCTTTTGGCTTCTTCAATGGTATTGGTTACCGGTTTTTCAATAAATACGTGCTTCGATTTTTTGATCGCTTTGGAAGCGCATTCATAATGGGTAATGGTGGGTGTTACAATATCCACCGCATCCACCTCACTCAGCAGCTCATCAATGGTAGCAAAGCTTTTTATGCCAAATTCTGCTGCCACCAGCGCTGCATTCTCCGCATTCGGGTCGTAAAATCCTACAAATTCGTATTTATCTATTTCTTTTAAAAGCCGGATGTGGATTTTCCCCAAATGTCCGGCACCTAAAACTCCAATTTTTATCATAAACGCTTTTTGATTTTGGACAAAAATACTTTTTTCCACAATAGGCTCTTGAAAAATAACAATGAATTATTCAATATAGATGTGTTAATTTAGTGCCGGAATTATGCTAAACGATACATACAGACATAAAGGACTGCGCAGACAGCTGGCGGCTTTATTAAAAGAGAAGGGAATTACAGGTGCAGATGTGTTAAAGGCCATTGAAGCGGTTCCGAGACATTTGTTCCTGAACAGTTCCTTTATAGAACGGGCGTATGAGGATATTGCCTTTCCGATCGGTTCGGGGCAAACCATTTCCCGCCCGCATACTGTGGCTTTTCAAACCGAATTACTGCAATTAAAAAAAGGAGAAAAAGTGCTGGAAGTGGGCACTGGATCAGGTTATCAAACCAGTGTGCTGATCGAGATGGGAGTAAAAGTATATTCCATTGAGCGCCAGAAAGCACTTTTTGATACCACCAAAACATTTTTACCTTCCATTGGTTATACATCAGCGAAACTGTTCTATGGCGATGGATACAAAGGCTTGCCTGTGTTTGCACCCTTTGATAAGATCATTATTACTGCCGGTGCGCCTTCTATACCCAATGATCTGCTGGATCAGTTAAAAGTAGGAGGCATCATGATTATTCCTTTGGGAGATAAAGTGCAGACAATGACATTGTTACATAAAACCGCCGAAAAAAAGTTTGAAAAAGTGGAATACGGCGAATTTAAATTTGTGCCCTTATTGGAAGACAAAGAATGGGGCGCATAGGTTTGTTAACAAGTGCATGTTGATAAGTGTATAAATGTTCATAACTTGTTAGAATGAAAATAATTCCTACATTTGCGCAATTGATTTTGAATTTAAAAAAACTGAATTTTAAATTAACAATTAAACTAAACTAAAAAAAAATGAAAAAACAAGTATTAGTAGTGGCTTTAGCGCTTGGTGTATCAGGTGCTTTCGCGCAAGATTTAACATCGAAAAAAGGTGAGCCAATGTTGCCAGAGGCTGGAGATTACGCAATCAGCATGAATGTTGATCCAATCTTCACATACCTTGGAAATGCATTCCACGGAACTGCAGCAACAGGAAACACACCTGGAACTAACTGGTTAAACGGTCAGCAAACGATCGTTGCTAAAAAATTCATCGATGAGAAAAGTGCTTACAGATTAGTTGTTCGTTTAGGTTTCACTAACCAGACAACTAAAGCAATGATCTCTGATGCAACTGTAACTACAGCTCCAACATACCCTGCAACACCTGCAATGGTTGAGGATAAAATGAAAGTGAACAATACAAACATCGGAATCGGTGTTGGTAAAGAGATGAGAAGAGGAAAAACTCGTTTGCAAGGTTTCTACGGAGCTGATGCGATGATCTGGATCTCTATGTTAGGTACTAAATACGATTACGGTAATGCTTTATCTACAGGAACTCCTGCAGTAGGTGTTGGTAGCAGCACAAACTTTGGTTCTAACATGACAACTGATGCTTACGGTAACAACGCCCGCGTTTTATCTCAAAAATCAGGTATGACTTTCGGTATCGGAGTTCGTGCATTTGTTGGAGCTGAATATTTCATCATGCCTAAAATCTCTTTAGGAGCTGAATTCGGTTGGGGTATTGGTTACCAAATGACTGGTAAAGGAAAAGAAACTGTTGAGTCAATCGGCGGTGCAACTCCTACAGTTGGTCAAGTTGAAACTAAAACTTCCGGAAGCTCTAAATTTGGTTTTGATACTGATTTAAATCAAGGTACTATCTTTGGTTTCCACGGTTCAAACACAGGTTCTGCTTCTTTGAAAGCAACTTTCCATTTCTAGTCAATAGAATTGAATCATAAAAAAACCTGCTGACATTGTCAGCAGGTTTTTTTTATATCATCAAATAACTATCGGAAAGTTTATACCAATCTATACTTATTTTCTACCACATAAGGTACAAAGAAACACATAAGGCGAGAGGTAAATCCGAATTTTTCTTACACACCACGCCTTATGTGTTTCTTTGTGCCTTATGTGGTTTAATTTGGTAACGGTGATAGCGGTCGTTGGTTTTTACATCACCTTCGCAAACAGCAGTTCCAGCTCATCATCACTCAGGTAGCGCCATTCACCTGTTTTTAAATTTCCAAGCTGAATGTGCATGATACGGATCCGTTGCAACCTGATCACCTGGTAATCAAATACTGCACACATTCTCCGGATCTGGCGATTAATTCCTTGTGTTAATATGATCCGGAAAATGCGCCTTGCATTAGGTTCTGCTTTAATTTTGCAGGGCTTTGTAATTATCCCTTCGCCAATGTCTACACCTTCGGCCATTTGTTTTAAAAACTGGTTGCGCAAAGGTAAATTGAGCGTCACAATGTATTCTTTTTCATGATTAAAATCCGGGTGAATGATCCTGTTGATAATGGCGGCATTGTCGGTCAGCAATATTAATCCTTCCGAGTCCTTGTCCAATCGCCCTACCGGCAGCAGCGCTTTTTCAAATCTTATTGCATCAATAATATTACCTTCCGTTTTTTCGGTGGTGCAAACAATTCCTTTGGGCTTGTAATAAGCAATGTACGTGTGTGTGTCGTAGTTATTCATGCGGCAAAGATAGTCTTAATCCCATCCATAAATCCCAATTCCTCATTCCTAAATCCTTTTATTCCTTAATTTTACATTATGAAAACAAAAGCAATTTTTTGTTGGAGTGGCGGAAAAGACTCTGCCATGGCTTTGCACAAGGTGCTGCAGGAAAAAAAGTTTGAAGTGGTGGCGCTGCTCACAACGCTTAACGAAAATTTCCGACGCATTTCCATGCACGGTGTGCGAGAGGAGTTGCTCGAAAAGCAGGCTGCATCCATCGGTTTGCCACTGTTGAAAATGTTTGTAAAAGAAGGCACCAATTCCGAATACGAAAAAAATATGGAAACACTCTTGCTCAAATACAAGCAACAGGGGCTTACACATGTGATCTTCGGTGATATTTTTTTGGAAGATCTGCGCGCTTACCGCGAAAATAATTTGAAAAAAGTAGGCTTGATCGCAGAATTTCCTTTGTGGAAAAGAGATACCCGCGAGCTGATCAACGAATTTTTTACATTGAATTTCAGAACTGTCACTTGTTGCGTAAACGATGGGTATCTTGGAGAAGAAAAAGTTGGAGTAGAGATCGATCCGGCATTTATTGGTTCATTGCCTGCAAATGTTGATCCTTGTGGAGAAAATGGGGAATACCATACTTTTTGTTTTGATGGCCCGGTTTTTAAAACACCGGTACGTTTTACCGTTACTGAAAAAATATACAGACCTTTGGAAATAAAAACCACGGACGATAATACAAACGGAGTGCAAACAAAAGGATTTTGGTTTGCAGAATTATTGCCTTGATTTTATAAACCATCTTCTACAAGCGCAGCAACTTCTTCACCTACGAGGCTGCCGATCGCAACGCCCATTCCGCCCATGCGTACGGCACAAAACACATTTTTGCTTACCGCTTTTACAATGCTTTTTTTCGACGGACCAACACCCATGATCCCACTCCAGCGTAAATCTATTTTATAATCAATGCCCGGAAGCACTATGGTTTTCAGCAATTCATCCAGCTTGTTTTGCACCAGCTGTGTTAATCCGAACTCGGTTGTTTCTTCCGTTTTAAAATCCAGGTTTCTGCCGCCGCCAATCAGTAAGCGGTTGCCAATGTTGCGGAAATAATAATAGCCGCTGTCGTAATGAAATGTGCCTTTTATTTTTAATCCCTTTATTGGCTCGGTGATGATCACCTGCGCCCTTGCGGGATTTACGGCATAGGCCGGTAATAATTGTTTGGCGAAGCCGTTGGTACACACGATCACTTTTTTGCAGGTAAGTGCAATTCCATTTGCAGAGCGGATGGCCACCCTTTCGCCTTCGTCGTGCATTTCCTGTACTTCAAATCCGTTGATGATCTCGATGCCAGTCTTTCGTGCTTTCGTAATGAGCGCCGTGATCATTTTTCCTGTATCGATCTGGCCTTCGGCGGTATTCACGATCAGGTGCTTTACTTTTTTTAAACCGAATTTGGAAATGCTTTCATCCGCATTCTTATAAATTACTTTTTTACCGATCACCGGGGAAAGCATCCTGTTGAGATCATCCAGCCGCTCGTCGCATTTTTTAAATACAGTTGCAGAATCAAATACTTCGTAACCGCCCCAGTTGTGAAAATCAATAGCGGCATCGCCTAAATTTTTGCGCAGCCGCTCCAATCCTTTCCAGCGTTTTTCTACAAGTGAAACTACTTCATCTTCAGTATGTTTTGTGAGATCATCTAACAATTCGGTAGGACTGCCGAAACACGCAAATCCTGCATTTTTTGAGCTGGCGCCCATTGGCAGCATGCCCCGTTCGAGCACCGTTATTTTTAATTTTTTATTCTTTTTTTTGAGTGCAATGGCCGCATTTAACCCTACAATTCCGCTTCCGATAATGATCACATCGTTGCCTCTGAAAAAGGTATCCTGTTCCCAAAAACTTAAACTCATAATTACGGCTTTTTTATATTTTATGAATGCTTAAAAGTATTGAAAATAAAGGAAAAAACAAATCCCGGGCTTTTCATAAAAACAAGGCTTGTTTTTCGCCCAAACTAATTTTCAACAAAGTTTAAAACTGTACTTTTTTTCACGATATTTGCTACATTAAAGCTAAAACTAAATTTAAGTAACTGATATTCAGTGCGTATGATAATTAATTTTTTAACGGTCTACTCCAATAAATCGTTTAAATCCTTATTGATCTTTGTTTTTGCTTTTTGCGCGTTTGTTTTCAGCGCACAGGAAGCAAAAGCGCAGTTCGATTATTCGATCGACGGCACGATCACGACCGGAAAAAAAAAGCTGGAAGGAGCCATTGTAACATTGTTCAAAGGTTCCAACCAGGTGCAGCAGGTTACCACCGGATCAAACGGGAAATTCAGCTTTAAGCTCGACCCGAATGCCAATTACACCATGAGCGTGACCAAAGGCGGGTACATCACCAAAAAATTTGTTTTTTCTACATACGGTATGCCCGATGATGTTGCTAAAACCTATGAAGGCGGCACCAAGCCGGAGATCTCCATTTTTGAGATGCCGAAAGATCCCAATGTGGTTTCGCAGATCAATTCCATCCTGAGCCAGCCGATGGCCAAATTTTCGTACGACGACCGCGTGAAGGACATTGTATTTGACAAAGCCTATTCACAATCCATGCTGGATGCGCTCGACCGGTTGAACCAGATCGAGAAAGAAGCCGTTGCAAAAGAAGAGCAGGAAGCCAAACAAAAACAAAACCTAGAAGCAGCAGCTGCCAGTCAGTACCAGGCTGCCATTGCCAAAGGCGATGCCGCTATGGGTAAAAAAGATTATACCACTGCACGTGCCGCATATACGGATGCTTTATCTGTGAAGCCCGGTGAGCCTTATCCGAAAGATAAAATCATAGAAATTGAAAAATTAATTGCCGATGCGGCCAAAGGCGCGCAGCTGGATAATGATTACAAAGCAGCGATCGCGAAGGCGGATGCGGCTTTTGGTACAAAAGATTACACCACTGCAAAAAGCGCTTACAACGATGCATTGAAGTTAAAACCTGCAGAGGCATATCCGAAAGGCAAACTGGCGGAAATAGAGGCGGCACTTGCTAAAGCAGCTGCGGATAAAGATCTGAACGATAAGTATGCTGCGGCTATTGCTAAAGCGGATAAAGCATTGGCTGCTAAAACCTACGATGCAGCAAAAACAGGCTACAACGAAGCATTGGGATTAAAACCTGCGGAGAAATATCCGAAAGACAAGCTGGCTGAAATTGATAAAACGCTGGCCGATCTTGCAAACAAAGAAAAAGCAGATAAAGACCTGAACGATAAATACACTGCAGCTGTTGCGAAAGGCGACAAAGCGCTTGCTGCAAAAGATTATACGAATGCCAAAGCCGGTTACAACGAAGCACTGGGATTAAAACCGGCAGAAGCGTATCCGAAAACAAAACTAGCCGAGATCGATAAAGCCATTGCCGATGCGGCGGCGAAAGATGCTGCTGAAAAAGACAAGCTGGCGAAAGAAAAAGAACTGAATGATAAATATACCGCAGCCATTGCGAAAGCAGATAAAGCGCTGGGAGCAAAAGATTACACGAATGCAAAAGCAGGTTATAACGAAGCGCTTGGATTAAAAGCGGCAGAGCAATATCCGAAGGATAAAATTGCGGAGATTGATAAAGCATTGGCTGATGCAGCAGCAAAAGACGCCGCGGAAAAAGATAAATTAGCGAAAGAAAAGGCCCTGAATGATAAGTACACCGCAGCTGTTGCGAAAGGCGACAAAGCGCTTGCTGCAAAGGATTACACCAATGCAAAAGCCGGTTACAATGAAGCGTTGGGATTAAAAGCAGCAGAACAATATCCGAAAGACAAACTTGCGGAAATAGAAAAAGCACTGGGGGATGCCGCTGCAGCAGCTGCCGCTGAAAAGGATAAGCTGGCAAAAGAAAAAGAGCTGAACGACAAGTATACTGCCGCCGTTGCGAAAGCCGACAAAGCACTTGCCGCAAAAACGTATGATGCCGCAAAAGCAGGCTACAACGAAGCACTGGGATTAAAACCGGCGGAAGCATATCCGAAAACAAAATTGGCGGAAATTGATAAAATTTTAGGCGACCTTGCCGCGAAAGATGCTGCGGACAAAGAAAAACAAGCGAAGGATAAAGAGCTGAACGATAAATACCTGGCGACTATTGCTACAGCCGATAAAGCATTGGCTGCAAAAACATACGATGCTGCCAAAGCCGGATACAATGAAGCACTGGGTTTAAAACCTGCAGAAGCATATCCGAAAACAAAACTGGCAGAGATAGATAAAGCATTGGCGGATGCTGCTGCAAAAGATAAAGCGGAGCAGGACAAGCTGGGGAAGGAAAAGGAAATGGCGGAAAAATACGCTGCTGCCATTACAAAAGCCGATGCGGCACTGGCTGCAAAAGATTACACAGGAGCAAAAGCCGGTTATAACGAAGCGATCAGCTACAAGGCAACCGAGCAATATCCGAAAGATAAGATCAAAGAGATTGATGCGATTGTAGCCAAAGAAATGGGCGCAAAAGCACTCGAAGAAAAATACACCGCGGCCATTACGAAAGGCGATAAAGGCCTGGCAGCAAAAGATTACACCACTGCAAAAGCTGCTTATACGGATGGAGCCGCATTAAAACCGGCGGAACAGTACCCGAAAGACAAGCTGGCTGAAATTGATAAAGCGCTGGCCGATGCTGCTGCTGAAAAAGACAAAGCTGTGCAGGCCGCTGCATTGGATGCAAAATATAAAGCTGCTGTTGCGAAAGGGGATGCTGCTTTAAAACTGAAAACGTACGACGCTGCAAAAACAGCTTACAATGAAGCATTGGGAATAAAAGCAGCGGAACAGTATCCGAAAGATAAGATCGCAGAGATAGATGCACTGCTTGCGAAAGACCTGGATGCAAAAGCACTGAACGATAAATACACTGCCGCTGTTACGAAAGGCGATGCTGCTTTAAAAGCAAAATCATACGACGAGGCCAAAGCTGGCTACAATGAAGCATTGGGTTTTAAACCGGCCGAAGCATACCCGAAAACAAAACTTGCCGAGATTGACAAAGCGATTGCAGATGCTGCTGCGAAAGATGCTGCTGAAAAAGATCGCCTGGCAAAAGAAAAAGAACTGAACGATAAATACACCGCTGCTATTGCAAAAGCTGATGCTGCTTTGGGTACAAAAGATTATGAAGCTGCAAAAACGGCTTATACCGAAGCATCGGGATTGAAGGCTGCTGAAAAATATCCGAAAGATAAGCTTGCGGAGATCAATGCCATTCTTGCAAAAGAAATGGGCGCGAAAGAGCTGGAGAAAAAATATACGGATGCGATCGCGAAAGCAGATGCGGCACTCGGAACAAAAGATTACACGAACGCAAAAGCACAGTATACTGCGGCGCTTGCGCTGAAACCAACCGAGCAATATCCGAAAGATAAGCTGGCCGAAGTGGACAAAGCGCTGTCGGATGCTGCAGCAGATAAAGATAAAGCTGCGCAGGCTGCCGCATTGGATGCAAAATACAAAGCTGCCCTTGCAAAAGGTGATGCGGCATTAAAAGCAAAAACATACGATGCTGCCAAAGCCAGCTACAATGAAGCATTGGGATTAAAAGCAACGGAACAATACCCGAAAGATAAAATTGCGGAGATCGATCAGTTACTGGCGGATGCTGCCAATAAAGATGCTGCTTCAAAAGAGCTGGATGCAAAATATAAAGCTGCTATTGCGAAAGGCGATGCTGCTTTGAAAGCAAAATCATACGACGAGGCGAAAGCCGGTTATAACGAAGCCTTGGGTGTAAAACCTGCCGAAGCATATCCGAAAACAAAATTAGCGGAGATCGATAAAGCGATTGCGGATGCTGCAGCGAAAGATGCTGCTGATAAAGACCGTCTTGCAAAAGAAAAAGAAATCGCTGAAAAATATGCTGCTGCGATCGCGAAAGCAGATGCCGCTTTGGGTACAAAAGATTACGATGGTGCAAAGGCGGGTTATACCGAAGCATCGGGATTAAAACCAGCAGAAAAATATCCGAAAGATAAATTAGCAGAGATCAATGCCACGCTTGCCAAAGAAATGGGAGCGAAGGAACTGGAGAAAAAATATGCTGATGCCATTGCAAAAGGCGATGCCGCTTTGGGAACAAAAGATTATGCTGCTGCAAAAACGCAATATACCGCAGCACTGGCGTTAAAACCTACGGAGCAGTATCCGAAGGATAAGCTGGGGGAAGCAGATAAAGCATTAGCGGATCTTGCTGATGCGAAAAACAAAGATGCGGCACAGAAAGCGCTGGAAGCAAAATACACGGCAGCCGTTGCCAAAGGCGATAAAGCATTGGCGGCAAAAACATACGATGCAGCTAAAGCAGCTTACAATGAGGCATTGGGTGTAAAACCAACGGAGCAATATCCGAAAGATAAGCTGGCTGCGATCGATCAGCTGATCGCGGATGCCTCGTCGGAAAAAGACAAAGCCGCGAAGGATGCTAAATACAATGGCGCTCTTGCCAAAGGCGATGCTGCGTTGAAAGCAAAAACGTATGATGTGGCTAAAGCTGCTTATGGAGATGCAAGCGGAATGAAACCGGGAGAACAATATCCGAAAGATAAAATTGCGGAGATCGATAAATTGCTGAACGACCTGGCGAATAAAGATGCGGCTTCGAAAGAACTGAATGAAAAATATGCTGCAGCGATCACAAAAGCGGATGCGGCATTGGCAGCAAAAGATTATGACGGCGCCAAAGCCGGGTATAACGAAGCGCTGGGTATAAAAGCAGGCGAGAAGTATCCGAAGGATAAGCTGGCTGTGATTGATGCACTGATTGCGAAAGATGGTTCCGCAAAAGAGGTGGAAGCAAAATACACTGCTGCTATTACCAAAGCGGATGCAGCGTTTGCCGCGAAGGATTATGCTGCAGCAAAAACAGGATATACGGAAGCATCGGGATTAAAAGCAACGGAGCAATATCCGAAAGACCAATTGGTAAAAGTAAACGGTTTGTTAAATGACCTGGCGAAAAACAGGGCGTCACAGGATAAATTTGATGTGGCTGTTAAAAAAGCGGATGACTTGCTGGCGCTGAAAAAATATCCGGAAGCCATTGCTGCATACAAGGATGCGCAGGCAATAAAAACAACGGATCCGTATCCTGCGAATAAAATTACGGAGATCAATAAAACGCTGGACGACCTTGCACGTGCAAAAGAAAAAGATAAGCAGTACGCTGATATTATCGCAAAAGCGGATAAGCTGTTTGAGCTGAAAGATTATAAGTCGTCAAGAAATAATTACCTGGATGCTGCGTTAGTAAAACCTGCGGAGAAATATCCGAAAGATAAAATATCGGAAATAGATGTTTTACTGAAAAAGAAAGGTGCAGTTGCAACTACTACGGTTGCAAGTAATAGTAAGGATGATTTTAAAAGTGATCTTGCAAAAAAATATCCTGAAGGAATAACGGAGGAAAGCGGCACGGAAAGCAATGCGAAAATTACGAGGAGAATTGTGGTAAAAGGAAACGAAGGACACATGTATATTAAAAAAGAAACAAGCTTTGGGCCGGTTTATTATTTTAAAGACGATGTGCCGATCACTGAACAGGAATTTATTAGAAATACCGAAGTTGAACAGCAATAAAGATGTGCGGATAAAAAAGCATTTTTATCCGTATACTTTTTTCTGTAATCTGTTGGAAATAATTTAAGAGTATGCAGATCCATTTTTTAAAAAAAGCATTGATCGTTGTATTCATGCTTTCGCTTTTTGAGACACCTCTTTTTGCTCAAAACTATTCGAACAAACCTTCTTCCATCTTTTCATTTACGCTTGGGCTTACCAGCACCAACCTGATCAAAGATACTACAGGCTATAAATCGGGAATTTTATTCAATGGCGGTTTTACATATAGCTTAACGCTCAACGATCATTTTAATGTGGCTGTGGAAGCGCTGTATACCGGTAAGGCTTTTAAAATGGATTCGCCTTTGATCAAATACCGTTATTATTATATGGACATTCCATTGTATGCTCAATGGAAGCTGGGCGATAATGTGCGGATCAATGGCGGCGGCTATTATTCGATCGCGACCAATTCGCAGCAGATTGTGCTGGATTCGGGTAAGCCCAACGGTGTACGCATCAATAAAGTGAGCGCTGTAAAACCAACGGATTATGGCTTTTTGCTGGGAGTTGAATTTGATATCAATAAAAGCATTGGTCTGGGTGCGCGATACAGCATGTCGGGTTCCACTTTTTTTGAAAAGAACGCTGTTAATTTTGGCGTGTTCCAGTTCTCTGTAAAATATTCGCCGATCAAAACATATAAAGTGTTTTTTGGGAAGAAGGATTAACGTTTACTGGTTCATTTGTTCAATCGTTCATTGGTTGCTGTGTGTGCTGTATGATCAATGTACCGGTTGTATTATCATTAACCATCTGCCTGATAAATTTGTACTCAAATCAGATCATAATTTTAAATCATAAGCGCCACAGGCGATCTTTTTATACATCATAAAGATCATTTTTGATCTGCGTTCCGATACGCAGGACTTCACTGGTATGATTTGGTTCCAAGAATTTAAAGTTTCTGCAATTTTTTATCTTTTATCTTTTATCTTTTATCTTTTTACTTTTTGCAGCCAAAAAGTAACAATCCCGCACGTGCGGGATAATCTTGTAATGCAATTTCTTCTTCCGCTCTCGCTCAGAAGAACCGCGGTTAATGATCGCCAATTAATTCTCAGCATTGATTTGATATATTCGAAAAGATCTTCTGTTTTTGCATCATTCGTCCGGCGATCATTCCCGCTATTGCTGCACAAGATCAAAAGCGTCTACCCGGATGAGTATCGTTTTTAATTGTGATTCCGTTGCTGTGTGTGTTGCTGCGTGGTAAGACAGAATGAAAGCTGTCTGATTAATTTGCACTAAAATCAAATCATAATTTTAAATCATAAGCGCCACAGGCGATCTTTTTGTACATCATAAAGATCATTTTTAATCTGCGTTCCTATACGAAGGGCTTCACTGGTATGATTTGGCTCCGAGAATTTAAAGCTTCTGCAATTTTTATCTTTTTACTTTTTGCAGCCAAAAAGTAACAAAAAGCTTTTTTATCTTGTAAGGCAATTTCTTCTTCCGCTCCCGCTCAGAAGAACCGCGGTGAATGATCGCCCATTAATTCTCCGCACTGATCTGATATATTCGAAAAGATCTTCTGTTTTCGCATCATTCGTCCGGCGATCCTTCCCGCTATTGCTGCACAAGATCAAAAACGTCTACCCGGATGAATATTGTTTTTAATTGGGATCTCATTGCTGTGTGTTACTGTGTGGTAAGACAGAATGAAAGCTGTTTGATTAATTTGCACCAAAATCAAATCATAATTTTAAATCATAAGCGCCACAGGCGATCTTTTAAGCATCATAACAATCATTTTTAATCTGCGTTCCGATACACAGAACTTCACTGGTATGATTCGTTCCAAGAATTTAAAGTTTCTGCAATTTTTTATCTTCTTACTTTTTGCAGCCAAAAAGTAACAATCCCGCACGTGCGGGATTAATCTTGTAATGCAATTTCTTCTTCCGCTCTCGCTCAGAAGAACCGCGGCTAATGATCGCCAATTAATTCTCCGCACTGATCTGATATATTCGAAAAGATCTTCTGTTTTCGCATCATTCGTCCGGCGATCCTTCCCGCTATTGCTGCACAAGATCAAAAACGTCTACCCGGATGAGTATCGTTTTTAATTGGGATTGAATTACTGTGTTTGATTTACTTGCAGACAGAATCATCATTAATTTGCTGTTTGATTAATTTGCACTAAAATCAAATCATAATTTTAAATCATAAACGCCACAGGCGATCTTTTTATACATCATAAAGATCATTTTTGATCTGCGTTCCTATACGCAGGACTTTACCGGTATATTGTTGTGTATAAAAAATGGCCGGAAGGCTATCGACCACTGGTAAATGGAAATACAGTAAAGTGGGTAAAAAACACCCCCTGCAGCAAGCAATTATGCATCGTTTAAGAATTACCTCAAAACTATTTTTACATGTGCAGAAACATCATCGCTGAGCAAAGAATTAAAATCTGCTGCTTCTTTAAATGATATTCAAACCGGTAATGTTTTTATTGCAGGCGGCTTCCCGGGCCATACTGCATTGCTTGTTGATGTATGCGAAAATAAAATCACGTATGGGGAATTATATATGATCCGGCAAAGTTAGATGCCTGCGCAGGAAATTCACATTCTTAAAAATTACACGAACAGCGCTACCTCTCCGTGGTATAGCATCAATTTTGCAGGAGACCCCGAAACGCCATAATGGACGTTTAAGAAGAAGTCTTTAATGCGATTTTGAATCCTGCTTATGATTAAAAAAATTGTTCGTTTTGCGTGTTTTTTCTTTTTACTTTTTCCCGGTCGTGCATCCGCACAATTCATCACGCTGAATGAAGGTGTGGTGCCTGCGGGCGACAGAACTTACATTTCTTTTTCACAGGGATTGGGTAACATGCGTACACCTGCCAGGATCCGGCCGCTGAATGCCATTATTTTTGAAGGACAGCTGGCACCTTCCTTTTTTGTGCGCCTTGGAAATCACAGTCCGTTTGGAGTTGCATTTACACCCAAAGTAGTATTGCGCATGTATCAGCAGGCAAGCCTTCCTGTAAAAAGCCCGAGTTATAATCCTTCGTTGATGATCTACCAGCGATTGAATTATTCTTTTTTCCATTTAAAAATGTTCAAGTGGTTCAAGACTGAAAAGCGTGTGAATTTTTTGACCTACAAAATTGCGCATCTTTCCAACGGTCAGGCCGGAAGTTATTACACTGACAGTTCTAACACGGCCGTTAATTTGAATAATGGGAATTTTTCCACCAACTATGCGGAGATCGCTTACAGCTGGTCGGCGATTGATTCCGGAAAAGTAGGACGGGCTTATGTTAACGGTCGCATCGCCTACGAGCATCATTTTAACCTGGATCGGGAAATAGGATTAAAAAATACGTACTATTTTAATAAAGTCTCGATCGAGAACAAGCTGATCTATTCCAATCAGTTTAAAGCATCCATCACGTATAGCATCATGACCGGAAGTAAACAATTTGGTGTAAAGCATTCGGTGGATCTGTTTTTATCGTACCGGCTTTTTCCTAAAAATTCAGATTTTTCAGTGTTTATCAGGGGATATGTAGGGCCGGATTATTACAACATTTATTATGTGAATAATATCCGTGCGGTAACGGTGGGGATCCTGGCGGATCCGCTGAGTATTCCGATTTTTAAGAAATGATACGGATCATACGAATTTGAAAACGAATCTCTACGAATCTCTACGAATCTGTGTGCGCTGTGTGTTTTTTGAACCACATAAGGCACAAAAGAACACAAAAGGCGAGGTGTGAAATGCAATGTATTAATCTGTGTGTGCTATGTGTTTTTTTGAACCACATAAGGAACAAAAGAACACAAAAGGCGAGGTGTGAAATGCTAATGCGTTAATTTGTGTGCAGTGTATGCAAGATGCAAAATTTGGAAACCAATCTCTCCTCGTGTTGTCATCCCGGGCCTGACCCGGGATCTGTTAATTAAAAAACAAAGCACACACTGCAAACATTCGTAAGACCCGGGGTCAAGCCCGGGTAAGAGTAAAATAAAAAATCCCGCTACAATAAAATGCAGCGGGATCTTTTTATACGTTAATTGGTATAGCTTACGCTTTTACTTTTATCAATGCAGGATACCTGCGTTGTACCAGGTAAAATGTTCCGAATAAAATTCCATTGAAAAATAAATCCCCCAACATAGTTGGTGCAAAAAACGGTAATCCCATTACATACGCGGTGTTTAATCCTGTGATGCCGCCTGCAAAATGAATTCCTGCCCAGTAACCAAAATTAGTAATGATGAAAAACAATACCGATGATACAACGGAACCCATCGCGATTCTGGTAACAGTAGTGTTGTTTTTTACCCATAAACCAATGCAGGAAGTGATGATAAATGCTGCATATACATACGGAATGGTGCTATGGAATCCATAACCGGTAATAAGCTGCAGTGCAACGTCGCTTAAGATCATGGTGATCAGCGGAATCGCGAAAGCAAGAATTTTATT
Organism: Bacteroidota bacterium; assembly: GCA_025963715.1. GTDB lineage: Bacteria > Bacteroidota > Bacteroidia > 2-12-FULL-35-15 > 2-12-FULL-35-15 > 2-12-FULL-35-15. Next base: position 63,696 of record JAOQAG010000016.1, read on the forward strand.
TTCGAAATAAACGGCACCGAACAATGCCATTGCGGCAATGGGAGTGAAGTTTGGGATGTGCGGAAATAAACGGGTGATCGCAGCTACAAAGATCGCAGAGCAAACGAACAGAAATTTAGGGGTGATCAATTTGGTTTTCATGATGAATGATATTATACTACAAAAATAAGTTTTTATTTTTTAATTATAAAATGTACTGTGGTTTATGTTTGAAGCACACCCACGTTGTATTGTTTGGTGATCGGGGAGTGGTTGGCGGCTTCTATTCCCATGGAGATCCATTTGCGGGTATCGATCGGGTTGATGATGGCATCCAGCCATAAGCGGGAAGCCGCGTAATAAGGCGTTGTTTGCTGATCGTAGCGGTCTTTTGTTTTGTTATATAATTCCGCTTCTTTCTCCGGAGTGATGATCTCGCCTTTTGCTTTTAAAGAAGCCACTTCGATCTGCACCAATACTTTTGCCGCCTGCGCACCGCCCATTACGGCTACCTGTGCGGTTGGCCATCCAACGATCAGGCGCGGGTCGTATGCTTTTCCGCACATGGCGTAATTGGCAGCACCGTATGAATTACCAATGATGATCGTAAATTTTGGTACAACGGAATTGGCCATGGCATTTACCATTTTGGCGCCATCTTTAATGATCCCGCCATGTTCGGAACGGGAGCCGACCATAAATCCGGTTGCATCCTGTAGAAACACCAATGGAATTTTCTTTTGATTGCAATTCATAATGAAGCGTGCTGTTTTATCGGCGCTATCGCTATAGATCACACCGCCAAACTGCATTTCGCCTTTTTTACTTTTTACCACTTTGCGCTGGTTGGCTACAATACCCACGCTCCAGCCATCGATGCGCGCTAATCCGCAGATGATGGACTGGCCGTAACCTTCTTTGTATTCTTCCAGCTCGGAATCATCCGTTAAACGTTCAATGATTTCACGCATATCGTATTGCTGATCGCGTGCAGCGGGAATGATCCCCACCATTTCTTTCGGATCTTTTTTCGGTGCTTTTGCTTCTGCCCGGTTAAAACCTGCTTTATCAAAATCGCCGATCTTGCTCATGATGTTACGGATCCGGGTAAGCGCGTCTTTATCGTCTTTGCATTTATAATCGGTTACGCCGGAAATTTCGCAATGTGTGGTGGCACCGCCCAATGTTTCGTTGTCAATGTTTTCGCCGATGGCTGCTTTTACAAGATAGGATCCTGCCAGAAAAATGCTGCCGGTTTTATCCACGATCATGGCTTCATCGCTCATGATCGGCAGGTAAGCACCACCAGCCACGCAGCTGCCCATCACGGCAGAGATCTGTAAAATACCCATGCTGCTCATTACTGCATTGTTGCGGAAGATCCGGCCGAAATGTTCTTTATCAGGAAAAATTTCATCCTGCAGCGGTAAAAACACACCGGCACTGTCAACCAAATAAATGATCGGTAAACGGTTTTCCATCGCAATTTCCTGCGCGCGTAAATTCTTTTTGCCAGTGATCGGAAACCAGGCGCCAGCTTTTACAGTGGCGTCGTTTGCTACTACAATGCATTGTTTGCCACTTACATAACCGATCACAATTACCACACCGCCTGCAGGACAACCGCCGTATTCTTTATACATATCGTCACCCACAAATGCACCAATTTCGATGCTTTTGGAATCTTTATCCAGTAAAAATTCGATGCGTTCGCGGGCTGTTAATTTGCCTTGTTCGTGTTGTTTTTCAATTTTGCTTTTTCCGCCGCCCAGGTATATTTTCGCCAGTTTTTGCTCCATTGCGGAGATCAGCAAATTCATTTTGTCTTCGTTGTTGTTAAATTCTAAATCCATAGGTTAGTTCAAAGTTTAATTTCAAAAGTTTAAAGTTTGTTGTGTGTTAAAGAAGTTAAATAGAAAGTCAAAATTCAAAAAAAAATATTTTTAATGTTATTTTCAGAATAAAAGATCCGCGCTTAGCAAAACTTTGAACTTTGAACTTTAAACTTTCTAACTTTAAACTCGTTTGAGTTTCAAATATAACAACAAAATCCAAATAATTTGAAGTGATTTTTACATTATGCAGAGATGCTGTCCATTGCCCTGGAACCCTCGTTGAACAATACATCCACAACGCTTAAATTTGGTATAAATCCGTGACGGGGCTCAAAAACCTGGTTATACGGTTTGGATACAAAAGCGGGATCGGACAGGGTGGATTCTTTGGGTGAGATCAGTGTCCTGAAATCGTCAGCACCTTCGTATGTTTTGTGAAATTCGGTACTGAATGAATATTCCGTTTTTAACTTTAACAAGGAAAGGATCCCCTGCTGAATGGCTTCATTAAAATCGATCAGGAATGTTTCTTTACGTTCTTCATAAAACGGGCGCAGATCGTCTTCAAAATATTCGAAAAAAGGAGAGCGCCGGTAGCACGATTCTAATGAACGCCAATGCAATTTTTGCCAGTCGTATTCGTAGGAAATTTTTACTTCGTTCGTCGCCTGGCGCTTGTTGCGTTTTTCAAGCGGAATGCTGAGTGTAAGGATTCCGTTTGGCGAATAAATATCGCAGCGGCTGCGGTAGGTTTGTTTTACAAAATGCTCGTGATGCTCAATGATAGTGTTCGGGTAAGCGGCTAATTTTTGAAAATATTGGATCGGGCCTAAATATGCGGTAGAAAGTAGTACGGTGTTGTTCATTTTAAATTGTAAAAGCTTTTAGGCTGCAAAGTTAATCAGTAAATATCAATTAAAAAATTAAGTATCGAAAGCCTTCGCAATGACGCTCTTAAAAATAATAATTTAGGTTATGTTGTAATAAAATGTTGTTTTTTACGATACTCACGAACAATACTGTCATCCCGTCCGCCGCGGCGGATTGCGGGTCCCCGTACATGTTAGTGGTATTTAATTAACCGATCCCGCAATCCGCCGCGGCGGACGGGATGACGGATCAGAAAAATATTTCCGTTTTCAATAGCAACATTATTCTACAACATAACCGTAATTTACAATCATTTCACTGATTTAAACCACCGGTCACTCCGGATCTGGCTGCCGTTATTGGATTTGTCAATCGACATTAATACCAGCACTGTTTTTCCCACCACATGATCTTCGGGCACAAACCCCCAGAAGCGTGAATCGGCAGAGTTATGGCGGTTATCGCCCATCATGAAAAAGTAATTCATTTTGAAGGTATAATGTGTTGCGTATTTATTATTGATGAAAACAGAATCGTGGCTGGTACGTAATTCATTTTTTTCATAAATGCTGATGATCCTTTGATAGAGCGGGAGAGAGTCGATAGTTAATTTTACGGAATCACCAGCTTTAGGTATGTAGATGGGTCCGAAAAAATCCACGTTCCATAAAAAATGTTCGTTTTCCGGAAACATGTAATCGCTGTAACTGCCTTTCTTTTCCAGCAAAGGAGAAACATTGGCCACGTGCGGCACTTTTTTTATGTTCTCCAGATTAGTTAAATTCAGTGTAAACCAGTACTCGCCTTTGTTGCGCATTTTGCCGCCTTCGGTAATTCCGAGCTTGTTGATCGTACTTGTATCAATGGAATCCACATCGGTAAGGATCTTGTAATTGAATTGTAATTTTTCGGGCCAATCGCCGTATTTCCCATTGATATAGATCTGCCCGTCGCGTACCTCCAGCGTATCGCCGGAAACAGCAGCACAGCGCTTGATGTAATACGTTTCCTGGTCGATGGGACGTTCTTCATCTTCCATCGGGTAATTAAAAACCACCACATCGCCGCGTTCCACATCGGGCGAACCGAATAAGCGCAGGTAAGGAATTTTGAGCCAATCCAGATACGAATTAGTGTTTTCCGTGAAAGGCAATCGCTGGTGTGCAAACGGGAACGACAGCGGCGTCATGGGAATGCGCGGCCCGTAGCTCAGTTTGCTTACCAGGATGTAATCGCCGGTAAGCAGCGATTTTTCCATGGAAGGAGATGGTATGGTAAAGGCTTCGAAAAAGAAAGTGCGGAACAGTATAATTGTTATAAAAGCAAACAAAATTGCTTTGATCCACTCTTTTATAGTTGATTTTTTTTTCAAATTTCAGAATTTAACATTCACCGCCGGTTTGTTGCCACAGCCCCGATAGCTATCGGGACACAGAGTAAAAAATAAAAAGAGATTTTCACAGATCGTCCAAATCGCTTGCGATTTATAAAATTTATATCATTCATTCGAAATAAAAAAATCCGTGAATCTGTGGCTTTTTTTCTTTTCTGAATTTAAACTTCTTTTTATTTACATGCAACCGGAATGCTTTTTTACTTCTTTACGATTTTTGTTTTGCGTTTGTTACCACGAAAGTAAAAGAAACCGCTGATTGCAATAACAATGATCACAAAAGGAAGAAGATAAGAGCGTGATAATCCTTCGTCGCTTACAAATGTGAAAAAACGTGCTCTGCGGATCGGATCGTCAAACAGGGATACTTTTAATTTTTTCAGAAAATTGCTTGGCGGTGTATTGTCATCCACAATATTCCTGTTGTCTTCCTTGATGCTCATCCACACAAACACAGGTTTTCCAACGATGTGATCTTCGGGAACAAATCCCCATGCACGCGAATCGGCTGAGTTATGGCGGTTATCGCCCATCATAAAATAATAATCCATTTTAAAAGTATAGCTGTTTGCTTCCTGTCCGTTGATAAAAAATTTATCTCCTTTTGTTTCCAGCGTATTTCCTTCGTAGTTAATGATGATGCGGTTGTAGAGCGCAACATTTTTAGCATTTAGCGGAATGGTTACACCGGCTTTAGGAATGTACAGTGGCCCGAAGTTATCATTGTTCCATGGGATCGTCGGATCATGCGGAAAAATATGTTTATCGTATTTTCCTGCGGAATCAATGATCGGCTCTACTGATTTTACAAAACCTAATTTTTTTACGACGTCAATTTTATTGAATGGAAGGTTCATCTGGTAATATGAATTCCCTGATGAATCGTTTCCAAGGAGCTTGCATCCGTTCGGATAATCGCTGATGTCGAGCTTCTCAATTTGTTTTGGAGAAAATGTAGAACCGTCTGTTTTAACCAGGTATTGATACTGCATGGTTTGCGCCACATACGATAACTTTCCGTTGATGTACAATTTCTGATCGATGATCTTTAATGTATCACCGGAAATTCCCACGCAGCGCTTTACATAATTCTCGCGTTTATCCGGAGGCCGTGCAACCACTTTACCGAACATATGGCCGGTATATGGATTTATTTTGTCCGGTGAGTTAACCTCACTCCAGCCAAGATCGCGGCAAAGCTGGTAATAGCTTATTGCCTGGTCTTCTCCGATTGTACCGAGCGCAACGGTATCGCCGTCGGGATAATTGAATACAACAATGTCATTATTTTTAACATGGCTTAATCCCGGTAAACGGAAGTATGGCAGCTTGAACCATTCCAGGTACGATTTGGTGGTAGCTGTAAAAGGCAATGTATGGTGTGCAAACGGAAACGACAAAGGTGTGTTCGGGATTTTTGGGCCGTAGCTGATCTTGCTTACAAATAAATAATCACCTACCATCATTGATTTTTCCAATGAAGATGTAGGAATGGTAAATGCTTCGAGGAAAAAAGTACGGATCACTGTTGCTGCGATCACTGCAAACACAATGGCATCGGTCCATTCACGTCCCCAGGAAGATTTCTTTTTGCTCATGTCTTCCGGCCCTACAAACACGGTGTTTTTTTGAAATGCAATGTATGGCAGGTAAATGTATCCCGCTAAAAATGCGATCACTTTGTCCTGTGCTGTACGCTTGTTAAATGCTTTCGCCATCAGCAAACACATGATTGCGTACATTAAAAAGTTAACACCGGGTGTAATGATCAGGAAGATCCACCACCATGGGCGTTTAATTATTTTTAACCACACAATAAAATTGTAACCCGGGATCAGCGCTTTCCATGCGGCTTCACCGGCAAGTGGAAATAATTTATACAAGCCGATGATCGTAGTAATTGAAAAAATAATGAGCAATAAATAAGAAGTGTCCATACGTTTAATTTTTGTTATTACGTTTCAATGTTAGTTTTTGATGAAACGAAAATGCAATTAATTATTGTGTTGTAAGTGTTAATAAATGTCAATTTTTATGAGGATTAACGGGCGTTTCCGTTCATCATTACTTTAGTCCGTTCATCAGGTCGGACATGCCGAACATTCCTTTTTTGTTTTGTAAAAATTCGGCAGCGATCACAGCACCCAATGCAAATCCTTTTCTGTTGTGTGCAATGTGTGTGATACTGATCTCATCCACATCCGAGCTATACGTTACCGTGTGTGTGCCCGGTACTTCATCCATGCGTTTTGAAATGATAGAAAGCTCAGCCGGATTTTTTGTTTCGGCATTTATCCATTTTTGTTTCGCAGGCAATTGTCCGATCACCTGGTTTGCCAGTGAAATAGCCGTTCCGCTGGGTGCATCCAGTTTGTGTACGTGATGGATCTCTTCCATGGAGACGTTGTACGCCGGGTAATTGTTCATCATTTTGGCAAGCGCTTCATTCAGTTTAAAAAATAAATTTACGCCGATGCTGTAATTGGAAGCGTAAAAAAATGCCTGATCTTTTTGGGTACATGCTTTTTTAACTTCTTCCAAATGTCCCAGCCAGCCGGTTGTTCCAACCACTACCGGAACACTTGCATCAAAACATTTATAAATATTACGGATGGCGGCTTCGGGTGTACTGAATTCAATAGCAACATCCGCCTGTTTTAATTCATCGGCTGTATAGCTTGCTGCATTGGCAGTTCCTACTTTCAGGGTAATTTTATGTCCGCGCGCTAAAGCGATCTGTTCGATCTCTTTTCCCATTTTGCCATACCCGATCAATGCTATATTCATAAAATTATAATCTCTAAAAAATAAATTTTGTACACAGCAAACTCAAAACTCCTAACAGTAAACTTTAAACTCTTTTTTTAAAATTTGATGTTCAGTCCAATGCCGCCTGTGTAATGATAACCCGCGGCAGTATTGATCAATGTCGGATGAACGCTCATTGATAAGTCATCGCTTACATTGAACGTATACATGTGTGCATCTACAGCTGCATCCACAATGTTTAACACATACAATGCAATTCCGCCGATCACTGTTAAATCCCGCAAACGATGATAATGCTTGTAATAAATTTCAAGATTGTCTGCTGTATACCGCGGATCGTTGGTGTATTGGTCCGGTACACCGTTCAGATTATTTCTCAGGGCATTGCGGAATTTTACATATTCCGATTGATTGAACTGGAATGAATAAGCAAGTGCGCCATAGCCGATGTAAATGATTGGGAGCTTCCAGTATTTTTTATTGTAGATCTGTCCGAGCCCCGGAACAAGCGAAAGCAGCGCTGCTTTTTTAGGTGAATGATACGCAACAGGTTTTGATTTGATAATGGCTGTTGTATCGTTGTTGTGCTTTACAGTATCGGTAAACTGAGCTTTGCAAGGCGATGCTAATAAAAGTAAACAGGTTATTCCAATAAGTGATTGAAATAACCTGTTTAAAACAGTGTTGTATGTGCGTTGTAAATTATGCATCCAGTAAATCAAGGATACGTTTCAGGTCGTTATCAGATTTAAAGGGGATCACAATTTTTCCTTTTCCTTTTGTATCGCGGTTGATCACCACTTTGGTATTAAATACCGCGCGAAGATCTTCCATGACCTGTTTTTGTTCGAATGACAGATCAGCTTTCTCCGTTTCTTTTTTAGCAGTGCCGTTTCCGGAAGGTTTTGCGATCTCGGTTTTTACACCGCGTACCAAATCTTCCACTTCACGCACCGATAAATTATTCAATACGATCTGGTTGTAAATATCCAGTTGTTTGTCTTCACTCTCAATGTTGATCAATGCACGCGCATGTCCCATTGTTAAATCGCCGTTGCGGATTGCCAGCTGAATTTCTACCGGTAATTTTAACAAGCGTAAATAGTTGGTAATCGTAGAGCGTTGTTTGCTTACTTTTTGTGAAAGCTGCTCCTGCGTTAAATTACATTCATCGATCAATCGTTTGTAGCTGATGGCAACTTCGATGGCATCCAGCTGTTCGCGCTGAATGTTTTCCACCAATGCCATTTCGAGCATCGCCTGATCGTTGGCAATACGAATGTAAGCCGGAACGCTGGTTAAACCGGCGATCTGCGAAGCACGGAAACGGCGTTCACCGGAGATCAGCTGAAATTTATCGTAGCCTAATTTACGTACCGTGATCGGCTGAATGATCCCGTGTTCCTTAATGGAACCGGCAAGCTCATTCAATGCATCCTCGTCAAATTGCGTACGTGGCTGAAAAGGGTTTGTTTCGATCTGTGAAATTTCGATGTTGGCAATGGCGCCTACTACTTTTCCTTCTGCTTCCAGCTTGTTATTTTTACTGGTAATATCGGTGTTCGCATTTTCCAACAATGCGCTTAATCCTTTTCCTAATGCGTTTCTTTTTGTACTCATTTTTGATTATAGTTTTTCTTTAAAAAAGTTGCAATGCGGAAGTTCAATTTCGGAAGTGAGTGGCGAAACTGGCAGATGTGTCACTACCAACTTTCGAAATTGAACTTCCGAATTCAAACTTCTTTTTAATTTTCTTCTTCCAAATTGATAAATTTCTCCGAATCATTCAAACGGGTAAGCCCGTTCTTTTGCAAAATCTCTCTTGCTAAGTTCAGGTAATTGATCGCTGCTTTTCCGCTTGCATCATGCATGATAATGCTTTGCCCGAAGCTTGGCGCTTCACCCAGTTTTGTATTTCTCTGAATGATGGTATCGAAAACCATTTGCTGGAAATGAGTTTTTACTTCTTCCACCACCTGGTTGCTCAGGCGCAAACGCATGTCGTACATGGTCAATAAAATTCCTTCGATGGCCAGTTCCGGGTTCATGCGTGTTTGCACGATCTTGATGGTGTTCAATAATTTTCCTAATCCTTCCAGTGCAAAATATTCGCATTGTACCGGGATCAATACCGAATCGGCAGCTGTCAAAGCATTTACCGTCACCAAGCCTAATGAAGGCGAGCAATCGATGATGATAAAATCGTAATCGGATTTGATCTTTTCCAATGATTGTTTCATCATTTTTTCGCGATTCGGCAAATTGATCATTTCAATTTCGGCACCAACCAAATCAATATGAGCGGGCAATAAATATAAATTCGGTGTTTCCGTTTGCAGGATAATTCCTTTCGGATCAACGCCATCAATGATGCATTCGTAAATTCCTGTTTTGATGTTGCGCGGATCAAAACCCACACCCGAAGTTGAATTTGCCTGCGGATCCGCATCGATCAGCAATGTTTTAAATTCCAATACCGCCAGGCATGCTGCCAGGTTGATTGCTGTTGTTGTTTTTCCAACTCCACCTTTTTGATTTGCGACTGCAATAATTTTTCCCATCTCTGTTTGTTCCGTTTATTAATTCGTTCTTAATCCTTAAACTCTAACGCAATTTTTAATATTTTTTTGTTTCCCCGATATCGAACAGGGTCAACGTGTTTCCGGCATTGGTAAATTTCTTTTTTGCCAGTTCGTGGTCGATCTTAATCAGCCCGAATGTATCGTAATGCATGCCAATAATGTTGCGGCATTTAATAAACCCGGCAGCAATAATGGCATTGTCCATTCCCATTGTAAAATTATCCCCGATCGGTAAAAATGCAAAATCCACATTCCGGTAATCGCCGATCAGCTTCATATCGTATGTAAGCGCGGTGTCTCCGGCATAATAAAAGTTGCCGTCGGTACTTTCCACTACAAATCCCATTGGCATTCCGCCATCGGATCCATCAGGCAAACCGGCAGAATGGATGGCGATCACACATTTTACGTTGCCAAAGTCAAATTTCCATTTCCCGCCAATGTTCATCGGGTGCGTATTGGTGATGCCCTGCTTGCTTAGCCATACAGAGATCTCAAAACTGCAGATCACTTTGGCGTTGGTACGCTTTGCAATGCTTACCAGGTCGGCAATGTGATCCTGATGCCCGTGTGAAACCAATATATAATCGGCTTTAACGGAATTTACATCGATGTGTTTCGCTAATTCATTGGGTGTAATGAAAGGATCGAATAAAAGATGCTTGCCATTCACTTCCACTCCAAAACACGAATGCCCGTAATAAGTTATGTTCATAAATTAATAAAATGCTTTACTTTGTAATCGCTTTTCAGGGTGGTCCCTAAAAAACAAAAAGCTCCTTTTTTTCAGAGCTTAGGGGTATAAAATTACGATTTTTGACCAGTTTACGCCCCAAAACTTATTATGGATTTTTAAACACATTTTTGTTAATAATAATATTTTATGATAACGATCATTTCCGGCACCAATCGCCCTAACAGCAACACCTTGAAGGTGGCAAAACATTATGCACAACTAATGGAAAAACAGGGTGTTAGCGCAAAACTATTGTCGTTGGAAAATTTACCGGAAACCATTGCTTTTTCGGATGTGTTCCATCGCCGGACAGAAAATTTTCAACAATTATTGAACGAATTTATCATTCCGGCCGAAAAATTTGTGTTTGTGGCACCGGAATATAACGGAAGTTTCCCCGGAATCCTGAAAGTGTTCCTGGATGCAATGCCCCACGATATGAACCGCGAAAAAAAGGCGGGATTGATTGGAACGGCGGGAGGAAGGGCCGGAAACCTTCGCGGAATGGACCATTTAACGGATATTTTGCATTATTTAGGTATTCATGTTCATCCTAATAAATTACCGATCTCCGGCATTTCGGGTTTGCTGGATGGGGAAGGAAAGATCAGGGATGAATATACGATCCGTGTGTTGGAAAAACACGTGATGGATATGATAAAATATTGATAATTAGTATTTTGAGTAGCTTATTTTAAGCTGCTATTGATCAGCGATTTTACTTTATCATAAAATCCCTGCTGTTTGTCTGCTTCCGGATTTTCTTCTGTCCACACCTCCATTACTTTCCCGTTTTTATCGAGTATAAAATTCATCGGGTAACCGCTCAACAGGCAAAATGTATTTTCGAGTGTTTTCTGATCCATGAATGTTTGGATGGAAGTGGAAGCGCCTTTCCTTTTGAAAAAATCAAGCAGCTTTTGCTGATCATCGAAGGAAACAAACAGAAATTTTACGGGCTGACCGGCATATTCCGTATTTAATTTAGGTACTCAAGACTTACTTTGACCCAAATAATAAAGAAGGGAATTCCTAAAGAAGTAAATAATTAGAAATTTTACGGAAGTGCAGTTCCAACCTTCTTTTACAAATATAATACAAAACAAAGGAGTA
>JAOQAG010000045.1 GCA_025963715.1 Bacteroidota bacterium
ATAAAAAGAATTTACTTTAAGAACGTCATTGCGAGGGCTTTTCGCCCGAAGCAATCTCATTCTAGTTCATAATCTGGTGTGAGATTGCTTCGGGCGAAAAGCCCTCGCAATGACGCGTTGATTAAAAGTTTTTCCAATAAAATAGCTGTAGCTTGGTATAAACTTTCCAATACTCAATTAATTTTATTTGTTTTTTGTCGACTTTTTTCATTTGTCTACTGCCTTCCTACTCTCCATCGTCAGCATTGTTCAGCAGAAAATTCTCAAATGCATCCATATCGCTATTCAATGATGCCTGCATGGTTTGCCAATTGCTTGGGCTTACGTGTTTTACTTTTTTGCGGATCGCTTTGTTTTTTGATTCCAGTGCAGTGATCTGGCTATCGTATTTTGCTTTTAGATCTGCCAGACGTTTGTCTCTTTTTTCTTTTAGCGCATCAATGGAAGCTTCATTTTTTTTGATCTTCTCTTTTGATTGTTTTATAAATACTTCGTACGTAGCCACAGAATCGGTCTTGCTTTTTACAGGCGGAGTTTGGGCTTTTCCATTTTCATTCATTACAGCAACGAAAATGACGAAAAAAAGGGAGGCGATTGTTTTCATGACAATGGTTTTTACAAATTTTTGTAAATAAACATGCCATTTACGAATAACGCCCGCCGGAACGAAAAACGAATCTGTGCAAAAAAGTTTAAAGTTTAAAGTTCAAAAGTTTAAAGTTTGCTGTGTGCATGCTGTATGCAAAATCACAATTATCAATCTTAAAAAAATTGCATTCCCATTTTAAATTGTCATCCCGCACCTGTTGCCGGATCGGTTAATTAAATACTACAAACATTCATGAGATCCCGGGTCAAGCCCGGGATGACAGTACAAAGAAAGATTGATCTCCGATGGATCAAACACAACATCCGCACCCAGCAAAACTTTAAACTTTAAACTTTAAACTTTTGAACTTTGAACTACCTCAGAATCTGCAAACGATGTGAATCCAGCTTGATAAAAATAAAAAGGAGAATGGTAAATGACCACAGCGAAGAGCCGCCGTAGCTAAAAAAGGGAAGCGGAATACCGATCACGGGTGCCAGCCCGATGGTCATTCCTATATTTACGGTTAAGTGAAAAAACAGTACCGAAGCAACGCCATAGCCATAAATCCTGCTGAAAGGCGAGCGCTGTCGCTCCGACATAAATACCACGCGGATGATCAGCGTAAGCTCCAAAATGATCACAAAGGCAGAGCCAACAAAGCCCCACTCCTCGCCTACGGTACAAAAAATAAAATCTGTATCCTGCTCGGGTACAAAATCATATTTGGTTTGTGTACCCTGTAAATATCCTTTGCCTAAAAATCCGCCCGAACCAATGGCAATCTTAGCCTGGTTTACATTGTAACCTTCCTTCTTTTTATCTACGTTTATGATGCCGAATAATACACCAATACGCACTTTCTGATGCTCCGGTAAATGATCGTATACATACCTTGTCCCTGCTACAATTCCACAAGCCAAAAGCGCTATCAGCAAACCAATGAGTATGTTCTTTAGCGTACGTTTGTAAAACAGCATTGCAATGAGCGAAATAGCAATAATGGCAATATAGATGTAAAGATTATTTACAAGCAATGCCAGCACAAACAAGATGGTTACAAACAGGCCAATGACCAGGTAATTGATCGATAATCCTTCGCGGTACAGCGTAAAAATAAACGCTACAAAAACAATGGCTAAACCCGTTTCATTCTGCAGCTTCATGATGATGATCATCGGGATTCCAAGTATCAGCAGGGAAATAATGGTATTGCGGTAATCAGCTATCTTAATGTTCTGATTACTGAGGAACTTTGCAATCGCAAGATTGGCAGCAAACTTCATGAACTCTGCCGGTTGAATTCCAAACCCTCCAACACCAAACCAGGAACGACTGCCCTTTATTTCCCTTCCTATAAAAGGTACTGCAATGTTGGCAAGGAGAAGGGCACCAAAAATAACGTATGCAAAAGCAGTATAAAAACTCTCATCAATAATAAGAATGATCAGCGCAAGTAAAATCGCAGTCCCGATCCAGAGCATCTGCTTGCCGTATTTCTGTGTAATGTCTGTAATAGCATGATGCTCTTCGTTGTAAACGGCTGCATAAATATTTGCCCAGCCTATTAGTATCAGCACCAGGTAGAGCAATACCGTGAACCAGTCGATATTGTAAAAAATACTGCTATTGTTCGGGTTCCTCAATTAGATATATGTTTCACATAAGGTTTAACATTGTGGATCAGATCCCCTTCCATCATTTTTTTCTCCAGATCCGGACGTTTTACTTTTCCGGTCAAATATTTTTCCATCATGAGGGAAGCGATCGGGCCAGCCCAGGAAGCGCCCCAACCGGCGTTTTCCACCAATACGGCAATCGCAATGCGCGGATGGATCTTCGGTGCAAACGCAACAAAAACAGAGTGATCGTTCCCATGCGGGTTTTCCGCCGTTCCGGTTTTTGCACAAAAATCAATGCCATCGATCTTTAATAAATGCGCCGTGCCGCTTTCCACCACATTACTCATCCCAATGATCACATTGTTGTAAATGTTGGTATCAGTGATCATCGTATAACGTTTTACTTTAAAACGCGCAAGGGCGGTATCATTCGGATTGTTGTTGATCTCTTTTACAATGTGCGGTGTATAATACCAGCCTCTGTTGGCGATGATGGAAACAATGTTCGCATTTTGCAAAGGTGTGATCAGCAGCTCATTTTGCCCGATCCCGAGTGAAATAACAGTGGATGCATGCCAGGAGCCTTTCCCGAATACTTTATCGTAATAGTTAATGCTTGGGATGTTGCCGCGCAATTCGTTGGCCAGATCGGAATCTGTTTTTTTACCGATATTAAAGCTCATAGCAATCTCGCGCCAGGCTTCATAAGCTTTGTACGTATCGTGGTACTTTTTATTTTCGATGATACTTTTAAAAACGTAGGAAAAATACGAGTTACACGAATGTGCAATGGCATCATACAAAGCCAGCGGCGATGCATGCGCTTCGCACCTCGGGTGTCCGCCGCCGGGCGGATAACCGCGTGCGCAGGGATAACGCGTGTCCACTGTCAGCACACCTTCCTGCTGCCCGATGAGTGATTCCACCAGCTTAAATGTTGATCCCGGAGGATACGATGCCATGGTAGCACGGTTAAATAAAGGAACGGCAACGGTATCCATCATCAATGCAGCAAAATTTTTGGCGCGGGCACGTCCTACCAATAAATTGGGATCGTAGGACGGGCTGGAAATAATTGCCAGGATCTCACCGGTGCTTGGGTCAATGGCCACCACACTTCCCTTTTTATTCTGCATCAGCTGTTCGCCGTACACCTGCAGATCAAGATCGAGTGTAGATTTTAAAGGTTTTCCACCAATGGCTGCCGTATCGTACAAGCCGTTCATGTAGCTTCCTTTTTCACGGCCGTTCACATCTTTCATGATGATGTGAACTCCTTTTTTTCCACGCAATACTTTCTCGTATGTTTTCTCAATACCGCTAATGCCGATGTAATCTCCCTCGTTATAATACGGATCTTTTTCGGTCATGGCTTTATCGGCCTCGCCAATGTAGCCCAGCATGTGTGCTGCTGCCTTCTGCGGGTATTTGCGCAGGGAGCGCGATTCTACCGAAAATCCTTTGAAGCGGTACAAGCGTTCCTGCAGCGAAGCATAATCCTGCGGTGACAATTGTTTTTCAAACACCGATTCTTTCATGGGTGAATTGGGTGCAAGGATCGCCTTTCTCATTTTTCTCAGGAATACATCTTTTGTAATTCCCATCAGGTCGCAAAAACCTGCCGTATCAAAGTCTGTTTTACTGATCTCTTTTGGCAGCACCATCAGGTTGTACGACACTTCATTGTACACCAGTAATTTATTATTGCGGTCGAAAATATAACCGCGCACCGGAAATTCCGTAGCCTTATGGAATGCCTGGTTATCGGCGCTCAGCTTATACGAATCATCAATTACCTGGATGTAAAACAAACGGGCAAGAAAGATCATGCCTATAAATATAAATACGCCAATGATCAAAAATTTTCTGTCGCCCAGCTGGTTCATGTTTATTCCTCTTCTTTCTGGCGGTTAAACAAATATTGAATAACTACGATCAGGATCAGTGTAAAGCCTGCACTGATGATGACCCTTAAAAACGTGGAGAAAAATTCGGAGAAACGAAAGATCTCCATATAGAATAAAATGAGGTGATGCATGATCACAAGAATCCCGGCGTAGGAGAGAAACCAGGGAACGCCCAGGTATTGGATGGTTGGCTGCGTTCCGGACTCATACCCATCGCGCGGAGAAAATAATTTTAAAATTCCCGGGCGCACATACGCAATAAATACGCAGGCGGCGGCATGTAATCCAAGCGTGTCGTAAAACATATCGATGGTAATCCCTAATACAAATGCCATTAAAAGCACGGCCCATTTGGGTGTTTCAAATGGCAGGATGATGATGAAAAGAATGTATACAAAGGGATTGATGAAACGTCCCAATTCCACATTCTTTATAATCAGCACCTGCACCAACACAAGTGTAATAAAGCGAAAGATATTTCTGAAGATCTCGTTTAACACGTTTTATTCTTTATCCGTTTCTGATTTTTGTTCCAGCTCCTGCTGCTCTTTCCTCATCTGGTTATTAACGATGTATACATACGTTAATTTTTTAAAATCCGTAAGCAATTTTACTCTTACGGTATAAAAATTCTCTCTCGATTTCCGTTCCCAGGTATCCACGGTGCCAATCCGGATATTCTCCGGAAAATCCCGCGAATAGGGACTTGTAACCACTGTATCGCCTTTTACTAAACGTACGTGTGTTGGAATATCGCTTAACGTTACATATTCATAATCCCCGCCGTCCCATGTAAGCGGGCCAAACGAGCCGTCCTTTTTTACTTTTGCGCTTACAATGATCTGGCTGTGCAGCATGGACATTACGGTACAAAAATTTTCAGACACATCTTTCACACGTCCAACAATTCCGGTGTTCGTAATTACTGCCATGTCCTTTGTAATCCCCTGGTTGGAGCCTTTGTTGAGTGTCAGGTAATTATTACGGCGGTTGGTGGTATTGCTTACTACTTTTGCGCTGGTATACGTATATTTCTGGTGCAGCGTGGTATCATTTACGGTATGCTGATCGTTGATGCTTACCAGTTTTGATTCCAGCAGGCGCGAGCGCAGCTCTGCATTTTCTTTCGAAAGATTTTCATTCTCATCTTTCAGATAAAAATATTGCCTGATATCGGTTGCGGTTTCCAAAACGTTTGCCGACAAGCGATTGGAAGAATTGATAAAACTGGCACGCTGGTAATAATTATTCTGAACAACCAGGTAAATGCATAAGCTTTCCAGCAACAAGAACACAAAAAAGAAATAATGTTTCCAGATAAACAGAAGTAAGCTACGCATTGCAGATATTGTAGTTTGTACGGATAACGAACAGAAAATCCTTCGACAGGCTCAGGATGACACGAATTTGTGTTTGCTACTAATTATTTTGCACTAACACTTTTTCATTTTCAAATTTTCAAATTCGCAAATTTTCAAATTATTTTATTTCATTAAGAACGGGAACTTATCTACATTTTTAAGTGCAATGCCTGTTCCGCGGGCAACAGCACGAAGCGGATCTTCGGCAATGTGTACCGGCAATTTTGTTTTTAATGAAATACGTTTATCCAGTCCGCGCAACATGGAACCTCCACCTGCTAAATAAATTCCGGTACGGAAAATATCGGCAGAAAGCTCGGGTGGTGTCATCTCCAATGCATTCAGGATCGCTTCTTCCACTTTGGAAATGGATTTATCCAGTGCATGTGCGATCTCCACATAGGAAACATAAATTTCTTTCGGGATCCCGGTCATTAAATCGCGGCCATGTACGGCATAATCAGGTGGTGGATTATCAATTTCGGTCATGGCTGCACCTACTTCAATTTTCACACGCTCTGCAGAACGCTCACCAATCAGGATGTTGTGCTGGCGGCGCATGTATTCTTCAATGTTGGAAGTAAACTCATCTCCTGCGATCCGGATGGATTTATCGCACACAATTCCACCGAGTGCAATTACGGCGATCTCGCTGGTACCGCCACCGATATCGATGATCATGTTTCCCATCGGTTCTTCCACGTCAATACCAATCCCGATCGCAGCAGCCATTGGCTCATGGATCAGGTACACTTCTTTTCCGCCTGCATGTTCCGCGCTGTCGCGAACGGCGCGTTTCTCCACCTCCGTGATCCCGGAAGGGATACAGATCACCATCTTCAAAGATGGCTGGAACAAACGTTTTCCGGGATTGATCATTTTTATCATTCCGCGGATCATGTGCTCTGCAGCGTGGAAATCCGCAATTACTCCGTCTTTCAGCGGACGAATGGTCTTGATGTTTTCATGGGTTTTGCCGTGCATTTGCATTGCCTGCTTACCCACAGCGATCACTCTTCCGGTCATGCGGTCAACCGCCACGATCGACGGTTCATCCACCACAACCTTATCGTTGTGAATAATAAGCGTGTTGGCTGTTCCTAAGTCAATCGCAATTTCTTGTGTTAAAAAATTAAATAAACCCATATTTTTAATTTGAAAATTTTACGATTTGAAAATTTGGTAATTAGCAGATCGCGGTAAAATTATTTTTCGTGCGTTAAAATTGTACTTTTTTTTCAAATTTTAAATTGAGTTTTCTCAATTTTCAAATTTTCAAATCGGTACATTTTCAAATTGTGTTTTAATGTTTAAAATGGCGTGTACCGGTCATTACCATCGACATTCCGTTGGCATCGCAATACGCAACAGAATCTTTGTCCTTGATGGAGCCGCCCGGCTGGATCACTGCGGTAATGCCAGCTTTGTGTGCAATTTCCACACAATCCGGAAACGGAAAAAATGCATCCGAAGCCATCACTGCGCCTTTCAGGTCGAACCCGAAATTACCGGCTTTTACAATTGCCTGTAACAATGCATCCACGCGGGAAGTTTGCCCGACCCCGCTTGCCAGCAACTGCCCGTTCTTTGCCAACACAATGGTATTTGATTTTGTATGTTTTACAATTTTGTTGGCAAATTCCATGTCGCGTTTTTCATCGGCTGTAGGAGCAGCAACAGTTACCGTTTGCATATCAGCACCGGTTTCCGTTTTCAGATCCTTGTCCTGTTCGATCACACCATTCAGCAAGGTACGAAACGATTTTGCGGCCAGTTTTGTTTCCTTTTGTTCGAGGATAATTCTATTTGGTTTGCTTTTCAGCAGTGTGAGCGCTGCTTCGTCGTATGCCGGAGCAATGATCACTTCAAAAAACAATTTGTGCATTTCTTCCGCTGTTGCGCTGTCGAGTTTTTTATTGGCGATGAGCACGCCGCCGAATGCACTTGTTGGATCACCTGCCAATGCTGCTTTGTAGGCATCCGCTAAATTTTCGCGGGATGCAATTCCACAGGCATTGTTGTGTTTCAGGATCGCAAAGGTAGTGTCTTTAAATTCAGCGATCAGGCTAACTGCAGCATCTACATCCAGCAGGTTGTTGTAAGATAATTCTTTTCCGCTGAACTGTGTGAACATCTGATCGAGGTTTCCGTAGAAAACGCCTTTCTGATGCGGATTTTCGCCATAGCGCAATACTTTTGCATGCTGCACGCTTTGCTTGAACGCCACTGTATCATCACCGTTGAAATAGCTGAAGATGGCGGTATCGTAATGAGAAGAAACATTGAATGCCTTGCCTGCTAATTTTTTTCTGTCGGCCAGTGTAGACTCGCCTTTCTGTGCGACAAGGATGGTATCGTGTAAAAAAACATATTCGTTTTTGGAAGGAACGATGATCACATCTTTGAAATTTTTTGCAGCAGCGCGGATCAGCGAAATGCCGCCAATATCTATTTTTTCGATAATGGCTTGCTCCGGAGCACCTGATGCTACTGTTTCTTCGAAGGGATAAAGATCAACGATCACCAGGTCGATTTCCGGAATTTCATATTCTTCCAACTGGTCGATATCGCTTTGTAACTCGCGGCGGCTAAGGATCCCGCCAAAAATTTTCGGATGCAGTGTTTTCACTCTTCCGCCTAAGATCGAAGGATAAGATGTTAATGATTCAACCGGAGTAACGCTCACACCAAGCTTTTCAATAAATTCCTGCGTACCGCCGGTGCTGAATATTTTTACTCCCAATGCGTTCAGCTGATGAATTACAGGCTCTAAATTGTCTTTGTAATAAACCGAAATAAGTGCATTCTTGATCTTTTTTAATCCGCTCATAATTCCTATAAAATTTCTCATACAAAAGTATTAATTTTAAATATCGCAAAGGCTCTAAAATCAATTTGTTGATAAATGTTTTTTTTGTTAATAAAGGCTAAATTTCCGGCCCGGTTTCCGGCTCAAAAATTAGCCTTTTTTCAACCTGATTTTTTGGTACATTTGCAGTGCCCCGAAATTGGAAAAGCGATTTTTCAAAAAGGCATTTTTACTGCTCTTCCGAAAGAAAGACCCCGTAAAAACCTTACGGGATAAGCAAACAACGACAAACAAGTGCTTTATAAATTATAAATACATCTTTAGATTTGGTTTTCTGGAGCTTATTAAAAGAGAGTGTAATCTTTGCATTGCAGGCGCTGATCGGGAATAAACTCCGGTCGATCCTCTCGCTGTTAGGCATTACCATTGGGATCTTTGCGGTGATCATGGTATTTACGATCGTGGATTCGCTGGAGCAAAACCTTCGCAAAAGCGTGCAAAGCCTGGGTAATGATGTGGTATTCATTCAAAAATGGCCCTGGACCTTCGGCCCGGATTATCCCTGGTGGAAATACATAAACCGCCCGCTACCGGCTTACAAGGAACTGAACTATGTGCTTGAAAACTGCGAGGGTGCACAATCTGCATCCTTCATGGTTTCGGCCAACACTACTGTAAAATACCGCAGCAGCAGCATTGAGAACGTGAGCATGATCTGTGCTTCGTACCAGTACGACAAAGTAAAAAGCTTTGAAATTGAGGAAGGACGATACTTTACAGAGATCGAATCCACTTCCGGCAGGCCGGTAGGGATTA
Organism: Bacteroidota bacterium; assembly: GCA_025963715.1. GTDB lineage: Bacteria > Bacteroidota > Bacteroidia > 2-12-FULL-35-15 > 2-12-FULL-35-15 > 2-12-FULL-35-15. The sequence continues at coordinate 9,105 of JAOQAG010000045.1, forward strand.
TCGGCGATGTGCTTGCAAAAGCGCTTTTTCCAAACCAAAGCCCTATCGGGCAGGAGATCAAAGTCCGCGGATCAAAGGTAATGGTGATTGGTGTTTTCAAAAAAGAAGGAGAGAGCATTCTCGGCGGCAGCGTGGATACACAGGTATTGGTACCGGTGAATTACGCGCGCAGCCTGATCGATATCAATGATGAGAACCTGGACCCGCAGATCCTTGTCCGCGCCAAACCCGGCGTTAACAACGATGAGCTGATCAGCGAACTGACAGGATTAATGCGCTCGGAGCGGAGATTACGGCCGCTGGAGGAAGAGGATTTTGCATTGAACCAAACGAGCTTAATCTCCAATCAATTCGACAGTTTGTTTGACGTAGTAGGGATTGCAGGCTGGATCATCGGTGGATTTTCTATCCTGGTGGGCGGTTTCGGGATTGCTAATATCATGTTCGTATCGGTAAAAGAGCGTACCAACATTATCGGGATCCAAAAATCCCTGGGTGCCAAAAATTATTTTATCCTGATGCAGTTTTTATTTGAATCGGTATTTTTATCATTGATCGGCGGTTTTATCGGCTTGTTCATTGTATACCTGCTTACGCTGGCCGCTGGCGATTCCATGGGAATGGAGATCTCGCTTTCGCGCTCGAACATTATCCTGGGCTTTACCATTTCTATCCTTATCGGGGTGGTTTCGGGCTTTGTACCGGCGTATGGCGCTTCGCAGATGGATCCGGTGGAGGCTATCAGGAGTAGTTAACTGTTCAATAGTTTATTAGTTCATTGGTGTGCCGGGTGTGAGGCAGGTGATGCGCTGTTACGCTTTATGCAGAACACACCCCTAACCCCTCTCAAGAGGGGAATTGACGCTGCAAACATTAAAAAAATTTACACACAGTAAACACATAGCAAACCAATAAACAAATGAACCAGTAAACTAATGAACTATATCACAAATTAATATTCGTAAAAATTAGCATTTAATAGTATGCAGGGAGCAGCAATCAAACGTCCGGGCTTAATTTCAACCATTTGTATCCTTGGGTTTATCTGGATCGTATTCAGTTTTCCGGGAGTATTTGCCCCATCGCTTAAAAAGCTGGGCGACTGGTACCCGGCGCTGTTTGGGATTTTGGTGGCAACCAGCTTTATTTCCTACATTGGTTTATGGCACATGAAACGCTGGGGAGTGCAATTATTTGTGATCTCCTTTTTTGTGAAAGAAACATTACTGGTGCTGATCGATGATGTGAGTTTTGTGGGTGTTGTATTTTCTGTTTTTTTCATCATTTCCATGCTCCCGTTTTACAAACGCATGGATGTAAATTTATAAGTGGAATTGTTTTAAGGTTTTCATAATTCCGCGTAAAAAAAATGTGTGTATATACACATATTGTAATTTATCCTAAACTTTGTTAATTTATAGGGCGTAATAGGCCTTCTGACGAATATCGCACAACAAAATCGTGCTTTATATTGTTAATTTTGAGTATCTTTACTACCTCTAAATACTCTAAATGAAAACAACAAAAATCAAATTTGTTAACAAGGATAAAACACAATTTTTTAATGTTCTGAAAGAGCGCGTTGACAATTATTTTATCGAAAATAACATTTCGCAACACGCCAATGCAACAATGGTTTTCAAAACCATTTTTATGCTTTCCCTTTATTTTGTTCCTTATGCTTTTATTATGAGCAATACGCTCAGCCTGGCTGTATTTTACACTTGCTGGGCAGTAATGGGGTTTGGCCTTGCCGGGATCGGAATGAGTGTGATGCACGATGCCAACCACGGCGCATACTCTTCCAGCCCGTTCATCAATCAAATGATCAGCTTATCGTTAACATTTGTTGGTGGCGATAACAAGAACTGGAAAACCCAGCACAATATCCTGCACCATACGTATACTAATATTCACGGGCACGACCGCGACATTGACAATAAAGTGATCATGCGTTTTGCGCCTGCCGGAAAATTTTATAAAGTGCAGCGTTTCCAGGTATTTTATGTGTTTGTGTTCTATTCGATCATGACCCTGTACTGGACTACTGCAAAGGATCTTGTTCAATATTTTGAATTTATTAAACACGGCCATAACCGCGAAGGAAGAAAAGACCGCCTGATCACACTGGGAAGGATCCTTTTCTGGAAAATCGTCTATATCGGTTATATCTTTGTTCTTCCTGTATTGTTGCTGAATGTAGCCTGGTGGCAGGTTTTGGTAGGATTTTTAATCCTGCATGGTATTGCCGGGCTGATCCTGAGCGTAGTGTTCCAGCTGGCACACGTAGTGGAAGATACTACTTTCCCAACGCCGGATGCAAACGGAAATATTGAGAATGAATGGGCGATCCACCAGTTGGAAACTACTGCAGATTTTGCAAAGGATAACAAACTGATCACTTTTTATGTGGGCGGCTTAAATTACCAGGCGATCCACCATTTGTTCCCACGGATCTGCCATGTACATTATCCGGAAATTGCACCGATCGTGGAAGCTACAGCAAAAGAATTTGGCGTGCCTTATTTGTACAACGAAACCTTTGGAAAAGCACTGGCATCACACATCCGGATGATTCAAAAACTGGGAAAAAGGGATGTTACTTTCAGCGCGGTGATGAACAGCATGGGGTAATCTCAAAACATATTTTTAAGGAAAAGCACTTTGTGAAAACAAGGTGCTTTTTTTATTGGCCGACATTTCTCAGCCACAGATTCACAGATTTGAAAATAAAAATCAATTACAAACTATCTTAAAGGGATTTAAATCCGATGCTTTGATCAGTGAAAATTAATCGGCATTGAATTTAAAATCTGTGAATCTGTGGCTTTACACCACTACTTTTCTTGCTTTTTCAAATAATTTTTATAAGTTTGAATAATAATGTAAATCATTATTCCTATGACAAAAAAAATTACACTCTATTTTTTGATTGTCTTTTTACCTTCCTTTTCATTTTCACAGCATGATTCTTTAAAGCTTAAGAACATTCCTGTTTCCATTACCGGTTATGTGGATGCTTATTATGCCTATTATACTGATTCGCTGGGAAGCAATTACCAGAAATTCCCTTCGGTATCGCCACGAAGCAACCAGTTTGGACTGAATACGGCACAAATTACTGCCAGCTACGACGGTGAAAAAGTGCGCGGAATGGCCACGCTGCATTTCGGCGATATTCCCGGAAGCACCTGGTCGGCCAATTACAAAGGACTGATGGAAGCACATGCAGGTGTCCGGATCTTTAAAAAATTATGGATCGATGCGGGATTTTTCCGGACGCATTTTGGAACGGAAGGCTTGCTGCCGAAAGAGAATTTTACCAGTTCGGTTTCTGTTTGTACCTATTACGAGCCTTATTATGAAAGCGGCGTGCGCCTGAATTATACTCCTACGGACCGGCTGGCGATCAACATTTATGTTTTGAATGCTTACGGAGTTTATGAGGATAACAATGATAAAAAATCGCTGGGAATGGCGATCACCTATGCGCTGGGCGAGAATGGAAATATCGGTTATACCAATTACATCGGTGATGATGCGCCTAAAGGCGATACATTATCGCGGACACGCATTTTACAAAATTTATTTTTCAATTACCAGATCAAAAAATTAAAGATCCAGATCGGCGGAGATTATGGGATTCAGCAGCATTCGGCCATCAATGATCCTAAAAAAAGCGCAGCAATGTACAGCGGCGTTGCCAGCTTAAAATACGAACTGGTAAACCGGTTCTCGATATACGGAAGAGGCGAAGTGTTTAACGATCCGCAGGGATTTATGTCGGGCGTGATCCTGGATAAAAAACAAATGTATACGGGTTACAAGCTGTGGGGAGCTACGTTCGGACTGGAATACAAACCAACAGATAATACTTACATCCGCCTGGAAGGACGGCAATTGCAGATGGACAAGGACCAGGAAATCTTCCGCTGGAATAATACAAACACGGCCGTTCGTTACGAAGCAATGATCAATATGGGCATCACATTTCAATAAATAATTTAACCTTTAAATCTCTACAACATGTTCGACACAGGTACCACCGGCTTTATGTTATTAGCCACATCCCTTGTAATGCTAATGACGCCCGGCCTTGCTTTTTTCTACGGAGGACTGGCAGGCAAAAAAAACATTTTAGGAATTATGATCCAGAGCTTTGTATCGATGGGAATTACCACAATTCTGTGGTTCCTGTTCGGTTATTCGCTTTGTTTTAGCGGTGGTGCTGGCGGCGTGATCGGGAATTTCGACAAGGTAATGATGCACGGTGTTAATTTAAATTCGGCTTACTCGGGTAATCCGAAACTGCCCGAATTTGTTTTTATGGCCTACCAGATGATGTTCGCGATCATTACTCCGGCGCTGATCACCGGCGCTTTTGTTAACCGCGTTACATTTAAATCGTACCTGATCTTTTTAATTTTGTGGCAGATTTTTGTCTACTATCCATTTGTTCACATGGTTTGGGGCGGCGGATTTTTACAACAATGGGGCGTACTGGATTTTGCAGGTGGAATTGTGGTACATGCTACTGCTGGTTTTGCGGCGCTTGCTTCCGTTATCTATCTTGGAAAACGCAGGAACACGGAGAATAAACCGAACAGTGTTCCCTTAATCGCGCTGGGAACCGGTTTGCTTTGGTTTGGCTGGTACGGCTTTAATGCAGGTAGTGCGCTGGATGTAAATGCAGTTACGGGATTGGCATTTTTGAATACAGATATTGCCGCTTCTTTTGCAGCGGTAACATGGCTGATCATTGAATGGACGCGCGGCGCAAAACAACCGAAATTTGTAGGATTACTTACGGGGGCTGTAGCTGGACTGGCAACGGTAACGCCTGCAGCGGGTTATATTTCATTGCCGTATGCTGCGGTGATCGGTGTTGCATCGGCAATTGTATGTTACATTGCCGTTGACTTTAAAAACAAAAGAGGCTGGGATGATGCGCTGGATGTGTGGGGCGTGCATGGAATGGGCGGCGTACTTGGTACTATCCTGTTGGGTGTTTTTGCATCTAAATTTGTGAATCCTGCCGGAGCAGATGGTTTGATCCACGGGGGTACGGAATTTTTTATCAAAGAAACGGTTGCCACATTGGGCGCAGCAGCATACGCATTTATTTTTACGTACATCATGCTGATTGTGATCAATAAATTTACAAAAGTGCGTGTGCCGGAAGATGTGGAGGATAAAGGGCTGGATGAAGGATTACACGGCGAGACGGCGTATGATGATGGTGTGTTTTAAATCTAAATGAAATTGAAAAAGTTTAATTAATGCGGAAATACTCTCCTGAGCTGTCATCCCGGGCCTGACCCGGGATGACAAATCGAAATGAAATATCAGGTAAAATAAACATTTTCCTACAACATAACCTTTAAAATCAAATAAAAAAATCGTCCCGCAAAATATTGCGGGACGATTTTTTTTATAGATACTTCAACACATTTTTGCTCTTACATTCCCAGTTTAAAAAGATTTATTTTTTGCTGTTCGGGCGTTGTCAATACAATATTACCTCCGCCGCTTTCGCTGAAATTGGTTAATCCTTCCGCTTTTAATTTTTCAATTTTTTCTTTCATATCCGCAGCAAAGTAGGTGATCACAGGATAGGAGAAACTGTTTGTCTGGTGTAACCCGATCACCGCTAATCCGTCGCTGATAATTGCCCAGGAATAAGGCGCTTCAAATTTTGAAAGCGTTTTAAATCCTAATTTTTCCCAAAATAAAATGGATTGCGCCAGATCTTTTACCGGGTGTGCAAATTCTCCGAACAATCCGCAGGTTTTGTTTACATATTTAGCGGGATTAAAAAAATCGGCTTGCGCCATCTGCAACATTGTTGGCCCGGGCGGTTGTTCAAAACCATCTACATGCGTTACCAAACTAATGGTAAGTCCGTCCGGCGACTGAAACAAATAACGTTTGATCAAATCCGTTTCGGCTGGCTTTTGAGAAAATGAAATTCCGGATTGCTCCAATTCTCCAACTACCTTATTCAGATCCTTTACATAATAAGTCAACGAAATATAAGGAGCCGGATCTTTCCGCAACATGATGAGCAATGCGCCATCAGAGATCTGGATCCATGGAAACGGAAAATCATAGCGGAGAATTTCTGCAAATCCCAAACGCTGGTAATAGCTTAATGATGTTTCTAAATCAGGCGTTGTAATTGTAATTGCGGAAACATCTCCGAGTTTTGATGTGGGTAAAATCATAATCAGTATATTTTATTTTTAAAAATCAAACACGTGCTCTATTTTCACATTAGTACCATTCAGCTCTAAAAGCAGCTTATTCAGGTCTTTCACGGGAACAGCAAATGCAATCCGTTTTGTTGCGGGATCGGATGAAACAGGTTGTATAAAAACTATTTGTGCATAAGCGGGCGACAAATTGGTTTGCGATGGAACCAAAACGGTTAATAAGATCGCGGAATTATTTCCGGCAATTTCCCTGAATGTAAAACCCATTTTTGCTAATCCGGAAATAGCACCGTTAAACTGATCGTATCGCGGAAGGCTTATCAATGCTGATTTATCCGGATATTGTTTGATAATATTCAATGATCTGCCATTTTCAGGAATGGAATCTACCAACACTTCTGTTGTTGGCAATGCTTCGTCGTACACCGTTTTCGTACACAGCCCGATCAGTTTTCCATACACGTATTTTACCAGCAGCTCGGATGTAAGAATGTAGCGGCGCTCTATTTTCCTGAAAACATGAGGACCAAAAACCGGCGTAGACGTATACAATTGTTTGAGCCTGGTTTTAAAATCGAATTCATACCAGGGACGATCCTTTATAAAATCGACGTACTGCTGCGTAAACGTTGCATTAAACTGGTCTTCCTCCGTGATCACAGAATGTGTATCGGTAAGGCGCCCGATAATTTTTTCATATCCCGCTTTTATGGAATATTCAACAGAAGCGCTGGAACCGATCACCCAGATCATGAAATGATATCCTCCATTGTAAGGAAAATTATCTTTTATCTGCGCACGCACAATTTTATAACTTTCCCAGATTTGTGCGGTATGGCTTGTAAACGGGAAAGAGGTGGCAGTGTGCTTTTTAAAATACTGCGCCTGTTCGTCGGGACTAAAAACAAGGTACCATTCCGGAAATGTGAGAAAGGTCTGATCAGCGGGGCGCACATATTTTTCAGGCGTAAGCGGATGTTTATTTGCAATCATCCATTCCTTTTTTATCACCAGCCCATCACCGGTAGGAATAGTAGTAGCATTTCCTTTTTTCAAATAGGAAACCGTTACTGCCAGCAGTACCGAACAAAGCGTTAAGATCCTGAGTCTTTTCATTATTGTTTTACAAATGCAATTAATGTGTTATCCGAGGGATCTTTATCCTGTAAGATCCGCGCACCGGCATCCGTAAAGCCGTACGCGGTGATCAGTTTGCTCCACTCATCAATGGATTTGAAGGATTTAAATTCTTTGTGATCCGTTTCGTACGGCACATTCAAACCTAAATTAAAAACGGTGTGCACCAACGAAACAAAGGTAGCCATCTCTGTTGTTTTCACATCGTGGTCGCGCATGATGAACAAGCCTCCTTTGCGCAAAACCCGTTTAATCGAGTTGATATAGCCGTCCAGCAATTCAAGCGGACAATGATGCAAGCCAATGTTACAGGTGATCAGGTCGATGCTTTCATCAGCAATTTGCGTTTTACTGATCGGTTGATAATCGAGATTAAAAAACGTCCCGATCTTTTTTAATTGTCCCCGTTCAAAAATATCTGCAATAGCATTGGACGGCGCAATATCGTTGGTAATGTATGTTGTTCCGGAAAGCCGGATGTGCTTGTGCAATTCGCTGATGTACCTTCCGGTTGAACCGATCTCGAGGTAACCGTTGATATTTTTTTTATCGCCTAGCAGCTGCAAAGTCTGGCGTGCCATTTCTTTCTTTTGTTTTTTCAAAGCAGGCAATGCCAGCGTCAGCTCAGAAAGGAAAGGCTTGATCTTCGGCAGGTCTGCCTGGATCGCTTTGTAAATTTCTTCATCCGTATTTTTTTCTTTGCTTTTTAATGCGATCAGGTGATGAAATTTATCTTCGGGATACAAATGAAAAATGATTTGTAAAAAGCGATAAAAATCGTCGCTCCATTTTACATTTGAAAAAACTGTTTTGAATTCGGATGTTGTAGCCATTTTTAATTTTTTTTATAATAGGTATTCCAGATCACATTTCTGAATTTATAATCGGGATCCAATTTTTGTTTTAATTCGATCAGCTTTTGAGCATGCGGATAGGCTTTGTGAAATTGCTCCGCAGTAGCATGCGCCTGGTAAGGCAAATAATAAGCGCCGTTCACGGCAATGGCTGCATCAATTAATTCGCGGGTCCACACCCCTACTTTGTTTATTTCCACTTCATCCGTATTTTGTTTGTACCACACTACAAATGCAAATACTTCTTCACGCGCCCAGGCAAGCAGAGAACCGTCGTCTTTAAATGCATGACGGATGGAAACGTTGATCACGTTTACATTGTGGCGTTTAAAGATCTCTGACATCAGGGCGGCAAATTCATCAAAACGCTGTACGGGAACAAAATATTCCTGCAGCACATAGGTGCTTTTTTTCCTCGATTGCGGTTCCAGTTCGGCCACATCGTAACCGGCTTCGTAATTGCGCCAGTGTATTTTTTTCCCCGAAAGTAAAAGCGGATCATAAATGTGTTCCCTTCTCCATTTCCCGAATTTACTTTTGCTGAAAGCACCGATAAAATACCGCTCCATCGGATAAGAAGCGGCAATAGGCATCAGGCGCGTTTTTACGGTTGGTTTTTTCTCCGTTTTAATCCAGCTTACACCGCGCACATTGGTATAGGACGGCGGATAAATATCTCCATTGTGAAAAACAACAGCCTTATTTTCTCTTACATTTTCGAAAAAGAACTGGCGATACTCCCTCGTTTTCATTGTTTTGTGAATCCGCTCTACAGCTACGTTTTCTTCCAGTTCAAATTCTACCGATGCAATCACAGCAATGGCATTGTAGCAGCCAACGCAGGCAAAAAACAGTTCAGGTTTTTCCGTTCGCGAAACCTGCACCAGTTCTCCGTTTGCTAAAATAATACGCAGCGATCTTACGGATAAAATAAGCGCTCCCAGGCCGATGTAACGACCGTGGCAATTCACGCTTAGCGCACCTCCAACGGTAAAATTGGCATAGGTCTGCATTATTTTTATACTCAGGTTATGCGCATCCACATAATGCTGGATATCGCACCAGCGAATACCTGCTTGAACTGAAATCGTTTTATTTTCAGCAGAAAAATCAATAACACGGTTCAGTTTTCGCATATCAACGTGAATACTATTGGAGCTGGCCGTTTGTCCGCCCATGCTAAACCTACCGCCACCAATGGAAACCGGGCGATCTGCATTTTTAATAATGGCTTGTAATTCTTCCATGCTTTCCGGTGTTTCCACACGCGCAACAATAATGGGATTCAGCTGTGTTACATCATTTACAATGCGTTCGTCTGTTTTTAAAAGCGGAATTTTTTCGGCATCCCCGTTTTTAAAATAATCGGGAGCTAAGTTGGGATTAGCGCCAAACCGATTTTGGCTGATGTTTCCTTTCCTGAAACCAAGCAGGTAAATTAAAAACAAAGGTCCTGCAACCGGGATAAAAACAAGGAGCAGCCAGTAGCCTGAAAAATTAACATCGTGCAAACGTTTTGCCGCAGTAGCAGTTAATGCCCAGTATAAAAGCGGGTAAACAGTCCAGGTGGCTGTATCGGAAATAAGCCCCAACAGATAAAAAAGTACGTAAAATGTACTCCAGATAAAAACAGATGCAGTCCAGTAAGTAAGCCGGTTAATGCGGCCTCTTTTTGTGAAGAGTAAATAACTTACAGGGAGTTGATCTTTAAATGCCATTCTGGTTTTAAGAGCTAAAGCAGTGAAAACAAATATAATAAAATCCAAGCGGCTTTTACATTACTGCTTCATGCAAATGGCATACTTTTTTAGCCTCTGATAATACACTTCAAAACATTTATTGATTGAAGGAAAATTACATGCTTCGTTTTTGTGATTTGATTTTTAATTTAAAAGGCGCTTCCCGAAAGCGCCTTTTTTTTTATTGTTATATTTGAATAAACCTTGCTACTTAATGAAATTACAACCTGTTATTTATTTTTGCTTTTAGTGATAGTAGCAGCATTTTCAAACTGGGATTTTATTTAAAATAAAATGAGTATCCGAAACTTTTCACCAATTAATATATATTAGTGTCCATGTTTATGCTTTAACTTTTTGAAGGCAAAAAGTTACAATCCGCCGCGGCGGACTGCCTGTAAGGTAATTTTTCCTTACGCTGGCGCTACAGGAAAACTGCGGTTAATTTCACGGATGCGCTTTATCACTTCGTAGCTATAATACTGCTACCGCTCATTCCCGCTATTACTGAACAGGCCGAAAGAGTCTGCAGAATGAGACTCTTATTGTTTTGAAAAAGCGGCAGCTGAATGTTGCGAAAGGCGTACAATTTCATTTTGGTGTAAATTCGCCGATTTCACTTAAAATAAATTACATGAAAACATTTTCATTTTTAATGCTGATCCTGATCAGCATTGCCGCCGGAAATCCAACACTTGATCAGGATGTAATCTACCTGAAGGCTAGCACTGTAAAATTACAAAACGGTGAAACCTGCGAAATCATTAAGGAAAAAGACATGAAAAAAGCTAAAAGTATCTTACATGATTATTGGAAGGCAACTATCGGAGATTCCACATGGGCTAATTTCAACCGGCAATACATGCTTTATCACTCAAATGAAGTGGGAACGGTGGTAATGATCAATGGCGCCTGCCTCGAAAAACCTTCTACCTTTTATGAAAATACCTGGTGCCTCGGAATGGCAGTTGCAAAATGTTATTACAGTGCAACAGTAGATTTAAAGCAAAAGAAAATCCTTGATTTTAAATTTAACACTTACGATAAATAAAATTTGAATTCCAGGCAGGTGCGAGTACCCCACTCGTGCCATTAACATCCTGATACGTGCTACTTACAAAGTAATCGGCCGTAACGCCTCAATAGCCGTATCCACCGAACGGATATTTTCAAATGACAGCGTTAATTTTCCATTCGTTTCCTTCATTTTGCAAAGACGCGGATTCTGCTGCACATACTTTAATACTTTGGTAAATGCTTCGCTTTGGTAATAAGGCGAATCCTGCCGCGGAATAAAATAACCAACCATCCGGTTGTTTTTCAAAAACAATTTTTCGAATCCAATTTCCAGCGCCAGCCAACGCAAACGAATGGTATGGATGAGCTCCAGCGCCTGGTGCGGTACCGGGCCAAAACGGTCGAGTAAGCGCGCTTCAAATGTGCTTAATTCGCTTTCATCTTTTGAATCATCCAGCTCGCGGTACAGCGTTAAACGCTCGGTAATATTATTCACATAATTATCCGGGATCAGGATCTCCATATCCGTATCAATGTTGCAATCGTTCAGGTAACTGCTGTGCTTGGTTTTGGTAAATTGCTGCGTGCCGCCCACATCCGTTTGTCGCAGCTCTTCATGCTCCATGCGCAATTCTAAAATAGCTTCATCCAGTATTTTCTGGTACATCTCAAAACCTATCTCATTGATAAAACCGCTTTGCTCCCCACCCAATAAATTTCCGGCACCGCGGATATCCAGATCGCGCATCGCGATGTTAAATCCGCTACCCAGCTCCGAAAATTCTTCAATTGTTTTTAAGCGTTTGCGTGCTTCATTCGTAAGCAGCGAAACCGGCGTAGTCAACAAATAACAAAATGCTTTTTTATTGGAACGCCCCACCCGTCCGCGCATCTGGTGCAAATCACTCAAGCCGAACATGTGCGCATTGTTGATGATGATCGTATTGGCATTGGAAATATCCAGCCCGGCTTCAATGATCGTAGTAGCAACCAACACATCGTATTCGCCTTCCACAAAAGCCAGCATCACTTCTTCCAGCTTATCGCCATCCATTTGCCCGTGCCCGATTGCCACTTTTACATCCGGACATAAACGCTGGATCATCCCGGCAATTTCCATGATATTAGCAACACGGTTGTGTACAAAAAACACCTGCCCACCGCGCGAAACTTCAAACATTACCGCATCGCGGATCGTTTCTTCATTAAAAGTATTCAATTCTGTTTGCACCGGGTACCGGTTGGGCGGCGGCGTGTTGATCACCGACAGATCCCGGGATCCCATCATCGAAAATTGCAACGTGCGTGGAATCGGTGTAGCAGTGAGCGTAAGCGTATCCACATTTGTTTTCAGTGTTTTTAATTTATCTTTTACAGCAACGCCAAATTTTTGTTCCTCATCAATGATCATTAAACCAAGGTCGCGGAACTTCACGCCTTTCCCCACAATGCCATGCGTTCCGATCAAAATATCGATCTGTCCTTTTTCCAGTTTTTCGTACGTTTCTTTTTGTTGTTTCGCGGATTTAAACCTGCTGATGTAATCCACTTTTACAGGAAAATCTTTTAAGCGTTCGCTGAATGTTTTCTGATGCTGCACCGCCAGGATTGTTGTCGGCACCAATACAGCCACCTGCTTGCCATCCACAGCCGCTTTAAATGCAGCCCGGATCGCTATTTCTGTTTTTCCAAAACCTACATCACCACACACCAGCCTGTCCATAGGCGCTTCCGCCTCCATGTCTTTTTTTACATCCGCAGTAGCTTTTACCTGGTCGGGCGTATCTTCATAAATAAACGATGCTTCCAGCTCGTTCTGCATATAGCCGTCTTTGCTGAATTGAAAGCCTTTCAGCGCTTTTCGCTTCGCATATAACTGGATCAGATCATAAGCGATCTCTTTTACTTTTTTCTTGGTTTTTTGTTTTAATGTCGCCCAGGTATTGGTACCCAGCTTGTTTATTTTCGGTTCTGTGCCTTCCTTTCCGGAATATTTTGCAATGCGGTGCAATGAATGAATACTAATGTTCACCACATCGTAATCCTTGTAAACCAAACGGATCGTTTCCTGTGTTTTTCCGTTCACCTCAATCGTTTCCAAACCGCCGTAACGTCCTACGCCATAATCAATGTGTGTTACGTAATCGCCCGGATTCAAGCCTTTCAGCTCTTTCAGCGTCAGCGCTTCGTTCTTTTTATTGAACGAATTTTTTAAACGGAAACGGTGATAACGGTCAAAGATCTGGTGATCGGTATAACACACCATTTTCAGATCATTGTCAATAAATCCTTCGTGAAATGATGCGCCGCCCCAGCCTTCGCCGAAAGGCAATGCAGTCCCTTCTCCATTATTGGCAAGCTTTTTACCGCTTAGATCTTCAAATATTTTGTATAAGCGTTCTATTTGTTTGTGCGCTTCCGCGAAGATCACAATATCATAACCCTGTCGCGAAAGGCTTTGCAGGTTATCATTCAGCAAATTAAAATTTTTGTTGAAGCTCGGCTGCGGCGTTAAATTATACGTGATCGTGAGCGCGGCTTTGAATGAATATTGATTGCCATATTCCACCGTGGAAAATGAAAGTGCCTGCCGCGAAAAATTATCTTTATCAATGTATAATTCCGCAGGCGGCAATTGGGCGATCACGCCATCCAGCTGACTGTAAGCATACGTTGCCAGGTCAAACGCCTTTTCTATTTTCTCAAGCGACAATTGAAAATTCTGAAACCACAGGATCGCATCGTTTTGAATGAATTCGAAAAACGACTGGCGGCTTTCCTGCAGCAAACGTGTTTGGATATTGGGAATAATGGAGCAATACACCAGTTTTTGCACTGATAATTGCGAGATGGGATCAAAACTGCGGATAGAATCCACTTCATTCCCTAAAAACTCAACGCGGTATGGATTGTCATTCGAGAATGAGAAAATATCCACGATCCCGCCGCGGATAGAGAATTGCCCCGGTTCCACTACATAATCCACACGATCAAAACCGTATTCCTGCAGCACTTCCATGATAAAATCAATGGAGATCCGCTCGCCCTGCTTGATCTGCAGCGTATTTTTTGTAAGATTTACTTTCGTAACTACTTTTTCGGTCAGCGCCTCCGGATACGTTACAATGCATACGTGACGGCCTTCCCCGCTTTTTGCATTCATGGACGGAGCATTGAGTTTATTCAACACTTCGGCACGCAATAAAATATTGGAATTGTCTATTTCCTCATGTTCATAAGGCATCCGGTACGATGCAGGAAAGAACAATACATTTTCCTCGCCCAGTAAATTTTCCAGGTCGTTCAGCAAATACGCTGCTTCTTCCTTGTCATTTAGGATCAGTAAATTGGTTTTATATACATGCTGATGAACCGCCGCTGCAATAAACGAAACACTGGAACCAACTGTGTTTTTGAGATGTACGCGCGTAACTTCTCCTTTTAATTCCTGTGTTAACAATGAATTATTTTCGGAGTCACTGAACTTTTTTAAGATGTCTTCTTTCGTCACGCGCTCAACAAAGGGATTTTTGGAATAAAACGAGAGCACAAAAATACAAAAAATAAACCCTTCTCCGCTGTGGCAAAGAAGGGTTTAGCAATTATTTAATATAGATTTTATTTCGCAGCTTCCGTCATCGAATATTTTTTCATGTAATCACACGCCTGGTCCACCATATCGGCAGAACCCAGGAATAAAGGCGTACGCTGATGCAATGATTTCAGATCCTGCTCCATGATGCGCTTAAAGCCATCCGTAGCTTTTCCGCCCGCCTGCTCAATAATAAATGCCAGTGGGTTGCATTCGTATAACAAACGCAATTTTCCTTTCGGAGATTTTGCTGTTGTCGGGTAAATATAAATACCTCCGGTAATTAAATTCCGGTGAATATCTGCCACACCCGAACCGATGTAACGCGATGAATACGGACGACTGGTTGCATCGTCCTCTTCCTGGCAATATTTAATGTATTTTTTTACGCCATCCGGAAAGTGTACATAATTTCCTTCGTTGATGGAATAGGTTTTTGCCATTTTTGGTGTTTGCATGTTGGGATGCGACAGGCAAAATTCACCGATAGAAGGATCCAGCGTAAAGCCGTTCACGCCTTTGCCGGTGGTATACACCATCATGCAGGACGAACCGTAAATTACATATCCGGCAGCTACCTGCTCGGTACCGTGCTGCATAAAATCTTCCAGCGTTCCCGGGCCGTTTAACGACAGGCGGCGGTAGATCGAGAAGATCGTTCCAACAGAAACATTCACATCAATATTGGAGGAACCATCCAGCGGGTCCATTGCCACTACATATTTCGCATTTTTCGATTGTTCGTTATCGATCACAATAATGTCTTCATTTTCCTCCGAAGCGATCGCGCAGCACTCGCCGCCCACGCTCAACGCTGCAATAAACTGCTCGTTGGCAAACACATCCAGCTTTTTCACATTTTCACCCTGAATGTTGATCTCGCCTGCATCGCCCAATATATCTGCCAGACCGGCTTTTGTTACTTCACGGTTTACAATTTTGGATGCAATCCCGATATCGCGCAACAAACGGGATAATTCGCCTTTTGCGTATGGAAAATCAGATTGCTTTTCAATAATAAATTGTCCTAGTGTTTTTACCTTGCTCATGTTCGGTTTTTATGTTTAGAGATGCTCAAATATCGCAATATTTTCGGAACATAAAAATGATTAATTTTAAACGTAAAAAGCAAAGAAACAGCTACTTTTACCGATCATTTTTCAGCTTTCACACACATGAACATCCGAAAAGGACTTATCACCGATCTGCCGCAGGTATTGAACCTTGTAAAAGAACTGGCCGCTTATGAAAAAGCGCCTAACGAAGTTGCGGTTACCATTGCAGAAATGGAACGCGACGGGTTTGGCGAAAATCCCGTTTTCCGTTTTTTTGTCGCTGAAACGGATGGTAAGATCGTAGGCATCTCGCTTTATTACATCAAATATTCCACATGGAAAGGTAAATGCATTTTCCTGGAAGATATTATTGTTACGGAAACACAACGTAAATCCGGGATCGGTAAAAAATTATTTGATGAAGTAGTAAAA
Organism: Bacteroidota bacterium; assembly: GCA_025963715.1. Taxonomy (GTDB): domain Bacteria; phylum Bacteroidota; class Bacteroidia; order 2-12-FULL-35-15; family 2-12-FULL-35-15; genus 2-12-FULL-35-15. The sequence continues at coordinate 25,143 of JAOQAG010000045.1, forward strand.
GTTGCAAAAGAAATGAACGCACGCCGTATGGAATGGCAGGTACTGGAATGGAACGAACCGGCAATTAAATTTTATGAAAAAGTAAATTCGAATTTTGATGGCGAATGGGTGAATTGTAAGTTAGTGGAGAAGCAAATACAGGAATATTTTAAATAAAAGTAAATAGGGTGTATCTGTGTAGAACACACCCCTGGCCCCTCTCAAGAAGGGAATTGAATCATTGTACAGAATTTAGAAATTATAGTTTTAAATAAAATTATAAAATAATAATATGATTACCAATGTTTGTAGGATGCATTCCCCTCTTGAGAGGGGCCAGGGGTGTGTAACACGCAGCACACAGCAAACCAATGAACCATTGAACTAATAAACCAATGAACTAATATGAAAATATTTAAATTCGGCGGCGCTTCTGTTAAAGATGCAAACGCTGTAAAAAATGTAGCAACCATCCTATCCGCATACAGCGCCAATGAAAACACGCTGGTAGTGATCTCCGCAATGGGTAAAGTTACCAACGCACTGGAGCGCTTAACGGATGCCGTTTTTTATAAAAAAGAAAATCCGATAACGGTTTTAGAAGAAATAAAAAAATATCATTTCGATATTCTTGCAGAATTATTTCCGGATAAAAATCATTCCGTTTACAACGAGATCAGCAATGCATTTGTAGAACTGGATTGGGCAATTGAAGATGAGCCAACCGAAAACTACAATTACGAATATGATAAAATGGTGAGCCTTGGCGAGATCATTTCTACAAAGATCGTGAGCATTTATTTAAATGAAGCCGGTGTATTCAACCAATGGTGGGATGTACGCGGCCTGATCCAAACTGACAATACCTATCGCGAAGGAACGGTGGATTGGGGCCTGACCCAGGATCTTGTCACTAAATATTTACTGCCCGCTTTTGCAGATGCCGGAAACAACCGAAAGATTGTGATCACACAAGGTTTTTTAGGCGGCACTTCCGAAAATTTTACCACCACGCTGGGACGTGAAGGAAGCGATTATACAGCTGCAATCCTTGCCTACACTACAAATTCAGAGAGTGTCACGATCTGGAAAGATGTACCGGGCGTGTTAAATGCGGATCCAAAATGGTTTGACGAAACAAAAAAACTGGAGCAGATCTCTTACCAGGATGCCATTGAGCTGGCGTATTACGGCGCTACCGTGATCCATCCGAAAACCATAAAACCATTGCAGAATAAGAAGATCCCGCTGTATGTAAAATCGTTTTTACATCCGGCCGAAACCGGAACGATCATTAACGATGTGCAATCGCCATTGCCGATCCCTTCTTTTATTTTTAAGATCAACCAGGTATTGTTGTCCATTTCACCAAAGGATTTTTCTTTTATCATGGAAGAAAACCTGAGCAGCATGTTCAACCTGTTTGCAGAGCGCCAGGTGAAAGTAAATGTGATGCAGAATTCTGCGATCAGCTTTTCCATCAGTGTGGATAATGATGAGCGCAAATTACCTGACCTGATCAAAACATTGCAGAAAGATTATAAAGTTTTATACAACGATAACCTGGAATTGATCACGATCCGTTATTATGATCAGGCAACGATTGAGCGCGTAACGATTGGCAAGAAAATTTTACTGGAAGTAAAAAGCCGGTACACGGTGCAGCTGGTGGTAAAGAATAATTAATTCACATGAGCGGCACAATGTCGCCACAGATTCACAGATTAAAAAAGGCAAATATGATTGCACAAATTCTTTCAAAATTGCATTGCGATTTTATTCATCCGTGTAATATATAATCAAATAAAAAATCCGTACATCTGTGGCAAAAAATGTATCCCAATGAAATATCCCTTCATCTTTATTTTTCTGCTTTTCCCCTTCTGCATCCATGCGCAGCTTTCCGGCCGCATTGATTCGCTTGGAAGAAAACAGGGGAAATTCCCGGAAAAAATGCTCTTCAACGGTTATCCCGATTCGCTAAATTGTATTGTCCGTTACCAGGATGGAAAAAGAGCCGCTGATTGTGATTGTGTTTTCGAAAACGGAACAAAAGCCGTAACAGGAGATTATATAAGCGATGGGGTCAAGGACAACGTATGGGATTTCTACAATCCTGATGGATCTATAAATTACAGGACCTGGTATGAGAAAGGCGAAGTGCTGGATACATATTATTATGTATATGAAGAGAACGAAATTAATCCGGCAAAAAAGCAATTGCAACAGGTAATCCATAAAGATAAAAACGACAGCCTGACCGAAATAGAATATTATGAAAACGGCAAGCTGCTAAAAACCTATCATGCATCCAACGGACGCACCATCATGAAACCGGTTGGCTTTGTAAACTTAAGAGGCGAATGGGCTGTTACAACCGGTTATACCTATCAAAAGAATCACTGGCTGGAGCTGGGTGTAAAAAAATTCAGTTACAGTACAGGTACCGGCGACATAGATGATATTGTTGCGCCGCAGAATTATCTTGCAGCCGGAGTAGAAATTGGTACCGACAAAAATAAAAAAACAGAGCTCGCTCCAAAAATTGGTGTTGGCGGATACGGTTTCGTTTGTTGTAATTTTAACTTAAATTGCATTTTATACAATGATCAGTTTCAAAAATTCTATCCGGCAATTACCCCGGAAATAGGATTTTCCCTGCCTTATGGCATCTTACAGGTCGATTACGGATACAATATATTTTTAACGCCAAATAAATTTATGCCGAATGAAACGCACAAGATCTCAGTACACATTACCATCCCATTTTTCCGTACAGGATATTGATAAAATTGCATGAGAACTATTTATATACTGCTTTTTCTTTTCCCCATCTGCACACATGCGCAGGTATACGATACCGTTCATACTGTTTACGGTTATACCGATGCGCTGGGAATGAAACAAGGCACATGGCAGGAAAAAGCTTTGTTTCCGGGTATCCCCGATTCGATGACCTGTTCTTTTACGTATTTAAATTCACAATTATCCGGCGCCTGCTCCTGTAACTATCCAAACGGACAGAAAGCATGTTCCGGTACTTACGTGGATGGAAAAGCGGATGGTTACTGGCTGTTTTTTAAGTCCGACGGAGAAATGGATCACACCATTAGCTATCATCAGGGTGAGATCGCACAACAGCTCTATTACACTTACACACCCGGCGCAAATGGGGACCCACAGTTGAAAAAAATAACATATAAAAATGCGGAGAACAAAAATTTCCGGGTAGATTATTACGAAAATAACATCCTCGTAAAATCCGAAGGACATGCTTTTACAGCTGGGATGAAAAAAAATTTCTTACACACATTGAATCTAAAAGGCCCATGGGGATTGTCGGTTGGCTATACTTATCAGAATAGTCATTGGCTGGAACTGGGAATAAAAAAATATTGCCGTTTAAAAGACCACGACATAGGTGATCTTGTTCAACCGGTCAGTTATCTACTTGCCGGAACGGAGATGGGATACAAAAATAAAAAAGTGCAGGTAGCACCAAAAATTGGCGTCGGGCATTATAATTTTCTTTTGTTTAATTTTAATCTGAACTGTATTTTATACAACGATCGCTTTCAAACATTTTATCCGGCAATTACCCCTGAAATAGGCATTTCTTTTCCGGTAGGGGTCATACAAATAAATTACGGGTACACTATATTTCTGACGCGAAACACGTTTATGCCGAATGAAACACACCGGATCTCGCTGCACATTAATATTCCATTTTTTAGTACAGGAAAGTAAAATAACGGTGGTTTATTCAAACACTGCTTTTTTGCCACAGATTCACAGATTAAAAAAATTAAAATCGAATTTCACCGATTATAAAAAATCGCAAGCAATTTTTTATCTGCGTAATAATAATTAACGAGTATTGGGAAGTTTATACCATGAAAAGAAATTATTTTAAGAACGTCATTGCGAGGGCTTTTCGCCCGAAGCAATCTCACACCAGCGTGTAAAGCTAGAATGAGATTGCGTCGGGCGAAAAGCCCTCGCAATGACGTTCTTAAAATAATTTCTTTTCATGGTATAAACTTCCCAATACTCGTTAATTATTAT
>JAOQAG010000047.1 GCA_025963715.1 Bacteroidota bacterium
CGAGGGCTTTTCGCCCGAAGCAATCTCATTGTAGTTTTATACTCTGGTGTGAGATTGCTTCGGGCGAAAAGCCCTCGCAATGACGTTCTTAAAGCAAATTCTTTTTTTATGGTACCAAGTTCAGGATATTCAATAAAAATTAACTTTGATAAAAAATATATAAAATGGATTTGTTTTTTAAAGATCTTAAAGTAGTAGAACTGGCAAATGTACTGGCCGGTCCGGCGGTGGGAATGTTTTTTTCGGAGCTGGGCGCTGATGTAGTTAAAATTGAAAACAAGCTTACCGGCGGTGATGTTACCCGCAGCTGGAAATTATCCTGCGAAGATCCTGCTGCTGAAATTTCAGCCTATTATGCATCCGTAAACTGGAATAAAAAAAGCGTGTTCATCGACATGAACATTTCCGAAGAAAAACAACAGGTGTACGAATTGCTTAAAAATGCGGAGATCGTGATCAGCAATTATAAACTCGGCGATGATACAAAGCTGGGAATGGATTACGAAAGCATAAAAAAAATAAACCCGGCCATCATTTATGCAAGCATCACCGGTTTTGGCGCTGCCATCAAACGCACCGCGTACGACCTTGTATTACAGGCCGAAACAGGCTTTATGCACATGAACGGCACGCCCGAAAGCGGCCCTGTAAAAATGCCGGTGGCACTCATCGATCTCCTGGCGGCGCATCAGCTGAAAGAAGGAATTTTAATTGCAATGATCAAAAAATTAAAAACCGGCGAAGGTTCGCATGTCAGCGTTTCGTTGTATGATTCGGCCGTAGCATCGCTTGCCAACCAGGCCAGCAACTGGTTAATGGCCGGTGCCGATCCGCAGCCTATCGGATCACTGCATCCCAACATTGCGCCTTATGGAGAATTATTTACTACTGCCGATCAAAAAAAAATGGTGCTGGCTGTTGGCAATAACAAACAATTTGAACAGTTGTGTACAATTCTGAATTGTACAGCACTGATCACCGATCAAAAATTCAGTACCAATACCAGCCGGGTAAAAAACAGGGCAGAATTACATGCGTTGCTCCTTCCTTTTTTTCAACATTCGGATTCAAAAACACTGATGGAGCAATTGATAAAAAAAGATGTTCCTGCAGGAATTATTCAATCACTTAAAGAAGTATTTGAAAATGAATCTGCAAAAAAACTGATCCATACCCAAAAGAACGAAAATGGCAGTTTATCTGTAAACGTGCGCACAGCGGTTTTTGATCTGAAATAGCAGTACACAGGATCACGGAAAACCGTGAATTTAACCATCTGATTACAAATAGTTTACCTCACATTTGGTAGAACTGGATATTTTTTTATATTTTTGTGCATCTTAATCAAGCTTTAAGAGCTACTTACATGAATAAAAAATTACTACTCGCACTCTTATTGATCTTACCAATGCTTGCTTCTGCCCAATACAGAAAGCCCAAGTATAAAAAAGCAAATAACTTTTCAACCAAAAATAAAGTTCGCAGGGAATACATCATTGGTTTTGGAGCAGCTAACTTTTTAGGCGAATTGGGTGGCGCCAACCAGATTGGAACCCACTTTGTAAAAGATTTCGAATTTTCTGCTACCCGCCCCTCAGCTCAGCTTGGGATCCGCTATAAATTTGCAAAACGTTTTGCCGTAAAAGGTGGATTTTATTACCAGCTGCTGAACGGGAATGATAACCTTACCAAAGAACCTTACCGCCATAACCGTAACCTGAGCTTCCGCTCCAATATCCTTGAATTATCGGTGCAGGGGGAATTATATATTACAAAAGAACAGCAAGGCCACCGTTACAAGATCAAAAATGCAAAAGGGATCAAAAATTATGATTTTCAGGCGTATTTATTTGTTGGTGTTGGCGGTTTTTATTACAATCCTCAAACTAAATACCATGGTAACTGGGTAAACCTGCAGCCGCTAAGCACCGAAGGTGAAGGATTACCGGGCGGAGCAAAAAAATATTCGAGAGTAAGCGTTTGTATCCCATACGGAATTGGTGTGAAATACAGCATTAATAAAGACTGGTCAGTAGGGCTTGAAGCCGGGATCCGCAAAACATTTACAGATTATATTGATGATGTAAGCAGTGTTTATTACGACAATGCAAAATTAGCTGCTGCAAAAGGCCCAACGGCTGCTGCTGTTGCCGATCCATCATTGAACAGGTATCCTGCCGAATTAGGCGGCGATGCAACAGGTGCATGGCAAAGTGCTGCCGGTCAGCAACGCGGCGATACAAAATACAAAGATGCATACATGTTCCTGAATGTAACAGTTGCCTATAAAGTTCCATTCAAACGCAGAACACGCTCTAAATTCTAAATCCTTGAAATCAGATTCAATAACGATCACTGAGCCTCAAACTACACAACAGTTTGAGGCTTATTATTTACTGCGTTACCAGGTGTTGCGCCAGCCCTGGAACCAGCCTCCGGGATCGGAAAAAGATAATGACGAAGCCAGCTCCGATCACGCTATGGCCTGTGATCAAAACAATACCGTGCTGGGTGTTTGCCGCCTGCAGATGAATTCCGCTACCGAAGCGCAATTGCGTTACATGGGCGTTAAAACGGATACACAGGGATTGGGGATCGGAAAAAAATTAATTACCTACATGGAGCAAAAAGCGCTGCAAAAAGGCGCGGAGAAAATGATCTTGCAGGCACGTGAAAATGCAGTGGATTTTTATACCAAATGCGGTTATACGATCGTAGAAAAAAGTTATTTGATGTGGGGACAGATCCAGCATTACCTGATGGAGAAAGCATTACGTTAAGCCCGGCTTTGCTCCTTTGACTTTTTATTCCAGATGTCAAATTTCAGCTGAAATTTCTTTTTCTGCAATAATGTTCTCCAATCTATAAAAAGGAGTGCAAATATAAGCACCAGTCCCAATACAAGCCCTAGTATGGATTTCCAGGAAACGACGCCATGAATGAGCTCAGCAGTATTTTTTGCCGCATAATCTCCCATAAATACAGCTGCAGTATCGCTTGCAAATTTCCCGATGGTAAATGCCGGGATGATGTAAAGTGGTTTCATTTTCGCCATTCCGCTCGCTAAGAACAATGGCGTGGTAGGCAATGGCAGCAACGAATATGTTAAGATTGCCAGCTGGCTTTTCCAGCCTTTTTGCTTCAGCTTATCACCCAGGAATTGCACATCTTCATTTTTTGCTTTGTTGAAGATCCTGCCGGATAATTTTGGAATATACAATGTAAGTATAAAACGCCCGAGAATAGAGCCTGCAACGCCGATGACGATTACCAGCCAGATGTTGAGATCATACCTGATCTGCAAAAAGATCATCACTGTAAAGGCGGGTGGAAAAGGGAACGGGACAACGTCCACCAGCATGGCGCCAATAAAAACAACCAGGTATTTTGTCCACATAAAATCAGTATTTATAAGCGATCAGCCCAAAACCAACTACCTGATCAATACCTGCTTTTGTAAAAAATATGCCAGTGGTTTTTATCGCAATAATTGAGCAAAAAAACGAAGCTCTGCGATCTGCGCGCCTTCTTTGCGCCCTTTGCGGTTAATGTAGCTACAATACCCAGGCTTGTGTGGTTCCCAGCTCCACATGTCCGTTCATTTTCAAATACAGGAACAATTGCATGCGGTACGATGCCAGCCATTTAACCGGCGCATTCATAATGGCAGCACTCAATACCATTTTTTCTTTCCAGGGCAGTTCCACTTCTTTCGTCAGCAGATCTTCTTCAGTTATAGTCGCCATCACTTTCCGGATCGTTGCTTTTTGCTCTTCCAGGCGTTCTTCAAAATTTGCGATGGTCACCGTTTTATTGTAATCACGGATCTTTTCGCGCATTTCGGGTGTCAGGTCTTCTGTAAACCAGCGCATCATCATGGAACCGACCCCGGCAACGTATTGCATCAGCTCGTGCGTACTGCGTGCTTTTTCAAACGGACGGTAATCCAGATCGTTTTCTTTGATCACTACCGAAAGGCGTTTCAATAATTCAATTTCACGCTCAAGGCTGAAAAGTAAGTGGTCTTTATACATATCTACTAAATACTAATTTTTACTAATATACTAATCTGTGTGTCTACTAAATACCAATGAATACGAATATACCAATCTGTGTATTCGCTGTGTTAATTATGGAAATGCATTTTCACTATTCTTTTGTCATCCCGGGCGCCGACCCGGGATCTGTTAATTAAATACTGCAACCATTTATGAGATCCCGGGTCAGGCCCGGGATGACAGTTTAAAAGGGAATTACTTTGAATTAAACACAGCATCTGCACACAGCAAACTTTAAACTTTTGAACTTTAAACTTTGAACTGCTTTTTTAAAAACTTATACAACGCTTCCGCATCGGCCTGTTCCAGCTGAAAACCAAATTTTATTTCTTTGCCGTAATAATCAAATGCCAGGCGCTCCCCTGTTACCGACCAATAGGAATTACTCATATTATCGGCAAACGAATTTTCCTTTGGTACCAATATGCGCAGGTCTTTTATAAAATCAAATTCATACGTTCTGACCTTTCCTTTTCCAGCCACATCTCTTTTGTAAAGCAATTTATTTTCTCTCAGCTTGATCTTTTCCACACCGTATTTGCGCCACATGTACGCTTTAAAAAGTACATATTCAAAATAAGCCCAAAACGCCAGCCATACCATCATTGCTGCTTTTGTATTCTGATCCTGCAATATAAAAAACTGGGTCATGATAATGATCCCGCTTACCGACCAGAGAAAAAGGCAGGCAAACAACAGGTTGTTTTTCAGTTTGTCCGCAAGTGCTACAATAACGATGCTTACCTCATTATCACTGCGTTTTATGCTGATCTGCTTACCGATATATTCCATTCCTGATTTTAAATTTCCAGCAAAATTATCAATTAATTCTATATTTGTTACCGATTAAAGATCAAACATCTACGGAAGTAAAAAAACATGGCAACTTTAAAAACAAAAAAGGCAGAGAATGAATTGGGATTTGGTACAAAAACCTCTTCCCAGCGGATGCGCCTGATCAACAAGGATGGCTCGTTCAACATCGACCGGATCGAATTATCGCGCTGGAATTCCACCAGCATTTATCATGCACTGATCACCATGTCGTGGCGCAAATTCAACTCTACAGTAGTGCTTTATTTTATCATCATCAATTTATTTTTTGCAGCCTGTTATGATATTGCCGGAATGCAGGGATTACGTGGTGATGAGGCCGTTACGCAGGTTGATAAATTTATGGAAGCATTTTTTTTCAGTACACAAACCTTTAGCACCGTGGGTTTTGGAAGATTAAGCCCCGGCAATAATTTAACAAGTTCCATTGCTGCCATCGAATCGCTGGTGGGTTTATTGGGATTTGCATTGGCCACAGGCTTGCTGTACGGACGTTTTTCCCGCCCTGTTGCACATATTTTATTCAGCAGAAACGCCATCATTGCACCTTTCCGGGAAGGAAAAGCATTCCAGTTCCGCCTTGCAAACAAAATGCGCAACAGCCAGATCACCGATATTCATTGCAGCCTTACAATTGCAAAGATTGAAATGGAGAATGGTGTTCCGGTCAGACGGTTCCGGCCGCTGGAACTGGAAGTAAAAAATATTATTTTCTTTCCCATGACCTGGACCATCAATCACCTGATCGATGAAAACAGCCCGATGTACGGCATGTCTGAAAAAGAGCTCATTGAAGCAGATGCCGAATTTATGATCTCGCTCAGCGGCTTTGACGATACATTTGCACAAACAGTGAGCAAGCGGCATTCCTACACTTACGGGGAATTGGTTTACGGTGCCAAATGGATCAGCGTATTCAGCCAGAACGAGCGCGGACAAACCTCGCAGGATCTGAACAAGATCAGTATGTATGAAGTGGTTCCGTTTCCTTAGTACAGATAACGAACAGGAACGAATTTACGAATCTGTGTATCTACTATCTGTGTATCTACTAAATACTAATTAATACCAATATACTAATCTGTGCGTAATTAAGGAGTGTTAATTATTTGTCCGTTCTATTTCCTTTACTGTCATCCCGGGCCTGACCCGGGATGACAGCGTTGAAGGGAGATTGTCAAATACAACATCTGCGCACAGCAAACTTTTAACTTTAAACTTAATTTACAACATACTTCCCCTGCTTATCCACACTTATTTTCGGAAGCTGTTTTTTGTTTTCAAAATAATCATAACCGGTTTTTAAATTTTTCCAGAAAGCCAGTACAGCCGGATTGTTTGCATATTCCTTGTTTAAAAACGCCATTCCTTTTTCATCCATTTTACCCGGAAAAATAGAAATGGGAATTGTTGTCTGTCCATTGTTGCGCGCTTCTACCGCCATGATGTACACTTCCTTGATACAATCGTCCGTAATGGGAATGCAGCCAATGCTCAGGCAGTTCCCATGGATCATAATATCGCCGCCCAAATTACCTTTACCGATTATTTTATCGCTGGCATTTGGATAACTCACACCCAGCGATAAATGATAACTGCTGTACGGATTAAAAACGGCTACATTATAAAAACCTTCCGGCACCTGTCCGTCGCCCTGCTGCCGTTTTGGCCCCAGCGTGCCCGAATAATAACAAATAGCATACGTTTTAAAAAGCTTGTATTGATTTTCCTTTTTCGAGCGGAGCCATACTTCCACCAGCTTATCGTTTTTTAATACACGGATAAACAGCTCAAAATTAGCAGCATCAATTCCTTTTTTCTCCATTTCGGATTTTAAACCGCTCCATTTTTCGGCATAAGCCGCCTGAACACGTGCTGCTTTTTGCTGCTCTGTTTTAAAACTCTGAGCATAACCGAATGCACCAATAAAAGCACATAAAATAAGTACAAGAAACGTCCGTTTAAACATAATGTTAATTATTAAGTTGATAAGTCGATTTTTACAGACTACTAAACGCAGAAAACACGCTTAAATTTGTGCTAAATTATTCTATTCAGGTGAAAAAAGTAATATCCGTATTAAAAAATAAATATTTGCTTACGCTGATCGCACTTACCGTGTGGGTTGTTTTTTTTGATAAAAATGATCTGAGGACCCAGGTCGACCTGCGCAAACAGGTAAAACAGCTACAGGAAGAGCGCAATTATTATGCGCATGAGATCGCAGGTATTACTTCCGATATCCGCGAATTAAATACCAATCCGAAGACACTCGAAAAATTTGCACGCGAAAAATACCTGATGAAACGCGATGATGAAGATATTTTTGTGATCGTGACGGATAGTACTAAATAAGTTCAAAGTTTAAAGTTCAAAAGTTCAAAGTTTGCTGTGTATGCTCCTTCGGAGCGTTTTTTACCACTAAGGCACTGAGAAAAAAACGAGAAAAAAAATAAAGAATTGTTGCCGGGTGTTGCTCCTCCGGAGCGATTTTTTTGCCACGAAGACGCGAAGGCGCAAAGAAGGTTAAAAGATTTTATCTTTCTAAAAATGATTGGTCACACGCATTAAAATTTGTTGCTTTTCTATAGCATGCAGTACGGGCAACACAACTCCAAACCCAAAACTTCCTTAAACTCTAAACATTTTTAAAAAGGCTCATCAATTCCTGCGCTGCTTTATACGATGTGATCGTGCCTTTTTTCAATGATTCGATATAACCGGCATACGCATTTTTCACGTTGGGATTTGTAAAAAATAGCGTTTTGATATTTTCGCTGATCGTTTCCTCCATCCAGTATACCGCCTGATTTTTGCGTTTTTCAACGAAATAATTATTCAGCTCCGTATGCAGCTTGTAACGTTCGATCATTTTCCAGACATCCGCCATTCCCAGCCCTGTTAATGATGAACAGATGCTTGTATCCGGGATCCAGCCTGCTGCATGAGGTGGTAATAAATGCATGGCACGCTTGTATTCCGCTGCCGCGAGTTTTGCTTTGTCACCGTTTTGTCCGTCGGCTTTGGTGATTACCAATGCATCCGCCATTTCCATGATACCGCGTTTGATCCCTTGTAATTCATCTCCTGCACCGGATAACATCAGCAGTAAAAAGAAATCCACCATGGAATGCACTGCCGTTTCCGATTGCCCTACTCCTACCGTTTCCACGATGATGGTATCAAATCCTGCGGCTTCACACAAATATATTGTTTCGCGGGTTTTGCGCGCCACACCGCCCAATGACTGACTGGAAGGTGAGGGACGGATAAATGCATTCGGGTGAACCGATAATTTTTCCATGCGCGTTTTATCACCCAAAATACTGCCTTTCGAAATAGAGCTGGTAGGATCGATGGCTAAAACAGCGATCTTTTTTTTATGTTCATCGGCTAAATAAATTCCGAATTTTTCGATGAAGGAGCTTTTACCAACTCCGGGAACACCGGTGATACCAATACGGATAGAGCGTCCTGTTAATGGCAAACATTTTTCAATGATCTGCTCTGCCAATTCCTGGTGCGTCGGTAATGTGCTTTCAATTAACGTAATGGCTTTGCCCAAAATGGCAATATCGCCATGTTGAATACCGCTTACATACTCGTTAACTGAAAGTTTGTTTACCATAATTTTTTCACCACAAAAGGCACAAAAGAAAAGCAAAAGAGGTTTAACTATTCTATGTTTCCTGATTTCTTAATTATTTATTCGGGCAATCTCCTAAAAAAATCATTCACATACGTTTTTTGCCCCTCTCTGTACAAATTAATACAATTAAAATTGAACAAAATTCCTTTTGGTGCGTTCAGCAATTTCATGTACGTCATTAATTGTGCTTCATGAATTGGCAGAGTACTTTCTACCGATTTCAATTCTATCACAATACTATCTTCAACATAAAAATCGCATCTTAAGCTGGTTTCAATTTCAAGATCTTTATACTCAACTGCAACTACCATTTCAGAAACAAAATCAATGTCTCTTAACTGTAATTCATGCTTCAGGCATTGATGATAAACATGCTCAAGCAAACCCGGACCTAAAGCTTTATGCACTTCAATGGCTGCTCCGTTAATTTGATACGTAAGATCCTTTAAAGAGGATTTCGTTAATAACATACAATATAGTTTTTATTATTTCAACACTTATTTCCAATCCCACAACTTATTTGTTACTAACACCAGTAGGGCTTTTCCCACCTCAATTCTCTTACGTTTTGTGCGATAATTTATTTATATCAATTTATACAATTCAAACACAGAAACAAACCCGACCTTAAATTTTCTTTTGTTCCTTTTGTGGTGAATGTACACAGGTTGTTTTATCTGGCGATTAATTTGTTCAAAATATCCTGTGCTGCCACCGAGATGACCGTTCCCGGCCCAAAAATAGCGCTCACACCGGCTTCATATAAAAACTCATAATCCTTCGAAGGGATCACACCGCCTGCAATCACCATAATATCACCGCGGTTGAATTTTTTCAGTTCCGCGATCACACTTGGCACCAGGGTTTTATGTCCGGCTGCTAAGCTGGAAACGCCCAGGATGTGCACATCGTTTTCCACTGCTTGCTTAGCCGCTTCATAAGGCGTTTGAAACAGTGGCCCAATGTCCACATCAAATCCCATATCCGCAAAACTTGTTGAAATAACTTTGGCACCGCGGTCGTGCCCGTCCTGTCCCATTTTCGCAATCATGATGCGTGGCCTGCGGCCTTCCAGCGCGGCAAATTCATCCGCAAGCTGACGTGCTTTTTCAAAGTTTTTATCCATAGCAATTTCGGATGAGTATACACCTGCAATCGAGCGTATTGTAGCCTGGTAACGCCCGAATACTTTTTCACAGGCCATAGAGATCTCGCCAAGTGAAGCACGCTTCCGCGCTGCATCCACTGCCAGCTCCAGCAAATTTCCTTTTCCGGTACGGCAGCATTCCGTGATCGCATCCAATGCAGCATCCACTTCCGGCTGGTTCCGTTCGGCTTTTAATTTATTCAAACGTTCTATTTGCGAATCGCGCACTTTTGTATTGTCCACTTCCAGCGTATCGATCGGGTCTTGTTTTTCAGCGCGGTACATGTTCACGCCCACAATAATATCTTTTCCGCTATCGATGCGTGCCTGTTTTTTTGCCGCCGCTTCCTCGATGCGCATTTTCGGTAAGCCGGTTTCAATCGCTTTAGCCATGCCGCCCAATTTTTCCACTTCCTCTATCAGCCCCCAGGCTTTATGCACCAGTTCATTGGTTAAATATTCCACGTAATACGAACCACCCCAGGGATCAACTGTTTTACAAATGTTATTTTCCAGCTGCAAACACAATTGTGTATTCCGCGCAATGCGTGCCGAAAAATCGCTCGGTAATGCAATCGCTTCATCCAATGCATTGGTATGCAAGCTTTGTGTATGCCCCAATGCCGCTGCCATGGCTTCAATGTTGGTACGCGCAACATTGTTGTACGGATCCTGTTCGGTAAGGCTCCAGCCCGATGTCTGGCAATGCGTGCGCAATGCAAGCGATTTACTGCTCTTCGGATTGAACTGTTTTACGATCTTCGCCCACAACATTCGTCCGGCACGCATCTTTGCAATTTCCATAAAATGGTTCATGCCAATGGCCCAGAAAAATGACAAGCGCGGTGCAAACTGGTCGATGTCCATCCCGGTTTTTAAACCCGTGCGGATGTATTCCAAACCGTCCGCCAATGTATACGCCAGCTCAAGATCCGCCGTAGCGCCTGCTTCCTGCAAGTGATAACCGGAGATACTGATGGAATTGAATTTAGGCATGTATTTCGACATGTATTCAAAAATATCCGCGATGATCTGCATCGACGGTTCAGGCGGATACACGTACGTGTTGCGCACCATAAATTCTTTTAAAATATCATTCTGGATCGTTCCAGTGAGCTTTTCTTTTGATACGCCCTGCTCTTCCGCTGCCACAATATAAAATGCAAGGATCGGTAATACTGCGCCATTCATCGTCATGGAAACCGACATCACATCCAGCGGGATCTGGTCGAACAATATTTTCATATCCAAAATGGAATCGATTGCTACACCGGCTTTTCCAACATCGCCCACCACACGCTCGTGATCGCTGTCGTATCCGCGATGCGTTGCCAGGTCGAATGCAACCGATAATCCTTTTTGTCCGGCCGCTAAATTCCGGCGGTAAAATGCATTTGATTCTTCCGCTGTTGAAAATCCCGCATACTGGCGGATCGTCCAGGGATTGATCGCATACATGGTGGAATACGGGCCGCGTAAATACGGCGGTAATCCGGCTGCGTAGCGCAAATGTTCGAATTCTTTTACATCATCAAATGTATAATTGTCTTTGATCTCAATTTGTTCGGCCGACTTAAATAATTCAGAACCGGCAGCTTTCGTTTTTGGCGAAACCGAGCGGTACGGAATGGATGTAAAATCTTTTTTCATATAAGTGATAAACTTTTCTGCGTTATGAAACACAGTAAATTATATATACTTCCTAATTAACAGATCCCGTGTCAGGCCCGGGATGACAGACTATTTATTGATTTGTTTCCAACACTGAGATTCGTAAAATTCGTTTTGTTCGTGATCCGTACTCAAACACAGATTTGTTATTCGTTTAAATTAGTTATTCGCTGATTCACACACAGCAAACTTTGAACTTTAAACTTTTGAACTTTGAACCAATCTTTCCTTCTCATTCTTCACCGACAATCTACTTTCATCCAAAGGCTCCACGGTTTTCCCTTTTGCCTCCTCATTCCCCCACACCACTGAATCAGCAACACTTTTTTTATCTTCTTTTAGATTCGGAAATTTATTAGTTCCTATTAATACTTCTTTTCCGGCATCAAAATCGGCCTGCTCCTTTGCTGCAAATGCTTTTATTGTTGATTGAATGTTTCCTTTTTCAATACAGGAGATCAAGCCTCCGTTTTTTTCAATTTCTGTGAAATATGTCCATGCTTTTTGAGCCAGCTGCTCGGTTAATTCCTCAATAAAATAAGTACCGGCAGCAGCATCTGCAATTTTATCAAAATAGCTTTCTGATTTTAAGATCAGCTGAATGTTACGTGATAAACGATCGGAAAAGGGATTTGCATCCGTATAAGCGGCATCAAATGCTTTTACTGATAAGCTGTTGCAACCGCCGATTGTAGCAGCCATGGCTTCGGTGGTAGCGCGCAATAAATTGTTGTGTGCATCAAAAACGGTTAAATTCCGGAACGATGTTTCGGCGTGAATGTATATTTCCGAATCAATTTTATATTCTTCAAACAACAGCGCCATCACTTTGCGGTAGGCTCTCAGCTTCGCAATTTCAAAAAAGTAATCGGGCCCGACTGCAACATTTAATTGAATTTTATTTTTCAATGCCCCCGGTTTTACACCGGTATCCAGCAATCGGCTCAGATACTCATTTGCATGTGCCAGCGCGCAACCGATTTCGTAACCCTGCGGAGCGCCCGCATTCTGGTATACATAAGAATTAATGTTAATGGTCCGGAATGAATTTTTATCGGAAAATAATCCGATCACTTTTTTTATTTCCGCTTCTATACCTTCCCAATTCCCGGTTTTTAAAAGCGCTGCAATTCCATCTGCATTAATGCTCAAATTTAAATGTGCAGCGTCTATATTTTGAGAAGTAAGATAACTGTTCAGCACATTCGCAAATGCTACGGCATCAGCTTTTACAACAAACTGTACGGCAATGTATTCGATCTTAATTTCATTCAGCAACACTTGTAAATTTACAGTAGAAGAAATATGCAAGACCAATGCAGAAGCACCATTATTCAATGCATTCAACGCTTGTTTATTGGCTTCTTTTTCAGAAATTACCGTTATTTCTTCACACACATCCCAATCGGCATGACTGAAAAGAGGCCTGCGCTCGTTATATTTGGTAAGATCTTCGAGCGTGTAGAACGGGTTTACCCTGATCCCGTCGGCAGTGGTATATTTTAGTTTTTCATCAAAATTTTCCCCTTTCAGGTCTTTCACCACTTGCTGGATCCATTGTTCGGCACTGACCGGTGGAAATTCTTCAAATAATTTTCTTTTTTCTTCCATTCTTAAACAACAATTCTTTTTTCAGCCTTCGTTTTATTCAATTTATTTAAAATTCTTTCCCGATTTCTTTTTTGATCAGGTCGATCGCCGTTTTTGTAGGCAATTCCGTTAATTGTGAGGATACCGCAATGATCGTCTGCGCCAGCTCCATGCCGGTTGCGTCCGGACTTAAACGCGTGGAAGCCACATTGATAAGCTTAATTGTTTCTTCTTTTGCTTTAATAACCGCATCCCAGGCTTTGTTGCTCATGTAGATCTGCTGCGACAGGTTATGCTCAAATTCATTGCGGATGGTTTTCAGCAATTCGCCCTGAAAAATGGCTGCACTGGTGTTTTTATTGGCACGCATTACCATGCTGCCTGGGTTGATCCGTTCCAGGAACAATACCACACGCTCGTATGCCTGCAACCTTATCGGCGTTAACATCGTCTGATTAGCAAGCTTCAGGTCCAGCGTTTTTTTCCGGCTCTCATGATCAAGGAAATTTTTCACTAAGTAATAAGTCGTCAAAAACACTATTCCGGCAGGCAGAATAATTTTTACTATTTCAAAAGTTCCGTCTAGCATAATCTTATTTTTTTAGTTTAGAGAGTAATTGTTTTGTTAAATAGATGGCTTAAATATCGTAATTTTTTTAGTACTATTTTTATTGTCCGTATCATATTGCTAAAATGAGTGCTACCAATCAGAATTTTAATTAAACTTGTAGTATTAAACAAACAAGTATTGCTACTTTTAAATACAAAACATTTTTAAACCACAAATCTTTCAATGAAAAAAATTTATCTGTCCGCGCTCATCCTTCTTTGTCATTTCGCATCCTTTGCAACACACATTGTTGGTGGAGACATTACCGTAAAACATCTGTCCGGGAACAGCTTTGAAGTTACCCTTCACTTTTTCAGGGATTGCCTGAGCGGTACTGCCGGATTTGATGATCCGATCACACTGGGCGTATATGATAAAACAACCAATGCTGAAGCATTCCAGTTTACCATGCCACTGGGTACCACGCAAGTACTGGCGCTGGGCGATTCCTGCTTTACACCTACCGGTTTGTGCGTAGAACAAGGCACTTACGTGAGCACCATCACGATCCCAAACAATCCAAATGGTTATTACATTAGCTGGCAACGCTGCTGCAGGAATAATATTATCCAGAATATTTCGGCTCCCGGTGCAGCCGGAATGGTTTTTTATGCCGAGATCCCGAATCCTGCATTAGGTGATTCTTCTCCGGTATTTGGTTCTTACCCAAACGCTTACATGTGTAATTCACAACCGAACATCCAGGATTTTTCGGCAAATGATACCGATGGCGATTCGCTTGCATACTCGCTGGTAACGCCGCTTAACGGGAATGCAACTTCTGCCGATCCTGTTCCTTTGCCATCTTCCGGCGCTTATTCAAGCATCACCTGGATATCGCCCTACAGCGCCAGCAACATGATCGGCGGTTCACCGGCCATGTCCATTGATGCGCATACCGGGATCTTAACAGCTAACCCGAACGCGCTTGGTGTGTATGTATTTGCAGTGCTGGTGGAAGAATTCAGAGGCGGTGTAAAAATCGGGGAAGTGCGCCGCGACATTCAATACAAAGTAATTGTTTGCAACACCAACCAACCGCCTGTATTCAGCGCTCCTACTACTCTTTCGTATACGCTCGTGGCCGGAGATTCGGTTTGTATTCCCATTATGGCAACGGATATCAACAACGACTGGGTGGGATTAAGCGGTTCGTCCGAATTATTCACCAACCCTGCAACCAGCGGCTATACTTATTTTGCGCCGGACAGTGCTATTGGTACGGTTCAATCCTCCATTTGTTTTCAATCCACCTGTGAGCAGATCCGTGATACACCCTACCGCGCTACGTTTTACGCACGCGATTATTCCTGTTACGGAACCAATGTTGTTCCCATAAGCGTTGATATTAAAGTGCTCTCGCCGCTTGAAGGGAACATCAGCTCGCTGATCCCAAATGTATTTACACCGAACAACGACGGCAAAAATGATTTTTTCAAAGTAAATGCAGATCACATCAACAATTGTTTTGATAAGTTTGACATTAACATATACAACCGCTGGGGCGAGCTGCTGTTCCATTCCGAAGATTTTCATTACAAATGGGATGGAAAAAACACAAAAGGAAAAGTAATGCCGGACGGTGATTATTTTTACATCATCGAAGGTAATTTTAAATCAAAAACATTCAATTACAAAGGAACCGTTCAGATCATCCGATAACTAAAAAACAAAGAATTTTATGTACAGAAAAATTGAAGATTTCATCACCGATTGGAGCTACGAAAGTGAATCGACATTAAAAATGCTGAAAAACATTTCGACGGAAGCATTGAACAAAAAAGACAATGAAAACGTGCGCAGCATTGCCCGTTTAACCTGGCACATCACCATCACTATGAGTGAAATGCTGGGTAAAGCTGGTTTAAGCGTAACCGGACCGGATGAACACAGCCATCCGCCTGCAAAAATTGAAGAGATCATTTCGGCATACGAAAGCTCTGCCAAATCGGTAACGGAACAAGTGAAAAAAAACTGGACCGATGCTGCCTTAGCGGAAGAAGTAAACATGTACGGCGAAAACTGGAAAAAAGGAACGGTTTTGGCCATCCTGATCCGCCACCAGGCACATCACCGCGGGCAATTAACGGTATTGATGCGTCATGCAGGGTTAAAAGTTCCGGGCGTGTACGGCCCTTCAAAAGAAGAATGGGCGGTTTTTAATATGCCAGCTGCGGAGTAAGTTCAAAGTTTAAAGTTCAAAGTTCAAAGTTTGCTGTGCGCAGATGCGGAGGTAAACTTAACCGCAAAGGGCGCTAAGAAGGCGCAGAGATCGCAAAAGATATTACTTTCTAAAAAAATCCCGTCCACCGCACCGCAGTTGGCGGGATTTTTTTATCAGAAAAATTTGCACAAACATGATCTGACACCCGCCTTTTGATTCTTTTGTTTTCTTTTGTGGTTCAAAACACACAGCTCCGCGTTCTTTGCGCCTCCTCCGCGCCCTCTGCGGTAAAATACACACACAGATTAGTATATTCGTATTAATTGGTATTTAGTAGATATTAACAACAATTAAATAACAATTTTATTAGCTTTGTGCTTCTCTAAACTAAATGGATATGCATAAATTATCAGATAGAATAAATAACCTTGCAGAATCACAAACGTTAGCAATGACGAAGAAGAGCCGTGAGCTTCAGGCACAGGGCAAAGATATTATCAATCTCAGTATCGGTGAACCCGATTTTAACACGCCTGATTTTATTAAAGAAGCGGCAAAAAAAGCGATCGATAACAACATTACCCGCTATACTCCGGTACCGGGAATTTTAGAGCTTCGTAAAGCCATTTCCGCAAAATTTAAACGCGATAATAATTTAGAGTATAACTTCGACCAGATTGTAGTTTCTACCGGTGCAAAACAATCCATCGCCAATGTGATCTTAAGCATGATCAATCCCGGCGACGAAGTTCTTGTACCAATCCCTTACTGGGTAAGCTATATCGAAACGATCAAGCTGGCAGAAGGTATTCCGGTGACCATTCCCACCACCATCGATTCCAATTTCAAGATCAGTCCTGAACAATTGAAAAAAGCGATCACGTCAAAAACAAGAATGATCGTGTTCAGCACACCCTGCAACCCCAGCGGATCGGTGTATACAAAAGACGAATTAAAAGCACTGGCGGATGTGATCATCCAGTATCCTGATTTATATGTGATCTCCGACGAAATATATGAATACATTAATTTTGGCGGCAAGCACGAAAGTCTGGCACAATTCGATTTTATGTACGAGCGCGTAATCACGGTTAACGGCGTTTCCAAAGGATATGCCATGACCGGCTGGCGCATTGGCTACATCGGTGCACCGAAATGGATTGCCGATGCCTGCGAAAAAATGCAGGGACAATTTACATCTGCAGCAAGCTCTATCGCACAAATGGCAGCCATGGAAGCGGTAAAAGCAGATCAGTCGGTAACATTTGAAATGCGCGATGCATTCCACAAACGCCGCGATCTGGTGCTGAATTTAATGAAAGAAATTCCGGGGATGAAAACCAACATTCCGGACGGCGCATTTTATATTTTCCCGGATATTTCTTATTATTTCGGAAAATCATACGGCGATGTTCACATCAAAAATTCGACGGACCTTACCATGTTCATTCTTGCAGAAGGTAATGTAGCATTGGTTTCCGGCGATGCATTCGGAGATGATAACTGCATCCGTTTTTCGTATGCTACTTCCGAAGCATTGCTGATCGAATCTGTAAAACGTATAAAAGAAGCACTCGCAAAATTGAAATAATAATTTCAAAGCAAATGGCGGATATACAAGATATTTTTAAATCGTTCAGCAAGCTGAATGTCCTCATTATCGGGGATGTGATGATCGATGCTTACATGTGGGGGAATGTAAACCGCATTTCGCCGGAAGCACCCGTTCCGATTGTTGCTGTAAATAAAAAAGAAAACCGGCTGGGCGGCGCTGCCAATGTAGCATTGAACATACAGGCAATGGGCGCAACGGCCTTGTTGTGCGCTGTGATCGGCGATGATGAAGGAGGGAAAACATTCCTGGACCTGCTCAAAAAACAAAAGCTTTCTGCCGCCGGAATTATCAAAAGCAAAGCGCGTGTTACTACTGTAAAAACAAGGATCATAGGCGGTAATCATCAGATGCTGCGTGTGGATGAAGAAATAGAAACTCCTGTTGGTGCTGCTGATACCGCTGCATTATTCGGGTTTATAAAAAAATTAGTAGCGGATAAAAAAGTGGATGTGATTATTTTTGAAGATTACGACAAAGGCTGTATCACACCGGAATTTATAAAAAGTGTGGTAGCGCTTGCGAAACAAAAAAACATCCCGACTGTTGTAGATCCTAAGAAGAAGAATTTTATGGCTTACACTGGTGTCACGCTGTTTAAGCCGAATTTGAAAGAGCTGAAAGAAGGATTAAAAATCGAATTCGACAGCAATAACATCAGGGAATTATCGGCAGTGACCGACAAATTCCTGAAAAAACAAAACATAGACAGTGCGCTCATTACCCTTTCGGAGAAAGGCGTGTACATCAATACTAAAAAAACAAAAACGCTGATTCCCGCGCATTTGCGTGATATTACAGATGTTTCGGGCGCAGGCGATACCGTAGTGAGCATTGCAGCATTGTGCCTTGCCAAACAATTACCGGCCGATACCACTGCAAAACTGGCCAACCTTGCAGGCGGGCTTGTTTGTGAAAAAGTGGGCGTTGTGCCAATCGATAAAAGCGAACTGCTTCGGGAAGCGCTTCGTTTAAAGATCTGATCATTTTGCATTTATAATTCAACATTTATAATTTATAATTCCCTTTGTCAACTGTAACTCCCTATAAAGATTCTGCTAACAGCAAAAAAGAACAGGTTGCAACCATGTTCAACAACATTGCTCCCAAATACGATTTCCTGAACCAGTTGCTTTCACTGGGGATTCACAAAGGCTGGAGAAGAAAATCCATCCATTTATTACAGGCGCAGCAACCAAAAAAAATCCTGGATATTGCTACCGGCACCGGCGATTTTGCCATCGAAGCCATGAAGCTGAATCCCGATAAAATAGTTGGGGTAGACATTTCGGAAGGAATGCTAAAGCTGGGTGTTGAAAAAGTAAACAAGCTGGGCTTAAGCAATAAAATTGAATTAAAGCTGGGCGATTCGGAAAGCCTGCCTTTCAGCGATAACAGCTTTGATGCGATCACCGTGGGTTTTGGCGTGCGCAATTTTGAAAATCTGGATAAAGGTATTTCCGATATTTACCGGGTATTAACTAAAAATGGAGCGCTGGTGGTGCTCGAATTTTCGAAACCGCGTAAATTCCCGATCAAACAATTGTATAAATTTTATTCCCGTTTCATTACGCCTGCCATTGGGAAGCTTTTTTCAAAAGACAGCTCGGCTTACTCCTATCTACCCGAATCGGTAAATGCATTCCCGGATGGAGAAGATTTTTTAAACGTCCTGAAAAAGGCAGGTTTTACCTCAACAACGGCCAAACCGGTCACATTTGGGATCGCCACCATTTATTTTGCAAAAAAATAAAATATCTTTGTAAATAAAACGTTCTAATTCGCTAATCAATCCTTTTTGAAAACAGTTTTAAAATACGTACTCGCACTCTTCATTACCCTTGTCTCCTTTCATGTAAAGGCGCAGGACGGCGGTCAGCGGGGCAACCTGGCTAATTATTACGACGAAAAGCTGCATTTTGGCTTTACCATCGGTGTAAATCGCACCAACTTCCAGATCCAGTCTGCGGAGCATTTTGAGCGTTTCGACAGTTTAAAATGGGTGCATTCCAGCCCAAAATTCGGTTTTAACCTTGGGATCGTTTCCGAATTAAGGCTTCAGAAATACATTACCCTGCGTTTTGTTCCCAATTTATCCTTTGCAGAGCGCAATCTCGAATATTATTTCGAAGGCCACGATACCATCGTCCGCAAAAAATCAATCGAATCCACCTTCATTAATTTTCCACTCGATTTAAAATTACGCTCCAAGCGATTGGGTAATTTCGGCGCTTACCTTTTAGGCGGCGGCGGTTACAGCCTCGATTTGGCATCCAAACGGAAAGTACAAAATACCAGCGGCACCGATGCGATCGTAAAACTGAAACGGGATGATTTTTCCTATGAATTTGGCGCCGGAGCCGAATTTTATTTGCAATATTTCAAATTCGCCATTGAAGGAAAACTCAGCATGGGTACAAAAAATTTACTCATAAAAGACAATACCATTTATTCGAATTCAATTGATAAGCTCAATTCAAAGATCTTTTTGATCTCGATCACGTTCGAAGGATAGTTATCTACTAATTACGAATAAATACCAATATACCAATCTGTGTGAAGGCAATATTTAATTTTAATCAAAACATTTCTACGAAGCTGTTATCCCCTGCCTGACGCGGGATCTCATAAATGCTTGCAGTATTTAAATTAACAGGTTTATTTTTTAACAAACACAGCAAACTTTAAACTAATAGTTTGTTACACATAGATTCGTTTTTCGTTTTTGTTCCTGCCCGAATTGTTCAGGCGGGCGTTATCTGTACTCAGCAAACTTTAAACTTTCTAACTTTAAACTTTGAACTTATTTATAATTTAGCATTTCCTACACTGCACGATAAACACGTGCCTGCAAAATGAAAAACGAACTCAATCTGGTTGTTTCTCCCGAAGAAGCAGCAAACGAAATCCGCATCAAAGAAATTGCTGCAAAACAGCTTTTTACTTCTCCCGAAAATATCACTTTTTTTAAAGTTTTAAAACGCTCTGTTGATGCGCGTTCCCGCAATATTAAGATCAACCTGCGGATAGAAATTTACATCAATGAAACGCCACCACAGGCGACGGATTATACTTTTCATGCGCCAAATGCAAGTACCAAACAACCTGTAATTGTAGTCGGTGCCGGTCCGGCCGGATTGTTTGCAGCGCTGCAGCTGATCGAAAATGGCTTAAAACCTATTGTGATCGAGCGTGGAAAAGATGTAAAGAGCCGGAGGCGCGACTTAGCAGCCATCAACAAAGAACACATCGTTAACCCGCATTCCAATTACTGTTTTGGTGAAGGCGGAGCAGGAACCTACAGCGACGGAAAATTATACACCCGTTCCACCAAGCGCGGTGATGTGAACAAAGTATTAGAGCTGTTTGTTGGCCACGGTGCCGACGAAAATATCCTGGTAGAAGCGCACCCGCACATTGGCACCAACAAGCTTCCGAAGATCATCCAGGCCATGCGCCAAACAATTATTGATCATGGCGGCGAGGTACATTTCGAAACGCATGTGATCGATTTTATTATAAAAAACAATGCTGTAAAAGGTGTTGTTTGCAATGATCTGAAAAACAATACCACGCTTGAATTTACCGCTGATAATGTGATCCTGGCAACAGGCCACAGCGCCCGCGATATTTTTGAGCTGCTGCATAAAAAAAACATTTTAATAGAAGGCAAAACCTTTGCGATGGGCGTACGTGTGGAACATCCGCAGGCATTGATCGATTCGTTGCAATACCATTGCACTATGAACGATGTGGAGAAAAAACGCGATTACCTTCCCGCAGCATCTTATAGTTTGGTACACCAGGCAATGGGCCGCGGTGTGTATTCCTTTTGCATGTGCCCGGGCGGTATTATTGCGCCCTGTGCCACATCTCCCGGCGAGGTGGTTACCAACGGCTGGTCGCCTTCCAAACGCAACAATCCTTTTGCCAATTCCGGGATCGTTGTCACGATAGAACCCGAAGATTATCATAAATACGCACAACAACACGGTCCCTTAGCGGGATTGCGCTATCAACAGGCATTGGAGCAAATGGCTTTTATGGCAGGCGGTGGCACACAAACCGCACCGGCACAGCGCTTGCAGGATTTTGTAAGCAGTAAATTATCTTCTTCCCTACCCGATGTTTCTTATCAGCCGGGAATAAGTTCGGCCCCGCTACATTCACTGTTGCCTGCCGAGATTGGCAAACGACTGCAAATGGGTTTTAAAGAATTTGGAAATAAAATGCGCGGCTATTTAAGCAACGATGCGGTAATTGTAGGTGTGGAATCCCGCACATCCTCACCGGTACGCATTCCGCGCGATACTGAAACATTGCAACATCCCCAGATCAAAGGTTTGTATCCCTGTGCCGAAGGTGCCGGGTACGCCGGAGGAATTGTTTCAGCTGCTATCGACGGACAAAAATGTGCGAACGCTATACATCAGTTTAAAGTTTAAAGTTCAAAAGTTTAAAGTTTGTTGTACGCGGATGCTGTGTGACTCCTTCGGAGCGATTTTACCACTTAGGCACTAAGAAAGCACTAAGAAGAAAAAAAGAAAAGGAGTTTTTGCTGCTCCGCAGGCACGTTGTCCTCCGCAGGCGCGAGTGTCCCACTCGTGCCAAACTATTTGATGGCATCCTGCCATCTGCAGCATTGCTTACACACAGATTCGTAGTTTCGCTCCTGTTCGTTATTTGTAATCCACACAGGTGCGTTGTCCCACTCGTGCCAGACTATTTGATGGCATCCTGCCATCTGCACAGTTTAAACACAGATCCACTTCACCTTTTATACTCTTTTGTGATCTTTTGTCGTTCAAATAAACACAGTACCGCACAGATTGGTACATTAGTATAAATTGGTATTTAGTAGCGGTACTATTTACTATCTTTGCAAAATATTAAACCCATTACCAATGAAATTTATCCTCCAACTCATCATCTCAACACTTGCTGTATTAATTACAGCTTATTTGTTGCCGCACGTAAGCATCGAAGGAAACAGTTTTTTTATCGCATTAGTGGTTGCCGCCGTGCTTTCCTTTTTAAATGCAGTGGTAAAACCCATTATGATCCTTTTAACCATTCCGGTAACTATTTTCTCGTTCGGATTGTTTTTACTGGTCATCAATGCGTTCATCATTGAATTTGCATCCTACCTGGTAAAAGGGTTCCGGGTCGATGGTTTCTGGTGGGCCTTATTGTTCAGCCTCATCCTGTCGCTGGTAACTTCCATCCTGGACGGGATCAAAGGAAAAGACGAAAATAATCAACAGAATTAAAGCATACGATCACATACACATCATTCACTTAATACATTACAAAAATTGATACAAGTAGGAACCTATAACGAATTGGAAGTTATTAAATTAATGGATTTTGGTATTTACCTGGGCGATGGTACCGTGGAAATACTAATGCCTGCAAAATGGGTTCCGGCCGATACCAAAGTAGGCGATGTAATGGATGTATTTGTGTTCAGGGATTCGGATGACCGGCTGATTGCAACCACCATCAAACCTTTTGCCGTTGCCGGTGAATTTGCTTTCCTGGAAGTGCAGCAAGCCAATAACATTGGCGCTTTCCTTGATTGGGGAATGGAAAAAAATCTGTTAGTTCCTTTCCGCGAACAACCCATAAAATTACTGGAAGGCAAAAGCTACGTGGTATATGTGTATGTGGATGATGATACTAACCGCATGGTAGCAAGCGCCAAACTGAACAAATTCATCGAACACGAAAATGTAAAATTAAAAGCCGGTGATATTGTGGACCTGCTGATCTTTTCTGAAACAGACAAAGGCTTCAACGCTATCATCAATGATACGTACGCAGGTTTGATCTACCGCAACGAGATCTTTGAAAGCATCCGCATCGGCGATCGCATGAAGGGATTTGTAAAACAAGTGCGCGAAGACGAAAAGATTGATTTAAGCCTGCAAAAAAGCGGCTACGAGCTGGTGGACGATGTAAAATGGCGGATCTTAAAATTACTGAAAGAGAAAAACGGATTTTTGCCTTTACACGATGGCAGCTCACCCGATGAAATAAAAAACGCTTTACAGATCAGCAAAAAAGCATTTAAAAAAGCGGTAGGCGCTTTATATAAAGAACAATTAGTAAAGCTTACGGAGAAGGGCGTTCAATTGATCAGATAGAATCAAGACACAAGATTCAAGAGCCAAAAGGAAGCCACAGATTCACAGATTTTTAGTTGTTAAAACTATTTCTCAGATTGAATCGCAAAGCGATTTTTAGCTTTGTGTAATTCCTTTTTTAATTTTTCAATCTGTGAATCTGTGGCAAATTAACACGCAACATTCACATAGCATTCTTGATTCTTATATCTTGAATCTTGCCTCTACAAATGATGATACGGTTCATTCTTCAAAATCGTCATTGCCCTGTACACCTGTTCCACAAAAAACAAACGCACCATCTGATGCGAAAACGTCATTTTTGAAAGCGAGATCTTTCCGTTCGCGCGTTTGTACACTTCTTCCGAAAAACCATACGGACCGCCAACTACAAACACTAAATTTTTAATTCCGGAATTCATTTGCTGCTGTATAAATTCCGAAAAACCAACAGAATTATACTCTTTCCCGTTTTCATCCAGCAAAATTAATTTATCGGAACTTTGAATATTTTTGAAAAGCAACTCCCCTTCTCTTTGTTTCTGCTGCTCAATGCTCAATGCTTTTGTGTTTTTTAAAGCAGGAATTACAATCGTTTCAAAAGAAGCATAATGTTTCAGGCGCTGCTCATAAACAGTACAGCCTTTTATAATATAATCGTCCTCGGTTTTACCGTTAAGGATCAGCGTAATTTTCATGATTTTTTATCTGGATGAAACACTGTCCAGTTGTCCGCTGTCAGCAGTAAATGAAAGCACCTGGTAACAATCAACCGGCTTACCGTCAACAGTAGCCGCTTGCCATTTTTGCGGCATTTTATTGACAATGGCCAACACCTGGTTAGCATACGTTGCCATGTCGCCTTTACCATTGGTTACAATTTCAAAATTTCCGGCTTTGCCATCACATGTTACCACAAACGCAATTGATACACGAAAGATCATTTGCGTGGCTTTGGGATCCGTTAAAGGATGCGCGGCAAAATATTTTTTTAATTCATCCGGTCCACCGGCAAAAGTAGGATTTGTTGCCGGTTTTGGTTTTTCTCCCAGTTTTTCTCTCACTAAAAAATCATCAACCGAATACATGGTCGTTGTACACGGCGTTACTTTCAATACACTGTCGGCCGGAAAAAGAATTACTTTCGGAAGATCGTCAACCGTTTTAAATAAAAATCCCGCAATTGCTTTTGGTTGCTCAAATTCAGCGGCAGAAAAATAAAGCGTGATCTTTTCTTTCTTTTGCTCAAATGTGAGAACAACCTGCGTCAGGCCTTCGTTCTTTTTGTAATTGAATTGCATGTCGCCAATGTGTATCCGGTCTCCATCAGCAGTTTTTAAGCTGTTCAAGTATGCCCCGATCGCTTTATCATCAGAACCAATTTTGATGGGATTTTTCTGTTCAAAACCATAGGTTTTATCCGTTGAAACTTCCGTTAGTTTCATAAACCGCTTGTCTTTGTCAAGATAATCCTGGCTGAATGCGGGAGTAGAAAACAGTGCGATAAAAAAGATCGCAATGAATGTGTTTTTTAGTGTGGTCATCGTGTTAATTTTATATCGTTTTTAAAGGAATTAAATATAATACTATTTCAGTTCTTAACTGAATTAAAATCCGCAGGGCAATATTTTAGAAGAGATATGTATTTATCAATGGAAATAACTAAATTTACCTCCGGACAACTATAAAAACGGACGGTAAAAACGGCTTAATTATTGCAATTACAGAGCAAAATTCATACAATGAAAACAAAATCGGCTATCCTTTTATTCATCATTTGCATTGCATCGCTTGCTTTTAATAAAGCCGATGTGATCGATGATATAACAGGCGCCATCCGTTCCGGCAATCCCAAAAACATCTCTAAATTTTTTATTGACAACATCGACCTGAAAGTAATTGAACAGGAAGATGTATACAGCAAAGAACAGGCGGAAATGATCCTTAAAGATTTTTTCAGCAAACACCCTGTAAAATCCTATACTGTAGCGCACAAAAGCGATCCGAAGAACGGTTCACAATACGTGATCGGGACGCTGGAAACGGCAAACGGTAAATTCAGAACTTACTTTTTAATTAAAACGGTGGGCTCCCAAAGCCTTATCCAGCTATTCAGAATTGAAACCGAGAATGAGTAAAAAACTGATCCCCGAACGTCTTTATCATTTTGATGTACACCAATTCATTGCCTCGGCATTAGCCGAAGATACCGGCGATGGCGATCACACTTCACTTGCCTGTATTCCTGCTTCCGCGAAAGGAAAAGCACGCTTGCTGGTAAAAGAAAACGGGGTTCTTGCCGGTGTGGAGCTGGCCATCGAAATTTTCAAAGCGGTGGATCCGGCACTCAAAACAAAAGTATTTATAAAAGACGGCAGCGCCATAAAAACAGGCGATGTAGTACTTACCGTTGAAGGAAAATCACAATCCATATTGCTGGCCGAACGCCTGGTGCTTAACTGCATGCAGCGCATGAGCGGCATTGCTACCAAAACAAATTATTTAGTAAGCCTTTGCAAAGGCACCAAAACAAAAGTGATCGATACCCGCAAAACCACACCTAATTTCCGCGGACTCGAAAAATGGGCGGTGATCCTTGGCGGCGGCGCTAACCACCGCATTGGATTGTATGACATGATCCTGATCAAAGACAATCACATTGATTATGCAGGCGGCATTCCGCAAGCAATTGCTGCAGCAAATAATTACCTGAAAGCAAAAAAGAAAAAGCTTAAAATTGAGATCGAAACGCGAAATTTAGAAGAAGTAAAACAAGTGCTTTCTGTTGGAAAAGTGAACCGCATCATGCTGGATAATTTCAGCATTGCGGATCTAAAAAAAGCCCTTAAGCTGATTGGTGGAAAATACGAAACGGAAGCATCCGGCGGTATTACCGAAAAAAATATTGCCGCGTATGCCAGATGCGGCGTTGATTTTATTTCAGTCGGCGCGCTTACACATCACATCAAAAGCCTGGACCTGAGCCTGAAAGCAATCTAAGATGGAGCGCAGAAACATAAAGCGTATTATAAGGCTGAAGCCGCTTTACAAAATGGTAAAAACCAGTAGAAAGCTGGTATTACCGGGTTTTGAAGGTTTGTCGCTTTACATTGTTTCCAAATTTTTTATCAAAAGCGTGCGCAACGGAATGGTCAATATCCGCGCATCATCGCTGGCATTCAGCTTTTTTCTGGCACTGTTCCCTACCATCATCTTTTTATTTACGCTGATTCCCTACATCCCGATCCACGATTTCCAGCACTACGTCTTTACCCAACTGCAAAGCATCATGCCAAAATCAGCGTTTGAAGCTACTGAAGACACCATCATGGACATCATTAACAAACCCAGGAAAGGCTTATTGTCAGTGGGTTTTATTTCGGCGCTTTATTTCTCAACGAATGGTTTTAATGCCATGATCAATGCCTTTAACGAAACATACCACGAGATCGAAACCCGCGGAAAACTTCACCAACGGCTCATTTCCCTTTACATGCTTTTTATAACAGCGCTATTGATGGCCGTTTCCACCACGCTGCTGATCGGAACGGAATACCTGTTCAGTTATTTGTTCCACAGCCACAAAGTGCTGTATTACCTGATCTCGGTGCTGAAATGGATCATCCTGGCGGCACTGTTCTACTCCATCATTTCCTTCAATTATTTTTTAGGCCCGAAACGGAAAAAAGGCTGGAGTTTTTTCTCGGCAGGCTCCATGTTTGCTACCGTCCTGATCATTGCAGCAACAATCGGATTTACGTATTACGTGAATAATTTCGGGAAATACAACAAGCTGTACGGCTCTATCGGTACACTCATCGTGATCATGATGCTGATCTATATCAACTCACTGATCCTGTTATTGGGATTTGACCTCAATGCGAGCATCCAGAGCGCTAAGAAACAACGCGACTGGTATCAACGGGTAAAATCTTAAATAATCACCCATTGTTATCTTAAATAATGAATTGAAATAGTACGTACGTTTCTCAAACATTCTGCTGCCACTTTGTAAAAATAATAGAATACTCATTCTGCAGACTCTTTCGGCCTGTCCAGTAATAGCGGGAATGAGCGGTAGAAAAATTATAGCTACGAAGAAGTCAAGCGGATCCGCGAAATTAACCGCGGTTTTCCTGTAGCGCCAGCGGAAGGAAAAATTACCTTACAGGCCTGAAAAGGTTTTTGTTACTTTTTGCCTTCAAAAAGTAAAAACATAAATTTTTTTACGCAAACTCTATTGGATAAAAGACGGCCATTAAACCTTAAATAAGCTCCTGCTCATCCTTCTCAGCCGCCTCTTTTTTCCTTTTCTCTTCCTTCCTCCGCATACGGATGTTCAGCAACTCTACAAACAGTGAGAAAGCAATGGAAACGTAAATGATCGTTTTATCGACATGCTCGTGAAAAGCTTCCAAAATCAGCACCACGCCTATCATTAACAAAAACGAAAGCGCCAATACTTTAATGGTTGGATTTTCATTGATAAAATCACTCACTTTTCCTGAAAAGGCGATCATGATCATCATGGCAATGATCACGGCAGCGATCATGATCAGCAGGTTGTTCACCAATCCTACTGCGGTTAATATGGAATCAAAGGAAAATACAATATCGATCAGCACGATCTGCGTTACAATGCCGTTGAAGGTTACTTTGTTCACATTTATTCCATCTTCTTCATTTCCCTGCACTTTGTTGTGCAGTTCCACCGTGGTTTTATAAAGCAGGAATACGCCACCGGCAAACAGGATCAGGTCGCGGCCGGTAACGCCAAACTCAGCAATCATAAACAAAGGATCGCGTAATCCTGCGATCCAGGAAATACTGAACAAAAGCAATACACGCATGATCAGCGCCAGCATCAAACCAATGGTACGCGCCTTTCCCTGGCTGTTTTTGGGAAGTTTCCCCGATACAATAGAGATAAATATAATATTATCGATACCGAGTACAATTTCCAACACCGATAATGTGAGTAAACTGATGAGGGAAGCAAATGTAAACAGCTCGTGAAAATCCTTCGCTAGGTGCATAAAAATAGTTTTTTGCAAAAATACGGAGATTTTTCAAAGAAGTAAATTAAAAATTTTATCACTGATAATCAAATACTTAGTATTCGTTTTGAAAAATATTTAGTACTATGTGATACAAGGTACTACTTTTTGTATATATCTTTGCAATGTCAATTTGTAGGTATAACCTGTAACAAAAACGACATATTGGTATCTAACATTAAAACTGTAAAATTTAAACACATGAATATCGAAAACACAAAGGCGCAGATGAAAAAGGGTGTTCTTGAGTTTTGTATTCTATCCATTCTTTCGGGCGGCGAAAATTATCCTTCCGAAATTATCGAGAAAATGAAAGAAGCAAAACTTATTGTTGTGGAAGGAACCCTGTATCCCCTGCTGATGCGCTTAAAAAATGACGGGCTGCTAAATTACCGCTGGGAAGAATCCACTTCCGGGCCACCGCGCAAATATTACAAATTAACGCCTGTAGGCGAGCAATTTTTAAAAGAGCTGGAAACTACCTGGAATGAGCTGGTAGAAGCAGTAAGAAAAACAACCAGCAACAATTAAGCACCGGAAACTAAACAAAGACAAACAACATTTAAAAATAGAAGAAAATGAATCGTACAATCACCATGAACTTAAGCGGCATCATCTTTCACATTGAAGAAGATGCATACGATAAGCTGAATAAATACCTCACGACGATCCGGAGCTATTTCAAAGATTCGGACGGAAGAGACGAAATTATGAGCGATATCGAATCGCGGATTGCCGAAATGCTGCAGGAAAAAGTGAGCAAAACCAAGCAGGCTGTACTGATGATGGATGTGGAAAGCGTAATTGCAGTAATGGGTAAACCTGAAGATTTTGCAGGCGATGCAGAACCGTCACAAAATACAAATACAAACGGTGCAACTGCTGAAAATGCAACACACCAGCAAACCAAAAGAAGGCGCTTGTTCCGCGACCCGGACGACAAAATGGTAGGAGGTGTTTGCTCCGGGATCGCACATTATTTTGATTTCGACCCGATCTGGCTGCGTGCTGCATTTGCGATCAGTTTTTTTGTTTTCGGCTCCGGTTTTTTATTGTATATGATCCTCATGATCATTATGCCGAAAGCGAAAACCATTGCTGAAAAATTAGAAATGCGCGGCGAAAAAGTGGATATCAATAACATCGGAAAAGCCGTAAATGAAGAGTTTGATGATCTTAAAAAACGAATGAAAAATTTTGGCAGCGAGATCGGATCCAAAGAAACCAAAGAACGTGTACGCTCTTCTGCCCGCCAGGCAACTGAATTTGCAGGCGATGTACTCGGCCACATGGCCAGGGTCTTTGGAAAAATATTTGCTGTGTTCCTTGTATTCTTTGGCGTGGTGCTGATGGTGGTGTTACTTGCTACTATTTTTGGAAGAGGTACCATCTCCATTTTTAATTCATCGGTAAACAATGTACATTTTTCATTGTATGAATTCTGTGCCGCTGCCGTACCTAACGGAATTCCGATAGAATTAATTGTTACGGGCTTAATCCTGTTCGTCGGAGTTCCTTTATTATCGATCATCTACAGAGGGATCAAACATTTATTCGGCATCAAAGAAAAGAACAGGATCGTGAAGTATACTGCTAACATTCTTTGGCTGATCGGTGTTGCCATCATGATCTACATCGGCTGCATGGTAGGTACCGATTTTAATGAAGAAACGGTAATGAAACAGGATGTGGCCATTCAGCAGCCATTGCACAATACGCTTTACCTGGATATGAAACCCACAACGGAAGATGACATTGAGCTGACTTACAATCACAACCGCCATTTTTACCTGGGTAACTGGTCCATGATGTCGAAGGATGATGAAAATTTCCGCCTGGGTTACCCCGAATTAACAATTGTGCCGGCAGAAGGCATTAACTACGAACTGGTGGTGATCAAATCCGCATACGGACATGATAAAAAAGAAGCGGCCTATCGTGCAAAAAATATTGAGTACGTTGTGACGCAAACCGATTCCACCATTTTATTCAATAGTTATTACGATATAAAAACGGGTGATAAATTACGTGCGCAGGATTTAAAAGTGCTGTTGAAAGTTCCGGTTGGAAAGATCGTGTTCCTGAGCAAACGCATGGAAAAGATCATTTACAACATCGATAATGTAACGAATACGTATGATGGAGATATGGTAAACCGCAGGTGGATCATGACAGTAAAAGGCTTGCAGTGCGTGGATTGTAACGGGCTGGAAAGAACGGCTTCACAAATGGAAGACAGCCTTGTGCCGCCACCGCCGCCATTGCCTCCAGGACAAAAAAGATTATAAAAAAATTGCATGTCTTGTAACTTTCAGTTCATGAGTCCGTCAAGAGTGCAAAGAATTTAAAAATATAAAAAACAACATCCCCATGAAAAAATTAATCACATTAACAATCGCGCTGGTACTTGGATTCACGCTTTCATCCTTTGCAGGAAACGGAACATCGATCCATACCTTAATTACAAGAACAATAAAAGTTCCGGAACAATTAAAGAATCAAAAACTGGATGAAAAAGTAGATGTACAATTTACGATCGGGCAAAACGGAACGGCTTCGATAGTGGATGTAAAAACGGAAAATCCGGAATTAAAAAAATACATCATCCAGCAATTCAGCACTATAAATTTCAATGAAGCAACTGACAAACAACAAGTTACCTATTTTATTGCAATTAATTTTAAAGTGCTGTAACTTTTGGAACAGTCGGGCGTTATATGCTCAAACACATTAAAAAAATCCCACCGCAGAAGGGCTGTAAAAAGGTTCGTGCAAAAAACTGAGGAGTGAGTTCGTAGCATTTCTCACTCCTCAGCCCTTCTCAAAATGGTAAAAAACCGATCGGTAAAAGGATCGGTTTTTTTGTGCGTTTAACATACTACAAACCTTAACCACTTTTATTAATAAACAGATCCCGTGTCAGGCACGGGATGACAGTTAAAAATAAAATTGTACTCCTTAACAAGCATAGCAATCACACAGATTCGTATATTAGTATTGATTGGTATTTAGTAGATTCACAATTTTCCGTATATTCGTTCAAACGCAAACAGGGAATGAAACGCACCTTTTTACTGATCTTATTTTTAGCGCTTTTTTTCAATGCCAGCTCTCAGGACAGCATTGTTAAAAAAAACGGACAAACGCTGATCGCGAAAGTGCTGGAGATTGGAACTTCTGAAATAAAATACAAGCGGAATGACATTCCGGATGGCCCGGTTTACATTGAACTAAAATCCAATATTGAACGGATCAGCTTTGCAAATGGCGTGAAAGAAATTTTCAAAGATGAACCCGCCGCGCCTGTTCCGGTGTCACCTCCCGTCCTCTCCTATTATGTGATCCCGCAAATGAACAATAAAATTGAAAATTACGGCAATATGTATACCTATCATCACAATAAAATAAGTGAACGGCAGTTGTACGATATGTTGAATTCCACTCACGATAAAAAAATAAAGAGCCTGGTTGATGATGCAAAAAATGCAAAAATAGCCCAGTACATTGGTTTTGGGGCTATTCCATTTGGGATCCTTGGATATTATTATTTTTTAAGAGGAACAGGCGAAGCAGACTTTGGCGGGCAATCCAATAACAGCGTAAATGGCTCTGGAATTGTTGCTGCCGGATTTTGTATTGCAGTAGCAATTTCCTGTCCTATTGCATCCGGCATTTTCAAGTTTAAAAAAATGAAATACAACCGCGCAGCAATTGCATTATACAACGAAAAGTTTTAACACCTATGAAAAACCTGTTTACACTTATTGCATTTACTTTTTTGATCGGCACCATTCATGCCCAGGACAGTATTTTTAAAACAAACGGCAATGTGGTGGCTGCAAAAATACTGGAGATCAGCAGTACCGAGATCAAATATAAAAAGTATCAATTTTTGGACGGCCCTACTTATGTAGAAAACAAAACTAGCATCAGATCAATAAAATATTCCAACGGCTTAAAAGAAGATTTTGCTCCCGCACCTGCGCCACAAGCGGTACAAACACCGCAAACAATTGCGCCGCCAACCGAAACCGGCGCGGATTATTATTCAAAACAAAACGATACTTACAAACAAACCAAACTGGAATACAGCGGGACCTATTTTTTATATAACAACAGGAAAATGGGTGAGAACACAGCGCACAGCATGCTCCTGCAAACAAAGGACAAAGACATTATTAATCTTGTACAACAATCAAAAGATGCGCATGCACTTAAATTTGTGGGTTTTGGTGCTATTCCTTTAGGGATTGGCGCGCTTTATTTTTTAGCACAAAGCATTTCTTACACCAATAACGTTAATTCTGCCAAGCTGGCTACCAGCGGCCTTTGCCTGATCGGCGCCATTGCCTGCCCTATTGTATCCGGGATCTACAGCAAAAAAAGGCGAATATACAACCAGGAAGCCGTGAAGCTTTACAACGAACGCTATTAGTACGGATACAGATAACGCCCGCCTGAACTATTCGGGCAGGAACAGGAACGAATTTTACGAATCTGTATGGATACGAATTACAAATAAATACGAATTTACAAATCTGTATTTCCTGTGTAATGTATAATTGAAAATGGGTTTCTTCTTTCATACTGTCATCCCGGGCCTCACCCGAATCCATTAATTAAGAACGATGAATATCCTGCTAACATTTGAGAGATCCCGGGTCAGGCCCGGGATGACAGTTTTTTTTATAGTGATTTTATTAAAGTAAACATTCAGTATTACACAAATTAGTACATTAGTACAAATTGGTATTTAGTAGATACACAGATTCGTAGTTTCGCTTCTGTTCGCTATCTGTACCAACAAAATAATATAAACCCTGTTATTTTTACACGTACAAATACTTATATTTGTAAAAATAGAATCTCAAATCCCCTTTATATTTTATACGTATGTCAAAATCAGGAGAAACAATTCCGGCAGAAGAAAAACAAACTTTTTCGAAAGATGAATTTGTAAACATCGTAATGAATGATTTTCGAATTGCAAATGAAAGTCGCGAAGCCAGCTTAATGGGCCGCCGTGAAGTACTGACAGGAAAAGCCAAATTCGGAATTTTTGGTGATGGCAAAGAAATTGCGCAATTGGCAATGGCAAAGGCTTTCCGTGATGGTGATTTCCGATCGGGTTATTACCGCGATCAAACATTTATGTTTGCTACCGGCAATTTAACATTGCAGGAATGGTTTGCCGGATTGTACGGCCATACCGACATTGACCTGGAGCCAATGAGCGCCGGACGCCAGATGGGTGGCCACTTTGGCACACGCAGCTTAAACGCGGATGGCAGCTGGAAAGATCTCACAAAAATGAAAAATTCATCCCCGGATATTTCACCAACCGGTGGACAAATGCCGCGTTTGCTTGGGCTGGCAATGGCATCCAAACATTTTAAATTAAACCCGGCATTGCAAAGCGGCAAATTTCAATCATTTTCCAATAAAGGAAATGAGATTGCCTTTGGTACCATTGGCGATGCCAGCACTTCAGAAGGATTGTTCTGGGAAACCATTAATGCAGCAGGTGTGATGCAGATCCCGATGCTGGTTTCCGTTTGGGATGACGGACATGGAATTTCCGTTCCTAAAAAATACCAGACAACCAAAGAAAGCATTTCCGAAATTTTAAAAGGTTTTCAGCGCGAAAAAGGCGGAAACGGCTACGAGATGTTCCGTACCAAAGGCTGGGATTATGCACATCTGTGCGAAACATACGAAAAAGCATCGCGCGTTTGCAGGGAAGAACATGTACCTGTGCTCATCCACGTGGAGGAAGTAACACAACCGCAGGGACACAGTACTTCCGGATCGCACGAGCGTTACAAATCCAAAGAACGCCTGCAGTGGGAAAATGATTTTGACGGCATTAAAAAAATGCGTGAATGGATCCTTTCCAATAAAATTGCAACAGAAAACGAATTGGCAGAGATCGAAGAAAATGCCAAAAAAGTAGTGCGCGAAGCAAAAGCTGCTGCATGGACTGCGTATTTAACACCGATCAAAAATGAACGTACAGAAGCCATTGCAATGCTCAACAACATTGCTGCGGCTTCTGAAAATAAAGTGTTCATCGAAAAAATAACAGGCGAGCTGAACGGTATTTTAGAGCCGATCCGCAAAGATATTTTAGTAGCTGTAAAAAAAGTATTGCGCATGACGCGTGCCGAAAATATTGCTGCTAAAAATCCGCTGATCAACTGGCTGAACGAATCGAAAATGGCGAATCACGATCGTTACAGCTCTTATCTGCAAAGCGAATCGGGCATGAATGTACTGAGCGTAAAAACAGAAAATGCAGCGTATGCAGGCGAAGCAAAACAAGTGGACGGACGCGAATTATTACGTGAGAATTTTGATGCCATCCTTGCAAAATATCCTGAAGTGGTGATCTTCGGAGAAGACAGTGGAAAGATCGGTGGTGTGAACCAGGGATTGGAAGGCTTGCAGGATAAATACGGCGAGATCCGCGTGTTTGATACCGGCATCCGTGAAGCGACGATCATGGGACAAGCGATCGGCTTAGCTATGCGCGGTTTACGCCCGATCGCCGAAATTCAGTATTTGGATTATTTGCTGTATGCATTGCAGATCATGAGCGATGATTTGGCAACCGTGCAATACCGGACCAAAGGCGGACAAAAAGCACCGGTGATCATCCGTACACGCGGCCATCGGTTGGAAGGTATCTGGCACAGCGGTTCCCCGATGGGAATGATCATCAATTCCATCCGCGGAATTCATGTATGTGTGCCCCGTAATATGACGCAGGCTGCAGGTTTTTACAATACTTTATTATCGGCAGATGAACCGGCATTGGTGATCGAGCCATTGAACGGTTACCGTTTAAAAGAACAATTGCCAACCAATTTAGGAGAATATAAAGTGCCGCTGGGGGTTACGGAAACAATCAACGAAGGAAGCGATGTAACGCTGGTTACTTACGGATCGTGCTGCAGGATTGCAATGGAGGCTGTAAAACAATTAGCGGAAGCAGATATTTCGGTGGAAGTAATTGATGTGCAAACGTTGTTACCATTCGATTTAAGCCATTCGATCGTGGGATCGTTGAAAAAAACAAACCGTTTGATCGTGCTGGACGAAGATGTACCGGGTGGTGCAAGCGCTTACATCCTGCAAAAAGTACTGGAGGAACAAGGCGGATACAAACATTTGGATTCGGAGCCGCGTACACTTGCAGCAAAAGAACACCGCCCTGCTTATGGCTCTGATGGTGATTATTTCAGTAAACCAAGTGCGGATGATATGTATGATGCAGTATATGAAATGATGCATGAAACCAATCCTTCGAAATTCCCAAGGATCTATTAATAAAATAAAAAAGCCTGTAACAGATTAATGTTACAGGCTTTTTTATAACACGCTTTTTGTTCTTATTAAAAATCATCCCCGTCATTAATTAAAACAAAAGCCTATGAAAAAAATTCTACTTATTTTATTTGCATTCATTCTTACCGGCACGCTGGCAATTGCCCAGTCTGCATCCTGGGTCAATCCCGGCGCTACCTGGAATTACCAATGGTGGACAAACAGTTCCGCAGGAAATGATAAGATCCAATACACGCATGATACCGTTATTGGCGGACAATCCTGCCAGGTACTAAAAACAACACGTTATTTTTATGGAGTGACAGGGCCGGGCAGCCCAATCAGTTTTTGGTATTCACAGGTACTTCCTAACCAGTATACTTATGCAAACGGCGATACTGTATTTTACAGAACCAGCAGTGGAAATTTTCATGTACTGTATAATTTTGGTGCAGTAACCGGTGATACCTGGGACCTTGGCGTTGATACCAACTCTTTATACTGCTCCCGTTCCATCATCAAAGTGGACAGTACATTTTCTTTGCTTGTCGGTGTGCATACGCACAGGGTACTGTATACGCATGATTCATCCAGTGCTTCGGAAGGATTAAATGTAATTGGCGACCTTACCCGTCGTCGTCCAAAGATCGTCGAGAATATTGGCAGTATGGAATATCTCTTTCCTGCAATCCGCAACTGTGATTCAACTGTGGTCGTTGATTATTACATGTTTTCATTCTCCTGCTTCAGTGATGGTTTTAACGATTATTCCGTTGTGGCTCCCGGCGAATGTGAAAACCCTTTTCATGTAGGCATTGCAGAACATGAAAGCGGAGTTGCATTTACACTTTATCCCAACCCTGCCGAAAATAACATCACGGTGAGCGTAGCAAATTCATACGGGTTAAAAGTGAATATTTATAATGCTCTTGGCGAGATGGTGTTTTCTGAAATTCCGAAAGATGCCACATTTAATATCGACATCGGTCGTTTTAATTCCGGCATTTATTTGATTTCCATCGAAGACAAAACCGGAAAAAAAGAAGTAAAGCGTTTTGTGAAAAATTAGTACAATATATTTTATTGGCACACCTGTTTTTATAAAGCAGGTGTGCTTTTTTTTTAATAATTTTAAAGAATGAAAAGAACAACGGAATCCGACTCTAATTATACGTCACTCGAAAAAATGAGTGTGCGCCAATTGCTTACCAACATTAACAAAGAAGACCAAACCGTTCCGTTCGCGATAGAAAAAGTAATTCCAAAAATTGAAAAATTTGTTACGGTAATTGTAAAACAAATGCAGGCTGGCGGACGTTTATTTTACATGGGTGCAGGCACCAGCGGCCGCCTCGGAATTGTAGATGCAAGTGAATGTCCGCCTACGTACGGCGTTCCGCAAGGCATGGTGATCGGGATCATTGCAGGTGGTGATAAAGCGATCCGTAAAGCGGTAGAATTTGCGGAAGACGATACCGAACAGGGCTGGAAAGATCTGAAAGCACATAAGATCAATTCAAAAGACGTGGTGATCGGCATTGCAGCATCAGGCTCTACACCTTACGTGATTGGCGCATTGGAGGCTTGCAATAAAAACAATATTACAACGGGATGCATCGTTTGCAACAAAGGAAGCAACGTTGCTAAAACGGCAAAACATAAAATTGAAGCGGTGGTTGGGCCTGAGTTTGTAACCGGCAGCACCCGCATGAAATCGGGTACGGCGCAAAAGCTGGTACTGAACATGATCTCTACTTCCGTGATGATAAAACTCGGTCGTGTAAAGGGAAACAAGATGGTGGACATGCAGCTGAGCAACAACAAACTGGTGGACCGTGGCACAAATATGGTGATGAATGAATTGAATATTCCGTATAAAAAAGCAAATGAATTATTGCTGAAATACGGCAGTGTGAGGAAGGCTGTGGAAAGTCAGAAAAAGAAATAGACAGTCCGCAGTCGACAAAAAGAAAAAGTAAAAAATAGACAATTAAAAAAAATTAAAAATTTACGAATCAGTGATCTAAAGTATCACGCGGCGTTTTGACAAAAGTTATAAAAACACAGATTTGTAAATTCGTATAGATTAGTTATCAGTAACATGCAGGATCTAGAACCTTTTTATAACTGGCGGCATTTGTACATTGCATCGGAAGATGAGCGTTCTCCGTTTTACGAGCGCGGGTACAGTGAGTTTGAATATACCAACTCCATTTACAATTATGCTATTCATCCCCAATGGGATGATATCGACTCCCCTACTCTTTACATCAAGATCCTGTTTGTGGATTATGACCTGGGCTTTGCCATCATCGAGCTGATTGGCGAATGGAATGATTGCATCAACAACGATATCATGACGCTGAAACGCGACATTATTGAAAAGATCATGGAATATGGTGTAAATAAATTTATACTGATCGGTGAGAATGTCCTGAATTTCCATTATTCAGATGATTGTTATTACGAAGAATGGTTTGAGGAAGTGGAAGATGGCTGGATCGCTTTTTTGAATTTCCGCGACCATGTACTGAAAGAATTTAACCAGGCCAACATTGATTATTACATTGTTTCGGGTGGCAAACTCAATGATGTTGCCTGGCGGACTTCTACTCCATTGCAGCTTTTTGAAAAAGTGGATGCGTATGTGCAGAAACGCTTAACTTAAATTAGTTTAAAGTTTAAAGTTCAAAAGTTTAAAGTTTGCTGTATGCTAAAAAAAGTTCAAGGTTCAAGGTTCAAGGTTCAAGGTTTTGCTGTACGCAGATGCGGTGTTTAATCGGAGACTGGTTTTCCTCTGTACTGTCATCCCGGGCCTGACCCGGGATCTGTTAATTAAAAACTCTTAACAGATTCTGCAAACATTTATGAGATCCCGGGTCAGGCCCGGGATGACTGCTTCGAAGGGAGATTGGAAATAAATAAAAACATAGGCATTTGCATACATCAAAACTTTAAACTTTCCAAATTGAACTTCTTTACACAGCATCTGCGCAAAGCTAACTTTGAACCTTGAACTTTGAACTAATAAAAAAAGCTCCCGAAGTACTCAGGAGCTTTTGATTTATAATAATGTATTTTTAGTACGGAGTAAAAGAGCTTGTATCTTTTCTTTCCATCGGGCGGTAGCTTAATACCGGGATGGTACTTTCGTTGATGATGCGTTGTGCAACGGTTCCGATAAAGAATTCGCGCATGCTCAATTCCGCTTTTGTCATGATCAGGATCAGATCGGCATCCACTTCCTGGCCGTAATCAAGGATCATTTGAGGAACATCGCTTCCACGCAGGGTTTTGATAGTACAACGTACATTCTCGTCTTTAATATATTTCCAAACCTGGTTGGAATAAGAGATCAGTTTGTTCTCTGCTTCTTCGTTGGTTTGTGTTAAAATGGAGATCACACGGATATCGGCATTGAATAATTTCGCCAGTTCGATCGCTTTATTTACTTTTTCGCGGGTTTCTTTTG
Organism: Bacteroidota bacterium; assembly: GCA_025963715.1. Taxonomy (GTDB): domain Bacteria; phylum Bacteroidota; class Bacteroidia; order 2-12-FULL-35-15; family 2-12-FULL-35-15; genus 2-12-FULL-35-15. Next base: position 39,316 of record JAOQAG010000047.1, read on the forward strand.
TTAGATCCAGCGGTAAAAGAATCGTTTTGCATCCGTCGCGGTGAACTTTACCACGGATAGTAATTACAGGATGTTTGGATTCACGCACCATTTTAAAGGCATTTTGCCCGATAATTTTACTCAGCGTGATCTTGGAAGATAAGCCGATCATTACGAACATAGGACTTAATACATCTGCTACTTTATTGATCTCTTCGTACACATTTCCTTTTCTCACCATTGTCTCCACCGGAACGCCTGCTTTGGCAGAAGTTTCTTTGGCCAGCTCATCCAGCTTTTTTTGTGCAAAAGGAGGATTTCCTTCGTCAACGCTTAATAATACAATTTTGGAATTTGTTAACCGCGCCAGGTTGTAAGATTGTCCTAACGCTATGATTGTCTGCTCAGTAGAATCAATTGGAACTAAAATAGATGGTGTTGGATTTGACATAATTTAGTGTTTAATTTTTGCAAAAATAGGAAAAATAGTTCGCATTTTAAACATTTAGCCATAAAATTAAGTTATTCATCTGCCCAAACTGCCAGTCAATAGAATCTGAAAACAAGCACTTTAGGCAAAAAATAATGCAGAATAGTTTGTTAAATCAATCCTTTTTAGTACTTTCGCCATCCCAAAATGAATTGGGAATAATTATTAATCAGTCTGACTTCGAGCAAGCCGGACATAAAAACTAAAAAAAATGCCAGTAAAAATCAGATTACAACGCCATGGTAAAAAAGCTGCTGCTTTCTTCCACATTGTAATTGCGGATGGTCGTGCACCTCGTGATGGAAAGTTCATTGAGAAAATTGGTACGTACAACCCAACTACAAATCCTGCAACTATTTTAATCGACAACGAAAAAGCGTTGACTTGGTTAAGCAAAGGTGCTCAACCGACAGATACTTGTCGCGCGATCCTTTCTTACAAAGGAATTTTGTACAGAAATCACTTACAAGGTGGTGTTACAAAAGGTGCTTTGACACAAGAACAGGCAGATGCCAAATTTGATAAATGGGTAGCTGACAAAGAAACAAAAGTAGAAGGTAAAGTAAGCAAATTAGATAACGCTAAAAAAGACGCTTACAAAAACCGCATGAATGCTGAAACTGTTGCGAAAGCTGCAAAAGCAGAAAAAGTTGCTGCTAAAAATACGCCTCCTCCTGCTGTTGAAGAAACAGCTGCACCGGAAGCTCCTGCTGCGGAAGCAACAGAAACAACACCAGAAGCAGAAGCATAATTATTGCTTTCTTATAATTAACAAACAGGCATTCTTCGATGAAGGATGCCTGTTTTGTTTACATTATAGTTCAAAGTTTAAAGTTCAAAAGTTTAAAGTTTGCCGGGCGCAGATGTTAAACCGGTTCAAAGTTCAAGGTTTAAAGTTTTGCTGTGCGCAGATGCCATGTTTCTTAACTGGTAAAGCAACTCCGATAGGCTGCTCTCCTTTCGGAGTCGTCATCCCGGGCCTGACCCGGGATCTCATAAATAGTTGAGCAAGGTCAATTTTAAATGAACAGTATTTGAAGAGTCAACTCATGGAAAATTTAAAATATCCTTACGGAAAATTTGAATATGGTAAAACATATTCCGGTGCTGACACAAAGGAACACATCAAAGCAATTGAAGCATTACCGGCCGTTTTAAATGCACTGGCTGCACAATTAACGGAACAACAGCTGGAGCAAAGTTACCGTCCGGGCGGATGGAATGCAAGGCAGATCATTCATCACATTGCCGACAGCCATTCCAATGCCCTGATCCGCGTAAAGCTGGCGCTAACGGAAAATGCACCGGTAATAAAACCTTATGACCAGGATGCCTGGAGCGACCTGGCGGATGCAAAACAAATGCCGGTACGCGCTTCATTACTGATGATCGAAGGGATTCACGAACGCTGGACATTTTTGTTAAAGAACATGAACGAAAATGATTTTAAGAAAAAATACATTCATCCGGAATACAACCGCGAATTTCAGCTGGATGAATTTGTGGCGCTGTATGCATGGCATGGTAAACAGCATTGCGGACATTTACAACTTATTTTAAATCAGCAGTAACTTATGAATAAAAACGAATGTTTTAACCTGGGATATATCTCAAAAACCGTAGGGAATAAAGGCGAATTGCTGTTGATCCTGGATGTGGACGATGTAAAGCGTTATCAAAAGCTGGAATCGGTGTTTGTGGAGATCAACAAAGAGCTGGTGCCTTTTTTTATCACAAGGATCGAGATCCGGGACAACGGTGCCAGGGTGACTTTTGATGGCGTTGATACCACCCAGAAAGCAGAAGAGATCACACGTACATCGTTGTATCTGCCGCTGAGTTTTTTACCGCCTTTAAAAGGGAAAAAATTCTATTTCCACGAAGTACTGGGCTTTACAGCAACGGATAAAACATACGGAATGCTGGGTACGATCGAGAATGTGCTGGATTACCCGACGCAGGCGCTTTTCCAGATCAAAAAGGATAAAACGGAAATTTTAATTCCCGTGAAGGACGAATTTATCATCGCCATTAACCGCGAAACAAAAACGGTGGAGCTGGATGCACCGGAAGGATTGATCGATGTTTATTTAAATCCACAGCCGGATGAGCCCGAAAATGAATAAATTGCTTTTTCAAATAAATTAGTCTAATTTTAGTACAGAATTTAAAAGACATATTATTGTTTTTAATTGGCAATGACAGCTTATGCCCAACCATGAATTTGTTTTTAAACAATTCAAAATAAACCAGGACAAGTGTGCTATGAAAGTAGGCACGGACGCTGTCTTACTAGGATCATGGGTGAATACGGCCAACGCCGAATCAATACTCGATATAGGCACCGGCACAGGCATTATCGCACTGATGCTGGCACAAAAATCCAACGCAATTATTGATGCCATTGATATTGATAACAATGCATTTATCCAGGCAACGGAAAATGTAGCTGACTGTAAATGGAAAAATCACATTCGCGTTCACCACGTTTCCTTACAACATTTTGCCACTATTCCCAACCGCAAATACGATCTGATCGTTAGCAATCCTCCTTATTTTATTGATTCCTCAAAAGCATCGGAAGAATCGCGCAGCAATGCACGCCACACGGATCAACTGCCGTATGTGGATCTATTGAAAGGCGTATTGCAATTATTAAACGCAGGCGGGAAATTTTATGTGATATTACCAACCAAGGAAAGCGAGCAATTCCGCGATATTGCCGAGGAGCACAAATTATTTCTGACCAAGCTGACGCGTGTAGTAACACGTACCGACAAACCTGAAAAACGCTGGCTGATGCGTTTTGAATTTACCCGTAAATCATTTTCCGAAGATTCCATCATCATTGAAGCGGATGAGCGGCATTCCTATACCGATGCATATAAGGAGCTGACAAAGGATTATTACCTGAATTTTTAAGGTTTTACCACTAATGCACTAAGGACACAAAGAGAAAAAGAAGAAGAAAGATCTTTCTTTTTAACCGTTATTCCGGGATAACCGTTTCGAAAAAAATTTAAATGAGTATCGGCAACTTTGCACCAACAAACACTCCTTTGATAGATTTGTAACCAATCAAATCATAATTTTCAATCATAAGCGCCACAGGCGATCTTTTTTACATCATAAAAATCATTTTTGATCTGCGTTCCTATACACAGCATCGTTTTTGAGTGTCTGTTTCATTTATCAGCCTGATTGTTTTTTTAAATGGTATAAACTTTCCGATTTCATTAAAATTTAATCTACCAATTAAAATCACACCCTGATCCCGATCACCAAAATATCATCTACCTGCTCCAAATTCCCTTTCCACTCCTCTATCGATTGATCCAGAATTTTATGCTGCTCTTCCATTGGCTGATCACAAATGGAAAGCAATAATTCCTGCAGCGGTTTGTATTTGAATTTTTTGCCCTTGTTTCCACCAAACTGATCGGCATAACCATCCGTAAAAATATAGATCACATCGCCTTTTTGTAAGCTGATCTTATTATTTGTAAACGGAACAATTTCCTCCGAATCCATAAAAGCGCCTACCGGTTGTTTGTCGGCTTTGTATTCTGTTAATTTTCCATTGCGCAACAGCCACAGCGGATTGTACGCTCCTGCATACTGCAATGTATTGTTTTCAAGATCAAAAGAGCATACGGCAATGTCCATCCCGTCTTTTAACGCGGTTTCATCGTTTTTCTGCCGCAGCATCCTGTTCAGGCTTTTGCGCATTTCGTTTAGCACGATGCCGGGCTGTGTAATGCCATGTTCGATCACAGCTTCGTTGAGCAGGCTATACGCCACAAACGACATGAATGCTCCCGGAACACCGTGCCCTGTACAATCAATAGCAGCTACAATGGTTTCTTTGCCCCATTGTTCCATCCAGAAAAAATCGCCGCTCACAATGTCTTTTGGCTTGTACAATACAAAGGATTGCGGCAACACTTTTTTCTGCATTTCCATGGAAGGCAGGATCGCCTGCTGGATGCGCTTTGCGTAATGAATACTATCGGTAATGTCTTTATTTTTTTCTTCTACAATGTGTTTTTGTACCGCGATCAGCTCATTCTTTTCTTCCAGCTGCTCGTTGGCTTTTTGTTTGATGCGGTAATTCCGGAACATCGCAAATGTAAGCACCACGGCCAATGCAACCAGAATCAGTAAAAAGTTCTGCGACCGTTTGCGGTTATTGATCTCGGATTGCTGCGCCGTAATTTGCTGTTCCTGCTTTTCGGATTCAAACTTTGCCGACATTTCATTTACCAGCTTGTTGCTTTCCTGGTTGAGCAGGGAATCCATGGCAGCATGGTATTTTTTGTAATACTCAAACGCATTTTTATAATCGCCTTGCTCGCTGTTTAATTTCGACATCGACAAATACGGATTCTTCAGCTGTTCGTAAGAATGGATCTTTTCGCCCAGCTCAATGGAATGCTTCAACTGTTTTTCAGCTTCCGGATAATTTTTCATTTCCAGGTATACGCTGCCGATCTCGTTATAGGAATCAGAAAATTCACGATCGTTGTTCTCGTTCGTTTGCATCCGGTATTTCAGCGATAAATTATAATAGTCAAGCGCTTTCTGATATTCTTTTTGCCGCAAATAAATATTACCCATGTTGGAATAAGAAGTCGATAAACCATAAATATCTTTCAGCTCTTCTTTTATTACAATGGATTTCATGTAATAATCCGTTGCAATAGCCGTATCGCCGTTTTCCATGTATGCCGCACCAATATTATTCAGGATCCAGGACACATATTTTTTCTCACCCAAATGCTGCATGATGTCCATCGCCAGCTGATCATACTTGATCGATAATTTGAATTTATGCAAATCGCTGTACACATTTCCCAATCCCATTTCCGAGCAGGCAATGGCAAAACTATCGGATGTTTGTTCACGTAAATTCAGCGCGATCATGTAATTATTCAGTGCTTTGTCCGATAATCCTTTTGCCCAATAGGCATTCCCAAGTCCTTGGTAACCCGCAGCCTTATTAGCAATATCGTTGGCACGATCAAAATACGGGATCGACTGCCGGTAACAAATAATGGCAGAATCAAAGCTGCTGCGGTTGTCTTTTGCTTTTCCTTCCATGAGGATTGCGAAACCGATGCCTTTATCAAAATCAAGTTTGGTTGCCAGCTCCTTTGCTTTTGCAATATAAACCGTTGCCTTTTTCTGATCGGAAAGGTTCAGGTATTGATTGGCCAGTTGATTGTAAATGTTTACCTGCTGCGTATCCGCAGCGGATGAAATCAAACGCATCAGCGAATCAATTTTTGATTGCTGCGCAAATAATGAAGCGGAAATAGAACATAAAAAAAACAGGAAGAGTAGCTTTCTTGTAAATTTCATACAACGTGATAATTTGTATAAATTTAGTTAAGTTCGGGGAAGGTGCAAGGATTTCAGCATATTTTTTTGCGGTTAATGTTGTCAGACTTTTCAGCACGAAGTTTATTCGAAGAGCTAAACTTTATAAACGACAAAATTGCTTGCGGGGCAGGATCCCCAAATGCCGTCCGACTTGTGTTAGCTGCTAATGTTCTGGCTTTCGTACCATTCCATCGCTTTTTCTTCTGTCTGTTTAATAAAGTCATTCTTTGCTGAATTATATTCGTTGCCGTCCCGCCAGTCCAAAGTGCTTAAATGAATTTTTATTTTCTCATATTCGTTTTTAATATCCGGATGTTTTCTCACATATTCTCTGAATGAAATGTGCCTGATCCAATGATATGAATTGTGTTCCAGTATATGAATATGAGCTAATTTGTATTCATTTAATTCATTAGGCACATCGTCATTTTCGTAATACACCGTTGGTATAACTATTTTTTCAGGTTTTGCCTTTAGTTTAACAAAGAAACGTCTATAAGGCATAATCGAATTATATTTTTCATAAAATATATAGTCGTTACCGGTCAATGGTTTTACAGTTTTGTCAAGCTGGTTTTGGTTCGAAATTCCCACAAGAATGTCAATGATAGGTTTTGCTGTCAGGTCAAAAATGGAAGTACTACCAATATGTTCAATTACCGGATTTAAAAATTTCAAGTGGCGTTTAAGATCGTTCTCAATATCATTGTAAACATTTTCCCAGTCAGGATTATATTTTTCAAGTTGGATTTTCATGTCTTACAGTTGCAGCTAACTTACTTATATACGTGATAAAACTACACAAAATTACAAATACATGCAGGCTTAGTGTATGTTTGTCAGGCATTATTTTTATAAAATCAAACAATATAATCTCATCAATTATTAAACGTGATCCGCACAGCAAACTTTGAACTTGCTTCTAATTGGCAGATCCCGGGTCAAGCCCGGGATGACAACACGGAGTGTAATGGGTCTCCGTTTTTAACAAAAGTAGCATCCGTATACAGCAAAACTTTAAACCAGCTATTTGTACAGCTTATACGCAGATTCTTTGTCATCCTGAGCTTGTCGAAGGACGTTCCTGTTCCTGCTCGAATCGTTCAGGCGGGCGTTATCCGTACAGCAAACTTTAAACTTTCAAACTTTGAACTTTAAACTTCTTCACCAGCATTTCGCTTTCCATAAAATTCAATGTTTGTTGTCCGTCGCTGGTGGCTTCTTCCGGTTTTTCATGCACTTCGTAAATCACACCATCTGCTCCGGCAATCATTGCTGCCAACGCAATCAGGGGCACATGCTCACGAATGCCAATCCCGTGAGACGGATCCGCGATTACCGGCAAATGCGTTTTTTCTTTTAAGATCGGGATCGCGTTGATATCAAATGTATTGCGATAAGCGGTTTCATAACTGCGGATGCCGCGTTCACACAACATCAGCTTTTCATTCCCGTTCGAAAAAATATATTCTGCTGATTGCAGCAATTCATCAATCGTTCCGCTCATTCCACGTTTGATCAATACCGCTTTGTCCACTTTTCCCAATTCATCCAGCAAATTAAAATTCTGCGAATTGCGTGCGCCCACCTGGAATACATCCACGTAATCATGCATTTCCGAGATCTGCGATACCTGCATCACTTCCGTGATGATCTTGATTCCGTTGGCACGACAAACCTTGTGAAACATTTTTAATCCATCGATACCCATTCCGCGGAAAGCGTAGGGCGAGCTGCGCGGTTTAAAAACGCCGCCCCGCATGATCTTAATATTGTTTTCCAGTAAATGCGCAACAATTTTTTCTACCTGCTCTTCGCTTTCAATGCTGCAGGGACCCGCCATCAATGCAAAATTTCCATCGCCGATGGTTACGCCGTCGCCCAGGTCAATAGATGAATCAGTGGTTTTCCATTTGCGTGATACCAGCTTGTACGCATCCGAAACGCGGTGTACATCTTCCACTCCGGGCAAGCTGCCGATCAGGCGGATGTCGAATTCATTTTTACCAATGCAAACAAGGTAATTTCCTTTTTGTGTTTTTACTTCGGTGGTTTTATAACCGATCGTTTCCAGTGCAGCATAAATTTTTGCTTTGTCGGCAACTGTAATTTTATGTTCGAGCTGAATGATCATGGTTTATTTTTTATGCGGTTCACAAATGAAGAAATACTTTTTTTAAGATCAATGGAATGATCCAGTTCTTTTATAAAAGCGCTGCCAATAATGGCGCCACTGGCATAATTACAGGCGTTCGCAAATGATTGCTGATCCGAAATCCCAAAACCAATGAGCAATGGATTTTTTAATTGCATGGATTGGATGCGTTTAAAATATTTTTCCTGCGCTATTTTTTCTTCATCGGAACTGGTAGCGCCGGTAGTGCTGGAAGATGAAACCACATAAATAAAACTATTAGAATGTTCATCAATGAAGCGGATGCGCGCTTCGGAGGTTTGCGGTGTGATCAGGAAAATAGTTGCCAGATCGTATTTTTCAAAAATAGTTTTGTATTCATCCACATATTCCTGCAAAGGCAGATCGGGAATGATCACGCCGGAAATACCCAGCCATGCTGCATCTTTGCAAAATTTTTCCAAACCGTATTGCAAAACAGGATTGAGATACCCCATCAGCAGGCAGCTTGCTTTTATACTTACCAGCGATTGATCCGACAATTGTTCGAAAAGTAATTTGATGCTCATGCCATTCTCCAGCGCTTTTTCGCTGCTGCGCTGGATCGTTGGCCCATCGGCAAGCGGATCCGAAAACGGCATTCCGATCTCGATCATGTCCACACCTGCATTTTCCAATTCGCGGATAATGATTTTTGTATCATCCAACTTCGGGAAACCGGCAGTAAAATAAACCGAAAGAATATCTTCCTGCTTGTTCCTGAATAATTTATTGAGCTTGTTCATTGAATTTTATATACGTCGCTAAGTCTTTATCTCCCCTCCCCGACAGGTTTATGACGATCACGTCTTCTTTTTTTGCATTCAGTTTTTCCAGGTAAGCCAGGGCATGTGCGCTTTCCAGGGCAGGAATGATCCCTTCCAGTTTACATAATAAATACGCTGCTTTTAATGCTTCTTCATCGGTAATGCTTCCGAATTGTGCGCGGCCGCTTTCAAATAAATGTGCGTGCTGCGGCCCGACTCCCGGATAATCCAGTCCGGCAGAAATGCTGTATGGCTCAATGATCTGACCATCTTCCGTTTGCATCAATAACGTTTTACTTCCGTGGATGATGCCGGGTTTCCCCAACACACTGGTTGCAGCGGAATGTCCGCTCTCAATACCTTTTCCGGCTGCTTCCGCCGCAATGAGTTTTACATCTTTATTATCTAAATAATGATAAAATGCACCGGCAGCATTGCTTCCCCCGCCCACACAAGCGATCACGTAATCAGGGTTTTCATTTCCTGTTTTTTCCTTCAGCTGTTTTTTTATTTCTTCACTGATCACGCTCTGGAAACGCGCCACCATATCGGGATACGGATGCGGCCCAACCACGGAACCAATGATGTAATAGGTATCCACAGGGTTGTTGATCCAGTCGCGGATCGCTTCATTGGTAGCATCTTTCAGCGTTCTGCTGCCGCTGGTTGCCGGGATCACTTTGGCTCCCAGTAATTTCATGCGCGCTACATTCGGCGCCTGGCGCTCCATGTCCACTTCGCCCATGTACACAATGCATGTTAATCCCATAAGCGCGCACACAGTTGCGGTTGCTACGCCATGCTGACCGGCACCGGTTTCGGCAATGATGCGGGTTTTACCCAAACGTTTTGCCAGTAAAATTTGTCCGAGCGTGTTGTTGATCTTGTGCGCTCCGGTATGGTTCAGATCTTCCCTTTTCAGGTAAATTTTTGTGTTGTAATGTTCCGAAAGCCGTTCCGCGTAATACAATGGCGACGGGCGTCCTACGTAATCGCGCAACAATCCCTTCAATTCATTTTGAAAAGATTTTTCGTACATAATATCCAAATATTTCTCACGCAATTCTTCCACATTCGGATACAGCATTTCAGGAATAAAAGCCCCGCCAAAATTTCCGTAATATCCTTTTTCGTTCACCTGGTAGCTCATTAGCGGATGTTGTTTCTGATCTGGATTATTTTTATAATGTCTTTGTAACCGGGTTTTATTTCAGCTCTGCTATTTACATCGATGGCGTGAATTTTTAAATTCATTTTTGAAACCGCCCTGAATTTTTCAATATCCATTCCACCTGCTAAAAAATAAGGAACTTCATTGTCGTATTTTTCCAGGATGCTCCAGTCAAAAGGTTTTCCGCTGCCACCGTAGGTTTCTGTTTTATAATCGAATAAAAAATAAGTGCAGCTTTTTTTATACCCGTTCAATGTATTTAAATCAAATGTTTCATCCACACCGATTGCTTTGATCACTTTTGTGAATGCGGCAATTTGCGCACAAAATTCCGGCGTTTCGTCTCCGTGCAATTGCACAAAATTTAGTTTGTATTTATTTACTTTTTCAGAAATGGATTCTGCGGAAGCGTTGACAAAAACACCCACTTTATTAATATTTCCGGCAATTTCGGGCATGATAAAATTTTCTCCAACGTAACGTTTCGACTGCTCATAAAAAATAAATCCCATGTAATCCGGGTTGAGTTCCGCTACCTGCTTAATGTTATCGGGATATTTTAACCCGCATACTTTTAGTTTCATTCTATTAATTTTTATCGAAAAAGGTTCATTAACGCGTCATTGCGAGGGCTTTTCGCCCGAAGCAATCTCATTATGGCTTTATATTCTGGTGTTAGATTGCTTCGGGCGAAAAGCCCTGTGCCACCGCTAAAGCTATGGCGACACGCGGTCGCAATGACGTTCTTAAAATAATTTATTTTTACCAGTACAAAATTTTTAAATACTTATTTAATTTTTTTGATCATGATAAAATCGTTCATAAAATAATTATTTCCAATGTCAAAATCAGCCACATCTTTGATCACAAAACCATTTTTAAAATAAAAATTAATGGCAATGTAATTCTTCCGGTTTACCGTCAGTTCAATGGTTTCAAGCGCTGGCAATGATTGCTCGATGTATTTTAAAAATTTACTTCCCACTCCTTTTGCCTGCTCCTGCTGATCGACATAAAATTTATGTAAAAAATATTTTTTGTTATCCGTTGTACTGACGGAAATGTAACCGGCAGGTACTTTATCGACATATACCAGCGTAAATTGATTTCCCTCTTCCACCTGTTTTAACAGGCTTTGCTCGGAATACATTTTATCGAGCATGTAGTCGATCTGCTCCATCGTGATGATGGTGATGTAATGTTTCCGCCAGATCTTTTCTGCCAGTGCGGCAATGATCTTAAAATCGGATCGTTCAGCTTTTTTGTACGTAATGTTCATTTTTATGCTTGATTAATGTAGTTGAAAATGCGTTAATTTCTTTGATAAATGCGGCGCAGGCAATTTCCGGCCGTGGATGTTTCATAAATGTTTCGCCGATCAAAAAACCGTTGAAACCGGCTGCTTTCAATTCATGAATTATTTTTGCCGAACCGATCCCGCTTTCGGAAATTTTGATGAATTCGTTAGGAATTAAATCAACCAGGTTAAATGACTGCGAAATATTGACTGTAAAATCTTTCAAATTGCGATTGTTCACGCCCACTGCCGTGATGTGTTCATTGATCGTATTTAATTCATCCTGATCGCGCACTTCCAGTAAAACTTCCAATCCAAATGATTTTGCCAATGCTGCGAATTGCTTTATTTGCTGTGTATCCAAAACATTCGCCAATAATAAAACAACATCGGCACCGATCGCTTTCGCTTCAATGATCTGATATTCATCGATCACAAAATCTTTGCGCAGGATGGGGCAATAATTAAATTTACGTGCTTCGGTAAGGTCTTCATTTTTACCGCCAAAAAATTCGGTATCCGTTAAAATGCTCAGCGCATTTGCTCCCGCCTGCATGTAGCCAATAGACGTGCGCTCCAACGAAGCATATTTATTAATGATGCCTTTTGAAGGCGATTTACGTTTGAATTCCGCAATGATCCCGGATGTATCTTCCCGCAATAAATATTTTTTAAAGGAAACTACCGGCGAATTAAAATAAACCGAGCGTTCGAGCAGCTTTACCGGGTAAAGGCTTTTGCGCTCTGCCACTTCTTTGTGTTTGTGTGCAATTATTTTATCGAGCAGGTTTTCCATTATTGATGTTGTAGAAGTGTTTTATAAACGTTCAATGCTTTTTTACTTTTGAGTGATTCGTTTGCCTGTGCGATGCAGTCAGTCAATGTTTGATCAGCGTTTACACAATTGATCGCAACAGCTGCGTTGATAATCACGGCATTATTTTGTGCTGCTGTTCCGCTTCCATTCAACACATTTAAGAAGATCTTTGCGGCTTCATCTACTGTTGCACCGCCAAACAAATCGGCTTGCTGCAAGCGTGCAAAACCAACATCAGCCGGACTAACCAACTGTTTCTTATTTTTTGAGACCAGTTTAAAATCTGCGGTAAGCGATACTTCATCGTAACCATCCAGCGAATGAACGATGCTATAATCTGTGGAAACATCCTGTAATAAATAGTTGTAGAGGCGCAGCATTTCCAAACTATACACACCCAGCAATTGATATTTCGGAAAACATGGATTCACAACCGGCCCTAATAAATTAAAGAACGTCCGTACAGCAAGCTCTTTCCGGATCGGTGCTACTTTTTTCATAGCAGGATGAAATAAAGGCGCATGCAAAAAACAAATGCCTGCTTTATCCAGTTGTTTTTGCAAAATTGCTTTTTCATTTGTGAATTTATACCCGATCGCATCCAGTACATTGGACGAACCGCTTACCGCTGAAACGCCGTAGTTGCCATGTTTCGTTACGTTTATTCCCGCACCGGCCACTACAAAACAAGCAAGCGTGGAAATATTGAACGTATCTTTTCCGTCGCCACCGGTTCCTACAATATCAATGGAATTGTCACTTTCAAATTCGGTTTTCAAACACATGTCCAGCATCGCATCGCGGAAGCCCGATAATTCTTCCACCGTAATGGCGCGCATTCCGTAAACCGACATGAACGCCGCTACCTGCACAGGATTGTACTTTTCCGAAGCAATGTTCAGCAATACTTCCTTTGCCTGTTCGCGCGAAAGCGACCGGTATTCAAATAAATTATTCAGCAGCACTTTCATCAGCTATTTACCCAGTTTTTAATGATGGCTAATCCATGCTCCGTTAAAATACTTTCCGGGTGAAATTGTATCGCGTGCACATTGTATATTTTGTGTTTTAATGCCATGATGTGCCCGGCTGCATCCACAGCAGTGATCTCCAGACCAGCCGGAAAATTAACCGGATTTACCGCCCAGGAATGGTATCTTCCCACTTTAAAATGTTTTGGAATATTACTGAACAATACATCTTCTTTGATCACGTCGATCGGTGTCGATAATCCGTGAAAAACGGTTTTCAGGTTTACTAACGAACCGCCAAACGCTTCTGCAATGGCCTGTTGCCCCAAACAAACACCCAGTATACTTTTCGTTGGTGCATACGTTTTTATTACTTCCAGTAAGATCCCCGCTTCGGAGGGAATTCCCGGACCGGGCGAAAGCAGGATCTTATCAAAACGATCGATCTCCGCCAGCGAAATTTTATCGTTGCGATGCACTTCCACTTCTGCATCGCTTACCTTTTCGAGGTAATGCACAAGGTTGTAGGTGAAACTATCGTAATTATCGAGTACTAAAATTTTCATAGGATTATTTTTTTTGTGCTATTTTTTTTGCCACAGATTCACAGATTTTTTATAATTAATTTTATTACACAGATTGCTAAATATTAATGGCTCTTTAAAATCTTTTTAATTATTTGTTTTAAAATTTAATCTGTGAATCTGTGGCAACTCTTCTATATCATTTCCGCCATCACCAGCGCTTTTTTTAACGCGGCCAGCTTATTATTCACTTCATTTAATTCGCTTTCCTCGTTGGATGATTCAACGATCCCGGCCCCCTGCCTGGTAAAATAAACAATTGTTTTTACTCAGGAACGAACGGATCATAATCGCATGGTTAAAATCGCCATTAAATCCCAAAAATCCAATACATCCGCCATAAAAACCGCGGTTTCCTTTTTCATAGGTATCGATCAGCTGCATGGCTTTGTATTTGGGTGCGCCGCTCAGCGTTCCGGCCGGAAATGTGTCGGCCACCACTTTTAACATGCTTCCTTTGTCTTTCAATTTTCCTTTTACATTGGATACCAGGTGGATCACATGCGAATAAAACTGGATCTCCCGGAAGGTCTCTATTTTTAGATCCGAGCAGCTTTTGCTGAGATCATTACGGGCCAGGTCCACCAACATCACATGTTCCGCGTTTTCTTTCACATCCGTTTTTAATTTTTCTGCCAGTAATACATCTGCTTCATCATCGCCTGTACGGCGGAATGTGCCTGCAATGGGGTGAATGGCCGCTTCATTATTTTTTACCACCAGTTGCGCTTCGGGCGAAGAGCCAAATAATTTGAAATTCCCATAATCAAAATAAAATAAATACGGGGAAGGATTGATGGAGCGCAAAGCACGGTACACATTAAAATCGTCGCCGGTAAATGTTTGCGAAAATTCGCGGGAAAGCACCATCTGGAAAACATCTCCGCGCCTGCAATGCACCTTTGCCTGCGCAATCACGGAAAGAAATTCCGGGTCTGTAAAATTGGATTGCTCTGTATTTTTCAAACTGAATTTATAGGCCGGAAAATTTTTATTCCCGATCAGCGCTTCCACCTGTCCCAACAAATCATCAGTATTTCCTTCCGGAGAATGCTGAAAAATATACAGTTCGTTTTTAAAATGATCGATCACAATCACCAACTGATAAAGATGATAGACCAGATCCGGAATTTTTTTGCTTTCTTTTTTTGAAGCGTTGATCTCTATGTCTTCAAAATACCGTACCGCATCGTAGCTGATATAGCCAAACAAACCGTTGCTGATAAATTTCAGATCGCTTTTACCGGTTTCAAATCGTTGGGTAAATGCTTTTAATTCGTCCGTAAGGCTGCATCCCGATATTTCTTTTAATGTAGACGTTCCATCCGGAAAGCTGCATTCTATTTTTTCATTTTCCAGCTTAATCCCGGCAATTGGCTTGCAGCAAATAAAGGAATAGCTGTTTTCATTGCCATGATAATCGGAGCTTTCGAGTAAAACGGAATTGGGAAATTTATCACGGAGCTTTAAATACAAACTCACCGGCGTGATCGTATCTGCTAAGAGTTTTTTGTGAGTTGTATTTAATTTGTAATTCATTTTCTGTGTGTGTTTAACCGCAGAGAGTGCAAAGAAGGCGCAAAGCTCGCAGAGGATATTATTTTGTATTGCTTGCTGTGTGTATTGGTACACAGATTTTAAGGCAATTTTTATGATAAAAAATGATCTTTTTTATTTATGGTTATTTATGATTTATACTGTCCTGGCTCTTGATTCTTAATTCTTGTTTCTCACTTTACTGCAATAAAAAACGCCCGTTCTGTATACAGAACGGGCGTTTTTTAATATCGGGTATTATCAAATAATTAGCTTGCCGTTCTCTCAGAGTACGACCACCACCAGATGTTATTTAATAATTGATTTTTCATTTTCGTGTAATAAAATTTACGCACAAAGATAAAGGCATAAAAATTCAAAAAGCAAATTATTTTTGTTTTAATTTTAAAACTGCTGATTTCACTAACGTTTCGAAGCCAAAAACAATTTTTCCAATTGCGCGGTGGTACTTTTCCAGTTAAAATTATCCACAGCAAAACGGTAGCCATTCAATGCGATCGTGTTTGCTTTCTGCTCGTTCTGCAGCAATTCAATTACCTGCATGGCGTATTGTTGCGGGTTATCCGCCACCATGATCTGTTCGTTGTGTTTCGCACCCAGCGCATTGTTTGCCAATGCAGAAGTGATACACGGAATTTTCATCGCCATTGCTTCCAGTAATTTATTCTGCAAGCCAATACTGATCTGCATCGGTGCGATGAGGATCTTTGATTTTGCATAATTCTCACGCACATCATCTACCCAGCCGCTCACGATCACACGCTCCGATTCCAGTTCTTTTACCTTATTGTTGGGCGATGCACCGGAGATCAGCAAACGTACCTGCGGCATTTTACTCCAAACGTAGGGCATTATTTTTTCCACTAAATATTCCACGCTTTCTACATTCGGCGGATAATTCATATTCCCGTTGAACAACAGATCAAATTCTTTTTTGCGTTCCATCGGTTTAAAATAATCCGCATCCACACCGTTCGGGATCACTGCTATCTGCTGCTTATCAGGATGCGGGATCAGATCACGGTCCTGTTTGCTGATGATGGTTTTATTATTAAAAAGTGAAAATATTTTGTTCTCGTATTTCAACAAGCGTTTGTATTCCAGCGCTAAAAACGGTTTCATGTAAAACGGATCAGTTGCTTTCCTCCGCTCGATCCCTTTCGAGAATACATCCATGTAATCCAGTGTTTTTGGACAACCGGAATATTTTTTTACATATTCGGATGTACGGATCAGCTGGCAATAAATATGATCGGGTTTGTGCTTTTGGATCAGTTCATCAACTTTTTTCTGTGCGCGCTTAAAATGGAAATAGCCTACCTGTAAAGGCAAGCCGTTGAAAAATGCTTTTATTAAATTTAAAAATACACGCTGCCTGGTCAGTGAAACCGTTGAAAAAGCAACACAGTATTTTTTTAATTCTTCTTTCGCTTTTTCATCAATGTCGCCTTCATTGATAGCAAACAAAATCACCTGGTTATTTTTCGAAAGCTCTTTGATCTGGTTGAACGCACGCAGCTTATCCCCTTTTTCAAGCGGATACGGCACACGTGATAATAGTACTAAAATTTTCATTCGATCAAATTACGCATTAAATATAATCAAGGATTTGTTACGCCGGTATGAAGGTTTTGATAAAATGAGGCCAATCGCCTGCAAATGTCGCTGTTGTTATAATTTTGCGCAGCTAACAATTTTGCAGCCTCCCCTGTTCCGTTCAAATGGTCCGGCGCTCCAACGTATGCGTTAACCGCGTTTACAAATCCGGCTGCATCAGTAGCGATCAGAATATTTTTATTGTTTTCGCACTCAATTCCTTCGGCCCCGACCGGTGTGGTCACAATTGTTTTTCCCAATGCCATCCCTTCAATAATTTTCACCCGCATTCCGCCTCCGGATAATAATGGCACCAGCATCAGGCCTTTTGAGCGGATGAACAGATGTGCATTTTCCACTTCGCCCACTACAATTACATTTGGTAAATTCAGCTTTTTAAACTCATCGCTCATGCTTCTTCCGGCAAGGTAAAGTTTTAGTGTTGGATGTTGCTTGTGTATTTCTTTCCAGGCATGGTCCAGGAACCATTTTACGCCTTCCACATTGGGCTGCCAGTCCATAGCGCCGATGTGAAAAACCGATGGATGTTCCGGCAGTATATTTTCTTCTGCACTGATCTTTTTCAGATCAATCCCAAATGGAATAACTTCAACCGGTTTATTTATTTTCTGATCAGTAAACCATTGCGCATCTTCTTTCGTAATGGCAGCAATGGCATCAAAGAAATTCAGAATTCCGGATTCATATTTTTTCAAACGTTTTGCCAGTAAATTGTAATAGAGTTTTTCTGCTAAATTATCAGCAGTTGCAGCATTGCGTTCCCAGAGCTTGTGCTCCACATTGTGTGCCCGCAATACAATTTTTGCGGTGGAATGCTTGCGGATCACATCGGTGTACATGCTTACATACAAACTCTCCAGCTGAATGATATCATAGGTTTCCTGCTTAAGTACTTCTATTATTTTTTCTTCAAATGCTTTGGAATAAAAACGAACGATGTTATACGATTCACTGGAAAATAAATTCAGCAGAGCAGGAACGGGCTTTATAGCCGTATCAATAAACACCAGCTCGATGTTGGTTTGTGCGCGGTAATCAGCAGGTAAATCATTCAGCTCCACAAAATGTTTGGGGGTGGTGATCGCCAGCACTTTCAATGTATGACCTTCATCGATCAGCCCCTGCGTAAGATTGTTCATGGCAATGCAACCGCCGTCTTTGGGGGGAAAAGGAGCTTTATTACAGATCTGTAAAATTCTCATCTAACTGTTTCCTGATTTTTTTGAAAAACGGTTCCCTATCTTTTTGAACCAGCCCAGGTAAGAGCTTGCATCAAACAGCGTACTATCGGCAGTAGCCTTGTACGTTAAAAAGATCCCGACCGGGAGCAATACAAAAGTGGCCATCCACATGCCTTCAAATACAGGAATGCTGCCTTCTTTTGCTAATTTTTCGCCGGTGATCGATAAAATATGAAAAATGATAAAAAAGATCACGGAGATCACCACCGGCATTCCCAGTCCGCCTTTACGGATGATAGCGCCCAATGGTGCACCGATAAAGAACAATACAAGGCAGGCAATGGATAACGTAAATTTCCGGTGCCATTCAATGTTGTATTTCAGCATGGAATAATAGTCGGCGTAATAATCGTTGTTTACCGATTCGGCGTAAGCTTTGGCGCTGCGGGCAATGTTGCTGGCCGTTTCCACGATGTTTATCTTCTCGGATTTCGGCAATTTGGCAACGTAATCGGTAACAGAGATCGTGGATACTTTTTTACCGGAATCTGCTTTTGCCAGCAATTCGGTTGATTTATTATAATAGCTTTTGCGAAGCTGTTTTCCAAAATCTGTTTTACGCTTTTCTATTTTATAATTCAGCGAATCTACCGTTCCGTGCAACTGGGAAAGGTTCAGCATCTGGTAATTGTTTTTGAACAGATCTTCGTTGGTACGCTGCATTTTAAATTGCGATAAATCGTAACGGATGGTACGCTCTACAAATTTATCCCTCACAAGCGGATGTGTCCGGGCATCTTTGGCATTATCCACCATATCCTTGTAACTCACGCCATTTTCGAGGTTGATCACCAGGAACATTTTATCAGCTGTTTCTTCCATTTTCCCTTTCTTCGCATACAACACCACGTTATTTCCCTGCATGGCGCTGTGATCGTAGATCAGCACATCGTGAAGCGTTTTCCCATCCTGTTCTTTTTTGCCAACACGCATGCTAAAGCCTTCTATGCTGTTGTTAAAAACACCATCTTTAAAAAGCAGCGCGGGTTTTGATTCACGGACATCATACAAGAGCGAACCCGCTTTTAAATTGGTACGCGGTAAAATGTTGTTGGAAAAATAAAATGCACTGATGGAAATCAGTACAATGGTCATTACCAGCGGCAGCATGATCCGCTGCAGCGATAAACCGGCACTTTTTAAAGCGGAAAGCTCAAAATGTTCACCGAGGTTACCAAAGGTCATTAAAGAAGAAAGCAAAATGGCCAGCGGCAGGGCCATTGGGATAGTGGTAAGCGAAAAATAAAAAAAGAGCTCTGATAATACGCCTGCTCCCAACCCTTTTCCTACAAAATCATCGATGTATTTAAAAATGAACATCATGAAAAACACAAACATCGCAATGAAAAAGGTCATCACAAACGGACCGATGTAGGATTTCAGGATGAACTTATGGAGGGTTTTCATAGGCGGACAAAGATAAGAAAAGTACGCTACATTTCTTCTAAAACGGCATTGCCGGATAAAAAATAAGCTGCACCTGTCCTCTAAAAACTATGCCACGAAACCGCGTCAATCCTTATTTTCTATTGATCAGCGAGCGGTTGAGCCAGGCTACCTGCGAACGTTGGATAAAAAAGAATACAAACAGCGTGGTCACTACGCCAATGAGGGATCCGGCATACACATCTTCCAGGAAATGCTGTGATAGATAAATGCGGGAATAGCCCACTACCAAAGCAAGAAGAATGCAAGCCAGTTTTAATGTTTTGTTTTTGGTGATGAGCGCAACGGAAAGGTACAAGGCAAATGCACAGGTAGAATGCCCTGACGGAAAGCTATTGTAGAGGTAATTATCTACATTGGGAACAAAGTAAAGATCGTGAACGCCTTCAAAGAATTTTTTCGGGCGAACGACATCCGAAAAAACAGTGTGTTTTAACGTTTGAGTGATCACAGCAGAAATTATATTGGAAAGCCCTACAACAATAGCCCAGCGATACCGCACAGTGAGCAGGATCAACCCGGCAAGCACAGCGATAACACCATCTCCTAAAAAGGTAGCGTAATAAAAGAACACATCAAAAAAGGAATCGTGAAAGCTATTGAACTCCAGGTGAATGTTTCCTTTGGAATTGGCAATAAGCATACAGCCTCCTGCAATGAGGAACAGTACATACGGGATAAAAAATAAGAGATTTGCCCTGATGATCGCTTTCACACCAATAAATTTATACTGCAAAAGTAGCAGTAATATTTTATTAATACGAGCCTATTACGTGCAGTAATTTGTTCACCTGGCTGTCCCACAGCAATCTGGATGTTTCCAGATCGGATCCT
The DNA here is from genome assembly GCA_025963715.1 of Bacteroidota bacterium. Taxonomy (GTDB): domain Bacteria; phylum Bacteroidota; class Bacteroidia; order 2-12-FULL-35-15; family 2-12-FULL-35-15; genus 2-12-FULL-35-15. The sequence continues at coordinate 59,642 of JAOQAG010000047.1, forward strand.
TCATCAGCAAAATCAATAATGATCAGGGAAGTATCGCCGGTAAGCTCATCCTTGTCAATACGGAATTCGAAATAAGTTCCTTCCGGTTTGTCCATCCACTGCATGCGCACGTATTTTTCGTCTTTAAAGCTCAGTAAGCGTGCTTTTTGCTCGCTTCCATCCCAATAAAAGGTAAAAATTCCGTCACGAATGTTCACATCGTCGGCAAACCATTCGGAAAGGCCGCTTGGTGAAGTCAGGAATTCGTATAAAATACCGGCAGAAGTACGTACCACATATTCCAGCTCAAATTTACCTTTCGGTTCTTTTTTAGGAATAGCGGGCTTTTTACCTTCGGGAACAGCAACGGCAAGAGAAGCCATCGGGTTAACGAAAGTTTGTATGATCTTCGGCTTTTTCGGCTGAGATTGTTTCTTTTTTGTAGAACGGATGATCTCTTCGATCAGGGGATCATTTTCGATGGAAGGTTCATCTTCATCATCTTTTGATTTTTTCCCTTTTTTGGACCTGCGCGGCGGTTTTACCTTTTCAGGTTTTGGCCCCTTTACTTCCACTGCTTTAATTGGCTTGGCAGCTGCTTTTACAGGTTTTTCCGGTTCTTTTTCCTTCGCGTTCTTTTTTGCTTTTTCAGGTGCTTTGGCAAGGGGTTTAGCCGGTGCTTTTACCACTTTTACAGGTTTTATCGTTTTTTTAGCAATTACTTTTTTAGCGGAAGATTTTTTTGCCGGAGCAACTTTCTTTACCACTTTTTTTACTGCTTTTTTTACAACCGGTTTTTTCGAAACTTTCTTTACTACAGAAGGTTTTGCAGCTTTCTTTACCACTTTTTTAGCACTCGCAGCTGCTTTTTTTATAATAGGTTTTTTGGACACAACTTTTTTAGCCGCCTTTTTGGCAACAACTTTTTTCGAAGGCTTTTCAGCTTTCTTTGGTTTACTAACTTTAACCGCTTTAGCTGGCTTCGCTTTTTTAGAGGAAACAGCCTTTTTTAAGGGTTTAACTGCCTTTTTAGCCGGTTTTTTACTTATTTGTTTCTTGCTCATTTCTACATATTTACAACAAAACTTACGCAATATATAAAAAAAATTTAATCAGTCAATAGCTATAAATCGTTAAAAATATTAAAATGTCCTTTTATATATGAAAAGATAAATACTATATTTGCGCCCTCAAATTATGAGCGACGCGGCTCAAGTCATTGAACCGCCGGATTTATTCTAATATGGCGAGGTAGCTCAGATGGTTAGAGCGCAGGATTCATATCCGCCCAGGCGGACTCGGGTTCTTAGATATATAGTGACAATAAAAGTTCTTTTTAATTTTATAATGGCGAGGTAGCTCAGATG
>JAOQAG010000009.1 GCA_025963715.1 Bacteroidota bacterium
GCAATCGAAGCGACATTTTGTGCGTTGTCATGCTGAGCCTGTCGAAGCATCTGCGTTGGCCTGCGCATACTCTTCGACAAGCTCAGAGTGACCAACCCACTTCGACATTTTAACCCTCCGCCTGACATTTCGAATTCAGAATCATAATTGTCATTTCGAGCGGAGTATGGAATGCGCGCTGTAATGGTTAAATTTTTTCGCCACAGATTCACAGATTAAAAAAAGTACAACACAATTGCACTGATTCGTGAAAAATCGCATAGCGATTTTATCTGTGAAAATAGCCTTAAATTTAAAAATCTGTGAATCTGTGGCATTAACTTAGCATTCACACAGATTCGTAATATTCATTTCTGTTCGTTATCTGTATAACACACAGATTAGTATATTCGTACAAATTGGTATTTAGTAGATCCACAGATGCGTTGTCATCCTGAGCTTGTCGAAGGACGTTCCTGTTAGTTATCCGTACTATTCGTAAACTGAATTTCCTTCAACTCAAATTCCCTGATTTCAGTAGAATGCAGCTCCAACTGTAATTTTCCCATATCGGAAACGCTCACAATCTTTCCTTCAAACACTTCATCATTTGCCCTGTATTTCCTCCATTCATTCAATTGATACAAACGCTGTAAATAATTCAAATGAAGAAGATCCCTTTTATTTGCTTTTAATTGCAGATAGCGCGCTTCTATGAATTCGCACAAACGCTCCACGATCTCCTGTAACTCAAATTCTTTTGTCGTGATCTTTTTTAAAGAAGTTGCGTTAAGATCTCCGAAATTTTCCTGGTTGATATTCAATCCGATCCCGATCACTGAATGTTGAATATGATTCTCCCGGATCGTGTTTTCGATCAGGATCCCGCCCGCCTTTTTACCATCTATGTATATATCGTTCGGCCACTTCACCTTTACATTCGCCTCCAAACCGGCGTTTTTGAGGTTTTCTGCCATTAAGTCAGCCACCGCCAGCGAGGTGATTTTGGTAAGTAAAAACTGTTCATCCGCACGTAAGAAAAGCGGGTTCAATATCAGGCTGAAAGCCACATTTTTAGCGGGTTCGCTTTGCCAGGTGTTCCCTCTTTGCCCGCGACCGTTTGTTTGCTCAAAAGTGTAGATAATTGTTCCTTCAACCGGACTAATTTGTCGCAACATTTCAGTGGCATAACTGTTGGTAGAATTAACCGCAGTCAGATAAACGGCATTTTGCCCTATAAATAATGTTTTCATAGGTAATTGTTGCGAAAGATTTGACTATTTTTGTGGCTACTCATTTTTACAAGAACAAAAGTATAAAGATATATTAACATTAATGGCTAAAACAACCAAAAAGGCTCCTGCTAAAACGGTAAAAAAAACAGTTGCGAAAGCGGCTCCGAAAACAGTAAAAAAAGCAGTTAAAAAAACACCTGCTAAAACAGCAAAAAAAGTTCCTGTGAAAGCAGTGAAAAAAGCTCCGGCAAAAGTTGCTGTCAAAAAAGTAAAAAAAGCGGCTCCTAAAAAAATAGCAACCCCAAAGGCAGCTCCTAAAAAAGCCGTAAAAAAAGTTGCAGTAAAAGCACCGGCGGCAAAAGCACCCGCAGCAAAAAAAGCAATTAAAACCCCTACAGAATTACTTGCTGATGCAGTAGTAGAAGGGATCCTCGATAGAAAAGGAAAAAATATTACGGTAATGAATTTACAATCGATCCACAACCGTGTATGCGATTATTTTATTATTTGCCAGGCCGATTCCAATACACAGGTGAAAGCAGTTGCTGATTCCATTGAGGAAATGGTGAAAAAAATGACGGGCGATAAACCCTATCGTTCCGAAGGTTTTGAAAACGCGGAATGGATCCTCATCGATTTCGTAACTGTAGTAGTGCATGTCTTTCAATCACAAATCCGCGAATTTTACAATTTAGAATCGTTGTGGGCAGATGCCGAAACAACGGAAATTGCATTTGATTAAATTTACCAGAAGAAAATAAACCATGAGCGATCAAAAACCAGAACAGGAAAATACTAATCCAAAAGATAAATTTCCGAAAAAACCAAACCTTCCCAAAAGTCCATTTAATTTTTACTGGATCTATGGGATTATTGTAGTTGCATTGTTTGCATTTTACATCATGAACCTGAAAAGTAACCTGAAAGAGGTTTCTTCATCCGTTTTTTATGATACAATGCTTCAGCAGCACCAGGTAGATAAAATTGTGATCATCCGTAATGAAGGCGTTGCAGAGATCTACCTGAAAAAAGAATTTATAAATGTGCCGCCGTACAACGCTGATAAACTTGCTGTAAATGGCCCGCATTACAAGATCATTGGTATTCCCGATAATTTTGCGACAATTGTAAATGAAAAACAAAAAGATTTTGCTCCCAATGAAGTAGTATACCCGAAAACAGAATCACATACGGATATCTCCGAAGCGCTGGGCTGGATCGTACCGATCCTGTTAATGATCGTGATCTGGATCGTGATCATGCGCCGTATGGGCGGCGGTGGCGGTGGAGCCGGACAGATTTTCAATATCGGAAAATCCCGCGCACAGCTGTTCGATAAAGATACCAACGTAAACATTACCTTCAATGATGTTGCCGGATTGGAAGGAGCTAAGATCGAGATCAAAGAGATCGTCGACTTCCTCAAAAATCCTAAAAAATATACCGCACTCGGTGCGAAGATTCCAAAAGGTGCATTGCTGGTGGGCCCTCCGGGTACCGGTAAAACCTTATTGGCAAAAGCCGTTGCAGGCGAAGCAAAAGTTCCGTTCTTCTCACTTTCAGGTTCTGATTTTGTGGAAATGTTTGTAGGAGTGGGGGCTTCACGTGTACGTGACTTGTTCCGCCAGGCAAAAGAAAAAGCGCCCTGTATTATTTTTATTGATGAGATCGATGCGATTGGCCGTGCACGCGGAAAATCCCCGGCACAAGGCGCAAACGACGAACGTGAAAATACATTGAACCAGTTATTGACCGAGATGGATGGTTTTGGAACCAACAGCGGTGTCATCATTCTGGCTGCTACCAACCGCGCTGATATCCTGGACAGAGCATTAATGCGTGCAGGGCGTTTCGACAGACAGATCTATGTGGATATGCCTGATTTGAACGAACGTAAAGATATTTTCAAAGTGCATTTAAAACCTTTAAAATTAGATGCTTCCGTAGATGTAGACTTTTTGGCAAAACAAACTCCGGGTTTCTCCGGTGCTGATATTGCCAACATTTGTAACGAAGCGGCATTGATCGCAGCCCGTCACGATAAAAAAGTAATTGAAAAACAGGATTTCCTGGATGCCGTTGACCGGATCATTGGTGGATTGGAAAAGAAAAATAAGATCATCTCTTCACAGGAGAAAAAAGTGATCGCGTACCACGAAGCCGGACATGCTGCTACCAGCTGGCTACTGGAACATGCGCATCCGTTGATCAAAGTAACCATTGTGCCGCGCGGCCGTTCATTAGGAGCTGCATGGTACCTGCCGGAAGAACGCCAGATCACCACAACTGAACAGCTGCTGGATGAAATGTGTGCAACACTTGGTGGAAGAGCTGCTGAGGAAATTGTATTCGGTAAAATTTCTACCGGCGCTTTGAGCGATCTTGAGAAAGTAACCAAACAGGCGTATGCAATGATCAGTGTTTATGGATTAAATGATAAGATCGGTAACATCAGTTATTATGATTCTACAGGTGCTAATGAATACGGTTTTACAAAACCATATTCCGAAAAACGTGCAGAGCTGATCGATGAAGAAGCAAGTAAAATGATTGAGCTGGCGTATGTACGCGCTAAGAAAATTTTATCGGATAACCGTTCTTTGCTGACCTTGCTGGCTGAAAAATTATTGGACAAAGAGGTGATCTTCAAAGAAGATCTGGAAATGATCTTCGGAAAACGTCCGTTCGATAAAGAAGAACAGATCCAGATCAAAGCAGAATATCCTTCTGAAAATACATCCACTACTGCGGAGGTAAAAACAGAAGAAAAGAAAGAAGACAAAAAAGAAGAGCCTGAAAATAATGAGGCGGATAAACCGTCGAACACATTGTTTTAAAATAATTGAATGAATGTCCATCGTGGAAACACGGTGGACATTTGTTTTATATAATGAATAATTTATTGCGGAAGGTGTTTGAAAAACACACCCCTAACCCCTCTCAAGAGGGGAATGGATTCTGCACAGAATATAAACACTACACAAATTGGTAAACTGGTACCGATTTGTATTTAGCAGAAACACAGATTGGTATATTAGTACCAATTGGTATTTAGTAGATTAGTAGATCACACAGATTCGTAAAATTCGTTTTTGTTTGTTATTCGTAAAATGCAGGACAGCACTACTTCAAAAGAAAAAATATTAAAAAAGATCCGCAAGGGCCTGATCCATAAATCGACGCAGGAGATCGGTGATGTGGATAAGGAATCGGAGATTTTTGTTACTTCTGAAGAACCGCTTGAAATTCAGTTTGCACAAAATTTTTCGGCACTCAATGGTAAATTTGTTTTCTGTGAAAACGAAACCGAATTTATTGAAAGCTTTGATTTTATTGCAAAGGACAATGAATGGGAAAATATCTTTTGCCTGGAGTCTGCTATCAAAGAATTATTACAAAAAGGGAATATTAAATTCTCCGATCAGGAGAGCGATCTGTTAAAAACCGATATTGGCTTAACACTTTGCGAATGTTTGGTGGCGCGCACAGGAAGCGTAATGATCTCTTCCAAACAAGCGTCGGGGCGCCGCTTACCGGTTTATGCAAATTTTCATATTGTAGTAGCATATTCGTCACAGCTGGTAAACAATGTAAAGGACGGATTAAAATTTATCAAGGATAAATACACACAATGGCCGTCCATGATCAGCACCATTTCCGGCCCAAGCCGCACTGCGGATATTGAAAAAACACTGGTACAGGGTGCACACGGTCCGCGCGAAATGTTTGTATTCCTGATCGATGATCTGCACGCGGAATAATTGATATTTATATAGGTTCTATTGGAGAACAATGTTTTTACACTATTCACAAACAATAATGTCAAGCCCGGGATGACAGACCAGGAAGGTTACAGCTCCGTTGTAAAGGGGGATTTTATAAAAAAAGGAAATTTTACACAACCGGTTCTGTACAAACAGGATCATGCAAAAACAAAAAGATTACGTGAATAATTTTTTCAAACGTACACTCACCGCTGGCGCATTTGTAGCAGTTTTGCTGGGCGCTACTTATTTCAGCCAATATTCATTTTTCGCTTTATTTTTTATTGTCACCATTCTCGGTTTGTGGGAATTTTACACGCTGAGTGAAAAAGGCGGGAACACACCTCAAAAAGTGTTGGGCACCATTGCGGGCGCTTTTTTATTTGCAAGTAATGCCTTCGTGGTTTTCGGGAAGTACGATTACCGTTTGCTGGTGATCAACATTCCGGTATTGCTGCTGATCTTCATTGCCGAATTGTTCCGTAAAAAAGAAAATCCATTCGCCAATCTCGCCTTTACTTTTTTAGGGATCTTTTATGTGGCATTTCCGTTTTCATTGCTCAATCATATTCTGACATTAAGTGGTACCTACAGTTACGAAGTATTATTTGGCTGCTGGTTTATCTTGTGGTGCAACGATTCAGGCGCTTACCTGGCCGGATCTGCATTCGGCAAAAACAAACTTTTTCCAAGGGTTTCACCCGGAAAATCGTGGGAGGGAAGCATTGGCGGCGCAATTATCGCATACATCATCGCGTTCATTATTTCGGGCTGGTATACCAGCATTTCGCGCACCGACTGGTATGTGATCGCCGGGATCTTAGTAGTGATAGGTACTTTGGGTGACCTGGTAGAATCGCTTTATAAAAGAAGCCTGGGTGTAAAAGATTCAGGAACATTATTACCGGGACATGGCGGGATTTTAGACCGTTTCGATAGCCTTTTAATGGCGATTCCGTTTGTGTTTACGTATTTGGTGCTGGTACACAGATAAACGCGTTTTTTAAGCAGATAAACGTCAAAAAAGACTGATTTTGTGCATCGCGGAAGCGAAAAATGAAGAATATCGCTGAAAAGCATGAAAACGGTACGAATAATGCCGTTTCAAAGGCAAAAATATTGATCAATAGAATAATGTAATTTAACAACTGAAAAGGCCATATTTAACGATTCAATTTCACTGGTTTTATATTTTTTTTTAAATTCGCAGACCTAAAACACATTTCCCGATAAATGAAAGGGAACTTAACAATAAAATTATGACAACAAAAACAAACACCGCGACAGCAGAACAACACGAAAGTATGTTTGATGCAGTTTTAGCAAGGCTAGATGTTGCTGCAAAAATTTATGGTTTATCAGATGACGTTGCAAATATCCTTAGAAATCCGCAAAAGCAAGTGAAAGTGAGCATTCCTGTGATGATGGACAATGGAAAATTAGAAGTATTTGAAGGGTTTCGTACCATTCACTCCACTATTTTAGGGCCATCGAAAGGTGGGATCCGTTATGCAATGGATGTGAACGACGATGAGGTAAAAGCATTATCAGCATGGATGTCGTTTAAATGCGCTGTTGCCAACCTGCCGTACGGTGGTGGTAAAGGCGGGATCAAATGCGATCCGCGTAAAATGAGCGTAGGTGAACTGGAGCGTTTAACAAAAGCATACACTACTGCAATGGCGGATGTATTCGGGCCAACAAAAGATATTCCTGCTCCTGATATGGGAACAAGCGGACGCGAAATGGCATGGTTGGTTGATGCATACAACAAAGTTCACCGCGGTAATTTCCCGGGTGTAACTACAGGTAAGCCTGTTGGTTTGGGTGGTTCACTGGGGCGTGATGCTGCAACAGGACGCGGTGTAATGGTATCTACACTGGCGGCTTTGAAAAAAATGAACCTGGAAGCAAAAAATGTAACGGCTGCAGTTCAGGGTTTTGGTAACGTAGGCTCGCATACTGCACGTTTATTGAACGAACAAGGTATTAAAATTTGCGCGATCGGTGATCATACTGCTACTTTCTGGAACGAGAAAGGAATTGATATCAAAGCGGCATTGGAATTTGTTAAAACCAGTGGAGGTGTGTTAAAAGGATTCACCGGCGGTGTTGAAATTAAATCCAATGAATTGCTTACTTCAAAAGTGGATGTGTTGGTACCGGCTGCATTGCAAAATGTAATTACCGAAGAAGTTGCACACGGGATCCAGGCAAAATTAATTGTGGAAGGTGCAAACGGACCAACTACTGCTGAAGCGGATCATATCCTGCAGGAAAAAGGAATCATTGTGGTTCCGGATATCCTGGCAAACGGTGGCGGTGTTACTGTTTCTTATTTCGAGTGGGTACAAAATAACTACGGTTATTACTGGTCGGAAGAAGAAGTAAACACCAAACACGATGCTTCCATGGAATCGGCTTTTGAGCACGTTTGGAACAACGGACAAAAATACAAAACAACAATGCGGATTGGTGCTTACATCACTGCATTGCAAAAAATAGAATTAGGGATCAAAGCAAAAGGAAATTACTAAGCCCTGATTTCTTAAAAATAAAAAACGCTCTTTCAGTAAAATGAAAGGGCGTTTTTTTATTGAATAAAATGAATAGATATTGTATATTTAATACACGCTACGCCATGTTCAAAACCAGTTCCATTATCGCCTTTTGTTTTTTATCCGCACTATTGTTGAGCAATTGCGCTCACCAGGATTTTGACGCGTCAGGCATTGTTGTTTCCCCGGAGAAGAAAATTATTTCGCACGTTGCTGTTATCGCTCCCCGCTTTAATGGTTATGATACTGTTTATACAGATTCATTAGGGAGATTTACAATTTCGGTATTTGAAGGCGGTTTTAGATTAAAGGGGAAATCATACGTTTATCTTTTTAAGGAAGGTTATAAATCGAAATCGCGTGTTACAGTGAGAAAAGATAAGATCAATTATATAAAATTGAGAGCTAAAAGATAATTATGAGGCAACTGATCTTTATTTTTTCTATCCTGATTTTGTTGAGCGCCTGTACTTTTACAAAGCGTGTGAAATGGATTTCTTTAAAAAGGATACATTCCGACAAAACAATAAGTTTGCAAAGTGATGACGACAGCGGCTTTTACATGCAATTTGACCGGGCTGCCTATCTGAAATTTATTGAAAATGATACCAGCATTAGAAAAGCAATGCCGGATATAAAAGCAATCCTGGAAAGCAATGAGCGCAACCTCGATCTTGATACGGTATTCAGCAGGATCAGCAGGCTTATTAAAACGGGTAATTTTAACAGCGGCATTTTATACGAAGATTTTATTTACCGGCAGCTGAATAAAGGAAATGTAATTATTGTAAATAAAAACAACAGGAGGAAGAGAAAATTTATCAGGAGAACAACGTATTACTATGATCATGAAGAACTGCGTTCGGCTTATTTTTATGGGAAAACAATATTTTATGGAGCTCAATTCATGATCGTGGATTTTTAAACGATGTAAATCCTGGAAAACAAATGATAATAAAAATTCAGAGAAAAGGAGATTGAAAACTTAAAAACGAAAAACAAAAATGGGATTAATACAAAAGGTTATGTTGTAGTAATATGTTTTTTTTACAATATTCACAAATAATACTGTCATCCCGGGCTTGACCCGGGATCTGTTAAATACTTGCAGCGCCTACACAGTTCTTAATTGGCAGATCCCGGGTCAAGCCCGGGATGACAGCTT
>JAOQAG010000024.1 GCA_025963715.1 Bacteroidota bacterium
TTTTTTTACAATATTCACAAATAATACTGTCATCCCGGGCTTGACCCGGGATCTGCCAATTAAGAACTGTGTAGGCGCTGCAAGTATTTAACAGATCCCGGGTCAAGCCCGGGATGACAGCTTAAGAAAGTATTTCTGTTTCCATAAACAACAATGTTCTACAACATAACCTTATTTTATAATTATTCCTTGTGACTATAATTTTAAAATTCGGCAGAATCAAATTCCCCTCTTGAGAGGGGTTAGGGGTGTGTGATGCAAGAAATCTCTCACTTCATTTATTAAAATTCACCGGCGATGCCAATTGTATCATTTTAGTCCCATCAAAAAATGATCTCTTTTAAAACAATCTTTTAATTATTCATTGGATGCGGAGATGAAGACGTAGTTGAATCATGTTTCATTTTTCCTTCGTGCGTTCCTTTCTGAGGATGCGTTCCGGTTGAACCGGTAGTCCCTGTACGGCCGGTTGCACCGGTTGATCCCGTTTTACCGCTGTGATGTGTGCCCGTTGGGCCTGTGGAGCCAGTTGATCCTGTTGTACCTGTAATTCCGGTTGCACCGGTTGTACCACTGCTGTGTATATTTGTTCCGTTTTGTGCAAATCCTCCTGTAAATGCTACCAGCATTGATGCTGACAAAATTAATTTCATTGAATTTTTCATGAATGTAAATTTTGAATGAATAAAGTTTTCCGGTCTGTGACAAAAGAATTATGCCACTGAGATGGAGCGGCTCCACATTTCTGGCATTTCTTTTTTTGCAGGAAGGATTATAAAAATCCATTTAATCTTTATATAATATGAATGATAAAAGCGCAGTAACAGCCGGAAGCCATGTTTCTTACTGGACAGATTCCCTTGAACAACCCATTTCTTTTTCCCCACTTACACAAAACGACGGTGCACAGGTAGTGATCGTAGGTGGCGGGATTGCGGGCCTGAGCGTGGCGTATTGCCTGAGCCAGCTGAATATAAAAGTGGTGGTGGTGGAAGACGGATATATCGGAAGCGGCGAAACCGGGCGTACGACCGCACATTTGGTGAATGCACTGGATGACCGTTATTACAATATTGAAAAAATATTTGGAAAAAACGAGGCGAAGCTTATCGCGGAAAGCCATACCAAAGCCATTGATTTTATTGAACAAACAGTAAAAAAAGAAAATATTGATTGTGAATTTACCCGGCTGAACGGTTATCTTTTCCTGCATCCGACAGATGAAGATAACTCGCTGCAAAAGGAATTGGAAGCCTGCCTGCGGGTTGGACTGGATGTGGAAATGCAGGAACACACTCCGGGTTTACTGAATAAAAATACGCAGGCACTGGTGTTTAAGAACCAGGGGCAATTTCATCCGCTTAAATATCTGAAAGGCTTATGTGATGCAATTATCCGAAAAGGTGGAAAAATTTTCACAGAAACGCATGTGGAAAAAATCAACAATACCGGGATAATTACGGACAAGGGGTTTAAGATCTCTGCGGAATATATTGTAGTAGCTACTAATTCGCCGGTCAATAATAAATACGCAATGCATTTAAAACAATTTGCTTACCGGACGTATGCGATCGGCATGCTGGTGAAAAAGAATACCATTCCACAGGCATTATGGTGGGATACGGGCGATTTTAATGCGAATGAGAACATTCCGCCGTATCATTATATCCGTACGCAGCCTTACAATGAATTAATGGACCTGCTGATCTGCGGTGGCGAAGATCATGCAACAGGGCTTGCAAATGCGGACATTATTCCGGAAGAAAACCGCTATGGATTGCTGGAAGACTGGTTCAACAAACATTTTGCAAAGGGTGAAGTGGTGTTCCGCTGGTCGGGACAGGTAATGGAACCAATGGATTCGCTGGCATTCATCGGGCATAACCCATGGGACAGTGATAATATTTATATCGTAACAGGCGATTCGGGAAATGGGATGACACATTCCACCATCGCAGGAATGCTGATTGCTGATTTAATTACCGGGAAAGAAAATCCATGGGAAAAAATCTACAATCCATCCCGCCTGAAAATAATAAAAGTGGGGAATGTTTTCTTTAAAGAATTTGCAGGCGGTTTTTCAGCTTATATAAAAGATAAGCCGAAACATGCCGATGAAGTAAAACTTTCGGAGATAAAAATCAACGAAGGAAAGATCATTGAACTGGAGGGAAAAAAGTACGGCGCTTATGCGGACGAGAAAAACAAATTACACCTGGTTGCCGCTGAATGTACACACCTTGGCTGCATTGTAAAATGGAATAACGATGAAAAAAGTTGGGATTGCCCCTGTCACGGAAGCCGGTTTATGCACACCGGGGAAGTGATCAACGGCCCGGCTAATAAAAATTTATTTTATTTCGATGAAAATAACCCGCAACGAAAATTTAACAAATAATAACCTGGAAATGTGGGAACTGGCATCTATTTTTTATCATTAAAATCTGAATAACATTTGACCGCGACAAATAAATTTCAAAAATCAATTAATCAATCATCAACAATTTAAAACCTTTAAATAAAATGGCAACGAATCAAAATAATGGTAACAATCAGCAAAATACTGGTTCTACCAATCAGAATCAAAAAAATCAGCAATCTACAAATAGAACGGAACAGCCGGAAAGCAATCCTAAAAGAGAAACGAATCCTAACAATCCGACAGCTGATAAAACAAAACAGCAACAACCTGTTAACAAGCAAGATCAAAATGAGCCGCCGACAAATTCAAAACAAAACGACAGCAAAACGCCAAAAGAAAGAATTTAATTATTCTTACAGTAAGCCTCCTGCTGTTGCGGGAGGTTTATTTTTTTGCTGAATTTTAAAAATTAAAAAAACAGATGAACATCATGCAAAAGAAAACAAGCACCAGGAAAAGTTCCGGAAAAATCGCTGATACAGGAAGTACCGGACTGGAATCATCACAATTAATGAAATTATTTGAAGATGAATTGAAAGATATTTACTGGGCGGAAAAGGCCCTGACAAAAGCAATCCCTAAAATGATCAAAAATGCAACATCGCAGGAATTGATCGAAGCATTGGAAAATCATTTATCGGAAACCGAAGAACACGTGAGTCGTGTGGAACAGGTTTTTGAAAGCATTGGTAAAAAAGCTGTTGCAAAAAAATGCGAAGCTACCGCCGGACTGATCAAAGAAGCGCAGGAAATTATGGAAGAATGTGAGGAAGGCGCCATGCGCGATGCGGGAATTATTTCCGCAGGGCAAAAAATCGAACATTATGAAATTGCATCGTACGGCACTTTACGTGCATTTGCGGATCTTTTGGGATTAGACGAAGCTGTAGAATTACTGGAAGATACATTGAAAGAAGAAAAAGCTGCAGACGAACGGTTAACAGAGGTGGCAACTTCTGTGATCAACCTGCAAGCCGCACAGCTAGAGGAAGCAGAAGAGGAATAAAAAACATTTTTTATTTAAGCCAGTTTTCCGGTAAGCGGGGAACTGGCTTTTTATTTTATCTACTAAGATGATTACTTACCCGACACTTGTTGCGGGGATGACAAATTTCGAAGAGAAGATCAGTGATAATCGTTTAAAACACTTTATAAAATTTTAGCTTATGAATGAGGAAACAGAAAATAAAAAAACCGAAGAAGAAGATTCCACGCCACTTTGCCTGGCACTTAAAACATTTATTTATATAGTTGCTGACAATGCGGACAGTAAAACGTTCTGCGGTTTGTTTTTCCCATGTACGTTCTGATGATCTTGCCTTTGCAGACAGAGCAGGTTGATTTAGTATTCACGAGCCACTGTTTTTTAAGAATAAATTCTTTTTTCCATCTTAAAAAATCGAAGCTATAATTCACGGATTCTTTGATGAGCTCATTCATTTTTTTTGCAGGAAGAGCTCCCACTTTTGTTTGTGGTTGAATTTTCACACGAAACAATACTTCATTTTTAATGATGTTTCCCACACCTGCAAATATGTTCTGATCCAGCAACACATCGCATACCAGCCGATCGGGGTCTTCTTTTATTTTTTTCTTCGCGGCAGCGGCATCCCAATCCGGGTTCATTACATCGGCGCTCCAGTCATATACTTCATTGAGATCTTCTGTAATTATTTTAACGGAGCAGGTGTACAAATTCAATTCACCGTTCGGAAATTTAAGACTTAAACGCGGATCCCTGTCCTTGCGTTCGTTTATGGCATAACTGCCAAACATCAGGAAATGCACACGGATCGTAAAGTCATCAAAACAAATGAGGAAATGTTTGCCAAAGCTTTTGAAATCAAGCACCACCTTCGATTTAAGCATTTCCAGATCAAACGCTTTGGTATTGCCGGAAGCATCAAGCACTTTTTTGCCTTTAAAACCGGCAGCGTCAATTGCTTCTCTTAAAATAATAATGGATGGTCCTTCGGGCATGTTGTTTTCCGGATAAAAAACATGCCCATACAGGCGCAAAAAAAATCAATGAAAAAATTCCACACCGGCACTTCCGGATTTAGTTATGCTTACTGGAAAAACAGGTTTTACCCGGAAAAGCTGGCGGCTTCCAAATGGTTCGAATATTACTGCACACGGTTCAATACGCTGGAGCTCAATAATACGTTTTACCGTTTCCCGGAAGTAAAAAATCTGAAGAAATTTTATGAGCGCGCTCCGGAAGATTTTTTATTTTCCATTAAAGCACACAAGGTCATCACGCATACACTGCGGATGAAAAATGCGCGGGAAAAAGTAAATGAATTTATGTCGGTGGTGCAGGAAAGCATCCGGGAAAAATTAGGCTGTGTACTTTTTCAGCTGCCACCCTCTTTTGTTTATACGGAGGAAAATATGGAGCATATTCTAAACAGCATTCCACATCATCCTTCCAACGTAATCGAATTTCGCAACAGCAGCTGGTGGGATCCGGCAGTGATCAAAACGCTGCATGCGCAGCAGCTTACATTTTGCAATGTGAGCTATCCCGGTTTGCCCGAAACATTTCATAAAACAACGGATCTTTTTTATTTGCGGATGCACGGTGTACCCGAACTTTTTAAATCGGCTTATTCCGATGCACAATTGAAAAAAGTAAAGGAAAATATTCCGGCAGGAATAAAAGAGGTGTATGTATTTTTTAATAATACAATGTATGAAGCGGGATATTCAAATGCCTTGATGCTGCAGGCGTTGGTGGAAAAAAATAAGGAAGCCACAGATTCACAGATTAATTATTCAAACGATTAATTACACAGATGAGTAAATCGCAACGCGATTTTTAAGTAATGAATAATTTTTATTTATTTTTAATCGGTGAATCTGTGGCAAAATTCCTACAGCGCTCTGGCATAAAAAATCGCGGTTCAGAAATTCCAATTTAGCAGGCGCGAGTGTCTCACTCGTGCCTGCATAAGATTATAATTACCGGATCTCTGCTCCTGCTTTTTCCTGGTACGTTTTCATCAATTTTTCCATGATCTTTTCGATCTGCTTATCAGTAAGCGTGGCGTTTTCATCCTGAATGATAAAGCTGAGCGCATACGATTTTTTTCCGGCCGGTAATTTATCACCTTCATACACATCAAACAAATTCACGCTTTTCAGCAATGCTTTTTCCGATTGATATGCCAGTTGTTCCAATTGCTCAAACTTCACCGCTTTATCGATCAGCAAAGCCAGATCGCGTTTTACTTCCGGGAATTTAGGAACTTCGGTATACATCAGCGCTTTCCCTTTTTTCACAGCTTCCAAAATCAAATCCCAGTTAAAATCGGCATAAAAAACCTCATTTTTAATATCCATTGATTTTAACACTGTTTTTGAAACCGCACCAAATTCCACGATTGTTTTTTTATTCCAGGCATAGGACAATCCTGCCGAAAACAGATCGGAGCTGATCTCATTCATTTTCACATCAATTCCTAATCGTTCCAACACGGCATTTACAGCGCCTTTCAGCGAATAAAAACTAACCGCATCATTTTTCGCATTCCAGCTTTCTTCGGTTTTCCGTCCGCTTACAAACAACGATAAATGTTTTGTTTCCACATATTTTACCGGCTCGCCTTTCACCGCCATGTACGTTTTCCCAAATTCATACAATTTCAGATCGGCACTTTTGCGGTTTTGGTTGTACGCAATAATTTCCAGTCCACTGAACAATAGCGATTGTCTCAACACATTCAAATCGCTACTCAATGGATTCAGCATTTTTACATTGTGCTCCGGGTTGATGCTTTTTACTTTCAAGGAATATTCTTCTTTCGTCAGCGATAAATTCATCATCTCCGAAAAGCCATTATTACTGAGTAGATCTGCGATCGCATTCTGAATTTTTTCTTTGTCCGGTTTTTCTGAAAACGACAGCGATGAATTTAATGCCGTTGGGATTTCAATATTATTATAACCGTAAATGCGCAATACTTCTTCGATCACATCCTGTTCGCGCGTTACATCCACTTTAAACGGCGGAATGGAAAGCAGCAATGCATCATGTCCTTCATGTTCAATATCGATCCCGAGCGATAGAATTATTTTTTTGATGATCTCCAGATCAATGTGTTTTCCGATCAGGCGATCACATTTTTCAAATGAAAAAGGCACTTTGAAATTCTCCACTTTTTTCGGATACAGATCAATGATCTCCGACGAAATTTCGCCACCTGCAATTTCTTTGATCAGCAATGCCGCACGTTTTAATGCATACACCGTCATGTTCGGATCCGTTCCGCGCTCAAAACGAAAAGATGCATCTGTTTTTAAACCGTGTCGTTTTGCAGATTTACGAACCGAAGTGGAATTAAAATATGCACTTTCCAGGAAAATATTCGTTGTATTTTCCGATACACCTGATTCCATTCCGCCAAATACACCGGCAATACACATCCCGCCTTCTGCATCGCAGATCATCAGATCTTCGGAAGATAATTCGCGTTCGGTTTCGTCCAGCGTTTTAAATTTGGTTTTATCTGCGAGCTTTTTCACGATTACTTTACCGCCTTTGATTTTATCTGCATCAAATGCATGCATCGGTTGCCCCAGCTCGTGCAATACATAATTGGTAATGTCCACAATGTTATTGATCGGGCGGATGCCAATCGTTTTCAGCCTGTTTTTGATCCATTCCGGCGATTCAGCTACTTTTACATTGCTGATACTCAGGCCCGAATAACGCGGACAAGCGATCGGATCTTCCACTGTTACTTCAATTTTCGAGGATGTGTTATCAACGCGAAAAGCCTCTACATCCGGCAATTGCAGCATTAAATGTTCTCCACCGGATATTTCATGTGTATTTAATACCGCCACCAGGTCGCGCGCCACACCCACATGCGAAGCCGCATCTGCACGGTTGGGCGTTAACCCGATCTCGATCGTATAATCTTCTTCTATTTTAAAATATTCTTTCGCCGGTGTGCCCGGGATCGCATCTGCATCCAGCACTATAATGCCTGCATGTGAAGTTCCAAGTCCGATCTCATCTTCCGCACAGATCATTCCTTCGGAAACTGCACCGCGGATCTTCGATTTTTTAATTTCAAACGGTTCTCCCGTTGCCGGATATAATTTAGCGCCCACCGTAGCGATCACCACTTTTTGTCCAGCTTCCACATTGGCCGCACCGCAAACGATGTGCAGCAATTCACCGGTTCCGATATCTACGGTCGTTAAATTCAAACGGTCGGCATCCGGGTGTTTTTCCTTGGTTTTTACTTCACCCACAACCATACCTTCCAAACCGCCTTTCACCGTTTCTGCTTTTTCAATGCTTTCCACTTCCAGGCCGCAGCCTGTCAGGAGTTTTCCTGCTTCTTCCGGCGACAAATCGGTTTTAACGTACTCTTTCAGCCAATTATATGAGATTTTCATTGTTCTTGTATTATTTAAAGGAGTACAAAAATAAGAAATTTATTGGTAAAAACCTGCCTTTCCGGACCTCACCCCTTCATCCCCTCTCCACAGGGAGAGGGGGCGATGCCCCTACTATACGTGTTCAATCCTAATAGATCATAAGCAGTTAGCTCTCTTTTTTGATCATAAAAATCCTAACAGATCTGCGTTCCTATTTTGCTTCTGCTCAAATTTATGAGATCCCGGGTCAAGCGCGGGATGACAGCTTCGATCTATACCTGTTAGTGATAATATGATCCACAATCTCAACTAATCAAACCAACGCAGGCGCGAATGTCCCAACCTGCATCTAAATCAAATCCATTTAAAATAAGTAATTTCGCAGCAAAAAGCACAATCATGGAAGCACTCCTATCGGGATATACCGCAAAGATCAATGAACTAACAACAGCCATTGCCGCACATCAGAAAAAGATCAATGGGATTTTTTACACGCGCTCCATTTTGTTCATTGTATTTTTTGCAGGTTTTTTCCTGTTGGTTCATACACATGTAACACTTGCTATTGTACTCATTCCCTTTACGGTGATCTTGTTTTTGATCCTGTTGAACCGCGAATTAAAGATCGGCAGGCAGATCACTTTTTTAAAAAATTTAATGAAAGCCAACCAGGTAGAAATCGACTTGCTGCATAACCGTTACGAAAAATTTAATCCGGGTAACGAGTTCATTGATAAACAACATCATTTTATTTCCGATCTGGATATTTTCGGCAGAAGATCGATTTTTCAGTTGTTGAACCGTACATCCACCTACAGTGGAAGAATGAAGTTGGCCGGTTGGTTGACGGTTCCATTCCTGCAAAAGGAAGAAATAAAAAAACGCCAGCAAGCCATCACTGAACTATCTGAAAAAAAAGACTGGAGCCACCATTTTATTGCATTGGGATTTACCAGCCAGGAACAGGCAACGGATAAAGATGTGATCGAAAACTGGCTGGAAGAAGAAACGCTTTTCTCTCATCCTGTTTTTAAGATCATCGGGATTGTGTTACCAGTTGCGACGGTTGCCGCATTGCTGCTTTTTATTTTTAATGTAATTCCTTCCGTTGCTTTTGACAGTTTGTTTTTCCTTCAATTGATGATCACCGGAAAATTCACCAAAAAGATCAACCGCATTCACGATCGCCTGAGCCGGAAATTTGATTCCATTGATAAATATTTGTCGCTGATCACACACATTGAAGCGGAAGGTTTTAAAAGCGAATTATTAAACCAGTTGAAACAGGAACTAAGGGACGAAAAAGTAAGCGCTGCTGCCAGTATTTTACAATTAAAAAAATCAGTGGATAAGCTGGATTTCCGCATGAACATTGTAGTAGCGGTGTTGCTGAACGGGATCTTATTATGGGACATCAACATTGTAAAACGCATTGAAGACTGGCGAACAATGAACAAAAAATCGTTCCTGAAATGGATCAACATCATTGGCGAGTTTGATGCTTTTATCAGCGTTGGTTTGTATGCCGCTAACAATCCAGCTTTTGTAATGCCGGAAATAGAAACGGGCACATTTATAATTCATGCACAACAGATCGGGCATCCGCTGATCAATGAAAAAAAGCTGGTGCGGAATGATTATCACATTGAAGGATTACCCAAAATTGATTTGCTTACCGGCGCTAACATGGCAGGAAAAAGCACCTTCCTGCGTACCATTGGCGTTAATTTAATTCTTGCCATGATCGGGGCACCGGTATGCGCAGAAAAATTCCGGTTCAGCCCGATCTTGCTATTTACCAGCTTGCGAACGAATGATTCGCTGCAGGAAAACGAATCATTTTTTTATGCTGAATTAAAACGGTTGGGAATGCTTGTGAAAGATTACGAAAATGGACAACGTGTATTTTTCCTGCTCGATGAAATTTTGAAAGGCACCAATTCCAAAGATCAGCACATTGGCTCCGAAGAGTTAATTAAAAAGATCGTGCAGCTGAACGGCGCCGGTATTGTAGCAACACACGATGTGGAGCTTTCGGTATTAAGCAGCCAATTCCCGCAAAACGTACGCAATTTATGTTTTGAAATTACCATCAGCAACGACAAGCTGCATTTTGATTATAAAGTAAAAGAAGGCGTTTGCGCCACGATGAACGCATCTTTCCTGATGAAAAAAATGGGAATTATTTAAGGGAAGGAATTATAAATGTTAAATTATAAATGTTAAATTATAAATTATGAATGTTAAATTATAAATGCTGTAGATTATAAAACGTTCTCCACGCACAATTTCGTTCCTTTCGTACCGTTTCGTTTTTCGTTGATTTACTCAGTTTCGTTTTTTTCGTAAAATTTCGTTTTTCGTTGATTTACTCAGTTTCGTTCCTTTCGTAAAATTTCGTTTTTCGTTGATTTAAGCTACAGTAGATCTCAAAATCAGCTTATTAATGTCCAGTGCAATTTTTTGAATGTAAATAAACTGATCAGATACTTTTGTTAAGAACGAGCGTTCTTCTTCCGTATGCGATTCGGCAATCGCCAGTTCCGAACGCTTGATCAGCTCCGGCATTACCGGTTTTCCATCCGAAGTTATTTCCACATGTTCGTTTTTTAAATGCGCCAGAATATTTTTGATCACCGGTAAAAATTGGGTGGTTTTATCTTTCAGCTGATAGGAATTATACGAAGACAAAGTGGAAACATGCGACAATAATAAGTGATTGAACACGACCAGGCTGTATGTTTGAACGCTGTTTTCCTGTTGGCTCTGCGGTTCCGAAAGCATTCGCTGAAAAGCATCCGATAAATTTGCCATCGCCACATAGGCTTCCTTACGCAATAATTTATATTGCATTTCATCAATGGCCCCGCCTGCGATTTTCTTTGAAACCAGCTCAAAATAATTGGCATTGGCACGTGTTGCATTTTGCACAAGTGTATCCATTTGCTCGCGTTCCCAGCGCGGCGGGATCAGCAGTGTAGCCACAAACGCCAAAGCAGAACCGATGAGTGTATCGATGATGCGATCGCTGATAAGCTTATTGAAATTATCCACCTGCAATAAATAAAACGAGATCAGTAAATAGATCGTCATCAGGATCACTGCCGGAAAATAATTGATGCGGATAAAACTATACGCACCCGCCATTACCACCACCATGATCACCAATAATACAAGCGGTGATTTTATAAAATACAGCAGCAAGGCACCCACCCCAACACCGATCACTGTTCCGAAAAGCCGGTTCATGTTGCGCTTCTTCGTAAGGCTGTATGCAGGTTTCAGGATCACAAGAATTGTTAGCAAAATCCAGTAATCGTGCCCGATCGGTAATAATTTAAGGGAAATGTAACCGATAAAAAGTGTAAGGCTTACGCGGATAGAATGCCTGAAAATATTGGAATGCACATTCAGGTTCTCAAAAAATAAACGTGGGTTGATCTGTGTGTTTGAAACAAATTTATTATAATCCAGCTCCGACTCCACACTTGCTGTAAAGTTGGGATCGTAGGCCGTATAGCGATGCATGATCAAAACACTGCTGTAGATGTCCTGGATATTCTCCAGCACATGGCGCAGGCTGGTG
The DNA here is from genome assembly GCA_025963715.1 of Bacteroidota bacterium. Classification (GTDB taxonomy): domain Bacteria; phylum Bacteroidota; class Bacteroidia; order 2-12-FULL-35-15; family 2-12-FULL-35-15; genus 2-12-FULL-35-15. The sequence goes on from JAOQAG010000024.1 coordinate 11,403, forward strand.
ATCTCTTCAATGTTGGAAGCGTCCGCCGATTCTTTGCGGTAATAATCAAAATAAATTTCCAGCTCTTTGATCGTTTGTTCCGTCAGTGCATCCGGATACGATTTTTTTCCTTCCTGCATCGCTACGCCAATATTTTCGAGCTCAAACGCGATCGCTAAAATTGTTTTTTCAAATTCAGCCAGCACTTCATCGTCGATCTTTGCATGCAGCATTTTATAATCCTGCTGCGAGGTCATTACCTGCTCGAATAAATCAACGGAATCATTAAAAATAGCGAGCAGCGTACGGCCTTTATGCGTCGAATCTTTTACAATGCTGCGGGTTTTAAATAAAATTTCGCGTACCAGGTCCTGCTTCGTGTGCAGCTTCACCTGTCGCTCTATCAGGGCGGTGTAGCTTTCGTCATAATTTACATTTTTGCTATATAATGATGCTTTGACCTGCATGTATTTCGCGATCGATAAAATGGAATCACCGATGGCTTGCTGCGCCAATTTATAAGGCCGCAAACGGTTGAGCAATACGCTCCATAAAAAATACCAGCAGCCACCGATCAGGATAAAAAGCGAATGCAGTACTAATTTTTTTGTATCGTAATTATCGTCAATGTTCAGGATCATGATCAATAATGCAGCAATACCAATGGAAGTAGCACGCGCACCGTAAATGCCCGCCATCGAAAAAATAAAACTAAAGATCAGTAATTCAATTGCCAGCAGCCAATGATGATTGGCGCTAAAACCGGTGATCAGCGAAATGGCAAATACCAGCGCGATCGAGATCAGCATTCCGTTTACACGATGATGCAATGGACCCGGACTATCGCACACATTGATGCACAGCGCCCCAAGCGCAATCACAACGCCCATGGGGATATTGCCAATGTACGCCGAAATAATGATCGGGATCATGATGGCGGCGGTAATCCGCAACCCATCGGTTACATAATAACTGGTGGTGAATTGTTTGTATGATTTAAGGAAGTCCGGCATCTTATAAAACCATCGTGGTTTACTTTAATAGTATTCTTTTTCAAGACTGTCATCCCGCACTTGTTGCGGGATCGCATAAATGTTTGCAGTAACAATCTAATACTAATATATTTAATATCAATATTAAAACACTTTAGGTTTCATAATTAACCGATCCCGCAACAAGTGCGGGATGACAGTCGGTTTGGTGCTATTCTCTCCGCAACAATATAATTTTTTAATCCGTGAATCTGTGGCTTCTCTTCAATTTAAGTACAAATAAAAAATCAGTGCCAACCGCTCATCATAATCTGTTTTCACACACAATACTCGCCTCGCCCCCTCTCTTGTGGAGAGGGGATGAAGGGGTGAGGTCTGCCTATTTAAACTTATCCTTCAGCGCCGCCAGCTGCGAAGCAAAATCATTTGCAGGAGGTTCCTGCTTGCCTTTTTTGTTTGGATTGCTATTATTTATTATCGGTTTTGCTGCTGGTGCTGCCGGTGCCGAAACATTGTCTTTCATGGTGAGAGCAATGCGCTTGCGTTGCTCATCCACTTCCGTAACCGTTACTGTTACTTGTTGCTGCACTTTCACCACCGTGTTCGGATCGGAAACAAACGTATTTGACAATTGCGAAATATGCACCAGTCCATCCTGGTGAACGCCAATATCCACAAACGCGCCAAAATTGGTAACATTCGTTACAATTCCCGGCAGCTTCATTCCCACACGCAGGTCTTTTATTTCATGCACCGTATCATCAAATTTAAATACTTCAAATGATTTGCGCGGATCGCGGCCGGGTTTGTCCAGCTCATGAATAATATCTGTCAGGGTTGGTAATCCAACTGTTTCCGTTACATATTTCGGCAATGTAATTTGTTTGCGCAGTTCTTTTTCTGCCATTAGTTGTTCGATCGTGCAATTAAGATCGGTTGCCATTTTTTCCACAATGTGGTAGCTTTCCGGATGCACCGCGCTTTTATCCAGTGGATGTTTTCCGTTGGAAATGCGCATAAAACCGGCAGCCTGCTCGTATGCTTTTTCGCCCATGCGCGGCACTTTCAATAATTCTTTCCGTGATTTGAACGGCCCGTTCTCATTTCGGTATTCCACAATATTTCGCGCCAGCTGCGGGCCTAAACCCGATACATACGTCAGTAATTGTTTGCTGGCCGTATTCACCTCCACACCTACTTTATTTACAGAACTTTCTACTACTTCATCCAGTTTTTTCTTTAGTAAATACTGATCCACATCGTGCTGGTATTGTCCCACACCAATTGATTTTGCATCGATCTTTACCAGCTCCGCCAGTGGATCAGCCAATCTGCGGCCAATGGAAACCGCACCACGTACGGTAAGATCTTTGTCAGGAAATTCTTCCCGCGCCACATCCGAAGCCGAATAAATAGAAGCGCCGCTTTCATTCACCATAATGATGTTGATGTCTTTCGGCAATTCTTCAATGCTGCGGATAAATGTTTCGGTTTCTCTTCCGGCGGTTCCGTTTCCAATCGCAATTGCTTCCAGGTTATATTTTGCGCAGAAAGCGATCACCGTTTGTTTGGTATGGAAAATTTTATTCTGCTCGTGCGGATAGATCACCGTATCTTCCAGTAATTTTCCTTGTTTGTCGAGCGCCACAACTTTACATCCGGTACGGAATCCCGGATCAATTGCCAGGATCGCTTTTTGGCCGAGTGGCGATGCCAATAATAATTCACGCAAATTATCTGCAAATACCTGGATCGCTTTTTCATCCGCCAGTTCTTTTGTCAGCATGCGCATCTCACTTTCAATCGAACTTTGCATCATGCGGTTGTACGAATCATCCACTGCTAATTTCACTTGTTCGGCAGCGGAATTATTCGCCGTTACAAATTGTTTTCTTAAAAGATCCAATGCGTTTTCTTCCGGCGGTGCAATAAAAATGCTCAGCACTTCTTCGCTCTCTCCCCTGCGGATCGCGAGTAATCGATGCGATGGACAATTCATCAGCAATTCTTCCCATTCAAAATAATCTTTGAATTTTTCTCCGCTTTCTTCTTTCCCTTTCAGCACTTTGCTTTTGATCGTTGCTTCCCGCTTGAATAAATTACGGATCTTATCGCGTGCTTCCGCATTTTCATTTACCCATTCGGCGATGATGTCGCGTGCGCCAGCCAATGCCTCATCCGAAGTTTTTACTTCTTTTTCTTCCGAGATGAATTTATCCGCTTCCGCATTCACATTGATCTTTCCCTGCTCGAATATAATTTGTGCCAAGGGCTCCAGTCCTTTTTCACGCGCAATGGTAGCGCGCGTCCTGCGTTTTGGTTTGTAAGGCAGGTAAATATCTTCCAGCGTCGACAGTGTTTCCGCCGCACGCAATTGTTCTATTAATTCGGGTGTTAATTTTCCCTGTCCTTCAATGGAATCAATGATGAACTCGCGGCGTTTTTCCAATGCGCGCAAACGCTCTATCTCATCCCGTACATTTGCTACCTGCACCTCATCCAAGCTGCCCGTCATTTCTTTCCGGTAACGGGAAATAAAAGGGATCGTGGCACCTTCATCCAACAGATCAACCGTGGCGCTTACCTGCTGCTCACGGATATTTAATTGTAATGCAATCTTTTTATAAAAACGTATTTCCGACATGTATTTTAATTTTTTTAATATCACAAATATAGCCAATAGAGAATGGTAGAACTATTAATATTTTCAACACTTTTAACACAGAGGGCACAGAGGTTTTAGAGCTTCACGGAGAAGAGTTTTTATATAAAAAAATATTAATAAAAACTACACTAAGATTAACACACCCCTAACCCCTCTCAAGAGGGGAATGCATCCTGCAAGCATTTGGAATATATTATTATTTTGTAATTTTCTTAAAAACTATATTTTACAATTTCAGAAGAATGATTCAGTTCCCCTCTTGAGAGGGGTTAGGGGTGTGTTCTGCATATAGCATAAGCACTGCATCTGCGCACAGCAAAACTTTGAACTTTTGAACTTTAAACTTTGAACTTTTTTATGAAATCCTGCTCCAGTTTGTCATCGCTCTTCCCATCATCGAAAAATGATACGCGATGTTTGCATTTTCGGGATTTTGCAATTCGGGATCTTCGGAAAGTAATTCAATCACCATATTGCGCGCCGCATGCAGGATGGGTGCATCTTTAGAAAGATCGGCGATATTAAGATCCAGCTCACCGCTTTGCATAGTGCCTGCCATATCACCGGGGCCGCGTAATTTCAGATCCACATCCGCGATCTCAAAACCATCGTTGGTACGGCACATTGTTTCCATACGCAATTTACTATCGGGGCCTAATTTATTTCCTGTCATTAAAATACAATACGATTGATCGGCACCGCGGCCAACCCTTCCGCGCAGCTGGTGCAACTGCGATAAGCCAAAACGTTCGGCACTTTCAATCACCATCACGCTGGCATTCGGAACGTTCACTCCCACTTCAATCACTGTAGTGGCCACCATAATTTGCGTTTCTCTTTTTACAAAACGCTGCATCTCGTATTCTTTTGCATCCGCTTTCATTTGTCCGTGTACAATGCTCACCTGGTAAGTTGGCTGCGGAAATGCGCGCACCACACTTTCATAGCCATCCATCAGATCCTTGTAATCCATCTTCTCCGATTCCTTGATCAGCGGATACACAATATAGATCTGCCTTCCCAATTCGATCTGTTCTTTCATAAAACCAAACACGCGCATACGGTTGCTGTCAAAGCGATGTACGGTTTGGATCGGTTTTCGTCCCGGTGGCATTTCATCGATCACGCTCACATCCAGATCGCCGTAAAGCGTCATTGCCAGTGTACGTGGAATGGGTGTGGCGCTCATGATCAGCACATGCGGCGCGATGATATTTTTCGCCCACATTTTTGCACGCTGTGCCACACCAAAACGGTGCTGCTCATCGATCACCACCAAACCAATATTTTTAAACTGCACTACATCTTCCAGCAAGGCATGTGTACCGATCAGGATCTGCATGTTGCCATTCTGCAATTGTTCGTGCAGGATCCTGCGTGCTTTTGTGCGTGTGGATCCGGTGAGTAAACCCACCGTAATATTTAAAGGTTTTAATAATTCCGAGATCGTTTCATAATGCTGGTTTGCCAATATTTCCGTTGGCGCCATCAGGCAGGTTTGAAAACCATTGTCAAGCGCGATCAGCATGTTCATCAATGCCACCAGTGTTTTTCCGCTTCCCACATCGCCCTGTACCAGGCGGTTCATTTGCCTGCCGCTGCCCATATCCAGGCGAATTTCCTTGATCACGCGTTTTTGTGCGCCCGTTAATTCAAAAGGCAAATGATGATTAAAAAAATTATTGAAATAATCCCCCACTTTCGAAAATACATTTCCCCGCACATTTTTTTCGCGTAGACCTTTTTGCCGCAGCAGCTTTAACTGGATGAAAAACAATTCATCAAATTTTAACCGGAACTGCGCATATTTTAATGCTTCCGGATTTTTCGGAAGATGGATTTGTCTGATCGCTTCTTCTCTCGAAATTAATTGAAAGCGTTCTTTGATTGAATTAGAAAGTGTTTCAGGAATGTTATTTTTCAGCTGCGCCACCAGCAATTTTTGCAAACGGGCAATTCCCTTCGTATCCAGGCCCCGCACTTTTAATCGTTCGGTACTATTGTAAACCGCCTGCAAGGCACTTGCCAGCAAGGTGTTTTCTTCGCTCACCGGATCGATCTCCGGATGCGCAATGTTAAATTTTCCGTTAAATGCCGTCGGTTTCCCGAAGATTACATACTCGTTGCTCATGTGCGGCTTGATCCGTTCGGAAACCCATTTGGCACCCTGGAACCATACCAGTTCCAACACACCTGTGCCATCAGAGAACATCGCAACGAAGCGTTTTGTACGTTTGGTTCCCACAAATTCCGTACTCACAATTTTTCCGCGCAGCTGCACATACGGCAGATCGGCATTGATCTCTTTTATTTTATAAAATTTGGTACGATCAACATACCGGAAGGGATAAAACGTAAGCAGGTCGTTGTAATTAAAAATGCGCAGCTCTTTTTTAAGCAGATCGGCTTTTTGAGGGCCAACGCCTTTGAGGTATTCGATAGGAGTATTTAAAAAGTTGCCCGACATATTTTACAATGCGAATTTACTCAAAAAAAAGAACCGGATTTACGAATAATCGTGTAAAAGGAACGCCCCGGTATCTCTCTCATACCGGGGCGTTAAACTAAACTAAACAACTACTTTTATTTTTGCACAGGAAGTGCGGGGGGAGGGTTATCGTTGGCCGGTGGTGCCGGAGTCATTCTCTTTTGAGTGCGTTTTTGCTTCATTTCTTCTTTTTTCTGTTCAAACTTTTGGTATTGATCAGGTGTAAGGATCGTTTTAAATTCGGCATCTACTTTTTCCATCTCCGCTTTGCGTTTTGCTTCTCCGTCTTCCCTGTCTCTCTCGCGTTTCAGGATCACATCTTTTACTTTTGCCTGTTGATCTGCTGTCAGCGCCAGCTCTTTTGCCATGCGTTTCGACATATTATCAGCGCGTTCTTCCGGCGTTTTTTTCGGTGGCGGCTGTTTCTCATTCTGCGCGTTCATATTTACAGCTGCTATCGAAACTATAAATAAAATCATCATTAATTTTCTCATTTGCGGGATGTATTTTAAATGTTACTTGTGGGTATGACCGGAGAAAATAACGAAGGTTTAACCGGGGAGTAATTTTTTTTATTTTAGCTTTGTTTTGTCTCCCCGAAAGGGAATAAACCGGCAATCCAATGAAAAAACTAATTCCTTTTCTTTCCCTGATCTTCCTTGCGGGATGTAGCAATAATTCCACAACACTGCAGGTAGAATTTGCGGATGTTTCGGGCCTGCAAACCGGCTCGCCGCTGCTGTTAAATGGTTTAAAAGTGGGGGAAGTCAAAAAATTCAGCGTGCTGCCTTCCGCTCATATTCTTACGGAGGTGGAACTGAATCCGCTTGCAAAGCTGCATCAGAATGATACGTTCATGATCGCTTCCCTTGATCTGCTGGGAAGTAAAGGGATCATCGTAAAAGTAAGTAATTCAACAATGGTTCTGGATCTTGGCCAGGTTCAAAAAGGAATACTTGAACCAACTATCTTGGATACTTCTTTTGTGACCGCCGCCGGAAAAATATTTGGCAAAATTACCACGGAAGCGCAACTCGACAGCCTGGAAAAGGAAGTGAAGAAGCTGAATAAAAATGTGGAGGAATTGAGGAAGAAGTAGTGGCTCGCGTGCCCGCGTTTTTTTCTCGCAGAGACGCAGAGCTGGGTGATCCTGTGTGTTTTGTCTCGCAAAGTTCGCAAAGGCTGTGTGTAATGTATTTCTTATTCTCTAAACTTATTTATTTTTTTCTCTGCGATCTCTGCGTCTCCGCGAGCAACCTTTTAGAGCCTGCGAGTTTTTCTTTGCGTGCTTTGCGCCTTTGCGAGAAAAAAATGCGGGCCTGCGAGCAAACACAGTTTACACACAGTCTAACATCCAAGATCTAAAAATCCCCGTCCGAACGGATTCATCCGGGCGGGCAACATCCGTTTAAATCGTCCAGGTATTTTTTCCCCGTATCAATGCATCCAGGTCACCTTTGCCTTTTTGTGCAATGGCTTCTTCGATCTGTGCATTAAATGCTTTTTCGTAAGAGAAACGCTCTTCCTGGTAAAATACACCAAACGGACGCGGCAATGCATCTTCGGAACCGCCTGCATCAAAAAAGCGCACGAGGATACTTGCTTTTACCTGGTCTTTTTCATCGTGGATCCATAAGTCGTTTGCCGAAACATCCGCCACGTTTACGATCGTTGGTTTAAAGCCATCCAACTTAATTCCTTTTTCGTTGTTTAAACCAAACGTTAAGGGTTTGCCTTGCTCAACAAAAAGTGTATTTAATTTTTTGGTTGCTTTTTCGGTAAACACTTCAAAAGCACCGTCGTTGAACACATTACAATTCTGGTAAATTTCCACCATCGATGTTCCGGTGTGCGCATTGGCGCGTTTCAGGATCTCCCGCAGGTGAACAGGATCGCGGTCCATGCTGCGTGCAATAAATGTAGAATCCGCACCGAGGCACAATGCCAGTGGATTGAACGGATGATCCACAGAACCCATCGGGGTTGATTTTGCTACTTTTCCTAAAGGAGAAGTCGGAGAATATTGTCCTTTTGTTAAACCGTAAATTTCGTTGTTGAACATCAACACATTCACATCAAAATTACGGCGTAATAAATGGATCAGGTGATTGCCGCCAATTGATAAGGCATCACCATCACCGGTAACGATCCATACGCTCAGATCGGGGCGTGTTGCTTTTAAGCCGCTGGCTATTGCCGTAGCGCGGCCGTGAATACTGTGCATCCCAAATGTTTCCATGTAATACGGAAAGCGCGATGAGCAGCCGATCCCGGAAATAAAAACAATATTTTCGCGCGGGATCCCCAACTCCGGCATTACCGTTTGCACTTGTTTTAATATCGAATAATCGCCGCAACCCGGGCACCAGCGTACTTCCTGATCGGTTGTAAAATCTTTAGCGGTCAATTTTATGTCTTCGGTTTGTGTGTCCATCTTACTTTTATTTTGTACAACGAATAGCGAATTTTTTCGAATAACGAATCTGTGTACCTACTAAATACCAATTTGTACTAATGTACCAATCTGTGTTTTTCAAAGTTTACCATTCGTTCTATTCATTAAGTATATAAGTTTGTTACTTTATTATTACAAGCTTTTTTAAGCGTATTGATTCGTAATTCGTTTTTTATTCGTTATTCGATGATAACATTTCCACGATCTTATTCTTAATCTCTACTGAAGAAAACGGCAGTCCCTGCACCTTATTCAAGCCTTTAGCATCCACTAAATATTTATCACGGATGATTTTAATTAATTGTCCGCTGTTGATTTCCGGCATCAATACTTTATCAAAGCCTTTGATTAATTCACCTAAATTTTTCGGCAGCGGGTTCAGGTATTTCACATGCGCATGCGATACATCGTACCCTTCCGCGATGGCATCCTTCACAGCTGTTTTGATAGATCCGTATGTTCCGCCCCAGCCGATCACCAATAACTTTCCTTTTGCATTTCCATTATCAATGGTTTGTAACGGCACGTACTCTGCAATCCTATCCACTTTTGCCTGGCGTAATTTTACCATCAGCTCGTGGTTTTCCGGATCGTAGGAAATATTCCCGGTCTCATTTTCTTTTTCAATCCCTCCTACTCTGTGCTCCAATCCTTTTGTTCCCGGGATGGCCCATTCGCGCGCCAGTTTTTCGTTGCGTTTATACGGAAGGAATTTTTCTCCTTCTTTCAGATTATTTTTTGCAAAAGCCACTTTTATTTCAGGAAGATCTGCAGCAGCCGGGAATTTCCAGGGCTCAGCTCCGTTGGCAATGTATCCGTCACTTAAAAAGAAAACCGGCGTCATAAATTCAATTGCCAAACGGCAGGCTTCAAACGCGGTATCAAAACAATCGCTGGGCGAATATGCTGCAATCACCGGCACAGGCGCTTCTCCGTTTCTTCCGTAGATCGCCTGCATCAGATCCGCTTGTTCTGTTTTTGTTGGCAAACCGGTACTTGGCCCGCCACGCTGCACATTCACGATTACCAGCGGCAATTCCAGCATCAGCGCCAAACCGATGGCTTCGCCTTTGAGCGCAATACCGGGGCCGGACGATGCCGTAATTCCCAATGATCCGCCAAAAGACGCACCTATAGCGGAAGTAACAGCTGCGATCTCATCTTCGGCCTGGAATGTTTTTACGCCGAAATTTTTATGTTTTGATAATTCATGTAAAATATCCGAAGCCGGTGTGATCGGGTATGTCCCGTAAAATAAGGTTAAACCGGCTTTTTGCGTTGCCGCGATCAATCCCAGTGCTGCTGCCTGGTTACCCATGATGCTGCGGTAGGTTCCTTTGGAAACCGGCGCGGGTTTTACTTCGTAGCGGTTCATCGGTGTTTCCACCGTATCGCCGTAGTTGTAACCGGCTTTTAATACTTTAATATTGGCATCGATCAGGTCCGGACGCTTTTTAAACTGTTCTTTCAAAAACTCGATCGAGTTATCGAGGGAACGGTTGTACATCCAGTAAATGTAACCGAGCACAAACATATTTTTGGAACGGTCCATTTCCTTTGTTCCCAGGCCGGAACCTTCCAGTGCCGTGCGCGTGATCCTGGTCACATCGATCTCGTATACCTTGTATTTATCAAGTGAGCTGTCCTTTAAGGGATTTACGCCCTCGGGATATTTTGCCAGCTTTAGATTTTTTGCATCAAATCCATCGGTATTGGCGATGATGATGCCGCCCGGTTTTAATTGTTTTAAATTCGCTTTCAAAGCAGCGCCGTTCATTACCACCAGCACATCGGCTGCATCACCGGCAGTAAAGATCTCTTCACTTCCAAAATGCAGCTGAAACCCGGATACACCGGCAATGGTGCCTTGCGGAGCGCGGATCTCGGCCGGAAAGTTAGGGAATGTGCTGATATCGTTTCCATACAATGCCGCCGTAGTGGTAAACTGCGAACCGGTTAACTGGATCCCGTCGCCGGAATCACCGGCAAAAAGTATGACCACATTGTTTTTAATTTCTGTTGTTGAGCTCATCGTTTTTCAGAACCAAAAAAATCAGGGTCGTAGCCCGATTCAGATGGATTATTTTTATTCAAAGTTAGCGGATAACAAAAAAGGTTTTTCCTGTATGGGAAAAACCTTTTAAATACTGTTTGTTAATATAATTAAAAGCAATCCCCGCAAGTACAAAACTTACAACACATGCATGCCATTTTTGTTGTATTTAAAGCGGATTGGTTCATAAATGTCTTTAAAATCGGGTACAAATGTACGTAATTATAATGTGATTCGGATAATAAAATTTGATTTGTGTACATAAAAATGTTTAATTTGTTGTTATGAAGAAACTAACCCTTTTTGTAGTTGCCATTATCTTAAGTACAGCAATTGGTGTTGCAGGCGGATTCCAGATCAACCTGCAGGGCCAGAAACAAACAGGCATGGGCCATACCGGTACAGGGCTGCTGCTGGATAACGCCAGTATTTTGTTTAACCCGGGTGCAGTTTCTTTTCTTGATTCCCTGCGCGGGGTTTCAGCAGGCGGAAGCTTCATTTTTCCGCGTACCACTTACCTGGAGCCTTATCCGGGCGTGTACACGGCTAACATCGAAAAGCACATCGGGACACCGGTAACGTTATACGCGGTTTTTAAGTTCAAAAAAACAGCAAAATGGAACCTTGGATTGGGCATTTATACACCTTTCGGGAGTAAATTGCAGTGGGCCGACGACTGGAAAGGCCAGTTCCTGATCCGCGAGATCAACCTCGAAACATTTTTTATTCAGCCCACAGCTTCTTTTAAATTAAACGATAAATGGGGGCTTGGCGTAGGATTTATTTATGCAACAGGCAATTTCAGCCTTCGCAAAGGCATTCCGATCCAGGATTCGACCGGCAAATACGGCGAAGGGAATCTGGAAGGAAAAGCCAGCGGCTATGGCTACAATGCGGGGATCTATTTTAAGCCAAATGCAAAATTTTCCTTCGGACTGGATTACCGCTCGCAGGTAAATGTAAAAGTAACCGGGGGAAGCGCAGAGTTTACTGTTCCGGCTTCCGTTGCTCAATATTTTCCAACCACCACTTTTTCCACGCATTTAAATTTGCCGCAAACCATTTCCTTTGGAATGGGCTATGTGGTAAATCCTAAAATGACGCTGGCGCTGGATGTGAATTTTGTAGGCTGGAAATCTTACGATTCGCTGATCATTGATTTTAAAGATAATACCGACAATCTTAAAGATATTCACTCGGCACGCATGTACCAGAACACGTTTATTTACCGTTTGGGAATGCAGTATAAATTAAGCTCCAAATGGACCGGCAGATTAGGTGCTTACTTTGATGCAACACCTGTAAAAGCAGGCTATTTTACGCCGGAAACACCCGACGAGAACAAGATCGGGGTAACCGCAGGAGCAACATTTAACATCACCAAACTGATCCATTTTGATATGTCGCTGCTGTACATTGAAGGATTAACACGCACGGATACCAACATTGAAACCGGTTTTGGCGGAACGTACAAATCAAAAGCGGTAATACCGGGCGTTGGTTTGGAGTGGATGTTTTGATACGAATAACGAATAAATAACGAAAAACGAATCTGTGTGTAGACCTCTCCCCTTCATCCCCTCTCCACAAGAGAGGGGGCAACACCCGAACTGTGTGTGCTAAAACCGAAGTGAAATCATAAATTTTTACTGTCATCCCGGGCTTGACCCGGGATCTCATAAATGTTCGCAGAAATGAATTTTACGAATCTGTGTTTGTTAAGAGATTGGTTTTGTCTGTTTCTCGACTCCACTCGAAATTAGAATTATACCCCGCACCATTTATAATTCAACATTTATAATTTATAATTTTACCCCCTGTACCATTTATAATCCATAATTTATAATTCCCTAAAAAATTTCTTTAAATGATTTTTAAATAAGTGCCGGTAATTTTTAATCTCCCTATAATTGTGTACTTTTAGCATACCCCTTAACTAATTTAATTTTATAAAATAAAAGATGAAGAAAATTTACAAATCCCTTTTTGCAGGTGTTCTGGTGCTGGGTTCGGCAGCCGCAACAAATGCACAGTGCTTTGGCGGACGCTATCACAACTTTGTGTTTGCAGGCAGCACTGTTACTTCCAACGTACAATACGGAAGTAATTTAAAATACAACAACACCAATCAAAACCTGATGATGGATGTCTATCAGCCTACAGGCGATGTATCCACCAGCCGTCCGCTGATCATTGTGGCACACGGCGGAAGTTTTGTGGGTGGCAGCAAAACAGGGACCGATGTGGTTCCTTTGTGCCAGGATTTTGCAAAGCTTGGTTATGTAGCGGTTTCCATCGAGTACCGTGTGGGAATGACGCACTTTCCGGTGGGCGGGCCTCCTGACTCTGCTGATGCAGGTGCTGCGGTAATGCGTGCTGTGCATGATGGCCGCGCGGCTGTTCGTTATTTCAGACAAAATGCTGCTACCGGTGGTAACACCTACAAAATTGACACAAACAATATTTACTTTGCAGGTGTTTCTGCAGGTGGTTTTATTGCGCTGCACATGGCATACATGGATCAGTTGTCGGAATTCCCTAGTTATGTAGATACTACCGGGCAATATGGTTTGCATGGCGGTATTGAAGGATTGAGCGGAAATCCGGGTTATTCTTCAAAGATCAAATCGATCGTGAATATTTGCGGCGCTTTGGGCGATACGGCCTGGATGCACCACGGCGATATTCCTGTATTGAGCCTGCACGGAAATATGGACAATACTGTTCCTTACGGATCAAACACTATTTATTTATTAGGAGCATATCCGATCCTTGTAGTGGATGGCAGTTCCTCTGTTGCAGCAAGAGCTGACCAGGTAGGAATTGAAAATTGCTTTAAAACATATTACGGCCAGGATCACGTTCCGGAAGTAGGTACATCTGCAAACAACATTGCATGTTATGATACAACCATTGTTTTTGCGCGTAACTTCCTGGAGCATCAAACCTGTGGCGTGCCGCTGGTATGTACTTACAACGGGCCGGTTGCCTCTATTGCACTGGGCGTGGATGAAGCCAGCATGAGCAGCGATCAGCTGGTAATCTATCCAAACCCGGCAAGCACTTCACTTACTGTTGACCTTTCTGCATTTACAACATCGGTAAAAATTGATGTGTATGATGCACTTGGTAAAAAAGTGATGAATTTTACAAGTGTGAAAAATGATAAGTTTGTGGTAAACCGCGGAGGCCTTAAAAATGGCATTTACCTGGTAACGGTTACTGCTGCCGACGGACAGCGTTACAGTAAACGTGTGATATTGGAATAAGCATTTAAGCATGATTATAAATTAAAACGCTCCGGGGATTATTTTCCGGAGCGTTTTTTTTGTTGGTGTTTAACCGCAGAGAACGCTAAGGAGGCGCAGAGTTCGCGGAGGCTGGAATTAAAAATTAATTGAAATCGGAAAGTTTATACCAGGCTTATAACTATTTAATTGAAAAAACCTTAATTTGTGCGTCATTGCGAGGGCTTTTCGCCCGAAGCAATCTCATACCAGAATATAAACTAGAGTGAGATTGCTTCGGGCGAAAAGCCCTCGCAATGACGTTCTTAAAATAATTTATTTTCATGGTGCAAAGTTTCGGATACTCACTAAAAATTAAACCACATAAGGCACAAAGAACACATAGGTTCTACATGTTAAGTACTACATTTTTACGCCTCGCCTTATGTGCTCTTTGTGCCTTATGTGGTAGAAAAAAATGCCGGATAATTAAAGATGTTGTTAGTACTCAAGGGTGGGGATCCCTATAAATAAATGACAGGAGTCGGACACTGGCGCCGGTGATAATTTCACCTTGGTGCTACAGCCGCCTTCACTACTTCGTCTTTGTGATAGGAGAGTGATAAGATCACAATTTCCGCACGCACATTCATCTTTTTTTCTTTAATTGCCTGAGGGTCTTGAATGATGGGTTTTGAAACACCATAACCTTTTGTTTTGAGCCTGCCCGGATCAATTCCTTTTTTAATAAGATACTTTGCAATTGCAGCTGCGCGCCTTTGCGAAAGCTACACCAGGGTAATCCACCCGTTCCGGCTCAACTCTTTTAAATGATATGTTTCCTGGTCTTTTTTCTCCACAAATTTCAAATGCTGAATGCGCGTTCAGATAGTATAACACGGATTGGTAACAAAATGGGCGGAAAGCCCGGTGGATATGGACAAACAGGCTATAACAGGCTGTATTCGGACAGCCAGCTAGCCTTTATCAAAATTATAATAGCTATAATCCTGCAGCACTGTATATAAAAACTGGGAAGGCGGCACATTGGTGGTAATCCCCATCGTATCTTTTGTTTTCATAAAAAGCTTATCGATGGCTTCTGTGTTGTTGGTTTGTACGCTGATGCGCATTACCTCCTTAATAATAGCAACATCATTATCCGAAAGGCGCGACACTTCCGGGAATACAACAGTATATTCGGGTTTTACTTTATTTAAGATCGTATCGCTCAGCTGCACCCGTTGTTTCATTTTTATAACAGTTGTACCGGCAGCAAGGTCGCCGAGGCGCTGCCCCTTGCCATTTACAACAATGGTAATGAGCGCTACTGATCCGGAAACGAGGCTGATATCAACGATCCGGAAAAGCCAGCGTAGCAGGTACCCGCCAAAGCCGGTGCGGGAACCGTCTATTTTTACTACTTTAATTTTAAGGATCATTTTGCCAAATGATCTTCCGTTAAAAAAGGTTTCGCAAAGCAGGTGATAAAAAGCGAGGGGCAAAAATAAAAGGAGGCCAAGCGGACCCCAGTGGCGTCCTATTACTCCAATTATAAACAAAGCGATAAGAGCGTAAGCAAAAAAGAATGAATAATCTATTAAGGAAGCCAGGAGGCGATCTCCAACACTTGCAACTTCATATTCTATATCAACGTTTTGGGTAGTTTGTATGCGAATGTTATCCATCTGAAAAAATGCTTCTGAAATTTTTAATCGTTCATAAAAATAACCATTTCAGGGAATTATCATGAATTATTTTTTGATGATTATTTTACTTAAATTTACAACGCTATTTTTGGCTACTCATCAGGAAACTTACCGGGACAACAAAATTGAAGGAAATTACATTTTTAAATCAAAATGTCAGCAAATGGCAACAGTTTGAAACACTGATCACCCGGAAAGGAGCTACGGATCCTGATCTGATGGCGGATCTGTTCATACAGCTTACCGACGATCTTTCCTACTCCAAAACACATTATCCGAAATCAAAAACCACGCAGTACTTAAATGCTATTGCGGCCAAAGTGCACCAGGAGATCTATAAAAACAAAAAGGAGAAAAAAAGCCGCATTGTTACCTTCTGGAAATACGAACTGCCTTTTATTTTCAAAAATTCACACAAACAACTGGGATATGCTGCGCTTATCTTTTTTATTGCGTTACTGATCGGCATTGTTTCCGCAGCTTATGATGATACGTTTATACGGCTGATCCTGGGCGACGGTTATGTAAATCAAACCATTGAGAACATTAACAAAGGTGATCCGATGGCCATTTATAAAAGCGCCGGACAGGTAAATATGTTTTTTGGAATTACGATCAACAATATTTATGTTGCTTTTTTATGTTTTATTTTCGGGATCATCTTTTCGCTGGGAACGGGATATATGTTATTTACGAATGGTGTAATGCTGGGCGCTTTTCAATATTTTTTCTATTCAAAAGGTTTATTAGCGCAATCCATGCTGGTGATCTGGATCCATGGCACACTGGAAATTTCGGCGATCATTATTGCGGGTTGTGCCGGGCTAACCATGGGAAACAGCTTTTTATTCCCGGGAACATATTCGCGCGGGGTATCGTTTATTAAAGGCGCCAAACAAGGGTTAAAAATTGCGATAGGCCTGGTTCCTGTATTTATTACTGCCGGATTTTTAGAGAGCTTTGTAACACGTTATACGCAAATGCCTGTCTGGCTAAGCTTATCGATCATCTTTACATCCTTATTTTTTATTATCTGGTACTTTATTATTTACCCGATCCGGTTAAATAAAAAGGCGCTTCCATCTGCAGACTTACACAATTAAAAAGTAAAATAACTAACCACATGAACCAGGAAAAGATCAATTATAGAGTAGCACGGGATTTTGGAGAAACATTTAATATTTCTATAAAATTCTTACGGCAGAATTTTAAATTATTTTTCCAATCGGTTGTTTTTATAGCCGGTCCGTTCTTATTATTAAGCGCTATTGCCAGCGCCTTTTACCAGGCGGATGCACTAGCCCAGTTATCAACCGGCCGTGCAAATATATTTGCACAGTTCGGGACGATGTATTTTGTTTATTTAATTGCTGCATCTTTTTCCAATCTTGCACTTACAGGAACTGTTTTTGCATACATGCTGGTTTATTCGGAAAAAGGTCCGGGCAATTTTTCGGTAAACGATGTTGCCCGAAGATTATGGGCGAGTGCCGGTGGACTGATCATTGTATTTTTATTATTTACTTTTTTAATAGGACTTGCTGTGGGGTTCCTGGTGATTGTTTTTGCGGGTGTTATACAAAGCTCCCCGGTTTTGGCTGTTCTTTTAGGACTTTGTTTGTTTGTGGGAATGCTTCTGTTGATGCCACCTCTGATCTGGCAGTTAAGCGTTGTTTATCTTGTTAAAATGCAGGACAATGACATTCCTTTTGATGCATACGGCAAAACACGCCAGGTGATGAAAGGTAATTACTGGCGCACCTGGCTTCTTACCGTTTGTACATTTCTTACCATAGGAATTGCATCTTTTGCATTTGCGATCCCACAGGCCGTTTACAGGTGGATCGTTATGTATACTGCCGCCAGGCAAGGCGGCAGCATGGGAGAAACGTCTGTCACTTTCCTGATCATTGTAACCCTTTGCACATTTGGCACTACACTTATTTATTCGGTGCTGTATGTTATTTCCGGTTTTCATTATTACAGCCTTGCGGAGAAAAAAGACGGAGCGGGCTTGATGGAACGCATTAATGAGATCGGACAAAAGCCTGTAAACAATGTGGAACAGCAGTATTAAAACTTTTTATTTTTTCATTTCCATCCTGTTATACATGTTTTTGTACAGCACAAGATCCTATTGTGCAACTGATCCTGTAAAAAAGATCGTGTATGATTCTTCCAAAGTGGAAGCCCGTTTTATTCCTGCGGAAAAGCAAAAGGAACTCCTGGATGACAGCGATTATAAATACGACCGGAACGGGCCGCAACCTGTTACTTTCTGGGATCGTTTCTGGTCGTCGGTGCGAAAGCTTATCCGAAAAATGTTCAGGAGTAAAGGCGGTGTTGCTGGCGTTCACATCTTTGAATATGTGCTGATGGCAGCCGCTGTTGTATTGGTGGTGGTATTGTTATTAAAAAACAATGTGCGTGCATTGTTTTATGGAAAAAGCGCTCCCATTGCCATTGACTTTACGGAGCTTAAGGAAGACATTCACCAGATCAATTTTGATGAATTGATTGCCGAAGCCATTTCGAGAAAGGATTTTAGAAAAGCGATCCGCCTGCATTTTTTAAAATTACTGAAACAACTCTCCGATAAAAATTTAATTGCCTGGCAGCTGGATAAAACCAACATCGATTATTCCGTCGAATTATCGAAAAGCCAATACAGCAGTAAGTTTAAAGAAATAACATTTTTGTACGAATACATCTGGTACGGCGATTTTCAGATAAATGAAACGAGCTACGGATCAATGGTATTAAAATTTAAAGAATTTAAAATTTCGTGACCAAAGGAAACAGAAAATATATTATTGTGCTGGCACTCTGTTTCATCGGATTGATCACCATTCAGTTATTGGCTCCAAAACCAATCAACTGGAACCTTTCGTATTCTAAAAAAGACAAGATCCCATACGGCACTTCTGCTTTGTACAATGTGCTTCCGGATCTGTTTCCGGGGCAGCAGATCACAGATGCATCCATGCCGGTTTATAATACGCTGACCGAGAACAACACTGCTGCCGCTAATTATATTGTTATCAATGCGCTGTTCCAGGTTGATTCACTCGACATGCGCAACCTTTTTAATTTTGTAGAAAAAGGAAACAGCGCATTTATTGCAGCCAATGATTTTGAAGGTGTTTTTGCTGATTCATTAAAATTAGGTACCACTGATTTTAATGATCTTAATTTAAAAAAGAAAAAAGATAACTCTGCAGTTAGCGCTATTTACAATTACCCCGGTATTAATTTTATCAATCCCGCTTTAAAGAACAATGACGGATACCAGTATACAAAATGTTTTGACAATGTTTGTTTCAGTTCTTTCGATACATCAAAAGCAACTGTTTTAGGAAATAATACAAGTGGCCGGATAAATTTTATTTCCATGAAGATCGGAAAAGGCACGATCTACATCAGCACTGTTCCCGAAGCATTTTGCAATTACAATGTGGTGCATGAAAAAAACCAGGATTATGCAAGTAAAGCGCTTTCGTATTTACCCTTACAGCCCATTATCTGGGATGAATATTACAAAGCAAATAACAAAGTCCGGGAAAGTATTTTAAGGGTGATCTTTAATAATCCTGCATTATCCATGGCGTATTATATTTTGCTGTTTGCCCTGATTTGTTTTATGGTTTTTGCTGCAAAACGCAAGCAACGCATCATTCCGGTGATAGAGCCATTGCAAAATACAACGCTGCAGTTTGTGGATATTGTAGGCTCTTTATATTATCAAACCAGGGATCATAAAAACATTGCGGATAAAAAAATAATTTACTTTTTAGAATATATCCGTACCGCATTCCAGGTAAAAACAAATGTATACGATGATGTTTTTATCAGGCGGATCTCTGATCTGTCGGGGATAGACGACCAGCAGGTAAAAGAATTATTCTATTATTTTTCGGAGATCGGCATTAAACAAACAATCACGCAACAGGAACTGATCAGGCTCAACAAAATGATCGGGGCGTTTCACAAACTAAACAAACGATAATCAATTTATAAACACATGGAAGAAAATATTTTTCAAAACAGGGTTGATCTAAGCCGTTTACAGCAAGCCGTAAGCAGCATTAAAAACGAAGTAAGCAAAATAATTGTCGGGCAGGATCAAATGATCGACTTATTAATTGCCGCTATTTTAGCCGATGGACATGTGCTGATAGAAGGTGTTCCGGGAGTTGCAAAAACGCTGACAGCAAAATTACTTTCCAAAACATTGTCTGTTGATTTTTCGCGGATCCAGTTCACACCCGACCTGATGCCTTCGGATATTATCGGAACAAATGTGTACAATCTTAAAATATCGGATTTTGAATTTAAGCAAGGTCCTTTATTCTCCAATGTAATTCTGATCGATGAAATTAACCGTGCTCCTGCAAAAACACAATCCGCTTTGTTTGAAGCAATGGAGGAACGCCAGATCACCGTGGAAGGAAAAACCCACATACTTGCCGCTCCGTTTATTGTGCTTGCCACTCAAAATCCTATTGAGCAGGAAGGCACGTACCGTTTGCCGGAAGCGCAGCTCGACCGTTTTTTGTTTAAAATAGAAGTGGGTTATCCTTCACTGGAAGATGAAACAAAGATCATTTCGGATTTTCATCTCCGCAAGGATAAAAACGATATTACCATCATTAATGGTGTAATGAATACCGAAGATATAAAAAGCTACCGGGCGACTGTGAGCGAGATCCATGTGGAGGATCACCTGATCGGATACATTGCAAAAATAGTGAATCAAACACGTAACAATTCCTCTTTATACTTAGGCGCTTCGCCGCGTGCATCACTGGCAATACTTACCAGTGCAAAAGCAATTGCTGCTATGCGCGGACGCGATTTTGTAACACCGGATGATATTAAATTTGTTGCGACCGCCGTTTTAAAACACCGGATCATACTTACTCCTGAAAAAGAAATGGAAGGGATTACAACGAGTGAAGTGGTAAAACAGATCATCGAAAAGATAGAAGTGCCGAGATAAGGAAGTTCAAAGTTTAAAGTTCAAAAGTTCAAAGTTTGCTGTACGGATAACAAACAGGAACGAAACTGCGAATCTGTGCGTGAGGGAACCCGGATCAGACGGATGCTGCAGATCTTAACGGATTAAAAAACAGGATTACTGTTATAAAATTTGCAGGATCAAATTCCCCTCTTGAGAGGGGTTAGGGGTGTGTAATAACATACTTGTAAATTCATTTCTGCAGAGATAACAAAAAATAAAATTATTTAAATTACTATTATAAAACCATAAAGCGTGAAATCACTTTTTAAATCCCTTTACATTGCCAACCGCCTGTACTTTTTCCTCACGGCGGAAGTGGTATTGTTTGTACTCGGGTTTTTCTTTCCGCTGCTTTATAGCATTGCTCTTTACCTGACGGTGATCACTGCTGCTTTAATTGTGGTTGACTTTATTATTTTATTTTCAAACAAGAATGGATTTTTTGCCCGTCGCGATACGTACGACAAACTTTCCAATGGCGATAAAAATTCGATCCAGCTTTTTGTAGAAAACAAATACATGTTCGCTGTAAAGATCAACGTGATCGATGAGCTGCCGTTTCAGTTCCAGTCGCGCAACATTTCATTTACACTGGCAGTTGAACCGGGCAAAAGCAAAACGCTTGAATATACTGTTATACCGGTAAAGCGTGGCGAGTATCATTTTGGCGCTATCAATATTTATGTAAAAAGTCCGGTTGGATTTATTGAAAAAAGGTACCGCTTTTCGCAGGACATGATGGTTCCGGTCTATCCTTCTTTTATGCAAATGCGCAAGTACGAATTGCTTGCGATCTCCAACAGGCTAACCGATTCGGGATTAAAAAAAATCAGGAAAATAGGACGTAACAGTGAGTTTGATCAAATAAAGGAATATGTTGCCGGTGATGATTACCGCACCATTAACTGGAAAGCCACTGCGCGTAAAAATAAATTAATGATCAACCAGTACCAGGATGAAAAATCGCAGCAGGTGTATTCGGTTATTGATATGGGCCGCATCATGCGAATGCCGTTCGAAGGTTTAAGCTTGTTGGATTATGCCATCAACTCCAGCCTGGTGATCTCCAACATTGCCATGCTTAAAAGCGATAAGGCGGGCATTGTAACGTTTTCAAACAAAGTGCAGTCGGTGCTGGTAGCTGATCGTAAAGGCGGACATTTAAACAAGATCCTTCAATTATTATACAATCAAAAAACGGGTTACCTGGAAAGTGATTACGAAAATTTATACCTCCATATCAAAACCCGCATCAATCAGCGAAGCTTGTTATTACTGTATACTAATTTTGAAAGCTTAGCGGGTTTACAACGCCAGATAAAATATTTGCGGCGGCTGGCAAAAGATCATTTACTGGTAGTGATCTTTTTTGAAAATACAGAACTGCGCACGTATGTGGATAAACCTGCCGAAAGCACCGAAGAGATCTATGACAAGGTGATTGCGGAAAAATTTATTTATGAAAAAAAATTAATTACCCGTGAACTGGAAAAATATGGAATCCATACTATCTTAACCAGTCCGCAAAAACTCTCGGTAAATACCATTAATAAGTATTTGGAATTAAAGATGCGTGGATTAATTTAGCCAGGAACATGGATTTCGAAGAAAAAAAGCCGAAGAAAAAACTCACACCTCAACAGGCGCTTATTAAAGGACAGGCGACTTGTGCCTACCAGGAGCGCAGCCAGCAGGAAATGCGCGATAAGTTATATGAATGGGGCTTGTACAGTGAGGATGTGGAAAATATCATCGCAAGGCTGATCACCGATAATTTTTTAAATGAGGAGCGTTTCGCGAAAGCATTTGCCGGCGGGAAATTCCGGATCAAAAAATGGGGAAGGGTAAAAATAAAGATCGAATTAAAAAAGCGGAAGATCTCGGATTACTGCATCCGCAAGGCAATGGAGGAAATTCCTGACAAGGAATATACAAAAACGATGAAAGAGGTGATCGCTAAAAAATTAAGGGAAAACCCAAAAGGCAAGCAGCAGGTGCGCAATTACAAAGCGGCGCAATATGCTATTTCACGCGGTTTTGAAGGAGATCTGGTGTGGGATGTGCTGAGGGATCCGGACAATGAACAGGAATAATTCTTTTGGTACAGATAACAAACAGGAACCAATCTACGAATCCGGGTGTAAACCGGGTACAAACAACTGATCAGGAAAAAAGTTCAGAATGCTGCGATAGCCGGAATAAGCAGCAGGACGCTGCAAATTTACGGAAAGTCTACTTAATTTTTCCGGATCTCATCAACGAATCAAGGCGCATGGATTGCGCTTTTTTATAGTTTGATACGCTTTTTGAATCGCTCCAGAAACCATCCGTTTTTTTTAGGTCTTCTTTATTAAGAACATAAAATGAATAAACGAGAAGGCTTGTATTGCTTGCTGTTATTGTAGCATCAGGTGGGCTGATCCATGTAGCCGAAGAAAACTTCGCTTCATTATCCGTAATATCTTTCCCGTTCTTCAGTATTTTTAAACTTATGATTTTATGAAAGGAAGCTGTATCCAGGTAGAGGATCCCTTCTTTATTCATAACGTTTTTTCCTGCATTGTTGATGAGCGCGGGGTTGGTTGAGCCTACTACATAACACCAGCCCGAATAATCAGACGGTATTTCAATTTCTAATGGTGTGCTTTCTGATGCTTTTTTTTCCTTGCAAAAGGAAAAAAGCCCCAGTACAAAAAAGCCCAGGATAATGAATGTTGTTTTTTTCATGTTTTTATTTAGAGGATCAGGCCTGTCGATTGATTCTTCTGATGGTCCTGTTAATTCAACAAACCTGTTTCTTTCAGCACCGGTACCGCTTCCTGTTTGTATAATACCGAAATGGTGCGGCGCAATACTTTTCCTTCCGGCCCATCGAAATAAATTACCAAACGCGGATACGAAAAACGGGGTGTTTTAAAATAAACCGATTTTATTTTTTCCCGCGGGATCATTGGTGTTTTACTTCCGTTAAATCCATCCTGGATCCTTTTCAGGGAAAGCACCAGTAAAAACAAAGCGCCGTAATTAAGAGGCTGCTTAAAAAATCCCATTCCGTAATACGTGATCGAAATGGCAACATATCCAAAAAGGAAAAAGAAGAGGATGTAATTTAAAACGCTGAAAATTCCCCAGCCTTCTCCCAGCTCATGTTCCAACGGAATACGCGTGGGTTGTTTGCTGTTGAAGATAAAAAGATTGGTATCGGAAATATGACAATATTCCCGTTTGCTGGTTCTGAAAAACTTTGTTTGCATCATGCTTGATCCTTGCTATTGGCTATTGTTGATTTTAGCCGCTACAAAAATAGGGTTATTTCCCGTTCCGTTTGCGCATATTTATTAACTTTGGGGCATGATTACTACAGACCAACTAAAAGACCTTCGGGAGCGCACGGATGCGTTGAGGGGGCATCTTTGACGTCGACCGCAAATTACGGGAAATAGCCGAAGAAGAGGAAAAAGCACTTGCTCCCAATTTCTGGGACAATCCTAAAAAAGCAGAAGAACTGCTGAAACAAACCAAGATCAAAAAAAACTGGACCAAGTCGTATGCTTCTTTAGCGGGCAGCATGGACGACCTGGAGCTGATGTATACTTTTTTTAAGGAAGGGGAAGCATCGGAAGAGGATGTGATGCAGCAATTTGGCCTTACAAGCACCTTGCTGGAAGAGATCGAGTTTAAGAACATGCTGAGCGGCAAGGAGGATATCCTGAGCTGCGTGGTGCAGATCAATGCCGGTGCCGGTGGTACCGAAAGCTGCGACTGGGCCGAAATGCTCATGCGCATGTACCTGATGTGGGGCGAAAAGAATGGATACAAGGTAAAAGAAACCGATCGCTCGGAAGGCGATGTGGCCGGAATTAAATCGGTAACGCTGGAGTTTGAAGGCGATTATGCCTTTGGATATTTAAAAGGCGAAAACGGTGTACACCGCCTGGTGCGCATTTCCCCGTTTGATTCCAATGCAAAACGGCATACGTCGTTTGCATCGGTGTATGCTTATCCGCTGATCGATGACACGATTGAGATCGATGTAAATCCCGGTGACCTGGAATTTGAAACGTTTCGCTCCGGCGGTGCGGGCGGACAAAATGTGAACAAGGTGGAAACGGCGGTACGACTGTATCACAAACCATCGGGTATCATCATCAAAAACCAGGAATCGCGCTCGCAATTGCAAAACAAAGAAAATGCGATCAAGTTATTGAAGTCGCAATTATTTGAAATTGAGCTGCGCAAACAACGCGAAGCGATTGATGCGATCGAAGGAAATAAAAAGAAAATTGAATGGGGATCTCAGATCCGTAATTATGTTTTTCATCCGTATAAACTGATCAAGGATGTGCGCACGGGTTACGAAACGTCCAATATACAGGCGGTGATGGATGGCGATCTCAAGGATTTTATAAAAGCGTATTTGATGGAGTATGGGAATAGTTAACACCTCTCCCCTTCATCCCCTCTCCACAGGAGAAGGGGGCGAGGCGTAAAAAACCAGCCACTGTTGGCGCTTACATTATTAATATAACTTATATAGATGGTAAAGAAAAACAAGAACAACAATCGTCCTACACAGCCTCTCTCCCTTGAGGGGAGAGCCGGAGAGGGGTATATTGTTTATCACAATACGCGCTGCTCTAAAAGTCGCGAGGCTTGCAGTATTTTGGAAGAAGAAGGTGTAAAATTTGAGACCATCGAATATTTAAAAACGCCGCCAACACAAACAAAAATAAAAGAGCTAAAAATGCTGGGTATAAAAGCCGCAGAATTGGTGCGGAAGAGCGAACCTTTGTTCAGGGAAAAATTTGCAAATAAAAAATTAACGGAAACGCAATGGATCAAAATACTGGCAGAAAATCCGGTGTTGATCGAACGCCCGATTGTAGTAAAAGGCAACAAAGCGATCATCGGAAGGCCGCCGGAAAAGGTGCTGGAGCTGATCGGCTAAAAACTATAGATTTTTTCCACCACATAAGGCACAAAGAAACACATAAGGCGAAGCGTGTTGCTGTGTTTGTAATGCTCCACTTGTTGTGCAGTTGTTGGGCGCTCATTATTTTTGCATGGTTGGCCCAATGGGTTTTATCGGGTTTAAAGCTAAACAAATGTTTATATTGTTTTGAGGGGAACAAACAAACGGTTAAAATTATTTGACGAACGGTTAACTACATTCCAAAATAGTAACCAATATTTAATCCGGCATTCCACAAATAACCAGTAACAGGCGCATCTATTATTTTTAAAACGCCGTACCTGAATGTCGGTTCAATTCGCAGATCATTCCTGCTGTTTAATCACTACTTTCCTTTGATCCATTTATTAAGCCTTTCAGCGAGTATGCCGCAATTAGGATGTTCTACCGAGCGGCAGGGGCACATTTGCAACAAAAAATAGTATCCGCCAGAGCTTAAAATAAAATGAGTATCCGGAACTTTGCACCATAAAAAGAATTTACTTTAAAAACGTCATTGCGAGGGCTTTTCGCCCGAAGCAATCTCATTGTAGTTTTATACCCTGGTGTGAGATTGCTTCGGGCGAAAAGCCCTCGCAATGACGCATTGATTAAAACTTTTTCCAATAAAATAACTATGGCCTGGTATAAACTTTCCGACTTCATTTAAAATAAATCAGTAATTACTGATGATTACTTTTTTTCTTACCAAAACACTGTTTCCCTCAAGCACTTGTACAAAGTACAGCCCCGGCTGTAAAATTTCGCGTTGTATCGTAATAGTTTGCCCGCTTATGTTTTTTGTTTCTTTTACAAGCTGCCCCAGGGCGTTAAAAACAGTAAGCGTTGCATTCCTCAACATTGCATCCGGATAGATGGTGGTTTCAGATGTAAAAGGATTGGGATAGATCCTCCCCTTTTCTGCAGCATTGTTTTCCTCAATACCGCTAAAGGCATTGATCTGGAATTTAAAAATTGTTCCAAGGCTGTCGGTTCCTCCCAACTCTGTCATCCCATATAAATTGGTACCATCCGAGATCAGGGAACCGCAGGCAAAATTTCCGCTTGTGTGCCCGTCAAAATCCATCATATCAGCAAAACCAGTTCCATCCGGTTTTATTTTAAACAAAACTCCTTTATCGTTTGCACCACCTACTGCCGTCATTCCATACAAAAATGTTCCATCGTAAAAAAGGGAACCTTCGGCAAAACGTCCGTTTGAAGCGCCTGCAAAATCAAGTAATTTTGAGTAATTTGTTCCATCCGTTTTTATTTTAAAAATGGTTCCGTCGTTATGCGCTCCTCCAAAGGAATTCATTCCATATAAAAATGTTCCGTCATATATCAGCGAGCCGTATGCTCCGGTACCGCTTACAGTGTCATTAAAATCAAACAAATTCAAAGAGCCCGTGCCGTCCGGTTTTATTTTAAAGATCTCTCCGTTATTGTAAGCGCCACCGCCAAAGGTTAAACCGTAAAAATAAGTTCCGTCGTAAATAAGACTCCCCGGACCGGCACCGTTTAAAACATCAAAATCAAATACATTTGCATAGCCGGTGCCATCGGTATTGACCTTAAATAATATTCCGGCACTGTTTATTCCTCCGGCAGAGGTAGTGCCATACAATACGCCCCCAACAAGCACAAGAGGTGCCAGCGGATTATTACCGGTTAAAATGCTATCAAACGTGTGAAGCCTGGTATACCCTGTTCCATCCGGAAGTATTTTAAAAATTGTTCCATAATTATCAGCGTTACCGATAAAAGAAGTGGTTCCATATAAAAATACACCGTCCGAGATCAAAGGCCCAAAAGGAGTGGCTCCGGTGGTTGTGCTGTCAAAATCAAATAGCCTGGTAAACAGGCTTCCGTCGGGCTTTATTTTAAAGATAGTTCCAAAATTACCGGTACCGCCATGCAGCGCTGTTCCGTACAAAAATGTTCCGTCGAAAAAAAGATCTGTTTTAGGATTGCTTCCGGTTGAAATTCCTGTAAAATCGAGCAGTTTGGTATATTGTGCATTGGCAGCTACTGAAACCAGGAAGAAAAAGAAAATAAATTTTGTTTTCATCGTGCATCGTTGTTTGTGATCGTTGTATTGAAAATACATTCACTATAAAAATACACTTTTTAGTAATTGCCAGTGAAGCGGGGGGAATAAAAACCGCCCCGCAGAGATGCGGGGCGGTTAATATAAACGTTTTATTGTATCACTATTTTTTTGCTGCCTGTAATGATTACAGGCGGTTTTTGTTTTGTTACTTTTCACACGTATTACCTGATACAAACTACTAAATACTAATTATTGCTGTTTCACCATTTTTTTAGTTTCAATAATTTTACCATCCACTACCAATGTATAGGTATAAATACCATTGGAAAGATCATCGCCAAACACATTTAATTGTCCCGCTCCTTTTTGTGTTAATTCCGTTGCCTGGATCAATTTGCCTTGCGCATTGTAAAACAAAATTTGTGCTTTACTTACGTTATCCGGTAAAAAATAAGTAATTACCGTTTGTTCAGCCCATGGATTTGGCGTGTTCTGATTCAAAACAATGTTTTGTCCGTCGTTTAAATTAACGTGAATAGGAGTTGCATTGCTGGTGCCGTTCAATGCCTGGTGGCTTGCACAACATGCATTGATCATATCTGATAATACATTGATCTGATTTTGGAGGTTAGTGTTTTGATTTTGCACGTACGTGTTGATCGAATCCTGGTGGTGGTTAATATTGCTTACACTATCCAACTTTGCCTGTTGTTCCTGCATGCCTTTCATTAAAATAGCAATAAAAGCATTATAGTTAAGTGCTTTGTATGTTACAGCAGGATGTACCAATACACCCGCGGTATCGTAATCAGCAGGTTTCACTGTCGAATAAATTAATTCTGGTAATACTGTTTGAACATCCTGAGCAATTAAACCGTATTGTTTTTGCCCCGGGAATTTAAAACCGTTTGTATTTGCAGTATCAAGGTAATATTGCCGGGGTTTTAATTGCTTAATAATTCCCATAGCGTTGGTAATGGAATCAATGTTTGTTTTAAACATTATATCGGATGTTAAAATATTATTACTGCCGCTAAGTGTTCCATTAAACAGTACATTGCCTTCAAACCGTCCTGCATAGTTTGTGGTTGCTCCACTTGCCGACGCATAAATCCCGTAAGCCGTATTGCCGCCTGTAGCGGTAGTAAATATGCCGTAATTGGTTGCACCGGAAGCAAATCCGATTGCACTAAATACACCACCCTGATTGGTAACAGTGCCATCCATAGCATCGGCTTCAACCCCTGTATTGTTTGGTGCAGTACCCGATCCTGTAAATAATCCGCCATCATTACCTGTGGATGAGCCCGAAGCGCTTGCGTCCACAGCAATATTATCTCCGCTCCCGGTTTTTGTGGTTGTAAATTTTCCAGCCTCAAAATCATCGCTGGTGCTTACTTCCAGTTTTGCTATTGTTGGTGCTACTGTACCTATTCCGATTCTGTTTACACCAGCCGTGCCCGATCCGGTAAACACAATATTGTTATTGTTCATAGGTACTTCGCGGTTATTAAGCAATGCTGCCGGATTTCCCGGCTGCCCTACATCCTGCCCGAAAGCTACATAATTGGGGGTTATAAGGCTTAAGGATGTTCCGTTATGTGCGCCAGCAACGCCACCCGATGCACTTGCAGGTACGTAGATCACATCCCCGTTTGCATCAATTGTGAGCAAACCTGTTCCCGGATTAGGAACGGTTGCCGATGATGTATTTAAGTTTGTAAAACGTAAACCGCTGCTTCCTGTACCACCCGTTCCGGCAGTAGGACTTACCAGCTGAGAGCTGATCTCCAGTGTGTTTCCGGGAACCATCGTATTGATTCCCATAAACCGCTGCTTTAAAAGTTGCGTGGCTGTATTGGTCATTGTATTGTCCTTTATAAAAATAGCAAGGTCGCCTGTTTGTGTTTGCGAAAAATCAGAAAACTTGCCAGTCGTCATAGGATTTGCAGGATCCTGCTGATAGTTGGTTAAGCGGAACAAAGCATCGCCGTTTGAAGCAGCTGTTGTTTTATCGGATAATATTTCCAGCCTCCTTGCCGGATCTTTAAATGGAAATAAAGGATTGTTGTAAAAATTACCGATCCCCCAGTTGCCAATCGGGCTTATGCGGGCAGTTTCAAGCCCATCCGTACCTGTTGCCGGTGGCGTGCCTGCGCCGGATGGCGTGGTGGTGGACGTAAAAATAAAACGGAAATAATCGGGCCCGTTACCCGGAGGCAAACCGCTTACCTGGTTATCGCCCCAGTTCAATACGGCATCCTGCCGGTCGAAACCGGTGATGGTTCCCGCTTCCTGTTTTAAACCAATGTATACGTTATCGCTCTGGTTGGATACAAACATCCCGATGTCCATCCAGGAGCGCCATCCGTCGTTGGTAGCACCTTGCACATCATACCCTAAATGCAATAAGCTTAAAGGCCGTGTGATAGGCGTTGTAGGATCGTGGCTGATAGCAACACGTGTGCGGTTAGCCGCTAAACCACCGGGATTAAATGCAACACCGTTGTTTAACGCACCTATCTGTGTAATGCGGATGCGTTCGCCGTTGTTGGAATACAAACTCAAACGGTCGTTCTCCTGCTGGTTAATGCGCGCTTCCAGGTTAGTAGCATTGGTAGGCGCATAGCCCACTTTTAAGCCATCGCCAGCCGTTTGCCCGGTTCCGTTTTGATTGGTAACCTGCATATACACTTGCCTGTTTTGATCCAGGCTAAGATGTAAGAGGGATTGCGGACGAACATAAATTGCCGAGCTGGCCGGATTTCCAAAAGTATTTCCCAAACCAAATTCGCCCGTAGGCGCAAAACGGGCAATGTGCCTGCCGTCCAGATCGTCTTCCGAATTTAGATTGGGATCAATAGTAGTACCCGCACCAAGCCCCATAAAGCGGAAAGCAAAATCGTCGGGTCCTGTTCCGGTCGGATTGGAATTATCGCTCCATGAAACCACCATCTCCGTTTGATCCTGCCCCGGTACCAATTGCCTGATCCCGAAATACATTAAATCATTGTTACCGGTAAATGTTATCCCCGTTTTCATCCAGGGGCGGTAACCGTATTCTTGTGTAAAACCGCCACCAGTAACAGAATTTTGCGGGCCGTTCAAATGTAAAAGTGAGAAAGCGCCCTTTTGTTGATAGATCGGGCCAAGAAAACCTTGTGTTTGAGTATTATCCCCCAATAACAAATAACCGCTGGTGTTTACACCAGTGAGATAACCATTGATAGGATATTGAGGTGTGCCCGGAACGCCAAAATCTCCGTTTAGTTTTTCACGGAAAGCGCCATTTGTTTGGGTATAAATTGGGGAGTTAAATAATGTACCAAAAATGTTATTGTTACCACCAAAAGGTGTATTTCCTGCTCGTGACCAAAAGGCGCCGCTATTGGTACCATTAAGCAATACACTGGCAGGATTATTATTTGTTGGATTTTGCTGTGCAATTACATTCTCATGTAAGCCCAAACCAAAACCCAATAAGGCAATTGTTTTTAATATTTTATTTTTCATATTGTTAAGTATTTACCTTAACAACTGAATAAAACCTTTTTTTGTTTGTTTGCTTTTTTGTTCTGATATATAATAATACACACCATTGTTACAATTTATACCTGCGCTCGTTTTACCATCCCAACCTATATTATAACTTCCTTCAAATACTTTTAATCCCCAGCGATCATAGATCGTGTATTTATCGCCTTCTTCGATACCAGTGATAAAAAAAAGATCATTTATACCATCGTTGTTGGGTGTAAAAACGTTTGAGATTGGTAAGGCATCTTCCAGATCAATGATACTTACATCCTCAACATAATAATAAGAATTCGGAGTAGACGATGGTTGTATTTCAAGCGTATCATTTTCTAATGTTGAATCTGAATAATTGCCAATAGTAATGTACTGCTCGTTTCCATTTGCTTTAAAATCCCCGCTAATCAATACCCATCCCGTTGTATCTGTTATAAAACTACCTGCTGGGTTTTTAATTTGTGGAGAATAATAGCTAAAAGGATATGTATCTGTACGACTGATCGCAGTATTAGAAAGGTAAGCCCCGATATTTGAAACAGCATATTGGCTGTAATCCGATAAAGAAACATAAAACGAAACCTGATAAGTATGACCTGATAACATGGGCTGAGATAATTTACTCTGTATGTATTCCATCCATATTCCGGAGGACAAATCCATTGCCAAGAAACCGCAATAGCCGTTCCCTGAACGCGCGTATTCATAGCCAATACCATTGGAAGGAACACCCACCAAACCGGTATTACATACATTCAAATAATCGGATGTTGCACCAGTTGGTGTATCCCATCCCAAACAATGAGTAATCTGGTGATCCCAAGGTACCGAAGGACCAATAGGACAAGTATCATAAATTTCAAAATCTCCATTGTAAACAAGGTTAGTTTGGGCGTTGCAAAACACCGAAGCAAAAACAAAAAATAATATGTAAAAGGGTTTATTCAATTATTAAGATTGATTACGTTTTTATCACAAGCATTTTTTAACAGCCATTGTGACTTGTCTGTATCAAATTTAAGGCTTTTATCTCATAAATATTTCTCCTTTCTTCTTTAAATAAAAATCTAATAGAAACTGAAAATTAGAACATCTGCATTACATTTCAATGGACACTTTTGATGCTCTGGGACATTTTCCGGTTTCCAACATGCTCAACAAAACCTAACACTGTAATTTTACTGCAATTATAAGTGTTGCCGCGGACAAAATTTGTCCGCGGTCAATATAATTAGGGTTTTCTTTAGCTCTGTGGTATTTTATTGGAATTTGAACATGCTCAATAAAACAGGGCACATTGTTTTTCAAAGATGAGGAGAGAAAAAGAGGAAGTCAATCCGTAAAAACACGGTATTTTACCCGTAAAAAAACGGGTATGGGTTTTATTTTAATAATAGAAAAAAAAATGAGAATGTTGTTACCTATCCGTAAGTATAAGGCGAGCTAAGGACCTACTAGTGCAGGTAATTTTCGAAATACAGGTTGTTTTACCTTAACAATTGAATAAAACCTTTTTTTGTTTGTTTACCTTTTTGTTCTGCAATGTAATAATACACACCGTTGCTACAATCTAACCCTGCATTGGTTTTGCCATCCCAGCCTACATTATAACGACCTTCAAATACTTTGACACCCCAACGATCATAAATTATATATTTGTCGATTTCTTCTAAACCTGTGATTAGAAAGAGATCATTTTCCCCATCACTGTTTGGTGTAAAAACATTTGCAATAGGCTTCTGATCTGTTATATCAAAGGTACTTCCACCATCCACAAAATAATAAGCATTTGGTACATCAGTATTGTGTAAAACAGTAAGCGTATCGGTCGTTATTGAATCCTTAAAATTACCAATAGTAATATATTCTTCTCCTCCCAATGCGCTATAATCACCCGAAATTAATGTCCATGATGTCGTATCGTTTAAAAACACGCCGACAGGGCTTGTAATTTGCGGCACATAGTTTAGTGGTGCAGGGCTACAACTATTACCAACAGGAGTATTCGAGATATAAAAACCAAGTTGTCCAACAGCAATATTTGAATTATTACCTAAGGAAACATAAAATCCAATACGGTAGATATGCCCTGCAACAAGAGGACTGATGAATTTCCCCTGTATGTACTCCCACCAAAAACTTCCATTATAACATCCGCCACCACTTAAAGTGTAAGCATAAAAACCACAATAGCCGTTTCCGGAATAGGGCATTTGATAACCAAATCCATTGGCTGGAATTGCGACGGTTGATGTATTGCAAGTATTCAAATAATCTGATGTTGCATAGGTCGGTGCTTTCCATCCTAAACAATGCTCTATTTCATAAGGAATAGAAAAGGGGCTGGATGGGCCAACAGGGCAAACGTCATACATCTCAAAATCCCCATTGTAAACAAGGTTCGTTTGAGCCTTGCAGAACACTGAAGCAAAAACAAAAAATAATATGTAAAAGGTTTTATTCAATTGTTAAGATTGATTACGTTTTTATCACAAGCATTTTTTAACAGCCATTGTGACTTGCCTGTATCAAATTTAAGGCTTTTATCTCATAAATATTTCTCCTTTCTTCTTTAAATAAAAATCTAATAGAAATTGAAAATTAGAACATCTGCATTACATTTCAATGGACACTTTTTGATCTCTGGGACATTTTCCGGTTTCCAACATGCTCAACAAAACCTAACACTGTAATTTTACTACAATTATAAGTGTTGCCGCGGACAAAATTTGTCCGCGGTCAATATAATTAGGGTTTTCTTTAGCTCTATGGTATTTTATTGGAATTTGAACATGCTCAATAAAACAGGGCACATTGTTTTTCAAAGATGAGGAGAGAAAAAGAGGATATCAATCCGTAAAAACACGGTATTTTACCAGTAAGAAAACGGGTGTTCTTTTTTTATATCTTTACAAGAAGCATTTATACCTGTTACCATTACAATACAAAGCATACTAACCACAACCACAAAATGAAAAAACACCGCCTCCTCCTTATCTGTTTTTGCCTTTTTACTTCTTTTATAAAAAGCCAGGAAAACAATACAGCCCAGGCTACTGCTTTTTATAAAACAGCACAGCACAAAGTGGAGCTGGAACAATATGATTCGGCTACTTATTATTTTGGCCGTGCAATTGATTTACATTATCCCGATAAAAAGGTATACGGCAATCGTGGTGTAAATGAATCCCGGCAAGAGAAATATGCCGAAGCACTTATTGATTACGATACCGCGTTAAAATACATGCCGGATAATGCACTGCTATTATGTAACAAAGGAATTGCGCTTGCACGCTTAAAAAGAAATGAGGAAGCCATTACGTATTTTAACCTTGCACTTAAAATCGACAGTACCGATGCTGAAACATACAGCTGCCGGGGCGTTACTTACCAGGAAATGAATGATAGCATTGCTGCCCTTAAAGATTACAACCATGCGATCATCTTGAGTCCCAATTTTGCCGATTATTATTACAACAGAGCGCGCCTGTTTAAAGATTCGAAGCTGGCCATTAAAGATTACGAAAAGGCAATTAAACTGGAGCCGGGTATGTATGATGCTTATTATAACCTTGGGGTAGTATATCTTAACACAGATAAATTTAAGAATGCCATCAGCATATTTCAAAAAGCATTACTGCTTACAACCGATCATAAAGCAGAAGTAAATTATGAGCTGGCAGAATGTTATTGGTATTCCAACAAAAATGATAAAGCGTGTGTTTATTTCAAACTAGCATTATCATTGGGCTATACCGGGGAAATTGCAAAAGACCTGCAGGAATATTGCAATGGTAAATAGTAAAGCCCCTTCAGACCCAACCAACGCTTTTGTTTTTTTCCACTGTTTTTAAAAAACAACCCGTCTTAACAAAAAGCTGATCTAATGATTCCTTTATCGTAATTGTTTTTTCTTAAAATTTGTAATATATTAGCGTGGATAACCACATAAACAGTTTTTACATTCGAATGAAAATTACTACTCCACGAAGCAAGCTTCTTGCTTTTGTATTTTTATTAGTGTCCGTTTCATCAGTATTTGCACAGGTAAGTTATAATGCAGCTGCCATTTACAGCATCCGCAAAGTAGCTCCCAACTACGGCGGTAAGCCCATACAAGTGCGCCGCACCTGCGATAACGCCGTAAAAGATATTCCATTTACTTCCTGCGGCGACCTCGATACCGTTGCACTCAAAACATTTGTGGTTGCAGCAAATCCTTTAAGCTCCATCACTGCCGCATCTGCCGCAGCATACAGCCTGCGCAGGTTAAGCTGCAGCTATGCTGGCAATGCTATACAAGTGAGACGCAGCAGCGACAATGCAACACAAAACATTGGCTTTAACGCCTGGGGCGATTTGGATACCGCTGCCCTGCGCACCTTTGTAGGAGCCAACAGCGCCTTTGTTACCATCTGGTACGATCAAAGCGGGAACGCCCGCAATGCCACACAAGCTGTAACCACGCTGCAACCCCGGATCATGAATGCCGGTGTGATAGAGCGGCAGGGCGGAATGCCCGCCATCCGCTGGCTTGGTATTGGCTACGCATTAGCTACTGCCTCCTTTACAGCTTACGGAAGTGCTGCCTGCTATAACGCGGTGGCAAAAGTAAACGCCAATACTACTACCGGTTACAATACCACCGTAAATAAATGTACGGCCAACTTTCCGGCGCCCTTGGATCTTTACAACGCACAGCTGGTAATCGGATCCGGACCCAGCTATACTTTTTTTAGCATGTCGCAAACATTTGATGTTACACAAAGCTATGCCATCTGGACCTACCAGGCTTCCTCCGGCGGAAGCGTAAATGCTTATAAAAACAGCACCAATATATGCACCGGCAGTGTTGTTTATTATGGCGATATCGGAACCCCGCTGGTATTAGGCAGCAGGGCCGATATACTTACCGGGCTGGATGGCTGGATGTCGGAAGTGATCACCTTTGCCGTATTACCAAGTGCTACAGAGCGCGCCTTTGTGGAATGGACACAGGGACAATATTACAACCTCAGCGGCGCGCCTGCATTAGGAACAATCCCTCCGGGCGCACCCAGCGGCTATATTGCCACCTGGTACGATCAAAGCGGAAACTCCGTAAATGCAGTACAGGCTACAATCGCCAACCAGCCCAGGATCATCAACGTGGGCGTGATAGAGAAAGACGGAACCAAAACAGCCCTGCACTTTGGCGGTGCATCGCAAAACCTTACCGTTGCCACACCTGTTACCTCCTACCCTGCTTCCATCAGTGTGTTAGGCAATACCGCAGGCGCATCCACCAACGGTGCATTTGTAAAACTGGGCGCAACCTCCGGAAGCGGCGGCATTGGCATCGGCATTGGTAACTCTGGCGGAAACTTTGATGCTGCGGGTACATCACTAATCGGCTTAAAGGAATTCCAGGTATGGTGCGCTTCCAGCCCCAATGTAAATTTTCCTTCCAGCCCGTTTACAGTAACACAGATCCAGCAAACTGCTGTTGCAGGCAGTGGCATGACGGCTTTCCTGAACGGAACAAACGTACCTTTGGCTTCGGCAGGCAACGTTACCGATGGCAGCACTCTCAGCGGCAATCTCTTTATTGGCGGGTATAACAACGGCACCAGCCGTTTTCCGGTGATGAAACAATCGGAAGTGATCGTATACGGAAGCGCGCTTTCCGTTACACGCCGCACTTTACAGGAAACCAACCAGGCAGCGTATTATAGCCTTACCATCAGCAATAATAAATACACACCACCGGCTAGCGGCTACCGTTTTTATGTAACCGGTGTGGGCCGCGAAACTGTCAGCGACAGCGTAGCAGCAACCCGCAGCTCTGCCGGAATGGGCTTTATTGTGGGACAAAGCGGAACCGACTTTTTAAAAGACAACGGCGATTATATTACCGCAGGTATGGATTGCCCGGTACCAAGCAGCTCCACCTCCAACCTTCCGGCAACCGTAACTCAGCGCTGGACCAATGATTGGTATATCCATAAAACGGATGTGAGCTCCAACAACGGCACCATCACTATTTATTTTGATTACAGCGAATACGGCGTATGGGGATTACCGGGCATTGCGGCCAATTATGTATTGCTGGATCGCAGTACACCTTCCGGAACGTTTGCTATTGTGGCCGGAACAACGCCAAGCGTATCGGGCAACCGGGTTTTGTTTTCGGTAGATGCCGCCAACATTACCACCGACAGGTATTACACTATTGGGACAAAAAACATTGCATTAAGTCCATTGCCAATAGAGTTGCTGGAGTTTAAAGCAGAAGCCTGCGATAAAGATGTCTGTCTCAACTGGAGCACTGCCACCGAAACCAACAACGATTTTTTTACCATAGAAAAAACAGCGAACGGTACTGATTTTGAAACCGTGACCACTGTGGATGGCGCCGGTAACAGCACACAACGCCGCAACTATACTGCAATGGATCATGCACCATACGAAGGAAAATCCTATTACCGTTTAAAACAAACGGATTTTAACGGGCATTATACTTACTCCGGTTTGGAAGATGTAGCGTTTACCGGAACAACAGATTTTTCGTTTGAAGTATTCCCCAATCCAAATGCAGGTGAAAACATTCAGCTGGCCATTAACACTTCCAAAGGCGAAGAGATCCTGGTGGTGGTATATGATGCAACAGGCAGGGAATCGTACTCGAAAGTAATTATTACGGATGATAATTCCGACAATGTGTTTGCGATGGATCCTTCCGGAAAATTAAAACCGGGCATTTACTTTATTACCGCCACTTCCAAACAGGCAATCTACAGCAAGCGGATGATCGTGCAGTAAAACATAACAGCAATTTTTTTTCATAAAAACAATGTTTTTAACGCCTGGATTTTTAACAAAATTCCGGGCAAAAAAAGCACTCTTTCCTAAACAAATAAATCTTAAATTTGGGGTTCAAAATTAACACATCTAACATCTAACATCTAACATCTAACATCTAACATCTAACATCTAACATCTAACATCTAACATCTAATTACTAAATACTCAAGACTAAAAAATGGAATACAGAATTGAAACCGACACGATGGGCGAGGTAAAAGTACCTGCTGATAAATACTGGGGAGCACAAACAGAACGCTCACGCAACAACTTTAAAATAGGACCGGAAGCGTCCATGCCGAAAGAGATCATTTATGCTTTCGGTTACCTGAAAAAAGCGGCCGCAATGGCAAACAATGAATTGGGCGTACTGGATGCAGCAAAAAAAGATCTGATCGCAAAAGCGTGTGACGAAATTATTGCAGGCAAACTGGATGATCAATTCCCATTGGTGATCTGGCAAACAGGATCGGGAACACAATCCAACATGAATGCAAATGAAGTGATCGCCTACCGCGCACACGTAATGAACGGCGGAAAATTAAGCGACGAGAAAAAAGTATTGCACCCGAACGATGATGTAAATAAATCACAATCATCCAATGATACCTACCCCACTGCCATGCACATTGCGGCTTACAAACAGGTGGTGGACATTACCATCCCGGGAATGGAAAAATTAAGAGATACACTGGTAAAAAAATCAAACGATTTTAAAAGCATCGTAAAAACCGGCCGTACGCATTTTATGGATGCCACACCGCTTACACTGGGGCAGGAATTCAGCGGTTACGCACAACAGGTT
Organism: Bacteroidota bacterium; assembly: GCA_025963715.1. Lineage (GTDB taxonomy): Bacteria > Bacteroidota > Bacteroidia > 2-12-FULL-35-15 > 2-12-FULL-35-15 > 2-12-FULL-35-15. Next base: position 50,174 of record JAOQAG010000024.1, read on the forward strand.
ACCAACAGTATCCGCGCCATTAAAAACGCGCTGGAAATGGTAAGCGAGCTGGCACTGGGCGGAACAGCCGTAGGAACCGGATTGAATACACCAAAAGGATACGATGTACTGGTTGCTAAAAAAATTGCAGAGCTTACCGGCTTGCCATTTGTAACGGCACCCAATAAATTTGAAGCGCTTGCTGCGCACGATGCGATGGTGGAATTATCCGGCGCCTTAAAACGCTCGGCAGTGGCCCTGATGAAAGTAGCCAACGATGTGCGCATGTTGAGCTCCGGCCCACGCTGCGGGATCGGCGAAATTATTATTCCGGATAACGAACCGGGATCATCCATTATGCCGGGCAAAGTAAACCCTACACAGCCGGAAGCGCTTACCATGGTATGCGCCCAGGTAATGGGGAATGATGTGGCGGTTTCTATCGGCGGATCAAACGGGCATTTTGAGCTGAACGTGTTCAAGCCATTGATCGCAGCAAACGTATTGCAATCCGCACGTTTGATCGGTGATGCATGCGTATCGTTCAACGATAATTGCGCAATTGGTATTGAGCCGAACCTTCCGGTATTGAAACAACACCTCGAAAATTCGCTGATGCTGGTAACTGCATTAAACACACACATCGGTTACGAAAAAGCTGCGAAGATTGCGAAAACGGCACACAAAGGAAATAAAACCCTGCGTGAAGCGGCAATTGAGCTGGGCTATGTAACCAACGAACAATTTGACGAGTGGGTAAAACCGGAAGATATGACCGGCTCCATGAAATAATATATTTTGAGAACATCATTGAGGGAATAACCGGCGATAAAGCAAATGCGGATGCAATAAACAACCGCTGCTCCCGTTGACTAATAACCTTCAATGATGTTCAAAAATAATCATCCCCTCCATTTTTTGAAACGCTACACTTTGAAAAAACTTCTTTACATATTATTTACCATTGCCATGAGTTTAATTGCAATGCAGGCGCATTCACAAAAGGATACGGTGATTAACGGACAGCATTATACGCTGAACCCGGGAGGAAAACGCAAAGGCCCGCCACTCGACAGTACCTTTGTGATCAACAATAAAAAAATGAAATTTTACAATACCTGGCTTACAGCCGGTGCCGGTGTACAACAAAACTTAAGCTATAAAAGAGCGCTGGGCTTTGCTGGCGGCCTGGATCTTAATTTCCACATTCAACGGCAATATTTTCAGTTAGGAACCCTCATTACCGGCGAGCATTTTGGTTTTTACAACAATTATCAATTTCATGCAGGATACGGAAAACGCTTTGAGGACAAAGATTTCCACACGGCCGTATTTGTCGGGCTTACTTATTCCAGCGGTTACGGAAAAGTGGATTCCACCCAAACCTACGAACGCCCGTACAAACAACCCGGCATTTATGTACAGGGCGAACTGGTGAAAAAAATTGCCTACGATGTAGGGATCGGTGTAAGTTTATTCGGCGATTTTAATGCGGAACAATCCATGATCGGTGCACGTTTGGTTGCGTATTTCTCCGGCGCTTATAAGGGGAAATTCAATGATCAGTATAGAGGAAAATAAAGAAGTTAAAAGTTTTAATTCAAAATTCAAAAGGTGCTGTGCGCAGGCAAAAGTTTTACCGCGAAGACACGAAGAAAAAAAGAAATGTTTTGTTTACACCTGATAAGTTTTGGTCACACGCTTTGAAAATCTGTTTTTATCCGCTACATCAGCGTTATCCGCGTTCCATCCCTTTCAGCACCTCATCCACATTCGGCAGGGTTTTCAAATTGGTTTTTATTTTATCATACAGCCCTTCAAATGTAGATTGGTGATCCAGCGCTTTTAAAGCATATTCAAACGGGTACAGGGATAAAACCACACCATCCCTGTTGTATTTTAATACCATCTTCCGCAAAGGAAATTCCGGCTGATTATCCGTATACAATTTAAAACCAAATTGGTTGATCAGAAAATCGCTGAACGAATACGCTAAAAACAATGCCGCCTGCGTTTCTTCAAAATTAAATGCCTTGCAGTACAATTGAAAGCCAATGCCCTCATCAATCACCTGGTCTAAATTAGCAGGATGTGTTGACGGGCTGCTAACTTTTTTTTCAAACTTATATTCCAGAAAATAACTCTCCACCATTTTCATACAACCCTCTACCAGTGTGGATTCCATTTTATCTTCCGTATATCTTTTATCAAAATATTCGTTCGTATAAACGCCTTTAAAGTCGGCTTGCTGATCATTCTGTTGTTTTTGTTGCTGATCGTTGTTTTCTTTTTTCGATCCGAATAGTTTTTTGAAAAAGCTCATGTCTGTAGTAATTTTTCATTTAAAAAAAAGCGCTCTTCCATTCAGAAAAACGCTTTTCATTTATTTTTATTTCTTTTATCCGTTTTAAATCTGCTGCATCCGCATCATCCGCGTTCCATCACTCACAGCCCCGATAGCTATCGGGACGCAGTTTCATTCCTGTTCCTGCCCGAATCGTTCAGGCGGGCGTTATCGTGTACCCGCACTAAACGAATTTCTCGCCTTTCGAAACCTTCACATCATTCACAAACGTGCGGATCTGTTGCTCATCTTCTTTTTTGCAGATCAGCAAAATCCCATCCGATTCCACCACAATATAACCTTCCAGTCCCTGCATTACCACCAGCTTATCTTTCGGAACATTCACAATGCAATTTTTTGAATCATACAGGATCACATTTTTACCCACCACTGCATTTTCCTTATCATCCTGCTTGATGTGATCATAGAGCGAACCCCATGTTCCCAGGTCGCTCCAGCCGATGATAGAAGAGCGCACATATACATTGTCCGCTTTTTCCATCAGTGCATAATCGATCGAAATGTTTTTGCAGGCCGTGTATGCTTTCGCGATAAATTCCGTTTCCTGCGGCGTATTGTACACCGCATTTCCTTCACTAAAAATAGCATGCATCTCAGGTGCATGTTTTTCAAATGCATTGATCACGCTTTTTACGCTCCAGATAAAAATCCCCGAATTCCATAAAAAATCGCCACTCTGCAAAAAGAATTTTGCCATGTCGAGGTCCGGTTTTTCGGTAAACGTTTTTACTTTTTTAATGCGTTTGTCCTTTTCCTTTTCATCCGATTCTACAAACTGGATGTAACCGTAACCCGTATCCGGTCGGCTTGGGCGGATGCCCAATGTTACCAAACAATCTTCCGAAGCAGCTTTGATATAACACGCTCTGATCGCTTTTACAAACGTATCTTCCTTGGTAATTAAATGGTCGGATGGTGCAATCACCGTAAGCGCATCCGGGTTGGATTGTGCAATTTTATAACATGCATAAGCAACACATGGTGCCGTATTTTTACGTGCAGGCTCACTTAAAATATTGGCGCTGTTAATTCCTTTTAATTGTTCTTTCACCAGGTCCACATAGGAATCATTGGTAACAATAAAAATATTTTCTTTGGGACATAAACGTAAAAAGCGATTGTACGTTTGTTGCAACAACGTATGCCCTGTTCCTAAAATATCCAGAAATTGTTTTGGATGTGCCGTTCTACTCATCGGCCAAAAGCGGCTTCCAACGCCACCCGCCATTATCACACAATAATTATTTTTCACGTATGGTCAGTCTTCTGATTTATACTATATTTTTTCTACGAATAACGAATTTAAACGAATAACGAATACTCACATAGTAGCATGTACACAGATTCGTTATTCGTTTAAATTCGTTATTCGTTGTACTATTTCAATTTTTTTAATGCATCCCGTAAATTACCAATCACACCATCCACATCCTCTAATTTACAGGTCCCAACGGATAAGCGGTACCAGCTTGAATCAGTCGAAGCGCCAAATGCGTAAAACGGAACGATCGCTACTTTTCCTTCATCCAGGATGTATTTTGTAACATCGGGTGTAGTTTTCAAAACGGTTCCATCTGCAGTTGTTTGTCCGTGCAGCGAAAACTGAACGGTTAAATAAATAGCCGCTTCCGGAGCGATGGCATCCACTTTAAATCCTTCTGCTTTTAAGCTTTGGAAACCTTTGTAAAAACCAACCAAACGATCGTTGATCTTCGATTTGATATCCGTTAAAAACGAATCATAACTTGCCAGGTCATCCAGATACACGGCGCTTGCCAGCTGTTCAGCTTTTGGCGCCCATGCACCTACGTGCGTTAAAATAGATTTCATTTTATCGATGATCTTTTTCGGGCCCATGCTCCAGCCAACGCGAACGCCGGTTGCAGCAAGCGATTTGGAGATCCCATCTACAAACACTGTATAATTTTTCATTTCCGGACGTAAGGAAACCGGGTTAAAATGTTCGGTATCGCCATGCGTTAGCGCCCAGTAGATCTGATCGTACATCAGGTACAATTGTTTTTTTCCGGTCGCATTCCGTTTTACATTTTCTTCCAGGATCATGTCGCAGATCTCTTCCAGGTCTTTTTTACGGAAAGTAGTTCCGGTAGGATTCAAGGGCGAGCACAAGGCGATCAGATTCGCGGAAGCGATGTGCGGCTTCAGATCCGCAGCCGTAGGCATAAATTTATTTTCCGGAGATGTTTCGATCAGCACTTGTTTTGCATTATTCAAATACGTATAGTGATTGTTATTCCAGGATGGAACCGGGAACACAACGGTATCGCCTTCATCTACCAGTGCCCTGAAAATAGCGTAGATCACAGGACGTGCGCCACCGGCAATCACGATCTCATCCACTTTATAATCCAGGTTACCGCGCTCTTTCAATAATTTTGAAACGGCAGCACGCAACTCCGGCATCCCATCGGCAGCCGGGTAATTGGTCTGGTCGTCCTCATACTCCGCGATGATCGCTTTTTTTAATTCAGCAGGGATCGGAAATACTTTCGGGTTAAAATCACCAATGGTAAGATTATATACTTTTTCGCCTTTTTTTATTTTCTCATTTACTTCCGCGGCAAGCTTTATAATTTCGGAACCGATGATATTTTCTGCAAGCTTTGAAACTTTCAAATCAATGTTTTTGTCAACTGCGGTGGTACTCATTTTCAAAAATTTAAATCGTGAATATTCATTCGTTTTTCTACAAGAACAAATTTAAAAAAAACACAATAGCAGGGCAGTAAATAATGGTTAAATATTTAACTAATCAGGGGATTTTCGGCAAATAATGGGCTGGAAACCACCAATACTTCGGTTAACGGGTTAAATAAGTACATCCGGTTGGTTTTTAGCTCCTTGCATTTAAAGCGTTTCCGCACCTGTTCGCCTTTGATAAAATAGCGGTTCTCGTTGTAGGAAAACGTGCTGCCGTGTTTTACATCTTCCAGCAAAACAGTGGTTTGGCGCACATCGTAGCGTTTGAGCACGCGCAGCAAATTAATGTCGGAACAGCTGGAAGCCGCAGGATTATTCATGTATTTGCGCAATGCCGTGATCACATCCACCGGAAAGATCTCCGGGTCCAGGAACTGGTGCATCAGCATTTTGTAATGCAGCTTCCATTCATCGCCATGCGGCTTTACGCGATCCTGGTTCTTGTTCCAGTTGGTTAAATGCGCAATCTCATGCACCAGCGTGATCAGGAACGCATACTTGTTCATATCATAATTGATGGTGATCAGGTGGTTCTCGCCTTTTACCGGCGGGCGGTAATCGCCGTATTTGGAAGAGCGGCTTTTTTTTATCTTTAATTTGAAATCAAATTTATAGATCCATTCGGAGATCACAGGCACCGCCTTTTCCGGAATGTATTTATGTAATATGGATTGATTTCGCTCTAGTTGTGTCATTGAAAATTACGTTATACACCTCAACTCTTTCATTTCGTTTGTTTCTCAGCTCCGCTCGAAATGACAGGCATTGTACAAGTTTAAAACCGATCGCAATCATTGTCATTTCGAGCGGAGCCGAGAAACGTGCAATTTTTTATTACTGTAATAATCAAACAATTTATAAGAACACAAAAATACGCATGAAACGTATGAAGAAATAGCGATCCGGGAAAATTTTATTAATTTTTTAATCTGTGAATCTGTGGCAACCTACTTCAACAATTGATAAACAAGCAAACTCGCGAGATACGCCATGGCACCCATATAGAAAAACTGGAGGAGCGGCCATTTAATGTTTTTTGTTTCGCGGTACACAATCGCAAGCGTACTCATGCACTGCATGGCAAATGCATAAAACAGCAGCAATGAAAACCCAACGGCGATCGAAAATTTTGGCAAGCCTGTTTTCGGATTTATTTCTGCACGCATTTTATCGCGGATGGATAAGGTGTTGCCCGCATCTCCGGCGCTGTAAATGGTTGCCATGGTGCCTACAAATACTTCACGCGCTGCAAAAGATGTGATCAGTGAAATCCCTATTTTCCAATCGAAACCCAAAGGCGCAATCGCCGGTTCAATAGCCCTTCCCAGCATTCCGGCATACGATGCTTCCAGTTTTTCGGAAGAAGCCATTGCCTTTAACTGTGCCGGTACCATGTACCCTGCCAGCTTCGGATCGTTGTATTTTTTTTCAATGTCCGCAAATTTATTTCCCGGTGCATGCGATGTTAAAAACCATAAAATAATGGATACCGCCACAATGATCTTTCCGGCATCCACCAAAAACATTTTCACTTTATCAACGATCGTTAAACCCACCGTTCGCCATTGTGGCGTGCGATACACCGGCAGCTCCATAATAAAATAACTTTTTTCGCGTGCTTTCAAGATCCATTTCATTACCAGCGCAGCGCCGATTGCCGCCATGAATCCGATCAGGTAAAGTGCCATCAGGATCAGACCCTGGTAATTAAAAAAGCCATTGTTCTTATCGTGCGGCACTACCAGCGAGATCAACAGCGTGTACACCGGCAAGCGGGCCGAGCAGCTCATCAGCGGCGTTACCATGATGGTGATCATCCGTTCTTTCCAGTTGCTGATCGTGCGGGCGCTCATGATCGCAGGCACTGCACAGGCAACACCGCTGATAAGCGGGATCACCGAGCGTCCGTTAAGTCCAAACTTGCGCATCATCTTATCCATAATAAAGCTCACGCGCGCCATGTAGCCGGTATCCTCCAGTATGGCAATGAACGTGAACAGCAAAGCGATCTGCGGCACAAACACCACCACGCCGCTTAATCCGGCTAAGATCCCGTTCACCAATAAATTGGTAAGCTCGCCCTGCGGCAATGCGTGTGTGGCCCAATCGGAAAGCGTTACAAACAACGCCTCGATCCAGTCCATGGGATACGCCGCAAGAAAAAAGATGGTTTGGAATATAAAAAAGAGAATGGTTAAAAAAATGACGTAGCCCCAGACGCGGTGCGTTAAGATCCCATCCAGCTTTTGCGTTACAGATTTTACACGCAGCCCCGGCTTACGGGTAATACATTCTTCCACGATCCGGTTAATCACTTTGTACCGCTCTACGCTTTCCAGTGCCTGCAGCTTGTTTTTATCGATCACCAGTGTGTTGAGCGCATCCGCGATCTTATTTGCTTCTGTATTTTTTTGTCCAACCAGCAGGCTTTCATCCAGGTTATTCGCCAGCTGAAAAGCCGCAAAATCGCTTTTCACTTTTTGTACTGATTTGATGCGCTCGATAATCTCCGGCGCTATTTTTTTAATGTCGATAAAATCATAGGAGGGTACCGGCAATGGTTGTAACAATGCCCTTTTCAGCTCCTCGATACCGTTCTTGTTCCGCGCGCTCAACCCTACCACTTTTACACCCAGGCGTTCTGATAAACGCACCAGGTCAATCGCATCGCCTTCCTTTTCCACCATGTCCATCATGTTGAGGGCAAGGATCACAGGGATTTTTAAATCAATGATCTGCGATACTAAAAATAAATTGCGTTTGAGATTGCTTGCATCGGCAACAATAATGGTCACATCGGGATGTTCTGCATTATTTTCGTTACACAGCACATCAAATGCAACGCGCTCGTCCAGCGATTTGGGGTACAAGCTATATGTTCCGGGAAGATCAATAAAATCAGCAGTTACCTGGTCGGTCAGCCGGGCGGTGCCAATTTTTTTATCGACGGTAACACCGGGAAAATTTCCTGTTTTTTGGTTTAAGCCGGTAAGGGCATTAAACAATGTGGATTTGCCACTGTTCGGATTTCCGACAAGTGCAATTTTAAGTGTATTTTTTTCCGTGAAATTTACGAAGGATTGATTGGGTTCCACTTCACAAATATAAAATTATTTTTACTTTATACTTGTTACCATGATTGTGGATGCTTCTTCTTTGCGAAGGCTCAGCAGGTAACCGGCTACGGAAATTGCGATCGGATCGCCAAGCGGCGCAATACGGTCGAGCTTAACGATCTCTCCCGGCGTACAGCCCATTTCCAGTAATTTCAAAGCCATTTTTTTATCGGTAAAGGAATCTATAATGGCGCTCTGCCCGACTTTCAACTGAGATAAATTTTTCACCGCGTATTCTTTTATTGTATATACGAAAGTACGGCTTTTTTAGAGGCTTGAAAAATAAAACCAATACCTAAAAGAAGGTATATTTTCATTGTGTATTTTACCACTAAGGCACTAAGAACACTGAGCCCCCGCCCATTAACCACAAAAGAAAACAAAAGAAACAAAAGACGAAGCTAATATTTTACCACTAAGGCACTGAGGGCACTAAGGTTATTTCCCCCAGCCCCCGTCAACCACATAAGGCACAAAGAAACACATAAGGCGGGGCTTGTTAACCTGTGGTGTAGTGTATGATGTGTTTTAATAAATAATTAAATCGTCATCCGTACACAGCAAACTTTGAACTTTTTAACTTTAAACTTTGAACTTCTTTTGCCTTCGTGGCTTCGTGGTAAAAAAACCGCTCCGCAGGAACACACAGCATCCTTTTTATTTTGAATTTCCTCCCTTTTTCTTTCCCTTTCTTAGTGCCTTAGTGGTAAAAAATGATCGCGCAAGCGATCCACACAGCAAACTTTGAACTTTCCAACTTTAAACTTTGAACTTTTTATTCGGTATTTATTCTTATTTTTATGAAAATTATTTGAAGCGCATACATGAGGATTTTCTTCCATTTTGGCAGGTATTTTATATTGATGAAGCGGGCTTTCGGGAAACCGGAAAAATTTTCTATTTTCATCAATCGCTGTTTTGAAGAAATGAACCTGCTGGGCGTTGGCTCACTGGGGATCGTGGCCATCATTTCGGTTTTTATGGGCGCCGTTATTACCATTCAATCAGCTTTTAATTTTGAGAGCCCCCTCATTCCTTTATACGCTGTTGGTGTAGCCGTTCGCGATTCGATGATCCTCGAATTTTCACCCGCCATTGTGAGCCTTATCCTGGCAGGAAAAGTAGGTTCGAGCATTGCTTCCGAAATAGGCACCATGCGCGTTTCCGAGCAAATCGATGCGCTGGAGATCATGGGGATCAATTCTGCCGGTTACCTGGTGCTTCCAAAGATCGTTGCTTCCGTTTTGTTTTTTCCGATACTGGTTATTTTTTCCATGTTTTTAGGGATCCTCGGCGGTTATGTATTCGGGCTGATGGCAGGTGTGGTGAGCAATTATGAGTACATCTACGGAATCACCTATGAGTTCCGTCCGTATAACGTTATTTATGCACTCATCAAATCGGGTGTATTCGCATTTATCATTGCATCGGTACCGGCTTACCATGGATATTATACCAGCGGCGGCGCATTGGAAGTGGGCCGCTCCAGCACCAAAGGTGTGGTGTACAGCAGTGTCCTGATCCTTGCATTCGATTTAATTTTAACTCAATTACTCTTAGTTTGATCCAGATCAATAACATATCAAAATCGTTTTCGGGCCGCAATGTGATCGATGATATTTCGTTCACATTCGAAACCGGAAAAACCAATATGATCATCGGCGAAAGCGGATCCGGAAAAACTACACTGCTGAAATGCATGGTGGGATTGAATGATATTGATAGCGGACAGATCCTGTACGATGGCAGAAGCTTTACGGAATTGAATTTTAATGAAAAAAAAGATGTCCGGAAGGAGATCGGAATGCTGTTCCAGGGCGGCGCTTTGTTCGACTCTAAAACGGTAGAAGAAAATGTGGTGTTCCCGATCTCGATGTTTACAGACATGAGTGAAAGTGAGCGGCGCGATCGTGCTAATTTTTGTTTGCAGCGCGTGAATCTTCACAATGCCAATAATTTATATCCGTCGGAGATCAGCGGCGGGATGAAAAAACGCGTAGCGATTGCACGTGCCATTGCGGTACAACCTAAATATTTATTTTGTGATGAGCCTAACTCCGGGCTGGATCCAAAAACATCCATCGTGATCGATAACCTGATCAAAGAGATCACGGATGAATACCACATTACTACGGTGGTGATCACACATGATATGAACTCGGTAATAGAGATCGGCGATCACATCATGTTCATCTACAAAGGCAACAAACACTGGGAAGGTAGTAAACAGGAGATCCTGAAAACGGATGATCCGGAAGTGTGCGATTTTGTATATGCTACTAAATTCATGCGGGATCTGAAATCTAAATTCTAAAGTACAGATAACGCCCGCCTGAACGATTCGGGCAGGAACAGGAACGAAACTACTAAATACCAATCTGTACTAATATACCAATCTGTGTGGTTGCTTCCGGCAAGCTGTGTAATAGAAACGCAGATTTTATAGGATCGGTTAGGATTAAAAAGATAGCTGTGTCTATCAGCAGGCGCGAGTGTCCCACTCGTGCTTTTTTATTTTATGGCATCCTGCCATTGTACAAAAGCTTTAAGTTTGTGTAAATTGGAACCCAGATTTTATAGGATCGGTTAGGATTAAAAAAGATAGCTGTGTCTATCAGCAGGCGCGAGTGTCCCACTCGTGCTTTTTTATTTTATGGCGTCCCGCCATTGTACAAAAGCTTTAAGTTTGTGTGAATTGGAACGCAGATTTTATATGATCGGTTAGGATTAAAAAAGATAGCTGTGTGTGCTATTATCAGCTAAGATTAAAAAGATGGCTGTATTTTCTACTTAATGCGAATTTACAAATCTATGTGTTGTAGTATGTATTTAGACCCAGCATACTAATTACTAAAGACCAACGACTAATTACTATAAAAAAACGTCCCGAAGATTTTCTTCGGGACGTTTTTTTATGTAATTCTATTGTACTAAAGACTATTTAGAAACAACGAATTTTTTAGTGAACATGTGTCCGTTTGCAGTTAATTGGTAAAAGTAGTTACCGGAAGCTAAGTTAGAAGCATCGATATCCACTTTGTAAGTACCTGCATCCTGGTGACCGTATGTGTTGTTAGCAATTTTACGTCCAACCTGATCATAAACAACTAAAGTTACGTTGTTAGAACCTTTTTCCAAAGTATACTCAACAGTAGCTTTGTCAACAGTTGGGTTAGGGTAAGTTGTTAATTTCATACCGTTGTAGAATTCAGTAACACCAGTAGCGTCGCTGATTACAGCCCAGATAGCGATATCGTTATCTAATCCGCCTGTTCCGAAAGTTGGAGAAGCAGGATCGCTGAACAATGCATCAGTTACATACCATTTAGTTCCGTATTTGTGGAAAGCTAAATCGATGTTAGCAGCATCATTTTGGTTATCACTAACGATACCTACAGTATCACCGGCAGCTAATGAAGTTGCATCAACTCCGATAGCGAAATCGCCTGTGAAAGTAGCAACAACTGACAAAGGAACGTAGTTCCATTCTCCTGGCATTGTATCAATGTTAGAGAACAATAAGTCAGCAGTAGAAACTGCAACACCGCTAGGTCCTTCAGCGTTTAATACTGTAGAGTTGAAAGTACCGCTGTTATCAGTATTGTAAGCTTTGTTAGCAGCTAAGTTGTAAGTGTTGATTTTCAATTTTGATGTTGCAGAGCTTCCTGCATCGCTTTCCATAGCAGCGAACCAGATCAAAGCACCAACAATGTGAACAGGAGTTGCATTTAAGTTAGCATAACCCTGAGCACAAACGTTTAATCCGTCAACGTTATTTCCGTAGATGTAACCACCGCCAGTATAACCGTAGATAGATGCTGCTCCACCTCCAGGTAAAAATTCAGGTAAAAAGTCGATAACGTTAACAATACCTGTTGTATCGTTACCGGCACGTTCAACAGAAGAAGCATGTACAAATGGTTTTGTTCCATTAACGTGTGCTTTTCCGGCTTTAGAGCCAGTTTGTGCAAAAGTTGCTACAGATAACAAGGTAGCACCTGCGATTAAGTAGATTTTTTTCATTGGATTTGTTTTTAAAAAAATTATTTAGGTTAAATTGTAAGCACTAAATTACTACTATTTTGTAAATAAACAAGTGCTCATCCGTGTTAAAAAATAAGAAATCCCAAAAATTTATGATTTTTTGGGATTTCCTATGTGAATTAAAAAGGTAGTTATTGTTATTTAACGATTACCATTTTCATAGCAGTAGTTGCATTTGCACCAACTGTTAATGAATAATAATAAACACCTGCAGCAAGATTTTCACCATTGAATTTCAATGAATGCTGTCCTGCGCTTTGTGTTCCTTCATTTTGTTCAGCTACTTTGTTTCCGGTTACATCGTAAACAGTAATGGAAATTGCTGCTGTTTTGTTCAGTTCGTAGTTAATAACAGATGTAGAGCTGAATGGGTTTGGCATGTTCTGAGCAACTTTTACTCCGTTTACAAATTCGTTAATGCCTGTTGAAACACCTTCTGTTAAAAGGATCTCATCCAATCTTATTACGTCCATATCGTTTGCAGTGTGATGGAAAGCGATTGCTACCTGTATTCCATTAAAAGACGCAGGGATAGCCATGGAATGCAATACCCATGTAGTATCTGTTGCATAGGTTGGCGACGGATATGCTGCATCTGCCAATGAATAAATGCTTGTTGCCGCATCAAAATCGGTAAAGTTCATTGGTGTAGAGAAGACGTCAGAAACCAATACGGAATAACCATCACGGTAACGGTTAAAACGATCGTACCATGATAATGTAGCACCGGCAGCAGGGATTGTTACAGGCCCGATTTCCAGCCAGTTGTCAGCTTGTCCTGCAGGATCAAACCAAGATGTTCCTGACCAGAAGAATGCTGTATCAGTACCCAATGGAGCTGGTGTTTCCCATGGATGGTAATAGTTAGCACCGTGAGGAACAGTACAAGTAGCACATGATTGTCCATAAATGCTTGAATCTGTTGAATAATAAACGCCGAATGATGTTGCATAACCGGCATTGTGAGTTGTTAAACCATCGATATCTTCCGTTACAACGTCAAATGTAGGAGCATCGGCAGAATTGATGATAGTGCTTGGCAATGGTTGGTACATTAAAGTATCACCCGCCATACGCGTAGTGTTTGCAGGCATTGCTACAATGTGTGTTCTTGTGGTTGATTTGTGGTCGGTACCGGTTTGTGACGTACCTTTTACCTGCTGAGCATTTGCTGAACAAACAATTGCCGTAGCTGCAATTAATGTGTAGATTTTTTTCATGAGCTAAGATTTTAAGTTTATTTATAAAGCACTAAATTACGGTTTTTCCTTCTAATTTGCAATTTATAGTGGCAGAAGAGCATAAAAAAATCCCAAAATTTCTTTTGGGATTTTTTGTAATCGGCTAAGTATACATTTTTACAGCTATTTGCGAGCCAAAAAATCTGTTCCTGACAAATCTCTATGCCAATTCTGCTTCTTCCATATAACTTTCGATCGGAGGACAGGCGCAGATCAGGTTCCTGTCGCCAAATGCATTGTCCACGCGGGCCACACTCGGCCAGAATTTAGCATCTTTTACCCATTTCAGCGGATAAACTGCTTTTTCGCGGGAATACCCATGTTTCCAATCGCTGCTGATCACTGATTTTGCCGTATGCGGGGCATTCTTCATCACATTGTCGTCTTTGTCCGCTTTTCCTTCCGCGATCTCATCAATTTCTTTTTTAATAGCGATCATAGCCGCACAAAAACGATCCAGCTCTTCTTTGCTTTCACTTTCGGTTGGTTCCACCATTAATGTATCGTGTACCGGGAAAGAAACGGTTGGCGCATGGAATCCGTAATCCATCAATCGTTTTGCGATATCGCCCACCTCTACTCCTGCATCGCGTTTAAAGGCCACACAATCCAGGATCATTTCGTGCGCACAGCGTCCGTTTTTACCGCTGTACAATGTCGGGTAATAACCTGCCAGCGATTCTTTAATATAGTTGGCATTTAAAATGGCCATACGGGTAGCTTCGGTAACGCCATCGCCACCGAGCATTTTAATGTATCCGTAGGAGATCAGCAAGATCAGGGAACTGCCGAACGGCGCCGCTGATACTGCAGAAATACCCTGGTCGCCACCGGTTTTTACCAATGTATGCGATGGCAGGAAGGGCACTAATTGTTTTGCAACACCGATTGGCCCCATGCCGGGACCGCCGCCGCCGTGAGGGATTGCGAATGTTTTGTGCAAATTTAAGTGGCACACATCCGCGCCAATGTTGCCCGGACTGGTTAATCCAACCTGTGCATTCATGTTTGCACCGTCCATATATACCTGTCCGCCATTTTCATGAATGATGTCCGTGATCTCGATGATGCTTTCTTCGTATACACCGTGTGTACTTGGGTACGTCACCATCAGGCAGGATAAATTATCTTTGTGCAATACGGCTTTTTCGCGCATGTCGTTCACGTCAATGTTTCCTTTTTCATCGCATTTTACCAGTACGATCTTCATTCCGCACATGGCAGCGCTGGCAGGGTTGGTACCGTGCGCTGATGTTGGGATAAGCGCAATGTTGCGGTGTGCATCGCCGCGCGACTGGTGATAAGCCTGGATCACTAATAATCCGGCATATTCGCCCTGTGCGCCGCTGTTTGGCTGAAAGCTCATTTTTGCAAAACCGGTGATCTCGCTCAGGGAACGGTCCAGCTCGTCGATCATTTCGATGTAGCCTTCCGCTTGCTCTACCGGAACAAATGGGTGAATGTTTGCAAATTCCGGCCAGGTGATCGGCATCAGCTCCGAAGCTGCATTTAGCTTCATGGTGCAGGAACCCAGGGAGATCATGGAATGGGTCAATGAAAGATCTTTATTTTCCAGGCGTTTGATGTAACGCATCATTTCCGATTCGGAATGATAGGTATTAAAAACCGGGTGTGTAAGGATGTTAGATGTCCGGTATTGGATATTGGACTGTCCGCTAAAAATTTGTTCCTGTGTAATTTTTGTTGCCGGTTTTGCGGCTACTGTTGCAAAAATTTCGATGATGGCATTCAGGTCGTGCGCATCGGTGGTTTGATCCAGTGCAATACATACGCAGCAATTATCCACGTATCGGAAATTAATGTGTGCGCCAACTGCGAGGTTATGGATCATGCCTTCGGAGATTCCTTTTGGCAGGATTACTTTGATGGTATCGAAATAGGTTTCGCTTTCGATGGTGTACCCTAATTTTTTTAATTCGGTTGCCAGTGCTACGGCAGATAAATTCACTTGTTCCGCAATTCCTTTGATGCCATCCGGCCCGTGGTATACGGCGTACATGCTGGCCATGATGGCAAGCAATGCCTGTGCTGTACAGATGTTGGAAGTGGCTTTATCGCGGCGGATATGCTGCTCGCGGGTTTGCAATGCCATGCGCAATGCGGGATTGCCATGTGCATCCACGGAAACACCAATGATGCGACCGGGAATGATACGTTTATATTCATCGCGGCAAGCGAAAAATGCTGCGTGAGGCCCGCCATAACCCATCGGCACACCGAAACGCTGTGTATTACCAACAACAACATCGGCACCCCATTCGCCCGGAGGCGTTAATAAAACAAGACTTAACAGATCTGCAGCTACCGCGATGGCGATGCCGTTTGTTTTTGCATTTTTCACAAAATCCGCATACTCATGCACTTTACCATCGACTGTTGGATATTGCAGGATGGCACCGTAAACAGAAGCATCGAGCGTTGCAGTTTTCCAGTCGCCGATTACCAGCTCGATGCCGATTGGGGTGGAGCGTGTTTTTAACAGATCAATGGTTTGAGGATAACATTCATTGGAAACAAAAAATTTCACCGCGCCGTTTTTCACTTGTTCGCGGCTGCGGTTGCTGTACAGCATTGCCATTGCTTCGGCAGCAGCGGTAGCTTCATCCAGCAGGGAGGCATTTGCAATTTCCATCCCGGTAAGGTCCATAACCATGGTTTGGAAATTCAGCAATGCTTCGAGGCGGCCTTGTGCGATCTCGGCCTGGTAAGGTGTGTAGGCGGTGTACCAGCCCGGGTTTTCGAGCACATTGCGCTGTACTACGGGCGGAACAATGGTATTGGAATAACCCAAACCAATATAGGTTTTAAATACTTTGTTTTTTGCAGCGAGTGTACGCAGGTGTTTATGGTACTCGTATTCGGTCATTCCTTTCTCAAGTTTTAATGGTGCTTTCAGGCGAATTGCCGAAGGAATGGTTTGGTTGATCAGTTCATCCACAGATGCTGCTTTTATTTTTGCAAGCATTGTTGTTACATCGTTTGCACGCGGACCGTTATGACGGTTTACAAATTTATCGGTAGTAATCATGTTATTTTTTTTAGGAATGCAAATATAATGATTATTCCGCTAAAAATTATCAACAAAAAAGAGCTTCTTCCACCCTGCTCCCAATACGAAAAACAGGCCTGTGAAATTTGCCGGAAAACCGATTTTAAAGCACCGAATGTCGGGGAATGGTTATATTTGAGAAATTTTACGATCCCGGCATATGCGCAACTCTGTATTTCTATTTTTTTGTTCGATCTTCCTTTTGATTGCCAACAGTGCTTTTTCACAGGCAACGATAAATAAGGATACCGTAATTTTGCTGAACGGCGATGAGGTGATCTGCTCTGTGATTGATACTACAGATGGTGTAACCAGCATTAAGAATCCGAAAAATCCAAGAAAAAATATCATTATTGAAAACGACCGCATTTTTTCCATAAAAAATGAAAAGGGCGAAAGTATTATGTATGTGTATGATACGGTGATCGGGAATGAGTTTACAGTGGATGAGATGCGTTATTTTATTTACGGTGAAAAGGATGCGGATAAAAATTTTAAAGCAAACGGATGTTTGGCGCTGGGCGCTGCAGTGGGGATTTTATCAGGATTATCGGGAAGTTTTTTATGCCCGATCCCGCCTTTTGCTTTTACGGTTCTATCGGGGTTACCGAAAATAAAGATCAAACACGAAACGGTAACCAACCTGGACTGGCTGACACATGAACCTTACCTGATGGGATATGAACGTGTGGCCCGAAAAAAACGAAAAATAAAATCGCTGATCGGTGGTGGCGCGGGACTTCTTATTGGCCTGGGGACGTTTGGAGTGCTGCAATCGTCGGGGAATGCGACGTGGTAGGAAGTTTAAAGTTTAAAGTTTGCTGTACGCGGATGCTGTGTTTAATCCGGAGCGCAATTCCCTACTGCCTGTCATCCCGGGCTCCGACCCGGGACCTGTTAATTAAAAAGCAGTTTCAAGATTTCTATTCGTATACCATCTCTCTTTTAAACTGCATTTGAGCCACCTGAAAGCCATAGTCGGAGAACTACCGGGACACAGATTTTTCCAATCAAATTTTATTTCGCAGATTATTAAATCGCAAAGCGATTTTCAGAATTCGTGTAATTCCCTTTTTAATTTTTTAATCTGTGAATCTGTGGCGGAAATACATTGGTGTAATGGCGGGGGTAGAACACTGTATGTGCGAATTCCAGCTGCATTTTGAGCCGAAGTACTAACCGTTGATCTACCCCTGCCAGGGACAAAAAAGCCCTTGCAGGGGATACACAAAGAAGTATACATTCAAAAAAATTTACATTTTGAGCCGAAGTACCAACCGCTGATCTACCCCTGCCAGGGACAAAAAGCCCTTGCAGGGGATGCAACGCAAAAAATTTAATTTTTAACGATCCACCTTTTGATCAGATACGAATATAGCAATTGAGTGAGTAAAAGCAGTACCGGGCCTATTACCAATGTTATCAGCCATGGCAGCCACATGGTGATCCAGACAAAATCATTTTCAAAAAAACCAGGGAACAGATCAGAAGAGATAAATAACGATAGGGGAATCCATACGGCAATACAAACAACGTATACAAACATTCCACTGCTGGTAAAATAACGTTTGGAGATCCCGGTTTTATCTAACAGGATATTCAGTATTAATTGTAGCAACAGGACAATTAGTATTATTCTCATTTCATGGCTATTTTCAGCGCTTCCGCGAATGCTTTTGCGGTTTGCAGCAAATCATTTTCGGTATGTGCTTCGCAAATAAATCCAACTTCGTATCCGGATGGGCCAAGGTAAATGCCGCGCTCCAGTAATTCTTTGTGCAGCGTGCGGAAATATTTCATGGAATCCGCATCAATCTCTTCAGCTGTCCGGATCACTTCCTTATCGGTAAAGGCGATCCAGAAGATAGAACCAACAGAAAAAAGTTTAAAGGTTGAAAGTTCAAAGTTCAAAGTTGCTATACGTGAAAAAATAGCATCAATTAAAAATTTGGTTTTGCGCTCCAGCTCTTCATAAAAACCGGGCTTTAAACATTCCGTTAATTGTGCAATGCCTGCTGCCATAGCAACGGGATTTCCGCTTAACGTTCCTGCCTGGTACACATTTCCTTCGGGAGAGATGTTGCTCATGATCTCCGCGGAAGCGCCGTACATACCCACCGGCAGACCGCCTCCAATAATTTTCCCGTACGTAATAATGTCGGGATGAATGTTGTAATACCCCGCAGCACCTTCAAATCCGATGCGAAAACCATTGATCACTTCATCAAAGAGCAGCAAGGTTTTATTGGCTGTGCAGATCTCACGCAGAAATTGCAAATATTCTTTGCGTTGCAGCAACAAACCGTTGTTAGCGGGAATCGGCTCGATGATCACACAGGCGATCTGGTCTTTAAATTCGGCAAATGCTTGTTTTACCGCAGCTTCATTGTCGAGTGAAACCACAATGGTTTCGTTCACAAAACTTTCGGGCACACCGGCAGAAGACGTATTGCCGAATGTTACCAGTCCTGATCCGGCTTTTACCAGCAAGGAATCGCTGTGGCCGTGATAACAGCCTTCAAATTTCAGGATCTTATTTCGTTTTGTATAACCGCGTGCAAGGCGGATGGCGCTCATCACGGCTTCTGTACCGGAGCTTGTAAAACGGATCTTTTCGATGTATTTATTATTTGACAGGATGAGCTCAGCCAAATCGTTTTCCAATGCAGTAGGTGCACCAAAAGAGCTGCCGTTCTCTACTGTTTTTTTGATCGCATCCACTACTTTATCATTGGCATGACCAAGGATCAATGGTCCCCAGGATCCGCAATAATCTATGAATTCATTTCCATCCGCATCCCAAATGTGCGCACCTTTTCCTTTTTGGATAAACAAAGGCGTTCCGCCTACAGAGCGAAATGCACGCACAGGACTATTGACACCACCGGGAAAATATTTTTTTGCTTTCTCAAATAAAGCTTCTGATTTTTCTCTCTTCATTACTCAAATTTATTTACTGCAAATATATATCTTTGAAGGCAATAATTTTTCTTTTTCACCACTAAGGCACTAAGCAAGAAGAAGAAACACAAAGAAGAATATCCTACAACTTTGGCCTTATTGCCTTAGTGGTAAAAAAATACAGCATATGAACTACACCAACACACTTGAATTTGCACAGCAACAGGACACTCTTGATCCTCTAAAAAATTTCCGCAGCAAATTTTATTTCCCCATGATGCATGGCCGCGAAACGATCTATTTTACCGGTAATTCATTGGGATTACAGCCAAAAACCACACAGGATTATGTATTGAATGAACTGGAAGACTGGGCCACATTTGGCGTAGAAGGACATTTTCATGCACGTAAGCCATGGCTGTCGTATCACGAACAGTTTGCAGAACCACTTTCAAAAATTGTAGGTGCAAAACCCGAAGAAGTAGTGGTAATGAACCAACTAACGGTAAACCTGCATTTATTGCTGGTAAGTTTTTACCGCCCGACAAAAACACGCTATAAAATTTTATGCGAAGCAAAAGCATTTCCATCCGATCAGTATGCGCTGGAATCGCAGGTAAAATTTCATGGGCTGGAACCTGCGGATGCTATTATAGAAGTGGAGCCGCGTGAAGGTGAAGTATGCATCCGTCCTGAAGATATTTTAGCTGCGATCGAAGAAAATAAAGATTCGATTGCCGTGATCATGATCGGTGGTGTGAATTATTACAACGGGCAGGTATTTGATATGAAAGCGATCACGGAAGCGGGACATAAAGCTGGCGCTATTGTTGGCTTTGACCTGGCACATGCTGCCGGAAATTTAAAGCTGGAGCTGCACAACTGGAATGCAGATTTTGCCTGCTGGTGCAGTTACAAATACTTAAACTCAGGTCCGGGTGGTGTTTCCGGCGTTTATATAAATGAGCGGCATTTGAACAAGCCCGAGATCATCCGGTTTGCGGGATGGTGGGGACACGATAAAACCACGCGTTTTAAAATGGAGAAAGGGTTTGTTCCGATGCCAACTGCGGAAGCATGGCAAATGAGCAATGCGCCTGTATTGTCAATGGCGGCGCACAAAGCAGCGCTTGATATTTTTACCGAAGCAGGCATGGATGCATTGGTAATGAAAACAGAAAAATTAACCGGCTACCTCGAATTTGTGATCGATGAGATCAATAAAACACTGGAGGAAAAACTGGAAATTATTACACCGCGTGATAAAAAACAAAGAGGTTGCCAGCTCTCAATTGTAGCACATGGCAAAGGGAAAGACCTGTTCAATAAATTAACGCAGGCTGGTGTGATCTCGGATTGGCGGGAACCGAATGTGATCCGCTGCGCACCGGTGCCATTGTACAATTCATTTGAAGATGTGTTCCGTTTTGGCGAGATCTTGAAAGCAGCGTTGTAAATTGTAACGTTCACAAAAATGCCAACAAAAAAATTCAAAGTTGTTCTTCAGAAAATGGGTGCCTGGACCATTGTGATCACGCCCATTGATGTAAAAAAAGTATTTGGCAAAGCCGGGAGCGTTCGTGTAAAAGGTACGATCGACGGATTTCCATTTGACAATACTTCCCTGATGCCAATGGGAACCGGCGAACATTGTATGCCGGTTAAAACAATTGTCCGCAAACAGATCCGGAAGGAAGCAGGCGACACCGTTGAAATTATACTGGAAGAAGATTTTGCAGGCGTAACTGTTCCACCCGAATTAAAAGAAGCATTTAAAGCCAGCCCGGAAGCAAAAAAATTGTTCGAAGCTTCTTCGCCTTCCATGCAACGGAATTATACAAATTATATCAATGATTCAAAAAGGCAGGAAACGCGGGACAAACGCGCAGTGGATTGTGTATTAAAACTGGAAAAAGATTTTTTTGAAAAAGGATTACCTCTTAAACGAAAACCGAAAGATGGCAGCAAAAGTAAAACATAATCCGGATGCGAAACAGCTGATCGATGAAGGCATTGCAAGTACAGAACCTTTTGCGCAAGCCATTTGTAAAAAATTGCGCGCGATCATTTTAAAAGCAGAACCCGCATTTATTGAAGACTGGAAATGGGGCCCCAATTATTACAAAAATGGAATGGTTTGCGGTTTCTGGTATTTCAAAAAACACGTGTCGCTGGTATTTTACCAGGGCGCTTTGTTAAAAGATAAGAAAAAAGTATTGTTAAAAAATCCGGAAACGCTGCACAACCGGCATCTAAAATTTACGGATGTAAACCAGGTGGATGAAAAGCTACTGATCGAATACATTACAGAAGCGGTAATGAACAACGAAAAGGGTTTAAAGCTGACCGAAGCAAAAGACAAAACAGTGAGCATTCCGGCAGATTTTAAAAAACTGCTTTCAAAAAATAAGCTCCTTCCTTACTTCGAAAAACTGGCATATTCGCATAAAAAAGAATATGTGCAATGGATTGAATCTGCAAAAAAAGAAGAAACACGGGTAAAAAGAATGGATGCTGCCATCGATAAATTGCATGCAAAAGAAGGTTTGCTTGATAAATACAAAAAGAACTGATATATTTAGAACATGAAACGTAAATACTCCCTACTTACGCTATTTTCATTGATTACCTTTTTTGCAAAATCACAATCGGTGAACCCGGATGTAATTGCAACTGCCGGTGATTTTTATGCCAATAGCAGCGGTCAGCTCCAATGGACATTGGGCGAAGTGATGACCGAAACCTACCAGAATTCCAGTAATATGTTGACGCAGGGTTTTCACCAGCCCTTTAATTCCACTACCGGAATTGCAAACATATACAGCAACAATTTAATTAGTGTGTATCCCAATCCGGCAACGGAATTTGTTTCCATTAATTTTAATACACTGAACGGGAAATACATGGTATCATTGACCGACGTGACCGGCAAACTATTATCATCCGAAGAAGTGGATGCTACTAATTTCAGCACTTACCAGTTAACTGTAAAAAATTATTCCAACGGAATGTACTTCATTACCATTACCAATTCCGCTACTCATTACAATCAATCAACACGCATTATAAAAGCAAACTAACCATGAAAAAAATACTTTTTGCACTCCTGCTTGTATTGAATTTTTCCGCATTCGCGCAAGCACCACAAGCCTTTAAATACCAGGGAATAGCACGCGACAATACCGGCGCTGTATTATCAGGCGCAAGCATCAGCATCCGCCCATCCATCCGCAACGGCTCAGCAACGGGATTAATTGTATACCAGGAAACGCATACTGTAACCACCAATGCGCTGGGCTTGTTCAGCATCAGCATTGGAATGGGAACACCAAGCGTAGGAACATTTTCCGCGATCAGCTGGGGAACCGGAAGCAAATACATGGAAGTGGAAGTGAATTTCGGCAGCGGTTATGTATCAATGGGAACCTCACAATTATTAAGCGTACCGTATGCATTGTATGCGGAAACATCCGGAAGCAGCGGTGTTGCAGGCGCAACAGGAAATACAGGCGCAACCGGAGCTACGGGTGCAACTGGAACCGCAGGTACAGCAGGTGTTACCGGCGCAACGGGAGTGGCCGGTGCAACGGGCGCTTCGGGAACAACCGGGCAGGATGTATTTGAAGTTTACGGAACCGGACAACTGGTAGTAAGCGCTGCAACAACAACCTACACACTAATCCCGGGATTATCGCAAGCGGTAACCATCCCGGCAGGATGCAAAGTAATGGTAAGCACGGATGGCGGCGTACAGTCTACAGGCGCTACCAGCACTACATATTCCGTACTGGATATTGCTATTTTTGTAGATGGCGTTGCATCCACTTCCGGAGGACAAAGACGGCTATCGATCCAGAACGGTTCGCTGGCGCAGCTGATCGGGAATTGGTCGATGCACAGAACTTATACCTTAACGGCAGGAAGCCACACATTCCAGGTAAAAGCCATGGATGGAGGTGCATCAGGATCCTCTAACGCCAATGTGAGCAGCGCATCCGCACCGCAATTGCAGGGCGTGCTTACGGTAACGATCATCAAGCAATAAATTATTTTAAAATATCAGCCACAGCCCCGATAGCTATCGGGACACAGATTTTTTCTGTACTAAATAAATTATAAAGGATTATACCGCTTGCGCGATTGGATGTTGTGTGAGGGAAAATTTTCCAATTTTAAGATCAGCGATCTTTAGTTATTTTTAACTAAAAAGATCGCTGATTTTCTTTTATCTTTGATAGAATTTCAGCACAACGTAATTTCTTATGAATAATAAAAAAGTAACATTGGTGGGAGCCGGTTTGGTTGGCTCATTGCTCTCCATTTATTTTGCAAAACGGGGGTATAAAATCGACCTTTTTGAACGCCGTCCGGACATGCGCAAAGCAACTGTTTCGGCCGGAAAATCGATCAACCTTGCGCTGAGCGACCGCGGCTGGAAAGGATTGGAAGGAGTTGGCATTGCAGAAGAGATCAAAAAAATTGCGATCCCGATGTACGGGCGCACCATCCATTTAAAGGACGGAACAAGCGCGTATCAGCCGTATGGCAAGGATAACCAGGCGATCTACTCGGTTTCCCGTGCAGAAATAAACATGCGTTTGATGGACCTGGCCGAACAGCAGGAAAATATCAGTATCCATTTTAATGAGCGCTGTACTTCCATTGATCGCAAAAATATGGAAACGCATTTTGAGAATTCGGAAACGCATAAAATTACGAATATAAAAAGTGACCTGCTTTTCGGATCGGATGGTGCGTTTTCCGCAGCACGTTTAAACATGCAGCTTTCCAGCGATCGTTTTGAATACAACCAGCATTACATTGAATGCGGTTATAAAGAATTAATTATTCCTCCGGGGCCAAACGGCGAATTTTTATTAGAAAAAAATTCGTTGCACATCTGGCCGCGCGGTAGTTTTATGATGATCGCGTTACCTAACCTCGACGGCGATTTTACCTGTACTTTATTCTTTCCGTTCGAAGGCGAAAAATCATTCGCTGCATTAAAAACAAGAGAGCAGGTAAAAGCATTTTTTGATGCAGAATTTCCGGATGCCGCTCCCTTAATGCCGACATTGCTGGACGATTGGATGAACAATCCAACTTCGTCGCTGGTAACGGTAAAATGTTTTCCATGGACATTTGATCATAAAATTGGTTTGATCGGGGATGCGGCACATGCCATTGTTCCGTTTTACGGACAAGGGATGAACTGTGGTTTTGAAGATTGTGTGGTGCTGAATGATCTGATGGAAAAACATTTAGCAAATGAAGATTCGGAAGCAGCCTGGGCGAAGATCATGGATGAATACCAAACGCTGCGCAAGCCTGATGCAGATGCCATTGCGGATCTCGCTATAGCGAATTTTATAGAGATGCGCGATAAAACTGCAGATCCGAAATTTTTATTGCAGAAAAAAATCGAAGCGCGTTTCAACAGTAAATACCCTGATAAATGGATCCCGCTTTACCCGATGGTAACATTTAGTCCGCAGATCCGTTATTCATACGCTTTGCGCGAAGGGCAAAAACAGGAAGCGATCATGCAGCAAATTATGGCGATGCCGGGCATTGCAGATAAATGGGATAGTGAAGAAGTGGAGAAAGCAATTTTAAATAGTATTAAGTAGTTAGTATCAAGTATCAAGACGGGATTGTATTACAAAGAATATTTTTAGTCTTAAATTATAAAATTTAGGATTAAGGATTTTTGAGATTTAAGATTATGCTGTGTGTGAAAAAAGAAGTTGAAATATAAAAAGTGTGCAGTAACATTATCAAAAGTAGAATCAAGTCTAACTACTTGATACTTTAGACTTGATACTCAAAAATGATTTATTCAAAAAAATACCTGGTAGTAAAACTACTCATCGAAAATGTGAGCAAGTATGAGCTGATGGGAATTTATCGCCCGCAGGCATACGTACAGGGAGCAAAAGGATACAGTAGTGAATGCCAGGTGGAATTGTATAAAAAGCCAATTGAACCGGGCAAATCGGAAGTATTGAATGCAGTACTGGTGAACCCGCTTGGCTTTGGTGATAATTTAAAAGAAGGAAGTTTGATGACACTCAAAAACGGATTGGATACGGAAGCGAAAGCAATGGTGCTGGAGATCATTGGGTATAAATAGATCTGAGAATTGAGATGTGAGAGATCAGATCGGTGTTTGCTAATTAATTGAAAATTGAAAAATTTAAAATACATACTATTCCTTTTTGCGTTTGTGTTGATGCACATGCACGCCCTTGCGCAACCAAGTGCGGATGAGCAATTAGCGCAACAGTTTTATCAAAACAAAGAATTTGATAAGGCGCTGGATTATTATGAAAAATTGTATAATAAAAAATCGCCGGTTACATTTTATACGCCGTACCTCAATTGTTTGATCGAGACAAAAGATTTTAAGAAAGCGGAAAAGATCGCGAAAAAACAAATCAAGAATTTTCCGGATGCATTAAATTACAATGTCGATTTGGGTGTGGTGTATCAAAAAGAGGAACAGCCCGATAAAGCAAAAGAGGAATGGGAAAAGGCAATTAAACTGATCAAAGCCGACGACCAGGTATTTACACTTGCCAATGCATTTATCGCGATCCACGAATACGATTACGCGATCAATACGTATTTAAAAGGACGAAAAATCTCTCAGACAAATTATCCCTTCAATTTTGAACTGGCGGATGTTTATAAAATCAAAGGCGACAAGCTGGCGATGATCAATGAATACCTGGATGCATTGGAGATCAGCGATTCGTATATTCAAAGCGTGCAGAATGCATTACAAACCAGCTTTGGAAATGATGCAGAAAGCAAACAAAATGAATTATTAAAAACGGAATTATTAAGGCGCATTTCACGCAGTCCGGACAAAACCATTTTTTCGGAATTACTCATCTGGATGGAAATTCAGCTGCGCGATTTCGACGGCGCATTTGTGCAGGCAAAAGCACTCGACAAACGCAAAAAAGAAGAAGGTGTACGTGTAATGGGCCTGGCGCAATTGTTTGCACAGAATGAAAATTACGACCTTGCATCCAAAGCCTATCAATATGTGATCGCGAAAGGAAGTGATAATTATTATTACACCACCGCGCGGATGGAGTTGCTGAATGTGTCGTTCCTGAAAATTACATCGAAAGGAAATTACACGGCTGCAGATCTTACGGACCTGGAAAAGAATTTCAACATTACCATTTCAGAATTGGGAAAATCGGCGGGCACTGCACCGCTGTTAAAAAACCTGGCGCATTTGCAGGCATTTTATCTGAACAAACCAAACGATGCCATTGCCTTGCTGGAGGAAACCATTGCACTACCGCAGCTTCCATCGTTGGCACAGGCGGAATGCAAACTGGAACTTGCGGATATTTTACTGATGACGGGCGATGTATGGGAAGCATCCCTGCGTTATTCACAGGTAGAAAAATCATTTAAATACGATGCGATCGGGCAGGAAGCAAAATTCCGCGTAGCCCGCATTTCGTATTATACCGGCGATTTTAAATGGGCGCTGGCGCAGTTGGATGTATTAAAAGGCGCAACATCAAAACTGATCGCGAATGATGCACTGGAATTATCGCTGACCATTACAGATGCATTGGCAACTGATACCAATGAAGCGCCGCTATTAATTTTTGCCCGTGCGGATCTGCTGACATTTCAAAACAAGGACGACGCGGCAATGCTTACATTGGATTCCATCAATAAATTATATCCGAACCATGCGCTAGCAGATGATATCCTGTACAAAAAAGCGCAGATCGAATTGAAGCATGGAAAATTTACGGAAGCGGCTGCTTATTATGATACGATCGTGATTAATTACGGAGAAGGGATCTTAGCGGATGATGCCTTGTTCAAGCTGGCAGATCTGAATGAAAATCAATTTAAAAATATTGACAAAGCAAAAGAACAGTACCAGCAATTGCTTGAAAAATATCCGGCAAGCTTGTATGTGGTGGAAGCGCGGAAACGCTTCCGCAGATTGCGCGGCGATGTGGTAAACTAAGTACGGATCACGAATTTGTACCAATTTACGAATCTGTTGTGTGCCAGTACCAATCGAATTAATTATAAAAAACGAAATAAAAATTATGATCATATACAACGTAACTATAAACATCGAAAACGATGTGCGTGAAGAATGGCTGAACTGGATGAAAACCGTACACATTCCGGAAGTAATGGCAACCGGCTATTTTTTAGAATACAAGATCTGCAAAGTGCTGATCGATGAAGAACAGGGAACGACCTATTCCATCCAGTATACAGCTGCAAACATGGACGATATGAAAGAATATCAAACCAATCATTCGCCGCGCTTTCAAAAAGAAACAGCAGCGCGTTATGGCAGCAAAATGGTAGCTTTCCGCACCTTGCTGGAAGTAGTGTAATAGTAAATTTTACAAATTAAATTTCATTAAAAAGAGAAACATGGACGGACAGGTAAGGGCAAAAAAGAAATTAGGACAGCATTTTTTAAAGAACGAAGACATTGCTCTGAAGATCGTGGAAAGCCTATCACGCACAACCGAATACAAACATGTGCTGGAAGTGGGCCCGGGCATGGGCGTTCTCACAAAGTATTTATTGCAGCATACCGAATATGAAACACATGCGATCGATATTGACAGGGAATCAATTGGATATTTGAAAGTGAATTTTCCGTTGTTGGAAAAAAACATCATTGAAGGTGATTTTTTAAAGCTGGACCTTGAAACGCTTTTTAATGGGCAGTTTGCCGTGATCGGAAATTTTCCTTACAACATTTCTACCGAGATTTTATTTAAAGTGCTGGATCATAAAAACCAGGTTCCGGAAGTAGTTGGCATGTTCCAGAAAGAAGTAGCAGAACGTATTGCAGCGAAACCGAGAAATAAAACATACGGAATTACCAGCGTGTTATTGCAGGCATTTTACAACATCGAGTATTTATTTACCGTGGGCGAAAACGAATTTATTCCGCCACCGCGTGTAAAATCAGCAGTGATCCGGTTACACCGCAACGATGTACAGCAGCTGGATTGCGATGAAAAAAAATTCAAGCAAATTGTAAAAGCAGGCTTCAACCAGCGCCGGAAAACATTACGCAATTCCATCAAAGCATTTCAGCTGAAACCCGGATTTGCAGATCACAAATATTTGACGCAACGCGCAGAAGAGTTGTCGGTGGCCGATTTTGTGGCACTGACCAACATGGTAGAATAATAACATCGCGAAAGCCACTAAAACTGGCAGTTTAAACCGCTTTGTATTGTAATTGTTAAAATTCCGTGGAAAGGCATTAAATTTCCCCTGAAAATTCTCCCCGATAATTATAAATCTTACCTTTGCAGCCGTTAAATGGCGGCAATATTCCACAATGAATTTGCTGCCCGGTAAAAAAAAGGAACAGGATCATGCAATTCGAACTAACAGACGAATTTTTAACAAGGCTGCAAACCGCTATTGATAGCGGCGATAACGCCTTTATTGAAACACAGCTGAAAGAGCTGTACCCGCCTGATATTGCCGAGATCTTTAACAAGCTGGAACTGAAACAGGTAAAATTTTTATACAATTACCTGGATGAACAGATCGCTGCTGATGTACTGGTAGAGTTGGAAGAAGATGTGCGGGAAGATATTTTGTTATCTCTTACTTCCAAAGAGATCGCGGAACAGCTGATCGACAACATGGATTCGGATGATGCCGCCGATGTGATCGCGGAATTACCGGACGACGTGCAGGACGAGGTACTCTCCCACATGGAGGACAGTGAGCAGGCCAGCGACATTGTTGATCTTTTAAATTACGATGAAAATACAGCCGGTGGTTTAATGGCAACCGAGCTGGTGCGTGTGCATGTAAACAGTAACTCTGTGGAATGTGTCCGCGAGATCCGTACACAAGCCGAAGACATAGATCACATTTACGCTATTTATGTAGTGGATGATGATGAAAAACTGGTGGGTTTATTATCCCTGAAAAAACTGGTGATCTCCCCTACCCGCTCGCTGGTAGCCGACATTTGCGACCCGAAAGTGATTTCCGTAAAAACAAATACCGATGCCGAAGAAGTAGCAAACATCATGGATAAATACAACCTGGTTGTATTGCCGGTGGTCGATGCCTTAGGCCGTTTGGTTGGACGCATTACCGTGGATGATGTGCTGGATGTAAGAAGGGAAGAGGAAACCGAAGACATGCAAAAGATGGGTGCGATGGAAGCGTTGGAAGAACCATACATGAGTACGCCGTTCTTACAAATGATCCGCAAACGTGTGGGCTGGCTGGTAATCCTTTTCCTTGGTGAAACGTTAACCGCTACTGCGATGAGCTTTTTTGAAGATCAGATCGCGAAAGCGGTGATCCTTGCTTTATTTATTCCATTAATTATTTCCAGCGGCGGTAACAGCGGATCACAAGCCTCTACACTGATCATCCGTGCACTCGCATTGGGAGAGATCACGATCCGTGACTGGTGGAAAATCCTCAAAAAAGAATTCGCCACTGGACTAGTGATCGGTGTAATCCTTGGTATTATTGGTTTTGCGCGGGTTGGACTCTGGTCGTATTTTATAAGCAGCTACGGCCCGCACTGGCAGCTCATTGCCTGCAGTGTTGGATTTTCATTAGTCGGCGTGGTGATGTGGGGAACCTTAATGGGATCTTTGCTTCCGCTGATATTGAAACGCTTAGGGCTTGATCCGGCAGTATCTTCCGCTCCGTTTGTAGCCACACTGGTAGATGTTACAGGACTGGTGATCTATTTCTCTTTTTCCATTATCTTTTTACGGGGTGTATTATTGTAGTTTCCTGGATTAAAATTAAGTTCATGAAAATTCTTTTTATTGATTCCAATCATTCACTGTTGCATGAAATGCTTGAAAAAGCCGGTCACACCTGCGATCTGTATTATCACTGGACAAAAGAAGAGATCATTGCTAACATTCATTTGTACGATGGCATTGTGATCCGCAGCAAAATAAAAATCACCAAAGACATACTTGATAAAGCCACACGCTTAAAATTTATTGCGCGTGCCGGTGCCGGAATGGAAAATATTGATGTGGAACATGCCGAAAGCAAAGGCATAAAATGTTTGCATGCACCCGAAGGAAACCGTGATGCGGTGGGTGAACACGCAATTGGAATGTTACTTTCTCTATTCAATAATTTATGCCGCTCCAACAAACAGGTGCGTGAAGGCAAATGGATCCGCGAAGGTAATCGCGGCATCGAGCTGATGGGAAAAACAGTAGGCATTATCGGCTATGGCAACATGGGCAGCGCTTTCGCAGAACGGTTGAAAGGTTTCGGCGTTACCATTTTGGTATATGATAAATACAAGAAAAATTTTGGAAACGATACCATTATTGAAAGTGCGCTGGAACAACTTTTTGCGGAAGCAGATGTGATCAGCTTACACACTCCTCTAACGGATGAAACGCATTACATGATCAATAATGCATTTATTAATTCATTCAAAAAAAATATTTACATCATCAATACGGCGCGTGGTAAATGTTTAAATACCGCCGATCTTGTAACCAATTTAAAATCCGGGAAAGTTGCAGGCGCCTGCCTGGATGTTTCGGAATACGAAATGGTTTCGTTTGAAAACATTGACACGACTGCATTACCCGAAGCATTCCAATATCTGATCCAATCCGATCAGGTACTATTATCTTCTCACATTGCAGGCTGGACACACGAAAGCAATGAAAAAATTGCAAAAGTGCTGGCGGAAAAAATTATGAGCTTGTAGTTTTCTATTACAATATAAACGCTTATATTTTGTAATAATGGATAGAGCTACAACAGATGTTTATCCTTTATTATCTTTTACTTTAATTACGCAAGTCTAAAATTAATAAAAAAGGAAAGCACCCCAATTGGGTGCTTTCCTTTTTATGCAGTTAGTTTAAAAAAATTATATGGATTGGATAACTATTTATGCAGCAACCAATGAACGTTTTTTTAGCATATCAATAGCAGAACTCGCATCTTCTTCATTAATACCTACTAAAGATTTTGTCAGAACAAGCTTCTCTTTAATTTCCGTTGGTAAACCATTCAAATTTTTATCATCGTCAATAATGACAAATTTTTCATAATTCCAATTTTTATCGATCCAATTTAAGATTTCGCCTTTACGGTCTAAATTATTTAAATTGTCATCAAGTTTCTGAATCTTAACATCAATCCCTCTTGCTTTAAAAATACTTTCCCATTCACTTGTTGAAAATCTTGATTTATGAGAAGTAGTTAAAACAATAGATGCATTGGTCTCAATCAATATTTGATTGAGATTAGATACTGCTTTCATGCTAAATTGCGGAAAGTCATCATCCAGATTAGGAGTGGGTTTCCAGCTAGCAGCAGGAATCATTACGCCATCTATGTCTAAGAAAATTAACATTCCACAAATGTACAACTAATTATCTGATAAAAAACAATACTAAAATCATTCACCCCCCGAAGTAATCTTTTCTTCATCATACTTATTACGATATTCTTCTCTTTCTTCATCAGTATCATAATCGTTTTCATCAACAATCATATCAGGCCAGGGTATTATAGCTGTACCCGAAATGTTTTTTGTCCATGAATTTTGTTCCACTTTCAGCTCCAAAATACTTAAACAAATAAACCGATGATGTCCATTAATTATCATATTTCCTTCAACCTGAATTGAACTAAATCTTTTTCCTTCCTTCAATCTTCTATGAATTCTACTTAGAATTGGAAAAGATACTTTTTCCTGACTGGCATTTAACGTTAAATTGGTATTTCTTAAAAAATCACGTACAAATTCAATATTCAAATCCCCGACAGCATCAATTTTATATCTTATCTTTTCAGTAATTGCCGCCTTCTGGTTTTTATTCTCTTCCATTTCTAACATAGTTTATTTCCATAAAAACAGGCCACACTCCAGCGAAGCATACAAGTGATGAATACCCAAATGAAGTAAAACTGTAGCAAACAGCTTCATCAGAACACACTGAGCTAACCCGGAACAATGTGCGATATTCTGCTCCGCAGGAGCGGCCTGTTAACGTCGGTTTATACTTTTTCAAATGTAAACGACAACATCAATTCGTTTCTGAACTGGAATTTATACGGTGGATAAGGCGCATAGCGGATCCGGCTATCCACAATAAAATCCAGGTACTTAACTATTTTTACGATCACACGATTGCGAAAATCCACTGTGCATTTTTGCCGGTTGATCGCATTTGCAAAAAAGCGGGAATTATTTTCCCAACGGATCCGCTTACCAATACTTTTTCGGATATAGGTTTGAATACCCAAACCATATTCGGAACTGATCAGTGTGTTTTTATAAATGATGCCGCTGGCTTTATCCGGCACTTCATTATCCAGCAGCGGCATGGTAGATGTATGCAACGTTACAAATGTGAGATCGATCCTGTTCGTTTTCCAAAAGTGAATGGTAGCACCATACCCGATATCAATATTCATTGGACTACCAAAACCGCTGATCCAGTGTTTAGCATAAAGCCCACTATCATTGTAAATATTTTCATACGCAGATAAAAACTGGGAGCTAAAATAAAAACTGAATACATTTTCAAATCGTTTACCGGTCTTTTTTACTACATCGGCTGCAAAATCAAAGTAGTCAGTATTTTTAACCCAGGTACTATCTATAAATTTTAAATACCCCAATTCGCCGTTGAACCGCAGATGTGTTTCCCAATTGTTTCCTGTGCTATCATAATTAACATTCGACCTTAACAAAAACGAATAGCTATTATTCCCGTTGTATTTCCAATTTTTATATTGCACATAGGAAGCAGAAAAATTATTGGTGTACGTGATTGTTGGCGGAAGATGGAAATGTTTTACTGTTTTTAAAGAATCAGGTTGCTCTTTCGCGTATGTTTTAAAATCAGCCAATAGCAATGCAAGAAACACTAAAAGAAGTTTTCTTTTCATTAAAAATGATAAATAAAGAATGTGTGAACCGGGTTATTTATTGCCGGAAAGTTTAAACGTAGGAAGAGATTCCTTACTTATTTTCCATGTGTTCAGATAATCAAGATCAACATAAACAATTGCGATATTACAATTATCGTAATGTTTTCTTATTGAATTATTCCAACCAGGAATATGATTTTTGTTAACCTTATGAAAATATTTAGCAAAATCAATAAAAATTAAATAATCATATGGTTTGTCTTTTAAATGAGCTAAAACCTTATTATGATCATCAAGTAAATTGATTAAATTATTATAGTCAATTGGTTTATGTTTAGACAAATTTGTGTTTTCAACATCGCAAACCTTTCGTAGAACTGTATCTACAGAAGCATTACAAGCGATAGAATCACTTTTATAAGGAACAAATTCTGATCTTTTATTAAAGATAACAATCTCAGGAGATCCCATGAATATATGATTTAATAAGAAATAACTCGTTGAATCCTTTGTGAATGCAACAAGCGACGAGTCCACATCTATGCTTTTTGCATATTTATTAATTGAATAATAAGTTTCGATCTTAGGGTTTTTGATCCCGAATACTGTTTTGTAAAAAAGATTACATGATGATAATGCTGTGATTAATAGTAATAAAAAAAAATGTTTCATAAAATTTATATTAGTTTATTAAAAAACTAGCTCAAGCTCCAATAGCAGTCTGAGCTAGTTTTATAGATTACAATTATTTCAAAGAAATATTAATTTGGTACCCTCCTCTGATTTTAACAAGTTCATAAGTACCTGCTTCAATTGTTATTCTGTTTTTTGAACCTAATGCTTTTTGCACATCTGCAGAAAAAGTAAACGCTTCTTCAAAAGTTATTGTATTTCCTTTGAAATATTGTTCTTTACCTACAATTAGGTCTTTCAGCATAACAATTTGCAATGTATTTGTTGCATCATTAATTTGTATTGTACTTAACTTCCAATCCACATCGACACCAGCTTTACAAATACCAAAGTTGGTACATCCCAAGCTTTTTCTGCCAATTTCAAAATGGACGGAAACGACCGGTCCTGCAAACGAAGCAACCGTTGTTGCCACTACTAATGCTACTGCAATAATTATTTTTTTCATACTTTAATAAAAGGTTAATAGTTGTTAATTTTTGATTTATACTCAATTATTTAATAACTTCAACCCTTGAAACGAGACCGCTCAAGGTTTTTTTTCAACGGCTCTTCTAAAGAGTGGTTGATAGTTCATAGTTTAATTACTGTTTATTATTACCTCCTTTCTAATTAAGTAAGTTTCCTAGGCCTACTTTTTTTTGACATGAAGAGCCGTTTTTTATTTCGACTCATTCCGTTGCTCAAATAAATTTTTATTTTTTTTAAGCGGGCAAATATAAACCCTTATATTTTTTATATCCTAATTTTTTTGAAACACAAAAACGCGAATTATTAGGTTTCGGAAGGCTTTTCGGGAATCACGCCTGATTTTATTTCTGTAACAGCCTGTTACTAAGACGATAAAAAATTATGCAGAAAAATCACAAATTAAAAAGAGGAAACAAAATCAATACACTTTTAAAAGTGAATATGTGATTTTTATAAAATTTAAAAACAATTTCAAATCAAATTAATGTTTGTTTATTTTTTCAGTCAATTTTTTGAATACATTTTAAAGAATAAAACACACTGAAATTTTTCCTGCCGGTAATTTTATTATTTTTAGATCCAACATCACAACACCATCATCCGCATGAGCGAACAAGCCAACAATCCTTTACACGGTAAAACTTTACAAATGATTTTGGAAGAATTATTGGAAACCTATCGTTGGGAAGGCCTGGCAGAACAGATCCGCATCAATTGTTTTATGGATAACCCAAGTATAAAATCGAGCTTGACGTTTTTACGTAAAACGCCCTGGGCAAGGACTAAAGTAGAGGAATTGTATGTGCGCCTGAAAAGCGGCGCCTGATTTTTTTTGAAATGATAAACGGTTATTCTTTTTCCGTTATATAATAATAGCCTTCCAGGTTTT
Source organism: Bacteroidota bacterium (assembly GCA_025963715.1). Classification (GTDB taxonomy): domain Bacteria; phylum Bacteroidota; class Bacteroidia; order 2-12-FULL-35-15; family 2-12-FULL-35-15; genus 2-12-FULL-35-15. Next base: position 85,596 of record JAOQAG010000024.1, read on the forward strand.
TTATCCCAAGCAATCCGCGCCTGTATATAAATGCCACTTTCAGCTGCCCGGTTTTAGGCGGCGTTTTCAGCAAAAGTAATTTACTGTTGTACCAATCGGCATCCTCTACTTCCAACTGATAGCCTACAAAAGAATGAGAAGAGTGAGTGCTGTATTTTCCATAACTGGTTATCCAGCTTTCGGAATAACTAATGATCCGGAACTCTTCTGTTTGTGGCGCTGTAACCGGAATAAAAAAATTGATCCACAACAAAAGTGTTGTGATAGTAACCCCAAAACCAACGTAAGAATACAGCAGAAAAAAAGCGCCGCTAAAAATATTCCGTTCTTCAAAATACCGTTTTTGCAACAGCCCTATTGTTCCTATCACCAGCACCGCTGCAAAGTAAAACCAATAGGGCAAAATAAGCTGGTGCATTAAAAACAATATGGTAACTATTCCACCTAAAACGCCAAACAATAAAAGCGACAGCGACCAGTGCCAGCTGCTGTATTTATAGCTGGGTTTTACTTCGGCAGCCGTTGGAATGTTAAAACTTTTGAGTTCAAAATAACCGGGCGCTACTGTATAATCATTGTTCACGTTGGTGGGATCCTGGTTGAGTAAAAACACAATGTAATTGTACAGCTCGGGCAATTGCGTGGAAAATTGGTTGGGATTTTCAAAAAATGCTTCGGCACACACCGCAAAAAATTCGGCCATGTTGGTTTTTCCGTATGGGCGCAAAAATTCTTCGGCTTTGCTTCTCAGTTTTTCCAGTTCGCCTTCCGCCATTGATTCCCAGATATCAATACGGTTTGCAAAATAAACATCAAAACCTGCTCCTACCGAAAGCGATAATTTTAAAGCATGCGTCATTTCATGCAAACCCAGGTTTACTTTATCGGTAGCATTTTCATTGCCTTCCCTGAAAGCTTTCCAGGATAAATACATGCGGCCCTGGCTGGTTGCTCCCTTGTACTCGGTTTTTGCTCCGCCAAGTGTAAAAATATCAGGAAAAATAACAATGGTTTCGAGGTTGGAAAGATTGTATTTAGTAAGTCCGAAGGTAAGCTGAACGGCTGATGCGGAAATAAGCACTTTCATTTCTTCGGTTACCATCAATCCATGCATTCCCACAAACTCTTTGTTGTTCATGAAAATAAACAGGCGGTTAACAAATCGCCCTTTTCCTTCTTCAGATAAACGCATGTAATAAGGAATGTTTTTTACATAGCTGTTTACAGTTTCAAGATCCTGCACACGGATAAATAATTTTTGAAGCCCGGTTACATGCAGCAGCAGGTACCAGCCATCCTTCATGGCGCTATACAACAAGTAGCATAACATCAGCAACAAAACCGTTACGACAATGCCTATGAAAATTCCCATGAAGTTCCTGTTTATTAAATCCACGTAAATGTATGAATTTATGGCAATTTTGTACGGAGGCCGGAATAAACATTGTTTTTTTCTGAAAATGAGATTTAAAAACACGGAATTTTGTAACAGACACGTCATACACATCCGTTTTTACAACCATGATGAGGCTTACCGGGAATAGCAAAAAATTATTAGCGGAATAGCAAAACACTGCTTAAACAGCGATCCAGTTTTTTTCTCCGTTGCCGGGCATGTGTATAAAATTATTCCTTGCAGGCATGTCCAGGAATGGATATGTTATTTTGGATAAGTACAATCCCTGCGGATGTGCAGGAATGATCGTTGGTGGATGTTCTCCCGTGCGCAAACAATGCTCCAGTTGTTCCACTGTAAATTCACCCCTGCCGATCTCCAGTAATTTACCGGTTAAAATACGGATCATGGCTTTTAAAAAACGGTTGGCCGAGATCTTGAACCTTAACCTGTCGCCGTTTGCATCCATATACAAAGTAGCCGAACTTACCAGGCAAATGGTGGAATTGTGTTTTTCCGGCGAACGGCAAAAACCGTGGTAATTGGTATACTTCGGGAATAATGCCACTGCGGCTTTCATCTGCTGCAGATCCAGGTCTTTCAGCAAATAAAACGCGCTCATGGTGCTTAAAAAAGGATCTTTATACGTATGGATAAAATAATCATAAGTGCGTTGCGTAGCACCAAACCGCGCATGCTGGTTATCCTGTACCGGGATGATGTCGAAAATGGCAATGCTATCCGGCAGCACTTTATTAAGCCGGAACAGCAGGTCAAAATCCCAGGTTTCCTCTACATCAATGTGAAAGAAATACTGGCTGGCATTTACCTGCGCATCCGTACGGCCGCAACCCACCACCGTAACCGGCGTTTTTAAGATCCTGGCAAGGGCATTTTCCAATACCTCCTGCACGCTTACCACACCTGCCTGCCGCTGCCAACCACGGTACTGGTAACCATGGTAACCGATATGAAAGAAATACCTCACGCTTTTTCTGCCGTTTTTTGTACCCGCAAATGTAGGGATTTATAGCGTAAATTTTGGCGTTTCGTGAATAGTTGAGTATCTTTGCAACAGTTCTTTAAATAATCCGGGAAACCGGAAAAGATCCCGAAACAAAAGTTCGGGATTGTAAAATCTAAAATTTTATGAAATCTAAAATTTTGATTTTACTAACTTATCAAGAAAGGTGGAGGGACGTGCCCTGCGAAACCTTAGCAACCCTATATTAGTTTGAAATGAAAGAGATAAAAAGGAAGATCTCAAACTAAAAAAGAAGGTGCTAAATCCTGTTCTTACATAACGTAAGAAACAGATAAGTCAGAATAATAAATTTTTGAAAAATTGATTCCTCAAACTAATTTATCTCCTCTGACTATAAACCGTTAGAGGAGATTTTTTTTTGAATAATACCATTTAAATAATTCTGTAAAATGAATTTAAACGATAGCTCACTCACGCGCTTCAGCAACCGGGTGGAAAATTACATCAAATACCGTCCGGATTATCCCGGGGAGATCATTCCGTTCTTACAACAACAAGGAATGCTGAATGCTCAAAGCGTGATCGCGGATCTTGGCTCCGGGACAGGCATTTCCGCCGAAATGTTTTTAAAAGAAGGAAATACGGTTTATGGCGTAGAACCAAATAAAGACATGCGCGAAGCAGGGGAACGTTTGTTAAGCAGCTATAAAAATTTTGTGAGTGTTTCCGCTACAGCGGAAGAAACAACACTTGTAAATAACAGCGTCGATTTAATTATAGCCGGACAGGCATTTCACTGGTTCGATAAACAAAAATGCAAAACCGAATTTCAACGCATTTTAAAACCGGCGGGTACGGTAATTTTAATGTGGAACGATCGCAGAACAGCGAGCACGCCATTTTTACAGGCGTATGAAGATTGCATCAACATGTTTTCTACGGATTACAAACAAGTGAATCATCAGAATATTACAGAGCAAACGTTTACTGATTTTTATGGAACAGGGAATTATAACATGAAAGCATTCGATCATTTTCAGTCGGTGGATTTTGAAGGATTAAAAGGCCGCCTGCTTTCCTCCTCCTACATTCCAACGGAAGAACATCCCGATTTTAATTTCATGATCAGTGTGCTGAAAAAGATCTTTAACCGTTTCCAGGAAAACGGAAAAGTAAAAATTGAATACGATACAAAAGTCTATTACGGAAAATTATAACGAGATATGAATACAACGAAGGAAGCCGGAACACTCATTCCATCCGGCAAAGCAGAGCAGCAGGCCGATATCCGCAAAGAATTGGAAAAACGCGTGTTGGTGATCGACGGTGCCATGGGAACGATGATCCAGCAATACAAGCTGGAAGAAAAAGATTTCAGAAGCAAGCGCTTTGCCGATTGGCACAAGGATTTGAAGGGGAATAATGATTTGCTTTCCATCACACAACCGCAGATCATCAAAGCCATTCATAAAGAATATTTGAAAGCAGGCGCGGATATTATTGAAACAAATACCTTCAGCGGAACTACCATTGCCATGGCGGATTACGACATGCAGGAGCTGGCATATGAACTGAATTACGAATCGGCAAAAATTGCAAAAGAAGCCATTGCGGAATATAATTTACAAAGCGGAAATCAACAGCCGAAATTTGTTGCAGGCGCCATCGGGCCCACCAATCGTACACTTTCCTTATCTCCGAATGTGAACGACCCCGGGTTCCGTGCTATTACCTTTGATGAGCTGGTAATTGCGTATACCGAACAGGTAAAAGGATTGATTGACGGCGGCGCAGACTTGCTGCTGATCGAAACAATTTTTGATACGCTGAATGCAAAAGCCGCATTGTTTGCGATCCAGAATTATTGCGAAAAAATAAATCGTAAAATGCCGGTGATGGTTTCCGGAACCATCACGGATGCCAGCGGACGGACACTATCCGGCCAAACCACCGAAGCATTTTTAAATTCGGTTTCACACGTTGATCTGTTAAGCGTTGGTTTAAATTGTGCGCTTGGCGCGAAGGATATGCGCCCGTATTTGGAAGAGCTTTCCAACAAATCGCCTTTCTACGTAAGTGCCTATCCCAATGCCGGTTTGCCTAACCAGTTTGGCGAATACGACGAGGATGCACACACCATGGGCCACCAGATCGAAGATTTTTTACAAGCGGGATTTATCAATATCGTTGGCGGATGCTGTGGCACGACACCGGCACACATCCAACGCATTGCCGAACTGGCAAAGGTAGCGCAGCCGCGTAAAAAACCGGTAGCCGATACGCTGATGCATTTAAGCGGTTTGGAACCATTGACACTGCGTCCTGAAAGTAATTTTTTAAATGTGGGTGAACGTACCAACGTGACCGGCTCAAAAAAATTCTTACGATTAATTAAAGAAGGGAATTACGAAGAAGCGCTGGCAATTGCCAAAGATCAGGTAGATGGCGGAGCACAGGTGATCGATGTGAACATGGATGAAGGGATGCTGGACGGCGAAGCGGCAATGACTAAATTTTTAAACCTGATCGCTTCCGAACCGGACATCAGCAAAGTGCCGATCATGATCGATTCCTCGAAATGGACCGTGATTGAAGCGGGATTAAAATGTGTGCAGGGAAAAGCCATCGTGAATTCGATCTCGTTAAAAGAAGGCGAAGAAAAATTTATAGAGCAGGCGCATAAAGTAAAACAATACGGCGCTGCTGTAATTGTAATGGCTTTTGATGAAGTAGGACAAGCCGATACACTGGAACGCAGAAAAGAAATTTGTAAACGCGCTTACGATATTTTAGTGGACAAAGTACATTTTCCGGCACAGGATATTATTTTCGATCCCAATATTTTTCCGGTTGCAACGGGCATGGAAGAACACCGTTTGAATGCGCTCGATTTTTTTAATTCCACCAAATGGATCAAGGAAAATTTGCCACATGCAAAAGTAAGCGGCGGTGTAAGTAACGTTTCGTTTTCGTTTCGTGGAAACGATCACGTCCGTGAAGCCATCCACGGTGCATTTTTATATCATGCCGTAAAAGCCGGTATGGACATGGGAATTGTAAACCCGGCGCAATTGCAGGTGTATGATGATATTGATAAAAAATTGCTGGAATTAGTAGAAGATGTATTGTTGAACAGAAGGGATGATGCTACGGAAAGACTGGTGGAACACGCAGAATCGCTGAAAGGCATTACCAAAGAAAAAAAAGAAAAAGATGAAGAATGGCGCAGAGGCACAGTGGAAGAGCGACTGAGTCATGCACTGGTAAAAGGATTGGTGGAATACATTGATGTGGATACGGAAGAAGCGCGCTTAAAATTAGGCCGTCCGCTGCACGTGATCGAAGGGCCGCTGATGGATGGAATGAATGTGGTGGGTGATCTGTTTGGAAGTGGAAAAATGTTTTTACCGCAGGTGGTGAAAAGCGCTCGCGTGATGAAAAAAGCAGTGGCATATTTGGAGCCGTATCTGCAAGCCGAAAAAGAGGCGAATAAGCTGGCGGGTATTGTGGGTAACGGAAGACAAAATGCAGGAAAAATATTAATGGCCACCGTAAAAGGCGATGTGCATGATATTGGAAAAAATATTGTGGGCGTTGTATTGGCCTGTAATAATTACGAGATCATCGATTTGGGTGTAATGGTTTCCTGTGATAAAATTTTAGAGGAAGCAAAAAAACACGATGTGGATATTATCGGATTAAGCGGATTGATCACACCATCGCTGGATGAAATGGTGCACGTAGCAAAGGAAATGGAGCGGCTGCAATTTAAAACGCCCTTGCTGATCGGTGGCGCCACCACTTCAAAAGTACATACGGCAGTAAAAATTGCACAAAATTATTCGGGGCCGGTGGTGCACGTGAACGATGCCAGTAAGTCCGTACCGGTTGCCAGCAGCCTTATTTCGGATGAGTTAAGAGATGCGTTCATGACAGAAGTATCAAAAGATTACGACCGCGTACGCGAACAAAATAAAAATGCGCAATCGCAAAATAAATACATTTCCATCGCGGAAGCGCGCGCCAATAAATTTGCGATCGACTGGAACGCCACAAAGATAAGGAAACCAGCGTTTACCGGAAATAAAGTAGTTGATAATTACCCGATTGCAGAATTAGTGGAATACATTGACTGGACACCGTTTTTTATTTCCTGGGAAATGAAAGGCTCGTATCCGAAAATTTTAAAAGATCCTGTTCGCGGTGAAGAAGCACGTAAATTATTTGCGGATGCACAAAAAATGCTAAAGCAGATCATTGATGAAAAATGGCTGACAGCACGCGCCGTGATTGGAATTTATCCGGCTAACGCTGTGGAAGACGACATTGAAGTATATGAAGATGAAAACAGGACAAAAATAAAAACGGTATTTCATACGCTTCGGCAGCAAACAAAAAAACCGGCGGGGCAGTATAATGTAGCCTTGTCGGATTTTGTGAAACCCCTCTCTAACTCTCCCCACAGGGGAGAGGACTATAAAAACGCTACAAATAAAATTGATTGGCATTTGAATATTGATAATGCAAAAAAACACCGCTCTAATCCAACAGAAACTGAAAAAATAATCTGGAATTTTTTAAGGGCAAAACAAACCGGCTATAAATTTAGACGGCAGCATCTCATTGATAAATATATAGTTGATTTTGTTTGCCTTGAAAAGATGATCGTTGTTGAAATTGATGAAAAATATCATGATCAAATAAAAGAACAAGATGAATTAAGAACTTCTGTTTTACAATCATTAGGATACTATGTTATCAGGTTTACGAATGAGGAAGTAGTAGCAAACACAGATGCTGTTATAACAACTATTAAGGCTGCGTGCGATGCACAGACAGCTCTCTCCCCTGTGGGGAGAGCCGGAGAGGGGTGTGACTATATCGGCGCCTTCGCCCTCACCACCGGCATTGGCATCGATGAGCACGTAGCTCGTTTTGAAAAAGATCACGATGATTATTCTGCCATTATGCTAAAAGCGCTTGCCGACAGGCTGGCGGAGGCTTTCGCCGAATTGATGCACAAGCGTGTCCGGAAAGAATTCTGGGGATATGCAACCGATGAAGATTTAAAAAATGAGGAGCTGATCAAGGAAGAATATGCAGGGATCAGGCCTGCACCGGGTTATCCGGCGCAACCCGATCATACCGAAAAGCCAGCACTTTTTAAATTGCTGGATGCTGAAAAAAATACAGGAATTAAATTAACGGAAAGCATGGCGATGTTCCCCACGGCGGCTGTAAGCGGCTTGTACTTTGCGCATCCGCAATCCCATTATTTCGGGATCGGTAAAATTCAAAAAGACCAGGTGGAGGAATATGCCATACGAAAAGGCATGAGCCTTGATAAAGCCGAACGCTGGCTGGGGCCAAATCTTGCTTATTAAGTTAAAAGTTAGAAAGTTGTAAAGTTTAAAATTCTGTGTTTGCTATTTCCGCGTTTATCAGGATTAATTAAAATGGATACTAATTTAAATTTATTGAAATGAAACACAATTTAAGATCGCTTTGCCTGCTGCTGATTATTGCCATGACTACAAGTACAGCTTTTGCACAAAAAGAAAAAACAAAACAAAAAACCGGTGTAACCGCTAAGTATGATGCCGCCGGGCCATTTTGTAACGGGCTCGCCAGGGTAAAACTGAATAAAAAATGGGGCTACATCGATACAACAGGAAATGTGGTGGTAGCGCCTAAATATAATGAAGTGGAAAATTTCTCAAATGGTATTGCTAAAGTAAGGCTTGGCCAAAAATGGGGATTGTTGAATGTTTCCGGACAGGAAATCATTAAACCTACATTCGACTGGATCTATGATTATGTAAATGGAAAAGCGAAAGTAAAACTAAACGGACAGGAATATTACATGGATCAGAACGGGAAAATTGTTGATCCGTAACTGCAATATTCTTCCACACTCATTGTTATTATTTATTGAGTATCCGGAACTTTGCACCATGAAAAGAAATTATTTCCTTACCATTCCGCCTCCGATGTGTGTATACGGCTAAATTGCTCCACCAGCGGTAGCAATTTTTATGCTTTTTTACCGTATTTTTAGTGTTCAAAACTAAATTGCGTGATCCGTTTAAATCAAATCAATAAATCGTATTCTATCGGCCAGAATAAAATGCATGTGCTGAAAGGAATTGATGCACATATCAAAGAAGGCGAGCTGGTGTCGATCATGGGTTCATCCGGCTCCGGAAAATCTACATTACTTAACATTTTAGGATTGCTGGATAATTATGATTCGGGCGAATACCGCCTGAACAATATCCTGATCCGGAACCTTTCACAAACGGAAGCAGCACGCTTACGCAATAAATTTTTAGGCTTTGTATTTCAATCCTTCAATTTACTGGCTTTTAAAAATGCAGTTGAAAATGTAGCGCTCCCACTCTACTATCAAAAAGTAGGACGGAAGGAACGCAACAAGCTGGCGCTGGAATACCTGGATAAAGTAGGTTTGAAAGAATGGGCAAATCACTCGCCGGGCGAAATGAGCGGTGGACAAAAACAGCGCGTTGCCATTGCCCGTGCATTGATCTCACAACCCAAAGTGATTTTTGCAGATGAGCCAACCGGCGCTTTGGATTCCAAAACTTCTTTTGAAGTAATGGATATTTTTAAAGAAGTAAACAAACAGGGAATTACCGTGGTGATTGTTACACACGAAGATGATATTAGTAAAATGACGGACAGGATCATCCGGTTGAAAGATGGCTTGATTGTGAGTGAGTAGGCACACTCTCCGGAGCTGTCATCCCGGGCTTGACCCGGGATCTCATGAATGGTAGCAGTAACATAATTAAAAAGAAGAGAAAAAAAAGAGTCGTAAATAAGAAGTAAAGGCTCCTAATTAGCAGATCCGCCCGCCCGCCGCGGACAAGCATGACAATACGGAGGGAAAGAGCGCTCTGGATTAACATCCGGAGGCGGACACAAAAAAGAAATATTTTTCTCCGAATTAAACATCTTCGGGAATAAAATAATAAACAAAAACAACCATGTTCGATAGCGACAAATGGCAGGAAATATTCAGCACCATCAGCAAAAATAAGCTGAGGACCTTCCTTACTGCCTTTAGTGTAGCATGGGGAATCTTCGTATTGATCATTTTACTGGGCGCCGGAAAAGCATTGCACAACGGCGCTGAAAAAGAATTTACGCACGATGCCGTGAACAGCCTTAATATTGAAGGCGGTGAAACGGTGATGCCTTACAACGGTTTAAAACCCGGACGAAAAATTCAGCTCACAAATGAAGATTTTGAGCTGGTCAATAGTAAAGTCAATCACATTGAACATTCCAGCGCCAGCTATAACGGCCATGGCGCCAGCATGCTTACCTATAAAAAACAACACGCCTCCTTTACCGTGCGTCCCTGCATGCCCGATCACCATTTCCTGGAAAATGCAACCATCGTGGAAGGACGCTTTATCGATGAACTGGACATTCGCGAATACCGGAAAGTATGCGCGATTGGGATGCCGGTAAAAGACGAATTGTTTAAAACGGAAGATCCGATCAATAAATTTATTGATGTGGGCGGTACGCCGTACAAAGTGATCGGTGTTTTCACGGATCCCGGTAACGGCGATAATGAGCGCATTTACATTCCGCTAACCACTTCGCAACGCGCATCCGATGGGAAACAATTTGTAGATAATATCTGGTCAAGCATTGACAAAGAAGGCTTGAAAAAAAGCGATGACATGGTTAACCAGGCAAGAACATTGCTTGCCGCGAAATATAATTTTAATCCGGCCGATCTGAATGCGGTCCGGATCGAAAACTGGTCGATGGGATACATCCGGATCATGAACATGCTCGACGGGATCCGGATCTTCATCTGGATCATTGGCATTCTTACACTATTGGCGGGCGTTATCGGCGTTAGCAACATCATGATGATCATTGTAAAAGAACGCACAAAAGAGATCGGCGTACGCAAAGCGATTGGTGCAACGCCTGTTTCCATTGTAATGCTGATCGTACAGGAATCTATTTTTATTACAGGCGTTGCCGGTTATACCGGTTTGGTACTGGGTGTTGGTGTATTGCAATTGTGCAGCGGATTTGATTTTGATTTTTTTAAACGCCCCGAAGTTGATTTTAACGTGGCCATTTCTGCTACACTGCTGATTGTTGTTTCCGGTGCATTGGCAGGATTGTTCCCGGCGCTGAAAGCTGCAAAGGTACAGCCGGTGGAAGCGCTTCGCAGTGAATGATTGTTGATTTAGGATTTGCTGATTAAGGATTGATTGATTAAGGAATTAGGATTTTGTGTTTGTAATTCTGTGTTTAGAATTTGAGCAACATTTAGTATTTAGTTTTTCAACATTTAGAAAATTTATAATTCATCATTTATAATTTATAATTTATAATTCCTTCAAGGATGTTTGACGTAGATAACTGGCAGGAAATATTTGCAACGATCAAAAAAAATAAGTTGCGCACGTTCCTTACATCATTGGGTGTAGGCTGGGGAATCTTTATGCTTGTGATCATGCTGGGCGCAGGTACAGGATTGAAGAACGGCGTGATGAATGATTTTAAAGGCACAGCAACCAACAGTTTTTTTATGTGGACGCAAAAAACCACGAAAGGATATAAAGGCATGAAGCCCGGCCGGAATTACAACTTTAACAATGCGGATGTAAAAGCACTGGAGCAAATCAAGGAACTGTCCGTTGTATCGCCACAAAACCAACTGGGCGGCTATCGTGGTGGCAACAATGTGATCCGTGGATTAAAGCTCGGTAATTTTGAAGTGAATGGTGTGTATCCCAATCTAAGCCGGATCCAGGAGATAAAAATTACTGAAGGCCGCTTTATAAACGATAATGATATCCGCGAAAAAAGAAAAGTATGTGTGATCGGTGCACGTGTAAAAGAAGTATTGTTTGCAAAAGATGAAAACGCGATCGGCGATTACATACAGATCAGCGGCGTTTATTTTAAAGTGATTGGCGTTACCATTCCCACAGGTAGCGGCGATGATGCACGCCAGCAATCACAAAAGATCCAGTTGCCTTTCAGCACGTTTCAAAATGCATTTAATTACGGCGATATTGTTGGTGTGTTCCTCATTTCCTCCAGCAAAAACATTCCGGCTTCGGTTGCGGAAGAAAAAGTAATGGCCATAGTAAAAGAACGCCACAAGGTAGCGCCGGATGACAACCTTGCTGTAGGCCACTGGAACATGGAAGAACAATACAATAAAGTAAACGGCTTGTTTGTAGGAATTAATTACCTGGTGTGGTTTGTGGGCGTGGGAACACTCATTGCAGGCATCATCGGCATCAGCAATATTATGCTGATCGTTGTAAAAGAACGTACAAAAGAAATTGGTGTAAAGCGCGCATTGGGCGCAACGCCGGGCACGGTAGTAAAGCAGATCATTTTAGAATCTGTTTTTTTAACGCTGGTTGCCGGTTATTTTGGATTGATCCTCGGTATTTTATTATTGGAAGGTGTCAATTCTGCGCTGGGCGACAATGTACCAATGTTTAAAAACCCTTCCGTGGATTTGAATGCAGCCCTGATCTCGCTCGGTATATTGGTGATTGCCGGTGCACTTGCCGGGTTGATCCCCGCAACACGTGCCGTATCCGTTCACCCGGTGGAAGCGCTCAGGGCGGAATAAATTGTAAGAAAAAAATTTAATAAATTTTAAAATAAAAAGTATGATTCGTAGAATTTTAAAAATTAGCCTGCTGGTTGTTTTATTAGGTGTATTTGCCTGGACATTTTATTTTTTGTATTCCAAATCCGATCAGCCACCGGTGGTGTATCAAACGATTAGTCCATTTGATACCCTGATCGTAAAAAAAACGGTAGCCACCGGAAGCGTGATCCCGCGCCGCGAAGTAAACATGAAATCGCAGGTATCCGGCATTATCGAAAAATTATTTGTAACGGCTGGCAAAGAAATAAAAGAAGGGGATGTGATCGCGAAGATCAAGATCATTCCGAACATGATCAACCTCGCCAATGCCGAAAACAGGCTCAACCAGGCGCAGATCACATTTGATAATTCACAAACGGAATACGACCGCAATGAAGGTTTGTTCAAACAAAACGTGATCTCAAAAGCCGATTTCCAACCTTACGAATTAAAATTAAAATCATCGAAAGAAGAGCTGAACGCTGCAGAAGATAATTTACAACTGATCAAAGAAGGCGTTACCAAATCGGCAGGAACGGCTACCAATACACTGATCCGCTCCACCATCTCAGGAATGGTGCTGGATGTGCCGATGAAAGAAGGAAGCAGCGTGATCGAAAGCAATACCTTTAATGAAGGTACTACCATTGCTTCGGTTGCCAACATGGGTGAAATGATCTTCGAAGGAAAAGTAGACGAAAGTGAAGTAGGAAAAATTCAGGAAGGCATGGACCTTGTGCTGACGATTGGCGCCATTGATAAAGAAAGTTTTGCTGCAAAATTAGAATACATTGCACCAAAAGGTGTTACTGAAAACGGCGCGATCCAGTTTTTGATCCGTGCTGCGTTAGCAAAAAACAACGGTACTTTTTTACGCGCCGGTTACAGCGCTAATGCAGATATTATCCTGGCAAAAAAAGAAAAAGCATTTTCCATTCCCGAAAGTGTATTGCAGTTTGAAAAAGAAAAAACATTTGTGGAAGTGGAAACCGCAGCCAACAAATATGAAAAGCGTTACATCAAAACCGGCTTATCAGACGGGATCAACATTGAAGTACTGGATGGGTTGAAAAAAACGGACAAGATAAAAGTACCGCAGATGGCAACGCCGGGAGAAGGGTAAAAAAAAGTTCAAAGTTTAAAGTTCGAAAGTTCAAGGTTTTACTGTGCGCAGATGCTGTATGTAAAAAAGAGTTCAAAGTTTAAAGTTCAAAGTTTTGCTGTGCGCAGATGCTACGTTTGCTAAAAACGGAGACCGATTCTACTCTGTACTGTCATTTCGAGCGGAGTCGAGAAATAGACATTCTAATTTTACGAATCTGTGCGATACTGAATTTTTATTCATTGTAAATCACTAAAAAAGCTGTCATACCGGGTGGATTACTTGTTGCGAACGCAAATGTACCTGACAAACGCAAGAGATCAATTAATCGCGCAAAAGTAAATTGTAGCATTACCGGAAGTTTGTCCTTTGCACATTTGGGATAAATTTTCCCCGGTTTGTTGGGGAGATGGCTGAAAAACTTAATTACAAAGGAAGTATAGATGTGCTTTTAATCTGGCATTCTTTTTTAGACATAGATATGCAAAAGTATTTCAGGATTATCCCCCATGTGCAAAATGGAGCAGACAATCTGAAAGTAAAAATCCCCGTTTCCGTAGCAGGACGGGGATTTTTTTTAGCATGAAGTATCAAGTAGTGAGTATCAAGACCGGGAACAGATTGTGTTATTCGATTCTAATGAACAGATCCCGGGTCAGGCCCGGGATGACAGTACAGAGTAGAATCGGTCCCCGTTTTTTAGCAAACATAGCATCTGCGCATAGCAAAACTTTGAACTTACTTCTAATTGGCAGATCCCGGGTCAAGCCCGGGATGACAGTACAGAGTAGAATCGGTCCCCGTTTTTTAGCAAACGTAGCATCTGCATACAGCAAAACTTTGAACTTTAAACTTTGAACTCTTTTTTACATACAGCATCTGCGCCCAGCAAAACTTTGAACTTTAAACTTTGAACTTTATTTCCCCCAGTTCTCCTTCTCCTCCGCTGTCCATAATTGCGGGAAGAAAATCCGTTTTTGGTAGGAAGGATGCAAATATTTTTGCCACTCACTTCCACCGGTTGCCGCTTTGTTCTCGCCTTTTGAGTTCAGGTAATAAGCGGCGGTTTTAATGTGTGCCAGCGGCCAGATCACGTTGTATGTATGATCAAATTCGCGCAGCGCATGTCTTAATTCCTGTACTTCCGCATCATTTTGATCCAATGCCAAAAAGCGGTTCAGGATGGTTTTTCCCCGGTATTTATGTGCAGCAGTTTTTAATGCATCAATGTATTTATCTTCAAATTGCTGCAGCATCAGCGATTTTTTCCCCGTTTGCGGATTTACCCCTGCATCCTTCCAGTACAGCTGATCAAACAAGGTATCTATATCAGTTACCGCTTCCATTTTTTCCTTCACGCGTGTATTCGTCAGTAAATGCAGGTTGGTGCAATAAATTTCTAAAAAGCGGAACTGTGCCGACTGAAAGCCGCTTGCAGGTGCCAATGCCAGCCGGAACTGGTTGTACTGCTCATAATCCATTCCTTCGCGCATCACGCTGAAAGAGGCCGTGAGCACACCGGCGTAACGGTTCACACGTTCCATCTTATCTTTAAAAACAGGGGTTTTAATTCCGGGGTTATCGATTACCTGCTTTATTTCATGCGTGATGAGCTTCAGCAGCAATTCCGTTACCTGGTGATACATGATAAAGATCGATTCGTCCGGAAAATCGGTTTTCGGCTTTTGTAATGATAAAAGCGTTTCCACTTCAATATATTCCCAATAATTTACCGGTTTGCTATGGTACAAGCCTTTTAAATACATGTTGGGATCCTGGTTCAGATCTTTGTATTTTTCTTCTATGTTCTTAATGATATCGTCGTTGTCCATCTTGCCAAAAATTTTCCCCGAAGATAACACCTCTGCTTCAATATTTAATATGAATGGCTCATTTTTAAGCCGCTTTGTCCCATTTTGGAAAAAAAAACGGTTTGTTTCTAAATTATTGGGGAATGCAGGATGATTTTTAGTTAAATTTTATTACCATTGCAGGATACTACTCCAATGAATAATGTTTAAAAAATTCTGGCTTTTTATATCCAATATCGGTATTGATGATTCGGTTGATCAACTTCAGCAAAAACGGATCAAATTATCCAACCAGTTAATTTTTTACGCCGCTATTTTCACCTGCCTGTTTACCATTTTTTATGCTGCGCTCGGTTTAAATAAAATAAACATCATCGAAGCCATTTCGGTTGTGATCTATACCGGCCTGCTCTTCATCTCTTACCTGAAATATTTTAAAACAGCCCGTTTTTTATTCGTCGTGATCCTCAACATTCACATGTTCATCATCGCTCTGTGCCTGGGTTTTGAATCACAAATGCAATTATTGCTCATTCCCGTTGCAGCTGTTCCGGTAGTCCTGTATAACATGCGGAGCAGGCTATACATGGCCATTGGCGTAGGCCTTAGCCTCTGCTGTTTTTGCATCCTTTATTTTGTGGATTTTCACAATCCCCTGCAATTAAGCCTTGGTGAACATTTATTGGCAAACCTGCGCTTCCTGTTCAACATTACCGCCATCGTTGCCGAAGTGGTAGTGCTGTATTCCATTGTAAGCAATTACGATCGCAGCGAACGCAAGCTGGACGAGAACAATGAGCTGCTGCAGCAACAATTTCAATCCATCTTTGAAAATTCCTATGATGCGCTTTTCCTCGTCGATCGTAAAAACAGGGTGATCGTTAAAGCCAATAAAAGAGCGAAAGAGCTTTTTGAAATGAATTCGGAAGAAGAATTTTACACCAAGTACGGCTTGGACCTGCACAGCGAACAACCCAATGAAATGGAGCTGGAACGCATGCGAAACCTGCTGCAGACAAAAGGTATTTTCGAAAACGAGGTTTTATACAAAACTAAAAACGGGAACCAGTTTTGGGGAGCGCTGGCGATCAAAGCCGTGCAAATAGGCAAACAGGAATACCAATCGGTGCGCGTTACCGATATTACCGTAAATAAAAAAGCAGAAGCGCATGTGGCGGCTTCCCTGCACGAAAAAGAAGTATTGCTGTCGGAGATCCATCACCGTGTAAAAAATAACATGGCCGTGATCAGCGGCTTGCTGGGGCTTCAATCCAGCTATGTGGAAGATGAGAACCTGAAATTATTATTTGAGGAAAGCCGTAACCGCATCCACTCGATGGCATTGATCCACGATAAGCTGTACCAGCACGAAACCTTTGCACGTATTGATTTTAATACCTATTGCAACGACCTGATCAATTATATTAAAAGTTCGTACGATAGTACTGATACAAAAGTTACGTATTCCATTTCCTGTAACGATGTGTTTGTAGACATGAAAAATGCCGTGCCCTGCGGATTAATCCTGAATGAGCTGATCTCCAATGCTTACAAACATGCGTTTAAAAATAAAAAAGAAGGAGAGATAAAGATCGTGTGTACTAAAATGGGCGGAAAATTCACCATGATGGTAAGCGACAACGGCATCGGCTTTGATGCGGAGAAAACACTGGAGCAACCGGTTTCACTGGGATTAACGCTAATCTCGGCATTGGTGGAACAGGTAAGCGGAACCTTAAAAGCAATAAATAAGAACGGTACAACGTATTATATCTCTTTTGAAGAATAACAACTATGGCAAAGATCATTATAGTAGAAGATGAAGCAATTGTAGCAATGGCCAACAGGATGATGCTTGCCAGCCTTTCGCATGAAATTGTGGCGAATACTTCGAGCGCAGAACAGGCTGTGAATGAAAGCAATGAAAAGGAAGTGGACCTGATCCTGATGGATATTAAATTAAAAGGCGTAATGGACGGCATACAGGCAGCAGAAGAGATCCGCAAAAATAAAAATACGCCCATTCTTTTTATCACCGGAAATTCGGATGTAAGAACCAAACAACGCATCGACCGCATTTCCAATTCATCCATTCTTCAAAAACCGATCATGGTGGAAGATCTTAAAATGGCCATCAATAAATTAATCAATTAGTGCAATGAAAGAAGAAGGATTGGAGCGACTGAAAAAGTTGCAGGATCTGTTAACCATCGAGCGCGATGAAGACCTGGCGCAATACAAATCTTTTTTTTCGAGGAACAATATCAATCACCGCAAGGAAAACGGCGTTACCTGGTACCCCATCATTATCAGCAATGTGGAGATCGGGCTGGGAGAATACCTGATCATTGATATCGAACGCACCACTAATCATAACGAGCCGCACCGTTTTTCGGGCGGAAAAATTGCATCGCTTTTTTCAAATACGTATCCCGATGCGCATCCCATCAACGGAACCATTAAAGTGATCAGCCAGAATAAGCTGCGCTTGTCGCTTACGCTGGATGAGCTGCCCGACTGGACCGACGATGGCAAGCTGGGCATTAACTTATTATTTGACGAAACCAGTTACAGGGAAATGGACATTGCGCTGGAAAAAGTAATGAGCGCCAGCAACAATCGTCTTGCACATTTACGTGATGTGATGAGCGGAATAAAACCGCCGGTGTTTGAAAAAGAAAATGAAACAACGCAATTCGGGCGACTGAACCAATCACAAAATAAAGCGGTACAAAAAATTTTAGCGGCAAAGGATCTTGCCATCATTCACGGCCCTCCCGGAACCGGTAAAACCACCACGCTAGTGCAGGCCATCCGGCAAACACTGATGACCGAAAAGCAAGTGCTGGTATGCAGTTCCAGCAATACTGCCGTGGATCTGCTTACCGAAAAGCTGCACCGCGAAGGCATCAATGTATTGCGTTTGGGCAACCCGGCGCGGATCTCGGAAGATGTGATCAACAACACGCTGGATGCAAAAATTGCAGCGCATGAATCGTACAAGGATTTAAAAGCGTACCGTAAAACGGCAGATGAATATTTTAGAATGGCCGGTAAATACAAACGTACTTTTGGGAGAGAGGAACGCGAACAGCGACAGCTTTTTTACCAGGAAGCACGAAAAATATTGCAGGAAGCACGTGTGCTCGAAGATTTTATTTTGAGCGAACAATTCGATAAAGCGCAGGTCATTGCCTGTACACCGGTGGTTTCGTCCGGACGTATGATGCGCAACAAACAATTCAGCACCGTATTTATTGATGAAGCAGCACAGGCACTGGAACCAATGTGCTGGATTCCGATCACACGCAGCAACCGCGTGATTTTCGCAGGCGATCATTTTCAGCTGCCGCCAACAGTAAAATCAAAAAAAGCGGAAGACCTGGGCTTGAAAGAAACATTGTTTGAACGCTGCATGCATTTAGAAAATGTTTCCGTGATGCTGAACACACAATACCGCATGCACGAAAACATTATGAATTTTTCGAATGCACAATTTTACGGCGGCGATCTGAAAGCGGATGCATCCGTGAAGGATACGGTATTGAGCTTCGATGAAAATGAACCGCTGCTGAACACGCCGCTGGATTTTATTGATACAGCCGGTTGCGGTTATACCGAGATCCTGAATCCCGAAAGTTTAAGCACGGCCAATCCGGAAGAAGCAAAATTATTATTGGATCATTTGAAAATGCTGATCGAACATTACGAACAAAATAATCCTTCCGGAAAAAAAATACTGATCGGTATAATTTCTCCTTACAAAGAGCAGGTACAGCATTTAACGATCAGAATTTCGGAAGATGAATTCCTGAAAAATTACAGTTCACAGATCGCGGTCAAAACCATCGATGGTTTCCAGGGACAGGAACGCGATGTAATTTATATTAGCCTTGTGCGTTCCAACGACCGCATGGAAATTGGCTTTTTGAGCGATACGCGCCGCATGAATGTAGCGCTTACCCGCGCAAAGAAAAAGCTGGTGGTAATCGGCGACAGTGCCACATTTGGTAATCACCCTTTCTATAAAAATTTCCTGGATTATGTAGATTCAATTGGGGCACATAAAAGTGCCTGGGAGTTTATCTATTAAATTTTCCGCAGAACTATGTGTGGTTTCTCGCAGAGACGCAAAGTTCGCAAAGCCCCCTGTCAGGGCTTTTTTGTCCCTGACAGGGGTAGATTAACACAAAAAAATAAAGCCGCGCCTGTGATCTTAATAGCCACAGATTCACAGATTTTTTACTTGAATTAAAATTACACAGACAGGTAATCGCAAAGCGATTTTGAAAACCATCTGTGTAATTTTAAATTATTTTTTAATCCGTGAATCTGTGGCAAACTGACAAATCCGGCTGAAGTACTAAACGCTTATTCTACCCCTGTCAGGGACAAAAAAGCCCTGACAGGGGCGTTCTTTTCCACGCGCTGCCACACGCAGCAGTTACACAGATTCGTAAATTCGTATAGATTCGTTATTCGTACCCTAATGGATATACCCCTGGCGGATCGCCTCGGTAATAAGACCGGTCATGTTGCTGACCTGGAATTTTTCAAATAATTTTTTACGGTGTGATTCTACCGTATTCGCAGAAATAAATAATTTCTCCGCTATTTCAGCTGTGGTGAGCTGTTGTGCTATCAATGTCAACACTTCGCGTTCACGTTTACTGATGCCGGGTTCGGTATCCGAATCGTATTTTTTTGCAATCAGATGTTTGTATTGTTCCGCAATATAAATACCACCATCATTACCAATGGCACGGATCGCATCTGCTAATTCTTCCAATGGATCATTTTTATTTACGTAGCCTTTTACACCTTCTTTAAAAAGCATTTTGATGAGGATCGGGCTGTTTAATGAAGTATAAGCAATGATCCGCAGGTTGGGATATGCCTGGAGGATCTCCGAAAAAAGATCGGTAGAGCTTACATCCGGCATTACCACATCCAGGATCAGCATATCCACCAAATGATTTTTCAGCTGCTCCAAAAGTTCATTCTTGCTTTGTGCCACAAACATGAGCTCCCAGGACGGATCTTTTTTTATCAAAAAAGAAATGCCTTTACTTACAACCGGATGATCATCCGCAATCGCTATTCTAAGTGTTTTCATTACCAGGTAATGCTAAAATAAAAATTGTTCCTTTTCCCTGCTCGCTTTTCACCATAATTTTACCGTTTGATTTGTGTACCAGCTCGTACGTCATATACAAACCAAGCCCAAAGCCTGTTTCATTGGAAGTGCCTAATTTATTCCCCACCGCTTCCTTAAATAATAATTCCAGTTTTTTAGGATCGATCCCTACGCCATTATCTTTTATAAAAAATGTACGGTCGGTTGGATCCATTCCAAATTCGATACTACCATTTGTATAACTAAACTTGATAGCATTGCTGAGTAAATTCCGGAAAATAATTTTTAAAATATCGGGGAGCATACCCACATTTATACCTTCGGGAATATTGTTTACGATCGTTAATTTTTTCTCTACCGCCGGTGATTGTAAATGCGGGATCACCTCCTCCACCACGGTGTGTACATTACTGCTGATCTTCATTCCCGGGAATGGCTGCTGCATGTTCAGCTCTGCCCGCGCCCAGCTTAATAAATTCTCGAGGATCAGTTTTGATTGGGAGATCTGGTTGCTGATATCGGTAGCGTATTCATCCAGGTCTTCTTTTTGATAATTCAGGCTTTTTAAAATTTTCAATAATAAATTCATCGACATCAGCGGCGCATGAAAATCGTGCGAGATTACCGAAAAGATCTTTTGATTTAATTTATTCAGGCGCTCCACTTCTTCCTTCTGCAATTTCAGCTGCGTATTTCTCTTCGCCGTTTGTCGGGCAAAAAGTGCAATGATCACCACTACCAGCACCAGCAGGAACAGCACCACAAACATATAATTCCGGAGCTTTAACTGCGATTCCGCTTTTTCTTTCAGCGCAATGCTTTCCTTTTCTTTTTGCTCGTTCCTGTAAAACGTAACCGTTTCCGCGATCTTGTCGGTGTTCACGCCATGTTCGTATGCGCTTGACAATACCGAATTTTTATCGAGGTAAATAAATGCATTTTTGTAATCTCCAAGATCAAGATAATGCTCGGATAAAAATTTATAAATGCTGATCGAATCTACCGTAAGCTTTGTATAGGGCAATACACTGGTAAGCAAATCTATTCCTTCTTTGTATTTGCGCTGCGCCTGGTACAGGAAATGTCCGGCATAATAATAATTGCGGAACGATTCAATATTTTCCTGCGCTTCTTTTTTTACATCGATCGGCGTAAACAATTCTTCCGCTTTTCCGATCACTCGTTTTTGTGAAAAATAGATCGATAGCTGATTTTTGAACATTGCGCAATCCTCATTTTTAAAGGCACGCAGGTAGTTGTATAATTTATCGGAATAATACAGCCGTTTATCTTCATTGTGCAGCTTATCGCTGATCACCACCACATTGCGGTAAGATTGAATAATACTGAACGTATCCGTAGATCTAAGGTCGTATTCCAATCCACGCTGGTAATACAGCGCAGCCGTATCCATGTTCATGTTAATGGCATCGTACACACCCGCGATCAGCTTATAGGCAATAGCAGTAATGCGTTCGTTGTGCGTTTTTTTTGCCTTATCAAGCGCCCGCTGGTAAAAGATCAGCGCCTTGTTATATCCTTCGTAAGTATAGGCCTGGTAATATTCTGCGCCGATATTGCACATCAGCACCGCATCGGCCGAAGCACTGTCGGCATGGTAAACCGTTAACATACTGTCCAGTTCCCGGTTGTTTTGAGCCAACACTGTTCCACAATAAAGAAACGCAAACGAAAGAAGTAACTTTCTGATAAACCTGAAATTCATAATGCTTTCTTATCCTTAACGAATGTTAAGATGATACGAATTTATAAAAAAAAGCAGCAGGAGCATTTAAATAAAGGACTTATCTGACAATCACCACATGCCCCGCATATTCATACGCATCGTTGCGTACATCATCCAGGAAACTGATCAGGTACACATATACATCGTTACTGCACAGCTTTCCTTTGAACGTTCCATCCCAGCCCTGCTCCGGATCAGTAGTTTCAAAAAGCTTTTCACCCCAGCGGTCGTAGATCCCGAAACTGTATTCATGCACACCCATCAGCTTCGGTTTAAAAACATCATTCAATCCATTTTGCTGGTAAGGTGTAAATGCATTAGGAACCCAGAAAATAAATTCGGGCCGGATCAGCACCGTTGAGTACGCTGTATCGGTGCAGCCCGATGCATTTTCAACCACCTGCGTGATGGTATATGTTCCCGGACGGAAATACTGATGCACCGTATCACAATTGACAGACACCGCTCCATCGCCCCAGTCTACAAAGCATCCGTTACCTCCTGTGCTTTGGTCGGTCATGCCGATATCTGCATAAAATATAGATGTATCTCTTGGTGTAATGCTAAAACCCGCTACCGGCAAGGGCATAACAGCAACACTTGCAGCCAGCAAAAATGTATCGGAACAACCAAACGCATTGCTGAGGATCAGTGAGCTGGCATAAGTTCCCGTGGAATCGTACAGGTGATAAGGGTTTTGCTCGGATGATACGGTTCCGTCGCCAAACGACCATTGATAACCAAAAGGCCTGTCGCCCTGCGAATTATCAATAAAATGAACCGGCTGCAGCTGGCACACTATCGTATCGTCCAGTAAATAAGCGGCAACTGGCTGCTGCGATACATTTACATTGGCAGTATACTGATTGGTACAACCGTTTTCCGTGACGGTAAGCGTTACCGGAAATACGCCCACGGTGTCAAATGAAACAGCATTTACATTGGGAGTTGTTGCTGCCGGTGCAGAAGCATGACTTCCAAAATCCCAGTTAAATGTACCATTACCGGAAAAATCACCCGCAGCAATAAAATCAAAACTGTTGTTATAAAAACATTTACCCGGACCCGGATCAAATGCAGGAGCCAGTAAATGCTGAAGGTGAAATGTTTCGCTGGTACTATCCGCACAGGGTGTTCCGGGATTGATGATGAGTGTTACCGTATACGTTCCGGAATCGGGATAAGTCCATACAGGTGCATAATCCGGAGATACATCACTGGTTGTGCCGGGATCGCCAAACGTCCATTGAAAGGAATTTCCATTGATGCTGTTTTGCTGAAAATCTACCTGGTAGCCGGCACAAAATGTAGTTTGCGGCTGAATGATGGCAACGGGTAAGCCGGGACAGTCGATCACATTGAATTGAAAATCGCGTTTACTTACGTTTAGTAAATTTCCGTTGCGGTATTCACTCACACACACGCCTACCACCCATTGCCCCAACTGGTTTGGCGTTCCGGTCATCAGCCCCGTATGCGGATCGATGGCAAGCGCAGGTAATGCGCTCATCGGGTAGGAGCCGCTGTACGGACTTACAAACAGCACATTGGAATAAGGCGGCGGATCCAGTATCGCCAGGGGATCTAAAGGACTGGTAAATGGGTCGCACAATTCGTAATAAAGTGAATCGCCGTCAGCATCCACTGCCGAATGATCAAATACCAAAGGAATGCCGGAACAGACAAAAATGGGAGGAAAATTTGCAAAATGCGGGCTGCTGTTACAGGATCCCAGTGTTGGGTCGGGAATGTGCGTCATGTAAGTAGCGCCGGTATTAAAAGGATCGGTGATGTTTAAGATCGTCATGTTGCGGCAACAGCGCTGGTAAGCAATATCATAGCCGCCGGGTATGGGAGGCAGATTGACAATGGCAGAATAAATGGCTTCTTCCACGCAAATATCGCCGGGTGGCGTAAAACACGGATTACTGATCGTAGGCGGCAATACCACCGAGCCTGGAAATAAGATAGAAACCGTATCTACAAATCCGCCGCTGCTATTAAAAACAGAAATGTATGCAACGCTGTCGTATGGCGCCTGCCCGTTATAACAATCGCGGTAAAGCTTTAAGGTGATCCTGTAATTATTTCCGCCAAGACAATCATAATAAAGCTCGCCGCCCACAATGTGCGAAGCTGTTATTTTTAAACTGAACAGGGAGATCAAAAGGAATAAAAAATAACATTTCTTATTCATAGGATTCATGCGTAATTAATCACGGGGATGATTTTAAGACTTGACAGCTATTTCAGGGGATGAAAAAATGAATGCTGCACTTATTTTGATAATCAAATATAATAAAAAAAATGATTATTGGAAAGTTTATAGCAGGTGAATTGGGATTAGTTTCATTCCATCTTCTTTACTTTTTGAAGGCAAAAAGTAACAATCCGCCGCGGCGGACTGGCCTGTAAGGTAATTTTTCCTTCCGCTGACGCTACAGGAAAACCGCGGTTAATTTCGCGGATACGGTTGATCGCTTCGTAGCTTTAATTCTTCAACCGCTCATTCCCGCTATTACTGAACAGGCCGAAAGAGTCTGCAGAATGAGCGTTCTATTGTTTTAAAAAGCGCCAGTAGAATGTTTGAGAAGCACGAGCACGATCCTGGCGTTGGACCTAGCGGGACGCTACGCCCAACGGGTAAAAGTATAAATAGATCTACGAACAGATTACCGCACCAGCGTTACCCTTCCAATATACTGATGAGGGTCATTGCGCACATCGTCACGGAAAGTGATCTTGTATACATATACATCATTCGTACATAAGCGGCCTTTGAAACGCCCGTCCCATCCATCATCTGAGTTGTTGGTCTCGTATATTTTTTCGCCCCAGCGGTCGAAGATCAGGAAACTGTAATCGTGCACACCAATGAGCTTGGGTTTAAAAATATCGTTCAGCCCGTTCGGCTGATACGGTGTAAATGCATTGGGGATCCAGAAAATAAATTCGGGCCGGATCAATACCTGCGAATAAGCCGTATCCCTGCAGCCCCATTCATTTACCACCATTTGCATGATGGTGTACGTGCCCGGATGCGTATACCGGTGAACCGAATCGCAATTACCATAAGAAGCACCGTCGCCCCAGCTTACATTGCAGCCGGTAGCTCCCGTGCTCTGGTCAACCATGGTTACATCCGGAAAGAAAATAGACGTATCCGCAGGCGTTACAGCAAAACCTGCTTCCGGCGACGGGAACACCGCGGTTGCCGCCGGTAATGAAACCGTATCCACACAGCCGTGTGCGCTGGTAATGATCAGGGTGGTGGAATAGGAACCGGTATCGTTATAAACGTGATAAGGATTTTTTTCAGAAGAAACACTACCATCACCAAACAGCCATTGATAGCTGAAAGGCCCGTCGCCAAGGGAATGATCCATAAAATGCACCGGTTGCATCTTGCATGCAACAGGCGATTCGAGCGTGTAATCCGCCTCCGGTTTTGCATACACGGTTACATTGTTGGTAAACTGCGCCATACAGCCATTCTCCGTTACGGTAAGCGTTACCGGAAAGGTGCCTGTGGTATCAAAGGAAACGGTACCGAAGGTTTGCCCGGTAGCAGTATGAACGGGATTGTGCGTTCCGAAATCCCATGCAAATGTACCGTTACCTGTAAAATCGCCCGCAGCGGTAAAGCTGAAATGGTTATCGTAAATACATTCTCCCGGATCGACCACAAAATTGGGCTGCAATAAATGCTGGATATCAAATGTAGTGGTATTGGTATCAGCGCACAGCGTTCCCGGGTTAATGACCAGCGTCACGGTATAAACGCCCGAATCGGGATAGGTCCAGCTGGGTGCAAATGCTGTGGATACATCACTGGTAGTGGTAAGATCCCCAAAATCCCACTGGTAAGTAGTAGCGTTTAAGCTGTTTTGTGTAAAATTGGCCTGGTAACCAAAACAAAAATCGGTTTGTACCGGAATGGATGCCACAGGCAACCCGGGACAGTTGACCACATTGAATTGAAAATCGCGTTTGTTCACATCCACCAGCACGCCGTTGCGGTATTCGCTGGCGCATACGCCTACTACCCATTGCCCGATGGTGTTTGGCGTACCGGTCATTAAACCCGTATGCGAATCGATGGCCAATGCCGGTGATGCGCTCATGGGATAAGAAGCGCTGTAGCCTGTAGCCCATGGTACAAAAGGATACGGTGGTGGATCTGCAATGAGGGCGCAGCCGGAGGAACAGCTTCCGCCGGTTCCTATTGCCTGTCTTCCAAGGATAGGGCAGCAAGGAGTTAAACCGGTAAACGGATCACATAATTCGTAATAGATCGAATCTCCGTCAGGATCAGTAGCCGAATGATCAAACACCAGTGGTACCCCGGCGCATAAAAATATGGGTGGAAAATGATTGTAGCGCGGACTGTTGTTATTCAACGCAACGGTTTGGTCGGGAATGTGCGCCATGTAGGTAGAACCTACATTACCGGGATTAATAAGGTTGAGGATGCTTCCATTGCGGCAACAGCGCTGGTATACAATATCGTAACCGCCGGGGATGGCTGGTAAATTGATGTTGTAAGTATAAATGGCTTCTTCCACGCAAACATCCGTGGGCGGTGTAAAACAGGGATTGTTAATAGTGATGGGAAGCACTACCGAACCTGGAAAAGAGCTGGGAATACTATCAAGAAAACCGCCGCTGCTGTTGAAAATAAAGATCGTTGCCGGATCGTCGTAAGGCGCCTGCCCCAGGTAACAATCGCGGTAAAGTTTTAAAGTGATTTTATAATTGTTTGCGCCCAGGTAATCGTAAAAGATCTCACCGCCGACAATGTGTGTGGCGTAAGTTTTAAAACTGAAAAGAGTCAAAAACAGCAATAAAATAATATTCTTTTTACTCATTTCAACAATTCGTAAGTACTAACAGGGGGATGTTATTTTCTGAAATAAATTCCCGGCAAATTTACCGGGTATGTAGCATAAAATCAATTTATAATGCGTGCCGTGCTGCTGATTTAATAAGTAAATATAGCAAATAATTATTTTTTTACGTCCTTCCCCCCGCTTTTATTATTCCGCCGGTTTCCCTGATTTTGCTTTCGCAGACGTACAAAATTGGGAATTATTTCCTTCCTCTGCGTTTGCTACCAATGGAGTAAAGAATTTTTAAGCAGCATCCAAAATTACAACAATCTGAAAATCAATAAATTAAGCTGCATTTAAATGAATTCACATTCTTTTTTTTCAAAAAATGATCCCTGCATGTATTCAGATGTAAAAACAGTCCGGATAGTTGCAGAAGCCTGCTCTTTCACAAAATCAGGATGCACAGCAAGCGCCTGAAATAATGATCCCTTTTTTAGTAAACACAACATTTGCGCAAAGCACGGGTAACAAAACTTTGAACTTTCCAACTTTAAACTTTGAACTTCCTTTTTTGGTTATTTTTCAATAATAATTGCAACTTTGTAATCGTCGAATTTTAAAAATCAAAAAATTATGAGCAACCAGATCAATGAGTATATCGAAAAAAACAAAGACCGTTTTATTGAAGAGTTATTTGCATTGTTAAGAATTCCATCGGTAAGCGCCGATCCAAAATATAAAGACGATGTAGTAAAAACTGCAGAAGCTATTAAAAAAAACCTGGCCGAAGCCGGTGCTGATAAAGTTGAAATTTGTGAGACTGCCGGTTACCCGATCGTGTACGGTGAAAAGGTCATTGATGCAAAATTACCGACGGTGCTTGTATACGGGCATTACGATGTACAACCTGCTGACCCGCTGGAATTATGGACTTCAGGACCGTTTGAGCCGGTGATCAAGGACGGAAAAATTTATGCACGCGGTGCCTGCGATGATAAAGGACAAATGTACATGCATGTGAAAGCATTTGAACTGATGATGAAAACCAACACCTTGCCCTGCAATGTAAAATTCATGATCGAAGGCGAAGAAGAAGTGGGATCGACCAACCTTGGTATTTTTGTAAAAGCAAACAAAGAAAAATTAAAAGCGGATGTGATCGTGATCTCCGACACGGGCATTATCGCCAACGATATTCCTTCCATTACTGTAGGTTTGCGCGGATTAAGCTATGTGGAAGTGGAAGTGACCGGGCCTAACCGCGATCTGCACTCCGGCTTGTACGGCGGCGCTGTAGCCAATCCTATCAATATCCTTTGCGAGATGATCGCGAAAATGAAAGATGATAAAAACCATATTACCATTCCGGGATTTTATGACGATGTAGAAATTTTAAGCGCGGAAGAACGCGCTGAGATGGCCAAAGCACCGTTCAGCCTGGATGAATATAAAAAAGCGCTGGATCTTTCCGACATTCACGGTGAAGATGGTTACACTACCAACGAGCGTAATTCCATTCGCCCAACACTGGATGTAAACGGCATTTGGGGCGGTTACCAGGGCGAAGGAGCAAAAACAGTAATTGCATCCAAAGCATACGCAAAAATTTCCATGCGTTTGGTACCACATCAAAACAGCGATAAAATCACTGAATTGTTCAGCAACTATTTTAAAAGCATTGCACCTAAATCGGTTAAAGTAAAAGTAACAGCACACCACGGTGGAGAGCCGGTAGTAACACCAAGTACATCGGTTGCTTACAAAGCAGCAAGCATGGCTATGGAAACTACTTTCGGTAAAAAACCAGTGCCTGTGCGCAGTGGCGGCAGCATTCCAATTGTAGCGATGTTTAAATCGGAGCTGGGACTGGATTCGGTGTTGATGGGCTTTGGTTTGGATTCGGATGCGATCCACTCGCCTAACGAACATTACGGCGTGTTCAATTATTTAAAAGGAATTGAAACGATCCCGTATTTTTATAAGAATTTCGCGGAGCTTTCTAAATAAGTTCAAAGTTTAAAGTTCAAAAGTTTAAAGTTTTGCTGCGTGTAAACTGTGTGCATTTTTACCGCGGAGACGAAAAGGCGCAAAAAAAACTCGGAGATTTATTCTGCAGTTATTCAACTTTGGTAACGAGCCGAAAGACTTTTTTTAATTTAAATTAATTAAGCGTAGGCGCTAGGCTCTGCCTGGTGACATTGTAACCGTCACTTGGCAGAGCCTAGCGCCTACGGTTACTAACAATTAAGATTTTTTTACGCGCACAGCATCCGCGTATGGCTAACTTTGAACTTTCAACCTTGAACTTTGAACTCTTTAATAATTATGAAAAAAATCCTATTCTTCTTTGCCAGCTTCTGTGCTTTTTTAATGCTTTCCTCCTGCGACGATTTCCAGGACGTAACATTCAGCGGGATCGAAAGTGTGAAGATCATTAAAATGTCGCAGCAAGGTGTGGAAGCGGAGATCAGCGTGAAGATCAAAAATCCGAACAACACGGCCTTTCATATTTATCCGAGCGACATGGCGCTTACATTAAATGGTACCAATGCCGGAAAAGCGTTACTTACAAACAATATAAAAATCAAAGCGGGTTCGGAAGAGGTGTATGTTTTTAAAATGAAATCGGACTTTACTGAGCTGGATCCGGCAGCGCTTTCCCAGCTAATTGTAATGGCGATGAGCAGAAATGCGCTGATAGGTTTAAAAGGTGATGTGAAAGTTGGAAAGTTCCTTGTGCATAAAAAGTTCCCGATCGAATTTTCCAAAAACGTTCCGATCGGAAACTTTACAGGTCAATAAAAAATATACAAAATGAAAATTCAAAAAATAATTTTTTTTATTTCCGCGTTCATCTTCATCTCTTCCTGTACTGAGCATGCGCCTGTAGCTTTAGCGCCAGCGCAAACTGATAGTTCTGTTACTGCAAACCGAATTACTTTTCCGGATCATACCGCTCCTTCCCTTGATAGTAATTATGTGATATTGCATGACGATGATAAGGCGGTGCTCCTTTCTATTACTGAAATTAAGGAGATAGATTCGCTAATGACCGCGTACATTAAAACGAATAAATTAGACCTGGAAAATTTATCGGATTATAAAAGACAGTATTTTCCTTCGTATAATGATAAAAATGAAAAAGTGATCTGGGTCAATTATTTTTGCGACGATCCTGATAACTGGAAAAAATCAATGGTGATGGTGGATGATGGCGGAAATTGTTATTTTCAGTTTAAGATCAATCTTTCTAAAAAGAAGATCTATGATTTTATGGTTAATGGAAATGCATAAGCATCACTGAAATTTACACTCCTTGATCGTATCAAAACCCAACACTCCCGTGGCATATACGATCGTTATTTTTTTCGGTGGCGGAACGTCGTTCTCTACATGAAAATGCTCGTTTAAAAACAAGGTTAAATTACGCGAAAGTGCTGCGTCTTCTACAGCTATCGCTTCAAAATTCCCGTAATTCTGATAGATCCTCACATCAGCGGATGTATAGGTCAGCGTTTTTTCGTGGATACAAACATTGAGATTAATGAACAATAAAAAATTAAGGAAACACATTCCAAAACCCGAAAATGCATACATGGCAAACTGGTAATATTCCATTTCCAGGTGATCACGTACGTAACGCCACGGCAACAGTCCTATTGCAAAACAAATAAAAACAAATAATAGTAATGTGGGAATGGTAACGATGGTAACAGTAGTAAACCATACCAGTAATGGAATACCTGCAAATAAGCCAAGGAACGTGGAAACCATTGCAATGTAAATCCCACGTTTGGTGACAAATTTTTGAAAGCGCGATTTTTCTTCTTCGAGTAATAGTTGTGACATGCGTGCCCGGAATAAGCTCTGACGAAGGTACGTTTTTTTTACAAATCCATTCTGCAGAGTACTTATCTTTATCCTTCAAAAAGTTGAAAAAATGTCCGGAAAAAAACATACAAATTCCCTGATCGATGAAACCAGTCCGTATTTGCTGCAGCATGCACACAACCCGGTAAACTGGTATGCCTGGAACGAAAAAACGCTGGAAAAAGCAAAAGCGGAAAACAAGCTGATCCTGGTAAGTGTGGGCTATTCGGCTTGCCACTGGTGCCACGTAATGGAACACGAAAGTTTTGAGGATGAAACCGTGGCGCAGATCATGAACGATCATTTTATCTGCATTAAAGTGGACCGCGAGGAACGCCCGGACATTGACCAGGTATACATGATGGCCGTGCAGCTGATGACAGGACACGGCGGTTGGCCGCTCAATTGTTTTGCCTTGCCGGATGGCCGCCCGATCTACGGTGGCACGTATTTTCCAAAAGAGCAATGGATCAATATTCTATTAAATCTTACAGATCTGTACCAACACGATCAGCAAAAAGCACTGGATTATGCAACGCAATTAACCGAAGGTGTGCGGCTGGCGGAGCTGGTAAAAATAAATGAAGCGTCACCTGCATTTACAATGGAATTGCTGCATACATGCTATGAAAACTGGCAAACGCGTTTTGATAATACAGATGGCGGACCAAACAAAGCACCCAAATTTCCTTTACCGAACAACTACCAGTTTTTGCTGCATTATGCAAAAACAAGCAACAATGAAAAAGCACTGGAGCATGTAAATATTACACTGCAAAAAATGGGGTATGGCGGAATTTACGATCAGATTGGCGGCGGCTTTTCGCGCTACTCGGTGGATCATTACTGGAAAGTGCCGCATTTCGAAAAAATGCTGTACGACAATGCACAGCTGGTAACGCTTTACAGCGAAGCATTCCGGGCAACCGGTAACTTGCTGTACAAGCAAATTGTGTTTGAAACGCTGGCATTTGTGGAGCGCGAATTAACATCGCCGGAAAATGGTTTTTATTCGGCACTGGATGCGGATTCGGAAGGTGTGGAAGGAAAATACTATGTATGGACAAAAGAAGAGTTGCAAGCATTGTTGAAAAATGATTTTGAAGTGTTTGCAGATTATTTTAATGTGAATGAGCGCGGCTTGTGGGAACACGGTACTTATATTTTACTACGGAATGATGATGATGAAACCATTGCAAAGCGCCACAGCATTTCCGCAGAAGCGTTGCTGCAACTGATGGAAAAATGCAAAAAACAATTGCTGGCGCTGCGCGAAAAACGCATTCATCCGGGATTGGATAATAAAATATTGACCTCCTGGAATGCATTGATGTTAAAAGGCTACGTGGATGCATACAATGCATTTGGCGAAGAACGTTTTTTAAAAACAGCCGTAAAAAATGCAGATTTTTTATTAAAATATGCATTATCGGAAGGTAATGAATTAAGTCATTTGGCGGTGGTAAAACCACGCATCGGGCAAAAAAACGGTTTCCTGGAAGATTATTCATTTATGATGGAAGCGCTGATCGCTTTGTACCAGGCTACGTTCAACGAATCGTATTTGCTCAAGGCGGAAGAGCTGATGCATTATTGCGAAGAACATTTCCTGGATAGCAAAAGTGGGATGTTCTTTTTTACTTCCGACCTTGATCATGCGCTGATCACCCGCAAAATGGAATTGTCGGACAATGTGATCCCGGCTTCTAATTCCAGCATGGCCAAATGCCTGTTTTTACTCGGGCATTACCTGGAGAATGAAAGCTATGTGGAGCAAAGCAAACAAATGCTGAACAATGTGCTTCCGGAAATTGAGCATTACGGCGCCGGTTATAGCAACTGGGCTACTTTGCTGCTATATTTCAGCGCTCCATTTTACGAAGTGGCAATTGTTGGTAAAACTGTTGATGAAAAATACAGATCCTTCCAAAAACATTACCTGCCAAACGTGATCTTTGCAGGAAGCGCTACTCAAAGTACATTGCCATTGCTGATGAACAGGTTTACAGAGGATCAGACATTTATTTATGTGTGTGAAAATAAAACGTGTTTGCAGCCGGTAAAAGAAGTAGCGGAAGCTTTGAAGTTGATCCGGTAAAAACGTTTTTAAAAAGATTGAAAAAAAGACTCCTGATATTTTTTTTCCTGCTCGCGGTCATGCACCTACAGGCACAGCTCATCAGCACCAAACCGGTGGAGATCGCTGTTGGGCCGGTAAATTTTAATCCCATCGTTGTAAAACAAAACAAGATCAAAAGCATTGTGCTGGACATGGTGGACAAGCCCGATGGCGCTATTATTATTGACAGGGATGCCACACAGGGTTTTGAGTTTGATGCCAACGGAAAGATCGTGCGGTATTATTATACCATTTTAGCGAGGACTGAAACGCAGGAAGTGGATGTTCCGGCAGTAAAGCACCGTGGCAGGATCATTCGCCCGGCAAGCACCAAAACTATTTTGAAATACATCAATGATACTGTTTTTGCAAATGTGTTTTACGATGATGAGAATCGCGTAATTATAAAGCGTACACGCATCGGCGATTATTATGATGCGTATTATTATGAGTACAACGAAAAAGGAAAAATAAAAAAAGAAACGCATTG
The DNA here is from genome assembly GCA_025963715.1 of Bacteroidota bacterium. Taxonomy (GTDB): domain Bacteria; phylum Bacteroidota; class Bacteroidia; order 2-12-FULL-35-15; family 2-12-FULL-35-15; genus 2-12-FULL-35-15. The sequence goes on from JAOQAG010000024.1 coordinate 118,755, forward strand.
CAGGGAAACCAACATCAGCGAAAATAAAAACGAGTTCAAGCTGGGTGTGCAAACGATCTTATCTTCGGAAACATTCGAGTATGAGCAGCTGACACCGATACAACTAAAAAAGAAATGTATCAACGATGAAGGCCGCGAGTATAAAAAAGCGATCATCAATTACGACTCGAAAGGAAATAAATTGTATGAGAATTATGATTTTATTGTGAGCTGGATGCACGAGGAAAGTGATTATGAATACAACGAACAAAGCTATCTTGTAAAGAAGATCTATATCAATAACCAAAGCGGCGAGGTGCGTTTGGAAAGCATTTATGAATACGATGCCAACGGCTCCCTGATTTCTGAAAAGAAAATGAAAGGAACGGAAGTGCTGAACGAAGTGAGTTATTTATTTGATGATGCTACCAAACTTGTAAAATCGCAGATTGACCGGGATTTTAAAAATGCGTCGATCGGGATCATCAAATATGCGTATACGTATTATTAGAATTTGATGTGCAGATTTTTGATTTGCTAAACGCAGGACACACCCCTAGCCCCTCTCAAGAGGGGAATTGATGCCACTCAATTTTTAAATTATAGCTTTTAAAAGAGTTCTAAAATAATAATGCATTCACAATTTATGCAGAATGATTTAGTTCCCCTCTTGAGAGGGGTTAGGGGTGTGTTACACAGCATGTACACAGATTCGCAGTTTCGCTCCTGTTCGTGATCCGAACCAGCAAACTTTAAACTTTTGAACCTTAAACTTTGAACTACTTTTCTTTCTTTTTCCCCGCCACAAAATCCTTTAAATAAAACGGCTCAAAATAAGCAACATCTTCAAAGTGTTTTTCATCAAATGCTTTTGCCGCAAGTGTGATCATATCCTTTGCAGAGATCACAACATTATCCAAAAAAACTGCATTTTTATGTTGTGATAAAACGTCTTTGCATTTAGCAGCGCCATCCCCGAAAAAATAAACGGTATGATCCTGCAACAAGCCGGAGAATGAATGTTCATCAATGATCTCGGCGGCAGTGGATTTTATTTCTTTTCCTGTAGCATCGTAAACGGCGCAGTATACTTCCATACGGCGCGCATCGATCATCGGACAGAAAAGGGATTTGGGATTTGGGATTAAGGATTTAGGATTTTGCGATGCCAATGCCGGATGTTTGATGTTGGATATTGGACTTTGTGTTTGCGAAACGCCTAATGCAAGATATTGCAATGTATCAATAGCGATCAGTGGTTTGTTGAGTGAGTAGCACAATCCCTTTGCGGTGCTTACGCCAATCCGCAAGCCGGTGTAGGAACCGGGGCCTTTGCTGATCGCGATGGCATCCACGGAAGTGAGTGCAACATTGGCCTGCTGCAACACCTCTTCAATAAATACCGTGAGATTTTCGGCGTGGGAATACTCGCCGTTTTGTTCTTTTAATGCCAGCAATTTTCCATCGGCTGCCAATGCTACGCTGCAAACGGTGGTTGCTGTTTCTAAATGAAGGATCACTGCCATTGGGATGCAACGCGGTTAACTCAGTTTATTTTTTTCCGCCGTTAAATAACTCCGACTTCTCTACTTTTTTAATCGCAGTTCCATCTTTCAATGTTTTTGCAATGGCGCTGTACGGGCCGGAAATTACTTCATCACCTTCTTTTAATCCGTCTTTTATTTCAATGTAATCATTGTCCTGGATCCCGGTTTTTACTTTCACCATTTTCGCTTTTCCAGCATTCATCACAAATACACACTCTTCTACTTTTACAGGCGCTTTTGTTTCACCGGATTTATCTTTTGCATCCTTGATCACAATTTCGTTATCTCCGCCGCCATCTTCTCCATTGCCCCCGCTTTTCTTTTTGTCGCCATTCATGTTGGTGCTATCCGTACGGGTAGTTACCGACTGGATCGGAACGGTTAAAATGTTGCTTGCTTTTTTTGTTTGTACATCCACGGTAGCGCTCATTCCGGGGCGGAACGGCGAATTGCCTTTGTTATCGGTCATCAGGTCAGCATACGATTCCTGCAAAATGCGGATCTTTACAGTAAAGTTGGTTACCTGCTCGGCAGTAACGCCGGTAGTATTTGCCGTGTTTGCAATTTCTGTTACAATACCTTTGAATTTACGGTCGAGGTAGGCATCTACTTCGATCAGCGATGTATCACCGTTGTGTACGCGCACAATATCATTTTCATTTACATCCACGCTTACTTCCATTTCATTCAGGTTTGCAAGGCGCATGATCTCGGTTCCTTCCATTTGCGCGGTTCCAACCACACGTTCGCCTTTCTCTTTATTAAGCTTGGAAACCGTTCCGTTTACGGGCGAATAAATATTTGTTTTTGCTAAATTATCATTCGCTTCTTTGAGCGATGCTTCTGTACTTTTCACATTGTAATCGGCAGCATCCACATTGTCTTCCGCACCTTTCACATCTGCTTTAGCGCCATCGTACGCTGCTTTGGCCGCATCAAAATCGGATTGCGAAATGGCGCCCTGGTCCAGTAATTTTTTGTTCCGCATGTACGATGCTTCGGAGTTTGCGAACGATGCTTTGATCTGTTCCAGGCGTGCTTTGGAATTGGACAAGCTGGCTTTTGCACCGTTCAATGTCGCCACCATTCTGCTGGAACTGGATTCGTAGATCAATGGATTGATCTTACAAAGCAGGTCGCCTTTTTTTACCTGGTCGCCTTCTTTTACAAACAGTTCCACAATCTCGCCCGATACATCGGAGCTGATCTTTACTTCCACTTCGGGTTGAATTTTTCCGTTGGCTGAAACCAGTTCGATGATGCTGCGTTTTTGTACTTTCTCGATGGTAACGGCTGTGGATTTATCGCCCGAGCAGTTTTTCAGCATTACAATGCTAACCAACAACACAACTCCTGCAATGATGATCCAGATTATCTTTTTCATTTTTTTGTTTTTATTTTATGCGGAAAATTAAAATTTCAATGGTTTTCCCTGATAAAAATCAAGCACTTTTGATTTGAATACGTACTCGTATTTTGCCTGCAACAGATCGGTTTGTGCTTTGATCACTTTATTTTTTGCAGTATTATAATCGGTGGTGTTTACCATACCCACGTTAAAACGCTGCTCGGTATATTTGAATGATTCCTGTGTGGCTTCGAGCGCTTTTACGCTGGAACTGTATTTTTTCAACCCGGCATTTGCATCGGCATAAGCCTGCTGCACATTTTTGCGGATCTGTAATTTGGTAGATTCCACATTGAGATCAGCGCTCAGCTTTTGAATTTTTGCACGGTCGATGGATGTTTTTACCGTTAGTTTATTGAAGATCGGAACGGTCAGGAAAAACCCGAATGACTTGTTAACGTTGGCTTTGTACTGACTTGCGAATGGTGTTTTTTCGTAAGTAGGATCAGAAAACACGGGCGATAAAACGCTATCGCCACCGGTAGTAAGGCTGCCATTGGGCGCATAACCCTGGTATGCAGGCAATGAAACCAATCGCTGGCTTAACCCAGAGTAACCGGTACCGTAGGAAGCGCTGAACGACAAGCGCGGGCTTAATCCGCCCCATGCTACATCCACAGCTTTATCGGCGCTTTGTACTTTTAGTTCGGCACTTTTTACTTCCGGTAAATTGCTTACGGCGGTGTTGTAGATCTGCATCGGCGTGGAAGCCAGTAACTGATCTGCCATAGAGCTCAGGTCGGGCTTTACAACGGTAAAACCATCTGCGGAAGGCAAATTGAGCAGCTGCGCCAGGGAAAGCAGGGAAATGTCCAACTGATTTTGTGCATCGGTAAGGGTTAATTCCTCGGATGCCAATTGTGCCTGAATATCCAGCAATGCACCTCTTGCAGACGATCCGGCATCTACCAGTAATTTGGTACGGTCCACCTGCAGCTGTGTAATTCCCATTTGGTTGCGGGCCACATCCACGGCATCCATGTTATAAAGTACTTGTAAATAAGCGGTAGCGATGTTGAGGGAAACATCGTTCTTCATTTTATCAATATCGTATTTGCTTGCAAGGTAATTGTAACGGTTTTCCCTGATGGTGTTGATGGTTTGAAAACCGCCGAACAGCACAATATCGCCGCTGATGCCAAAGTTTTGCGACAGTACTTTTGAATCGGCAAACTGGTTGGTAAAACGATCGACGGTGCGGCCGATGTTGTAGGAATGGGAAGCGCTTCCGTTTATTTCCGGCAGCAGCTGACCCTGGCTTTGCACGAGGTTTACCTGCGCAATATCAGAGGTATAGACACTTTGCTGGATCTGGATGTTGTTTTTCAGCGCATAGTCGATGCATTCTTCCAGCGACCATGTTTTTGGTGTAACCGGTTCCTGTGCCACCGCCGTGATTGCTGTAAAGCACAGTAAAATGGATAAGTATTTTAGCATATGTAATTGCATTGAATGCAAATTTAATTATTTAGGCACACACGTCGCCAATATTTTTAAGATTATTTTAATAATGGGGATATGGATCGGATTAGTAGCAAAACCGGATGGTTCAGCGTTAAATTTGTCCGTTTCTGATAGACTAAGAAGTTCAAAGTTTAAAGTTCAAAAGTTTAAAGTTTGCTGTGCGCAGATGCTGTACGGATTTAACCGCAAAGGCGCAAAGAAAAAGGAGTACGGATAACGAACAGGAACGAATATTACGAATCTGTGGATCTACTAAATACCAATTTGCACTAATATACTAATCTGTGTGTTATACAGATAGCGAACAGAAATGAATATTACGAATCTGTGTTTTTACTGTGTGTTATTACTTTAAGCGAACACACCCCTAACCCCTCTCAAGAGGGGAATTTGATTCTGCTGAATTTTTAAAGTATAGTTTTTTACTATAAATTATAAAAAGCAATAACACATTCATCAATTTGTGCAGAATGATTCAGTTCCCCTCTTGAGAGGGGTTAGGGGTGTGTTCTGCAGTTAGCAAATCAATAATCTGCACATTAGTAATCTGCACATCAAATTGGGATTTTTTTTGTCCTGATACTTCCTGCTACTTATTTATACCTGATCTTGTATATCAAAACGGTTGCTGCAAGTGCCAGCGTAATGGTGTTGGAAATGGTCATGGGAAGATCACCGAGGCAAATGCCGTAGGTAAGCCAGCAGGCTATGCCGAAAGTAAAGATGATGTACATTCCCAGCGAAATGCCTTTTGTTTCTTTTGTGCGCATGACCTGGATTACCTGTGGGATAAAGGAAACAGTGGTACAGAAAGCTGCTAAAAAACCAATGGTGGTAAAGGAATTCATAAGGATATTTTTTTGCAAAAATAAAATAAAGCCACAGATTCACAGATTTTCAAATCAAATGGTTGTGTTGTAGAACAATGTTGATATGAAAACATAAATATTCTCCAGAACTGTCATCCCGCACTCGTTGCGGGATCGGCTAATTAAATACTGCAAACATTTACGGGATCCCGCAACATTGCGGGATGACAGTATTATTTATGAATATTGCAGAAAAACAACATTTTCCTACAACAACACTAATCAAATTTAATTTCACAGATAAAAATCGCAAAGCGATTTTGTGCGAATCGGTGTCATTTGTTTTATCCTTTTTTAATCTGTGAATCTGTGGCTATGATTCGTTTCCAAAATCAACTAATTTAAATAATCGTGAGCGTATCCATGAACTCGTTTTTTTTCCGCTGTGCCAATGGAATTTTATCGCCGTTGCTCATGATGATCAGATCATCGTTTCTATAATACTGATCCACTTGTTTGATGTTGATGAGATGCGAATGGTGTACCCTGAAAAATAAATCGTGTGGTAATTCATCTTCAAATTCTTTCAGGTTTTTCGACGACAGCAACGTGCTTTTATCCAACAATACAATTTTGGTATAGCGTCCGTCAGCCTCACAGCGAATGATGTTTAGCGATTCCACAAATTTCAATCCACTCTGGCTCGAGATCACAATGCGTTTGTTTTGATTAACCTCCCGTTCTCTTGAGTTCAGCAAATCCTGTAATAATTTTTCGTAATTGATCGTTTTTTTGTAGCGTTTTACTTTCTCCACCGATTGCTCAAGATCGCTGATGCTGATCGGTTTCAGCAGGTAATCAATGGCATTTACTTTAAATGCTTCGATCGCAAATTTATCGAAGGCGGTAACAAATACAATGTGATGTTTGCTGTCCGGCACTTTGCCGAGCAATTCAAAAGCGGTTCCGTCGCCCAGATCAATATCTAAAAATATTAATTCGGGATTTAATTTTCTGATCGCTGCTTCTGCAGTTTCCACGGAGCTTGCTTCTCCTATTATTTTTATATCCGGACAATATTCCGTGATCAGCTTTACCAGGATTGCCCGGTTGTGCTTATTGTCATCAACGATGAGTGTCGGTATCATGCTGTATCGGATAAATAATTCGTACTACTGTTCCTGTTTTGTTTTTGTCCACATCGCTAAGATCAATCGTTTCCGTATAAATATTAATATTTTCCAACAGGTTAATGATGTTGATCCGCTCTTTAATAATTTGTAATCCGCGCGAAATGTGTTTGCTGCCCGTCTGCTTTTTATTCACCATATAGTTGATGCCGTTACCGTTATCAGTGATCTCCACCACAATGGTTTCGCCTTCTTTTTTAAAGCGGATGGTAATAATTCCTTTGCGGTCGTTGCGCGGTTTTATTCCATGCTTGATGGCATTTTCCACAAAGGTATGAATAATCATTCCATGGATCAGGGTGTTGTCTTTATCAATTCCGGCATCCACTTTTATAGAAAAATCAAATGCATTTTCCAATTGAATATTTTCGAGCGGCAAATAAATTTCGAGCAATTCCATTTCTTCGCGGATGCTGATCTTCCGTTTACGGATGTGCTCGATGATCAGGCGCATTAAGCTGGAAAAGCGCGCAGTGTATTCGTTTGCGAGCTTTGTTTGGCCGGTGATAAAAAGTGCCTGAATGGTGTTCAAACAATTAAAAACAAAATGCGGGTTCATTTGTGCCTGGATCCCTTCGAGCTGTAATTCGGCCAGCTGACGTTTTACAGTGTTTTCTTTTTCCAGCAATTCTTTATTTTTTTTCGTGCGCCAGCGGATCACCATGATCGTAAGTGCACAAATGAGCAATGCAACGCTGAGCTTAAACCAGTTGGTTTCATAAAAATAAGGAAGGATCCGGAAATTAAAAACCGTTTCCACCGGATGCGTATCATTACCGCTGTCGATGGCACGGATAACAAATTTATAATTACCGGGAGGCAGCTGATAAAATGAAAAATCGCTTTCTTTTTGCGGAGCGCTCCAGTCCTGCGCTATTTCATCTTTCACTACTTTGTATTGAAAATACACATTAAATCTTTCAGAAAAATTAACGCAGCTTGCTTTAAAATTTATGACGGAAATATTCCGTTCAAATATATATTTACCGGAATCGCCTGTTATTTTATTTTGTTTGGTCAGTACAATTTTTGGAAACAATTTTCTGTATGTTGGTGTATCCGGAGTAACCACCACCACACCTTCTATAGTTGGGAAATAAAAATGGCCTTGTTTTGTTTTCAAATAATTATTCTGAAATCCGCCATTGAATTCGGTATTTAAAATTCCGTTCTCCTGCGTGTAATGTTCCGGGATCAAAAAGTCGGTTTTACCTTTGTAAAAATCATCCAATGCTTTGTATGAAATTTTCCATAATCCATAATTGGAGCTCATAAATAATTGCCCGAAATCATCGATCGCCAAACAAAATGCATCTTCAAACAGCATGCAATTTTTCATTGCGTTGATGGACGTGAGCTTATTTTTTTCATAACAATACACACCGCCGCTATACGTGCCAATCCATAGTTTTCCTTCTTTATCTTCCAGGAACGACCGCACTTCCTTAGCGTTTAATCCTTCTTCTTTCCCAACTATTTTTTCTACTTTATTTTCCGAAACAATGTAAAATCCGTTTTCGCCGCCAAGGCAAATGTTGCCATTCCTTAACTGGTACATGCACACGATCTTGGAATTTATTTCTTTTGAAAATACAGGTTTGATGGTTTCAGGGGTCATCCCTTTTCCAACGCCTTTGTGTGTGCCCACCCAGGTATAACCTTGCCTGTCTTTGAAAACAGAAAATACAACAGAACCCGGTATGGCAGGCGGAGCAATCGTTTCTGTAACTTTACCATCGTGCATTATCAGCACTCCGGCACCCCATGTACCGCAATAAATATTTTTATCAATTTCAGCGATACAGGCATACGATCCCTCAATATTGTTATAAGGGATCACGGTATCTATTTTCATCTGGTAAACACGGCAACAATTTTCACCGACCAGTACTTTCCCGTCGGAAGTTTTGATGATCGAATTTAGAGAAGAGGCAGCAAATCCTTCTTTTTTAAAAAGAGAATAAGCCGTTTTGAACTGAAGTTTTAAAAGTCCTTTTTCTTCCGTACCAACGAACAAACAATTTTCGGCTTTGTTATAATGCAAGCTGCTGAGGGATTCGGAGGGCAATCCATCTGCAAACGTATAATGCTGCGTGTACTCCGGGCTGTAAAAAAACAAACCCTGGTTGGTGGTCACATAAAACTCTGAGTCGCTCACAAATTCGATCCCCTTGCACATATCCGAAGGATCCCTGATCTGAATACCTATATCTGCTATTTTTTTTACAGAATCGTTTACCTCGAAAACCGAAGTACGTGTTAATGCATATACATGGTGATTGAAGGGATTGGCTTTTACCCGCAGAGAGGGCTCATCTGTAATTTTGAGAAGTGTATGCGTGACCATGTTATAGGTATACAATCCTGTAGTGGTAGCACAATAAACAATATGGTTGTAATAATAAAGATAGTTGGGCGGAACCGGTATTTTACAATTTAATTTGGTGATCTTAAAATCAGGCAGGCTTGCACTATATAATTGATAATTCACATCACAAAGGATCAGGCTGTCGTTTTGTTCCGATGCAAGATAAAAAGAGTACTGCGCGCTGCTTTCCATTTTATATACCGGCAAGAGCTGCACCAGCCTGGAGGTATTAAAATCCTTGCCGTATAAAATATGGTAGTGATTACTCCAGTACAGGCGGTCAAAAAAATGATAGCGGTATTTTTTATCGATCGGGGGTTCCGAAAATTCATATCCGTTAAACGTACTGATACCATTGGCGGTAGAAAGAAAAAGAGAACCGTCGGAATTTTCAATGATATCGGCCACCTGGCTTTGTGTAAGCCCATCCTTGGTGGAATATTGCGTAACGGTAAATGGTACTTCTTTTTGCAGGCTCAGCTCGTTTAACCTGCCAATGGAATTTTGTGCAATGCCGCTGCCCGCAAAAAAAATAACCGCTGCTGTTAACAGGGCTTTATTTTGAGAGAGAGACAATAATCTATGTAACTGATTCCGCACGGGCTTTAAAAAAGCTTTTTCATAAGGTACAAAAAAAACAATTTTAATTGAATGCAAAAACGTTTTTTGCAGGAAAATAAAATCTAAATGATTGAATTTCAAATAAATATATTTAAGAACATCACTTATCCATCAAATTCAATCAATTATCCTTCTTTAGGCTTCAATTGTTAAGTCCCTACTACCTCATCCCTGAATGTGCACTAATATTGCGCAAAAATAGAGGAAAAACCATTTTCGCGCAAAACCTTACACCACGCCTGCTCATTTTGTAAAAATCACAGAAAACCGTGAATGCTGCCGGAAGTAGCCAGTCGATATTTGCCGCAAAATATTTTATAATAAAAAACTAAAATGAAACACAAAATCACACTCCGCTTTGTAGCTGCATTTACAGCAATCTTATTATCATTATCCCTGAACGCAGCAGTTGCAGGTACTCCCACAACCGATAGCGGCGAATTGAAACTGAACCAAACCATTGCGTATTCAACGCCTGTGGTACAAATTTCATTTAACGGGAACGACGGCGAAACCGGTTTTTTCCAGGTATTGGATGCTTCCGGTGTAGTGATCCGCCAGATCGAAACAGTGGAGCTGATCAAATCCCCTTCTTATTTCACCATTGATATTTCCGAGTTCCACGAAGGCACATACACCTTTTTGATCAAAACACATACAAAAACATATACCTCTACACTTACCATTAAATAATAGTAAAGCATTAATTATATAGTACACTTATTCCTATCTCAATTATGAAAAAAATTTTACTATCCCTTGTATTTCTGTCATTATGCCTGGGGGCTTTCGCTCAGCTGATCACACCATTTACAATCCGTAAGCAGATCACGCAAAAAGGAGGGATCCGTTATGTTTCCAACTCATCCGTTACCTGTACAACAAGTGCCAGCTGTACTTCTGCAAAAAACGAAGTTCCACCTTCCGGGACCAGTAGTGATAATGGTTTTACCGCCGCGTATATTGATATTGATGCGGATGGAACTACATTCCAGTCGAGCAACGATAGTTTAACGCTTCCAACCTGTAGCCAGATCAGCTGGGCTGGATTATACTGGGGCGCTCAAAACCAAACCGGCGGAAGCAATTACGCCACCCGCGGAACAGTAAAATTAAAAGTAAATAATGGTACTTATACTACAATTACTGCTACACCACAGGATAATGCAGTGGGTTTTGACACGTATCACTGCTTTAGCGATGTTACTACAATTGTACAGGCAGCCGGGATCAATGCCCGCTTTACCCTTGCAAACATAGCCACACGCGTAGGAAGTACCAACGTATTTGGCGGCTGGACAATTGTTGTGATCTATAAAAACGATTTGCAACCCATGCGTAACCTGACTGTATTTAATGGTCTTTCCAACGTTTCGGGTGCCAATGCAACAACGGATATTCCTATCAGTGGATTTTTAACGCCACTAAGCGGCCCGGTAACATTTGAATTAGGATTGGTTGTGTACGATGGCGACCGTGCTTCTACCGGTGACTCTCTTTTATTTAAAGGCGCTGCCTCTTTCAGAAGTGTGAACGATGCCATCAACCCGGCAAACGATGCCTTTAACAGTACCTGCTCTTACAACGGCGTATTGACTCCTTACCGCACTCCAAGCCTTAACAATACATTGGGATACGATGCGGATATTTTTATCCCGAACAATACTACCAAATTATTTATCGGCAACAGCGCCACATCAGCCACCATCCGCCAGCGGACCGGTGGTGAAACTTTTTTAACGCAAGTGGTAACTTCTGCCATCGACGTGTACGAACCCGATTTACGAGCCGCGGTAAGGGTAAGAGATTTAAACGGCGGTGTTGTGAATCCCGGTGATACGCTGGAATATACTGTTGTAGGCAAAAACATCGGTTCCGATCCGGCAGTTAATACGTATATTACAGATACGCTTGAAGGAAATGCCATTTACGTACCGGGATCCCTGAAAATTACGTCAGGTCCCAACCTTGGTAATAAAACGGATGCTTCCGCGGATGACCAGGGAGAATATATTTCTGCATCAAAAACGATTCGCGTACGTGTTGGTACCGGTGCCAACGGAATTACCGGCGGTACAGTTGTAAACTCTCCGGCAGGAATAGACAGTACCCAGTTCAAATTCAGGGTAACTGCTACCACCGATTGTATTTATTTATTATGTGATAATATTATCAATGCCAGGGCGCACATTGTAGGAACCGGTAACGTTTCCGGAAATACATTTGACAATGGCAGTAACCCCGATATTTTTGATGGATTCGGTTGCCCGATCCCGGGAACGACCAATACCACGATCAGTGCCGCATTGTGCTCTGCACCTGCTGCAGGCAGCAACACACCGGTATGTGCAGGCGGAACGATCAATTTAACAGCAACACCTTCCAGCAGCTCTACGTATGCATGGACAGGGCCGAACGGATTTGTATCCACGGCTCAGAACCCAGGCATTACAGGCGCTACAGCAGCAATGGCAGGAACTTATTCGGTAACCATTTCGGTAACCGGTACCAGCTGTACATTCCCTTTAACAACAGTAGTTACTGTTAATGCGGCACCAAGCGCTACCATTTCTTACGCTGGTCCGTTCTGTGCCAACAATTCAACGGTACAAAACGTAACGCGTACAGGTACTGCAGGCGGAACATATACTGCAACTCCTGCCGGATTAACAATTAACGCAGGCACGGGTGCTGTCACTCCTAATACCTCTACTGTTGGAACATATACGGTAACGTATACAGTTGCTGCGGCAGGCGGTTGCAGTGTGTATACAACCACTGCAAGCGTTACCATTACGGCAACACCATCGGCAACCATTGCTTACGCAGGATCGCCGATCTGTACAAGCGCAGGCACCACATCGGTAACACGCACAGGTACAGCAGGCGGTACGTATAGTGCTACACCAACAGGTTTAACACTTAATGCAGGCACCGGTGATATTACACCGGGAACATCCACTGCAGGAACGTACACCGTTACGTATACAGTAGCTGCAGCGGGCGGTTGCTCCGTATTTACAACTACTGCAAGCGTTACCATTACTGCTGCACCAGGCGCTACGATCTCGTACGCAGGCCCATTCTGCGCAAGCAATGCAACCGTACAAAACGTTACACGCACAGGTACTGCAGGCGGTACATACAGTGCTGCTCCTGCCGGATTAACATTGAACGCATCAACCGGTGCGATTACACCGAATACATCTACTGTAGGAACATACACAGTAACGTATACAATACCTGCAGCAAGCGGTTGTGCGGCTTTTACAACAACAGCAACTGTTACCATTACTGCAACTCCTTCGGCAACTATCGCTTACGGCGGGTCGCCCTATTGTGCCAGCCTGGCTACTGCACAGGCAGTAACACAAGCAGGTACTACCGGTGGAACATACACTGCAACTCCAGCCGGATTAACATTAAATGCAGGTACAGGTGCGGTTACACCGGGCACATCTACAGCCGGAACATATACCGTTACGTATACAATTGCTGCAGCTGGCGGTTGCTCCGTATTTACAACCACTGCAAGTGTTACCATTACTACTGCACCAGGCGCTACCATTTCGTATGCCGGTCCGTATTGTGTAACCAACATTATCCCGCAAACAGTTACCCGCACGGGAACTGCAGGCGGTACATATACTGCAGCACCTGCCGGATTGAGCATTAATGCTTCTACCGGTACTATCACGCCTAACTTATCCACAGCAGGAACATACACTGTTACTTATACAATTGCGGCAGCCAGTGGTTGTGCTGCATTTACAACTACTGCAAACGTTACCATTTCAGCAGCAGCAAGCGCTACCATTACTTATGCAGGGTCACCATATTGTACAAGCCTTGCAACACCACAAGCGGTAACATTAACCGGAACAGCGGGTGGTACCTACTCTGCACTGCCAATAGGTTTAACATTGAATGCAAGTACCGGTGATATTATACCAAACACATCCACAGCAGGTACATACACCGTTACGTATACCATTGCTGCAGCTGGCGGTTGCGGAATTGTGATCACGACTGCAAGCGTTACCATCACCACTGCACCAGGCGCTACAATATCGTACGCAGGGCCATTCTGCGCAAACAATGCAACCGTACAAAACGTTACACGCACAGGTACAGCAGGCGGTACATATACTGCAGCTCCGGCCGGATTAACAATGAACGCATCAACAGGTGCGGTAACACCAAATACATCTACACCGGGAACATACACGGTAACGTATACTATTGCTGCAGCCAGCGGTTGTGCTGCATTCACAACAACGGCAAGCGTTACCATTACGGCAACACCCAGCGCCACCATTGCTTATGGCGGATCGCCCTATTGTACCAGCTTAGCTGCTGCGCAAACGGTAACACAAACAGGCACAACAGGTGGAACATTCACTGCTGCTCCTGCCGGTTTAACATTAAATGCTTCTACAGGCGCGGTTACACCCGGTACATCAACTGCCGGAACATATACTGTTACCTACACCATTGCTGCGGCGGGTGGTTGTGCTGTATTTACTACTACTGCAAGTGTTACTATTACAACAGCACCAGGCGCTACCATTTCATACGCTGGTCCGTTCTGTGCCACCAATGCAACCGTACAAAATGTAACACGTACCGGAACAGCCGGTGGTACCTACACTGCAATTCCTGCAGGATTAACAATTAACGCTTCTACCGGTGCCATTACACCCAATACATCTACCGTTGGAACATACACCGTAACATACACCATTGCTGCGGCAAGCGGTTGTGCTGCATTCACCACCACTGCAACGGTTGCCATTACTGCGGCTCCTGCTGCGACTATCGCTTACAGCGGATCGCCATATTGTACCAGCTTAGCTACTGCGCAAGCTGTAACATTAACAGGCACAACAGGTGGAACATTCACTGCTACTCCTGCAGGATTAACAATCAATGCATCAACAGGTGCAGTTACTGCTTCTACATCTACAGCAGGAACATACACTGTTACTTATACAGTGGCTGCGGCTGGCGGTTGTGCTGCATTTACAACTACTGCAAGTGTTACTATTACCACTGCACCTGGTGCAACTATTTCGTATGCAAGTCCGTTCTGTAGCAGCGCTGCTGCACAAAGCGTAACGCGTACAGGAACTGCGGGCGGTACATACACTGCTACTCCGGCAGGATTAACACTGAACGTTTCTACCGGTGCGGTAACACCAACTACATCCACACCGGGAACATATACGGTTACCTACACGATTGCTGCTGCGGGCGGTTGTGCTACATTTACAACCACTGCAAGCGTTACTATCAGCGCTCCACCGGCGGCTCCTGCTGCAGGAAGCAATACACCGGTATGTACAGGGCAAACGATCAATTTAACGGCTAACAGTGCAGGCGCTACTTCATATTCCTGGACCGGACCGAACACATTCTCATCGTCGGTACAAAATCCAACTATTACCAACGCAACTGCTGCAATGGCCGGAACATATACTGTTTCTGCAACTATCGGCACCTGCGTTTCTTTAACATCTACAACTACAGTAATTATCAATACAACACCTGCCACTCCTGTTGCAAGCAGCAATTCACCGGTATGTTTAACATATCCGGTGAATTTAACTGCAGGTACTGTAGGAAGCTCAACCTACAACTGGAGCGGGCCGAATGCATTTGCCTCAACTGATCAGAACCCGATCATACCAAATGCAACATTGCCAATGACCGGAACATATTCGGTTACTGCAACAGAGAATGGTTGTACATCGGCAACGGGAACAGTGGCTGTGGTAACACAGGATTGTACGCCTGTCGCTAATGCGGATGTGGTAACACTCAACGAAGATGTGGTAACGACGATCACTGTATTATCAAACGATACAGATCCTCAAAGCAACATCAACACCGGCAGCGTTGTAATTACCGATGCACCAACGAATGGTACAGCAACTGTAGGTGCTGGCGGAACAATTATTTACACACCAAATGCAAATTACAATGGCAGCGATACATTAATTTATCAGATCTGTGATAACACATCGCCTACTCCTTTCTGCGATACGGCAATTGTGTTTATCAACGTAACTCCTGTAAACGATCCTCCTGTAACCAGTGATGTAACTATTGTTACAGAAGCAGGCAACAATGTGCCGGTGAACGTAGGTGCAGGAACTACTGATCCTGACGGAGATGTATTAACATACACGTATGGCACTCCAACCGGAACTGTTCCGGTAACAGTTACCGTAACCGGAAACGGAACCATCGTAGTAACACCTACTAATCCAACTGCAACAGGTACGGTAACAATTCCTGTAACAGTGTGTGATAATGGAACACCGCCATTGTGTGATAACGGAACCATCACGATCACTTTCGTAGATAGCACAACATTGGCAAACACCAATTTTCCGCCAAATGCTAACAACGATTTAGTATTCACGAACCCGAATACACCGGTTACAGTGCCTGTATTATCAAATGATACAGATCCAAACGGAAATTCTACATTGGGAACTCCAACAATTACCGATAACGGTAATCACGGAACGGGTGTGGTAAATCCTGACGGAAGTATCACCTACACGCCAAACTCCGGATACAACGGATTAGATACTTTAACATATTCAGTTTGTGATAACGGAACGCCATCCTTGTGCGACACCGCAATCGTGATCATCAGTGTAACACCTGCTGTTACACCGAATGCGCCTCCGGTAGCTGCAAATGATTTTGCAACAACGGGCGAAGATACACCGGTTACGGTTCCTGTATTGTTTAACGACAGCGATCCAAACGGAAATACATTGAACAACCCAACTGTAACTGCAACGCCTGCAAACGGAACAGTAACAGTGAATGCAAACGGGTCGATTACGTATACACCAAATGCAAATTACAACGGTACGGATTCATTCACATACGTGGTATGTGATAACGGAACACCAACATTATGCGATACAGCGGCTGTAACAATTACTGTTACACCAGGGAATGATCCTCCTGTAACCAGTGATGTAACCATTGTTACAGAAGCTGGCAACAATGTACCTGTGAATGTAGGTACAGGAACTACTGATCCTGACGGAGATGTATTAACGTACACGTATGGAACTCCAACCGGAACAGTTCCGGTAACAATTACCGTAACCGGAAACGGAACCATCGTAGTGACGCCTACAAACCCAACTGCAACCGGTACGGTAACAATTCCTGTAACAGTATGTGATAACGGAACACCGCCATTGTGTGATAACGGAACAATCACCATCACTTTTGTTGACAGCACAACATTGGCAAACACTAACTTCCCGCCAAATGCTAACAACGATTTAGTATTCACGAACCCGAACACACCGGCTACTGTGCCTGTATTATCAAATGATACAGATCCAAACGGAAATTCCACTCTTGGAACTCCAACCATTACCGACAACGGTAATCACGGAACGGGTGTGGTAAATCCTGATGGTTCGATTACCTACACGCCAAACTCCGGATACAACGGATTGGATACATTAACCTATTCGGTATGTGATAACGGAACGCCATCATTGTGCGATACTGCAATCGTGATCATCAGTGTAACACCTGCTGTTACACCGAATGCGCCTCCGGTAGCTGCAAATGATTTTGCAACGACTGGCGAAGATACACCGGTGACTGTTCCTGTATTATCTAACGACAGCGATCCGAACGGAAATACATTGAACAACCCAACTGTAACTACAACGCCTGCAAACGGAACAGTAACAGTGAATGCAAACGGTTCGATTACCTATACACCAAATGCAAATTACAACGGTACAGATGTATTCACATACGTAGTATGTGATAACGGAACACCAACATTGTGTGATACAGCAGTTGTAACAATTACTGTTACACCAGGAAACGATCCGCCTGTAACCAGTGATATTAATATCACTGTAGCTGCAGGTAGCAATATACCTGTGAACGTAGGTGCCGGAACTACAGATCCTGACGGAGATGTATTGACCTACACATACGGAACTCCAACCGGAACTGTTCCGGTAACAGTTACTGTAACCGGAAACGGAACAATCGTGGTGACACCAACAAATCCAACTGCAACAGGTACTATAACAATTCCTGTAACAGTGTGTGATAATGGAACACCGCCATTGTGTGATAACGGGACGATCACCATCACATTTGTTGACAGCACCACATTGGCAAACACTAACTTCCCGCCAAATGCTAACAACGATTTAGTATTCACGAATCCGAATACACCGGTTACCGTACCTGTATTATCAAATGATACAGATCCAAACGGAAATTCCACTCTTGGAACTCCAACCATTACCGATAACGGTAATCACGGAACGGGTGTGGTAAATCCTGATGGTTCGATTACCTACACGCCAAACAACGGATACAACGGATTGGATACCTTAACGTATTCAGTTTGTGATAACGGAACGCCATCATTGTGCGATACCGCAATCGTAATTATCAGTGTAACACCTGCTGTTACACCGAATGCGCCTCCGGTTGCTGCAAATGATTTTGCAACGACTGGCGAAGATACACCGGTGACTGTTCCTGTATTATCTAACGACAGCGATCCAAACGGAAACACATTGAACAACCCGACTGTAACTGCAACGCCTTCAAACGGAACAGTAACAGTGAATGCAAACGGCTCGATCACGTATACTCCTAATGCAAATTATAACGGAACGGATTCATTCACATACGTGGTGTGTGATAACGGAACACCAACATTATGCGATACAGCAGTTGTAACAATTACTGTTACACCGGTAAACGACGTATCTGTAGTACACGATACAACTGTAACAACAAACATCAATACACCGGTTAGCGTTTGTTTACCAATCCTTGATCCGGATTCCGGGCAAACATACGCAGTAAACTCCTGCGGTAACCCGATCAACGGAACTGCAACCACCACAATAACCGGTTCACAGGTTTGTATCACGTACACACCAAACACAGGCTATTTCGGAATGGATAGCTTATGTGTGATCATCTGTGACAATGGCACACCGGGCTTGTGCGATACTGCACACATTGTGATCAACGTACTCAACTGCTCGGTTTCTGATCCGCTTGCAGATTGTGACGGAGACGGAGTAACAAACGGAACGGAAACAACCGATGGAACAGATCCATCCAATGCATGTGATTATGTACTGGCGCACCAAACAGTGACGCCTGCCACATCATGGTACGGAATGGATTGCGACGGTGACGGTGTAACTAACGGAACTGAGCTTACAAACGGAACTACTCCTAACGATCCTTGTTCTTATTTAACAGCAAGCGTTACAATGCCACAAGGCGGAAACTGGAATACAGTCGATTGCGATGGTGACGGTGTAACTAACGGAACCGAAGTGGTTGACGGAACAAGTCCAAACGACCCCTGTGCATATTTAACTGCAAGCGTAACATTACCACAAGGCGGCAACTGGAACAGCGCTGATTGCGACGGAGACGGTGTGATCAACGGAACTGAGGTAGTTGACGGAACAAATCCGAACGATCCGTGTGCTTATATATTAGCACATCAAACAACTGCAACTAGCTCAGCATGGGCAGCATTGGATTGCGATGGTGATGGTATCACTAACGGAACAGAAGTGGTTGACGGAACAAGTCCTACAGATCCTTGCTCCGGAATTGTATCCAGTATTACATTGCCACAAAGTGGAAACTGGAATACAGTGGATTGTGATGGTGACGGTGTAACAAACGGAACCGAAGTGGTTGACGGAACAAGTCCAAACGACCCTTGCGCATATTTAACTGCAAGCGTAACATTACCACAAGGCGGCAACTGGAACTTAGCGGATTGCGACGGAGACGGCGTGATCAACGGAACCGAATTAGTGGACGGAACAAATCCGAACGATCCGTGTGCTTATATATTAGCACATCAAACAACAGCAACAAGCTCAGCTTGGGCTGCGCTTGATTGCGATGGTGATGGTATCACCAACGGAACCGAAGTGGTTGACGGAACAAGTCCTACAGATCCTTGCTCTGGAATTGCAGCAAACGCAACAGTACCACAAAGCGGAACCTGGAATACTGCGGATTGCGATGGCGATGGTGTAACAAACGGAACCGAAGTGGTTGACGGAACAAGCCCCAACGATCCTTGCGCATATTTAACAGCAAGCATAACATTACCACAAGGCGGTAACTGGAACTTAGCAGATTGCGACGGAGACGGAGTGACCAATGGAACGGAAGTGGTTGACGGAACAAATCCGGCTGATCCTTGTAGCTTCCTGATTGCACATGCAACAGTTGCACAAAGCACCGTATGGGGCAATGCAGATTGTGACGGCGATGGTGTAACCAACGCAACAGAAATTGCGAATAATACAAACCCCGGCGATCCTTGCTCCTTCCTTTCATCAAGCATTACATTAACACCTTCCGGAAGCTGGAATGCTGCGGATTGTGATGGTGACGGTGTGATCAACGGAACAGAGGTAGCTGACGGAACAAATCCAAACGATCCTTGTAATTACTTAACTGCAAGCGTAACATTGCCACAAGGCGGCAACTGGAACTTAGCGGATTGCGATGGCGACGGAGTGATCAACGGAACGGAAGTTGTGGACGGAACAAATCCAAATGACCCATGTGCTTACGTATTAGCACATGCAACCGTAACACCCAGCGCAGCATGGAGTGCATTGGATTGCGATGGCGATGGTGTAACAAACGGAACGGAAGTAACAAACAATACAAACCCAGGCGATCCTTGCTCCTTCCTTGCTTCAAGCATTACATTAACACCTTCCGGAAGCTGGAATACAGCCGATTGTGATGGTGATGGTGTGATCAATGGAACGGAAGTAGCGAACGGAACCAACCCAACTGATGCTTGCTCCTACTTATCGGCAAGCATCACGGTAACTCCATCAGCTAGCTGGAATGCTGCAGATTGCGACGGCGACGGTGTAACAAACGGAACAGAAACTGCTAACGGCACCAATCCGAACGATCCTTGTGATTACACAGCATCCGACATCACATTACCACAAGGCGGTACCTGGAACACAGTGGATTGCGATGGCGACGGAGTGATCAACGGAACAGAAGTTACCGACAATACAAATCCAAACGATCCTTGCAGCTATATGTTGAATCACTCAACAGTGGCGCCAAGCGCAGCATGGAACGATCAGGATTGCGACGGCGACGGACTAAGCAACGGAACAGAAGTAGCGAACGGAAGCGATCCTGCAAACGGATGTGATCCTAAACCATGTAACGTAAGCGTTCCGGAAGGATTCTCACCAAATGCCGACGGTGTCAACGACTTGTTCGTGATCCAGGGAATCGATAATTATCCGAACAACACATTTGTGATCTTCAACCGTTGGGGTAATAAAGTATTCGAAGCAAAACCATACCTGAACACATGGGATGGAAAAGCAACCGAAGGATTAAGAATCGGTGGCGATGAATTACCGGTTGGAACTTACTTCTACATACTTGATCTCGGCGACGGATCAGCAGTCATCAAAGGATACATTTATTTAAACAGATAATAAACTCCGGGAGGAGCGATCCTCCCGGTTTAAAAACAACAAAATGAAAACACTCAGAAAATTAGCAGCTCTTGTACTATTGACTTGCGGTGCACAGTCGATGTTTGCTCAGCAGGATGCAATGTTCACACATTACATGTACAACACCCTTGCCGTTAACCCCGCGTATGCCGGTAGCCGCGATGCGCTTACCGTTACCGCATTGCACCGTTCGCAATGGGTTGGTTTCGGCGGCGCTCCCACCACGCAAACCATTACGGCCCACTCTCCTATTTTTAATAATAAATTAGGATTGGGATTATCCGTAGTCAATGATCAGATCGGGCCGGTGCGCAACACAGCCGCTTACATCGATTTTTCCTACATCCTTAAAGTAAGCGAAAAATCCAAATTAGCGTTTGGATTAAGCGGCGGCATCAATTACATGCAGGCAAAATTAAGCGGCCTGCAGCTGGATCAGCAAAACGATTTAGCCTTCCAGGACAACATCCAAAGTAAGCTGCTGCCGAATTTCGGTTTCGGGATTTATTATTACCGCCCGCGTTTTTATGCCGGAATTTCCACACCAAAATTGCTGGAAAATAATTTCAAAACAAATACCACCAGCGGCGGCACCAACCTGGCAAGCGAAAAACGCCATTATTTTTTTATCGCCGGAACCGTTTTCAAATTATCAAACACAGTCGAATTTAAACCAACAACATTTGTAAAAGTAACCATGGCAGCACCGGTTGAGGCCGATGTTACCGCTTCCTTTATTTTCAACAAACGTTTATTGCTTGGCGCGATGTTCCGTACCGGTGATGCACTGGGTGTGTTAGTAGGTTATAACCTTACCGAACAATTTCATGTAGGTTATTCCTTCGACTGGTCGTACGGCAACCAAACATTCAAATACAACCAGGGAAGCCACGAAATTGTACTGATGTACGATTTCATTTTCAAAGACAAACAAAAAATCCGTTCCCCACGTTATTTCTAATTTTCGAAAAAATACAACCATGAATAAGTTATACATAAGCGTTTCAATTCTTTTGATCAGCCTCGGGTCTTTCGCCCAAAAGTCAACCAAAGAAATAAAAGGTGATAAATATTATTCCTATTATTCTTTCGATAAAGCAATTGAAAAATATACACAAGCTGATAACCTTAGTTTGGAAGGGATGCGTAAACTTGCCGAAAGCTACCGCAATACCAACAACACAATTAAAGCGGAAGAAACCTATTCGAAATACATTTCCCAACAAGGAGTTATTCCGGATGATTTTTACAACTACGCATCTGTATTAAAAGAAAACGGAAAATACGATCTGGCAAAAGACTGGATGGAACGTTTTGCAGACATTGCACCGAATGACCTGCGTGCAAAAAATTATGCAGCTAACAATGCGCAGCTTAGCAATTTATTAAAAGACGAAGGCCGCTACAAAATTTCTCACCTCGACATCAATACCGACCAGGAAGATTTTGGAACGTCGTATTACAACAATAAAGTTGTATTTGCTTCCACCCGCAGCGGTGTAAAATCTATTAAAAGAAGCTATAACTGGAATCAAAAACCATTTCTTGATCTGTACGTTGCGGATGTGAACGGCGACCAGTTAAAAGATCCTAAAAATTTAAATAAAAAGATCAATCATAAATTGCATGAAGGTCCGGCAAGTTTTGCAAACGATGGAACCACCATGGCATTTACCCGCAACAACTACGCAGGAAAAAGCACCGACGGCGTTGTAAAACTGCAGATCTTTTTCAGCACTTTCAAAGATGGAAAATGGAGCGAAGAAACTCCGTTCAAATTAAACAGCTCCGAATATTCTGTTGGTCACCCCAGCTTAACCGCAGATGGTAATACCATGTATTTTGTAAGCGATATGCCCGGAGGTTTCGGTGGCGCCGATCTTTACGTGATCAAAAAAGATGCAAGCGGTGTGTGGGGCACTGCAAAAAATTTAGGCGACAAGATCAATACCGAAGGAAATGAAATGTTCCCGTATTTTGAAGAATCCAACGAATTTTTATTTTTTGCTTCCAACGGGCATTTAGGTTTGGGCGGTTTGGATCTGTTCATCACTCCTGTGAAGGAAGACGGAACCTTCGGAAAAGTCCTGAATATGGGCGCTCCGCTCAACACACAATACGATGATTTTTCACTCATCATCGATAATAAAATGAACAAAGGTTATTTCTCTTCCAACCGTACCGGTGGCAGCGGCGATGACGATATTTATGCATTCCAGCTTTTAACGCCGTTCAGCTTTGGTAAAACCATCAAAGGAATTGCGAAAGATAAATCAGGCGCCATCCTTTCCGGCTCTACTGTAAAATTAGTGGATGATACAGGCAAAGAAGCAGGATCAGCCACCACCGGCGCCGATGGAGCATATTCCTTCACTGCAGAAGCAGATAAAAAATATAAATTAACCGGAACAAAAGACAAGTACTTTGATGGCGCTAACACTGCAAGTACTGCCGTTCCTGATGATGTGATCACAGCCGATGTGGTTTTGGAAAAAGATCCGGGCTTATCATTATATGCCATCGTAACCGATAAAGCAACCAAACAACCGTTGCAAGGTGTAAAAATGAAACTGATCAACAACGTTACCGGGAAAGATGAGTTGATCAACACGCCTGCTACCGGTGATTTCAGAAAACCACTGGCAGAAAATAAATTAACTGACCGCATCAGCTACAACATTGTATTGGAAAAAGACGGCTACCTGTCGAAAACAGTAACGTACAATAAAGTGCTTGATAAAGAAGGGCAATACACCATCAGCCAGGACATGGACCTGAGTATGGATAAAATTGATGTGGGTGCCGATCTTGCAAAATTAATCAACATCAAACCGATCTATTTCGATTTAGGAAAATATGCGATCCGTAAAGATGCAGCTGTGGAATTGGAAAAGATCGTAAAAGTAATGAATGAAAATCCAACCATGATCGTGGAGCTGGGTTCCCACACCGATTGCCGCGGAACAATTGCAGCCAACTTTAAATTATCCGATAACCGTGCAAAAGCATCTGCAGAATACATCAAAAAGAAAATCACCAATCCGGAGCGCATTAACGGCAAAGGCTACGGCGAATCAAAACTGAAAAACGGCTGCGCCTGCGAAGGCGCTGTAAAATCCACCTGTACCGAAGCAGAGCACCAGGAGAACAGGAGAACAGAATTTATCATCATTAAAATGTAGATTTTTAGTGGAGGGTTGATTGTAAAAAGCCATGCGTGAGAGCATGGCTTTTTTTAGTTTTTTTAAATTAGTTCAAAGTTTAAAGTTCAAAAGTTTAAAGTTTGCTGTGCGCAGATGCTGCGTACTGTTTACCACTAAGGCACTAAGATCACTAAGCTTATTATTAAAAAAATAAGCAGAAGTTAATTCCTGTCTGATTTTTCTTTAGTGTCGTCATCCCGCACCTGTTGCGGGATCTTATAAATGCTTGTAGAATTTTTATTGAACATATACACAAAACAAAACTTGTCATCCCGGGCCTGACCCGGGATCCCATAACAATGCTTGCAGGATCACTGGAATGAGATTGCTTCGTTCCTCGCAATGACGCTAATTTATTGAATTTTCTTTAGTGTCATCATCCCGCACCTGTTGCGGGATCCCGTTAATGCTTGCAGGATCATTCCCATGCTACGCCTTATGTGGTCCTTTGTGCCTTATGTGGTTTAAACCTGTAGGCGCTAGGCTCCGCCTAGTGACATTACATGTTTGTCACTAGGCAGAGCCTGGCGCCTACCCAATCTCAATTTTTTTTTAATTTTTTCTCCTCTCACAATTTCTCAAAAAACACAGTGCAATCTCCTTTTGCAATGGACGAATTCCAATTTTTCAACGTCAAAACAAGTCCGGGCACCTCCGCTAAACCACTCTTATCCATGACTTTAGATAAAAATCATGGTTTTCCGTGAGGCCAGGTTTTTAAATACGTCTTACATTTGTTGCAGATAAAACGAACAACGCCATGAAAAGCAAAATCACCTTCTTACTGATCGCATGGGCCTTCTTTTATGGAATGGCTGTAGCCGGAGGCGCTGCACACCGCAAAACATTTAAATCAACTACCAGCATTGTAAGCAGCTCCAACAATGCAATTTCTGAACTGAACGTAGAAAACCGTTAAATAGCAGAGAGCCTACAATTTACTCCAAGGATACTCACTCTCTCAATGTAAAAACGCTCCCGGAATTTCCGGGAGCGTTTTTTTTATTACTCTTATTTTATTTTGAATGTTTAGTAGTATTTTACTAAATGCTCAGTAATGTTTGCTGTTTCTTTCAATGCATCAAACACTTCGTAATCAACACGTGGCTGCATTTGTGTGATCGCTGCTTTTTGCTGTGCAATGTAATCTTTTTGTGCAGGTGCAGGTGTAACCGCATCCACATACACTAAAAACACACCTTCTCTGCCGGTTAAAGGCTTGCTCATTGTTTTTGCTTTTAATGTTGATACTGCGCCCATTACTGAAGGCTCATTGGTTGATCCCGGGATTGCTGCCGTATTAAAGTTTACATTCGGAGCTGTTTCCACTGCCAGTTTCATTTTCGCTGCTACAGCATCAATGGTTGCACCACCTGCCATTGCATCGTTAAATTCCTTCGCAAACAGATCCGCTTTTTTCTGTTTGATCACTTTTTCGGTTACCGCATCTTTTACCTGATCCAGTGTTGCTGTTCCTTTTTCTCTCACATCAGTCAGCACCGCAACAATGTATTTGGATCCGAAATCCATCGGTTCCGACACCGTTCCTTTTTTGTTATCGTATGCCCAACGGATCAGTGTTTTTGGCGTTTCCAAACCGGAAACCGCTTTATCACTTTCTTTGATGTTATCAGCAATACGTTTGTTTAATTTCTGATCGATCACTGATTTTTGGAACAGATCGTTTGTATTGTTGCTTCCGGCAAATTTGCTGGCTTCTGAAAATACACCCTGCATTGTTTTTGCACTTGGCTCTACTTTTTTATCGATGGTAGAAACCTGTATTTCCTTTTGTGATCCTTTGCTGTCCAATACTTCAATGATGTGGTATCCAAAATTGGATTCAGCAATTACGATATCGCCTTTTTTATTATCCAGTCCGGCATCTTTGAACGGTTGTACAAATCCGCTTTTTGCATTCAGCCAGCCATAGCAGCCGCCTTTACCCATGTAATCTTCACCGTCTTTTTTGTTAGCCGGTTTTGCTTTACCACCGTCATCAGAATATTTCTCAACAAAATCAGCAAACTTAGCGCCTTTTTCTTTTTTAAGAACTACCACTAAGCTGTCGGCCATTTTTTTCGCTTGTTCTTTTGTACGGCTTACCGTTTCTGATGCTCCGCTTCCTTTATAAGCGATCAGGATATGACGCCATTTTGCTGAATCGGCAGATGTTTTTACCGCTTCTAATTTTGCTGTTAAATACGTTCCGTTCTCCAGGTAAGGGCCATATACTTCGCCCGGCTGCATTTTAAACATAATGGTATCAATCTGCGGCGACAATGTTCCTTTTTGGTGGAAGCTCATATCAAAAAAGCGGCTGTCGGATTCTGAAACAACAAATGCAGAATCGTCCGATACTTTTTTCGAATCTTTAAAATTGTTCACCACAGTTTGCATGTCTTTTTTAGCAAGATCAAAATCTTCCTGCGACGGAGAAATATCAAAAGCAACATACTCCACTTTGCGGGATGCCTCTTGTTTGAATTCTGCCTGGTGATTGCTGTAATAGTCGTTCAGGTCCGCATCTGTAGGTTTGATAGTGCTGTCGGCCAGCAATTTGTAATTTTTTACAATGTATTTAATATTTGCATTGGTATTTTGCGCAATAAATTCACGTTTTGCAACAGCAGTAGTTACATACAATCCTTTTTTGATCAGGTTGTTGTATTTTTCGATCACACGTACCTGGCGTACATAATTTTCCAACTGTGCCCATTGCGATTCTTCGTCATCTGTCATGGATTGTGTAAACTCTCTCAATTTAGCAGGGCTTAATTGTCCGGTTACAGGATCTGCAAAACGCGGAACCACTTTTCCTGTTTGCTGATCGGTTAACTGGCGTATCAATACCGGGTGAGGATGCTCCACCATGATGTCGTATAATTCTTCATCGGAAACGGTGATTCCCAATTTTTCATATTCTTTTGTCAATACCTGCTCATTGATCATCTGGTTCCAAACCTGTTGAACCACACCATCGATCTCAGCATCTGTAAGCGAAGGCTTATTCGTATTTTTTTTCTGATTTTCGATGGCTTCTTTTACTTTCCCGTCAAAAATTTCGTACTTGATCCCTTTTCCACCGATCTCACCAACCAAACGGTCGTTGCTTCCGAAAATGGAATTAGGCGAACTGAATAATCCCGTTAGTACAAATGCCATCAGTGCCAAGCCTACAATAGCTACTAATAAACCCGAACGCTTACGTAATCTTTCTAAAGTACTCATATTGTTTTTTGTTTTCTAAATGTGTTTTTTGATCCTTATCAAATCGTAGATCAGCTACCTTGTTAAGGGTTGCAAATATAAGATACTTACGCAAATTGTGAAACTTTTTAGCGAAAATAAATGGAGGTAAAAAAATATTTAATCAATTGATTATCAGTCAATTGATTTCTGAACCTTTAAATTTACCTGTTCGATCCGTGTGCGGGAAACGCTGGTAATGGTAAACAGGAAGTGATCCACCCGGATTTCCTCGTTTATGCGCGGGATGCTTTCGTGGTAGTGCATGATCAGCCCGCCAAGGGTTTCGAAGTTATCGAGGATGGGTAAATTCAAATGGTATTTGGCATTGATGTAATCGGTTTCGAGCCGGGACGAGAACATAAATTCGTATTCGCTTAATTGTTTTTCAACCAGCTCTTCCTTGTCATGCTCGTCCTCTATTTCCCCGAAGATCTCTTCCATCACATCTTCCATTGTAAGGATGCCGGAGGTTCCGCCAAACTCATCCACCACCACCACAATACTTTTGTGCTGCTGGATAAAAACGGTGAGCACTTCACTGGCGGGCATCGACTCGGGCACAATGCTTACCGGCAACAAAATAGCGCGGATATTCTCCGGCTTTTTAAACAATTCCTTGGAATACACATAACCGATAATGTTATCAATGTTCTCGGAATAGATCAGGATCTTGGACAAACGTGTCTGAATAAATTTTTCGGTCAGCTGCTCAATCGTTCCGTTCACTTCCATCGCTGCAATTTCCGTTCGCGGCACCATACATTCGCGCGCTTTTACGCTCGAAAAGTCAAGCGCATTCTGAAAGATCTTGATCTCGTGATCCAGCTCCGCTTTTTTCTCCACAGCCGAGGTTCCTTCCCGCACATAATTATCAAGATCGATCATCGTGAAAGCGGCATTTTCATTTTCGATCTTTACACGGAATAATTTCTTTAAAATAAATTCCGATAAGCCGATGGTGATCATCACTACCGGGTATAAAATCCCGTACACGATGGTGAGTGGAAATGCAAATAAGTTGAGTGTAAAATTGGGATTGATCCGGAAAATACTTTTAGGTAAAAACTCTGCTGTTACCAGGATGAGCATGGTGGACAGGAATGTGGAGATCAATAAGATAAGCAAGCCGGAGGACATGAACCGGCTGAAGAACTGTTTTAATTCCTCGTCCATGTAGATCCCGAAAATAACCAGCGCAATGTTATTTCCCAGCAGCATGGTGCCGAGGTAACGCGATGGGTATTTGCTGAAATATGCGAGGATCTTCGCCGAAAAATTGCCTTGTTTGCTTTCCAGTTCGATCCGCAGCTTATTGGAAGTAATGAATGCGATCTCCAGCCCCGAAAAAAAGGCGGAGGCAATCAGTGTGATCAGAATAATGACGGAACTTTGCAAGGTTTATTTTTTTTGCTCTTTTTGTTTTTGTTCGGCAGCCTCAAATTTTATGCGCTGACGGCGGCGTACGGCATACATCATCCCGCATGCAAAAGTAAAAATAAGAAAAAATATGGATGTACGCGTATCCTGCTGCACGATATTCGCTGCACACATCAGCACACCGATACAACCCATTGCTAGCCAGATGATCTCCAGGATCCTGAATGTTTTATTCATTTTTGTTCGATTTTTTTATTCTGTTTTTTGTTCTCCTTTTTGCCCGGTTTGATCGTTGTTCAGGTCTTTATCATCCACCTGCAATTCTCCCTGCGGATTTTTTATCTCGTATTCCGAAAAATCCTGGTTGGCTTTTAAGCCGGTTCCCCAGATAGTTTTATCCTTTGTCGTGATCTTTACAAACTCGTCGGTATAAATTTGTTTGGTAGTGGCATCCCAGGTAAGGTGTTCGGTTTCCAGCTTATCGCCTTTTTCATTCACCACCACCACATGGCGCTTTGCCTCCATCTTGTCCATTCCGTTGCCGGTATTGTCGTACCCGATGCCATAATCGGCTTTCAGGCGGTTCTGTTCTTTTTTTTGCGCATCGTAAAAAATCACGAGCATGCCTTTTGGCATTTCCGTATAATTTTTTTTGCCCGCATAATGATCGAGTACCGGCGCAGTTAAGCGGGCACGCACCACAGCCGAATCGCTGTAAAGCATTTCCACATCTTTTTCAGAATCGAGCGGCAGTTGTTTTTCGGTGGCAGAAGTAATGGAATTGACCACCTGGATATCGTTTTCACAGGCAGCAAGCATCAGCACAAGCATAAGCGCAAGTGTACGAATGATACTACCTTTAAAACGGATGTGCTGGTTCATTGCTTAAAAATACGGGAAAAACGGGGATGTTGATCCGGAATGGTAATTTTTAATCAATTCTTGGTTTTACAAACCAACGGTCGTTGATGGTAAAACCAACAGTAGCTTTGAAAAATTGCTCTTTGATGAGCCCGTTGGTAGTGGTACCGCGCTGGCCTACTTCCACGCCAATGTTGATCATGGAAAAGCTGCGGAGGATGTAATTTCGCCCAACCGGGAAACCGGCACCAAGGCTTAGTGCATATTCATTCAGCTGCGAATTTTTTAATTCAAGCGCCGTTTCTGCATACCTTACCCCGGCCCTGTAATTGACTCGTTGCATGTAATGCCCGATGGCGGCGCCTGAATTGGGAATGTATTGCATTCCCAAAGATACGCGCATGCTGTTTTTTAAGCCTTCGTTGCTGTTAAATGCCTGGTAGCTGCTCCAGTTTTGTATCGCAAAATCTGCAGCAACCATTAAGCGGTCGCCTTTTTTAAAGCCAATCCCAAAGCCAAATGATAATGGCAGCGTTACCGTTCCTTTATGTCCGTTCACAAATTCGGCCGTATCTTTTACGATCTCGTAACCGGTGGAGCTGGTGTAATAATTATAGGAAAGACTGTCGATCTTTGCCTGCACATTTGTTTGAGCGGCAAAGGTGGCACCGAATAAAATTTTCACATTTTCTTTCAGGTCGCGCCCGTGCAGGGAATCAATGGTAATGGAATACTGCGCGCCGTAATCAAAATAAATATCGCCGATGCGGGAAGTGGTTCCGGTGCGGGTGTTGTAAAAACCGCCGGAAGAAAAAATGGATGTTTTTGTATTGTCGATGTTCCCAAATAAGTAGGAAGCGTTTACGCCCAGGGAAAGCGCCTGCCATGATTTTTTACGTTTGGCGATCTTATAGATCTTGTATTTCTCCCCTTCTTTTTTTAAGCGCTGGTATCTGCTGGAACGCATAAAAGCGTTGTACAAGCCGTATAATGGCTTGATCCCGTTGCCGAAATACACCTGGCTTACACCGCCGTTGCCTTCATATAAATAATCCACGCCACCAATGTTGGTAAGGTTTTCGTGGTCGGAGATCTTATATCCTACAGAACTGTATGGCATTAAGCCGATGCTGGCTCCCCACCATCTTTTAAAGATCGGGAAAGCAATGTTTACATATCCGAAAGAAGCGTTATTTAATGTTTTGTGTGCAGTGGAGCTTTCGAGGCGAAGGCGGTTATAGTTCATACCCAGCTCGGCAGTGGTAAGGCGCATGTTGGCATACGAAGCTGGATTGGCATTATTGATAAAGAACATTCCACCCAGCTCGGAAGTATCATTTTGCAAAGCAAGGGTGGTACCGCCCATGGCAAATGTTTGTCCGTGCGAGCGGCTGTTGATATCCCCCAGTCCGTAACGGGTGTAAGGAGAACTGCTGCCTTGTGCATTTGCAGAATTGTAAGAGAAAAGGAAGGTATTAAGTAAAAAAAATGCAGTTACTATATAAGGAATCGTTTTTTTATTGGCTGTCATGAAAATCGTACTACTTAATACTTAAATTATAATCTAAAATCTCGTTTAATCCTTTCAGAAGAAGAAATTGGTCTGCAAAGATGCGTTTTTTTAATCGTTTAGCAAAAAAAACGGTATCGCCACCTGTTAAAAATACCTTTAAATTGTTAAAATCCCGTTCGTACCGGTCGATAAAGCCTTCTATTTCCAACACTGCTCCAAGCTCCACTCCGGATAAGATGCTTTCGTTGGAATTGGTGCCGATGAGCCGGTCAAAATTTTCATCCGCTTCTAGTAACGGCAAACGCGCCGTAAAAGTATGTAAGGCTTTAAAACGCATGTTCAAACCCGGCGAAATAGCACCGCCAATGTACTGGTTGCGGGCATTTACAAAATTATATTTAATGCAGGTTCCGGCATCGATCACAAGGATATCGGTATTTGGTTCCAGGAAATTTCCGCCCACGGCAGCGGCAAGGCGGTCGCTGCCGAGTGTGTGCGCGGATTTGTATTCGTTTTTTACCGGGCAGGGTGTTTGGGCGCTGAATAATAAAACGCTGGTTTGGCTTTTAAGCGCTGCAATAAAATCATCGATCTCGTTTACCACAGTGCCGATGATGCAATGGCTGATGCCGTATTTTTGAATGATCCCGGAACCGAGCAGTTCGGCAGTAGATGCAAATACAAAAAAGTGCAGTTGTTCTTTTTGTTGAAATATGGCTGCTTTGATACGGGTATTGCCGATGTCGATGATGAGTTTCATTGCGGTAAAATTAAGAAGAAAGCTACAGATTCGCAGATTTATTTTGCCGGTGTGGGATTGCTTTCGACCATCTATTATATTGCTGTGTGTATAATGCTTGCTTCGCAATCATTATAAAATAAAATTTCCACCACATAAGGCACAAAAGAACACATAAGGCGGGGCGGAAATGCTGTTTTTTTTGCCACAGATTCACAGATTTTCAAGGTTTAAAAATTATAAAAGGATTTTTATCGCTTACGCGATTTGGATTGGTGGATGCATGTTTGCTTCGCAAGCATTAAAAAAAAATTTCACCACAAAAGGAACAAAAGAAAAGATAAGACGAGGCTTGAGATGCTAAATATTTGTGTGGCGGCTTTTTCCGGAACGTCATCCAGTGCTGCGACACGGGATGACGGTTCTATTTAGTATTTTTACTTCAATTTATGATTGCCTTTATATATAGCACACATACGGATTAGTATATTGGTACAAATTGGTATTTAGCAGATACACAGATTCGTAGTTTTGCTCCTGTTCGTTATCTGCATCCAGCAATCGTCAATTCTCAATTCTCCACTTTCAATTAAAAAGAATGTGTGTAACCTAATCCGATCACAAAATTGGTTTGTGCATTTTTTACATTCAAATGATCTTCGATGAGGTAATAGACTTCAAATTCATTTTCTTTATCGCTGCGGTAAAACAATCCTGCAAAATAACGCATCCGGTCGAAACGGTAAATGGTATAATCAACGGAGTTGATCTTGTAATTAAGCTCTGCGGCGATGTAGGGCACCCACCTGAATGATTTATCATAACGGACAGTGACCTTGCTGCGCAGGTAATAATCGGGAATGCCGCCATCTGCTGCACGGCCGCCATCTTTCACCTGCCATTGCAGCATTTCGCGATCGAGGAACGTAAAATTATGCCATTTCCCTTTTAATGTAATATCTGCATACAGCTGATGGCGCGGCATCCAAAAATCGGTGACCACTTTTTTTTCGGCCCATACATAGGCGAATGTAAAATGGATGTGCTTGTTGAGCTTGTAGCTAAAGCCCATGTCAAAATAATTGTAGCTTGGGCGTGTAAAATTTTCCGTTAAACGGGCTTCCTGCACCACGCGCACCAGGAGCTTTGGCGTAATGTTTTTTTCGAGACCAATGTTTTCCCACAGCTCTGCATCTTTTACCTGTGCAGATAAATGGTTTGCTGCAAAGAGCAAAAAGAGCAAGAGGAAACCGCCGGGTAATTTTTTTTTCATTTTTATAAAATTAAAAAAGTGCAGTGGATTTCTCCACTACACTTTGGGGTTTCGCACGAAACTAAACAAACAAACTATAGATAGGATTAGTTTACAGCCCCAATTTTCTTCAGCAATTTCCTGTTTTTTATTTTATGAATCAAATTATAAAACATATAATAGATGATCAATAGGATTAATAAGGTCAAAACGGTTAAAATAACCGGAATAATTATTTCCAGCCTCCGCCTAATGCTTTGTAAATATTTGTAATTGAATTGAATTGCTGTTTCTTCGTATCCACCAATTCTAATTTAGCTTCGAGTGCATCACGCTGCGCCATTAATACTTCAAAATAATTTGCTCTTGCTGATCTGAATAAATCATTTGAAATGTCTATTGATTGGGTCAATACATCCACTTGTTTTGATTTCAGGTCATACGCTTTCTGCAAATTGCTGACGTTGGATAATTCGTTTGATACTTCTACATATCCATCCAGGATTGTTTTCTGATAATCGTACATCGCTTCAAGCTGACGGGCTTTGGCCTGGTAGAATTCTGCTTTGATAGCGCTTCTGTTGATCAGCGGAGCCATCAGATCTCCGGCCAGTGAATACGCCAGTGATTGCGGTGTCATAAACAGGTAAGAGGGTTTAAATCCCTGGAAACCTGCAGAACCGGTGATGTTTAATGAAGGATAAAATTCGGCTTTGGCAGCTCTTACATCACATTTGGTTGCATACAATTCCAGTTCCGCTTGTTTTACATCCGGCCTGTTCTTTAATAGCTGGGAAGGAACCCCGGTTTTTATCTGCATTGGAAGCTGATCAAAAGAAGCCTTATCACGCACAATGGGTTGAGGATATCTACCCAATAAGAAATTCATCTTGTTTTCGTTTTCGGTGATCTGCTGCTGCACATCAAATTCCATTGCCTGCGAATTCAGCACCTGCGCTTCGAATTGTTTTACAGCCAGCTCCGTAACTGCTGAAGCCTGCTTTTGGATTTTCACAAGCTCTAATGCATTTTTTTGCAATTCAATTGTTTCTTTGATAATTTGTAATTGATTATCCAGTGCAAGCAGCTCGTAATAAGTAGTTGCTACTTCGGAAACAAGATTGGTGACTACAAAATTTTTCCCTTCAATGGTCCCGAGGTATCTTGAGTAAGCCGCTCTTTTTGCATTGCGCAGCTTGCCCCACACATCCACTTCCCAGCTTGCCTGGAAACCGAGGTAAAGATTGCCTAAATTTTCAGGAACTATTTGTCCGGGAGTAATCTCAGCGGAAGCATCTCCGGCGCCCTGGCTGGTATATTTACCAACTTTTTCCAATCCAGCGCCTGCCGCTATGCCAACATTCGGGAATAACATTCCTTTTCTGAGTCGTACATCATTCCGGGCAATTTCTATTTCCTGGAATGTAGTTAGTACATCCAGGTTGTTTTTAAGTGCCGTATCGATCAATGCGATCAGGTCTTTATCGGAAAAGAAATCTTTCCATTTGATCTCCGCTGAATTAACCGAATCTTTTACATCGCTGTAAGATGCAGGCAAGGCTTTACGATCCGAATCCTGAATGGATACAGGGGCTTTACAGCCTGCATAGATCATGCAGATCAGTAAAGCGCTTATGATTTTATATTTTCTAAATACGTTCATGTTATTCATCAATTTCTTCAGTTAAAGGATTTTCTTCTTCATTTTCAACTAAGGGATGTTTTTCGGAAATGCTTGCGAAAATGAAGTAGAGCCCCGGGATGATGAGGACGCCGAATATAGTCCCGAACAACATTCCTCCTGCAGCTGCAGCTCCGATGGTCCTGTTACCGATTGCACCCGGGCCTGTTGCAAGTAAAAGCGGGATCAATCCTGCAATAAAAGCAAAGGAGGTCATTAAGATCGGCCGCAGCCTCACTGCTGCACCTTCAATGGCAGCTTTAAAAGGCGACATGCCTTCACGGTGTTTCTGGACGGCAAATTCCACGATCAATACGGCATTTTTACCTAATAACCCAATGAGCATCACCATGGATACCTGCGCATAAATGTTGTTTTCGAGACCTAACATTTTAAGAAATAAAAAGGCTCCGAAAATTCCGGTCGGCAACGACAGGATCACAGGAAAAGGTAAAATAAAGCTTTCGTATTGTGCGGCTAGCAGCAGGTAAACAAAGGCAAGACAAATAAGGAAAATATAAATTGCCTGGTTGCCCTGGTCCACCTCATCTTTAGAGATCCCGGCCCACTCGATCCCGAAGCCTCTTGGCAATTTCTTTTTTGCCACATCATTAACTGCTGCAATAGCGCTTCCGCTGCTGTAACCCGGTGCTGCGCCACCGCTTACTTCGGATGAATTGTACATGTTGTGCCTTGTGATCTCGGACAAGCCAAATACTTTATCCATTGTCATGAAAGCTGAGAACGGCACCATTTCATCGCGGTCGTTTTTTACATACAGCTTTAAAATATCCTGCGGCAATTCCCTGTACTGGGGCAGCGCCTGCACCATTACTTTATACTGGCGGTCGTACTTAATAAAGCTGGTTTCATAATTACTTCCGATCAGCGTGGATAATGTATTCATGGCATTATCGATGGTAACTCCTTTTTGCTGCGCTTTATCGTTATCAATATTTAACATGTACTGAGGGAAGCTGGCACTGTAAAAAGTAAACACAGAGGAGAGCTCGGGCCGTTTGTTGAGCTCGGCAACAAAATCCTTGCTGACTGTTTCCATTTTTTTGAAATCGCCACTGCCTGCTTTATCTTCAAGCCGCAGCTCAAAGCCTCCCGCAGCACCATATCCGGGTACGGCTGGTGGAGGAAAAAATTCGATGGTAGCGCCTTTGATGTCTTTTGTTTTCTCTTCCATCTCCTTCATGATCTCGGCCATGGAATGTTTTCTTTCATCCCAGTTCTTGAGATTCACTAGGCAGGTTCCGCAATTGGAGCCGTTACCTTCCGATAAGATCTCGAAGCCCGCCAATGATGAAACGGTTTTTACGCCTTCAATTCCTGATGCCACTTTTTGCACCTGGGAAGCCACTTCATCTGTTCTTTCCAATGTTGATCCGGGAGGTGTGAGGATGATCGCATAAAAAACGCCCTGATCCTCGTTAGGGATAAATCCGGAGGGAACAAGCGAGCTTAAGCCCCATGTACCGATACAGAAAATCAGCAATGTTAAAAATGTTACCACTCTTCTGTTGACGATGAGGTCCAGTATTTTTTTGTACCTGCCCAAGACGCGCTGGAACCAATTGTTGAAACCGGTAAGGAAACGATTGATGAGTGTTTTTCTTTTTTCTTTTCCATGTGTATTTTTTAACATGATGGCGCACAAAGCCGGAGTCAACGTTAAGGCAATTACACCTGATAAAATAATGGAGGTTGCCATGGTTACAGAAAACTGCCGGTAGAAAATCCCGACCGGGCCGGACATAAATGCTACGGGAATGAACACGGCTGCCATTACCAATGTGATGGCAATGATGGCCCCGCTTATTTCCGACATTGCTAATTCTGTTGCTGCTTTCGGGTCCAGGTTCAGCTCTTCCATTTTTGCATGGACGGCTTCCACGACGACGATTGCGTTGTCGACGACAATACCAATAGCGAGCACTAATGCAAATAAAGTGATCAGGTTAAGGGTGATCCCGAAAAATTGCATGAACATGAAGGTTCCGACCAAGGACACGGGAACGGCAATTGCGGGGATGAGTGTGGAGCGCCAATCGCCGAGGAATATGAATACAACAATCCCAACCAATAAAAATGCTTCGATGAGTGTGTGAATTACTTTTTCGATAGAGGCGTCCAAAAATTTGGAGACGTCGTAACTGATCTCATAATCCATTCCTTTGGGAAATGATTCTGCTTTGATCTCATCCAATCTTTTTTTAATGTTGCTGATCACTTCGCTGGCATTGCTACCGTACGATTGTTTGATCATGATGGCAGCGGAGGGCTTTGCATTGAGCTTTGAATAAAGATCGTAATAAGAACTTCCGAATTCAACGTTGGCAACATCCTTGATCCGGAGGATCTCTCCATCCGGGTTTGATCTTAAGATGATATTTTCATAACCTTCTTTGGTGCTGAACCGGCCGGGATATTTTAAAACGTATTCAAATGCCTGCGATTTTTTTCCTGAGCTTTCTCCTGTTTTACCGGGAGAGGCTTCGAGGCTTTGTTCGTCCAGCGCTTTTAAAACTTCATCTGCCGAAATTTTGTAGGCGAGCATCCGGTCGGGCTTGAGCCATATCCGCATCGCATACTCCCTGTTACCAAGGATATCGGCAAATCCAACGCCATCGATCCTTTTCAGCTCAGAAAGTAAATTGATATCTGCAAAGTTGTAAAGGAAATTTGCATCGAGGCTTGGATCTTTACTTACGAGGTTCACATACATCAGCATGTTGGATTCCTCTCTTGTGATCTTCACACCTTCTCTTACAACTATCGGTGGCAGTTTATTGATTACGGCTGCCACACGGTTCTGAATGTTGATGGAAGCGATATTCGGATCTGTTCCTAATTTAAAAACAACCTGGATGGATGCTTCTCCGTCGTTACCGGCATCGGACTCGATGTACTTCATTCCGGGTACGCCATTGATCGCACGCTCCAACGGAATAACAACGGATTTGATCATTAATTCTCCATTTGCTCCCGGATAATCGGCAGTGATGTTTACTTTGGGAGGAGAGATGGAAGGGAATTGAGTGATAGGCAGCTGGACCAGCGCTAAAGCACCTAACAGGGAAATTATCAGTGAGATCACAATCGCCAATACCGGCCTGTGTATGATTTTTTTGAACATATTATTCTTTTGTTTAATTTAAAATTATTACTGTTCAATTAATTGCAAATGCTGAAGAACCTCTTTTGCTGGAATAAATTCTGATTGGATGGTATCGTCTTCTTTTACGCTTTGAAGTCCTTCCAACAGGATCTTGTCCTTTTCCGTAACGCCACTTTCGATGATGTATAAATTGGACAATTTTTGTTTTATGACGATGCTTTTTGCTTTCACAATATTATTCTGATCCATCACATACACATAAATTTTATCCTGGATCTCATATGTTGCTTTTTGAGGAATGATCAAGGCGTTTTTTACACTCATGATCAGTCGTACTTTTCCTGTTTCACCATGTTTTAACAACAGCTCCGGATTAGGGAATTTTGCCCTGAAAGCGATATTTCCTACTTCCCGGTCAAACTCTCCTTCAATGGTTTCGATGGTGCCTTTGTATTTATGTTCCTGGCCATTTGCTAAAATAAGCGACACATTGTTTTTGTCATCGCTTGAATTGCGCATCTTATAATCTAAATATTCCGCTTCAGAAACATTAAAATAAGCATACATTTCTTTATTGTTTGAAAGCGTGGTGAGTAAAGAACCGGCATCGATGAGGCTTCCCATTTTAAAATGGATCCTGTCGATTGTTCCTTCGAAAGGCGCTTTTACTTCGGTATAGGAAAGGTGCAATTCTGCGATTGCCTGCTCCGCTTTCGCCTGGTCCAGCTTTGCAACTGCCATAGCTAATTCGGTTTGAGAAACAATGTTCTTATCCGCAAGCATTTTTGTATTCTGCATTTCCAGCTCAGCGGTCTTCGCTTCCGCTTTTGCTTTTGCTAATTCGGCTTCGTATTCCTTAGGCCGGATGGTGAAAAGCAGCTGGCCCGCACTCACATGCTGGCCCTCGTCCACATTTATTGACTCAACATATCCATCTACCTTTGCGCGGATCTCCACATTTTGCAAGGATTGGATTTCCGCAACATATTCCTTTATGTAAGAAGTATCCATAACGATGGGGTTTGTTACGGTATATTTACCCTCTTCCTTTTTTTCTTCTTCTACTTTTGGTTTGCAGGCGGCAAGGGTAACTAAAGCATAAATGCTGATTAGCAGAGCTGATTTGTTCATTGATTTAAAGAAATTTTAGAAACGAAATATTAATTGACCGGATTTTAGAATGGAAACGAGCTGTTTCCAAAAAAACGTTTATCCCTTAAAGAGAAAAAGAGGAAATAAGGCGAATCAAAGCCTGAACACCCTGAGGGAAATGAAACTACAATGAGGGTAGTAAAAATTGGTGTGGTAAGATCTGAATTTCAGATCATTGGAAAAATGATGCAGGTTATAATATGGAGTAGCATCTACGCAGGTACTGACTTCGGCGGAGATTTTTTCTCTTGGAGAAAAATATCCATCATCATCATCATCGAGTGAATCATCGGCCAGGAGATCATTATCGTCCAGCGGTGGAATGGTTTTATCAAAGACAGTAGAAGAGTCAGACAGAATTGGAGGTTGACTTACGACATAGCCGGTTACTTTTGAATCGGCGTTCAACTGAAGATGGTGATTAAACACAGACACACCAAACACTCCTGAAAAAAGGAGGAAGAGAAGAGCGGTGAGCCTAAGTGTTTTCACGGAGTAGCTTTTGTTTAGATCAAAATCGCGACAAAACTAGCCAATATTAAGCCAATTGAATGGGTTTTATGAAAATTTAACAAAAATGAATAAAGCACAGAAAAAGGCATATTAATTTTTGAGATCTAAAATATTTTTATACATTTGCCGTCCAATTACAAAAGCTGGTACCTTAGCTCAGATGGTAGAGCAATGGACTGAAAATCCATGTGTCCCTGGTTCGATCCCTGGAGGTACCACAGTTTTTTAGAAGCCTTACAGAAATGTAAGGCTTTTTTTATTTTATAACTTTTAATGGTATCATTTCTATTTCATAATAACAAGTTTTTTATTAACTATATTGTCATTTGACCTGATCGTTAACATATAAATGCCTGGAATTAAAATCGAAGCGTCAATAGTAGCCGTTCCTGTAATAATTTGTTCTAACAGAAGTTTACCATTTATATCAAAGATTTGAACAGTTTGTTCCCGGGCAGAATTTGTTTCAACTGTAAATTTTCCAGTGGTTGGATTTGGATAACAAAAGGTTTTATAATCTATATTTTCTGTAGCGTTTATATTGGTTGGTACGCTTACAAAAGGAACAGAATCAGTTCCCGAATTCAGTGAAGAACTATTTCCGGCGCTATCAATTTTTATTGCCCCGTTTATTGTAAAATATAATTCGCAGGTTGCTAAAGAATTCCCTGGAAGAAACTGAAAGGAAGCAACCTTGCCAAAGCCACTGGTATCGGTATGTGAAATCCTGACAAGACTTGCATCAACAGTTCCTAAACCCGGATTCAATTTGCGGAACGTGATCTTGTTTTGATTTATATTTCCAACCCATGAATTATTAAACAAAAACTTTTCAGTTCCCGGTTCAACCTTACTTTCATCGTAATGGAGAGTAAACGAAGCACCATAAAAATCATGCTGAACAATTGAATCGCTGCCTATATAAACATCAGCAATAATTGTATCTGTTGACAAATATGAGGATTTATTAAATTTCAGATAGATATCCGGCGTTGCAGCCGTTACAAGATCTTCTGAATTTCTTATGTGCATTAAACTATAATTTAAATTTATTGCCAGCGTATCGCTCATGTTAATTGTTCCATCGCCATTGCAATCCGCAAACTTTATATTTTCTCCGCTAATAAATGTATCACTCCAATTAGCACACTCTTCTCCCTCCCAAACATTTCCCTGAACAAGTCGTGCCGGACCTGTTTGGCCGTATTTTAAACCGATCGACAACAAATCGGTATTATCAACAATCAGATCTTCATTGGCATCGCCGGGCCAAACGCTGTTTACAATATGGGTGCAATTGGAGAATACCATGACATTACCGGAAAAGGGAGCAAATATAGTAGCAGCGATATCCATTTTGCCATCATCGTTAAAATCTGCAGTACAAAATCCCAAAGGATCGGCTGCACCGGTCGCAAAATATTCAGGGTCTGCGAAACGTCCATTTCCATAACCCAACATAAAAGACATGATACCGTCACCAATAACTGCCAGATCAAGCAATGAATCATTATTAAAATCAGCGGTCATAAGCGAAGAATAGGAAGGAGAGGGCGGCGCTACAATAGTGTCACTATTTGCAAAACCTCCTGTACCATTTCCCAAATAGACCGACACAACATTTGTATTCCAATATGCAGTTGCTAAATCGACTTTTGAATCGCCGTTAAAATCACCCGCAACTATTGTGTGGGCATCATACGGGGTGGGGAACGTTGCTGAAGCTACAAAGCCACCAGTTCCATTTCCTAACAACAGCTTTACACCAACACCACCAATCAGAACAGCCAAATCGGTTTTTCCATCAGCGTTAAAGTCCGAGCTTGCCGCATTAGCCACTGACCCTAAAAAGCTCATGTTTTGAAGAGGTCCGAATGTACCGTCACCATTTCCCAACATCGTGGAAACAGTACCGTTATTTATAACTATTAAATCCTTTACCGCATCGGCATTAACGTCAAAGCTCATAACATACGCCGGGGATGCTCCAACCGCGTAATCTGTCGCCGACCCAAAAGTTCCGCTCCCGGATCCAATTAAAACAGAAATAGTATAGCTCCCCTTATTAACAACAGCTAAATCGGGTACAGTATCTCCATTAAAGTCTTCGCTAACAACTGAAACCGGACTAGAGCCTACGTTATAAGTTGAAACCGGACTAAAAGTGCCCGGACCATTAGCTAATAAAACGCCAATATTATTTGTGGCATAGTTTACTGTTACCAAGTCTATTCTTCCATCCCTGTTAAGATCCTTTTTTATAATTTCGTTAGGTGATCCTCCTACCGCAGTGTAACTATTCTCGCTCATAAAGCTGCCGGCACCATTGCCTTTAAATACGGATATATTTTTTTCATTATAGTTAGCAGATGCGATGTCAATTTTCCCATCGCGGTTAAAATCGCCGGTAGCGATTGATGTCGGGGTGGCCGCGGCAGAATATGTTACCTGCGGATTAAAAGTGCCATTTCCAACTCCCAATAAAACGGATACGTCGTCACTTGATTCATTTGCTACAACCAGATCAGTATTATTATCTCCATTGAAATCTGCGGATGTAATAAAAACAGGAGCTACACCGGTAGCATAAGTAACCGAAGGTAAAAAAGTACCCGCACCTGTTCCTAAACGTATTGAAACGAAACCGATATTATAATAAGTAATTGCCAGATCCGCCTTACCATCTGCATTAAAATCCGCGCTGACTAAAGAAACCGGCGAGCCACTACCTGTGGTGTAGCCTGCAGGAGGATTAAAGCTACCCGTGCCCGTACCTAAAAATATTGAAAAGCTGGAAGAACCATAATTTGCAGTTGCCAGATCAGGCTTGCCATCTGAATTAAAATCCGCACTCACTATTGAGCGTGCATTAGACCCCGTAGTATAGTTTGTCGGACTTCCAAAGCTTCCTGTTCCGGTTCCTAATAATATGGAGATCTTATTTGTGGTACCATTGGCTGTAGCAATATCCAGCTTTCCATCTAAATTAAAATCTTCGCACACGATGGATGAAGGCTTGGAGGCGGTTGCAAAGCTATTAGGCGGAGTAAAATTACCAAATCCATCTCCAAGCAAAACAGATATTCTACCTAAGGTATTGTTATTTGCAACAATTATGTCCAGGTTACCATCTGAATTTACATCTGCATTACAAATTGCCGTAACAGTAGAATCGGCAGGGAAATTAGATGAAAAATTAAAATTGTTATCCCCGTCGCCTAAAAATAATGATACATTATTTTGTAATAAATTGGCTGTTGCCAGATCGATGATCCCATCATGATTGAAATCGGCTTTTGTAATTGCATACGGTTGAGCCGGGGTAGGAATATTCTCTATACTATTAAAACAAACCTGCGCATGGATCTGTGTAGTAAGGGCCATTAAAAGGAGCAATTTTATTTTCATTGTTTTTCTAAATTTGTAGGGATCAGGAATTCAAAGAAGC
This sequence comes from Bacteroidota bacterium, assembly GCA_025963715.1. Classification (GTDB taxonomy): domain Bacteria; phylum Bacteroidota; class Bacteroidia; order 2-12-FULL-35-15; family 2-12-FULL-35-15; genus 2-12-FULL-35-15. Next base: position 161,826 of record JAOQAG010000024.1, read on the forward strand.
CTTACAGAAATGTAAGGCTTCTTTATATTTTTTAAACGGTAAGGCACAACATTTTTCTTTTTGCAGAATTTTCCTTCTTAGCCCAGACTTAAATCGTTAAAATCTTCAAGCTGTTTAGCTTTTTTTATGCAGAAAAAACGTATTCTCATCCGGATCCAGATCAATGTATTCTGTATAGAATGTACCTGCAGGCCCGGTATAACCGGTACCACCCATCACAAACATTTGTTTTCCCATAATTACAGCAGATGTCTCGGTACGCGGGATCTTTAACTTTGATGACATCGGCTCCGTTTTCTGTGATTTTAAATTGTAGCTGAAAGTATCGGAGCTGGGGATGTTAAAGGTTAATTGGTTATTTCCTCCGGCGTAATAGATAATGCCATCTATCATTGCAGCAGATCCACGAACATTTCCGGCAGGATTATACCCGACAACAGCATCCCAAACATCAGTTGCCGGATTATAACGCAGGACAGGCATCAGTTGCTCTATTCCATTTACTTTTATATACCCGCCAAACAAATAAATCTGATCTTTATAAACAGCTGCAGTGGCTAGTGCAAATGCTACAGGCGCACTTTTCACCCTGCTCCAGCCACTCGGATTGTCGGTATATTTTTGAGTGTAGTTACAAGGCTCAAATGTGTTATTCATTTTCATTTTTCCGCCAAACACATATGGTATGCCACGGAATACAACGGATGCAGCGTCAGCTACAGCTTCATTCAGCTTACCGCGTTCTATCCACTGATTTCCCTGGAGCATGTACGTTTTATTGCTGAGGTTGCTTGAAACGAATCCACCGGCATACATCAGCTTTCCGTTAAATAGCATGGCTGCTGCACCGTATACTAGCTCAGGAGTAGGATACGGTTGCATTTTCCATTGTTTTGTACTCAATTCAAAACGTTGTACAACGTTTGTCTGGTTAGGGGTCCACTTCATTAAGCCACCTATCAGATAGATATATTGATCATCTGCTGCCACTGCCGGAAAATCCACCAGCAAAGCCATTTCAGGGCATTGGTTCCAGTAACCGCGTTCAACAGGCTGGCCTTTGACTGTAATATTCAAAGGAATATAACCGGGCACTGACTGATTTTTACTCAGAACAATAGTATCTTTTTCAATCCCGGGACCTGTCGGTCCCTGTGGTCCGATACTGCCGTTAATGCCATTGGTGCCATTATTACCCGTGGGTCCCTGCGGCCCGATGCTTCCGTTGATACCATTCGTTCCATTAGTGCCATTCGTCCCGTTATTACCCGTCGGTCCCTGCGGCCCGATGCTTCCGTTGATACCATTCGTTCCATTAGTGCCATTCGTCCCGTTATTACCCGTGGGTCCCTGCGGTCCGATACTGCCGTTGATACCATTGGTGCCATTCGTTCCGTCATTACCTGTTGGTCCCTGCGGCCCTATGCTGCCGTTAATGCCATTGGTACCATTAGTGCCATTCGTTCCGTCATTACCTGTTGGTCCCTGCGGCCCTATACTGCCGTTGATACCATTCGTTCCATTAGTACCATTCGTTCCGTCATTACCTGTTGGTCCCTGCGGTCCTATACTGCCGTTGATACCATTCGTTCCATTAGTGCCATTCGTTCCGTCATTACCCGTGGGTCCCTGCGGTCCTATACTGCCGTTAATGCCATTGGTACCATTAGTGCCATTCGTCCCGTCATTACCCGTCGGCCCCTGCGGCCCAATGCTTCCGTTAATGCCATTTGTACCATTGGTCCCATCCTTACCCGCCGGTCCCTGTGGGCCTGTAATGCTATTTACAACAAGGTAATTTAAAAACTGACTTGTATTCTGTGTAAGCGGATTCAGCGCTTTCGGCCCATCCTTTTTATTCTTTAGCGTCGGTTTTTTTTCCGTTGGAAGCTCTGTTTTTTTAGCCTTTCCGGATCGTGGTTTCTTTTCACTCATTTATATGGCAATGAATTTAAATTTCAGTTTTTTCAGGCCGGATTATTCATGATCCGGGAAAATAACTTCTATTGCTAAAAGTATAACAATATTTTTAACCTGCAAGCATTGGAAAAATAAGTAATGCAATTCTGCCCGGCCTTTAAAATAAATAACACGCTGATCACATTTATACTTTATTATCTTTGGTACGATCAAAATAATCCAATTATCAATGGAGCTGAAAAATTTCCGGATCATTGGTCCTTACCGCGGTCCTACCGGCTATGATAATCATGTACGGCAGATCTGCAAAACATTGATGCAGCAGGAACGTACATTCGAGTTTCGTGAGTTTACGCGATGGAACCCGGTTGTATTACCTGATGACTGGCTTTCAACGACCTCTTCTTTTCCTTCGTCACAAAAAGAAAAACCCTCCTTATCCTTACATTTTACAATGCCCGACCAGGTTGCGCTTTGTGAAGGAATGCTGAATGTAAATTTCAGTATGTTCGAAGCAACAAGCATTCCCTCTAAATGGATCATGCACAGCCGGCAGCATGATCATATTATTGTACCGACGCTTTCTTCTGCGAATGCATGGGTCCGTTCCGGCATCAATAAAAATAAAATAAGCATTTGCCCCCTGGGTGTGGATCCGGAGATCTTTAAACCCGGAATTACTGCTATGGACCTCGCTACTATTGCTGGCAAACCTGTTCATGAGTACAGCGTGCGGATGATGAATGTTTCGGATTTTATTCCCCGTAAAAACATAAGCGGATTGCTTGGCGCCTGGCTGGAAGCAACCAACAGCTCCGATGATGCGGTATTGATCCTGAAACCCGGCTTCTATCACGATGACATGAATGCATGGATGCAAAATGAGCTTGCAGGCATAGAGAAAAAAGCAGGAAAAAAATTTGAGCAGGCCGCTCCCATTTGCTGGATTACGGATCTGCTTCCTCCGGATGTGATGCCTTCGCTGTATGCTACGGGCACACATTATATTAGCATGTCACACGGAGAAGGCTGGGACCTTCCGATGATGGAAGCGGGCGCATGCGGATTGCAGCTGATCGCGCCAGGCCACAGCGCCTATGAAAACTGGATGGATGAAGAATGGACGAGCTTTATTCCTTCAAAGGAAATAGATGTTCCGGAAGATCATCCTTTCACGTTGTTAAGCGGCCTTCGTTTCTGGCAACCCGATCACGACGCGGCTGTTGAGATCATCAGGCTCGCTGTAAAAGGAAAACCGCTTACTGCCGGATTTGCTTCTGATGCTATCCGCAACAAATATACATGGGCGAATACTACTACGCGCCTGCTGGAAATCCTTGACGGATTGTACAGCGCAACTATTAAAACTGATCCTGCCCCAACATCTATAGAAAAAGTGAACGCTGCTTTTATGGAGCTTTGCAGCACAAAAATGTACCGCTACACATTGGAGGGCATTGGCTCACAACTGCTGGAAATGATGCCGGATTTTAGCATTGGTGTATTGGGATATATCCCGATGGGAATTCCGCGGCAGTGGTCGCTGGAAGAAAACCGGGATGCGCTTCCGCAGCTTACTATTTTTCTTGAGCAGGGCACTGTTATTTCTCTCGGAAGAGATGAAGAGGGTAACTGGAAAGGATCAAATGAACAGGCTGGAGTATTGCTTGAACCCGTTTTTGAAACCTGTACACCCGAAGAAAAAATAAAGTATTATACCTTGCAGGAAGAATTTATTGCCTCTCTTCAACCGACAGATCTGAAGCCCGGTTCCAGGGGAATTGTGATTCCCGGTGGCGGAGAAAAATATTTTCCGGGTGCCTGGGCACTGATCCATCTTTTGCGCATCACTTTAAAATGCGACCTGCCAATTGAGCTTTGGCACCTCGGAGCAGAAGAGCTGCCGCAGGAAGCGATCCCTTCTTTACAAAAATTAAATGTAACGTGTCGCGATGCCTATGCAGAAGGCTATGTGCATGCTGTTGTGGAAAGAAAAGGCTGGCCTTTGAAAACATACGCTTTGCTTCATACATCGTTTACGGAGGTGTTGCTGTTGGACTCAGATAATGTTCCGGTGCGTGATCCTTCTTTTCTTTTTGATGATGCTTCTTATAAAAAAACGGGTGCATTGTTCTGGCCGGATTTCGGCTCGCTGCATAAGAACAGGGCTATTTGGGATGTATGCGGCGTTGCTTACCGCGATGAACCGGAATTTGAATCGGGGCAGCTGGTGGTTGACCGCTCAAGACATTTGAATGCTTTGCAGCTGGCGATGTTTTATAATACGCACGCTGATTTTTATTACCGGCTGATCAATGGCGACAAGGAAACATTTCACATGGCCTGGCGCAGATTGAACAGGGACTATACGCTTATATCGACTCCGGTTTTTCATTTACCATATACAATGGTACAGCACAACACCTCCGGAAATCCTTTGTTTCAGCACCGTTACGGCGACAAGCTGCGAAGGGACGGAAACAATTTCCGCATCAACGGTTTTATATATGAAAAAGAATGCATGAATTTTGTACAACAGCTGAATCATTTACAAAACACATTTGTTCAACGCGACGAGCATGCAATTGAATTCATAAAACAAGCAGAAGAAAAGATCTGCAGCATCCGTAATTTCGAATACGAACGCATCAATTATGATAAGCGCCTTATGGAGTTTCTTCCGGACAGCATCATTGGTGAAGGCAATGGAAGATGCGAACAAACCTGGCGCATGGACTATGAAAACGGGATTTATTTTCTTCTTATCGAAGGGGAAGAAGGACTCATCTGCAAATTATCACAAGCGGAGAACGGCTGCTGGGAAGGGCGTTGGCGCATGCATGAAAAGATGTATGTTGTTTTGCGCGCTGCGGAATAATTATAGAATTAACATTAAGCGAGTATCGAATTTGCAAATAAAAACGAATTCCTTTAAAAATGTATCCGCGTCTTATTTTGCCCCGGTTAACAAAAACAGGTTGCCACAGATTCACAAATTAAAACGGAAAAAAAATTGCATGGATTATAAAATCGCTATGCGATTTTATCTGTGTAATAAATTTTAAATGACTATCGGGAAGTTTATACCAAGCTATAACTATTTTATTAGAAAAAAGTTTTAATCAACGCGTCATTGCGAGGGCTTTTCGCCCGAAGCAATCTCATTCTGGTTATACTCTGGTGTGAGATTGCTTCGGGCGAAAAGCCCTCGCAATGACGTTCTTAAAGTAAATTCTTTTTATGGTATAAACTTCCCGATACTCATTAAATTTCTAATTATAAAAATCTGTGAATCTGTGGCTTTCCGGGCCTAAGTAATTAGCGGTTCATTCGCGCAAATGCCTGATCTCTAAATTAGGCATTCCCCAACAAGTAACTCCCATATCGTTTGCAAGAATTCCGAATCCTTCCGTTTCCAATTCTCCTTTCCAGAGATTATCATACCTGATCCTTGGATTTTCCAATCCGTAAGGAAAAGCAGGAAAGATCAAGCCATCACGGTGAAGATCTGCTTTTACCCAAAGCATTGTGCCTCCAACGCTGTCGAGCGGAACAAGATCTCCTTCTGCACGAAGATCGTGCATGTGTAATTTTCCTTTATCGCGCCATGCATTGAGATCGAAGCTGCGGCCGCCATAATCAAGCACACAATTCGGATGAAGAATTTCTTTTTCTTTGCTCAGTAAAATATCAATGATGGCTGCCGGATATTCCAGCAGATCGGAGTCGAGCCACAGCACCCATTCTTCATCCTGCAATGCGCGGGAGAGCAATTGATTTCTGCTGCGCGCCAGCACACTGCGGCGTTCATATTGAATTGGTTCCCAATAACGGGGCTGCCCCTCGGGAATCTGAAAGTTAAAATCTTTTTTCCAGAGTGTAGCTTTCCTGTATGTTTTTTTTAATGCAGGAAGCCGATGCTGTAAATTTTCATAGGTGCCGTCGCTGCTGTCGCTTTCAAGAAAAGCGATCGAGATTCTTTTTTTCGGATACTTTATCTTTTCCAGCAGATCAAAATATTTGTCCAGGTTCCTGGAAGCATTTTTTAAAGGCGTGAGAATAAGTATGAACGGTTTAGCCATTTGTGTTTGAATAATTTTCAGGAAAATCTATAATCGGCGATGCGGGCAAAAGGACGTTTGGCGCCTATCTCCAAATGATTTCGGCCTTCTTTGTCACGCTTTGTTTTGTGAACATTCAACGGGTTTTCATTGTTGTATACGTAGAGTGTACGGGTGTTGAATTTTACATTTTCAAAACCGGCCAGCTCAAGAACCGGGTAGATCATTGCCACATCCATTGCTTCCCTGTACCATTCACCTTTTGTATCGCGCATGCAATCATAGGCAGGATCCTGATCGGCGATGCGGTGATAAAGTCCTGCCCTGAATGTTCTTGGTACCGGTGAGATCCAGTCGTGGCGCATGTTCCTGAAATCGCTACTATCTGTAAAAGGCCTGGAAAGACCGTAGGTTCCGTCGGCCAGCATAAACTGCCCGTACATTACCCAGCAGGATGTTTCTTCATAAAAACGGTTGACATGACTGAGCGCATCGTTGCAGGACAGCCAATCGTCGCCATCGAGCTGAAAAAAAATATCATCGGGCTGACAGCGCAATAAGCTTTGATGGAGGTTCCATGCGCCACCTTTATTTTCGGTGTTGCGGATCAGCGTGATCCTCGGATCATCCGTAGGAATGCGCTCATGCGAGCCATCCGTGGAAGCATCGTCAATAAAGATCATTTCAAAATTATCGTAATCCTGTTTCAATAAGCTGGAAATACAGTTATCTAAATAACCTCCGCAATTATAAAACAGAACAGCGACTTTGATCTTATTCTTTTTTCCGCTGAAAGGTTTTCGCTTTATTGTTTTGTCAAGCGTGTAATTGCGGTTGATGATTGTTTGTTCAAAAATAGCGGGAACGGGAGCTTGCCTTGCTGCCAGAATTTTATTGTTGGCTGCCAGTGCAAGATCGTGACGCCCGATCCAATGTGCGGAGATCGCCAGCTCCATCGGTAAAAGATATTCGTAAACATTTTTTTCAATAAAAAGAATGTCCTTTGCCGGGATTGGGATCTGTGCACCCTTTTCAGCGTATAAAAAAGTAAGGTCATAGCGTTCCTTATTCCTGTAATACATCGCGATCCGGTATAACGGCTCGGCGCGTGAAGGTCTGTATTCGTATGCTTTTAATAATTTATCTTTTGTGATCTCCCATTCTTCCCCTCTCTCCATGCTCATCAATCCGATTTGGTAAAGGCTGAACCAGACTTCTTCGGGCCAACCGCCAAGCGTCACTCTTTTTTCATAATTTTTTAATGCCAGGTCCATTTCGCCTGCATCACGATAGCTTTGTGCAAGATAAAATACATAACGCGAATTGCCGGGCTCATCCAACAAAGCATTTTCAAGTACAAGTGCATCGCGCTTATATTTATTAGGATCGTTGGAGCGCGCACCGTCCGTATGAGGATGATTGTAAACATTCAATAATGTTTCCGTGCTTTTCATTTCGGAACTATAAATGTACTCGTGCAAAACGCTGATAAATTTCCAGTGAAGGCGGTTGTCCACCAGCTGCATCCGCGGATAGCTGGTAATACCAAGCTTTGTTTCAATAAAATAACCATCCTTGTCAAAAGCGGGCCATTGAAAACCGCGGTTAAAAACAAGCACTTCATCCGCATCGATGATCAGGATATAATCTCCTTTTCCCTTTGCCAGCTCCAGCGCTTCGGAGCGATTATGTCCGAAATTTTTCCAGGGCCGTTCATGCAATTCGCCGTTTAGATCTTTCAGGCATTCGCGTATGATCTCTTTTGTATCGTCGGTTGATCCTGTGTCAACGATCACCCAACTGCTGATATAAGGCATCACGCTTTCAAGGCAGCGGCGGATCACGGCTGCTTCATTCCTGACGATCATGTTCAGGCAGATACGTACGTTTGGTTTGCTGATCATACTATTTCCAGGTAATTGAACATCCAGGTAAAAACAATTTCATGCGCGTGGCTCATGATCTTTATTGGTGAAGGCAACAAATAATAATCCAGCACGTTGCGGATAACTTCTTCTTCCTTCCATATTTCATCTGCCGGAAGGCTGTATGATCCGGCTATAGTGCGGTGATGATCTTCGGAGAACGTATTATTGCCGGAATAGGTATACACATATAAATGTCCCATTCCGCTGAGCCCGGCAATAGGAAATGTTTCGTAAATAGTTGCAAGGAAAACGGAATCTTCACCGGAAGCAGCGTATTGGCCGGTTTCGGGATAAGCAAAGCGCTTGTCTTTATAAAGCATAATTGTTCCGGGGATCAACTGATGAAGCGGCGACAACTCACTTTTTTTCCAGCTGCACCAGCACATTTCTCTTTGCTCCCAAAAATATTGGAGCTGGTCGGTCATGCAGCAAGCCTTTGCATTTTCGGATGTCATTTTTTCAAACTGAATGCTTAACCGTTCCGGATGATACAGGTCGTCGTCATCCCATTGACAGATAATTTTTCCGCTGGCTTCTGCCATGCTTATGTTCCTGAGCTTTCCAAGTGTGCAGGTTTCGCCAATGGCTACAAGCCGGATATCGTTTCTTCCGAGCTCATTGATGTAACGTTGTATTGCAGCTTTATACCATGCGCTGCCATCCGTAACGATCAGCATTTCCTTTTCAGGATAAGTTTGGTCGCAATAACAACGGATCGCAGTTTTTAAAGCAATGAGCCTGTCTTTTGTAACAGTCAGGCAACTTATTTTAGGATATTTCACTGGCATTTCTCAAAGATAAATTTTTTCTTATAGATATTATATTAGAATAATTTAGGTTTAAATGACTATCGGCAAATCACACCTGTTTTTTATCTTCTACTTTTTGGCGGCCAAAACAGTAGCAAAAACCCTTTCGATCTTGTAAGGCGATTTGTCTTCCCACTAGCGTGGGCCGACAACCACGGTGAAGGATCGCCAATTGGTTCTTTTGCCTTAATTTGATAATGAATTAAAATTTCCAGACAAGATCACACCGCGGGCGATCCTTCCCGCTATCGCTGTACAAGATCAAAAACACGCCCGGGTGAATATTGTTTTTATTGGTGATTGCTGTGCTGCATTTTCACTGTGTGTGTGAAACACACATGAGTACTTTAATAATTTGTACTACAATCAGATCATAAAAAATCATAAGGCCAAAGGCGATCTTTTTTACATCTTAAAAATCATTTTTGATCTGCGTTCCGATATACAGTATCCGATACTCATTCATTTTTTTCTTATTTAAGAAACGCGTCTTTCACTTTTAAAAATAAATTCCGCAACCTGTAAAACGGTTGTTTGTTGTCGGGCAGATCCGAGAATGCCGTAATGTCAAACATGATGCGGCCTCCGGCATCGGCGCCCGGAACTTCATTTGAAAGCAGCCATTTTTTTATGACGGCTGCCAGCTCATAAATAAAGCTGCCCGGTTTTACTTCTTCCTCCAGGTTATCGTTGAATGTGAATGGCGGGATCAATCCACCCGGTAATGTTACATACTGTTCAAAATCTCCTCCCGGATTAATGCAATAGCTGTAGCTCCATACGATCTTGAGCCGGGCTTTCGGATTAGCGGAGCCATCAAAAAAATTATAAAGCATATTGCGCAGCTGATCTTCAAATGTTTTTGTAGTAAGATCCTTTGGTCCTTTCAGATCATGAATGTCGAATTCTTTGGAGTAATCAAGCAAAGGTGCCGAAGCATTGTAAGGGCGAACAACCGGCGTACGGTATACAAAATCCGGATTGGTTTTTTTTCCTCCCGGTTCAAAAAGGTATTCGTTACGCTTAATGTACACGCCGCCCCATGCATTCCATTGCTCCATGATATTTAGCCAGTTGCCAAAGCTCACTCTTTGCGTTTCATTCGTGTACCTGCCGAATATAATAGAAATATCATCCGATGCCGGATCTCCTTTTGTTTCCTCCGTATTTAAATAATTATTATCCGCATCAACGAAAAAATATTTATCCCTGCTTTCTTCTCCCGACTGTGATCTCAATGTTGGCTTGTAATTTCCAAGGGATGGTAATGCAGGATAAGGCGCAAGCGAAATCTGTGATGCAGCCGCCGGTTCCAGCCTGATATAAAAATTCTGCACTTCCCTTTTTAATTCCGGTTTTATTACAACAAACTCCGCTCCGTTCCGGATGGTTTGTTCCTGCTGCTGATATTTTTGTGCACGCACTTTTAACCAATATGGTACTGCTGAAGCTACATATTTAACAACGGACAAATAATCCCTTACCAGCTTTTTACATTTTTCAAGCGCCTGCTTATCCGTACCGGGCTGTAATGCAGGAAGGAGCCTGAACATGTCGTTCATCATCGCTTTGCCTACAACGCTCCATGTTGCCAATCCCAGGAAAAGATCAGGATCGGGAGCACCGGCTTTCAGATTGTAATTATCGACATTGAACAAAGTGCTCGAATAGATCAGATCCTGTGCAGCTGCCGACTCTGGATTACGGAATGTAAAAATGTACTGCCACTGGCGTGTTTGTTCCAGTGTAAGATTTTCTTCATCGTCACTTACGCCCTTTGCTTCCTGGTTAAGCGGTGTCGGCGGAACAGGGAAATCGCGTAAAGGAACAGGCACATCGATAGTACCGATCGGCACTTCTGCGAGCGGTTTTACAAAGAACAGCCATTGTGATGCTTTATAATCGCTGATGCCCGGGATCGGATGAATATTAAATTCCATCGCAAGCGGTTTGTAAGCAAGGTCAAGCAACAGGTTTTTATTTTTTGCAGGTTGCAGCGCGCTTAAAACAAAGGTCATGCAGCTGCTTGTTGCCGGTTGTAAACTCACCTGTGCGGAGGAGAATGTAACCCGGTTATCCGGCGTTTCTCCTTTATCATTTCTGTTAACAGGATTTCCGAAGATCAGCGAAGCTCTTTCCGTAGCAGGTGCTACCACTTCAACAGGAAGCTGCACAATTGTTCCGATGCTGTATAAATTGGATAAACGCGAAAGCATTTGCTGCTTCAGCGCTTCACCGGCATCGGCCTGCATGTGCGGATCAGGCTGATCATCTTTCATAACAGGCTTCACGAGCTTGCTGTATTCTTCCGCGATCTTTTTCTTTGCATCCAGCAAATCCTGGCGGCAATTTGTATACGCATTGAACTGGTCGATCTGCAACAATGCTCTTGTCAGATCCGGTTGCAGCATCTGGTCAATACTTTCAAAAAGATCTTCCGCAACATTGTCCAGCTGGATTCCCTGGAAGCTCATTTGCAGCGATCCCGCTCCGCTGGCGCCAATGCAGCTTTGTGTAGGTGCGCAAAGACCTGAAAAGCCCTGTCCCGGCAAATATTGGGGAACATAAAAGCTTGCGCTGAGCGGATAAGTGGCCAGTGGAACAGGCGCATAAAAGATCGCATCGTTCTTCAAGCGGTACGAGATCTTTTTATTGTCTGCGATCAAACCGTTCTGATGCAGCCTTACCGCATACAATTCATTTTTAGAAGCCGATTTGTCACCCAGCGTCGCGATCTTCAGATCGGTAAATGCTTCTTCAAAACTATCGGCATACAGCAGCAGGGAAGCGCTTTCTTCTGCCGTTTTATTAGTTGTATGCATTGCTTTACGCAGTACATTGCTAAGGTGTGGCGGAATAACAGACCTGGAAATGCTTACTTCCGGTTGGTCAACAAAGGATTCATCCACCAGCTCAGGATCTCTGCTAATAGATACTGCTACTTCCACTGCGAACACAGGAGGCAGCGCCGCATCAAAATCAATATCAAAATTCTGCTTAAGCGGTACAGGTGTTTTTAACAGCAACACTTTTGTTCCTGCTGTAAGAACATTGCCGACAGCCGGATTCATGCGTTGTAATGTTTCGTATGCGATCCATTTTTCTACAGCCAGTGTTTTCAGCGTGTCGCCCTCTTTTGCCGTGTACAGCATAAAATCATTATCAGGAATAATAATTTTTGCTTTTGGCTGCAAAGGCCTTGCATGTTTATATGTTACGGCGTTAAGTACGGATACAGGTACATTTGATGCTTCCGCAATTTTCGCTAATGTATCGTCTTCCTGCACTTCATAAACGCTGCAATTAAAATAAGGAATAAATAATTTTACTCCTGCAGGTACCGGATCAGCCAGGCCCGGATTGGCGGCCTGTACTACTTCCACAGCAACACCCGTTTGGCGGGCGATGTGTGCAAGGCTTATTATTTTATCGGTTGTGTAGCTTCCAAAGCACTGCCCCGGAATCACGATCAGCGCCTGATCGCCCGGTATTTCGGGCACACCCGGGTTGATCGTCCTTAACTCTTCAAGCGGTACGTTTAATTTAATATGAATGTCGGTAAGACTTTCCGTACTGCCGGTATAGTATAAATAAAAATTATCGTTCGGAAGGAAATAGGTTTTGTCCGTATTTTCTTTCAATCTTTTTTGTTTTGTTTCTTCCGGTTCTGCCATCGGAGGATTGAGCATCCTTATATATTCCGCGCTCAGCCTGTATTTTGATGCAAGGCTTTCTATGTCTGCTGCAGTATCTTTCAGGTAATCATAGTTTGGAATTGAGAATGCCGAGAGGTAATGAAAGATGTTGTTGAGCGTACAAAGCAATGCCGGTTTCATGTCCGGCCTTTCGCTTGGTTTTTTATCCATAGACGCGGATACGGTCACTTTTACATCTTCTGCACTCAGCTGGTAAATGGCTTTGCGGTATGTTTCCAGATCGGCCTGCGCTTTTTTAACCAACGATTCTTTATTGCCTTTACCCGGTAAAGGCTGATAACCGGCCACATCAAAAGCTATCGAAAGATCCAGCGAAGGAGCATTGTTCTTTTTTGAGAATAAATGATCAATACCTATCGAAGGCCATTGCAATACCGATTGTAAAGGATCGGAATAGCCGATCACCTGCGGAAAATTATCCAGGTACGGAATTCCCGGGTATAAATACGGAGCGTTGAACGGCGTAACCGTACGGTTTCCGTACATATCCTGCCAGTCGAAATTCACCTGTACAATTTTACCTGTTCCTTTGTACGGATTATTTTCCGGAGCGGGATAAGAAGGTGCGCCTTTTTTACCGACGGGCTTTAAATACGAAGATGCAGGAATAACTCCCTCGTAATCGAGATAAGGAGAAATAGCAGAGCCGCCTGAACCGCCTGCATTTGCAGGACTTACAGGCATGGAAGTAATGCTTTTCAGAAATGCAGGATTTTCTTTTACTGCAAAAGTAAGCAGGTTATAATTCAGCTGCAGCGTTGATTTCGGATCCAAGCCGCTTGCTCCTTTTAGCAGCTCTTCATTTGCATGATGAACAGCAGGCGCCTGTGGATTTTTTCTTCGTAAGTTGAAAGAAACGGTACCCGGAATAACCGAAGATGTTTTGTTCTGCGACTGATCGCTTAATGTCAGTCCTTTCAGATCGTTGAAAATAACCTGTTCGCGGTTTGCCCATAATAATCCGGCAACGGAAACGGAAAATTTCGCAGCGATACTGTTTAATGCTTCTCCTTTGTTTACAGGATATTTCACTGTTGGGATCCGCAATGCATCTCCCAATTTATAAGGCTCGCTGAGCCCCGGATTAAGATCACGGATGGCCTGTGCAGTAACGTTAAATTTTTTCGCAAGGTCTTCAATTTTACAATCGTTGGTGCTGACAAGGAAAATAATATTACGGATCTCCAGTGTTACGGTGTCTTTCAAAGCCCAGCCGTTCAGCTTCTCCGCCAGGTGATCGATAGTGAGACGGTAATCGGTTAACAGCTGTTCAACCGTGGTTGCAGCTGCAAGATTAACAATGTTTCTTTGCTGCGATTCAAGGAACAGGTACGAATCTTCCGGGACCATTTCGCCGAGCGTCATACTGTTCAGGAAATTATATCCGCTCTGCGAAGGCAAGCCGTAGGTGATCACGATATTGATCTGCGCATGTCCTTTTTCATCAAACACATTGGAAGGAATTCCCTGGCTTGTATTATTATCAAAATAGTACAAATAAAAACCACCGCTTTTTACGGAGCACGCTTCCCATAAGCGCTTAATATTATTTACGGGATCCTGGTTAAAACTACCATACTTATAACCGACAGATCCTGCACCTGCCCTTAATGCCTGCGGATTCCGCACTGTTGATAAATTTGACTGAACAACGGATGCGATCACTTCCGAAGGATCAATGGAACGTAATCCTGCGCCGTCGCTGCTTGCGGCCGGTGTATATAATATGTGCACCTGTCCTAGATCCACACGTGCGGATACTGGCAGCTTGGGATCGAATTGATTGACCAATAAATTTTCGAGCAGCTGCAAGCCTTCTTCCGAAGTGCTTTCGATCTCAAACATGGTAGGCATGTCCTGACCCTGCGTTAAGGACGAAGGGATCCTGTTAATGCTCAGCGGAATAACGGTGCTCCATCCGTAAGTAACAACTTCTTTCTTCTCAAACTTTTTCTCCACCAGGTTGTTCCTACCCATGTAAAGTTTGAACGCCGGTTGTACTAATTTATTCTCCTGTACGGCTTTGGTAAGCTCGTCGGAGAAGTACCAGATCTTGGGCGTATTCGCCCGTTTCCAGCCGAAAGGGCCTGTGAATCCTGTTTCACCGGGATTTAAAGTGGGCCAGCTGCCTGAAGCACCTGTAACGCCGCCCGTCCATGTAACTCCTTTTTGTCCCTGTACATACACAGGCGCATTCGCCTGCCATACCGATGGTGCTTTGAGCATGAAGCGTCCCGGATTTACGGTGTAGCTTTCTGCTTTTTTTACACTTAAAGCGTCCGGCTGAAAAAGCGTAGACGGAAGCTTTTCAATCTCTCTTAACTGTCCATCGTCTATAACAAGGGTCGAGCTGATCGCCTCCTGGTTATTCTTAACTACTTTGAACCATTTTTCTGCATTTGCATTTGCAGCATTTGTAGATAATGTAACCGTTAAAGAAGTGGCCGTTGTTGTATCCGGAAGATCGAACAGCTGTTTTGTAAGATCGTACAATGCATACGTATCGTTTTTGGCATTTGCAAATTCCGCCGGTGCCGGTGCACGAAGTCCGTGCATGAGGTAACGGGATGCAAGTCCCGATAATTTCCTGAACGAATTTTTTTCTACGATCCCTTTTACCAATGTGTCGGCTGCAGCAATTGATTGCAGCTCCGGTAATACAAGGTTTGTATTTTCAGGAAAAGAGAATTTTTCATTTGCTGCATTGTTTATTGCAAGCTGGTTCAGGGAGATCTGTCCCTTTTCTGCCAGCGTCTCGAATGTCATTCCTTTATCGACAGCATACGCATACGCCGGAATTTTTATGGATGCAAACGTTGACAGGATCGTTTTATCATCGCGGTTGATCCACAGGAGATCAAGAATGGAATATTTTTGCGATTCTGAAATGCTTTGAAGCGTATCACCTGTTTTACAGATATAGTCAGTATCATTACCAGTTTTTATTTTTGCTCCCGGGATAAATAAATTGATGGTCTGGCGTGTCGTTTCATCTTTATCGTCGGCAATAAATTTGAGGAAGGCCCTTATTAAACCGTCTGATTTAAAATTATAGTATTCGGAAATAGAATTAAAGGAATCGTATTTCTGGATGTTGTATTTTGTATTCCCCAGCAGCAGGATCTGGTCTGTAGTCAATACAATGTTGGGATTCGCATTTACAACTGCTCCTGCAGTCACTTTGAACGTTTCTTCCAGCGATTTAAAGTTCTCATCCGCTTTTGTTGTATATGGATATGCTTCCATCAGGTCAATACAATCCTGCACAAGGTTGCGTCCTAAAAGCATAAAATAATCCTGGAAAATAAAAGTGGAAAGCGATTGCTGAATAGCATTTGTTTTGGGTTGCTGCTCATCGTTCTTTTTTTCCAGGGGATTCTGATAGCCGACTTTCAGCTTCGCAAAATAATTCTGAATGGTTTCGTTGTAGCTGCTGTCGACTTTGTGAGCAGAAAAATCCACGTTGATGAATGGTGCCTGGTTGTTTATTTTTGCCTGCATTTTCAGGGCCGGAAGCATTGGGAAAATACTTACGTTGAATTCTTTTTCGCCATCATCAATAGGCGAAGAGAGCTGCACTTCAAAATTCTCAGACAGGAAATCTGTCAGTTTCTTATAGCTGATCGCGGGAACGCCATCTGATTCATGCGAGAGAAAATCGAATAATTCTTTCAGCACATCCAGCGATACTTCGTCTGCATTTACAGGAGCCGTGTTACTGTTTTTGTCGTCGTCTTTGCTTAACGCTTCCTTTCCTTTTCTGATCAGCCATTTCAGATATGCCCTGGCCAGTTTTCCAAACTCTCCCGCTTGTTTATCGTCGCTTTTACCACTGTCTAAAAACAATCCTGCAATAAAGCTTGCTTTCTGGTCTTTCAGCTGTGGGTTTTGTATTTCCTGCGCCATGCGTCCGCTGATCTGCGGTAGGAAGAAAATACTCAGCGTTTCTTTCGGATCGTCGCTTACGGCCAGCAGGCGTGTTGATCCCAGCTCAGAGATCCTTCTCCGCCTTGTAGCGTTGGTAAGTGATGCATGATAAGGATTGATTTCCGTACCGGCAGCATTTCGTAACGAGCGCGGATTCTTTGTTCCCCATTCAGGAATTGCATCGCCCACAGGTAATATAAATGTATAGCTAACGCTTGTTGAAAACGAAAGATCAATACTGATCTTAATAAATCCTAATTTAATATTTACGGTAAGCGACAGGCTTACTCCTGCATTTATGTAAAGCACAATTTCTTTATACGCTTCTATCACAACGCCGATCGCTGCGTAGATCATCACATCGAGCCTTGCGCTGATGATGGAAAAATTTATTTCTCCGTAAATTTTTCCTACCACTTCAAACTGTCCGTTGAGGTAATAATAGGAATCTTCCCGTCTGCCCGATTTCGGATCAGGTACAAAAAATCCGTAAGTGCCGGTAACAATTCCCTGGAAGCACAAGCTTACACCGGCTTTTAAAATTCCTTTGTCAATTGTTTTACCAATTCCCAGGCGCAATGCAAGGCCGAAATCGATCACCGGGTTGAATGTTCCCATTACGGGATCGTAGTCGGAAGGCAGGCGTGTTGCCGTAGCGCCGGTAAGCAATGCAAAATAAAATCCACCGGCTCCTATAAAAGGAAAAACCTGTACGGTAGCAACGCGGCTCCAATCGTTGTTGGTCGGGAATCCAAGATCGATCCTGAAATTTCCATTGGAGTAGATGGCGATATCGATCACCGGCAATGTAAATGACACGGCGCCAAATTCAAGCTGGCGCATTGCATCCGGTAATTTTAAATGCAATGAATAGACGCCGATTGAGTCGGTCACTTTTTTATACAACAGCTCAATGTTCAATCCGGCAAACGTTTTTGCTTTTGCACCGCTTAGCGACAGTGCAAGCCCGTACATGTAGGGATCATTGAAAATAATGCTGAGGTCGACGGTTTTGATGACCGTGAAATTGGTACCGATCATCCATCCGCTGGACGTATCAAAAATAAGCTGGCCTTCTTTTGCTTCCGAAGCGGGAACAATTTTGGCACTCTCTTTAAAGCTTTCCCGCAGTTTGGTTATTGTTTCGGCAATACCCGGTAATTTTTGCATATCCTTAACGGAGATGTGCTGTCCGAGGCCGAGAAATTTAAGATCAAATAATTCGGAGCCGTATCCCGAAACCGGCGGCGCGTCCTGCTTGGGATATATTTCCCATGCATTAATTGTTTGTCCTAAAAGCGTTCCGGTGGGTTCTATGCTTACTTTTTTTTCACCGGGAGTATAATATAATTGTAATGCGGTGATCTTTGCAAATCCAACATCTATTGAAAAAGGATAGGAGATCCCGACCCTGTTTTTTCCTGTTACTTTTGAAGATTCAACGGTCAGTTTCAGTCCTTTGAAATTTATTTTATTCAAAAAATCCCAGGGAGCCGGAAATTCCTTGAATGATCCATGATTGGGATCAACAAGCTTAATAAGATAAGCGGCAATTTCCACCATTGTAAGATCACCCAGCTCCGCTGTAAATGAAGTTAATGTTTTGCTGCTGGTACCCGTAAGCACAAGCGGGGTGTTGCCAAACCTGAATCCTGCACTGAGTGTATATGTCGTTTCGTTCATCAGGAAGCTTTTTTCAAAGGTGTAAACTTTTCTGTTCCGTAAATATTTTTTAAGATGGCCAGCTTCGGTTTGCCTGCCGGACCAAATGAAGAGAGGATCAGATCCACTCCGAATGAAATAATTGAAATGCCCTGAATTTTTATTCCGGGCCTTGAAAAAACAGAAAGATTAAAAGCAAAAGAAAATGTTGTGATCCCTTTTTTGGTATTGGCTTTTATGCCGGTCATCCGCACCGCAGCTTTCGGGATCGCTTTTGTTACCTGGTTGAGATATGCCATTTGCTGCAATGTTGCCAGCTCAGCTTTCCATGCAGATGTAAGAGAACCCGGTAGTTCCGGGATCAATTTCTGCACAAGCGGAAGAATTTCTTCAACAGATCCGAGATCTTTCGATTGACTATACAGCTGCGCATAGTTTTTATTTTCATTGTAATACTCACAGATCCGTGTGATCTCTTCTTTATCTATTGCCATTGTTTGTTCAGCTGTTCATTGGTTCATTGGTTCATTGGTGTGCTGTGTGTTACTGTGCGGGCTGCCTGTTATTTTTTATGAATAAGCACTGTTTTTTCAATTGGTACAATTAATTATCTTTTAACTTTTTGAAGGCCCGCCCGAACGACTGAAATTTCGTTCAGTCGGGCGGGCAAAATTTACAAAAACCTTTTTCGATCTTGTAATGTAATTTGCTCTTCCGCTGGCGCGAAGACCAACCGCGGATAAATAATCGCCAGTACACATCATCCCTTCATTTGATAAAATAAAACAGAGCCACTCTCTATTATGATCACGGGGCGATTTTTTACCGGCTATTACTGACAAGCTCAAAAAGGCGAAGCCCAAAAAACAGCTCCAAATTATTAATGTCTTAATTTATGAATAAGCAATGTTTTCAAATTGGTATTTCCGATACTCCTTAAATTTTAACTGCTTGTGCTCCTGAAACTCCCTTGTAATCAAATGTGAAGTATTCCAGTGCAATTCCCCCGATCGATACTTTTGTACTGAAAAGCAATCCGAGGCCGACAGCAAAATTCATTTGATTGCCGGTTCCGTCGTTTGTAATCTCCAACCTTGTAATTACAACATGTGCGGTTAAAAAAGCATCGATTATATCTTTCAGAAGAGTCGGCAGTCCCTTAATAAATTCCTCAATGCTACCATAAAATTTTCGTCCTTCTCCTTCTCCCAGCAGCACATCGCCGAGCTTTATTAATCCGCCCTTTACTGTTCCCAGGTCAATAGCCTCGTTGATCGGCTTTGCATAAAGCACGCTGAATTTTTTATCGGTATAGCTTCCATCCAATTGGTATCGGGTGGAGTCCACGTCCAATATAAGTGCGAGCTCAATTTTGCTGTTGGCGGCGGAAGCGGAAATTTGCTGGTTCATTTTTGTTTTAAGATAAAACGCTTATAAACGGGCGGAAAAATTTCCACCCGTTTTTGTATTCAATTTCAGTTGCAGGATATACGCGAACCGGTTGTTTAGTTAGTAGGCGGAGGTGTAGGTACGTATACTGTATAACATTCATACTTGATAAGGAATGCCTTCAGCTTAACATTACCGGCTTCTACCGGTTTCACGAAATTAAGGCCAACCCCTAATATGTAGTGATTTTTTGCCGCTCCTTTATCGTCATCAGGATCTTTAGCGGTTCCGGTAGTATCAATTGTCAGATCTGTCAGGATCAGCTGTGCTGTAACAAGAGAATCGGCTATTTTTCCTAAAAACGGAGGAAGGCCTTTAATGAATGTTGTCACATCAGCTGCCAGTGTAGTAACTCCAATTGCTCCTCCTACCAGGCCAAGCCCATCCAGGAATGATCCAAGCTGGATAGCTTCTTCCCAATGCCGGACGTATTCAACTTTTACCCCTCCTTTTAAGGAACGTCCGTTCAGGATCACCTCTTCGTCACCTAACATCAGGATAAGCGACACTTCAAAACCACCTGTAGGAATTGGAGTGGGAGGTGGTGGAGTGGTTCTTTTTACTAAACTCTGGTTTACATTTTTTGCCATTTTGTTTTTGTTTTTAGATTAATATTAATTGAATTGTTTATAATTATTATTTTTTATTGTAAGCGATGTACCATCCTATACTGTCTTTTTTTCCCTGCTGATCTGCATTTGTAAAGAGTGAAGCGTTTGTTTTTCCGCCCGGAGGTATGGAAAAGCCGAGCACTTTCAATGCGATATCGTTTAATGAAAGCCTGTATATAGGTTTATCCGCAGTTCCCTGCTGCAAAAATTGGGTGTTTGCAACAGACAAGGTCAGCACGTTTTGAATTGTTGTTTGTAAAAGTCCGCCGCCGCCCGGTAATTGCAGGAAAGCTGCAATATGAGTTCCTTCGTATAGATCGAACGGTGTCCAGCAGGCAAGAATGCTTGCCGTAAAGCCTGCTTTTTCAGCTAAAGCGCCGGGAGTTCCCAGGTCAAGATCATAACGGATCGCATACCATGTGGAAGTGATCTCATCGGAAATTTCCAACTCCGCCGGAAGCTTAATTTTAAAATATCCTTTGCCCGAAGGAAGTTTTTTATCATCGCCGAAAACCATTCCTTTTACATCCAAAGGAAAGTTTTCGAAAAGGCTGGCTTTTCTTGTTGTAGAAGCGGAGTTGTTGAATGTGATCGCGGAAGGATCAAAAACAAAATTCAACACCGTTTTTTTAATTGGCTTTCCGGGAATATTAAAATTCATCAGCAGCTGCATGCCGTTGAACGAAAGCAGGTCAAAAGAGAAAAGATCGAATCCTGTTTTCTTACCTGTCCCGATATCATTGAAGACCATATCACCGAAAAAAGAGAAAACGGAATTCACTGTTTTGTCGCGCTGCGATAAGGTGAAGAACTGAACTTTGGAAAGCGTAATGCTGTTCCATACCCTTCCGTTTATGCTGCTCAATGTATAGTTTTTATCACTTAAAAATGAATACGTGGCAACGCCTTCATGCTTTTCATAAGTGCCGGTAAGGTCGATCGTATATGGCTGCACAGGAGGTGGGGCAAATCTTACCGCTTCTCCGAAAAGCTGGCTGACTGTCAGGCTGATATTACAGCGGAAATCGGTGATCGTATTGTTCATAAAATGCACCTGCAAAAGATTCACTTTAAAATCAAAAGGCAGATCGGGAGGATTTGTTCTTCCTTTATAATCTATCAATCCGAAAAGTGAGCTGGGACCTGCAAATTTTAATCCTCCGTTCACATCATCGGGAACAACCTGGTTTATTTCAATTCCAAGGTGATGTGCATTAAACCGTTCGAGATCTATACCACCAACCAATCCTTTGATTTGATCCGGAAAATCTTCCAGGTTGATATCCACATTCAGCGCAAGCACACCGGTCCATGTTTTGGACTCTACTATTTCTTTGAAATGTGTATATAAGGAAGGCTGGCTGTTGTACCTGCTTTTCCGGAGTAGTTTTTCTTCTTTCTTATCAATATAGCTGCGCAGCCATTGTGAAACGTTTTGCGGATCTTTATTAAAATCCTGTGCGGAAGTCCATTCGGCAGGAGCATCAATAAGATCGCTGATGGAACCGGCTGCAAATTTAAAGATCAGTACATTTTTATAATCATCGCCCGAAGTGCTTGCAGGTACATCCAGCCTGAACGGCCATCCCTGTATCGCTACTTCATTATTAAATTGTTTTGCATCGCTCTCCGGCAATAGCGAAACCACGAGAAACAATTGCTTTTTCTGAAAAGCCGCCTGCAGCTGATCACCGAGGTTTTCAAAAGACAGCTCCGAAGTAACGCTTCCTGCAATTGCCGGGTCGGCCGGAGTGTATGCAAACATCAGCTTCTTCCATTTAAAATCCTGCTCGCCGATTTTAACCAGCAAGCCTTGCGGTGAAGTGCTGTAGCTTGTTTTGTCCGATGTGCCCGCCTTCAATTGTTTTTTTACTCCGCTTTGTTTTTTCATCACCTGTTCTGTTCGTGAAGGCGCGAGTACCTGCTCTTCAAAAAAAGAAAGAAAACCGGAAGATGATTTAGCTACGGAATTTATTTTTTGCGTCCCCTCATTTGAAACGGCTCCTGCAAAAGGAACCATCGGGAAACCAACTCCTGACCTGGATGCGGATGTAGTATTGAGCACTGCGGATGGCGGCCTGAAAAAGGGTAAAAAAGTATAAGCAGCTGCCGGGCCTGACACTCCCACTCCTCCGCCATAAAGCGGTGAAGTGGAAGGCTGTGCATAATAATAATTAGTGGGGCCGCTCACTCCTGTATAAGAGCCGATCTTCAGCCAGCTTGTTTTATACGTATCATTCAGATAAGAAGAGGTGTCGGCACCGATGCCTGAATGCGGCATGTAAAGATCGCGTGGAACACGCGGTGCATTTTTATTGCCCGGAAAATTATAAACGAATGCAGGCTTGCCCGATTCAAAGCACAATACATCACCATGCTGTTGATCCGTCTTCGGTAAAAAGCTCATTGTTTCAACACCGGAAAGACCGCAAAGCAAATAATAAGAAGTTAACTTTTTAGCATCCTTATCAAGGCTCAGCTCAAAGCAGCCTTCGGGTGTCCAGTAATAATCATTGTCCGGCAAACCGGCCAATACAAGCTTTGCAGCTTTACCGGGCACCGTTTTGTCGTTCACCGGATCAAGATAAACGGTAAGGCCCATGTCTGTGCGCAGCCATGTGCGGATCCGCTGCGGCTGCTCAGGCATTCTCAGCCGGTGTCCGCCGATCCTTCCCGGAACAGGTTCCATGATAAAGGAAAGCTCTTCGAACTCCATCTTTGTTCGTTTACTGCTTGTAAGATCCCAGTATAATTTAAAAAGTATATTCCTGTTTTCTTCCGGATGAAAAAGCGGGTAATATTGCGAAACAACTTCTTTTGCACCGGCAGCCGGCATAAAATAGCGGAAGCCTACATCCCAGCCGGTATGCGGGTTATCGGAAAAATCGCTGATGGATGCGCGCGTGATCAGCAGTCCCCTGTTTTCTCTTTCGAAAGGAAGAAAAAAAGGCCGGGGCTGCGGATAGAGATCCGTTAAAGGTGCTGACCAGCTTAAGCCTTCAATGTACTCCTGCTTCTCTGCTGTGATCTTCGATCCTTGCGGGATGCTGATGCTGTATTTGCCCCATGTTGCAGTAACATCGTTCTGCTGAATGCCTTCTTTGCCGATCTCCATGATCGTAAGATCACTCTTTACAGCTGCGTCCGGATCTGTTGCATTGATCCAGACAAGGTTTGTATGCTCCAACGTTCCGGCCGGAACAAGCTTTTGAAAATTAGTGCAGAATACTTCCGGAACGGCCGGTGACGCAAGGAAAACAAAATACCCTTTGTATGTATTAAAACAAGCAGCGAAAGGTAATTCGTCGGGGCAGGTTGTTGAATAAATAAAAAAAGTGATGACGCCGTTACCGGGTTGTTCAGCTGTGTAAAAACTACAGATCTTACTTTTATACTTTATGGTAAAAACCATTTTGTTGTTGCTTTAGATAAAGGATACAAAATTGAAAGAAAGATCCGAAGGGAAATATATAACAATATTTCTGCTTTGCAAAGAAGAAACAGCGTTTTTGAGGTAGTGTATCAGTTTGAAAAAGTATAACGTATGATTTTTCAATCAATTACTCTTCGACAAGCTCAGTTGACCTTTGAGGTCATGTTGAGCCTGTCGAAACATTTGATAAATTAAACTGATACACCACCTAATATATTATCTTTGAAAATGCAGCACCAAGAATTTGAACCTCCTGAAGAGTTACGGGATACCATAAGGTGTTTTTGGTACACCAAAAGAGACTCCGGGGAACTATCATCGGGTTTTGAAGTAGTACCTGATGGCTACGCTGAAATTATTTTTCATTTCGGAAGCGCCTGCAGCATTTTTCACAATGGAGTTTTGCAGCCATTGCCATCACCTTTTATGATGGGGCTGCTCAATCAGCCTGTTGTTTTTTACACAAAAAGCCTTTTAGAAATTATTGGTATCAGGTGCTTTCCCTGGACCGTGTTTGATCTGCTCGGACTCCCGTCCGGCAAAGATGGACTGCGTGTATTTGAGCATCCTGTTGCTCAGCTTCAATCTACTTTGAATAAGTGTATTGAAGCTGGCAGGATAGAGGAAGCGGTAGTCCATGTAAAACAATATTTCCTGAATGAACGGTCGCGGGTTGCTATTGACAGCATGCTATTTAAAGCGGGTGTTGCTATGAGGGAAGCAAAGGGCAGCATGCCGGTAAGCCAGGTAGCAGCAGCGGCTCATGCAACGGTTCGTACATTAGAAAGGAAGTTCAAGCAATCTTCTGGCTATACCGTTAAAGACGTGTCCGGCCTGATGCGTTTTGAACAGGTACGAAATCAATTATGGCTGAATCCAAATTCCAGCATTGCCGGTTTAGCTCATGAGCTGGGCTATACGGATCAATCCCACCTGAGCAGGGAATTCAAGCGCTACAGCGGCACTACACCAGCAGCGTTTGCACGAAAAGCAAAGAAACTGGCTGTAAGCAAGGATTTTGTCGCGTTTATACAAGCCTGACACAGGAACATTCCGGAATTTTGTAATCGTAATTAAAAATGAAAAACATGTTACTGAAAAACAAAAAAGTAGCCATCATTGGTGCCGGACCAGTTGGGCTGACAATGGCGAAATTACTACAGCAAAGGGGAGTTGATGTAACTGTTTACGAAAGAGACAAAGACGCACTAACAAGAATTTCAGGCGGTACGCTTGACCTGCACAAAGGTTCGGGACAGGAAGCAATGAAAAAAACAGGATTATTGGAACGTTACTATGCAATGGCTCTACCCATGAGAAGAACAGTGGCTGACGAACAAGGCAAAGTATTGTTCTCTAAAAAACCTACACACGAAAATCAACATGATAATCCGGAGATAAACAGAAACGATTTAAGGCAATTACTGCTTGATAGTTTAACAAGCGATACAGTTGTTTGGGACAGAAAATTTACAGAACTTGAAGAACACAACAGAAAATGGCTGTTGCATTTTGAAAATAATGTGAATGCAACTGCAGATTTTGTTATCGGAGCTAATGGAGGAATGTCTAAAGCAAGAAAATATATTACAGATGCAGAAATCGAATACACCGGAACGCTGATTTTACAAGGCGAAGTTCTTCAACCGGAAATGGCCTGTACGGAGTTCTACCGACTGTGCAACGATAATATATTAATGACCGCATGCAACGGTAATTTATTAGTTGCAAACCCTAAAAATGGCGGCATCTTGAGCTACAACGTAATGTTTAAAAAGCCTGAAGAATGGAACCGGGAAAATGGATTAAACGTTCAGAATACGGACAGCATTATTACGTTTCTTTTAAACAGATTTTCTCATTGGCATGAATGCTACAAACAATTAATCCGCTCAACATCTTCTTTTGTTATAGGACCAACGAGAAAAATACCTTTAGATAAACCCTGGAAAAATAATCGCCCGTTACCTATAACGCTTATTGGAGATGCCGCACATATAATGCCGCCATTTGCAGGCCAGGGTGTAAATACCGGGCTGATGGATGCATTGATTTTATCCGATAACCTAACTAACGGAAAATTTGAAACCATAGAAGCTGCGATCAAAGATTATGAACAAAAGATGCTTGTTTATGCAACAGAAGCCCAACTTGAAACAAGCAAGAACGAAACAGCGATGCATCATCCCAATTTTTCTTTCCAAAAATTTTATCAATAAGTTACGGAATAATTTCCCTTAATTAAAGTTAATTGAAATCGGAAAGTTATACCAAGCTTATACTATTTAGTGTTGTTGTAGGAAAATGTTGTTGTTTTTACCATACTCACGAATAATACTGTCATCCCGTCCGCCGCGGCGGACGGGATGACAGTTCTGGAGAATACTTCTGTTTCCATAACAACATTGTTCTACAACAGAATCTACTATTTTAATTGAAAAAATCTTATTTGTGCGTCATTGCCAGGGATACTGTTTGATTTTGAGCTCCTCTCGGATCAAAAAGGTAAAATCAATTTAACGCAACTATTTCTTCCCATGCTATACATTCCGTAACGCCCGTCAGCTGATTGATTGTAATACTCAAAATATTTTAAGCGACTTAAATTCGACTGATAAGCCAGGTCAAAAATATTATTTACCTGTAGTTGCAATTGCAGTGTTTGTTTCTTCGTGTAACGGATCTCTGCGCTGATACCTGCATTAAATAAGGCGTATCCGGGTGTAGGTGTTTCTGTGCGATACAATGCCAGGTAACGGTTTTGCGAAGCGTTGTAATCCATTTCTGCTTTTATACTTACGGTTGGCAATTTTTCCAAATTGGTTTTTATATCGTAACTGATAGTGCTTAGTAATTTCATAGGTGGAATAAGAGGAAGGTACTCTCCGTTTATTCCTTCCACAATATATTGCTGCTTGCGGTTAAAGCCATAAACGAGCGAAAAATTATTATTAAAATCAAATCCTTTTATAAAACCCGGATGAAGATCAAATGCCGCTTCTAATCCGTATAGTTGTGCAGAAGCCTGCTGATACTGGAATGTTTTGTTACCCTGCGATACAACAATGGGCCTTCCGTTTTCATCCACCGACTGAGAAAGATAAATATAATGCTGAATGTTATTATTGAACAAGCTAACCGAAGCCGATATGTCTTTAAAAACTCCGCTTACCCCCATGTCTTCCTGCAAACTGAATTCGGGGACAAAATTTCTATTTCCTAAATAAACAATGTGCGCACCCGGATCTAAACCATTTGATGCAAATTCGGTAATGCTTGGCGCTCTGTATCCTCTCGCTACATTGGCTTTTAAACTTATCTCATCTGAAACCTGGTACGTGGAGCCGATGCTGGATGATACACCGCTGAACGTTTTTTTAAATGCCGGAAATTGTAAAACGGCACCAGCCACATCACTTCCCGACTCGTAATTAAAACCGTTTGTTGCATTATTGCTGATGTAAAAATTATCTCCGCTTAAATTTCTTACATCATAGCGTATACCTCCGCTGACCGTCCAGTTCCGGTATTTCCATTTGGCATACAGATAAGCACCAGCATCCATCAGCTTATAATCGGGAACAGGAAAGTCTGTGGCGCTCTTATTTTTATTGTTTTGATACATTCCATTTATACCAACACTTACTTCAATATTAAAAAATACCGGGGCGTTATAACGTAAGCCATAATTAATGGTATTAAGCCGTACATACATTCCCGCTTGTTTGGGATCTGTGGGATGATCGTATTCCCTGCGGATGTTTTGCTGAAAACCCAACACGCCATCCAGATCTCCTTTCCCAATTTGATAATGATTATTCGTATACACCCGGTAGTGTTGTATATGTTGATGCAAAGGACTTAGCTTATACGAATTAAGTGCTGCATCTGAAACAACAGGCCTGCTTTTTACATTATCGTTAGTCCCTTCATAGATTTGTTTTGTGAATTTTCTTGTAAGAGAATCCCTGCTGCCATCAGGGATTCCCTGCAAATCATCATAGGCTGTAACGTTCAAATGTGTGTAGCCTTTTTCACTTGTATATCCGATCAAAGCGGAAGCATTTTTCTCTTCAAACCCTGTATTATAAACCTTTCCATCAATACTATTTGTATAATTCCTGGCAATACGGTAATTGCCGCGTACAGCAAAAAGCCAATGAACATTACTGTATCCCAATCGCAACCCGTTACCAACTAAGCCATTATTGCCTTGGTATTCGGAAAGAAACCGGCCTCTCCACACACTGTCTTTTTCGTTCGGGATGTATGGAATTAAACTTACTACACCCGCTAAAGCATCCGAACCGTATTGTAAACTGGCCGGGCCTTTTATAACTTCTGCTCTCTGCATATTGTAAGCATCTACTTCAATGCCGTGCTCATCACCCCATTGCTGGCCTTCCTGCCTGATACCATCATATAAAGTAAGTACACGATTATATCCTAATCCTCTTATAAATGGCTTGGAGATATTGGGTCCTGTTTTAACTGCATTTAATCCCGGAACATTTTTAACCAATGCGTCGATGATATTACTTTCATTCGCCCTGTCAATATTTTTTACCGACACATTAATAACGGGTATCGGGTTTTCTCTTATAAGCGTGGCTTTTGAAACACCTGTTACAACTACCTCATTTAATTTTTCCGGTAGTGGTTTTAATAAGATAAGATATTCGTTTTTTGCTGAGAAAATTTTCAGCGTATCTGTTTTATAACCGATACAGGTTATAATGAGTTCAGGATTATTAAGCTCCGCCGGAATCTCTAATTTAAATTTTCCATAGCTATCGGAATTACCTCCTGTTTTTGTTTTCAGGATCCCGATACTGCAAAATGGGAGTGCCTGCCTGGTTTCTGCGTCTTTTATCATTCCTGTTATAAGATGATGTTGAGCAACTGCATGAATGCTCAGGAGTAAAAATAGTGTGTAAAATATAATTTTCATGCTTCAAAAGTAGTATATACTAAATTTTATTATTAGGATACCCTAACAATTTGTATCTTTGTACCATGAATTCATTCAAAGAAGAAAATTATTTAAAAGCGATCTATCAGCTGGGAGTAATTGACAAAGAAAATGTAGTGGGCGCAACCGACCTTGCAAATTGGCTGGCTTTGAAACCACCTACTGTATTGGAGAAATTAAATTCCCTGGTTACAAAGGGATTGATAAATTACAATAAAACAGATGGTGCGATCCTTACTAAAAAGGGCTATGAAATTGCCATCAATATTGTGCGGAGGCACCGGATTTGGGAGACCTATTTATACAGGCAATTAAATTTTAGCTGGAGCGAGGTACATGAGATCGCTGAACAGTTAGAGCATGTAAATTCGGATAAGCTCATTGATAAAATTTACAGCATATTGGGAAATCCGGAATTTGATCCGCATGGCGATCCCATACCAAATAAACGGGGTGTATTGCCTAAATCCGACCGGAGGCCTTTGTCTAGAAGCGTTAAAGGCTGCAAGTGTGTGGTGCTTGGTGTGAGTCACGACAATGAAGCATTTTTAAATTATTTAAGCGATTTAAAAATTGCTTTAAATGATAAGCTCACGGTTGAGCAGATTATTTCTTATGATGAGAGCATCAGGCTTCTGAATCAAAAAAAAGAATCCATAATTATTTCAGCCAAAGCAGCCGAACAATTACTGGTTGCCTGCCTGAAACCAAATTGTGAATGTAAAACTGCAAATTAGTAAAAAAGATCCCGGCCTGCTTCTCAATGACTACTACCCATATAGAATGTTAACGTAGAACCGTCGGTTATATCCTTATGACTAAAAAACAGTTGCTTTAATTCCTTCCCGTTCAACAGTACTTTTTTAACGTAGATATTTTTCTCGCTTTGGTTGATAACCTTAATCGTAAAAACGGCTCCGTTTTCTAATGTCAGCCGGGCATCATTGATAATTGGCGATCCAAGTGCGTATTGATCAGATCCCGGAGCAACAGGATAAAAGCCCAGGGAAGAAAGAATATACCAGGCACTCATCTGGCCGCAATCATCATTTCCTCCCAAACCATCAGGAGTTGGATGATATTGTAATTTTAAAATGGTACGCACCTGCGCCTGTGTTTTCCAGGGTTGGCTCGTCCAATCATATAAATAAGCAACGTGGTGAGCAGGTTCATTCCCGTGTACATAGCCACCAATAATCCCTTCGCGTGTAATATCTTCTGTTTCTGCAAAAAAAGAATCCGGGAGCCGCATTGTAAACAGGCTGTCTAAACGGGAAATAAAATTTTTCTCTCCTCCCATTTTCCGGATCAGTCCTGCAGGATCCTGCGGAACAAAAAAGCTATAATTCCAGCTGTTCCCTTCTATAAAGCCCTGTCCGTTGGTACTTAAAGGATCGAATGTTTTTTTGAAAGTGCCATCTGCCAATTTAGGCTGCATAAAATTTGTACTTGCATTAAAATTATTTTGCCAGTTGGATGAGCGTTTTATAAATTCATCATACACATTTTTCCTGTCCAATTTTTTTGCGAGTTGCGCAATGCACCAATCATCATAAGCATATTCGAGCGTGTTGGAAACGGATGTTCCGCTTTGTTCCGAAGGGATAAATCCCAGGTCAATGTATTTCCCTATTCCTTCGTAATTGCGGTGGCTGGCCGTTGTGATACATGCATCCAGCGCTTCATTGGGGTCGCCTTTATAAGTTCCTTTTATAATTGCATCGGTAATTACGGAAACGCTGTGATACCCGCTCATACACCAGTTATCGTTTGCATAATGCGACCAGATAGGCAACATGTGCAAAGCGCTCTGGTTGTAATGCGTGATCATGGAGCGAACGATATCATTGTTCCGGGAAGGCTGAATGATATTAAAAAGCGGATGTAAAGCCCTGTACGTATCCCACAACGAAAAAGTGGTATAATTTGTAAAACCGGAGGCGGTATGCACTTCCTGATCGAGGCCTTTATACTGGCCATTTACATCGCAATACACTGTTGGATTTATAAAAGCGTGGTACATACAGGTGTAAAAATTTGTTTTTACATCTTCCGTGGCATTGATCACAATTTTATTTAATTGGTTGTTCCATAATTGCTGCGCTTCTTTTTTTACTCTTTCAAAATCCCAATCTTTTATTTCTGCCCGCATATTTTCTACTGCATTTTCCTGGCTTACGGATGATAAAGCAAATTTTATTTTTATTTTTTCATTCGCTTCTGTTTTAAAATCAAAGTACATACGGATGTTTTTTCCGGCTATTTCGGGAAAATTACTACTTTGATCAAACTTGCCCCAAAAGCCATGGTAGGCTTCTTTCCGGTCGTAATTTTTTTGTCCGTAATTAAAAACGGTTTTGAAAACGACATGGCAAAATAGACGGTTCGCGTTCTGGCCCAACCGCTTGTTTGCCTGAATCCGGTAACGAGCGTGTCGTTTATTACTCTTACATAAGTGTAAATATTTTTATCATCGTAATTGTAAATGCCTGCCATCAGGTCTAAAATAATATGGCTTTGGTCCGATTTTGGAAATGTATATTGATGCATTCCAACCCTTGTTGTTACTGTCATTTCGGCAATGATGTTATCATCATCCAGCTTTACTTTATAATAGCCTGCTTCGGCAACTTCACTGGAATGTGAAAAAGCAGAGCGATAACCACTTTTAGGATCTGAGGCTGTTCCCGGGTTCAATTGCAACGTTCCTACGGTAGGCATGATCAGAAAATCGCCGAGATCGGAATGGCCTGTTCCGCTAAAATGAGTGTGACTAAAACCTACAATGGATCTATCTTCATATTTATAACCCGAACAATATTGGTATACTTCCCCGTTATACTTTCCATTTTTTTCATACGGGATCGTATCCGTTTCGGGGCTTAACTGAACAGCTCCAAATGGAACAGTGGCACCCGGATAGGTATGTCCCATTTTCTCCGTCCCGATCATCGGGTTCACATATTTGATAAGATCCACCTGCGCAGAAATTTGTACAGAATAAAATGCGAAAGCAATCACTACATTTTTTTTCATACGTATTTTTTCAATCATTCATTTTTAATGAAACCGGAAAGTTTATTCCAATTTATAATTATTTTATTGAAAATTTTTAATCAACGCGTCATTGCGTCCTCCCCCAAGATCTCATCACTTAATCTACCACATAAGGCACAAAGAAACACATAAGGCGAGATGTAAATGCCAACGTGTAATTTTAAACCACAAAAGAATCAAAAGGAGATCTGTAACATACCAACATGCAGCACGCCATTGCGATCCGCCCAAGCGGAGAAGCAATCCCAGGAAGTACGTGTTTTTACACTCAGTTTAACACCCATATCTTTTGATTCTTTTGTTTTCTTTTGTGGTAGCTTTTTCCTTGTTTTTCCCCTACGCCTTATGTGTTTCTTTGTACCTTATGTGGTTAATTGGGTACGCGGTTGCAATTACGTTCTTAAAGTAATTTTTTTTAATTACCCTTGGCATTCTGCCTCGATCTAGATCTTAAAACCCACAACCAGCATATCATCGGTTTGCTCTTCCCCGGATTCATTTCTCCATTCTTCAATCGTTTTGTCGAAAATTTCCTTTTGTTGCTGCATGGGTAGCTGATGCACTTCTAAAATTAATTTTTGGAATTGTTTGTACTGAAATTTTTTTCCATCAGGCCCGCCAAACTGATCGGCATAACCATCACTAAACAAATACACACAATCTCCAGGCTCGATCTTTATTTCGTAATTATTAAACTCCTGCCCGCTATAGCTTGTAAACAGGTGAACCGGAATTTTATCCACTTTCAGCTTCATCAGCTCCCCGTTTCTTACCAGGTAAATTGGGTTATAAGCGCCTGCGTATTCCATGGTCATGCTTAACTTATTGATGGTGCAAAGCGCAATGTCCATTCCGTCCTTTATTTCATTATTGCTTATTTTCTGAACAGCCGAAGTAAATTCTTTATTCAGCTGATTTAAAATTTCAGCCGGTTTCGAAAACCGGTATTCGCCGGTAAATTTGCTCAGCAGTTTATAGCCCACAATACTGATCAATGCACCCGGAACACCATGACCTGTACAATCGCAGGCTGAAACAAAAATTTTATCATCCAGTTTTTTGATCCAGTAAAAATCTCCGCTTACTATATTTTTAGGTTTGGCAAGCACAAACGATTCGGGAAGAATTTCTTCTATCTGATCCTGGCTTGGCAGAATAGAATTCTGGATCAGGCGCGCATAATTTATGCTGTCAAGAATTTCTTTGTGCTGCTGTTCTATGACCTGTTGCTGCTCTATAATCTTCGTCATGTCAAGAAAAGAAGACAGAAAATAAGTTTTGCCTGCTATCTCAATTTTTTCAATGGAAGAAAGTGTGTAAACCAATTCTCCCGTTTTTGTTCTGCAAAGCACCATATCATTCTGCAGTTTTCCTTTTTCTTTTAAAAGAGCACCCACTTTTTCTGATTCCTGTGGATCAAGAATTCCTACCTGAGAAGAAGTAAAACCGATCACTTCTGTTTTTGAATATCCAAATCGCCCGAGAAACTTATCGTTTACTTTTACATATCTTCTTTCGGGAGTTGTTAAGCTCATGCAGGCCGGACTGCAATTAAACAATTTTTCAAAACTCCGCAGGTTCTCCAAAATCATTTTTTTTGCCTCTTTCAGGCTTCCGATCTCTATCGACTGAGCAAATAAATCTTTCATAGGCTATTCTATTTACAGATGAAATTTTATCCTTCGTAATACTAAGTTAAGGATTTGAAATGAGATTATTTATCTTTGAAAAGCTAAAATGCGCTTTGATTAACCCATTGCGGCAGAAAACATCGCAGAAGATGAAAAGGATCCATTGAAATATCAAAAAAATAGTTGATTATTGCAATTGTATTCCTGCGGCTTACCAAAGGGTTAAAACAAAAAAGTCGAAGAGAGTATTGCAAGTATAAAAAATATAACGCAATCTGAAAACAATAAAATCATAAACCACTAAATAAAAAAACTATGAACGGAATAGATGTTTCTCACAACAATGGCACTATCAACTGGGCGGCAGTTGCAACAAATGCAACACCAGTGGATTTTGCTTACATTAAAGCAAGTGAAGGTGTTGGTTATACCGATCCTACTTTTAAATTTAACTCCGAAGGAGCAAAAAAAGCGGGGATCAAAATCGGATATTACCATTTTGCATCCCTGAACACCATGAATGATGTGCCGGATGCAAAAGCCGAAGCAGATTATTTTATGTCCATCATCAAAACCGCGCCAGCTGTTGATCTGCCTTACATCCTGGATATTGAAACCAATAAAGTGGGACTTGATCCGGCGCATGTGCTGGAATGGATCAATACATTTTTTGCAGAAATGAAAGCGGGTGGTTATTCCGATACAGCCTTGTATTCGTATACTCCTTTTTTAGATGCAAATCTTCCGGCGAATCATAACCTCGGCAATGTCCGCCTATGGATTGCGGCATACGTGAGCGCTCCTGCGCCCAAGCTGCCTGTTGGCTGGAAAGAGTATTACATCTGGCAAAAAAGCGCAAAAGGTGTGATCAGCGGAATTACAGGAAATGTGGATTTGAATGTAACGCAGCAGGCAATTGTTTAATTAAGCAATCAGGATCTTATCAATAGCTCAGCAAAAAGGGTTTCAGTCGTAACAGATTGAAACCCTTTTTTGTAAATGTTTTCCGGGTAAAACAGGATGGTGTTGTAGGAAAATGCTGCTATGGAATGTAGAAATATTTTTCTGATCTGTCATCCCGGGCTTGACCCGGGATGACAGTAGTATTTGTGAATATTCTAAAAAGCATTCTTCTGCAACATAACCAATACAATTAATTTCTGTCAGGGGCAAAAAAATGAATATTTTTAATTTACCCATCCGGGTAAATTCATTACCTTTGCGTTCATTAATTGATTTTTTGAAATACTCTTACGCATGGGTGAACTGATCATTCTTTTTGGCTTATTTCTTCTTTTATCCGTTCCTTTAATTACAGCCCGGCTTGCGAAGCGACTAGGCAGAAAACCCTGGCCCTGGTTTTTTATCGGACTTGCATTACCTGTAATTGCTACATTTATTCTTCTTTTTCTGCCGGATCTTTCGGAGCAAAAGGAAAATAAAACAGAATAATAAGTGGATGAAATTGCTTCGCTTTTCTACAATTCAAAAAATTCTACCACATAAGGCACAAAGAAACACATAAGTCACGCAGGCGCGTTGTCCCACTCGTGCCAAACTATTTTATGGCATCTTGCCATTATTTAAAGCGTATAAGAGCGGGACGCTCTAAGAATAAAATGGCACGAGTGAGACAACGCGCCTGCAAAGTGTCAAGTACTAAGTTTAAGCCTGGCCTTATGTTAATCCGGTGATTTACTCTTATTAAGATTACTGAATAACCGCCACTTTTGTTTCCACCGTATACGCGCTGAAATAACCCAGCGTTGCACCATTAATGTTGGTAACCGGGTTGGCCGGTGTTGCCGTAGAATTGTTTGTATTTTGCCGCATGCTGTAAAAATAAAGATTCACCGCTTTATCAATGCACATCATTTTTACTTTCACTGTGTCGTTTACTTTTAATGGCAAATCTCCATCGTTTAACGAACGGTTGTTCGTCCCGCCATCCACTACTTCATCATTAAAAAGAAAAATGGAATTGGAGAATGTACTGTTCCGCTCCAGTTTAAAGCGATAATAATTTCCCTGCCCGATAGGATCATGAAATACCGGTGTTGCCGATTTTTCGCCCGACGTTCCGGGCCCACCGTCAAAACCAGTACGGTCTTTGATCACGAGCGTATCGAACGCAACTTTCTGCGGCATTTTACAAACGGAAGTGAATGTTTTTCCGTCGGTAACAACCGTTAAATAATACGTACGGCCCGGAATTCCGCGCAGCGTAGCATCCTGGTAAACACCGGGGCTTGTTTCCGCTAATGTAACAAAATTGCCCGCGTCATCATTGATCTTTACACTGGCACCGGTCACTCTCGGAAAAACATTTCCATCGCTGAAATTGACTGATCGCGTAATGTTTACCGTTTGCGGCGTTAATGAATCGTCGGTGACTTCCCCTTCGATCATTACCTGCGGATCTTTGGAATTAAGATCAATATCGATCACTTTTGTACAACTGCAAAAACAAGTGATCACAGCCATTAACGGAATTATATTTTTATACATGTTCATACGTTTAAAATTTAAAATTATAAGTAACCGATGGAACCCATCTGAATAAAGAAGTTTGAACGGCCTGTGTTTTTGATGCGTCGTCCGGATCCTGCTGAAAAGTGATCGTGTATGCATTCTCCCGTCCGTAAACATTGTAACAGCTAAAGTTCCAGCTGCTTTCAAATTTTGCTGTTTTGCGCTTATACCAGGTCACGCTTACGTCCAGCCGGTGATAATTAGGCATCCGATAACCGTTCCGCTCGGTATATAAATATTGCACCTGCCCGTCCACATAATATTTTCCGCTCGGGAATGTAACGGCATTGCCTGTATTGAATACCCAGGCTGCAGATACCGACCATTTTTTGTTAATGTCGTAAATCCCCACAATAGAAATATCATGCGTACGGTCCTGCTTTGCAACATACCAATCACCGTTGTTGATCCCGTCGATCTGTTTCTCTGTCCGCGAAAGCGTGTAACCGATCCAGCCGTTGAATTTCCCGTATTTTTTCTTGATAAATAATTCCAGACCGTATGCCCTGCCTTTTCCAAAAAGTAATTCGCCTTCAATTTTATCATTGGCCTGCGTGTTGGCGCCATCTTTATAATCCACCTGGTTCTGCATATTTTTATAATATACCTCGGCACTGAATTCAAATTTATTGTCTTTGAAATTTTGAAAATACCCAATGGAATACTGATCCGAAGTTTCGGGTTTTACATTCTGGCTGCTCGTGATCCAAAGATCAGTTGGACTGGAAGTGGTTGAATTACTCAGCAAATGCAGATTTTGAACATTGCGTGCATAGCCTGCTTTTATGGAGTTGGTTTTCCCAAGCATATAAGATGCGGAAGCGCGCGGCTCCAGGTTTACATACGTTTTTACGATCTGGCTGGAGCTGTAATGTGTGCTGGCAATTGCATCGCCTTTGCTGTCGTACGAATAAAAATCGCCGCCGCCAAGCAAGCTGAACGATGTTAATCTTAGACCGTAAATAATATTTAATTTTTCCGTTACTGTGATCTCGTGCGAAACGTAAGCTGCGTTTTCCCAGGCATAACGCTCCTGCAATTTTGTAAAAATGATGGATGGATCGGAAGAGGAGATTTGTCCCGGCGTAACAGTATGATGAATGCTGTTGAAACCGAATTTGATTTTATTTTTCGGGCCCGGCAGGTAGGTGAAATCTTCTTTTAAATTATAATCGCGGATCTTTGATTTGATGTCAATATCGGCAGTGCTGGTGGAAAGCCCGATCTTATAATCGTAATTGCTAAAGATAAAAGAGGTATTGGAAAAAAACTTCGGGTTGATGATCGAGTTCCAGCGCAGTGTTCCCGTTGCATTTCCCCAGTTGATGCCAAACGAGCTCAAGCCTATCTGATCCTGCCCGAAATAACCCGACAGGAAAATCCGGTTGTTATCATTGATGCGGTAATTGGCTTTAAAATTCAGGTCGTAAAAATTCAGCTTGACATCCGAAAAATTTTTATTGGCTTTTAAAAACAGATCCGCATACGTTCTCCGTGCCGCAATTAAAAACGATCCACGGTTTTTCACGATCGGCCCTTCAATGTTCAGCTTCGAAGAGATTAACCCAATTCCCCCGCTTACATGGTATTTCTGGTCGTTCCCATCGTTCATTTTAATATCGAGTACGGAAGATAAACGCCCGCCGTACTGCGCAGGCATACCGCCTTTATAAACGGTCACGTCTTTTATCGCATCGCTGTTAAATGTAGAGAAAAAACCCAATAAATGGGATGCGTTGTAAACAGGCGCTTCATCCAGCAGGATCAGGTTTTCGTCGGCAGCACCGCCACGCACATAAAAACCGGCATTGCCATCGCCAGCCGATTTAATTCCCGGCGTTAACTGCAATGTTTTGATAATGTCCTTTTCGCCTGCAAACACAGGAATCTTCGAGATCTCTTTCACATCCATCTTCTCCATTCCTACCTGCGCATTGGTCACATGATCATCTTTTTTATCCGCCGTAATTTCCACTTCCCCCAGCTCCGCGCTCTCCATTTCCAAAGGCACGTTCAGCATAATGTTTTTGTCCAGTGTAACGGATTTCGAAAACTTTTTATAGCCGATGGATGTAATCTCTACCATATATGTTCCCTGCGGAACGGTAACGGAATAAAATCCGTATTCGTTGGCAGCGGCGCCCACACCTTTTAGTTCCGTAAACCGGACAATAGCGCCGATAATGGTTTCGCCCGTTTTTGCATCTTTAACGGTTCCACTTAGCGTGTATTTCTGCGCAAGCAATACCGATGAGATAAGTGTAAGGAATAAAAGCAAAAAAGATTTTTTCATATTGGTTAGTTTATAATAAGTTTGTTGGCCACAGATTCACAGATTTTTTATTCGATTTTTATTACACAGAACAACGTACAGCAAAATTTAATCCTTCAAATTATTTTTTAATCCGTGAATCCGTGGCAACCTCCAACGCAAATGTTTAAACTATATTTCACACATTTTAATAATCTCTGCGGAACGGAC
Organism: Bacteroidota bacterium; assembly: GCA_025963715.1. Lineage (GTDB taxonomy): Bacteria > Bacteroidota > Bacteroidia > 2-12-FULL-35-15 > 2-12-FULL-35-15 > 2-12-FULL-35-15. Next base: position 200,016 of record JAOQAG010000024.1, read on the forward strand.
AAATCAGGTGTTAAAACGACTGGAATGCGGGCTGGATTTACATAAGGGAAAGCCATTCGATGAAGGCCGTCGATTTTTCTTTGCTCACAAGAATGGGTTCGCCAAATTCGATGGTAAGATTAACGGAAAGCTTACGGGCAAAGTGCTGCGATACATCTTTTACAGCATTCCTGTTGACCAGGAATTGACGGTTAGCACGATAAAAAACCGGTCCCAGCTGCTTTTCCAATTCATCCAGCGTAGCATTGGCAGTGTAAAACAATTTATTAAAACACTGCACTTTTATAGTGTCATTATCAACATAAAGCAAAGCAATATCAGCGGGACGCAGCGGAATGATCTTGTCTTTCTGATACACAAGGATCGATGATCTGCTTTTTTCTTTTCCAACGTCCATCCATTGCATGAGCTTTTCAATACGTCCGTCATCCGGTTTGTTCTTATAAATGGAAATGTATTTTTTCAACGCCGCAGCGATCATTTCCGAATCAAAAGGTTTTAAAATATAATCGATGCCGTTTGCTTTGAACGCATTGATGGCATAATCATCAAAGGCGGTAACAAAAATAACGGGAACAGTGGTGGTGATCTGCTTAAAGATCTCGAAGCTCAATCCGTCACCCAGCTGGATATCCGAAAAGAAAAGATCAGGCAATGGTTTTGAACGCAGATATTTTACCGCTTCTTTTACCGATTTTAAAATAATGGTGATGGTTGCAGAAGGCTCATTTTTCAGGATCGTCTGAGCAAGGTCTTCCGCCGAATAATCCTCATCTTCAATAATTACAATGTTCATGGCTATAATGGTAAAGAAACTATAAAATTAGCTGCATCTTTTGTGATCGTGATCTCTTTCTTCAACAATAATTTATAACGCTCCGATAAATTTACCAAACCAATGCGCGTTGAATTTTCCGATGCATCTTTTTCCTGCAGGTTATTGGTTACCACGATGTACTTATCTTCGGTAATGCTGATGCGAATCACCAGCGGATCAGCATCTGTAAAAGCGTTGTGCTTGATCGCATTTTCGAGCAGCGTTTGGATGGCAAATACCGGCACTTTATAATCCGCGGCATTTAATGTATTTACGATCTCGTATTTCAGCGATCCACGGAACCGCACCTGTTGGATCTTCAAATAATCAGTACACATTTTTAATTCATCGTCGAGCGGGATCAGGTCCGAATCGTTGGTGCTTAAATTAAAGCGCAGGAAGGATGACAAACGCAACAGGTATTCTTCGGCCTGTTCGGGATGATTATTAATAAGTGATTTTAAGGTATTTAAAGAGTTGAATAAAAAATGCGGTTGCACCTGTTGTTTTAATTGCTGCTGCTGTGCCTCCAGGTTTTTTATTTTTAGTTCGCTGTTTTCGATCCGGATCAGTTTTTCTTTTTCCCTCGACAGCATCAGCTCAATGATAAATAAAATAATGATATTATTCAACTCCATTACCAGCACCGGCATCATGGGGCTGATCTTTTTAGGCGGCGTGTGACGCATCAGGTCAAAGGAACCTGGATTGATCATCAAAACAAGGGCGACCAATATCACCAACATTACACCTATGCTAAAGGCAAAACGCATATAGGGTTTTTCATATTTTCCAGTGAAAAGCAGCAGTAAAATATTGATCTGCCACAGACAAAAAATACACAAACAAACGATCAGGATTTTAAAAAAAACATAATCCTGTGTATGTTCCTGGCTAAAAAAAACAGGCGCAGTAATAGCAAGCCCCATGATGGGCGCTGCAAAAAATGAGGCATTGAATATTTTTTTTAAATATGCCGGGCGGAACATTTTGTTTGTCTGAATTGGGAGATCAAAGATAGTTGTAAAATGCGGAATTTCAGGAGCGCATGCCTTAAACGGACAGAATAAAGGATGAACCGGTTATGACTTGCGTTGAACGATCAGCATTCGCTAAGATGAAACCGGGAAATTTCCGGTGTATAAAAAAGGAAACATATAAAAAACATAAGAGCACAAAATGTGTTGCTTAAAAAATTTAAACAACCACCGGAAAATTTACACCAAGCTTATTTTATTTTTATCGAAAACGTTTTAATTAGCAATGCAAAAGATTAAAATGTTTTTTTTACAATATTCACAAATAATACTGTCATCCCGGGCTTGACCCGGGATCTGTTAAATACTTGCAGCGCCTACACAGTTCTTAATTGGCAGATCCCGGGTCAAGCCCGGGATGACAGCTT
>JAOQAG010000040.1 GCA_025963715.1 Bacteroidota bacterium
TGACTATAGCGGTAAGGCCCACCTCTTCCCATTCCGAACAGAGAAGTTAAGCTTACCAGCGCAGATGGTACTACAGTAACATGTGGGAGAGTATGTCGTTGCCATTTTTTAATTAGCCTCAATTCAAAAGAATTGAGGCTTTTTTTGTTGTATTTAGTACCTCATAAAAAAAATAAAAAGGGTTTACCATATAAGGCATAAAGAAACACATAAGGCGAGGCGTGTACTGTGTGGATAATATTAAATGAGTATCCGGAACTTTGTACCATAAAAAAGAATTCCTTTAAGAACGTCATTGCGAGGGCTTTTCGCCCGAAGCAATCTCACACCAGTATATAATCTAGAATGAGATTGCTTCGGGCGAAAAGCACTCGCAATGACGTACAAATTAAGATTTTTTCAATTAAAATAGTATAAGCCTGGTATAATATTATTACGGAACCAAGCCCTTCAAGGATAGAAAACACTGTTTGTAAAACTTTAATGAGATTTTTCGGGCAATACCTTATGTGTTCTTATGTACCTTATGTGGTTCAAGTTTTTTGCATAGTTCAATGGCTGGATTCCATAAAATAAAAAGATGGGTTGAGAGATTCGCGCCTGTAAACAGCTTTTCGGGCAATAACCTTGTGTGGTTTCTTGGTACCTTATGTGGTTCAATTTTTTTGTTTGTTCAATGGCATCTAATTACTAAAGACTAAGTATACTAAGAACTAGTAAATAACCACTTTTACAACACCCGATTTTTTATTACCATTGCTCAGGCTCACGAAATAAACACCTTTCGCCATGTTGCTGATGTCCATTTTGATCAGCTGCTTGCCACGCATGGAATTCTCATTATGCACACGTTTCATTTCCTGTCCCAATACATTGCTAAGGATAATATCCGAACTTTCGAATGTGTTGATCACTACCGTTAAATTCTGTGACGCCGGATTGGGATATACACTACTGATCCCGAAGGCCTGTTCTCTATTATTCAAGTCATTTACGCTGGTGGCGATGCAATAATTCTGCATGGATTTTACTGCTTTATACAAATTCAACCGTCCGCCGGTTACCGTAATTCCGGCCAAACCAGCTACCGGATCAACTGCGCCTAATAGTGAATCTTTCATCATCAGGGCAAACCCGGCTGGATCGGTTTTACAGTTAGTCATTAGTTGCGGGCAAGCTACTGAATACATTAAGCCGATGGTACCCGCTACATGCGGTGTTGCCATAGAAGTTCCGGAAATGGAAGCATATGTATTCGTTCCGCCGGAATAATACGTGGAGGTAATGTTGGTGCCCGGTGATCCTAAATCAATATCGAGCGTACCATAACCCGCCGTGGCTTTTGTATCGTTGCTTTTGGTATTGGTAACCGTAATTAACCAGTTGCTTTGGCAGGAAGTTGGAATATCGCCCTGTACATCAACGTTGTAATTAGCATTGGCTGTAGCAGCAGCACTGACTATTCCCACAGCACCCATGGAATCGTACATGGCGCACCATAATGGATAGGCGGATGGCATTGCCAGATCCACACCAAAAGAAGAATTGGTGGAAACCACAAATGCGCCCTGTGTACCGTTTGTTTGATTATAAAGTCGGCGCTGATCGCGGACATAGCTGTATGCTGCTACTACATTGGCTTCAAACGTGCCGCCACTTCCGCTACCGTAACTTACCGGCATTACTTTTACATTCCAGTTTACGCCGGTTACCCCGATGCCGTTGTTGCCGCGGGCACCCACTGTTCCGCATACATGCGTACCATGGCTTGCAGGTGTCCAGTTATCGGTGTTGGTACCGGAATTCCAGCCGTCAAAATCATCAATATACCCATTGCCATCATTATCAATACTATCGTTCGGAATCTCCTGGTAATTTTTCCAGAAATTAATATCGGGATGTGTCAGTGAAAATCCGCCGTCGATCACCGCTACTACAATGGAATCGCCTTGCGCCGTCAGGCCGCCGGTGGTGATGTCCCATGCTTCCGGTGCATCAATATCCGCATCGGCAACACCGCCGGAACCGCCATTGGTACCATCGTTATTCATGTCCCACATGACGCTGAACTGCGGATCGTTGGGAATCGTGTTACGTTCGTTCACGTAGTGATTAAATTGTGCAATTTTTACTCCCGGGGAACTTTTTATTTTGGAGAGCAGCAGCTCTTCGTTTACGGTTGGATCAAATGAAAATAAATAAATGTGCATGCTTTCGGAAAGTATCCGTTCGGCTTTTAATTGCGTGCTTACACCGTTAAGCTGGGATAGATCGGACTGGATCCTTTTTGCATCGGCATCCGAACGCAGCATTACCAATAGATTTCCGGGAACGTGATTGTGATCCTGTGCAACAGCAATAACAGAAAAAAACAAAGCAAGCGCAGTCGTGTAAATGTTTTTCATTTGAGATAATTTTAAATAAAAATACCTATTTATTATGTAATTTGCAATACTCATACGGGATTCCATGTCAGATAAAAATTTTACGATCTATAAATCATCCGCAGGTTCGGGAAAAACATTTACCCTCGTAAAGGAGTACCTGGCATTGGCCCTGAACGATCCGTCCGACAAGCCGCAGGCCTACAAGCACATTTTAGCGATCACGTTTACCAACAAGGCTGCGGCAGAAATGAAGGAACGCATTGTGAAGGCGCTGAAAGAATTGTCGGAGGAAGATTACACCGGAATTTCGGGCGGTACCAAAACATTACTGGAGATTTTAAAAGCGCATAAAAAATTAAATGAACGGGAACAGCTGGACGATGCCGTGATCCGGAAACGGGCACAGCGGATCTTAACGGCCATTCTTCACAATTACTCGGATTTTGCGATCGGCACCATTGATGCATTTGTACACAAAGTGGTGCGCACGTTTGCATTTGATTTGAAGATCCCAATGAGCTTTGACATTGAAATGGACGATGAAAAATTGCTGACGCAGGCGATTGATCTGTTGATTGCGCAGATCGGCAGCGATGAGCGATTGACCAAAGCACTGATCGAATTTACAGAAAGCAAAACGGACGATGAAAAAAGCTGGCACATTGAAACAGACCTGATGCGCTTTGCAAAGAATTTACTGAATGAAGAAGGCGCGCTGTACATCGAAAAATTAAAAGCGCTGAGCGTGGATGATTTTTTCAAGATCAAGGAAACGCTTTTTGCGGAAATAAAAAAATTTGAATCGGCTGTGACCGCACCTGCCGTAAAGGCAAGCGAGCTGATCAGGAATGCTGGTTTAACCAGCAAACAATTTTTCCAGGGCGATCGCGGCATTGCCGGTTATTTTGAAAAGATCGCAAAAGGCCGCATGGATGCGCTTACGCCGAATACTTACGTGAGCAATACGGTGGGTGAAGATAAGTGGGCCGCCGGAAAAATAAGCAGGGAGGAACAGGCAGCGATTGAAGGAATTAAAGGACAATTGCTGGATGCGTTTAACGCGATCATGATCGAGAAAGAGGCGCGTTACGCCGATTATATGTTGTTTCAGCTGATCAACAAAAATATGTATTCGCTGGCGGTGCTGAATGAAATAGAAAAATTATTGTCGGAATACAAAGCACAAAACAACATTGTACACATTTCGGAATTTAATAAAATGATTGCGAAAATTGTATTGAACGAGCCGATCCCTTTTATTTACGAGCGTTTGGGAGAGCGTTACAATAATTACCTGATCGATGAATTCCAGGATACATCGGTGTTGCAATTTCAGAATTTATTGCCGCTGATCGATAACTCACTTGCAAGCGGCTATTTTACAATGCTGGTGGGCGATGGAAAACAAGCCATTTACAGGTGGCGTGGAGGCGAAGTGGAACAATTTGCAATGCTGCCCGAAATTTTTTCGCACCAGGGAAACCCATTGGTGCTGGAGCGGCAGGAAAGTTTAAAACGCAATCACGATCCGCAGGTATTGAATAAAAATTTCAGGAGCAAGCGCGAGATCATTGAGTTTAACAATGCGTTATTTCGCACTTTATCAGGCAAACTGAATGATAAATACAAAAGCATTTACGATTCGCTGGAGCAGGAATTTAACCCGGCCAACACCGGCGGTTTTGTGCAGGTGGAATTTTTAGAAGAAGAGAAAGAGGAATGGCGCGAAAAAAATTTAAGCCGCACTTACGAAATTATCCTGCAATTGCTGAATGATAATTTTTTGTTAAAAGACATTGCCATTTTGGTGCGTAAAAATACCGATGGAAGTGAGATTGCCAATTATTTAACAGAAAAAAGCATCCCGGTAATTTCTTCTGATTCGCTGCTGTTGAGCAATTCGGCGGATGTGAATTTTTTACATTCCATTCTTAAATTTTTGGCAAATAATACTGATAATATCATTCACACCGAAATTTTAGAATATTTTATTGCTTCGGGAATGATCACCAATGTGACGATCGATGACCTGATCCGGAAAAAAAACGAAGGCGGTTTACTGCCAATCATTAATTCCGTTTCAAAGGAATTCGGAATGATCGCGCTATCGAAAATGGCCTTGTACGAGCTGATGGAAGAGTTGGTGCGCTTGTTCAGCCTGAATAAAATACCGAATGCTTATATTCAGTTTTATCTGGATGAAGTGTTGAATTACAGCATCAAAAAAAATAACAACCTCAATGATTTTATTGAGTATTGGGAAGATAAAAAAATGAAGGCTTCGCTGGTGATCCCGCAAGGCATGGATGCGGTAAGCATTATGACGATCCACCGTTCCAAAGGATTGGAATTTCCGGTGGTGATCCTTCCTTTTTCGAATGGAAAAGTGAAGAACGGGAAAGATAATTTATGGGTGAACCTGGAAAACGATCGCCTTCCAAACTTACCATCGGCGCTGGTTCCGGCCAATGCCGATCTTAAAGAAACCATTTATGCGGATTTGTATGAAGAAGAAAAAAACAAATCGCTGCTCGATAGTTTTAACGTGTTGTATGTAGGATTAACGCGCCCGGAAGAGCGCATGTACATCCTTGCCGATACGCCCGGGAAAAATCCGGCAAACATGGGCAAAGTAAGCGATATGCTGGCCTATCATTACCAGGTGGCAGGAGAGTGGTCGGATCAAAAAGCGGTATATACTTTTGGCGAAGAGGTAAAACACAAACACCACGATAAAACCACACCGCTGACCAATTTTCAATTGCCGGTATTTAATTCCAACCGCTGGCGCGAAAGTATTAAAATGCGTGCGGCGGCTCCGGGGATCTGGAACACCAACATGGCGGAAACCAAAAAAGATTACGGCGTGATGGTACATACTGCTTTGGCGCGAATCAAACACCCGGGTGATATTGAACCGGCGTTGAATGCGATGCTGGCAGAAGGATTGATCAACAATGAAGAAAAAGAAAACCTGTTTTCCAAGATCAGCAACATTGTTGAATTACCGCAATTAAAAGCGCATTTCAAAGAAGGACTTTTTGTGAAAAATGAAGCGGAAGTAATTGCGCTTACCGGCGAATTGTTCCGTCCCGATAGAGTTGTACTCGATAAAAAAAATGCCGTGATCATTGATTATAAAACCGGTGCAGAAAAACAAAGCCACCAGAAACAGATCATTCAATATGGCGATTTGCTGAATCAAATGGGATATGTGGTAACGGAAAAATTGCTGGTATATATTGAGATCGAGGACGGGAAAGTGGTTTTAGTTTAGAGTTTGAAGTTGGGAGTTTTGAGTTCTGTGTTTGAAAGAAGTTTAGAGTTTAAAGTTTATTGCTTTGAGTTCTGTGTTTGTTTTTCAAACAAATAGTTCTTGTTTTTTCTTTGCGACCTCTGCGCCTTCTTTGCGCGCTTTGCGGTAAAAATAGAACAGCAAACCTTGAACTTCCCAACCAAAGTAAGAGATTGATTTTCTAATTAACAGATCCCGGGTCGGCGCCCGGGATGACAAGATGGAGGGAAATTATTCTTCGATTTAGCACACACAGCATCCGCGTACAGCAAAACTTTAAACTTTTGAACTTTAAACGTTGAACTTTTTTCCAATAACCCGTATCTTTTCAAAATGATTGCGTTATAAGATCGAAAACACGGTAAAAAGAGTATATGCTACAAACATCAAAATACCATGCAACAGCAACAGACCTGGCTACTGAACAGCAGGTGGTTGAGGCTGCAAAAAAGGATCCTGCCCGTTTTGCTGCGTTGTACGATAAATATTACGAGCAGATCTTCCGCTTCATTTACCAGCGGGTGGACGATAAAGAGCAGGCTTTTGATGCAACGCAGCAAACATTTTTAAAGGCAATGAACAGCCTGCACAAATACGAATACCGGGGCGTTCCGTTTGCTTCCTGGTTATACAGGATTGCTTCCAGCGAGGTTAATAATTTATTCAGGGCGCAAAAAGCACAACGGACGGTAAATGTGGAATCGGTGAATGTTTACAACATTATTGAAGAGATCCAGGAAAGCAAAATTGATCAGTATCACGATAAAATCGTGGACATCATCAGCGGACTGCCGGAAAATGAATTACAGCTGATAGAGATGCGTTTTTTTGAAAAACGCTCGTTCAAAGAGATCGGGGAGATCCTGGAAATGACCGAAAACAATGCGAAGGTAAAAACGTACCGGATTTTGGAAAAGCTGAAGAAAATGATAAAGTAAAAAGTCGACAATAGGCAATAAAGAAATAAACAATAAAACAGTAGACAATAAAACAAACACAGGTTCGTAAATTCATATTTAATTCGTGATCTGTACAAATTACCAAAAATGAAAAGGAAAATTAACATAAACCGGCCAGAGATCAGCTCCGAAGAAATTGCGAAGCAGAAGAACTTTGATTCGGTTTTGAAGAATAACAGCATGCACATGGGACCAAAATCGTTGCTGAAAAAGCCATGGTTTTTGTCGGGTGTGGTAGTAGCCGCTATTGCGGTGATCGCAACGGTGGTGGTGCTGAATCAAAAGCCCAAAACGGCGCCGGAAACTACGGCTGTAGAACAACCGGCAGCAACTGATGCTGCATTGGAAGCATTTTACAAGGCAGAAGAAGCAAAACCCTGCATTGCGCCACCGATAAAAGGCTTGAACGTTCCGTATACCGTTTTTAATGTAAATGCTCAGAAAGGCGGTGTGCTCGATTTTAAAACCGGCTCCAAATTAACCGTTCCTAAAAATGCGTTTACCGATGCAAACGGAAATCCTGTAAAAGGTGATGTGGAGTTGCGTTACCGCGAATTTCACGATGCAGCCGATTTTTTTGTTTCCGGGATCCCGATGACGTATGACAGTGCCGGTGTAAAATATCAGTTTGAATCGGCCGGAATGATGGAAATGCTGGCGTACCAGGATGGTAAACCGGTAAACATGGCGCCGGGAAAAACGATCAATGTGGAGCTGGCATCCGATTACAAAGGCAATGAATACAATTTGTACAAACTGGATACGGTAAAAAATAACTGGTCGTGTTTGGGTAAGGACAAAGTAGTAGCGGCTTCAAAACCGCAGGGCACGGCAAAACCGGATACCGTTAAAACCATGACTGTTGCTCAAACTCGGGAATACAAAAAAATAGAAACGCAAAAGGTAGAAGCAAAAACGGTAAAAGAAACACAGGTGGCTGCATTGCCAAAACCCGGACCGGAGCCACAAAAGCCGCAACCGGTGAAAAAAGGAAGGCCGACATTTAACCTGGATGTGGACACAAAAGATTTTCCGGAATTTGCTATTTACAACGGTTTGTTATTTGAAGTGGGCGACGAGAATAAAAATTTCAGCAGTACTTTGTATGATGTGGCCTGGGAAGACACAAAAATTACAGAAGGAAGCATCAAAGGAAAAAATTATATCCTGACCCTGCAAAAAGGAAAACAAAAAGTAGACCTGGTAGTGTATCCTGTATTTGAAGGCAAAAATTATGAAACCGCCATAAAGGAATTCCAGGGAAAATTTGATAAATACAACACTTTGCTAACCAAGCGCCTGGCAGATGAAAAACGGATTGAGGACGAATACCAGGCAAAATTACTGGCATTCAAAGAAGAGCAGGATGCACTGGAACGCAAGTGGAAAAAACAAATGGACGACCGTTTAGCAACAATGACAACGCAGGAGAAGGTAATGCGCGTATTTACCATGAGCAGCTTTGGTGTTTATAATTGCGATTGTCCGAAAAGCTATCCGAAAGGCGTATTGTGCAATGCAAAACTGGCAAACGAAAATAAAGTGGATCTGATGTGTTACGATGTATTTTTAGTTGACAGGCACAGGAATGGCTTGTTCAGCTATTACAAAAATCCGGTAGCTAATTTTTCATTTGATCCAAATTCCGTAAATATCCTTTGGACAGTGGAAGAAGGGAAGTTATATTATTTAAAACCCGAAGATTTTGCAGCTGTTAAAAGTGGTGACCAGCTGATCAAAATGAACCGGGTAGAACAGAACTTCAAAACGGTAGATGAAATGAAAGCGTTTTTTGACTTGTAAAAATTTGTAGTAATAATTTCTTGTTTGTTTGTGTTTGTAGAGTGATTCATGCCGGTTTTATTGGTTCGTAAAACCGGCATGATTTATTTTTTAAAGTATGGAGATAAAAAATAAAATAATAAGTGTGCTGACTGTTTTTCTGTTTTGTGTGAGCATTGCTATTGCTCAAACTCAGGACAGTACGGAAACACACGGCATTATTAAAATTAAAAAAAAATCATCCGGGCCAATATACATTAAAGCTTCCGCGAGATTTTTTAATTACGAGTATCCTGCAAATATGAGCATGAACGGTAATGCACCGCAAACAATCCAGCCTTTTCCGGTAGTGGAAGGCCACGCATTCCCCTTTAACTATTCCGCATTTTTTTATGAAAAATTTAAAGGAATGAAAATCGATCTCCGTCAGAAAGAAACAGATACCGTACAAATTTATTTGAAAGTCAGGTACAACGGAAAAGTGGCGTTTAAAGATTATTCATCCGCTACAAATCCCGGTATGAAATACGCTAACCGGTCTGCAGAATACCAATCGAACGACCTGAGCTTAAATTGCATGAGCTTTTTAACAGATATAAAAGAATGGTACCCTGCTTATTTTATTTTACCTAAAAAAGAAAAATTCAAAAAACAAACCGTCATCGTACCCTACCAGGAAAAGATCGATTGTAACGGGATCATTTCCGTCATTTTTTCTACTGTTCCGTTTGATGAGGATTGAATCGTTTTAACAGGGGTATTAGATTTTAGATGTTGGATATTAGACTGTGTGTAACAAACATGTGTATGTTACTTTTAACCACAAAAGAAACAAAAGACGAAGCCGGTTAAAGCGTTTAAAACATTGGTATGTCACATCCTGCCCTTATGTGTTTCTTTGTGCCTTATGTGGTAGATTTTTTTTGTTTCAAGCATCTAATGCTATTTCAATACAACAAACATTGGTATGTTACATTCTACTCTTTTGATTCTTTTGTTTTCTTTTATGGTTATTGGATGATCTGCATCCGCACATCAGCAATCCTTTTCCGATCAGCACATCAGTAATCCTTTTCCCCGTTAATTTTTTTATCTTTAGTCCTTCAAATCCGGAGGATGCAACTTTTAAAAAACAAAAAAATTTATTTCCTGCTTTCCTTCATCGAAGGAGGCGCTGTAATGGCCGCCGAATTGCTGGGTGCAAAAATGCTGGCTCCGTATTTCGGTTCTTCGCTGTATGTATGGGCAAGCGTGCTCGCTATTACTCTGGGCGGATTAGCTGCCGGATATTTTACCGGCGGCATTCTTTCTTATAAAAGTAAAAATCCACTCGCCTTATTTTATGTATTACTGGCCGCCGCTGCATTTACAGTGCTCATGCCATTTGCTTCAAAATTTATTTTATGGGCGGTAGGCATGCACAGCCTCATTCCATCCGTCATCGTATCTTCATTTTGTATTTTATTTCCACCTGTATTCATGATGGGAATGGTTTCACCGCTCATCATCCGTGCCATTACAACAGAATTGGAGCAAGCCGGAAAAGCAGCAGGCGCCATTTACGCCATCTCCACACTGGGCGGTATCATTGCCACATTCAGCTTTGGATTTTACATCATCCCCACATTCGGTTTAACCGTTCCCGCCATTGCAACAGGCATGGTGCTGGCATTTATTCCGCTCATCATTATTTTAAAACACAAACAAACCGGAAAAGCAATTGGCTTTGTATTGCTGTGTACATGGGCTTTTTCGGCGGCATCGTTCAAACCCGCTTCCTCCATTATCAAACTCGTATACACTTCCGAAGGTTTGCTCGGGCAGATCATGGTGCTGGATTATCCGCATTACAACAAACAGCAAAAGCCGGATGGACATAGCCGCTGGCTGTTTGTGAACCGCATTTCACAAACCATGTACGATTCGCTGGCAGATGAAAATAACAAAGAAGAAAAATATTTCACCTACGTATACCGCATTGCTGATTTTGCCGATTCAATGCCGAAAAATGCACACATCTTATTGATGGGCTTAGGCGGCGGAAGTGTTGCCAAACGGCTGATCGAAAAAGGATTCAGCGTAGATGTGTGTGAACTCGACCAGCGCATTGCCATGGTGGCGAAAAAATATTTTTACCTCGGCGATAGCGCGTATATTACCGTGGACGACGCCAGGCATTACATCAAAACCTGCAACAAAAAATACGACCTGGTTATATTTGATACGTTCCGCGGCGAGGACCCGCCCAATCATGTATTTACAGAAGAATCACTGGAAGAAACAAAAAAAATATTAAACCCCGGCGGTACATTGCTTGTTAATAGTTTGGGCTATATCGATGGAAATGCAGGCCGTTCCATGCGCTCCATTTATAAAACATTTTTAGCAGCTGGTTTTAATGCCGAAATACTGCCAACCGATCCGGATCCCAATCAGCGCAATTTATTGTTTTATGCTTCCCTGCAAAACGTAAAACCCCTGCCAGGGTTTATCCCGAAAAAGCAAATTGTATTGAACGATGCAGTAGTGTTAAAAGACGAATATCCGATTTTGGACCTTTTAAATGCAGAAGCTGCAAAGCGTTGGCGGCTACTGGCCATTAGCAGCTTTAACAGCGATATCAACCAGCGCTCGCTGCCAATATTCAATTAAAACCCAACATTGATCCCTACACGAATGATGGGATTGGTATAAGGCGTGTACACCGATTCGGTAAAATTATAAAGGATCATCGCTACAAGTGAAGCATGCGCACCAATCGGTTGCATATAACCGCCTCCGCCCAAAAGGCTTTCCACATCCACCCTGCGGGTCTGAAAATCAAATGCTTCCAGGTTCAGGTATTCATATTCGGCATAACCGAATAAATAACTGTTGAACATGTATCGCCCGAAAATACGTCCGCCATACACACTCGTTTCAAAGTCATACAGCTGATCATTGTAATGATAGTATTGGTAAGTGACACCAAAACCCCCGGCTATTTTATCCGTGAACTTATAACCTACCAGCGGTGACACTTCCAAAAAAGTAATGGTCCCGAACTGTGCACCAATGTTACCACCGGTAAAGATCCTGTCGATGATGCGATCCTTTGGCGGATGTTTGCGCAGCATGGTACTGTCCTGCGCAGCGGCACAAACAGTAATAAATGCAAGCAAGCCCGCCAGTTTTATCTTTAAAATAAATTTAGATGTCATTCCCTGTAAAGTTAGCAAAAAAATTCTTTTCTTTGGGTTCCTATATAAACGGATTTTGCAGTATGAATATTATTGTAACAGGTGCCAGCAGGGGAATTGGGTATGAACTGGTAAAGCTATTGAGTGCCGGAGCAGGTAATACGGTAATTGCCATTGCCCGTTCTGCCGAAAAGCTGGAACAGTTAAAACGAGATTGCCTTTCGGCGAATGAAGCCTCCGACGTAATTCCGGTTGTGTGTGATTTAAATGATGAGCAGGCCGTAGCTGGGCTTCCCGCGATGATTTTCCGTTACGTTCCCGTGATCAACATCCTTATTAATAATGCAGGTGCCATTGTCAACAAGCCCTTCATGGAAATTACTCCGGCAGACCTTCAAAAAGTATACACCGTCAATGTATTTTCAACTGTACGTTTGATCCAACAGATAATTCCCATGCTGGATAAAAAGCAACGTTCGCACATTATAAATATAAGCAGCATGGGCGGTTACCAGGGTAGTGCAAAATTTGCAGGCTTATCGGCGTACAGCTCCAGCAAAGCCGCGTTGGCCTGCCTTACGGAATGCCTGGCAGAAGAATTTAAAGATGCGCCCATTTCCTTTAATTGCCTAGCGCTGGGAGCTGCACAAACCGAAATGCTCGAAGAAGCCTTTCCGGGTTACATAGCGCCTTTGTCAGCAGTACAAATGGCAACATTTATTGCCGATTTTTCACTTACAGCTCACCATTTTATGAATGGCAAAATAGTGCCTGTTTCAATGAGTACGCCCTGATCCGCTGAATTTTTAAACATAAATGCTCAATTTTCGTAACCAAATAAATAATAATTCGTAGAACGTTTCGTGTCTTTTCACGAAAACTGCTACACCTCAAACTAAATTCTACTTTATGAGAAAATTTTTTACGCTCTTTTCCGTACTCCTTATTGGCAACATTGCACTGGCTCAGAACGATCTCAGCGTTACCGCCATTACAGCTCCGGTTTCGGGATGTGCATTAACAGCAACGCAGAATGTCACCATTAAGATCTTTAACTTTGGGTCCACGCTGCCTGCTGCCAGCTCTTTTAATGTGAGCTACACCATCAACGCAGGTGCGCCTGTAACAGAGCTGGTAACATTGGGAAGTACACTGCTTTCTAATTCAACGCTCACATACACTTTTACAACGCAAGCCAACCTGAGCACTCCGGGTACTTACAACTTTGATGCAACAGTTTCCATTGCAGGCGATGTGAATCCTACCAACGACGCGTTTACCGGCTATTCGGTAACCAATACCGCTCCATCCGTAGGTGGTACGGTATCAGGCGGAACCAACGTTTGTATCTCCGGTAACAGCGGTGTATTAACACTGAGCGGGAACACCGGAAATGTGGTACGCTGGGAATATTCCACCGATGGCGGAAGCACCTGGATCAACATTTCCAATAACACCACCACACAAAGCTATTTAAACCTTACCGTGCCAACCTTGTATCGTGCACTGGTTCAGAATGGAAGCTGTACAACTGCTTATTCGGCTAACGCAAGCATGACGATCGACCCTGCATCCGTGGGCGGAACGCTGGCAGGATCGGTTACGGTTTGTTCGGGGACCAACTCCGGTAACATTACATTGTCGGGTAGAACCGGTACCATTATCCGCTGGGAATTTTCAATAGATGGAGGTGTTACCTGGACCAACATTGCCAATACAACAGCAGCATTAACATTTAACAACTTAACCACCAGCACCCGTTACCGCGTACTTGTTCAAAGCGGAAGCTGTTCATCCACTTATTCAGCCAATGCAAACGTTACCGTGAGCCCTGTTTCGGTGGGAGGTACCGTAAGCGGCGGAACAACCGTTTGTAGCGGCAGCAACAGCGGCTCATTAACGCTGGCTGGCAATACAGGAACTGTTTCCAGATGGGAATTTTCCACCAACGGCGGTGTAAGCTGGTCCAACATTACGAACACTACCACTTCACAAACATATACTAACTTAACACAAACCACCTGGTACAGGGCGTTTGTAAAAAGCGGCTCCTGTTCTGCAGTTTTTTCTTCGATCGATTCGATCGTGGTAACAGCTGCCACTATTGCCGGTTCGATTGCAACAAGCACTACCGTTTGTAGCGGTGCTAATTCCGGAACATTAACATTATCAGGATTTACCGGCAGCATCCAGTACTGGGAATTTTCCATCAACGGCGGCGTAACGTATACCAACATTGCCAACACAACTGCTGCTCAAACGTATTTAAACCTTACCACCACCACTATTTACCGTGCAAATGTGAGAAACGGAAGCTGTACGGCCACCAACTCGGGCACGGCAACAATTACGGTAAACCCTGTTTCGGTAGGAGGTACGGTAGCGCCGAATGTTACAGTTTGCAGCGGTAGCAACAGCGGTATCATTACATTAAGCGGCTATACCGGTTCGGTTACAGGCTGGGAATCATCCACCGATGGAATTACCTGGGCGCCGATCGCAAATTCAAGTACAACTCAGGCATACAGCAATTTATCAGTAACTACGTATTATCATGCGATCGTAAAAAGCGGCGTGTGTTCTTCTTCCACTTCCTCCACAGATACCATTACGGTAGATGTGCCTTCGGTAGGCGGAAGCGTTTCGGCCAGCTCCAACGTTTGTTACGGTGTAAACTCCGGAACATTAACGCTGAGCGGACAAACAGGAAATGTGATCCGTTGGGAATATTCGATCGACGGTGGCATTAACTGGAACCCGATTGCCAATACAACAACAACATATACGTACGCAAACATTACACTGACCACCATTTACCGTGCGATCGTTCAAAACGGTGTTTGTTCTACAACACCTTCCGGAACGGCAGTATTAACGGTTGATCCTACTTCTGTAGGTGGAACCATCAGCGGAAGCTCCACTGCCTGCGGCGGATCTAACAGCGGTACGCTTAACCTGATCGGTTATGTGGGAACAGTGCAAAACTGGGAATCTTCCACCGATGGCGGTGCAACCTGGACCAGCATTGCCAATACAACAGCTACTGAAAATTATACAAATGTATTGATCACCACCATTTACCGTGCGATCGTGGCAAGTGGCGTTTGCTCCGGCGATACTTCTGCAACAGCCACCATTAGTGTTGATCCTCCTACAGTGGGCGGAACATTAACAATGGATGATACGGTTTGTGCTGCTTCCAACTCCGGCACATTAACACTGAGCGGCGAAACAGGTACGATCCAGCACTGGGAATCTTCTACCGATGGCGGTTCTACCTGGATCACCATTGCGAACACTACTAACTCTCAAACATATAACAACTTAGCAGCAACCACATCGTACCGCGTGTATATAAAAAGCGGTGTGTGTAACGGGCTTACTTCCAATACGGTTACCATTACGGTGGATCCGGTTGCAGTGGCCGGAACAATTGCCGGAAGCACTACGGTATGCGATACTGTAAATGCAGGTACATTAACACTGAATGGCTCTGTTGGAACGATCCAGAACTGGGAATCATCCACCGATGGCGGAACAACCTGGACCAGCATTGCAAATACCACAACAACACAAACGTATACCAATTTATTAATGACCACCTGGTACCGTGCGGTTGTTGCAAGCGGCTTGTGTGGAAATGACACATCAACAGCAGCTACGATCAGTGTAATGCCTAGTGTTGGCGGAACATTATCGATGGACGATACCGTTTGTGCAAGCTCCAACTTTGGTACTTTAACATTGAGCGGGCAATCCGGAACGATCCAGCACTGGGAAACATCTACCGATGGTGGATTAACCTGGCTGACGGTTTCGAATACCAGCGCTTCGCAAACGTATTTGAATTTAACAGCAACTACTTCTTACCGTGTGTTTGTACAAAACGGATCATGCAGCGGCGTTACTTCCAATGCTGTAACCATTACGGTTGATCCGGTTGTGGCAGGCGGAACAGTTACAGGCGGCACTACCGTGTGTGATACCATTAACAGCGGAACATTAACACTGACCGGTTCTTCCGGAGCAGTGCAAAACTGGGAATCATCTACCGACGGTGGTTTAACCTGGACCAGCATTGCCAATACAACAACAACCCAAACCTATACCAACTTACAGGATACAACCTGGTTCAGAGCCATTGTTTCCGGCGGATTATGCGGAATGGATACATCATCGGTTGCAACCGTGATTGTAAATCCAAGAACAGTAGCAGGTATGATCGCAAGCAGCGATACGGTTTGTATCAGCGGTAACAACGGCGTATTGCACTTAACGGGTTACACCGGGGCGGTTCAAAGCTGGTCGGCATCTACCGATGGCGGCTTTAACTGGACCAGTATTGCCAACACTACCGATTCATTAACATACAACAACTTACCGGTTACAACCATCTATTATGCAACGGTAAAAAGCGGATCGTGTAATGCAGATACTTCCATGCATGCCACCATCACCGTGAATCCACTGGCGGTAGGTGGAACGATGACCGGCGGAACTGCTGTGTGTGACACGATCAACAGCGGAACATTAACACTGACCGGTTCTACCGGAACGGTGCAGAACTGGGAATCGTCCACCGATGGCGGATTGACCTGGACCAGCATTACAAATACCACAACCACACAAACCTACACCAATTTACAGGATACTACCTGGTTCAGGGCGATCGTAACAAGCGGTGTGTGCGGAATTGATACATCCACAACAGCTACTATTTATGTAAATCCAAAAACTGTTGGCGGTGTAGTTTCGATGAACGACACGGTTTGTTCGGGAAGCAACAACGGTGTGTTACATTTAACCGGTTATGTAGGAATGATCCAGAACTGGGAAATTTCTACGGATGGCGGATTTAACTGGACGGCTGTATCAAATACTACGGATTCATTAACATACAATAATTTAACGGTTACTACGATGTACCGTGCAAATGTGAGAAGCGGCGTTTGTAACGCAGATACTTCCATACGTGCCGTGATCATGGTAAATCCTGTATCGGCAGGCGGAAGCATTTCCGGCGCGATTGCAGGCTGTGAAGGCGCAAATGGTGGAACGTTAACATTATCCGGTTATACCGGCAATATCCAGCAATGGGAATCATCCATTGACGGCGGCCTTACCTGGACCAGCATTGCGAACACAACAACAACACAAACATACCTGAACTTAACGGATACTACCTGGTACAGGGCAATGGTACAAAGCGGCGTTTGCTCGGCAGACAGCTCGTCGGTTGCAACAGTGATCGTATATCCAAAACCAATTGCGGCAGCAACAGCTGATACGGTTTGTATGGGTAACCCTACTGCATTTGTAAACGGTTCCACCATTACTTCCGGATTCATTCAGTTTAACCAGTGGGATTTTGGGGATGGCAACAATTCATTGTCGATCAACCCTACACATGCTTACACCACTGCGGGAACATTTGCAGCAACATTATTAACCACTTCCAATTTAGGCTGCCAGGATACGGCAAATGTAACGGTACTGGTAAATGCATTGCCTGATAATACGGTAACGGCAAGCGGCCCATTGCAATATTGTGCAGGTGGAAGCTTAACATTAACAGCAGCAAGCGGTGGTTATGATTACATGTGGACCACATCGGACACCACACAAAGCATTACGATCCCGTCTACTGTATCATCCGGCACACACACGTATGTGGTGATCGTAACAGACACCGTTACGGGTTGTTCTTCTTCCGGGATCACTACGGTGGATGTATTGGATTCGCCGGTAGTGTTTGCAGGAAATGATACCACACTTAGCTTAGGCAGCTCATTTGGATTAAATGCAAGCGGAGTGCCGGTGGTAAGCTGGGCATGGACGCCGAATACCGGCCTGAACAGCGCTACTGTTTCTAACCCGGTTGCAAGTCCTGTGGTAACTACAACTTACATGGTAACAGGTACGTCGTCCAACGGTTGTTCGGATACGGATTCGATCACGATCACGGTAATTACAGATTACAATGTTGGCATCTCCAATATTATGACGCCAAACGGTGATGGTTACAACGACAGGTGGATCATTCAGAACGTTGAAAATTATCCAAACACAAAAGTGATCGTGGTGAACAGGGAAGGACAGGTAGTGTACTCTTCTGACTCCTATGATAACAATTGGGATGGAACCAACACATACGGAAAAGCGCTGACGGATGGAACGTATTATTATATTGTTCAGATCCCGGGAAGTGAAAAGCTTTATAAAGGAGCAATCACTATTCTAAGAGAAGGAAAATAATAATAAGACATTTTAAACACTAACATTCAGAAAACATTATCCTATGAGGAAATTAAATATAACAGCAGCAGTATTTTTACTTACGGTTTCGGCGTTTGCGCAACAATTGCCATTCAGCAGCCAGTATTATACAAATATGTTTGTGACCAATCCTGCATTTACAGGAACAACGGATGAGAACACCCATGCATTTTTAACGCACCGCTCACAATGGGTCGGAATTGCAGGCGGACCGCAAACCAGCTATTTAACGGTGGATGGCCCGATCCAGTCCCGGAACATTGGTTTGGGATTAAAATTATATTCCGATGTAACGGATATTACCAGCAGAATGGGTGCTATGGCGAATTATTCCTACAAGCTGAAAATTAACGATGACATGAATTTGTTATTCGGTGTGGCTGCAGGGATCTTAAACAACCGCATTGATTTTTCGAAAGCGATTGTACGTGATACCGACGATCCGTTCCTGTTCACACAACCACAAAACAAAACGGTATTCACAGCCGATTTTGGTTTGGGCTACAACTGGAAAAGATTACAGGTTGGCTTTTGCATTCCGCAATTATTAGGTAATAACATTCAGTATAAAACCACAGCGGGCGATAACAGCTATTTTAATTTAGCGCGTCATTACCAGGGATCAATTAAATATGTATTTGATGTGATCAAGGATAAAGAGATCACGGCTTATCCGCTGATCATGGTGCGCGGTGTGCAGGGTGCTCCGATCCAGTACGACATTAACGGTGTACTGGACTGGAAAAAAATGGGTTGGGTTGGTGTTACATACCATAGCAACGATGCGGTTGCAGCAAGCATTGGCGTACGTTACAAAAATCTGGCTGTTGGTTATGCATACGATTTCGGGATCGGCAAGATCAGATCGTACACCGGTTCTACTTCCGAATTTTTATTGAGCTATACCTTTGGCGGTAACAAACACGATGAGCCGGTAGCGGCAAAAGAAGAGCCGAAAGACACGCTGACACAAGCATTGCTGCAACGATTAAAAACGGATGCAGACAGCAACAAAGCACAACTGGATCGGATGAAAGCAGAGCTTACGCGATTGAAAAATGGTGGAAACATTGGTGAAAAAACAGAAAGCTTAACAGAGAACCTGATGCGTACCGCTTCCAGCAACGATTTTGTGGATGAGAACGGAATGGGATTAACATCCGGATTTTATGTGGTGATCGGTACATTCAGCAGCAAAGAAAATGCGAATAAATTTAAACAGGCCAACCTGATCAAAGGGTATAACCAAACACAAACGATCCAGAACCACAAAACAAAAGTGTATTATGTGTATGTGTTAAGAGCTGATAAACAGCCGGACGCAGAAGCAGAGCAGTCGAAATTCAAAACAGAATATCCGGATGTGTGGATCCAGCAATTAGAATAATTTTACAAGAAAATAATAAATTAAAATCCCCAGTTTTTAAAGATTGGGGATTTTTTGTAATTGATAAATGATAAATGCGATGAGGTGTTTTTTTATTTTTATAATATTATTTACCTCGATGCGCACAACGGAGTGATTATACAAATTTGCTGCGGTACAGGCAGTAATGTATAATAGCCGGTAAACCTTAAACAACCTGAGTATGATCGAAACAGCGCGGGGACTAACTAAAAATAATTAAAATCTACCACATAAGACACAAAGAAACACATAAGGCAATACCTGTAAGCACACAGTAAACATTGGCATGTTACATTATCATCTTATGTTTTCTTTTGTGCCTTATGTGGTAGAAAAATACACAGCTGCCTTTCAGACTGAGGAGCAAAGAATGAATAGATTTTTTTTAACGTTCGTATTTACTTACTGCAAACATTTATGAGATCCCGGATCAGGCCCGGGATGACAAACATAAAAAAGAAATTGATTTAATAATATAATAAACACCGCATCTGCATACAGCAAACTTTGAACTTTGAACTTTGAATTTCTTTTCTCTGCGTTCAGCAAACTTCCGAAATTGAACTTCCGAAATCAAATTTTTTTCTTACCTCGGATATTCCACGCGTACATGATACATGTTCATTAATTTTTTCTTGAAGATCTTTTTCAACGTGTTAATGTCCTTGAACGTAATGTCGGCATTGGCAAATTGATTTTGTTCAATTTGTGTATTGATGATCTTTTCCACCAGGATATCAATGCTTTCGGCATCGTATTTTTTTAAGCTGCGGGAAGCGGCTTCTACCGAATCGGCCATCATGAGCACCGCCGTTTCCTTAGAAAACGGGATAGGACCGGGGTAATGGAATTTACTTTCGTCGATCACTTCATCCGGGAACGCATTTTTGAATGAGCGGTAAAAAAAGCCCGTAATAGTAGTTCCGTGGTGGGTGCGGATAAAATCAATGATCTGTTCCGGCAGGTTATTTTTTTTCGCGATCTCAATTCCTTTGAGCACGTGAGAGATAATAATAGCGGCACTTTCATCAAAACTCAGGTCTTCATGCGGATTGATCCCGCTGGCCTGGTTCTCGATAAAAAACATAGGCATTTCCATTTTCCCGATATCATGATACAAGGCGCCGGTACGCACCAGCAGCGAGTTTCCTCCGATCTTGTAAATGGCTTCTTCGGCAAGATTGGCTACCTGCAATGAATGCTGAAATGTACCTGGAGCACGGGAAGCCAGCTCCCGCAACAGTTTTCGGTTGGTGTCGGATAATTCCAACAGCGAAACATCGGAGGTAAATCCAAAGATCTTTTCGAAAATAAAAATAAGCGGATAGGAAAATAAGGTGAGTAATGCGCTGATGCTAAACCACTCGAAATCAGAGATCGTGATCACATCGCTGCCGCCTTCCTGGATGATCGTAAGCCCGATGTAGGCCACGCTGTATGTTAAGAAAATAAGTGCGGAAGAAATAAAGATCTGGGAACGGTTGCGCATGTTCACAATGCTGAAAATGGCTACCATTCCACCCAATAGCTGAATAAATGCAAATTCGAAGCGGTTGGGCGCCATTACTGAGATCATGAGCACGGTTACAATATGTACAAACAAAGCCACGCGTGTATCGTAAAATGCCCGGGTGATGATGGGCAGGATGCAGAACGGCAAAATATAAATGTTAAAAGATTGCGTGTTTACCGACAAGCGTGCCATCAATACCTGTAAAATCACGAGGATCAGGATAAAGGTAACCTTTGCATTGTCCGAATAAATATCGCGCCTGAAAAACGCAAGGAAAGCGCCTAACACGCCAATGCAAATGATGGCAATGATGAGCTGGCCAAGCAGGATGAACAAATAATTGCCGTTGCCGGTTGATTGCTCTTCATATTCGGATTTCAGCGATTCGAGGATCTGGAATTTTTGCGCATCGATGATCTCGCCTTTGGATACAATGCTTTGGTCTTTTAAAATAATATCCCGCGACGGATTAATGTCGCTGATGGATTGTTTTAATACCTTATCGGTAGTGGCTTTGTCGTAAAAAATATTGTGCGCAATGGCATTTTCCAGCAATGGAAGCGCTGTTACTTTATCAACATTTGCAGGCGCTTTTAGCAGTTGGTGCTGAATGTAATCGAATGCTGATTTAACCGTGTAAAAATCATTGAGGTCGTGTTCCTCTGCCACATTGTTATACAGCACGTACACCGAATAATCAGCGGGTTTATTCTCCAGCGCATCGGCCGGTTCTACAATACCTTTTGCATAAATACTATCGATGAGCGCATCGCCGAAAGCGGCTGTTTTTTCCTTTGAAAAGCTTTTATTCTTTTTGTTCCAGCTGGCATCCAGCGATAGATCGTAGGTCGATTTTTTTGTCTTCCCGATTTCCTGGTCAAAGTGGAGATAAGGTTTCGAATTTTTGATCAGCTCCGATTTTTCATTCGCCAGTTCCTCTTTCGATTTTTTGATCGCAAAATCAAAAGGTGCGATCAGGTCCTCATGAAACCAGGGTTTGCCTTTTAAATTCTGAAATTCGTATTTGAATTTGCCTTGTTTCGGGAAAATATAAACAACGGCAAGTACGGCAATAAAAAACAGGATGCCTTTGTAGATCTCAGGATAACTGTGGCGTATGAAGGAAATGATCTTTTTCACTGTAATACAATTGAAATTGTTCAGCTAAATTAGCTAATTATATTGATATTTATGAAGGATTAAGGAATCTGGATTAAGGATTTAGGAATAAGGATTTAGGATTTTGTGTTGCCCGTACTAAACAATGATAAATTTAGGATTTAATGTACTATAACATTAATTTGTGTGACCCAGGTATATTAAAAATCAATTTCAACTCTTTTTTTTGCGCCTTTGCGGCTTCGTGGTAAAAAAGCCGCTCCGAAGGAGCCACCCGGAGGACTGATAATTTTGGAATTTAGAGATTAAAATTTCGAATTTAGTAAGAGATTTAACATTAAATTTGGGACGCTTTTATGAATTTGTGCGGCGACATTAATCTGCGTAAATTTGTATTATAAACTCTAAACAAATCAATACTCAAAAAATAAAATTTATTATGAAAGAAGTTTACATTATTTCGGCGGTAAGAACTCCAATGGGTAGTTTTGGCGGTGCATTGGCAGGGATTTCTGCAACAAAATTAGGCGCAATTGCTATAAAAGGAGCGGTGGCAAAAGCGGGTATCGACGTAAAAGAAGTACAGGAAGTATTTATGGGAAGTGTAATGCAGGCTAACCTGGGACAGGCTCCTGCACGCCAGGCAGCTATTTTTGCCGGTTTACCGAATACGGTGATCGCAACTACTGTGAATAAAGTATGTGCATCCGGAATGAAATCGATCATGCTAGGTGCTCAAAGCATTATGTGCGGCGATGCGGATGTGGTGGTAGCAGGCGGAATGGAGAATATGAGCCAGGTGCCGTTTTATTCGGAGAATTTACGTTGGGGAAATAAATATGGGAATGTGAGCATGATCGACGGTTTGGCAAAAGATGGTTTGACCGATGTGTACAACAATTATGCAATGGGAAATGCATCTGACCTGTGTGCGAAAGAATGCAACATTTCGCGAGAGCAACAGGATGAATTTGCAATTCAATCTTACAAACGTGCACAGGCTGCATGGGCGGAAGGCAAATTCAATGAGGAGATCGTACCCGTGGAGATCCCTCAACGCAAAGGCGATCCGATCATTATGAAAGAAGATGAAGAATATAAAAATGTACGTTTTGATAAGATCCCTGAATTAAAACCTGCCTTTTCAAAAGAAGGAACAGCAACTGCAGCCAACTCATCCACGATGAACGACGGAGCAGCAGCGTTGGTGCTGATGAGCAAAGAAAAAGCAGAAAAATTAGGTGTAAAACCTATCGCAATCATCCGCGGTTTTGCGGATGCAGCACATGCGCCGGAGTGGTTTACTACAGCGCCTTCACTGGCTGTGCCAAAAGCAATTTCCAAAGCAGGATTAACGATAGGCGATATTGATTATTTTGAATTGAACGAAGCATTTTCAACTGTTGGAATTGTGAACACGCAAAAAATGAAACTGGATGCAAACATCGTGAATGTAAACGGTGGAGCAGTTGCATTGGGCCATCCCTTAGGATGTTCCGGCGCACGCATCGTGGTAACACTTATTCATGTATTGAAACAAAACCAGGCAAAATACGGTGCAGCCGGAATTTGCAATGGCGGCGGCGGTGCAAGCGCGCTGGTTGTTGAAGCGGTATAGATTTTTGATATTAGATGTTGGATTTTGGACTGTGTGTAAAACAATCCCGGTTCCAACATCTGATTTTTTATATTAATTTATTATCCAGTAATACACAGTCGAACATCTATCATCCCAAAATCTAACATCCGATATGTTTGGAGTTTGTAATTTAAGCATCGTGCCTTGCCGCAAGGAACCATCTGACAGAAGTGAGATGGTGACACAGCTTTTATTCGGCGATCACTTTGAAGTGCTGGAAACACAAGGCAGCTGGTGCCGGATCAAAACGATGTATGACAGCTATGAATGCTGGATCGATAAAAAACAATTCCTGCCAATTCAACAACACACTTTTGATATTTTAAATGCTTCCGGATTGTTTTGTGCCAACGAGTTGGTGCAGATCATGACGGATAATACCACCAAACAGATGTTCCCGGTGGTGATCGGCAGCACGCTTCCTAACTTTGATAACGGCGAATGCCCGGTGGAGAATTCGAGTTTTACATACGATGGCGCTTACATTACCGGAAAATTACCATTTACAAAAATGGGGATTATGGAAATGGCGATGATGTACCTGAACGCACCATATTTATGGGGCGGTAAAACACCGTTCGGGATCGATTGCAGCGGCTTTACGCAGATGGTGTACAAGCTCAACGGGATTAAATTACTGCGCGATGCGTATCAGCAGGCGGAACAAGGCGAAACATTAAGCTTTGTGGAAGAAGCGGAAGCAGGCGATCTTGCTTTTTTTGATAACGATGAAGGAAGAATTGTACATGTTGGAATTGTGATGGACAATAATAAAATTATTCATGCTTCCGGAAAAGTCCGTATTGATGGTTTTGATCATCATGGGATCTTTAATAATGAACGGAAGGATTATTCTCATAGATTGCGTTTGCTGAAACGGATCGTTTAAAACTACACTGGCGTTTTTCTGCCACAGATTCACAGATTAAAAATAAAAAAAAGGAATTTCTGGGATTACGTAAAATCGCATTGCGATTTTATCTGTGTAATAAATTTTAATTGAAATCAAGTTTATATCAAGCTATACTATTTTAATTGAAAAAACCTTAATTTGTGCGTCATTGCGAGGGCTTTTCGCCCGAAGCAATCTCACACCAGAGTATAAATTTAGAATGAGATTGCTTCGGGCGAAAAGCCCTCGCAATGACGTTCTTAAAATAATTTCTTTTCATGATGCAAAGTTCCGGATACTCACTAAATTTTAAAGGAAAAATCTGTGTCCCGATAGCTATCGGGGCTGTGGCTTTCTTATGGGCTTAGCTTTCACACAGATTCGTAGTTTCGTTCCTGTTCGTTATCTGTACCAACTTTGAAATTTAAATTGGAAGCTTAATTTTCTCGCCTAAAAAATGCGGCTCTTTGTGTGTGATGTACAAATCGATTACCGCTTTGCATTTTGCAAAATATTCGCGGATGGAAGTGCGGATACTGTAACCTGCTGCAACATCCTTTGTTGCAAATCCTAGCGCATTCATTTTATAATAGTTGGCGATGAACAAGGCGCGCTCATCGTGAAATTCCTGCGAAATGATGATCACATCGCTTTGGCCGAAGATCTTTAAACAACGTAACACAGAGTCTAGTGTGCGGAATCCTGCAAAATCAAGTGTGATGCAGCTATCGGGCACACCGCCCTGTACAAGTGCATCGTGCATGTCGGTTGTTTCATCGTAATCTGTATGTGAATTATCGCCGCCTACAATAATGTGTTTTATTTTGTTTGCCTTGAAAAGTGCTACAGCAGCTTCTATCCGGTAGTTGAAAAACAAATTTGGTTTGCCGTAACGGTTAAATTTGTTGGTGCCTAATACCAATCCTACGTTGCGCGCTTCAATTTTTGTAACGTCATCAAAGATCTGCGCTTTAGTGCTGCGGATCACCCACACGTTACAAATGATCAGGAAAATAGCGCAGAGCAGAAGAAGGATCCCGGAGATCTTTGCAAGTTTTTTGTAATTAATATTTTTAAAGAAGTTCAAAGTTCAAAAGTTTAAAAAGAAATAGTTCAAAGTTCAAAGTTTAAAGTTTGCTTTACGCAGATGCTATGTTTAAAGGAAGTTGGAAGTTCAAAAGTTTAAAGTTCAAAGTTAGCTATACGCAGATGCTATATTTAAAGAAATTCAAAGTTTAAAATTTGCTGATACAGGGTTTGCTAAAAAGGAGATCATAATCTTCCTGGGCCTGTTTATTTTTGAAATAATAAATCCACACAGAACTTTGAACTTTTGAACTTTAAACTTTGAACTATTTTATTTATTAATAAACAAATCCAGCAGTACAAACACCGCAAACACCACGCTTGCAATTCCGTTGGTAGTTGCAAAAGCGAAGGTTACTTTGCTCAGGTCGTTTGGTTTTACCAACCGGTGCTGATAGATCAATAAGCCGCAAAAAAAACATACGCCTATCCAGTAGGAAACGCTGAAATGTGCGTACACACCCGCATAGATCACACAAGAAGCGCTAAAAATATGAAGGATGGTAGAGAACATCAGCGCGCCTTTTTTTCCAAGCCAGGCAGGAATGGATTTTAAATTTTTTGATTTATCAAATTCTTCATCCTGCAAGGCATAAATAATATCGAAGCCGCTTACCCAGAATAAAACAGCGAAGGAAAAAAATAAAGGCAGCCATGCAAATGCCCCGGTTACGGAAAGGTAAGCGCCAATCGGGGCCAGCGACAGGCCAATGCCGAGGATCAGGTGACACAAAGCTGTGAAACGTTTTGTTAAGCTATACCCTAAGATCACGGCCAGTGCAACCGGCGATAAATAAAAACAAAGTGTATTGATGAAAAATGTGGTGGCAATAAAGGCAAGGCAATTAACGATCACAAATAACAATGCCGACATAGGCTTTACAACTCCCGCCGGAATCTCGCGCCCTGCAGTACGCGCATTTTGCGCATCGATCTTGCGGTCGATAAAACGGTTGAAACCCATGGCAGCGCTTCGTGCGAATACCATGCAAAGGATCACTAAACCAAACAGCTTGATATCAAATTTTGCAGGTGTGAATGTGATGGCTAAAAAATAACCAATGATGGCAAAGGGCAATGCAAAAATGGTATGACTGAATGTAACAAGCGATAAATATTTATTGATGGTGGAAGAAGACGCTGTGGATGGCATGCGGAAAAAATTAGTGGTTGATTTTAACAATAATAATGATTGCTAACATGAATAATACGGGAACGGAACTGAGCAGCAATCCAATCACTCCCGGGGTTAGTTTTTTTGTATTGATCTCGTTTTTCGTATCAATAAAAATATAAATGCTGGAAACGATCATTCCGAAAAATCCTGTAAGAATGCCCCAGAAAATAGCAAGCGGGCATAACAATGCGGCGAGAAACCCAAGTGTGAGGGATGCGTATCCTATGTATTTTAGTTTTGCTTCCAATTTTTTTCAAAGTTTATGTTTGTAAAAAGCCCTTCGACAAGCTCAGGGTGACAACAATTTATGGTCCGATTAATTTTTTCAAATCACGCTAATCAATAATCTGCACATCGGTAATCAGAAATTAATCCTGCAAAATTACCAATTTTTCCGAGCTTATTTTATTTCCGTTACTGATTAAATTGCAAAAATAAATACCGCTTTCCAGGTTGATGCTCAGTTGAACGGTATTGCTGTTAATTGTCACTGTTTTAACCAATTGCCCCACTGCATTATAAATTTTTAATTCCGCTTTTTGATTCGCCTGCAGGCCATCGGGCCGGATGTTCAGCATGTTGCCGGAATAAGCCGGATTCGGGAATACAGTCATCGAAAACGGTTTTGCATCCTGTGTGTTTACACCTGCATGTACACAACCCTGTAAAGCGCCAAACGCATTTGCCTTTCCGTAGCCCCAGTTATTATCGGGTAAACCGCTGCCGGTAAAGCTATCCTGGCTGGCGGAGCATAAAATATCGTTCTTCAGTTCCGTTGCGGTCGCGGCCGGATTTTTTTGCAGGTATAAAGCGGCAATTCCGGCTACACCTGGCGCGGAGTGGGAAGTACCGCCGTCACGGATATGAAAGCCGCCCTGTGCCAGCGCATCCGGGAAACCGGAAACAATAGCAGGAACAAGCGAAAGCACCACTGCTGCCACCGTCATATCGCCGGGAGCGGAAATATCGGGTTTGACTCTGCCATCACGGGTTGGGCCGCGGCTGGAAGTTACATGCAGCTGTCCTTCCGTGGTAGCGGTATTTATATAGAGATTGTTATTGTAATCGAGGTAGGCCTGCTGGTTGGTATAATTTCCCACACTGATCACATTATCAAGGCAATTGTAGCTGCCCACAATGGTTTGGCTAATGTCGGATTGCTTATAATACATACTGTCGGGCATTTCTGCCGATGAAGGAAGCGGATTGCCATACACATCAAAGGTCCAGCAATCAAATTTTCCGGAACCGGTAGTGATCAGCCGGAATGCGTAATTGGTGGAATCGGGTGTGATCAGAAATTCCATACTGTACACGCCGTTTACCATATCGCCGTAAGTGATCATGGTGGCAATGCGGTTGCTTCCGTTGTAAATGGTATCGTTCCCGAGAACGCCCAGATGAGGTGTGATGCTCGAAAAAGCAGTGCGGCCACGGAATGAATGTGTTGGGCTAAGCTGGTCGGCACCGATCGCAAATTGCACATTGTTAAACGCGGAAGTATCAGCGTACAGCGGAATATAGACTTGCGAACTGTTTTGAAAAAAAGTAAAATTTGTATCCGCGGTAACGGTGTAACCCACATGAAATGGTGTGGTGCCGCCATTTCCGGCAGCGGAAACAAAGGCCCTGCCGGTTTGCGCATCGATCATGCTGCTGATCATTTGCGCCTGCAGGTCCAGCCCGTCGTGCGAACCGTAATAATCGCCAAGGCTGGCATTGATCACGCAGGGTTCGCCCAGCAATTGTGCTTTTGAATAAATATAATCCACTGCATCTGTGATCAGCGTGGGCGATGAGCTGTTAAAATCAAGCGCTACAAAGATCAGATCGGCTTTTGGAGCAACGCCTTTGTACGTTCCGGTTGCCAGCCCGTTTCCGGCTGCAATGCCCGCAACGTGTGTGCCGTGGCCGGAATACGCCAGGTCGTTATGCGCTGCCGCAAGTCCGCTGTCGATCTGTAAATTGTTCCATTCCTGTCCGTAACCGTACACTGCCGGGGTGTTTGCCGCGGTTGGCTGCGTTTGATCCCACAAAAATTTCACGCGGCTGTGGCCGGTGTTGTCCTGGAAATCGGGATGTGTAAAATCAATTCCGGTGTCAATAAAGCCGATCGCAACGCCGCTGCCATCATAGGCTTGCGTTAATGGCGCTGCACCGTTATGTACCGGAATTACATTGTTATTGATCAGCATGGTATCGTTCATCGGTTTGTTGCGGGGCGGGTATGCTTCGATGCGCAAAACAGATTTACTGGCAACGAATAATGAAAGCGAACCGGCGGGAACATGCACCACGGCAATATTTCCGGATGCATAGCCAAATTTTCCATGCGCCGTTTCTGTTAATTGTTTAATGATTTCGATGTTGCCTTTTACAAATACATCGATCAATAGAGTAGAGGAACCTGTGGTTTTTACTTTCCTTGCGAGATCAAAATTCATTTTGGGTTGGGCCAATCCCAATGCAGCTGAAAATACAAAAAGCAGGAGTAGTATTTTTTTCATGTGTTCCGATTTATTTACGAAATTTACGAATTATAAAGCAGATCTTAAAATTAATGCAAGAGCACATTCTCATTGATAAAAGCGGGTCGTTGGGCCGGAAAGTGGAGCAAACCGTGCTGCAATTTCCGGAAGCGAATGCGTTGTTTATCAACGACCGTTTTTATACCTATAGGCAATTCTGGAACGTTGTAAAAAATGTGTATGCACAAATTCCACAAACAACTGTTTTTTCAAGAATTGGAATTTACTGTAATGATGATGTGTATACCTACGCGGCAATTATTGCGGTTAACCTTTACGGTGCTGCGTATGTTCCGCTGAATAAAAAATATCCTGTTGAGCGTACTAAAATAATTGCGCAGGAAAGCGGATTGGAATTGCTTTTGATTTCCGCTGAAAGTGCTGATGTAAAAGCAATTGCAGGAAATTTTAAAATAATTAATATCGGTAAAGCTGCAGAAAAACCCTCTTCGACTATTGATCTGGAAAAAATAAATACAAACAATCGAACGGGGTATATTTTATTTACATCCGGCTCAACTGCATCGCCCAAAGGCGTTCCGGTTTTAAATGAAAATATAAACAGCTTTTTTAATTATTATTTAGCCAACTATAATTTTAATGAGTGCGACCGTTTTTTGCAGGTATATGAATTAACGTTTGATGTGTCGGTGTTTTCTTTTTTTATGCCATTGCTTGCGGGCGCCTGTTGCTATGTGCTTCCGGACACGGGAATAAAATTTTTGAAAACAGTAGAGTATTTGGAGCAACATAAAATTACCGTTGTGAGCATGGTGCCGGGTGTATTGACTTACCTGGAAAAGTATTTAACGGAGATCCGTTTACCGGAATTACGTTATAGCTTTTTTTCCGGAGATGCGCTATATCATTCACTGGCTGTTAAATGGAACCGATCGGTTACAAATGCGGTCATTCATAATTTTTACGGCCCAACGGAAACAACCATTGTGTGTACGCGTTATATTTTTGACGAAGAACAATCGGCGAAGGAAAGTGTAAATGGTATTGTTCCTTTAGGAAAAGCATTCGAAGGAATGGAATTTTTGATCGTGGATGAAGATAATAAACAGGTGGAAAAAGGCGAATTGTGTTTTGCCGGAACGCAGGTGATTCCGGGTTATTTGAACGATGCGTATGAAGAGCAGTTTTTTAATTATAAGGAAAAACGCTATTACAAAACCGGTGATGTTGCCGCTGTAAATGAATATGGTAACCTTGTTTTTTATGGCCGGACTGACGACCAGGTGAAAATAAACGGTTACCGGGTTGAATTAAAAGAAGTGGGAGCGGCAATTGAAAAAGTAAGCGGCGCAGCGTGTACTGTGCTTGCTATAAAGGATCAGCATGAGCGGAATATATTGTGTGCTTTTCTGGTATTGAATGAAATAAATAAAGCTGAATTAACAGCAGCGCTTTCCGCTGTATTGCCCGGTTATATGATCCCACAAGAATTTATTGCCGTAGCTGAATTCCCGCTGAACCTGAATGGGAAGATCGATAAAAATAAACTCATACATTTACATAAATAGGAAATTATGCTGGAGCGTATGCAACAGGTTTTTCGTACGGTATTTGAAGATCAGCGATTGGTGATCACGCCGGAAACATCTGCAAAAGATATTAAAATGTGGGATTCGCTTACACATCTCGAATTGATCACGGCTGTTGAAACCGAGTTTAATTTAAAATTCTCTTTCAGCGAAGTGATGGGATTTAACAATGCAGGCGACATGTTGCGGCTGATCGAAAAAATAATGGGTAAATAAAAATTCCTTTATGGTATTTAACTCGGTGTTGTTTTTACTTTTTTTACTGATCCTGATCCCGGTAAATTATTTTTTACCGAAACGGTTTCGTGTAACCCTGCTGGTACTTTCTTCTGCGGCATTTATTGGTTATTATAATGTGGAATCGCTGGTTGCCGTTCTTGTTTTTTCTGCATTTAATTTTTACATCGCAAAGCGCATCAGCGGTAACCGCGCGCTGTACATTGCGGGTGTGCTTATTAATGCGTATGCGATCATCATGTTCAATTATTTTCATGCAACGCGCAATGGCTTTGATTTTTCCTATACTGCTATCAGTTTTAATCTCCAAAGCTTCATCATCGCGTTGGGCTTGTCGTATTATTCGTTGCAGAACATTGCCTATCTCACGGAAGTGTATTACAAGCGTTTGCAGCCGCAAACCAACCTTGAGCATTATGTGTTATATGCTTCCTTTTTTCCGAAAGTGATCAGCGGACCGGTACTGCTGCCGGGCGAATTTTTTCCGCAGATCAGCACAAATACCATCACCAAAGAAAAGCTGGTAAGCGGTTTCAATCGCTTTTTATTCGGTTTGTTTAAAAAAATGGTGATCGCCGATCGTTTGTCGCCTGCCGTACATTCTATTTTTGATTTTAATGATGCTTATCACGGCCTCACAACGCTTGCCGGTGCTTATTTATTTACCATTCAGCTGTATTTTGATTTTTCCGGTTATACCGATATGGCTTTGGGAGTTGCAAAAATGCTGGGTTACGATCTGAAAGAAAATTTTAACCTGCCGCTGCGTTCTACTTCGGTATCCGAATTCTGGCGTCGCTGGCACATTTCACTCATCGGCTGGTTTACTGCTTATATTTATTACCCGGTGGTGTATCGTTTGCGTTCGTATAAAAAAGCGGCAGCGTTGATTGGGATTCTTCTGACTTTCCTGATCTCGGGCATCTGGCATGGAATTGGACTTACATTTTTGACCTGGGCGCTGTGTCATGCCATATACCTGGGTTACGAGCTGCTAACAAAACGTTCCCGGATAACGTTGTCGGAGAAAATAAACAAACAGTTTTATAAAATAATCAGTGTGTTTATTGTGTTCAATGCCGTTTGTTTCAGTAATATATTTTTTCGGGCGGCATCGTTTTCAAAAGCCATGCAGCTGATCAAAAATCTGTTCACTGATTTTTTACCAAGCGGTTATTTAAAAGATGTGTTAGCGCCATTGGCCGTAGGCGGGCACCAATTGGATGAATTTAATTTTTACAGCACCATTGTAATGCTGGTGTTGTTTTTAGGACTGGAACGGCGTTTGAACCGCATTGCCACGAGTGAAAAAATAAATGTGATTTTTGTAACGGCGTGTGTGTTGCTTATTTTTGTGTTTGGGATTTTTAATAATGGGGAACGGTTTATTTACATGCAGTTTTAGACCTCTCCCCTTCATCCCCTCTCCACAAGAGAGGGGGCAATGTCCGAACTGTGTATGAGATTGATTGCTAATAAACAAACACAGCATCTGCGCAAAGCAAACCAATAAACCATTGAACTACTGAACCAATGAACATCTAGCATCTGCGCAAAGCAAACTTTAAACTTTAAACTTTTGAACTTTAAACTTTGAACTTTGAACTAATTTTGACGATCATAAAAAAAATACTGCTTTCACTAATTATACTTCTGCTGGTTCTTTTCGGACTCAGTAAATTGTATGATTTTGCCTTGCATCAAAATGTAAATTTGAAAGCGGCGTATGTTCAAAAAGAGAAAATAAATGCTGACATTCTGATCCACGGTCCCTGTGAGCCTCTGTGGATGATCTCGCCTGCGCAACTGGATAAAATTACCGGTTTGAAATCCTATAATTTGGCGTTGAGCCATTCCGATTTTGCGGATAATTATTTGCATTTGTATTTCTATTTAAAAAACAACAAAGCACCGGAATATTTGTTTTTATACGTAACGCCCGAATCCATGGATCTGAATTACAACACATTCAATACCTACCGTTTTGCTTCGTACCTGGGCGATCCTGTGGTGGATAGTGTGGTACAGGAATGTGATCCTGCGTATTACAAATGGAGCAAAATTCCGTTTATGAAATATGCGTATTACAATACCAATATTAATTTTGATGTGCTGCAGGGATTAAAACATTATGCAGGTAAGCGCCGGATCCCGTATCATGCGGACGGCTACGAGCCGCCTATGCAGGTGGTGTGGGACAATCACCTGGAGGAATTTATTCAGCTGTATCCCAAAGGCTACAATTTTAAATGGGATGCATTGCGCGAAAAATACCTTTGCAAAACCATTGTATTGGCGCAGCAGCATGGCATTCGGGTGTGTTTGTATGAATCCCCGGTGCTGAAAGAAGCGTTGCCGTACCAGCCCAACAGGAAGGAGATCCTGGACAGGATCAAAGCGCTTGCTGATAAATACGATGTTTGGTATTTGAAATTTGAAGGAATGAAAATTGCTGAATCACGGAAATATTATATGTCCACATTGAATACTAATTCCGAAGGATCGCGTATTTTTACCGATACATTGGGGAAACGGATCAATGGAATTATTAATTACGATGAATTTATCCGTCCGCATTTATGATGATGATGAAAAAACTATTTTTATTTTTAATTTGTATCATTCCGCTTAGTGCGATGTCGCAGGTGGATACGGTAGCTTATTCCCGCGATTTTGAATTTAAGGAAGGCTTTTTTTTAACGCTGGAGCAGTTTAAAAACAATGATCCGATCCTCAAATCGGCTGTGATCTCCAATTATCCGCAAACACAGGCTGATTTTATTTCACAGATGATCAATTCGAAATACATTACCTACAAAGATAAAGACGGCAAAGAGCAGAAAGTGGAAACCCTGAGCCTGTGGGGGTATTGCCAGAACCGCACAATCTGTATTAATTTTAACAAAGAGTTTAATCGTGTAAACGTAATTGGTACGTTTTTCTTATTTACTGCAACGGTAAACACGCCGATCGGCTACCGCGATCCGATGAACATTAATTACGGGATCAATTATGTGGACGAATTGCGCCAGTTTGTGCTGGATACTCACACCGATAAAGTGGAAGATTTTAATGTAAAAAATATTGAGCAGCTCCTGCAGGATTACGATACTGAATTGTACACCGAATTTATGGCGCTTAAAAAAAATAAAAAGAACGATTCCATTTTTATTTACCTGCGCAAGTACAACGAAAAACACCCGCTTTATTTATCTGCTAACTAAATTATTTTGAAAACGGTTTTACTGGTTATTTCTTTATTGTTTTCGGGTGCATCATTCGCACAGCAACATCCGTTGCCGGTAATTGTACCTGATGGGCAGGTTGTTTCCAGTTTTATTCCGGAAGGCTGGCACCTCCTTGATTCCGTGGCATACGGCGATCTGAACAAAGATGGCTTAAAAGACGCGGTGTTTGTGATCGAGTCAAAAGATAAGATTACAAAAACGCTGTATTCTGATACAATAATCTATGATACAGAAGAAGGATCAACAGCGCGCATCCTGATTATTTTATTTCAGCATAAAGATGGCAGGTTTCGGCTGGCAGTACAAAACAACGATTTTATTTTGCGTTCCGATGAAGGCGGGGCATTCGGTGAGCCATTCAATGGACTGGAAATTAAAAACGGAGCGTTAACGATTCATTTTTATGGCGGTTCGCGTGAGCGCTGGGCTGCGGATTATGTTTTCAGATTTCAGAATAATGATTGGTTTTTGATCGGTGCTTTGTCTTCTGTATATGATGATATTACACATGCAGGCTCTTGCAGTACCTATAATTTTTCTACTAAAAAAACAGAGTCTCTGAGTTTTACCGGTGATCCAAAAGATAAAGGCACAACGGTAGGGAAAGCGATTAAAATTACAAAGCTAAAAACCTTCAACACCTTTATCCGTCCGTTTACCTGGGAAATTGAAAAAGACACGTATCTCTAACGCAAAATCTGCTGCTATTTCCCGATAATTTCCGATATTTACACCGCTAAAAACGGAGCGCAGTATTTAGTACTTCATTTATAATTCAAAATTTATCATTTATAATTTCTAAAAGAAAATGTCAGAAGGCAGACAAATAATTTTTTCGATGGTGAACGTTAGTCGGACGTTGCCAACAGGTAAAACCATTTTAAAGGATATTTATTTATCGTTTTATTACGGCGCAAAGATCGGGATCCTAGGTTTGAATGGTTCCGGAAAATCAACACTGTTGAAGATCATCGCGGGACAGGAAAAAAATTACCAGGGCGAGATCCATTTTTCTCCGGGTTACCGCATTGGGATGCTGGAGCAGGAACCGCAGCTGGATGAAACCAAAACTGTATTGGAAGTGGTGCGTGAAGGCGCGCAGGAACATGTAAATATCCTGAAAGAATACGATGAAGTGAATAACAAATTCGGGGAACCGGAATACCTGGATGATCCTGATAAAATGGACAAGCTGATCAATCGCCAGGCATATTTGCAGGAGCAGATCGATCAGTTGGATCTATGGAATTTAGATAACCGTTTGGAGCAGGCAATGGAAGCATTGCGTTGCCCGGAAAGCGATACACCGATCCTGAATTTATCGGGTGGTGAGCGCCGCCGTGTAGCTTTGTGCCGTTTGCTGATCCAGGAACCGGAAATTTTATTACTGGATGAGCCTACCAATCACTTAGATGCGGAATCGGTGGATTGGTTAGAGCAGCATTTGCAACAATACAAAGGAACCGTAATTGCCGTAACCCACGATCGTTATTTCCTTGACAATGTGGCGGGATGGATCCTGGAGCTGGACCGTGGAGAAGGTATTCCATGGAAAGGAAATTATTCGGAATGGCTGGATCAGAAACAAAAACGCCTGGCACAGGAAGAAAAAACAGAAAGCAAGCGCCAGAAAACATTATTGCGCGAGTTGGATTGGGTGCGCCAGGGTGCAAAAGGCCGCCAGACAAAATCGAAAGCGCGTTTGCAGAATTATGAAAAATTACTGGGTGAAGATGCGCGCGCAATGGAAGATAAACTGGAATTATACATTCCAAACGGGCCGCGTTTGGGTTCGGAAGTGATCGAGGCGGTGGAGGTTTCCAAAGGTTATGGCGACCGTTTGTTATACGAACATTTAAATTTTAAATTGCCGCCTGCAGGAATTGTAGGGATCATCGGGCCAAACGGCGCGGGTAAAACCACTTTGTTCCGTATGATCATGGGACAGGAAAAACCAAATTCAGGCGAATTCAAAGTCGGCCCGACCGTAAAAATTGCATACGTGGATCAATCCCACAGCGGTATTGACCCTGAAAAATCTATTTATGATGTATTGAGCGGCGGTAGCGAAAACATTATGCTGGGCGGAAAATCCATGAATGCACGTGCTTACATTTCGCGCTTCAATTTTGCGGGTTCCGACCAGGGAAAAAAATGCGGGATTCTTTCCGGCGGTGAGCGCAACCGTTTGCATTTGGCGATGGCGCTCAAAGAAGAAGGAAACGTGTTGCTGCTGGATGAGCCAACCAATGATTTGGATGTAAATACATTGCGTGCACTGGAAGAAGGTTTGGAAAACTTTGCGGGTTGTGCCGTAATTATTTCCCACGATAGATGGTTCTTAGATCGTGTATGTACGCACATCCTTGCATTTGAAGGTGATTCAAGCGTTTATTATTTCGAAGGCGGATATTCTGAGTATGAAGAAAACCGGAAGAAACGTTTGGGTAATGTGGAGCCGAAACGTGTGAGATATAAAAAACTGACTGTTTAGTAGGATCGTGATCCTGCAAATTGGAAAGGAGAATAAATAGGCAATAGACAGTTGGCAGTAGACAAAATAAAAAAGTAAACAAAGAAAAAATTAACTGTACTGTCTGTTTCTTCCGCCCAGGCGGAAGAAACAGACAAAATGAGAAGCTGAAAATAGCTAATAAAAAACTCCCGTTTCAAATCGAAACGGGAGTTTTTTTATGTGGTAGGCGCCTACGCGGTGATGACAATAATTTGGCTCTGATTTATCCACACGGCAAACTTTGAACTTTAAACTTTTGAACTTTTAACTTCTTATTTAACAATTTTCATTTCATTGATAAGGTTAGTCGCGCCGCCGAATTTATCGATCAAAAATAAAATGTAACGGATATCGCAGCTGATGGTGCGTTTGTATTTCTGGTCGAAATAAATATCGCCGCTCATGGCTTCCCAGTTACCATCGAATGCAATGCCTACTAATTCGCCGTTGCCATTCATAACAGGGCTTCCCGAGTTTCCGCCGGTAATATCGTTGTTGCTGATAAAATCGGTATTGATATCGCCGTTTGCATTTGCATATTGACCAAAATCTTTTGCTTTGTATAACTCTTTTAATTTTTCAGGAACCTGGAATTCAAAACTTTTTGGATCTTCTTTTTCCATCACACCCGATAGCGTTGTGTAATAATTGTAATGTACACCATCCTTTGGATCGTAGGCTTTCACTGTTCCGTAGGTCACACGGAAAGTGCTGTTGGCATCCGGATAAAAGTTTTTTGTGGGTTGCATTTCCATCAGCGCTTTCATATATTTTTTACCTTCTGCATTATTGATCGCATTAAACGCGTCGATGTGCGGCTTGATATTTTTAATGTAATTATCGTAAAATGCTTTAAAATAAGCATACGCAGGATCGGCTTGTAATTTTTTCAGGCTTGGACTGTCAAGGAATTTATCGGAACCCGCTTTGGTGGTTATAAAGCTTTTATCAAATATTTTTTTAGAAATAGTTTGAAATGTCTCCCCGTTATTATCGCCTTTATTCTTTTTTACAAGTTGTGTTAAATATTCCGGATGTTGGCTCGCCACAATGTTTTCATAGAACATCTGCGTCAGCTTTGCCAGGATCTTTTCTTCCGATTTTGAATTGAAGGATTTATAAAAACTATCTTCCGCAGCTTTGATCGCATTCACTGCTTTTTTTACATCATCTGCATTCGGCTTGTCGGTATTCAATGCTTTTTCAAGGCCGGTAAAGCTGGCTGCAAACGCAATCAGGGATGAACCGGTAACGCCTTCACGGAAGTAAGTGGCATGCAAGGCATAGTCATTATAATCCTTGTAAGCATTTTCAAAATTGCTCAACAACGATGCATATTCCGGGTGTGTTTTTGTCCATTCAGTAAATTGCTTTTCTGTTTGCTGTTTTTCTTCCAGCACTTTCAGGTGTTTCAGCTGTTCGGTTTGCCCGATGTAGTATTTCCAGTAGTTCGCAATTTTAGCATATTGCGATGACATTAATAAACGAACGCTGTCACTTTTATTCATTTCTTCTTTCCAGGAAGTCAAACGCACATCGCGCAAAGCAACAATAGCCGGGTTGATCTTGTCAATTGCCAGCTGGATGCCGAAGGATGTTTCATAGCGGTTGGTACGTCCCGGTACACCGTAGATCATGGTAAAATCGCCTTCGTTCAATCCTTTGATGTTGATCGCCAGCGAGCGTTTTGGTTTGTAAGGCACATTGTCGGCAGCATAAGGCGCCGGTTTATTATCTTTATTTGCATAAATGCGGAACATCGAAAAATCCGCGGTATGGCGTGGCCACATCCAGTTGTCGGTATCGCCGCCAAATTTTCCGATCGATTGCGGCGGTGCGGCAACCAAACGGATGTCGGTAAATTTTTCAAATACAAACACGTAAAATGCATTGTCTTTGAACATGGATTTTACCATTGCTTCGTAGCCGTTATCTTTGGTCGCTTCGCTTTCAATTTGTTTGAAAATTTCCGCTCTTTTTGCATCCATGTTTTTTGCATCCACGCCTTCCAGCGCTTTGTTCACACGGTCGGAAACGTCATCCATACGCACTAAAATAGAGATCCACATCCCCGGATTTGATTTTTCTTCGGCGTATGATTTCGCCCAAAAGCCATTGTCCAGGATATCATCCGCAGTAGTGCTGTGGTTGGCAATGGCATCGTAACCGCAATGATGATTGGTCAATAATAATCCTTCATCCGAAATGATCTCGGAGGTACATCCGCCGTTGAACCATACTACGGCGTCTTTCAGGCTGCTGTGGTTAATGTCGTATAATTGATCAGCAGTAAGCTTTAAGCCCAGGCGCTGCATGTCTTCATAATTATTTTTTAATAATGCCGGAAGCCACATTCCTTCGTCGGCAATGGTCGTTCCGACTGTAAACAGTGCAGCGATCAGTATAAAAAGTTTTTTCATTTTGGTTCATTTAATTTTTAGCGTTACAAAAATAACATTCTACCCCAATTTTAAACAGGCTTTTATAGGAAATGGGCTTTCGGATGGATGAGTGGTAGGTAATCAGGGATAAAAAGCATGTTTAACAAAGCAAAAAATCACGATATTCGCGTTTGAAATTCAGGAATAAGGATTATCAGATTAAGGATTTACATATATGGCACAGAAACCAAGCATACCCAAAGGCACGCGCGATTTTTCACCAACTGAAATGGTGAGGCGCAATTATATTTTTGATATTATAAAATCGGTATTTCAGCGGTATGGCTATTTGCCGATAGAAACCCCGGCCATGGAGAATATGGATACTCTTATGGGTAAATACGGAGAGGAAGGAGACAAACTTATCTTTAAGATTTTGAATTCAGGTGAATATTTAGACAGTTATAATAAAAAGTTTATTGAACCAGATATAGATATCATAAATAAAACTTTGGATGATATTGCTTCAAAAGATTTGAGCAATTTTATTTATCAGGATTCTAAAAATGCTTTTTTAACACTTCTAGGATCTCTTAAAAAATCTGTAGGAATTAATAGTAAAATAATGACAGGTTATATTTCCGAAAAAGCCCTCAAATACGATCTTACCGTTCCGTTTGCACGCTATGTTGTGCAGCACCAGAGTGAAATTACATTTCCATTCAAACGCTACCAGATCCAGCCGGTATGGCGTGCTGATCGTCCGCAAAAAGGCCGTTACCGCGAATTTTACCAATGCGATGCCGATGTGATCGGAAG
Source organism: Bacteroidota bacterium (assembly GCA_025963715.1). GTDB lineage: Bacteria > Bacteroidota > Bacteroidia > 2-12-FULL-35-15 > 2-12-FULL-35-15 > 2-12-FULL-35-15. The sequence goes on from JAOQAG010000040.1 coordinate 39,991, forward strand.
CAATTCATTGGTAAATGAAGTGGAATTAACACAAATGATCGATGATGTATTTACAACGTTGAAAGTTCCGGTTTTAATTAAAATAAATAACCGTAAGATCTTAAGCGGCATTGCGGAAGTGATCGGTGAAAAAGAAAAAATAATAACCATTACTGTTGCCATTGATAAGCTTGATAAAATTGGTGTGGATGGAGTTAATAAAGAATTAACGGAGAATGGAATAAGTGACGATTCCATTAAAAAGCTACAACCCCTGATTGAATTCCAGGGAACCACATTGGAAAAAGTAAACTTTTTAAAAACACTTTTAGCGACTTCCGAAATTGGCTTGAAAGGAATTGAAGAAGTAGAATATATTTTTAAAACGGTAGAAAGTTTAAAATTACAAACTGCTGTAACCGAGCTCGAGATTACATTGGCGCGCGGGCTTAATTATTACACCGGAGCGATTTTCGAAGTAAAAGCAAATGTGGGAACACTTACCAGCAGCATTTGTGGCGGCGGCCGTTACGACGATCTTACCGGAATTTTCGGATTGCCGAATATGAGCGGTGTTGGAATTTCCTTCGGCGCCGACCGTATTTACGATGTGTTGAATGAATTGAATTTATACCCGGAGTCGGTTGCTGCATCTACAAAAATATTGTTTGTAACATTTGGCGAAGCTGAGCAGAATTATTGTTTGCCTTTACTGGCGCAGGTTCGTAAAGCAGGTATCAATTCCGAAATATACCCGGATGCAAACGCAAAAATGAAAAAACAAATGAGCTACGCAGATGATAAAAAAATTCCGTTCGTGGTAATTGTCGGCAGTGATGAAATGCAAAGCGGAATGTTGAGCTTGAAGAATATGCAGAGCGGGGAGCAGGAGAAAGCAGGGATCAATGATATTATCAATAAATTAAAATAAATAGGTAGTAGACAATAGGCAAGTCGACAATAGACAAAAAAGGAAATAGGCAAACTCAAATTATAATTGCGCTGCCATTTTCAAATTTTCAAATCAACACATTTTCAAATTATATTATGCATCACATCACAACCGATCAACTGACTTTTGAGATCATCGCAGACATTATCTCTTCGAATAAAAAACTGGCTTTATCCACCGAAGCAAAAAATAACATTGTGCGTTGCCGCGAATATCTGGATAAAAAAATGGCATCGCAAAAAACACCGATCTATGGTATCAATACCGGTTTTGGCTCTTTGTATAATGTAACCATTCCGGATAATGATCTGGAACAATTGCAAACTAATTTAGTAATGTCGCATGCCTGCGGTACCGGCGATGAAGTTCCATTGGATGTGGTAAAATTAATGCTGCTGCTGAAGATCCAGGCGGTGGCTTATGGAAAATCTGCAGTGCAGTTACAAACCGTGGAACGCCTCGTTGATTTTTTTAACAACGATGTCTTACCGGTCATCTATCAGCAAGGATCACTGGGCGCTTCCGGCGATCTGGCGCCATTGGCACACATGAGCTTACCGCTGTTGGGAATGGGCGAAGTACATTACAAAGGCAAAAAACAAGCTGCTGCCGATGTGCTGAAACAATTGAATTTAGAGCCGATCCAGCTGAAATCAAAAGAAGGATTGGCATTACTGAACGGAACGCAATTTATGAGTGCATACGGTGTGTGGTGCTTGCTGCAAACAAAAAATATCAGTAATGCAGCCGATAGTATTGCTGCAGTTTCACTCGAGGCATTTGATGGGCGTATCGATCCGTTCAAGCCGCACATTCACAGTATCCGGCCGCATAAAGGACAGATTCAGACTGCTGCCAACATGCGCAAATTATTGGAAGGCAGCGAGCTCATTGTACGTACAAAAGCGCACGTGCAGGATCCGTATTCGTTCCGTTGTGTGCCGCAGGTACATGGTGCTTCCAAGGATACATTCACGTATGTGGAAAGCATTTTTTTAACGGAGATCAATTCCGTTACCGATAATCCAACCGTTTTTCCGGATGAAGATGAGATCATTTCCGGCGGTAATTTTCACGGCCAGCCTTTGGCCTTAGCGCTCGATTTTTTAGCGATCGCTTTAGCGGAATTAGGAAATATCTCAGAACGCCGTACCTATCAATTAATTGGCGGATTACGCGGCTTGCCACCATTTTTAGTTGCAAAGCCGGGGCTTAACTCCGGATTTATGATCCCGCAATACACGGCTGCCAGCATTGTGAGCCAGAACAAACAATTGTGTACACCTGCTTCCATTGATTCTATTGTAAGCTCCAACGGGCAGGAAGATCATGTTTCGATGGGTTCCAACGCCGCTACCAAATGTTACAAAGTAGTGGAAAATGTGCAGCGTATTTTAGCAATTGAGTTGTTCAATGCATCACAGGCACTGGAGTTCCGCCGCCCTGCAAAATCATCCGCTGTAATTGAAAAGCTGGTTGCGGATTATCGCAAAGCGGTTCCGTTTGTGGATGTGGATAAGATCATGTACACGCAGATTGATAATAGCTTGCGGTTTGTGAAGAATCATTCGTTCACTATTTAAGAATAGAATTTGTACGGATAGCGAACAGGAACGAAAAACGAATCTGTGTATCAACTGTGTTTAAATTTAACTAATGGCAAGATGCCATTAAATAATATGGCACGAGTGGGACACTCGCGCCTGCTTTAAGTGTGTATGTGAACTGTGCGTATTGGTTTGTTACGAAAGCCAGTTAAAATGCTGTTCTCTTTTTCTTCTTTGCCTTAGTGCCTTCGTGGTAAAAAAAATGCTGCGAAGCAGCCACACAGTACAGCAAACTTTGAACTTTCCAACTTTAAACTTTGAACTCCCTACTCCGTGAACTTATACCCTACACCGCGGATGGAATGAAAATGCTGTGGCTCCTTCTGATTCAGCTCAAAATATTTCCGGAAAGCAAGAATGTAATTGTCGATGGTGCGGGAGGATGGATACACATCCGTGCCCCATACGCGATCGAGGATCTCTTCCCGCGAGATCACTTCGCCTTTGCGTTCGATGAGTAATTTAAGCAATGCAATTTCGCGCTTGCCGATCTGTACATTATCCCCGTTAAGATCTTTGATCTCGTAGGTAATAAAATTGATGGAATTTTTTCCGAAAGTAAAAATATCGGGAGTGGCAGCCGGATTTTTTACATTGCCGCTGCGTTTGAGTAAGATCTGGATCCTCAGTAAAAGCTCTTCGAGGTTAAAAGGCTTGGTCAGATAATCATCAGCGCCCAGCTTTAAGCCCAGGATGCGGTCTTCGCCGGATCCTTTGGCCGTTAAAAAAAGTACGGGCAAATGTTTGTTCTCTTTCCGGATCTCTTCCAGCACATCAAAGCCGTTCATTTCGGGCAGCATCACATCCAGTAAAATAAGATCGAATGCATTTTTTCTGAACTCCTTCAAGGCTTCAATCCCGGTTACAGCAGTAGTTACGGCATATCCTTCCAGCTCCAGGTTCAGCTGGATGATCTTTAAAAGATGATCTTCATCTTCTACTAAAAGGATGTGTTTTTCGTTCATGATGTGTGCAAAGATAAATAATGGAACGCGGATAACGCAGATGTAGCGGATAAAAGCGGATAAAAAAAGAAAAAATCCGTGGGAATCTGTTCTATCCGTGTTATCGGCGTTCTATTTTTTGCTTGTTAATAATCCACGCAAACCGTAACTTTGTGCCTCTAAAATCTAATCCATGCAAACTCAGGATATTTCTTCCGTATTACTCGACTCCACCATTCCTGCCGATTTAAAAGCCATTGCCGAAAAGGTATATGCAGGCAAACGTATTACAGTGGAGGAAGGCATTTTATTATATGAAAAAGGCGAGCTGGGATTTGTTGGTTCACTGGCAAATTATGTGCGCGAAAAAAAGAATGGCAATTACGTTTATTTCAACCGCAATTTTCACGTGGAGCCTACGAATATCTGTGTGTTCGATTGTAAATTCTGTTCCTATTCGCGTTTAGTGAAACAAAAGGAGGAAGGTTGGGGATTATCCGAAGAAGAGATCCTGAATATTGTTAGAAGCTACAACGGTAAGCCGGTAACGGAAGTACACATTGTGGGCGGTGTACATCCAAAAATGGGGCTGATGTATTTTGCCAACCTGATCAAAAAAGTAAAAGAGATCCGTCCGGATATTCACGTAAAAGCATTCACGGCAGTGGAGCTGGAATACATGTGCCGCAAGGCAAAAGTGAGCTTTGAAGAAGGCTTGCGTATTTTAAAGGAACACGGGCAGGATTCATTGCCGGGTGGTGGCGCCGAGATCTTTCATGAAGATATCCGCAAACAGATCTGTGAAGATAAATGTACCGCTGAAGAATGGCTGGAGATCCACGAAACGGCGCATAAATTAGGAATGCCTTCCAATGCAACGATGTTATACGGACAAATTGAAAAATTTGAGCACCGCATTGATCACATGAACCGCTTGCGCGAATTGCAGGACCGTACCAACGGTTTCAATACATTTATTCCATTGAAATTCCGGAACAAAGGCAACCAGATGAGCAACATCGCGGAAAGCACGGTGATCGAGGATTTGAGGAATTACGCGATCTCCCGTATTTTCCTCGATAATTTTAATCACGTGAAAGCTTACTGGCCAATGATCGGGCGCACTACCGCACAACTTTCGCTTTCGTTTGGTGTGGATGACATTGACGGAACAATTGACGATTCTACAAAAATTTACACGATGGCAGGTTCGGAAGAACAATCGCCGAAGCTTACTACGCAGCAACTGGTGGAAATGGTAAAACAGGTGGGCCGCCATCCGATAGAGCGTGATACGGTTTACAATACCGTAACCGATTACCTGGATTATGATTTCAGCAAAGAGGAAGCGGTTGCTTCTTAAATAATAATTGATCTTAACACCATAAAAAAACAGCTTACGATTTGTAAGCTGTTCTTTTTTATCTCGTAAGTTGGATAAATCCGATATTTTCAGTTTCTGTGCCGCTGCATTTATTTGCACTAAAATCAGATCATAAAAAAATCATAAGCGCCACAGGCGATCTTTTTTACATCATAACAATCATTTTAGATCTGCGTTCCGATACGCAGCACTTCGGCGGTATAATTCTCTATGCATTCAAAATTCTTATTTATTTTAACTTCTTACTTTTTGAAGGCAAAAAGTAACAAAAACCTTTTCTGGCCTGTAAGGTAATTTTTCCTTCCGCTGGCGCTGCAGGAAAATCGCAGTTAATTTCGCGGACGCAGTCATTGCTTCGTAGCTATAATTTCTCTTCCGCTCATTCCAGCTATTACTGCACAGGCCGAAAGAGTCTACCCGGGTGATTATCATTTTTAATTATGATTCCATTGCTGTGTTTAATAACTGTTTGATGAATTTGCACTAAAATCAGATCATAAAAAAATCATAAGCGTCACAGACGATCTTTTTTACATCATAACAACCATTTTTGATCAGCGTTCCGATACACCGTTCGTCATCTTTCTATTGAATTACTTTTCCGGATCCACTTTTAACCGCCAGGTGCTCTGGATCCCTGGTGCTTTCCGGTACCGGAACATTTGCCAAAGAGTAATGGTTTTCATCAGGTATTTTAACGCGCTTAATTTGGAATGATCGCGCTCTGCTTCCCGGTCGATTACCAGTCCCATTTTTTCAAAAAAGCTTTTTGCGTTTTCTTTGCTCTTGAATTTATTTTCTTCGATGCGGTGCTGCTCAAAAAATGCTTTTGTTTTTTCTTCCATTTTACCGCTGTAGCTTTTCAGCTTTCCCATGATGTAAATATCGGCTGTGATCCAGTAACCGCCGCGCTCTTTTAAAATATCATGGATAATGCTGCATACCTGTTCTTTTTCTTTTTGATCGAGGTACATCAGCAAGCCTTCGTTTACAATTGCAATTTTTCCGGGAGGAAAACGGTTCACTATTTCCATGAATTGATTTCTGTCAAGTGCATTCAGCGGCAACGTTTCCAGCGTTCCTTCCAGCTGAATGTTTTCATCGTTTTGGATTGCAGCTACAAATTTTTTCTTGGTTTCGATCAGCTCCGGCAAATCGGTATCGATGTAATGAATGCCTTTTTGTTTGGCCATTTCCAAACCGCGGAACGAAAAGCCGGAAGACAATTCTAATATATTTGTTATGTCTGTATCTGCCAGCAGCTGATCGATACTCCAGTAGCGGCTTTCAAAATGCACCACACGGCCCCAGAACATTGTATCTTTTTTGTTGAAATCAAAAATGTGTTTTTCTTCCCTTTGCTCATTAAGCAGATCTGCAGCTTTGCGCGCAAAAGGAATATTGGTATAGCCTTTTAATACCAGCAACGATTTTGCAGAAGGGCTGATGGTGTTGTAATTGCGGTCGGCCGGATTTATTTGTTCTGAATATTCCATGTCAGTAAATTTTAATTTACATTTAACTTTTTGAAGGCAAAATTTACAATCCCGCACGTGCGGGACGATCTTGTAATGTAATATTATTAAATACCCCTTTGATAGATTTGCAAGCAATCAAATCATAATTTTCAATCATAAGCGCCACAAGCGATCTTTTTTACATCATAAAAATCATTTTTGATCTGCGTTCCTATACACAGCATCGTTTTTGAGTGCCTGCTTCATTTATCAGCTTGATTGTTTTTTCAAAAATGGTACAAACTTTCCGATTTCATTCAAAATTAATACAAAACAGGATAATGTATTTCATGAAAAAAAATTCCTTACACAAAAAAACGCCTGTATCTCTACAAGCGTTTTTTAGTGTTTTAAATCCAACATCTAATATCCAACATCCAACTCGTCCATTTTTTACGCCTTTAAAAAACCTAATATTTTCTCAACGCTATCTTTCGCATCACCATAAAGCATTTCTGCATTTGGTTTGTAGAATAAAGGATTTTCCACACCTGCATAACCAACCGACATAGAACGTTTCATGATGATCACTTTCTCTGCTTTCCAGGCTTCAATAACCGGCATTCCATAAATAGGGCTTGACGGATCATCCTGTGCTCCCGGATTAACAACATCGTTTGCACCAATCACCATTACTACATCTGTTTCGGGCAGGTCTTCGTTGATCTCATCCATTTCCAATACAATATCGTAAGGTACGTTTGCTTCCGCTAATAATACATTCATGTGTCCCGGTAAACGACCGGCAACAGGGTGGATCGCGAATCTCACTTTTTTACCTGCTTTTTGTAATGTTTGTACCATGTCATAAATCGGATATTGTGCTTTTGCAACAGCCATTCCATAACCCGGCACAATAACAACCGATTTTGCTTCTTTTAAAAGATCAGCAACCTCTTCATGATTTAATGCTGTAACTTCTCCTTCCATAGCAGCAGCTGTACCAGATGATGTAACTGCGCCAAAACCTCCAAGGATCACGGAGAAGAAAGATCTGTTCATTGCTTCACACATAATGATGGAAAGAATTGCACCCGAACTACCAACCAATGCACCTGTTACAATTAATAGATCGTTACCCAGCATAAAACCAGCAGCTGATGCAGCCCAACCCGAATAAGAGTTTAACATAGAAACTACTACCGGCATATCTGCACCACCAATTGCCATTACTAACATTACACCAATAAAAGCTGCAATAGCGGTCATGATATATAAGTACATCATTCCATCAGTGCCTTCCGCTTTTGCAAATAGCACACCCAATACAATAACGGCAATTACCAGTATAATATTAACAGCATGTCGTCCCGGATACAACAAAGGCTTGCTCATGATCTTGCCTTCTAATTTACCCCAGGCAACAATAGAGCCTGTAAATGTAATTGCACCAATGAAGATGCCTATAAAGACTTCAACCAGGTGAATGATATGCCCTGTGTGTTTAGCTGCTTCAGTAATATTAGAATTAACTTCCGGGGGAGCTAAATACGAACCGTAACCAACAAGCACTGCAGCCAGGCCCACAAAACTATGCAGGATAGCAACCAGCTGTGGCATGGAAGTCATTTCCACTTTACGTGCCAGCAGTGTTCCAATGATTGCTGCTACAGCAATAGCGCCAATAATATAAACATGGCCTTCAACACCTTTACCCAAAATGGTTGCAAGTACAGCAATAGCCATACCTGTGATACCGTAAAACACACCGCGCTTAGCCGATTCTTGTGAGGATAAACCTCCCAAACTTAAAATAAACAGAATACTTGCAAATAAATAGGCTGCTGTTTGAATTTCCTTTTCTATAAAAATCATAATTCTTAATTTAACTCCTTTATTATTTTTATTATTTGGTGTCGTTGAAGCTAATGCTTTCTTATTTTTTAAACATTTTCAACATACGGTGAGTAACCACAAATCCTCCAACAATATTGATGCTGGCAACCAAAATAGCAGCAGATGCTAAAATAGTCATGACTAAAGAATTCGATAGATCATCTTTGGTTTGTAATAAACCGCCAACGATGATGATGCCGCTAATAGCATTGGTAACAGCCATTAATGGAGTATGAAGTGAATGTGATACATTCCAGATTACCTGCCAGCCAATGAATACAGCTAATACAAACACTGTAAAGTGTTGCATAAATTCACCCGGGGCAAATTGTCCCATAGCAAATAAAAGAACACCAATTACACCCAATTTAATAAACATAGATGTAGCTTCTTTTTTATTTTTCCGTGCAGCTACAACTTTCGGGTCCTCCACTGCAATTTCTGCAGCCTTTGGTTTTGCCGGACTAACAGGCAGTGGCGCTGGCGGCCAGTTGATTTTACCGTTATAAGTTACCATTGCTCTTGACACAACAGCATCTTCCATATCAATTTTCCATTTCTCCGCTTTACCCATATCATCTAACAAATGACATAAGTTATTTCCATATAATTGTGAAGCCTGACTGGGAAGTTGATTTAATTTACCAATAATGGTAACTCCATTATCCGTTGTATAAACTTCTCCATTCTGCGTTAATTCACAATTCCCTCCTGATGATGCGGCTAAATCCACAATTACTGAACCCGGTTTCATAACGGCTACATGATCCGCCAGGACTAATTTAGGAGCTGGCCTGCCAGGGATCTGAGCTGTGGTAATAATAATATCTACTTCAGCAGCCTGCGCCTTGAACAATGCCATTTCAGCAGCAATAAATTCCGGGCTCATTTCTTTTGAATAACCCGATGCAGTTGCACCGTCTTCATTAATTTCAACGGTCAGGAATTCCGCACCCATTGATTCAATTTGTTCTGCCACTTCTTTTCGTGTATCAAAAGCTCTCACAATTGCACCTAATGAATTGGCAGCACCAATAGCAGCTAAACCTGCAACACCTGCACCAATCACTAATACTTTGGCCGGTTCTACCTTGCCTGCAGCTGTAATTTGTCCGTTCAGGAATCTTCCAAAATGGAAAGCACCTTCTATAACGGCTCTGTATCCTGCAATGTTTGCCATCGATGACAATACATCCATTTTTTGTGCCCTGGAAATACGCGGTATTGCATCCATTGCAATAGCATTCACTTTTTTATCGGCTAATTTTTGAAGTAAGGGCTGATTTTGTGCCGGCCACAAATAGCTCAGCATCACCAAACCTTCTTTCATCAGATCCACTTCTTCCATTGCAGGCTCCTTCACCTTTAGTACAATATCCGAATTGCCATATATATCAGCAGCTGTAGCAACTATTTTTGCTCCGGCTTCTTCAAATGCTTTATCAGAAAAATTTGCCTTTATCCCTGCGTTATGCTGAATATAAACTTCAAATCCTTGCTTTTGCAATCGTTTGACGGTTTTTGGAGTTGCAGCAACTCTTAACTCATTTGGAAAAATTTCCGATGGAATGCCTACCTTCATAATTAAACTATATATTAAGTTTACTTGTTTTTTGGGAAAAAATTTTGCGTCCCGAAAGTAATAAAATATTGGCAACTGACCAAAAATATCCCCATTAGTTATTGCTTATTCTGATCTGTAAAAACAAAGAATAAAAAAGTATCGGAAACATTAATACAGGCTGTCATCCCGTGTTTGACAAGGGATCTCATGAATGAAACAGAAATTGATTAACAGATCCCGTGTCGTGGCAGGGGATGACGGCTTTGAAGTGTGATTACGGAAATTCTAAATCCCGGTTATTTTAATTCAGGAAAGAGTACTGATAAAGCTATTTTAACGCCAGCGCAATGTTCGGATAATCTGTGATCAGGCCGTCGACGCCCAACAGGATCAGGCGTTTCATATCGGCAGGGGAGTTAACGGTCCATACAATTATTTTTGCGCCTTTTTCATGCACCTGTTGCACCGTTTTTGCCGAGACCAGCTTAAGCGCCGGATTGTACATGTAGGGCGTAAAGCCCAGCCTGTGGATGTTGTGCGCTACTGAACCGAAATTGGCTACCAGCAGGCCGATCCGCAGTGATGGATCCAGCTGGTGCATGGCTTGTAAGCTCCGCACATCAAAGCTTTGGATGAGGATGCGCCCGCCGATGCCGTACTTTTTTAATACATTGTTGAGCAGGCGCGCTATTTCCGCCGGAGCGGGATGATATTTTCCATCACCCAGCTTGCCGCTTTTGATCTCGATGTTGTATTGAATCAGCGGCAAATGATTGTCCTTGCAATATTGCTCCACGCCCTCGATCACTTCGCTTAACAAAGGTTTGTATTCCGGTATTTTTGCCTGTTCCGGAAATCCGGGATTGCCGCGTTTTCCGCAATCGTACTGGCGGATCTGCGCATACGTGAGTGTATGTAAATTATGTTGCTTCCGCGATCTTACCTGTTCGCCATCCGGTTCGGAGCAAATCTTGTAATTGAACCAGGGCTCATGCGATACCACTACCTGCGAATCTTTTGAAATGATAATGTCCATCTCTATAGCATCCACGCCCAGTTTTGCCGCTTCCTTAAAAGCCGTGAGTGTATTTTCCGGGAAATGTCCGCGAAAACCCCGGTGACCGTGTATTTCCGTTTTTTTGTTCATTTCTGTTTGCGCATCGCTGAAAAGCGGCCCGCAGATGATTGCAAGTGCAATGTATTTAAGCATCAGGAGGATGAATGATTGCTGCAAAAATAGATAAATTTCCCGGAAATCTTTTCAACTCCTGTTTCCGTAAATGGATGTAAAGAAAAGCTTATGAAAACAGTCGCTTTAAGTTTGTTCACTTTGTTTGTTTTAAAAATAACGCCTGTTGAAAAAACGCCTGTACGGTATGTAGCGCTTGGCGATTCGTATACGATTTGCACCGGAACAACGGCAGCGAATTCGTGGCCGGTATTGCTTACGCAAAAACTGAATGACGCGAAAATTGCGACCACGCTGGTCGCAAATCCATCGCACAATGGCTGGACAACGCAGGACCTGATCGATGAGGAGCTTCCCGTTTATGAAAAATCAAATCCCACATTTGCAACCTTGCTCATCGGTGTAAACGATTGGGTGCAAGGCGTAGATGCAAAAACGTTTCAGAAAAACCTGGTATTTATCATTGATAAAATGCAGGCGAAGCTCACCAATAAATCCAATTTGGTTTTAATTACCATTCCGGATTTTGGAGTAACGCCAACAGGATCGCGGTACAGCAACGGACGTGATATTTCGAAGGGGATTGCGGAATTCAACAAAATAATTACCGATGAAGCAAAAAAAAGGAACCTGAGAACGGTGGATCTTTTTCCGGTTTCTAAAGAAATGGGGAAAGATAATTCGCTGATCGCTGATGATGGTTTGCATCCTTCGGCAAAGGAATATGCGATCTGGGAAACGCTGATCTATCCTGTTGTTCACGATGTTTTAACACAGGGGCCACAGAGGTAACAGGGTTGCATTGAGAAAAAATTCTCTGTGAAACTCTTTTTTTCTCTTTTTTCTCTGTGTTGAATTTTTTATTTTTGTGGTGTAAATGGATCTGACGAATCTTAAATACCTGGCGCAAAAAGCGGAGCCTTCCACAAAAAAAATGTTTGAGAAACTCAAACGCAGGAAGCCGCATAACCTGGATGATGTAGTGCATCGCCTGCACGATGAGGCATTTGAGCATACCAATTGCCTGGGATGCGCTAATTGCTGCAAAACTACCAGCCCTGTTTTTTATGAACGGGATATTGACCGGATCGCGAAACGTTTGCGCATGCGGCCATCCGATTTTATAGAAAAATACTTACACATTGATGAAGACAAGGATTATGTGCTGAATGTAGCGCCTTGTCCGTTTTTAGATTCCGAAAATTATTGCCTTGTGTATGAGGACCGGCCTACTGCCTGCCGCGAATACCCGCATACAAACAGGAAACGCTTTCACCAGATTTTGGATCTGACGGTGAAGAATACAGCGGTTTGTCCGGCGGTGTATGGGATTGTGGAGGAGATGAAAAAGATCTACTAAATACCAATAACTACTAATTTACTAATCTGTGTGTGCTGTGTAAGTATTTATGAAACTTTTGACACTCTTCGGAGTTGTCATCCCGGGCGCCGACCCGGGATCTCATAAATGTTTGCAGAATCCATCACGTAGTTCTTAATGAACAGATCCCGGATCAGGCCCGGTATAACACTATAAGGAGAGATTCGCTTTTCAAATTTATCAGGATCACTTATTTCAAACTTGTAATTTACACACAGCAAACTTTGAACTTTGAACTTTGAACTTTAAACTTTCCAACTTTAAACTTTTTAAGCTAAAGATAAATTTCTTCCACCTTCTTCGCCATAAAATTTTCCGGTTTCGGAATGTTTTTAAAACCGTAGCGTTCATATAGCGAATGTGCATCGCGTGTCATCAAACAGAAGTTGCGTAAGTTTTGTAATTGCTCATGCTTAAGGATACATTCCATCAGCCATTTGGACAAACCTTTGCCGCGTTCTTTTTCTAAAATAAATACATCGGCTAAATAGCCAAAGGTGGTGTAATCGGAGATCACACGTGCGAAACCAACCAATTTGTTTTCGTTATAAACGCCAAAACACAAGGAATTGTCAATTGATCTTTTTACGATTCCCATCGGAATATTTTCGGCCCAGTAAGAGCGGCTTAAATAAGCGTGCACTGCCGTGATGTCGAGCTTTGATTTATCGGTGCTGATGGTGTAATTGTTTTGTGTGTATGTTTCTATCTTCATCGTAAATGCTTTTAACCGCAAAGAACGCAAAGGAGGCGCAGAGGTCGCTAAGGTTTAATGTTTATTTATTCGGCTACGATTGCCATTTTTTTTCCATCGGGACTAATGGCAATGCGGGTGATTTTTTTGATACCGTATTTTGAAAGATCGGATAGCTCTGTCCAGTCAAGTTTCCCATCGTCATTGGATAGTTTGAAATTATTTAAATATAGCTTAGGCCCATCTCCCATGATAATTTTGTGAGGCTCTATAAAACAAAAATCTTCCCCTTCAAATCGTTTTATTGTTTCACATCTTGTTTCTTTTTTACCCGTTAAATTCAATGAGTAAATACCCCTGTAGTACGAATAAAAAAATTTTTTTTCATCTTTTGTTTTAACAAGATGAAATGATCTGCCAATGGTATCCCTGATAGGAGCGGTTGATTCCTGAGTTGTAAGATCTGTAATGATGAATTTAAAAGGCGTTGTAATTAAAAACAAGGCAGCATGTGTATTGTCCAGCCAGCAATAATACCCGATCGAATCAACCTTGTCCATTACTAATTGTGGCGCACCGCCTTTTAATGGGAATTTCCAAAGGCGTTGTGCACTGTCGGGTTCCACCATTACAACGGAAATGTTTTTTCCATCCGGTGTAAAATTCGGAGAATATTCGCTGGTGGTTGGTGTGTTGGTAAACTGCGTAGTGGTTTTTGTTTTGATGTTATAGGTGTAAATATCCGATTGTTTTTCATCGCGGATGGATGTATATAAAATCGAATTTCCATCCGCAGAAAAAGAAGGTTGATTGTCGTAGCCAACCCTGTTGGTAATGTTTACCGGGTTTGATAAAATAATTGTGTCTTTTTCTGCTTTGATATCCAGCAGCCAGATGTCGGTGTTGGGAAGCTGCGCGAAGAGCTTCGTAGTTAAATTTATTATTAGTAAAATGATTATCGTTCTTTTCATGTTTAGCAGATATTAGATATTAGAATCAAGATGTTAGATGAAGTACTAAACTGTTCTCCTGCTTCGTCCGAAAATGCAAAAAACGAACGGACATTAATTATCCTGCATTTTTTATTTTCAAATTTTCAAATTGCCACATTTTCAAATTTTCTTCTTCATTTCTTCCGCGATCTCTTTTTGTATACTGTCGTCGCTTTTCTCAAATGTATTGATAATGTTTTGCTGTTCGTGTTTGGTTTTGTTCTGGCTCAGCTTAAATTTTCCTTCCAGTTTTGTTACTTCAATTTCAAATGCAACAATTGCTTTCAGCATTCCGTTCACATATTCCGGCGAGAGCTGTTTCCATTGTTCGTAAAATTCTTTTTCGAAATTATGAATGGTGCGCTCCATTAAATTCAATACATCTTCCTGTTTATCAATAATTTTTGCTTTGCCATAAGCGTGTACCGCGATGTAGTTCCAGGTAGGAACATTTTGTTTTTTCTCGTAATGCGTTGGCGAAATATAAGCATGCGGGCCCTGGAAAATAATTAATAATTCCGCTTCGGGGAACAGTTGCCATTGCAGATTGGCTTTTGCCATGTGTGAAACAAGAAAAACTTTGTCCCCGCGCTTTTCAATCACAAAAGGTAAATGTGTTGCGGTTGGACTGTTGTTGGAGCTGCTGATGAGATTCGCGAAATTATGTGCAGTCATAAATCCGAGCAGTTGTGCTTCGTCTTTTTCCTGGTAATATGAAGGGATATACATGTTACGAATTTACAAATGAATACGAATGTACAAATCTAAGTGTTAAAAATTAACCATAAAAGAAAACACATAAGATCTACTAAATACTAATACTTACCAATATACCAATCTGTGTGTTAAAAAACAACAGACAAATCTTACCTGCAAAATTGTGCTTTGCCTTATGTTTTCTTTTGTGCCTTATGTGGTTGAAAAAAATGCACAGGTAAAAAGTATCTGCAAGTATTCATGAGATCCCGGGTCAGGCCCGGGATGACAGTATGGAATAATGATTTGAGTTATAGTAAACACAGAAAACATACCGATTCGTAATGTCATCCTCAGCTTGTCGAAGGGCCTTCCTGTTCGTTATCCGTACAGCAAACTTTAAACTTTTGAACTTTAAACTTTGAACTTGTTTAATCTTTACAGACAAAAATAAAAGCGGGAGGAATATTGATCGGCGTAAAATTTACATCCACTTTTTTGAATGTATTTTTTAGCTTTTTATAAGCATTGAGGGAATATTGGTATTGTACAAAAGCACCTGCCGGGCTTAATACTTTTTTTACAACGGTCAGAATGTTTTTTACAACACCATTCGGGATCATTGCCAGCGGCAGTGAAGAAATGATGTAATCTACTTTATCAAAATTATTTTCGTGCAGGTAAGTTTCAAGGTTTTCTGCTGTGTCGCTGATGATCTTAATGCGCGGATCATTGATCTGTTTCAGCATTTTGCAAAAATCGTCGTTGATCTCAAATGCGAGCAATACCGCATCTTTTGGCATGTGATTGAGCAATTCGTTGGTAATGCTGCCGGTGCCGGGACCAAATTCCACAATGCATTTCACCTTTTTAAAGTCGATCGGCTCGATCATTTTTTTTACCAGGTACTTCGAGCTGGGGGCAACTGCTCCCGTA
This sequence comes from Bacteroidota bacterium, assembly GCA_025963715.1. Lineage (GTDB taxonomy): Bacteria > Bacteroidota > Bacteroidia > 2-12-FULL-35-15 > 2-12-FULL-35-15 > 2-12-FULL-35-15. The sequence continues at coordinate 55,662 of JAOQAG010000040.1, forward strand.
TTTTTGCTGTTCTTTAAAAATGCTGAAAAAAATTCTTTTTTGCTCACGTCTGGTTATATCTGATACAAATAAAACAATAAATAAGTTATGGAGCAATTTTTAAGCGGTGGGAATGCCTAAATAATTTAAAAGGAGGAGTATGCAGCTGATTTGGAGAAACGTGCTTAAAGCTAAAATAAAGCGGTTTGTTTGCCGAATACGATCCCGCGTTCGTGGTTCAGCAGCCACTCTTTGCGCCACACACCGGCACCGTAGCCCACCAGCTTTCCGTTTACGCCAATCACCCGGTGACAGGGTACAATCACAGAGATCGGGTTGCTGCCATTGGCATTTCCTACGGCACGCGTGGCATTGGCATCGCCCAGCATTTTAGATACATCCAGGTACGAAACGGTTTTCCCGAAAGGGATCGTCACCAGCTTATCCCACACTTTTTTCTGAAAATCGCTTCCCTTAGCATTCAGCTTTATGCCGAAATCTTTCCGCATACCTTTAAAATATTCTTCGAGCTGGTACAGGCATTCTTTGAGAGATGGATGCACTTTGGTGGAAGTATGCCTGCGCTCGTCTACAAAATAAACGGTTGCAATACCATCTTCATCGCCTGTTATTTCGATCAGGCCAATGGGAGAGGAGTAATATGCCGTGTGCAATTCCATCCTGCAAAGGTAGGACTTGTTGTGTTGCCATCAAAAAAATAAACCCCGGTGATTTGTAAAAAAACACCGGGGCCAATTAAACTAAATTTTTAATGCTGATTATGGGAAAATGATCCCATGGTATTTGTTGGCATCAACCTGCGGAATGGTTGCGCCATAGGTTGCATTGATCGACTTGATGAATTCATTTGCCAACAGAGCATTTCCGAACGGCGTAAGGTGGATGCCATCCAGTGAAAACGCGCCACCTGTTACAAATGTGGTGCTTGCGGCAACGCCGTTGTAGGTAATGCCGGTTTTGGCGCCCCGCATAAATGCATTTACATCCACAAAAGCATAGCCTTTTGCGCTTGCAGCCGATCTTAATTTGCTGTTGTAATTTCCTACAGCGGTTTCAATCGAGCTGATCTCCGCCGCGGTTAAAATGTATTGATTTGGAATGGGTTTTAATGGCGATGATCCCCACATGGCACATTTTAGTGAATCCTGCGGTGTGCTTAATAAAACCAGCTCACCGTCATTCATCGGCCTTAAACCGCCCGGTACGCTCGGATCTGCAATGATAAATGCATTAGCACCTGCATGAAATGTGTAAGGCAATCCGTTTGCTGCATACACGCTTGTTAAATAAGTGGCAGTGGCGGCATCCAGCGTTAAGCCGTTGTAAGGCACGGTGGTAAAGTAAGGAAGCGATGTAATATCAGGAATATTACCGATCACGCCTTTTGCACCATTGGCGCTCATGGTGGAAATGATCAGGTCGATGCTGGCATCAAATCCAACACCCGGTGATCCTGCAGATGGTGTGATGGCATCGGATGCGCCGCCTGCCAGTGCGTATGCCAGCACATCGTTGTTACCGATGAACACGGAAAAGAAGGTCGGATTTTGTGCTGCTGCATCGGCTAAAATAGAAGCTGTTGCAGGATTGGAAGCCATGCGGGCAAAAAACGGGTTGTAATTTCCAACACCGTTTGCCGGATTGCCGTAGCCCGGATATACCGTGGTGATTGCTTTTGCGCCCGGTACACCCATGTTGTTGAACGGGCCGTCTGTTCCATAAATGTTGGATGCAAAAATAGTATAATCGCCGGTTGCCGCTGCCGGTATTGGCGATAAAGATCTTACACCTTTGCAATCGGTTGCATAACCCAATATTAATTTTGCATTTAAGCTGGAGCCAATTCCAACAGAACCGGCACTTACAAGCGGTTGTTTAAAATCGCCGCCGCCCACTAATTTAAATTGTCCGGCTAAAATGTTTGCGTACGAAACCTCCTGTCCGTCGCGGTACAAAGCAGCATCGGCAAAGCCGGAAGTAATGGAATTACCGATCGCTACGTAACGCGTAGGATCCATGCTGCCTTTGGTGGCTTCGGGTGTATCCAGTGTCGGCTTGCAGGCCGCAAACATGCTGATGGAAGCTGCCAGTAAAAGTGATTGATATATATTTTTTTTCATGATCGTTTTTGTTAAAAGTTATACGCTACTGATAATCCCGGGATGCATACATAGGTTTTGTACGTTCCATCCATGTTGCTGTGGATGTTGTGATCGGTACGCTGAATGTGCTCGTATGTAAAAGAAGCATCGGCAGCAAAATGTTTGCTGAACTGATAGCCCAATCCGCCTGAAAAATTCAAACGGTCGTTATCCGGTGTTTCCGGTGTTACATAACCTTTTTGAATGGGTGTGATGCCGTAGGCAATACCCAACCGTGCTGCAAATTTATCGGTGATCATGTATTGCGCACCCAAACGATAGGAGAATGAATTTTTATACTGGCGCGGCTCTTTTGTATCCTGTAAAGAAGTTGTATTGGTTTCGTAATCGAATGCCAGTGTATCGTATGCTTTCCAGCCTACAAAATTAATATCGAGTGCGATGCTTAATTTTTTTGTTGGCATATAAGCAAGCCCTAATGTTGCTACCTGCGGTAAGGGAAGATTTGCAGAAAATTTGCCATCAGGGAACTGTGTGGCAAGTGATGCCGGAATGTTGGTAAAGGTGGCATCGCCGCTTTTTACTTTCATATTTACCTGTGAACGGTAGGATAATCCGATGGAAAATTTGTCGATGGGTTTGAAATAGATCCCGGCGTTAAATCCGTAACCGTTGGCTTTTCCATCCAGCTCTGCATTTCCGTAGGTGCCGCTTGCATCGATCACGGGAATATCTTTTTTCAGATTTACATGTCCGATCCCGTATACAAATCCGGCACCGATGCCGATCTTATCCGTGATCTTATAACTCACTGTCGGTTGAATGAAGATAGAGGTCAGGCTCAGGGAGGTAAGTGCAAAACGGCCTGTCCATCCATCTTCCCAGGTAATGGTACTTCCGAACGGGGTGTATACACCTAATCCGAATTTTAAATTATTCAATGCTTTGTGTTTGCTGCTGTCGCATCCGAATATGGCATACCCGGTAAACGGATAGCTTACAGGAGAAACTGTTTTGGATTGTGCGCTGGTTCCTGCATCGCGGTAAATGGAATTTGCAATGGTGGGGCTCACTCCAAGACTGATGCTGCTGCCGGGAACGAATGACATGCCGCCCGGATTAAAAAATAAAGCGGCGCCATCCTGTACGAGTGCCGTTCCTGCACTTCCCATGGCTTGTTGTTTCTGTCCCTGCAGGTTTACCTGGAATCCTTGTGCAAATAGCAAGGCCGGACCTGATGCGATTAATAATGTAATCAGTTTTTTCATGATTTAGTTCAAAGTTTAAAGTTCAAAAGTTCAAAGTTTGCTGTGCGCAGATTATAGTGTTCATTGGTTTACCGGTTCATTAGTTCATTGGTTTGCTGTGCGCAGATCTAGTGTTGCCTGAAGTAACAAATCTAAGGTATTGAAGCAAAAATAATATTGACAATTGTCAGTAAATACACTTGATAAATGTCAAGAAAAAATCAGGCTGTTTTTGTGAACTGCTGACGCAAGCGGCTCAATGTTTCCGGTGCAATGCCAAGATAGGAGGAGAGGTATACCAGCGGAACGCGGTTCACCAGCTTGGGATGCGATTTTAAAAATTCTTTATAACGTTCCTGGGCGGAGTAGCTGGAACGGCTTACTTTCTTAATCCTTTCGAGCGCTTTAATAAAATACTGCTCGATTATTTTTCGTACCATCCTTTCAAACAACGGGATCTCGTCGTAAAAACGGTTAAGGTCGGCATGCGTGATGCTAAAGATATGGCTGTCTTCCAACGCTTCAATGTTAAGTCTTGCAGTTTCACCGGCAAGAAATGCTTTTGCATCACCAAACCAGTTGTGCTCTGCAACCAGCTCAATGGTTTGCTCGTTTCCTTTCTCGTCGATCACATAGTAGCGGCACAATCCTTCGTTTAAAAAAAACATAAAATTGGATTGTTCGCCTTCGCTTAAAATATTTTTTTTCTTTTTTATATGACGCACTTTTAAAACGGAGATGATCTTATCGATATCCGCATCGGCTAAAGCTCCCCGTTGTTTTAAATTTTTGATAAGTGCGTTGAACATAAAAACAGCTAGTTAAATGAAGCAATTTTTGTTTTGAAAATGGTTCTCTGAAAAAGTGCCTGTAACAGCGTCGGAGTATACGTGTTACAAAAAAATCATACCAGTTTATTTACAAATCCGATGTAGGCAGTCATGGCATCGGCAGAAGAGATTCCCGATTTGTTTTTCCACGCGTTGTATTTTGCTGCAGCCACAAAATCAAACATGGCTGGCTTGTCGATGTTGATTTCTCCAATAGTAGCCTGTTTGTTCAGCGCATATAATTCCAGCATGTCTTCGTTCGATGGTTTTTTTGTTAATTCCATCACGCGTTTTTTTGCGGCTTCAAATTTTATTTCTAATTCGGTCATTGGTTTTGTTGAATCTTTTGCCGGTATAGTTTTTACGGGAATTGGCTCTTCGATAAAATCAGCGCTTTTGGGAATTTCCATAAATTTTAACGCCCATTCTTCCGGTAATCCGGTAAGCTTGCGTTGTTCCACATTGATCCAGGCACCGTCCACATTGATCAGTGCTGCCTGTACGCCATCGCCGCGGTAAATTTCCTGGCGGAACGACCAGCGTGAGCCGTCTTTCCGGCATTTGGTCAATACACAGGTAACTTTTACCGTATCGCTGGGGCGGATCTCACGCATGTAAATTAATTCTTCACGAAAAAGGATCGGTCCGATCTTTAATTCCAGCAACGTTTTATCATTGAATCCAAGCGAGCCTAGAATTTCCAATCGCGCCTGGGCAGCAAAATCAGCATAAGCAGAATGACGTAAATGCATGTTTGCATCAATCTGCGACCACATTACTTTGCTTTCATAAAAAACATTTTCCATTTTTTTTTAAGTTCAAAGTTCAAAGTTCAAAGTTTGCTGTGCGGATAACGAACAGGAACGAAATTACGAACCTACGCATCCGGTACTAATTACTAACGACTAGCTACTAATTACTATTCACTAAAAACTGTATTTGCCTTCCGCGATCAATTTTGCAGAAATGTTTCTGCGTGCTTCAGTGGTATTCAACGGTTCTGTTTTTGTGAAACGTTTTAATCCCATCAACATGGCGCGTTGCTCATCACCGCCGGAAAAGCTGTTGATCGCTTCTTTTCCTGATTTGTGAATTCTATCAGCAGCATCATTGATGTATACACGCATGATGTCCAGTTGTTCCTTGCAGGTTTCTTCGCCTCTCATGGAAACTAATTTTTCCACGCGCAATTGCAATGATTCCGAAACGTAGGTTTCGATGATCATATCCGCAAGGTTCATCAATACTTCCTGTTCTTTGCCTAATTGCTGCATCAGTTTCTGAACGGCGGCACCGGCAACCATCAGCACCGATTTTTTAAACCCGGTCACATATTTTTTTTCTCTCGAGAACAATGTTTCTTCCGTACTTGCAAAATCAGGAATACCCATTAATTCTTTTGCTACTTCCTGCGCAGGACCCATCAGGTCCAGTTCGCCTTTCATGGCGCGTTTCAGCATCATGTCAACAGTTAACATCCTATTGATCTCGTTTGTTCCTTCAAAAATACGATTGATGCGTGCATCGCGGTACGCTCTGTCCATCGGCGCTTCCGCGCTGTAACCCATTCCGCCATAGATCTGAACACCTTCATCCACCACATAATCCAACACTTCCGAACCGTGAACTTTCACAATTGCCGCTTCCACTGCAAATTGTTCCACGCCTTTTAATTTTGCTTTTGCTTCGTCCATTCCACCTGCGATCAATGATTTGATAGCATCTTCAATGTTCTGACTGGCGCGGTATACAGCTGATTCCGCTGCAAATGTACGGATCGCCTGTTCTGCCACTTTATAACGGATCGCGCCGTATTTAGAGATCGGGCGGCCGAATTGCATGCGTTCGTTTGCATATTTCACCGACTGGCTGATGGTTTCTTTACAACCGCCAACAGCAGCTCCTGCAAGCTTAATACGACCTAAGTTCAAAATATTTACGGCAATCTTGAAACCGTTCTGACGCTCGGATAATAAATTTTCTACCGGCACTTTGCAATCATTAAAAAATACCTGGCGGGTAGAGCTTCCTTTGATCCCCATTTTATGTTCTTCGGGATTCAATGAAATACCACCAAAGGCTTTTTCAACAATGAATGCACTTAAATTTTCATCATTATCGATTTTTGCAAACACGGTGTAGATATCAGCGAAACCGCCATTGGTGATCCACATTTTTTGTCCGTTGAGGATGTAATGTTTTCCGTCTTCAGATAAAACCGCTTTAGTTTTTCCGGAATTTGCATCCGACCCCGAGCTTGGCTCTGTCAGGCAATAGGCTGCTTTCCATTCAGCGCTTGCTAATTTCGGAATGTATTTCGCTTTTTGTTCGGCGTTACCGTAATATAAGATCGGTAATGTGCCAATTCCTGTGTGTGCAGAGATCGCTACAGCGAAGGAATGCCCGGCGCCTAAAATTTCCGTCGCCAGCATGGAAGTAGTAAAATCTTTTCCAAATCCGCCGTACTCTTCCGGTACGGAAATCCCTAACAAGCCCAGTTCTCCGGCTTTGTTCAACAAGTCAACCATCAGGCCTTCTTCCTGTGAATCGATGCGATCGAGTTTGTCCCACACATTCTGCGCTAAAAAGTCGTGGCAGGTTTGCGCGATCATTAATTGTTCTTCATTCCATTCTTCAGGAATGAATACGTTTTTTGCTTCAGTGTCTTTGATGAGGAATTCTCCTCCTTTTAGTGTCGTCATGATTATTTTTGGTTAGGCGTTTGTTTTACCACTAAGGCACTAAGTTCACTTAGCTTATATTTAGTGGTTTGTGTTTTTTTTATTTCAATATTTTAATCTTTTCTTCTTCTTTTCTAATTCTTAGTGTTCTAAGTGCCTTAGTGGTAAAACTACAGCAACTCGAATACTCCTGCAGCGCCTTGCCCTGTCCCCACACACATACTCACAATTCCGTATTTTTTATTCTGGCGTTTTAATTCATTGAATAATTGAACTGATAATTTTGCACCGGTACAACCCAATGGATGCCCGAGGGAAATGGCGCCACCGTTCACATTTACGATCTCCGGATTTAAATTTAATTCGCGGATTACAGCCAAAGATTGCGATGCAAATGCTTCATTCAATTCGATCAGGTCGATTTGATTTAAGCTCATGCCTGCTAATTTTAATGCTTTTGGAATGGCTGCTACCGGGCCGATTCCCATGATGCGCGGTGGCACGCCTGCTGCTGCATAACTTACCATGCGTGCGATGGGTGTAAGATTATTTTCTTTCATGAATTTTTCACTCACGATCATTACAAATGCAGCACCATCACTGGTTTGTGAAGAGTTACCGGCCGTTACACTTCCTTTGGCATCAAATACCGGTTTTAATTTTGTCAGCGCTTCAATGGTGGTATCTGCACGCGGGCCTTCGTCGGTATCGACAATAAAGCTGCGTGTTTTTTTCTTTTCGTTTTCATCCACATACGTTTCCTGAACATTGATCGGAACGATCTGGCTTTTGAATTTTCCTTCCTTGATCGCAGCGATTGCTTTCTGATGTGATTTCAATGAAAATGCATCCTGGTCCTCGCGGCTCACGTTGTATTCTGTTGCTACTGCTTCGGCTGTTAAGCCCATTCCCCAGTAATGATCGGGGTGTGCGAGTGCAACGCCAGCGTGCGGAACGATTCTCCATCCGCCCATCGGAATTAAGCTCATGCTTTCGGCACCGCCTGCAATGATACAATCGGCCATACCGGAATGGATTTTTGCTGACGCGATCGCAATCGTTTCCAAACCGGAAGCGCAATAGCGGTTCACGGTAACGCCTGCTACTTTATCAGTAGTAGGAAATGCCATTAATGAAATCAGGCGCGCCATGTTCAGACCTTGCTCTGCTTCCGGCATTGCGTTTCCAACGATCAGGTCGTCCACTTGCTCGGGCGCCACCGTTGGTACCGATGCCATTAAATGTTTGATCACATCGGATGCTAAATCATCCGGGCGTGTAAAACGAAATCCGCCTTTTGTGGCTTTACCGACTGCGGTACGGAAACCTGCTACTATGTATGCATTCATTGTTAAATAGATTTGAGATGTTAGATGTGAGATTTGAGATGCTGTGTAATTACACTTTCTCCATAATTTTATTTTGTAATGTGTTTTGAAATGTATAAGTCATTTTTTGTATTTCTTCAATCTCTTTTAATAAAAGCTGAAGTGTTTCTGCTGTAATTAAATTTAATTTATTGGAAATTATCAATTGTGTTTGTAATTCATAAGATGATCCATTTGCAATTCCTAAAAAATGAATAAACTCTTTATTCGAGTTTCTACCAGCACCCTCAGAAATATTAAAAGGAACAGAGATCGCAGATCTCCTGATTTGTGAAGTCAATCCATACATTTCTTCTCTTGGAAAATTAGAAGTGGCTTTGTAAACTTCTACAGAAAGATTGATTGCTTTGTTCCAAAATTTTAATTCTTTTAAATGATGCATATTTAGTTTATAATTTTTTTAAATTTTAGTATCTCACTTCTCAAATCTCATGTCTCACATCTAAATTTAATTGCGTAATACCTTGCCACCTGTGATGATACTTTGCAGACGTTCCAGTGTTTTCCTTTCTCCGCACAAACTCAAAAACGCTTCGCGCTCCAGATCCAGCAAATATTGTTCGCTTACCAATGTTGGAGCGGACAAATCACCGCCGCACAATACGTATGCTAATTTTTGTGAGATTTTTACATCGTGCTCGCTGATGTAATGTCCGGACATCATAGAGTTAGCGCCTAAATACGCCAGTCCTAATGCTTGTTTGCCAAGTACGCGGATATCCTTGCGGTGAGCCGGTTGCGAGTAACCTTCATTTGCCAGCTCAATACAATTTGCTTTTGCTTCGGCCAATACACGGTTGCGGGAAATCACTACCACATCTTTTCCTTTGCGCAAATAACCTAAATCAAATGCTTCATACGCAGAAGTAGAAACTTTTGCCTGCCCGATCGTTAAAAAGCGATCGCGGAAGTTATTCAATTCAATATCACCGTCTTGTAATTCATCCGATAAGCGTACTGCGAATTCTTTTGTTCCGCCGCCGCCCGGGATCAGGCCGACACCAAATTCCACCAAGCCCATATAGGTTTCGGCATGCGTTACCACGCGGTCGGAATGCATGCTCATCTCGCAGGCGCCGCCCAGCGCCATGTTGTGCGGCGCTACTACTACCGGAATGGAGGAATAACGCACGCGCATCATCGCATTTTGAAATGCTTTGATCGCAAAATTCAATTCGTCGTATTCCTGTTCCACCGCCATCATAAAGATCATTCCCACGTTTGCACCTGCCGAAAAATTAGCGCCTTCATTTGAAATCGTTAATCCCCTGAAATCTTTTTCAGCAATATCAATTGCTTTGTGAATTCCTTCGATCACTTCCGCACCAATCGAATTCATTTTTGTATTCCATTCCAGGTTGATGATCCCGTCGCCGATATCGGTTACAACCGCACCGCTGTTTTTCCAAACCGTTTTATTTCCGCGGATGTTATCCAGTAAAATAAATGATTCGGTACCCGGAATTACTTTGTATGATTTTGTAGGAATATCATAATATTTTTTGCTGCCGTTCTCTACTTTGTAGAAAGTAGCAGCGCCGCTTGCCAGCATGTCGTAGATCCATTGTGCCGGTTTATTACCCGCAGCTTCCATGGCTTTTACTGTTTCTGCAACACCCAGTGCATCCCATGCTTCAAACGGCCCTAATTCCCATGCAAAACCTGCATTCATGCCCGAATCAATTTTATAAAGATCTTCTGTGATCTCAGGAATGCGGTTGCTCACGTAAGCAAACAATCCATAAAACGAAGCGCGGTAAAACTCACCTGCTTTATCTTTCCCTGCCAGCAGCACTTTCATGCGCTCACGTAAATTATCAATTGTTTTGGTGGCTTCCAGTGTTGCAAATTTTGCTTTTTGCGATGGTTTGTATTCCAGTGTTTTTAAATCCAGTGATTGAATTTCGGATTTACCGCCAGCGAGTTTTACTTTTTTGAAAAAGCCTTGCTCGGTTTTACTTCCCAGCCAGTTGTTTTTTACCATCTGTGCTATAAAGCCCGGAATTTTAAATACGTCGATGGCTTCATCATTTTTGCAATTTTCGGCAACACCGTTGGCAACGTGTACCAGTGTATCCAGTCCAACCACATCGCAGGTGCGGAAGGTGGCGGATTTCGGCCGTCCTAAAACCGGACCGGTTAATTTATCCACTTCATCCACTGTTAATCCCATTTTTTCAACTAAATGGAACAGGCTCATAATGCCGAATACGCCAATTCTGTTGGCGATAAAAGCAGGAGTATCTTTACACAATACTGTAGTTTTCCCTAAATACAATTCGCCGTAATGCATTAAAAAATCAATAACGGCAGGATCGGTTTTCGGAGTTGGGATAATTTCGAGTAAGCGTAAATAACGCGGAGGATTAAAAAAGTGAGAACCGCAGAAATGTTTTTGAAAATCTTCACTGCGTCCTTCATCCATCAGATGGATGGGGATCCCGGAAGTGTTGGAAGTGATGAGTGTGCCCGGTTTGCGGTACAATTCCACTTTTTCAAATACTTGTTTTTTAATATCGAGGCGCTCGATGACCACTTCAATGATCCAGTCGCAGGAAGCGATGTACTTCATATCATCATCAAAATTACCGGTGGTGATGCGCTTTGCAAAAGCTTTGCGGTAAATAGGCGAGGGGTTGGATTTTAGTGCAAATGCCAGTGCATCGTCTACAATTTTATTGCGTGATTTTTTATCTGCAGCAGCATCTTTCGGCACAATGTCGAGTAAAAGCACTTCCACACCAATGTTTGCAAAATGGCAGGCAATGCGGCTTCCCATTACACCCGAGCCAAGCACGGCTACTTTTTTAATTGTTCTGTTCATGGTCAATGAATTTATATGTTGAAATATTTGTAAGCGTTATTGTATTATTTGTTTTTTCGCTCGTCCACTAAAGCGATAATGTCGTTGATGGTTTTTAAAAAATCGTCCACCCTGTTCTTCCCGATCTTTTCTGCGATCTCCGAATTAAAATTCCGCACAATATTTTTCGCAAGTTCTTTATTTTCTATGCCTTTTTGTGTTAAGATAATCTTAACCTTTCGTTTGTCGGTTTTGTCGCTTTTGCGAACGATCATCTTTTCCTTTTCCATCGTTTTGATGATCCGCGAAAGCGAGGTGCTTTCCATTCCCAGCATGGGTGCGATCTCGGATGCATACGCGCCTTCTTCACTGTCAATGTTCAGCAAAAAATGTCCGATAGCGATGCTTCCTCCGTATTTTGCAGCTTCTGCATTGTACATCCTGCTGATGATCTGCCATACAGTTTTAATTTTGGAATCAATTGTTTCGGTGTGCTTTTTTGCCATGGCGATAACAAATGTAAAAACAAATAATTTGTTATGCAAGCATAATAAATTAAAATAATGTAAAATAATTATAGGGTGCCGGTTTCTTAATAACTTTGGGTACGGATATCTACTAAAATACCAATATGTACGAATATACTAATCTGTGTACAAATTGAGATATAAGTAGGATCAATTCCCCTCTTGAGAGGGGCCAGGGGTGTGTTTTACAATTCATTAAAAATTTACTATGATCGGTTAGGATTAAAAAAGATAGCTGTGTTTAATTAAGATTTCTTATGATTGCTATGTGTGATAAGGATTAATAAACATCTAACGACTACAGACTAACAACTACAGACTAAAATGACCATACAATATATATTAGAAATACTCGGTACCGGTTTTTTCTCCATTTCCGGTGCGCTTGCCGCGAATGATAAAGCAAAGCCCGATTGGTTCGGCGCCAGCTTCATTGGTTTTATTACATCTATCGGCGGTGGGAGTTTGCGTGATATATTGCTGGGGAGCTACCCGTTGGTATGGATCCACGATACCAACTTTATGTATGCGATTTTTATCGGGGTGATCCTGGCAAGTGTATTTTTCAAGATCCTGATCCGGCTGCGGAAAACCTTCTTTTTATTTGATACGTTCGGAATTGCGATGTTTACCATCGTGGGAACCGAAAAAGCACTGAGCCTGGGCGTTCACCCGATGATTGCGGCCATTATGGGCATGTTTTCGGCAGTAATGGGTGGCGTGATCCGGGATGTGCTTACCAACGAGATCCCGATCATCTTTAAAAAGGAAATTTATGCAACTGCTTGTCTTGCCGGTGCCATTCTTTATTTGGTGCTCAATTACATCGGTTGCGAGCGGAATGCTAACTTTTTATTGTCAGCGCTGCTGATCATTGTTATCCGTATCATCGCCGTAAGGAGGAATTTGAGCTTACCGAAGTTTACAAAGGAGTAGTTTTTAACCGCAAAGGGCGCTAAGAAGGCGCAGAGAACGCGGAGCTGCATATTTTTTCCACCACATAAGGCACAAAAGGACACAAAAGGCAAGCCCCGTTATGTGTAACCAATTCATTGCTACCCATACAGATTGGTATATTGGTATGTATTGGTATTTAGTAGATCTTATGTGTTTCTTTGTGCCTTATGTGGTTGAATTTTTTTTGTTTCGAAATTTATTTTAAAATTTTTAAAGTATTTACCTCTCTCATTCGTCCTATAAGTATAATCAACAATTTAAATGAGTACGGATACCATCCTGGAATCGAAAAATAAGGAACTCGATACAACCATTCATAAGGAACAGGGGAAGCTGCTCAATTTCATAAATATGCGCATGCCTTCTGCAGAGGATGCCGAAGACATATTGCAAGATGTTTTTTATGAATTTGTGGAAACTACCCGCGAGGCCGAGCCGCTTGAAAAAGCAGTAGCGTGGTTGTACAAAGTTGCGCGTAATAAGATCACCGACTGGTACCGGAAACGAAAACCTGAACGCTTTGAGAACAAAGTGGTACAGCAGGAAGAAGAGGAAGAGCCCTTATTGCTCACCGATATTTTATCGTCCATCGACCGGCCTGCGGATGACCAGATGCTGCTCAAAGCGATCTCGGAAGAGCTGACGGAGGCATTGGAATTACTTCCTGAAAAACAAAAAGAAGTATTTGTACTGCACGAGCTGGAAGGCTGGAGCCTGAAGGAAATTGCGGAACATACGCAAACACCGGTAAAAACGGTGATCTCGCGAAAGCACTATGCCGTTCAGTTTTTACGTGAACACTTGCGTGAATTGTATGACGAATTATTAAACAGTTAAAACAAATTAAAAAAATAAATAAAATGAAAAGAAATTTCAAAGTATTGATGGTGCTAAAGTTTGCAGCCATGTTCTTGATTTTTGGGACTATACTTGGTTTTGTAACCATGGGATTGTGGAACTGGCTGGTGCCGGTATTGTTTCACGGGCCGGTGATCACCTTCTGGCAAGCGATCGGGTTATTTATCCTGTCAAAAATATTATTAGGCGGCTTTAAAGGTAAAGGCGGCAGACACGGCGGCGGCCCATGGGGCAGAAGAGGCGGTATGCGCGGCGAATACATGCGCAAACGTTTTGAAGAACGCATGAGCCACATGTCGGAAGAAGAAAAAGAAAAATTCCGTAAACGCTGCAACTTCTGGGAAAACAGGGGAATGGAAGGCATGCACAGAAATACCGAAACAAGCACTGAATCTAAAAGCGAATAATGATGATCCCATTCCAAACCCCACAACAGGTGCTGGTATTTAAAACAAATATCAAAACCAAAACCGAAGTGCAAAAGCTTCGGCAAGTGCTTAATAAAAAAGCCATCATTAAATGGAACATCGATTTTGAGGACATAGATAAAGTACTGCGGGTAATTACACAAACGCTTACACCCGCCGAGATCATTGATGTGATCACAAAAAAAGGAGTTGAATGTGTGGAGTTGGAATAAATTAATTATGTTGTTTGTTTTGTAGTGGTGGGGCCTTCCGGTAAAATGGAAGGTCTTTTTTATTACCATAATCACCAAAAAATTGAACCACAAAAGGCACAAAGAAAGACAAAAGGCGAAGTTCGTTTAACCGCAGAGAACGCAAAGGAGGCGCAAAGGACACAGAGAGGGAAAGGAATACAGACACAGTAAATTACATCCCGCTCTTTTGATTCTTTTGTTTTCTTTTGTGGTTCAAAAACACACAGCGTTGTGCTTCGCCTTATGTGTTTCTTTGTGCCTTATGTGGTGGAAAAACGCACACCACTTTGCGTCCTCTGCGCCTCCTTTGCGTTCTCTACGATTAAAATAATCGGCTGATTTTCAATTGTTTGTAGTTTATTTCGGACGCCCGTTAAGCATCGCTATCCAACCTCCGTCATAGAGGCAAATCAGAAATAATAACCTACTAAACAAATAAAATATGAAAATGACCAGCACCCTTAAATGCCTGATGATAGCAGCTACTATCGGCATTACATTTACTGCCTGCCGCAAGGATAAAGACGAAGATAAAGATGCCGATACATCAGCCGCTGCCGATAATGCACTGGCGGAAGGAACCTACAATGATGTGGTAAACATCAGCGACCAGGCTGCTTCGGGTAGTTTAAATACATACATGACCACTGAAAACAGTAGCGGTATGGAACAGCGCGATTTTATGAGCGCCTGTGCTACTATTACCAACGATACCATTTCGGTTCCGCATATTTTAACCATTGATTTTGGTCCCACCAATTGCTTGTGTACCGATGCAAGAAGCCGCAGGGGACAGATCATTGTTTCTTATTCCGGGCATTACCGCGATGCCGGATCGACACATACAATTACTTTCAACAATTATTATGTGAACGATAACAAGATCATGGGAACAAAAACAGTGCTGAATAACGGTCTTAATTCTTCGGGACACTCAACATTCAGCATTACCGTAAACGGACAGATCCAAAAAGCGGCGGGCGGAACCATTACCTGGACATCCAACCGCACCCGTGAATGGATCGTGGGAGAAAGTACATCCACCTGGAGTGATGATGTGTACCTGATTACCGGATCAGCAAGCGGAACAAGCGCAGCTGGAATATCCTTTACTCTTAATATTACCAGTGCATTGCGCAGAGAGATCGGTTGCCGTCATTTTGTGAGCGGAAGCTTTGCGCTTACACCATCCGGAAAGGCTACACGTTATGTGGATTACGGAACAGGCGGATGCGATAACAGCGCAACAGTTACCATCAATGGAAATGTATACAACATTACGTTACCGTAAGCGATAAAAAATAATTAAAATAAAAGCGGGTGCACCTTTTGGATACACCCGCTTTTTATATGTGGGGAAATTTTTCCTAGAATTTAAAGCTAAGTCCTCCTGTTGCGAAAGAAATTCCATAACCCAATTCACCGAATACGGCAACATTTTTAGCAAAATACCATCTTGCACCCGCAAATAATGAATAAGCAGGGTAAACAGTGCCATCGTTCAATTCGTGGTTATAAGCCGGATCGGCATTGTTGGTGCTGTAAGTATAAGTTTGGATCCGAACGCCAATGATCGCACCGGCATATACTTCCGCACGTTTGCTATTCAATACATCCCAGTGATACGCAGCACGTGCAGCGATCATGTAATTATTCCAGGTGTGCTCGTAGTAATACGGGCTGTTCCCGAAGTAATAATCATAATAATCGTAACGTGCGTGAATGTGCTGGAAGCCAAAGTAGGCGCCTACACCAATGTAGCCAGGACCAACTTTTTTAGGAAGCGGCTGTTCATACGTTAAGCTGATGGCAGGAGTAGCGCCGTAATCGTAGCCAGCACCGCGGTATACACGGTAATAACCGGCACTTCCAAAACCAGCTCCAAGGTTAATGATATGCGTGCCTTCGTCAAAGCATTTTTCGCCGGAGCTACCGCTTTGCGCTACTCTGTTAGTCGTATTGTCTGCGTTAAGAAGACTGTCGTTTGTTGCTTCACCGGCCACAAATGTAGTGGCCAATATAAGTGAGAGAATTAGTTTTTTCATAGTTTTTTGTTTTTTTTGATTAATCTGGTTTGTGATGCCAACACTAAAACAAAAAAAATGCCTCTTTTAGTATAAAGAGGCATTTTAACATTTTGAAAAACCTATTTTAATCCAAAAGACGAACCTAATGCTGTGTGTATTTAACCGCAAAGGGGCGCAAAGAAGCCGCAAAGAATGCAGAGAGGGGTAATACAAACCGTACACAGTACGTTACATCCCGTTCTTTTGATTCTTTTGTTTTCTTTTGTGGTTCAAAAATACACGTTGGAATTCGCATCTTGCCTTATGTGTTTCTTTGTGCCTTATGTGGTTTAATTTTATTTGTAAGCGAAGGAATAATCTCTAATGGTATAGTATAATTGTCGGAGATTCCCCTGATTTTTACTGGATCAATAATTTTTTAGAAAGCAATCCGTCGGTCGTTCTCAGGTTCACAAAATACATCCCCTTTTTCAATCCAGAAAGATCCGCTTCCAGGCTTTCCGCGGATAGCTCTTTAAACTCATGCGTGTAAACCTTTTTACCAAAAATATCAGTGATCTCGATGTTGCCGTTTTGTTTTTCCGTCAGGTCAATGTCAATATACACATGCCCGTCCGTTGGATTGGGATACACATTGAGCGTATTATTTTTTGCAAACACAAATTCCGTAATTCCGGTAGTGCTGTTCACCGTAAATTGCTGATAGATCTGTCCGCCGAAATCAGCATTGAAATTTTTCAGGATCACAGCCGGAGATACTTTTCTGAAACGTGCGTATCCGCTTCCCTGGTCGGGATTCGCCCAGAATGAAAGCCCATCTTCACCCGAATCCGTTAATTCAAATGTATAACAGCCATCTGCAAGGTTCACCGTATCCTTATACAAGGTATTGGCTGCCAGCAAAGCGCCGTTCCGCGATCTTATAATGGTGCCGCTTGCATCTTTCAGCGTGTATTGATCTTCCGAGTTATAAAGGTTGGTTTTAAACTCGATCACAAATTGCGATGGCATGATCGGCGGATAAGTGTAATGCGATGTTTTGCTGTTGTTATAGATATATTGATCACTGCCGCCGTTCGGGCTGCTGATCGTCACATTAAAATCGGTAGCCGACGGCACCCATGCAAAATTACCAAGTGTAACTTCTTCCGTTTGCATGAAGGGTAAATTTCCCGTCCAGTTATACGTAGAAGGCGTTCCACCGTTCAGCCCGTATGTGATCGTAAGTGATGTTAACGTGGTGGAGCCTGTGTTTTTAATGCGGATCACCGGGCTGGTGCACACCGGGTTGTAGCGCGTCCACATCTGGTTGGTGCTCGGCGATAAAATATCTTCAACGGCAGCATCCAGCGTAAAGTTAGGAGCGCTGTAACTTACCAGCTGATCTTCGATCTGGAAATAATCCCAGTCGCCATTATTCGTATACGGTTCCACGTCGTGGTCAAGCACCGCGGTGGTACCCGGACTTACATACGGCGTTAATTCAAAATCGTAGGTCCATACTTCCGCACCAGGGCACCAGTTAGCACGGTCGTACACCCATGTTCCTCCCTGCGGATACAGCGGATTCACATCGCAGTTGTTCCGCCACACCAATTGCGAAAATTCCTGTGTGCCGTTCACTTTAAAGTAATGATGCTTAGCGCAGAACTCCGCGCAGTTTTCCGGCAGGTCCATTCCGTGCCCGGTAATGCGCGATTTCCAGCGCGTGGTAGCAGCGTTGGCCGGAATGCTTACATTCAGCGGTTGCAAATGATTTTCGATCGGGTCGCTGGCCTGCCCGTAATTGAAGCCGCCATTCCATAAATTCTGAATGCCTACTACATCCCGCGGCGGGATTCCTTTAACCATTATAAATTTCATATCGAGCAGTTCCTGCCAGTTTCCGGCAGATAAATGCACACTATCGGCAAGTAAGGTGCGGTAATCGCTCACATCAAATGTCCATGTCCAGCCCGTTCCCAGGCTCAACCCATTTCCGTAAGGCGTAATGTAACGCGCCAGTTCGTAACGGTCCACTTTCGGAAATTTGCGGTACCAGTTGTAATACACAAGGCTTAAATTTCCGTTGGGAGTAACCAGCGACGAATCCGTAGCAACACCCGATGCATTGTACACATAATTGTGATAATACGCAGGCCATACATTCATGGTATCAATGGCAACCCCGGGGTGATTGATGGAATCGTTGTAAGTAATGATCTGTACCGGTGCGTTTACGGTAGAATCAACAACCAGTGTAGAATCGAGGTGTGATGTAAATACGCCTTGTTCAAATGTAATATTCGGGCGTACTGTTGTTTTTGTAAAATTGGTCACCAGCTCATCTGCAGCCTTCAGCGGGTTGTCTACACTGTTGAATGTTGCCAGTGCATGCCCGCCGGTAGCAGCATCAACAGCAGTTATATAATTGCCATCGTCAAAATGATAATACAATGCAAGATTTGAATAATTCGGATCGGCCGGTGTGATGGGCGTGCGCATGTAGCTTTGAATGGTAGCCAGCGGCAACTCTTTATTGAACACCGTAAACTCATCAATTTTTCCTTCATACGTTAATGATCCGGCCCAGTTTCCCTGGCCAATGCGGAACGCTTTAATATTTTTCATTGTTTTTATTTTCCCGGCATTGCTCAGCCACAACACACCGTTCAGGTAAATTTTCATATAACCTGTTGCAACGTTTTTTGTGAAAGCCCAGTAATTCCATTGTCCTTCCATTTCGGTTGTAAGAGCAGTTTTGGAAACGCGGTCGTAGGAGGTGCCGCCAAATCCCGCATCAAAATAAACTTTGCTGTCGGACCATGGCATGTGTGAATTTAAAATACGGTTACCCACCGAATCCACGGCTTCAAAAGCAGTTCCGTCCATCGGCTGGTACAGCGGATTTCCATACGCCCAGTACGCAATGGTTACAAATGAATCGAGCGTTACCAGTTTGTTGTTCATCGGTACGTTGATGTAGCCGGTGCTGTGGAATGAAGCACAGCGGTCGGTTCCCGCATTTGTTAAGCCCGAGTAATTACTTGTGGTGGATGATGCAACCACATTGTTGGCAGCACTCAGCATATTATCGTACGTGATGTCGATCACCAGGTTGGAAGTGCCATTCCAGTTGAACGGTGTGGAAAGCTGTAAGCTGTTCCAGCCGGTGGCATTAAATTGCGTGTTTTGTGCATACACGGTTGTGAAACCTGTATTTACAAGTGTTGCAGGAGTTAATGAATCCAGCGTTGAGTTTGATAAACGGATGGTTAAATTTCCTAATTGTCCGCCCAGTGATTGCAGGAAAAACCGCAACCCTGTAATATTTCCCGCAGCCATCCCAGAGCTAGTCATTTCGCTTGCTTTCCATAAATACTGGCAGCGCGAAACCGGGTTGGCAGCGCCAAAAGGTTTTGTATTAGCCGTTGAGCCGGTTCCTACAATGTACGTGTTCAGCGATGTAGTATCGGAATGCACCACATTGTATTGCCATGACGGATGATAGGAATAGGAAGGCGTATTCATGTACGAATAGGTGGCAGGTGTGCCACCATTTACAGTATACGTTGGCTGATGAACAAGTGTGCTATCCAGCAGGCCGGTATTTTTATACAAATAAGTATACGTTAAATAATCCCATTCGCCACAGGCCGGGCTTTGTGCAGGATTACATTTTAAGGTGTACTGCATCAGGATCTTTTCGAAACGCACGGTATCGGACGGAAAAACAAACCATGCATCCTGCGGTGCCCCGAAGGTAAATGTTTGCACAGTAACGGTATCACCGGGATTCGCGAATGTTTTGATCGTTGCTAAAAAGAAAAATGCAAAAAGGAAAAGTGTAATTTTTTTCATTGTAAAAGAATTGATTAAAAATAATGAAGTACCAAATTTACGCGTAATGTTGGCGTTCTGCAAAAAAAGATGGGTGCATTCTTAGCAATCAGTCGGGTGGACGTTTAACCGCAGAGGGCGCTAAGAAGGCGCAGAGGGCGCAAAGGTCTGTGTATTAACTATCAGGTACTAAGGACAAAAGAAAACAAAAGAAAGCCAAAAAAACTGGCAAATGCTATGTATTTGCCACAGATTCACCGATTAAAAAAATTAAAAAGGAATTGCACAAATTATTCTAAATCGCTTTGCGATTTTATAGAATCTGAGAAATATAATTTTAATCAAAAAAATCTGTGAATCTGTGGCTGATCCCGGGCTTCGCCTTTTGATTCTTTTGTTTTCTTTTGTGGTTCAAAAACATACAGTATATGCTTCGCCTTATGTGTTTCTTTGTGTCTTATGTGGTAGAAAAACACACAGCTCCGCGCCCTCTGCGGTAAAACACATCCAGCTCCATCTGCACATTTGCACATCAGCACCTGCACATCAATAAAAATTCTTATTTTTGAGTAAATACTAAAATAACAGATTCATGAAATATTTTTACACCACGCTTTCCATTCTGTGTTTTGCAGCATTCGGCCTGACCGCGCAAACCAACAACACAAAAAAGCCGCAGCTTTCGGCAGGCACCATGCAGTATTTATGGCGCATCGATCACCAGCATGCGGGTACACCGGCTGTAATGCCCGAATATGTGTACAAGCAGGATGCTGCCAATAATACCTACATCAGTACACTGATAAAAGTACAACCGGGTTTTAATGCATCGGCACTTGCACCGTTGGGAGTTAAGATCGGCGCAAAAGCCGGAAACGTTTGGACAGCGCAGGTTCCGCTTGCCAGCATGAGAAACTTTACACTGATCAACGGCATTCAATACATCGATATGGATCAGCCTTCGTTTCCGTTTTTGGATACCGCGCGCGTAACTACCCGCGTGGATTCCGTTCAGGCCGGATATGGCTTGCCGCAGGCATACAGCGGAAATGGTGTGGTGGTGGGAATTGTAGATGCAGGCTTTGATTACACGCATCCTACATTTTACGATACTGCTTACAGCGCTTACCGCATCAAACGGGTGTGGGAAGAAAAAAATACAACAGGAACAGCGCCTGCAGGTTATGGATACGGAACGGAATACACCGATTCTTTATCGATCGTAACAAAAGGACATGACATTACCAGCGGCACACACGGCACACATGTGTCCGGTATTGCTGCCGGATCGGGAGTAGGAAGCACCGGAGATAAGCGTTTCAGGGGGATGTCGTACAACAGTGATATTGTAATGGTGGCCATGTACCCAACGGCTGCTTATTGGCTGAATACGGGCATGACGGACATGCTCGACGGGATCAGTTATGTATTTGATTATGCCACTTCGGTTTCCAAACCGGCTGTGGCTAATTTAAGCTGGGGATGTCCGCTGGGGCCGCACGACGGAACTTCACTGTTCAGCCAGGCATGTGATAACATTACCGGTGCCGGAAAAATATTTGTATTGTCGGGCGGAAATAATGGCGCTGACAAAATTCACTTGCAACAACTATTTACACCTGTGGATACTACCGTGAGCACGATCCTGACATTTGCATCCGGGCTCACCGATAAAAAAAACCAGGTGGATGTGTGGGGCGAAACCGGGAAAACATTCAGTATGCATTTTAGCTTGTATTACGGTACTACTAAAAAAGACAGCACCGTGGAGGTGACGCTGGATAATACAACACATCAGTTTAACCTTATTGGCACCAACACAGATACCTGTTTTATTACCGTTACCTGTGTAGCAGCAGAGTTCAACGGTAAGCCGCACATGCTGATCCAGGCGTACAGCAGGGTGAACGACCGCTTGTGCTTAACCGTGGATGCAAACGATGGAACGGTAAACATGTGGCAGGGCTACGTGCTGAACACCACCGGATATTACGGACAGTTTAATAAATACACGTATACTTTTGCTACTAACGGCGATGCATTGATGACCGTGAGCGATATGGTAACAACGCAATCTGCGATTGGTGTTGCGGCATATAACAGCAAGCCTTCGTTTACCAATATTGCAGGAGCTGCCCTTACATATTCCGGTTACCCGAAAGGCGCCATTGCATCTTTCAGCAGCAAAGGCCCAACGGTTGACGGACGTACAAAACCAAACATTGCAGGCCCGGGAATGGCATTGGCATCGTCGGTAAGCTCGGTGGATTCAACCTATATGCCTGCCGGGGTAAATTACAGTTCGGTGGTTTCGTCGTACGTATCTCCGATAAACGGCCAAACATATTCGTATGCAATGGCAGCAGGAACATCCATGTCGGGGCCAGCGGTAAGCGGAATTGTAGGATTATTGCTGGAAGCAGCGCCTACCTTAACACCGCAGGATGTAATGACGGTATTGTACAACACTGCGATCCGCGATACATACACCGGTGTAATTCCTGCAACGGGCAGCAATACCTGGGGCTGGGGAAAAGTAAATGCGTATCACGCGATGATGGAAGTGCTGGGGTTAACTACCGGGATCTACCACCAGGAAACAAATTTGAATTGTTTGTTATACCCGAATCCAAACGCAGGAAATTATAATATTGAATTTGTAGGCGAACAAAGTGAAGAATTAATGGTGCAGGTAATGGATGCAACCGGCAAAACAGTGATCGATCAGAAATGGGCGGTAAGTCCGGGAACCAACCACTATCAAATAGATTTGAGCATGTATGCAACCGGAATTTACTTTACACAGATCAGTGGCAAGCAGGGAAGAACGACGGTAAAGATTGTGAAACAGTAGTTTAGTCTGTAGTCTTTAGTCCGGAGAAGGTAAAAGGTCGTTAGTATAGAAATGGGTAAATGGAATTTTACAATTGCGCCAATCTTGTAAAGAGAGTTGGATAAGTGCTTTTTATGGCGCTTATAAAGTAGTTAAGCGTAATAATATGAGGGCAGAATACAAATATGGACAATTCAAATATTATTGCATTAGCGTTGGGTGGAACAGGTTTTATCATTTCCATTGTTGGATTTGTGGTAACCCCAATTCTTAATCTCAAGTCAAAAAGGTTAGAAAAAAGGCTAGAATATCGATTTCAATTATTTCAGAAAATATTAGAGCTATGGGAATTTACTAACCGACCTGCCAAAGAACATGACGTTAAACCATTGATGTTTGAGATAAATAAATTAATTCAGTTATATGGATATAACTCCGAAATTAAGTCATTTAAAGAATTGGTAAATTTTTACAATTACTATGCTCAAAATCAAAATGAAACTAACAGACAAAAACTCACAACAAAATTTAGTGATTTTTTTGCAACTTCTTTTAATGCGTATAGGAAAGAAATTGTTTTAGATAAATTGCCCGATTGAAATTGACTTGACAACCAAATGCAAATTCATACAAATTCCTTTTTAATTTTTTTAATCTGTGAATCTGTGGCAACCAAATGTGTGTAAAATCTATCATTAAAAAATATACGGAAAAATAACCTTCCGTTTTTTCGGGTAATCCGGGAACGTTTTTACATACCAGTCGTGGTGATTTTTTGCACGCGGAACAAGATTGGCGAATGTCCATACTAAAAATGTGAATGCCGGTAAGTTCCACGCCATCAGCGCAAACCCCGACCATTCAATCACTTCTCCGAAAAGATTGGGCGAAGAAACATACTCGAATAAAAATCCTTTTGGAATTTTATAACCGGTTTCGCCGGGCTTGCGCAGCTGAATTAAAATAGCATCGGCTTTCCAGTTGATCAGCAATCCGCCAACAAATAAAACGGCGCCTGTTATAAAGCGCGGACTGCACAACCAGCTGATCGTGTAATCACTGGCAGGGGCCAGTTCTCCGAGATAATAACCATTCAGCCCGGCATTCATTAAATTAAAAAATACCGCGCTTAATGCGATGAACAAAGGCATTTTTTTCGGCGTGGAACGGATACGCAATGGATAAATAAATGTACGGTTGATGTAGTGAAAGATCCAGCAGCAAAACAGGATCCATACGTACGAATCAAAGGAATGCTTGCCGCGCAGCAAAAAATAAAGCATGATCGCGAACGACGGAAATTCCATGATGAGCCAGCCCAGCTTGTTGTTGATCATCGGTCCCCATTTCCCGGAAGTATGCCGTCCGAAAGGCGCGGTGATAAAAAACATAACAATGTGTACGATCACTGCAACTGCAAGCCAGATGTACGCAACAATTTTTAAAGTTTCTAATGTCATATCAGTGAATGTGATTCATTTCTTTTTGCCATGTATAAAAATCACGTACCGAATCTTCCAGGCTGCGCGCAGCATGGTCCAGCTCGTTCACCGCTTTGGCATTTACCATACCCGGATGCCCGTATTTTAATGCAGCTACCGCTTCTTTTGTAAACACCGGTGCGGCACCCGTGAGTTTGCTATGGATCTTGATAAATGGCAAACTTGTTTTCATCATCCAGAAAGGCAATACCAGCTTCGGTACTTTTTTGCCGGTTACTTTTTGGATGATCGCAGCCAATTCTTTCAGCGTGCGGTAGTATCCCGTAAGATGGTAAATTTCTCCATCGCGTCCCTTGTCAAGCGCTTCAACAATGGAAGCTGAAGCATCGCGCACATCAATAAAATTATAGCCGCCTTTCGGCAACGCCGGAATTTTTTGTTTGTAAAAGTCGATCAGCGCTTTTCCCATTTCCGAAGGTTTAAAATCGTATGGCCCTATAATTAAGCTGGGGCGGACGATACAGCCACCGATCTCTTTTTTATTCAGCGCGGTTAGTACAATTTGTTCGCCTACAGCTTTTGAATAATCGTAAGCATACGCTCCCGGTTGTTTGTAGTCGCGGGTTTCATCAAACGGTTCTTCCAGCGGATGCTCCAATACAGCATGCACACTGCTCACATGAATGATCTTTTTGATCCCCAGTTCCATGCAAACGTTCAGTACATTTTTAGGGCCTTCCGTATTGGTTTGATGTACACGCCCGTCCGGATCGCCATGTATACTGATAATTCCGGCACAATTGATCACTGCGTCGCAATCTTTCAATAAATGAAAAAGATCATTTTTATTGAGTACACTTCCCTGGAAAAGCTCTACGTCCAGGTCTTCCAGCGCTTTTTTATCGGAATTATAGAATGCATGGACCTTGTAGCTTTTTTGGAGCAGCAGCCTGCAAATTATATTTCCTAAATGTCCGCTGGCGCCTGTAACGGCTATGGTTTTACTCATTTAGTGATTTTTTTTTCTAAGCCTTCTTTCATAATTTGTTTTAATACTTTCGTATCTACCTCTTCCAGCTTATTGATATACAAGCAGCCTTTGCTGGTTTTGTGTTTTCCTAATTTTTTCAGCAATTCCACATGTGATTCAATGCTGCCGGATATATACAGCGTAATGTTTGCTTTGCGCGGTGAAAAGCCGGTTTTAAACCAATCCAGTTCCCTACCGCTTTCATATTTTAAATGCACATCGCCGAAGCCAATAATTGCAGAGCCCCACATTTTCGGTTCTTCTTTGGTAACATCCTTCAACATTTTAAGAATGGTAAAACAATCTTTCCGTTTTTGTTCGTCTTCAATTTTGTTTAGAAAATCATCAACACTTAACGTTGTTTTTTTTGTTTTTAGTTCTGCCATGTTTTCGTGTTTTTTAGTGATACATTATTAGCCACAGATTCACGGATTTTAAGGTATAAAATAAATGAATATGAATGAATAAATTATGTGAATTTCTATGTGAGATTAAATTGGAAATCCCCGTTGGGCGTAGCGTGCCGCTACGTCCATTGTAAAGCGGCCTTTGGCCGCTATTTTTTCACCACATAAGGCACAAAAGAAAACATAAGGCAAAGCCCGTTAAACATATAATAAACACTGGCATGTTACATCTTCCCTTATGTTTTCTTTTGTGCCTTATGTGGTAGATTTTTGATTTTTTTATTGTTGTAGCAAGCGGGGACATATTTTTAATAAGGACGTAGCGGGACGCTACGCCCAACGGGGGCCACAGATTCACAGATTTTTTAATTCAATTTAGATTACACAGAAAAATCGCTCAGCGATTTTATAATCCATGCAATTCCTTTTTAATTTTTTAATCTGTGAATCTGTGGCTCCTTTTTAACATTTTTTAATAACCCAACGGTGCAACTTCCAGCACTAACAACGCATCTGAAATAAGAACATTAAAATTTAAACGTATATGAACCGTATTTTCTATAAATTCCTTTTTGTTTTTATTGCTTTTTCATCTTCTCTTTTTGCCGGTAATACCGATGGATACCTCCTGAAATTTAAAATAAAAAATATGAAAGCCGGTGCCAGCTGCCTGCTTGCTAATTATTACGGTGGCAACCAGTATAAGCAGGATTCGGCAGTAACAAACGATAAAGGCGAGCTGATTTTTAAAGGCACAGAAAAATATCCGCAGGGTGTTTACCTGATCATTTTGCCAAGCAAAAAATATTTTGATTTTATCATGGATGCCGGACAAAATTTTTCAATGGAAACCGATACCATTGATTTTATTAAAAATATGGTAGTGAAAAATTCGGATGAAAATAAATTCTTTTATGATTATCAGAATTTCATGAGCAGCAGGCAAAAGCAGGTAGAGCCTCTGCAGGCGGCTTATCAAAGAGTGAAAGATAAAAATAAGGATTCGCTTAAAATCGTTCAGGATCAGCTTACCGCGATTGATAAAGAAGTGAAGGATTATAAAATTAATTTTATAAAAAACAATCCAAAAACATTTGTATCGCAATTGTTTTTAGCAATGCAGGAGCCGGAAATTCCGGAAGCGCCTATGCTTGCAAACGGAAAAAAAGACACCACTTTTGCTTATCATTATTACAAAGCACATTTTTTCGATCATGTGGATTTTAGCGATGAACGGTTGTTGCGCACTCCCATCTTTCATAAAAAGATCAACGATTATATGGATAAATTAACGCCGCAAACACCGGATTCCATCAACATCAGCGTTGATTACATTGTGGGAAAATCACGGGCCAATCCGGAAATGTTCAAATACATTGTAAGCGCATTGACTTTTAAATATGAAGATTCCAAGATCATGGGAATGTACGGCGTGTTTGTACACATGGTGGAAAAATATTATGCAACCAAACAGGTCAACTGGGTTGATTCGGCACAGATGTACAAGATCGTTGATAAAGGAACCTGGCTGAAATACACCCTTATCGGGGCTAAAGCGCCGCAGCTGACGATGAATGATACCAGTGGAAATGCAGTTTCATTATACGATATAAAATCAAAATATACAGTGGTGGTTTTCTGGGAACAGGCATGCGGGCATTGTAAAAAAGAGATCCCCGAGCTGATGGAGCTCTACAAAACAAAATTAAAAGCAAAAGGTGTACAGGTATACGCGATCGAGTCCGAAGAAAAATTGCCGGAATGGAAAAAATTTGTAAAAGAACATGATCTCAACTGGATCAACGTATGGGAAAAAGATGATTACAAACGCGCACTTGCAAAAAAATTATATTTTGTGGAAACTACACCTACATTGGTTTTACTGGATGAAAATAAAATCGTGCGTGCGCGCAAGATTGACCCAAGCCAAATAGAAGGGATTATTGATTATCTTGAAAAGCAAAAGAATTAAGGAATAAAAGAATTAAGGAATAAGGATTAAAGGATTTGGGATTTTCTGTGTGAAAAAAGTTAAGCCACAGCCCCGATAGCTATCGGGACACAGATTTTTTTAATTTCAATTCCTATTACACAGATAAAAATCGCTGGCGATTTTTATAACCCATGCAATTCCCTTTTAATTTTTTTAATCCGTGAATCTGTGGCAAAAATACCCGCGCATTTAAAACGATTCCAATAAAAAAACTCCCGTCTACAATCTGTAAACGGGAGTTTTTTATTGGAATAATTCCTAAATCCTTAATAAATAAATCCTAAATGTTTTAATACTTCATCCCTAGATTATAGAACACAAAGCTCCAGATATCACTAAACTCATCAATTTGTTTGGAAGTTGGTTTGCCCGAGCCATGTCCTGCATTGGTATCAATCCGAACCAATACCGGGTTTTTTCCTTTTTGTTTTTCCTGTAACGTCGCAATAAATTTAAAGGAGTGCGCCGGTACCACCCGGTCATCATGATCGCCGGTTGTTACCAATGTGGCAGGATATTCCGCTTCTTTAATATTGTGTAATGGCGAATATTTGATCAGACAATTGAAATAACTCAAGCTGTCGCTGGTGCCGTAATCACTTGCCCATGCCCAACCGATCGTAAATTTATGATAACGCAGCATGTCCATTACACCCACAGTCGGGATCGCTACTTTCGCAAGATCAGGACGCTGTGTCATCACCGCACCGATCAGCAAACCACCGTTGGAACGTCCGTGGATCGCCAGTTTTTCATGCGATGTGTATTTTTGGTTGATTAAATACTCTGCTGCAGCAATAAAATCATCAAACACATTTTGTTTGTTGCATTTTGTTCCCGCTTTGTGCCAGTCCTCGCCATAATCCCCGCCACCACGCAATCCCGGGATCGCATACACGCCGCCGTTCTCTAAAAATACAGCGCGGTCAATCCGGAATTCAGGAGAATAGTACGAATTAAATCCACCGTAACCGAACAGGAAACATGGATTGTTTCCATCCAGCACCAACCCTTTTTTGCAGGTAATGAACATTGGGATCTTTGTTCCGTCTTTACTTGTATAAAATACCTGTTTGGTTTCGTAATCATCCGATTTAAAATCGATCTCCGGCTTGAACCACACAGCCAGCTTATTTGTTACGATATTGTATTTGTAAATAACATCCGGAGATGTAAACGTTTTGTAACTGAAAAAAGCAAGGCTGTCATCCTTGTCGGCATCAAACTCATCTACTTTACATAATCCCGGTAATTGAATTTCATTTTCTTTTTTACCGTCCATATCATACACGTATAAACGCGAAGTCACATCCTTTAAATATTTTGCAACCAGTTTTCCATTGCAGATCGAAACGCTTTCCAGCAGGTCGTTTGCTTCCGGGATCACTTTTTTCCAGGTCGCAGGATCCGGTTTTTGTGTAAAATCAATTTCAAGCAATTGATATTTCGGTGCGCCTTCATCCGTGATCACCAGTAATTTATTTCCATTGTTGTGGATCACGCCGTAGTTGTGCTCAAAGTTGGTCACCACATCGTGGAAGGGAGCATTCGGAATCGTTAAGTCTTTTACAGAAAGTGATGTTCCGCTTGTGGATTCCGATCCGTAGATCAGCAATAACTTTTCATCCTCGGTAGTTCCTGCCGAAAAATTGCGCAAGGCATGTGCTTTGTCTTCATACACCAGTACATCTTTATTTTGCGGATCACCGATCTTGTGATAAAATACTTTGTGAAACTCGTTTTTATTCGAAAGCTCACTTCCGCCTTTCGGAGCGTCGTACGCACTGTAATAAAAACCATCGTTCTTCCAGGCAATGTCCGAAAATTTCACCCATTTAATATCATCCGTCAGCTGTTTGCCGCTTTCAATTTCCATTGCGTAGATCTCGCTCCAGTCGCTACCCGCACGGTTGATCGTGTAGGCTAAATATTTTCCGTCCTTGCTCACGCCCAATCCGCCAAGCGAAGCCGTACCGTCCGCAGCCAGCGTATTCGGGTCAAGCAGCATTTTCGGTGTACCGTTCAAACCATCCTGTACATACAATACACTTTGGTTTTGAATGCCATCATTTTTATAAAAGAAATAGCGCTTTCCTTTTTTGAAAGGCGCGCTTACTTTTGCAAAATTCCAGATCTTCGTCAGGCGTTGTTTTATTTTATCACGGAAAGGGATCGTCGCTAAATAATCGTACGTCACTTTATTTTCCGCTTTCACCCATTCGCCGGTCTCCGCCGATTTATCATCTTCCAGCCAGCGGTATGGATCCGCGATCTTAGTTCCGAAGTAGGTATCAACCGTATCTACTTTTTTAGTAACAGGATATTTTAATTTAGCGCTGTCGCCGTCATCGTGATGCTTTTGATTGTTGATACAGGCTGTAAAAACAGTCAGTAAAATAACCGGTGAAATTTTTTTTAACATGGGTTTGGATTTTTTTTTGTTGATCAAAAATAGCCATTTTAACGGGCCGGATCAGATAAAATGATCAAAGGCTTAAAAAAATGTTGAGTGGTGTTTATTTCCATTCATGCTGACAATGAAAGCAATGATATTTGCGCTTAATGAACGGGATCGGGAAACCGAACAGCAGCAGCAATGAAAGGCCAAACGCAACCGGCGATACATTTTCCCTGCGCGTATCATCCGATCCGCATTTTGGACAAAGCACGGCATTGGGATCTTTCTCTTTTTGTTCCTGCTGCGGAATCTCTTCGGGTATTTCTTCCTCTTGTTGTTTCAATAATTCCAGCGCTTTCGGTACATCCTTTTCAAATACGGTAAGCCGGATGCCGCCTACTGCATTCATATACAGCGGATCGGCAACCGTAATGTTTTCGTCAGCAATAAAGGATTGGATGTCGTTCAGCTCCAGGAAATTTTTCGCCATATAGGCGCTGCTCAGGTTGGAGTAGGTGCTAAGCGTAACTATGTCGTTTTCCATATAAGCGTGTAATTAGATGGTGCATCAGTTTAATTTATCAAATGTTTCGACAGGCTCAACATGACCTCAAAGGTCAACTGAGCTTGTCGAAGAGTAATTGATTGAAAAATTATATGTTATACTTCTTCAAACTGATACACTACCTGTAATTATGGCGTGGTAAATACCACCGCATCCGATTTTTGCGTGCTGCCTTCCTCGTATTTCAGCGCAACCGTATACGTGTAAACAGTGCCCGCCACCACCGTACGATCGGCAATATTTTCCGTTTGTGCGTTGCCCGGTGCATACGAGCTTCTGCTAGCTGTAAGCACCAGTACGCCGTTCCTGTACACCAGCACATATTCATACAGCTCCGTGCTGATCGCAACATGCAGCGTATTATAATGCGCGCCCGTGGTTGAATTAATGTCGCCCGAAATACTATTGATCCGGATCACTTTCGGCCCGGTATACGCCTGGTCGTAGGGATTATCGTCCAGCGTGATTTTATCCAGCTTTGATTTGCAGCTTGTAAATGCAATGATAACAACAAGTAGGTATATGATCTTTTTCATGTTAAAAATGGAGCGACAAGCCGCATGCAATGCCTTTGGTGGCAATCGACGGGTATACATTAAAATCTATTTTACTCAGTAAGTTTTCTTCTTTAAATTGTGGCACCGGGATCTTGCTCTGTTTGATCAGGATGCGCACATAATTAGCCATGATCAGCCCCGAAACACCGTAGATTCCATATTCCAGCTTTTTATAATTATCATACTTTTTCCGGTAACCGTCAAAAAGCGATTTCTCATCATCAATGCTGCCCTGGTTTCCGCGCCGCAAATATTCCGCTTTCACATCCATCGCCAGGTCATATTGTCTTTGCGCCCATACCTGGTCCACAAATACGCCTGCACCAATAGCAATTCCGGCCCATATCGGCGATACATAATACTGTTTGTTCCGCAGCCGTTTGTAATCGCTGTAGTCATTCAGGTAGTTGATGTAGGCTTTTGAATATTCAAGCGTACAGCTGTATCTCGTTGTATCGTTATTACGGATGCTCACCGTAGTATCCAGCAGGCTGGCCGTGGGTTTCCATACTTGGATGCGGTGGCTGCCCGGCGTGCAGGTAAGTATCGTGTCGGAGCTGTGAAAGGGAATTTCATCCACCTTGCAGTGCGGATCTTTTGTTCCGTATACCTTTAAATACAGGTAACCTGCACTGGTATTCTGACTGTTGGCATTGATCCGGAACAGGCAAAATATAATTAAAAAAAGGGTGACGAATTTAAAATTCATGTAATAAAATATTCAGTTAAAGCAGGATGAATGTATATTGTAAATGTACTATTTTAGCGCCATTAAATTGTTTTTATTTGATCAGCTATAACCATTTGTTTTTTTATCTTTAGCATCCCAAAACCGTACAATGAAAAGAACATTACTTTTAACTATCGCCTGCATGTCGTTATTCTCATGTGGCAATCATCAGCCCGATGCCAGCGGCAAACCTGCCAGCGATCTCAACCCGCAATTTGATAAATACAAAGAGCATTTTATTGATGAGCTTTGGAAAATATACCCGGATTGGGCAAGCAGCCAGGGATATCATAAATACGACAGCATGCTGGTGGTGCCCGATGAAGCATCCCGCAAAAAACAGCTGGACTTTGCACAGGCAAATTTAGATACACTTAAAAATTACCAGCTCGATGCACTTTCCAGCAATAATAAAACCGATCACTACATGATCGAAAACCAGCTGAAATCCATCATCTGGTCCATCAACGAACAAAGATCCTACGAATGGAATCCTACGGAGTATAATGTTTCCGGTGCTTTCGCAGAATTGCTGAACGGCAATTACGATTCACTCGATGTGCGTTTGCGTAATTTTTATTTGAAAATGTCCAACATCCCGGCATATTACGAAGCTGCAAAAAAGAACATTAAAAATCCAACACTGGAACACACTCAATTAGCGATCGAACAAAACCTGGGTGGTGTTTCTGTTTTCGAAAAAGATTTTCACGATGCGCTCAACAAAACAAAATTCGGTGAGAACGAAAAACAAGCCATGGAAGCAACTGCAAAAAATGCAGTGGTTGCGATCAAAGATTTTGCAGACTGGCTCAAAAAGCTCGATAACAAAACACCGCGTAGCTTCCGCCTGGGAAAAGAATTGTACGAGAAAAAATTTGAATTCGATATTCAATCCGGTTATACCGTAGATGAGATTTATGCAAAAGCCATTAAACGCAAAGCATACCTGCATTCAAAAATGTACGACCTCACACAAAAACTGTGGCACAAATACCTTTCCGGTACGCACATTCCCGATGATAGCTTAACTGCCATCCGCATGATGATCGATAAAATTTCACTCGACCACGTTTCTGCCGATTCCTTTCAATCCGCTATTTCCAAACAAATTCCGGTACTGATCGATTTCATTAAAAAGAAAGACCTGATCTATATTGATCCGTCAAAACCATTGGTAGTGCGCAAAGAACCGGATTACATGGCAGGTGTTGCAGGTGCTTCCATTTCTGCCCCCGGCCCGTACGATAAAAACGGGAACACATATTACAACGTCGGCAGCCTTTCCGGCTGGGACAAAGATAAAGCCGAAAGTTACCTGCGTGAATACAACCGTTACATCCTGCAGATCTTAAACATCCACGAAGCCATTCCCGGGCATTACACACAACTGGTTTACAGCAATCAATCGCCGAGTCTGATCAAATCTTTATTCGGCAATAATGCCATGATCGAAGGCTGGGCTGTGTATTCCGAGCGCATGATGCTCGAAAACGGCTATGGCGATAATGCCGATGAAATGTGGCTGATGTATTACAAATGGAATCTGAGAAGTACCTGTAACACCATCCTGGATTACAGCGTACATACAAAAGACATGACCAAAGAACAAGCCATGAACCTGTTGGTAAACGAGGCATTTCAGCAAAAAACAGAAGCGGAGAATAAATGGAAACGTGTTTCCGTAACGCAGGTGCAGTTGTGTTGTTATTTCACCGGTTATACCGAGATCTACGACTTCCGTGAGGAATTAAAAAAGAAAATGGGAGATGATTTTAACCTGAAAAAATTTCATGAAAAGTTTTTGAGTTATGGAAGCGCACCTGTAAAATACATCAGGGAACTGATGTTGCAGGATTTAAACCAAACAGCAAAATAAACCGTACGTGAAGTATGATCATCCCCTGTAATAAAATTCCGAATAAAAAACGATCGTCGCTGCGAAAGCAAGCCTCCGATTTTGCCTTTGCGCTGTATGATTCCGTGGCCATGGTCAATGCCGAACACTGGAATAAAATTGTAAAATCGGGTTCCGAATTTTTAGAGCTGGATTATTTGCGTGTGCTCGAAAATAATAATCCGCCCAACATGCGGTTTCATTATTCCATCATTTACAAAGATACCACACCCGTTGCCATTGCATATTTCCAGGTGATCGATTTTAAGGCAGAAGGCTGGGGAAGTCAGGTGGATAAAAAAGAAGATGAAACCGAGAAATGTTTGCATGCCGTTTTAAAACAATATTTAAAACGCGGTGTCGACAGGTTGAATATCCGTTTGCTCCTTTGCGGAAATGCCTTTATTAGCGGCGAGCATGGTTTTACCTGTACATCCGCCGTTGATAAAAAAGAAGCGTTCGATGCACTGGCCGATATTATTTACCGCATCAGCAGAGCGGAAAAATTACGCGGAAAAATTGCCGCCGTACTGGTAAAAGATTTTTATCAAACCTCCGTTGAAAATGCCATCGAATTAAAAGAATTTAAATACCACGATTTTGAAGTGGAGCCCAACATGATCATTCATATTTCCGGAGACTGGAAAACATTTGATGATTACCTGGCAGCCATCAGTAAAAAATACCGTACCCGCGCCAGGTCCATTATCAAAAAAGGAGCGGCCCTTACCACAAAAGATTTTTCTGCTGCTGATATTTCCGGCAATGCCGAACAGATCATGAAGCTCTACAACAACGTGCATTTAAAAGCACATTTCCGTTTGGCTACCCTTTCGGCAAATTATTTTTCAGAAATGAAAAAGGAAATGAAGGAACGTTTTGTGTTTACCGCCTATTACCTCGAAGAAAAAATAGTAGGCTTCCGCAGTTCCTTTATTTTGCAGAAAGAAGTGGAAGCGCATTTTATCGGCCTCGATTATTCGATCAACAAAGAGTACGAATTATATCAAAATGTATTATACGATTACCTGAAAGAAGCCATCAGTCATCATGCAAAAGAATTACAGCTGGGCCGTACCGCCTCCGAAATTAAAAGCAATGTAGGAGCACAGGCACACGAATTAACGTGCTACATCCGGCATCGTAACCCCATTTCCAACCGCATCATCAAACCCTTCATCGATTATCTGAAACCTTCCGAATGGATCCCCCGCAACCCTTTCAAAGAAGCATAAGATCTACTAATCTACTAAATACTAATTTCTACCAATATACCAATCTGGATTTCCTTTGTAGTGAAAAAAACAGCTCCGCGTCCTCTGCGTATTCTTCGCGCCCTCCGTGGTAAAGCTAACACAGCACAGGGCCTCGCCTTATGTTTTCTTTGTGCCTTATGTGGTGAAATTACGCAGCATGAGCCTCGCCCTTTTGTCTCTTTTGTTTTCTTTTGTGGTAAAAATACACAGCTCCGCGTACTCTGCGCCTTCTCCGCGCCCTCTGCGGTAAAATACACCACCGCTTCGTCCTCTTTGCATCTTTACGAGAGAAACTGCAAGCTTGTGCTCTTAGTGGTAAAAACACCCAGCAGCCCCTGCAACTTTATCCCCCTAAATCGCATCTTATTTATGAACTCATATAATTTTAAACCATTCACCTACAAAATCCCGATACTTCTTTTTTAAGTCGGTATTATGTCCTATATTGGCTAAAATTATTTCAAAAAACAACTGATTAACAGCATCTCTCACATGAAATTAGTTAAGAAAATTATTTTTGCAGGCTGCGTCCTTATCACTTCAACCGTTTTTGCTCAACGTGGTAAAGAGGGCACCGTTTCCATCACCACAGCCAATCGCATCGTTAACGAATATACAACCCTAAGTGCCGATGCAGCCACCGGTGCAAGCACCATTACCGTTGCAGCCAGTGGTTTAAATGCCAATGCACGCTTTTCAGGAGCACTCGCAACAGGCGATCTCATCATGATCATCCAGATGCAGGGAGTAACCATCAATGGCGAAACCGTTGAATTTCCTGCCGGTAGCGGTACTTTTTACGGCTTACCAAACGACAATACCTGGGGCGAGATCACCGCCTATAACAATTGCGGTAACTACGAATTTGCTGAAGTAACAAGCGTTCCAAACGGTACAACCATCACACTCGATTGCGGTTTAAAGCACGATTATACCGCAGCCGCGCATGTACAGGTCATCCGCGTGCCGCGTTACAATACACTTACCATAACAGGTTCCGTAACCTGCCAGGCATGGGCCGCAACAGGCTTTACCGGCGGTATTGTAGCGGTGGAAGTAGTAGGAAATACAACAATTAACAGTGCCGGTGGCATTACCGTTTCCGGACAAGGTTTCCGTGGTGGTTCACTCACCGGAGATAATGCTTCCGGGCTTGGCGGCGGCCAGGTGGCCATGCCAAGTAATTTACAGGGTGCCGATAAAGGAGAAGGAATTGCCGGTTACCAGGCAGATTATACGCCTTATGGCGGAAGATACGCCCGCGGAGCAGCAGCAAATGCAGGCGGTGGCGCGGATTGTCACAATTCCGGCGGTGGCGGCGGTTCCAATGGTGGCAGCCTTTCCGGCTGGGATGGTGCAGGAAATCCCGATGTCAGCGGTGGCGCTGGTTGGGTAAATGCCTGGAACCTTGAAGGCGGTGGCTTTGCAACACATACTTCACCCGGTGGAGGAAGAGGAGGATATTCATTTTCAAATACAAACAGGGATGCTACAACCGAAGGCCCTCAGCCTTTTCAAACAAGTACAGCCAACTCATGGGGCGGCGATTCCCGTGAAAATAATGGCGGTTGGGGTGGAAGACCTTTGGATTATACATCAGGCCGCTTATTTTTAGGCGGTGGTGGTGGCGCCGGTGATCAGGATAACAACGTTGGAGGAGATGGCGGAAAAGGTGCGGGATTGGTTTACCTCATGAGCTACGGAACCGTTTCCGGAACAGGAACCATCGTTGCAAATGGTGCAAACGGCGCAGGCTCCGGTCACGATGGTGCTGGCGGCGGCGGTGCCGGTGGAACTGTTATTCTAAACTCCGTAGGTGCCGTTTCCGGAATTTCAATCACAGCAAACGGTGGTAATGGCGGATCACAAGCTGTTCCGATTACTGCGACCATGCAGGCCGAAGGTCCGGGTGGCAGCGGTAGCGGCGGTTATATTGCCGTTGCAGGCGGAGCCATTACACAAACAGTGAATCCCGGCGCAAGCGGAACCACTAACTCAGCTCACGTAACCGAATTTACACCCAATGGTGCTACAAAAGGCGCGGTAGGAACTGCGAATCAAACCGTTACCAATTTTATAATCAATACAACAGGTGCAACTATCTGTGCAGGCAATACAGCTTCTATCTCTGCAACTATTTCCGGTACAGCGCCTGCGGGTTCATCCATTTTGTGGTACAATACACAGGTGGGAGGAACTTCCATCGGTTCCGGCGCCACATTCACAACGCCGGTACTGGGGTCAAGCACCACTTTTTATGCAGGAACATGCCCGGGCGGTACCTACCGTGAACCGGTAATTGTAACTGTTACACCGGGACCAACCATTACGGTAAATTCGCCACCCATTTGCTCTGGACAAACAGCAAATTTAACTGCCAATGGCGGAACAACGTATACCTGGACTGCCGGGACAACCGTTACAGGAACCAATACCGCAAATGCAAGCCCAACAACAACAACAACTTATACCGTAACCGGAACAACCGGCGGTTGTAGCGGAACGGCCGTATCAACGGTAACCGTAACACCCGGGCCAACTGTAACTGTAAATTCGCCGGGAATCTGTGCCGGGCAAACAGCCGGTTTAACTGCTAATGGCGGCACCAGCTACACCTGGACTGCCGGAACAACCGTAACCGGAACAAATACAGCCAATGCAACACCGGGAGCTACCACAACCTATACTGTAACCGGAACAACCAGTGGTTGCAGCGGAACAGCCGTATCAACGGTAACGGTAACACCATTGCCTGTTGTGTCGGTTAATTCACCTGCAATTTGTGCCGGGCAAACCGCCAACTTAACTGCCAATGGCGGAACAACGTATACCTGGACCGC
This sequence comes from Bacteroidota bacterium, assembly GCA_025963715.1. GTDB lineage: Bacteria > Bacteroidota > Bacteroidia > 2-12-FULL-35-15 > 2-12-FULL-35-15 > 2-12-FULL-35-15. The sequence goes on from JAOQAG010000040.1 coordinate 93,510, forward strand.
TGGAACAACCGTTACCGGTACCAATACTGCCAATGCTACACCGGCAGCGACTACAACTTATACCGTAACCGGTACTACCAGCAGCTGTTCGGCTACAGCAATATCCACGGTAACGGTTAACCCGATCCCAACTGTAACGGTAAATTCACCAACGGTTTGTGCGGGACAAACAGCTAACTTATCGGCCAGCGGAGGCACCAGCTATAGCTGGACTGCCGGAACAACCGTAACAGGAACCAATACAGCGGATGCTACACCCGCAGCTACCACTACTTATACCGTAACCGGAACAACCAGCAGCTGTTCCGGAACAGCAATTTCTACAGTAACCGTAACACCTTTACCGACAATAACGGTTAATTCTCCTGCAATTTGTGCCGGGCAAACAGCCAATTTATCGGCCAGCGGTGGTACCAGCTATACCTGGACCGCCGGAACAACCGTAACCGGAACCAACACAGCGGATGCAACACCGGCAGCCACTACAAGCTATACCGTAACAGGTACCAGTAGCAGTTGTTCTTCAACTGCTGTATCCACAGTGACTGTAAATGCTTTGCCAACAGTAACGGTTAATTCGCCTGCAATCTGTGCAGGCCAAACGGCTAATTTAACTGCAAATGGCGGTACCAGCTATACCTGGACGACCGGAACAACCGTAACCGGAACTAATACAGCGGATGCTTCACCCGTATCTACAACAACGTATACCGTAACGGGAACAACATTGAGCTGTTCCGGCACCGCAGTGGCAACTGTTACAGTAAATCCTTCGGCAGATCCTACGATTACAAATATTAGTCCTGTCTGCGCAAGCGCTGCACCGTTTAACCTTGCTGCCGCAACAGCTGGCGGAACCTGGTCGGGGACAGGAATTACCGATGCAACAAACGGTACGTTCAATCCCGCAACATCCGGAACAGGTACATTTACAATTACCTATGTTACTATCGGTACCTGCGGCGGTACGGATACCGCACTGGTTACTGTAAATTCAACATTAAATTCAACCATCACACAACCTGCAAGTATTTGTGTAGGTGCAGCACCATTCAACCTTACAGCCGCCACCAATGGCGGAACCTGGAGCGGAACCGGCATTACCAATACAACCAACGGCACATTTGATCCTGCCACTGCAGGCACCGGCGCACATGTAATTACGTATGTATTGGGCAGTGCGTGCGGTTCTACAGATACTGTAATCGTTAATGTTACGTCCTTATCGGATGCTACCATTGCAAGTGCGGCCCCTGTTTGTGTAGGCGCTTCCGCATTTAATTTAAATGCAGCAACAACTGGCGGTAACTGGAGTGGAACGGGCATTACCAATGCTTCGGCTGGTACATTTACTCCTTCAACAGCGGGTACAGGCACATTTACAATTACGTATGCCATCAGCGGAAGCTGCGGAAATACAGATACTGCACTGGTTACCGTAACACCAAATGCAGATGCAACCATCACACAACCTGCAAGCATTTGTGTAGGTGCTGCTGCGATCAACTTAACAGCTGCAACAACCGGTGGAACCTGGTCGGGAACCGGAATTACAAATACTACCAGCGGAACTTTTGATCCTGCTACGGCCGGAATCGGAACACACACCATTACTTACGCAATTACGGGCAGCTGTGCCAATTCGGATACAGTGATCGTTACTGTGAACGCAGCTTCGGATCCAACTATTACCTCACCGGGCAGTGTTTGTATCGGTGCTTCGGCATTTAACTTTACAGCTGCAACAGCCGGTGGAACCTGGTCGGGCACGGGTATTACCGACAATGTGAATGGAACTTTCAGCCCTGCAGCAGCCGGGATCGGTCAGCATGTGATTACCTACGTCATCAGCGGAAGCTGTGGTGCTACAGATACGGCTACTGTAAATGTTACGTCCTTATCGGATGCTACCATTGCTAGCGTTTCCCCGGTTTGTGTGAGCGGCGCAGCCTTTAATTTAAATGCAGCAACAAGCGGCGGTTCCTGGTCCGGAACCGGTATCAGTAATACCGCTGCCGGTACTTTTAATCCTTCAACAGCCGGTGTCGGTACCTATGTGATCACGTATACCATCGGCGGAAGCTGCGGTAACACCGATACGGTTTCAATTACGGTAACTCCACAGGCAAATGCTTCTATTACAGCTGTAGCGCCGGTATGTATAAATACCTCATCGTTTACTTTAACAGCTGCTACCAGCGGCGGAACCTGGTCGGGCACAGGCATTACAGACGTCACCAACGGTACCTTCGATCCCACCATAGCAGGCAGCGGACCACATACCATTACCTATTCCATTGCAGGCTCCTGCGGTGCTACGGCTACACAAACGGTTACCGTAAATCCATTGCCAACCCCGGGAATTACATCGGATGTTAATTCGGGTTGCGGACCGTTGGCCGTTCAGTTTTTTGAAACCGTTAGCACTACCTGCAGCAGTGTATTCTATGATTTCGGCGACGGAACCACGGGCACTGCTTCCAGTCCTTTACACGTTTATTCACAATCCGGCCTGCATAACGTAGTCATTACCTGCACCGATGCAAATGGCTGCAGCGGAACAACTGTTGTTTCAAACATGATAAGCGTAAGTAATACGCCGGTTGCTTCTATGACAATCACACCGGGAATTGTAGTAGCACCTAACACACCGGTTGTATTTACAGATGCATCCAGCAATGGCGGAATCGAATTCTGGAATTTTGGCGATCCGGCATCGGGAGTAAACAATAATTCTACTTCCTCAACGGATACACATACCTATCCGATCGAAGGCAGTTATTGCATTACATTGCTGGTGGCAAACATCAGCGGATGTGTTGACAGCACTACCGAATGTATTACCGTGGTAAGCGATGCAACCGTGATCGTTCCGAATATCTTTACACCGAATGGCGATGGCAGCAACGACGAATTTTTTATCATCACCACTGGTGTTAAAACATTGGAATGTACTGTTTACGACAGATGGGGATTAAAAATTGCCGAATGGAATTCCATCAATTTTAAATGGGATGGCCGCACTACCAGCGGAAATGCCGCTCCGGACGGCACGTATTACTATTTGCTGAAAGCTACCGGTTTAAATGATAAAGTGACAGAAAAACAAGGCTTTCTGCAACTTTTAAGAACAAAATAGAGTCATGAATAAGATGATTTTCTCTTTCGTACGGAGAATTATTCAGTAAAAGATAAATTTTGCAAAGGATAGGTTCAAACAAACTAAACAAAAACAGGCATGATAAAACGAAACACGAAACGGATTACTCTCTTCATTTCTTTTTTAATTATGATGCAGGGCTATCTGCTGAAAGCGCAGATGGTCGGCCCCAATGCATACATCAAAGCAACCAGCCTGGAAATAGGACTTTCGGGTGCAGGTGGTTTTGAAGGAGCTAATACCGCTGTTTCTCCGCCACTACCTGGAATGCATTACCGCTCCGGAACAAGTTATTTTGGCTTTGTGGCCAACCCGCAGGTAAATTCCTGGGCAACATTCGACGGCGATTTTTTTACTCCCGGCTCTCCTGAAAATGGCTGGGGTTTTGAAGTAGGGACAACCGGTGGCGCTGCAGGCGGAAATAATTGCAGCAACCTGAATGATATTCCCGGTTCTATCACTCACTGGTCGCATACATTCAGCTGCTATTCAGCTGATTGGGAAGGCGACGCCACTTCCGGCACCGATCTGCATTTTAAGATCAACTACTTTTTACAGGAAAACGATCTGTATTATACCACCACGGTTTCCATTACCAACAATACGTCTGCAACCATTGCGGATATGTATTATTACAGGAACGTGGATCCGGATAACAACCAAACGTTAAGCGGCGATTTTACAACGCAAAACACCATTGTAAGTCAGCCGGGCAGCGGTTGCAACCTTGCACACGTTAGCGCAACACAATCTATTCCCTGGAATTCATATTTGGGATTAGCTGCCATCGGACCTAACTGGAGAGCCAATTACGGCGGTTTTGATGAGCGCGACGGATCAAACATCTGGAATGGAGTAGGAGCGATTGGTTCCACGCCTTTTGTACAAACTGTGGGTGCCACCAACTTTTACGATGAAGCCATTTCACTGGCATACCGCATTCAAAACCTTGCACCGGGAGCTACCGAAACATTTAAATTTGTAGTGATCCTGGATAATGCATCGGCAACCAACGCGATCAACAATTTATTATATTTTACGTATCCGGGAGCACCGGGTGCGCCTGCAACTACCTGTACAACAGTTGCAGATACCGTAAGAACCTGCGGTGGCCCTGTTTCCATTGATGTGAGCGGTTCTAATGTTTCGGATTATACCTGGACCTGGTCACCTTCTACCGGATTATCAACAACTACAGGATCTACCGTTTCGGCAAATCCATCAACAACTACAACATACACAGCAAGCGGTGTTCCCCTGGCTCCTTGCCTGGCTCCAATTACCATGTCGGTAGTGGTGCAGGTAACGCCAAGCAGCGGAGCGCCTCCAGTGATCGCATCCGTACCGCCGTTATGTATCAGCAGCGGGCCAATCACCTTAACTGCCGACAGTTCCGGCGGTGTCTGGTCGGGCAGCGGTATCACCAACCCAAGCACAGGAGCATTTGATCCGGCAGCAGCAGGCACGGGCACTACCGTAATTACATATAGCACATTAGGCGCTTGTAATACGTCGGATACCGTACTCATTACCATCGACAGTACTTACAACAGCACCATTGCGCAACCGCCAAGCATTTGTATCAGCGGATCGCCGGTTACCTTAAATGCTGCAACAGGTGGTGGAACCTGGTCGGGAACGGGAATTACCAATACAACCACGGGAACATTTGATCCTGCAACTGCCGGATTGGGCGCTCATGTTGTATCCTATGCACTTTCCGGCACCTGTGCCAGCAGCGACACGGTTACCGTGGAAGTAACAGCACTCTTCGATCCAACCATTACACAACCGGCGCCGATCTGTGACGGTTCTGCTCCAATCACACTGCACGCGGCTCATCCGGGTGGCGTATGGTCTGGAATAAACATCACGGATTCAGTAGCCGGAACATACACTCCTTTAACAGTGGGTACACACGTTGTAAATTACACGATTACAGGTGGTTGTGGTAATACCGATACGGTAAACATTACCGTACTGGCTACGCCCAATGTAACCATCACACCGGTTCCGCCAATGTGTTTAAGCAATGCGCCGATCAACCTTACTGCAGATAGTACCGGCGGTGTGTGGTCGGGTGTGGGCATTACCAATTCCGCTACCGGAACGTTTAATCCTGGACTTGCAGGATTGGGAACGCACATCATCACGTATTCCACTTCAAGTACCTGTAACACCCTGGATACATTATTAATTACCGTAAACAGTTTCTCCGATGCTACCATCAGCCAGCCGCCAAGCATTTGTATCAGTGCATCACCGCTTCCGCTGAATGCCGTAACACCGGGCGGTACATGGTCGGGTTCGGGAATCACCAACTCCAGCACCGGAACATTTGATCCGGCAACGGCAGGACTTGGAACGCATTTGATCACTTACATTATCGGTGGTTCATGTGCTGCAGGCGATACGGCTTTGGTGGAAGTAACTTCTATTTTCAATGTAAATATTACGCAACCAACTGATCTTTGTTTGGGCTCCGATTCAATACAATTAGTATCGGCACATCCGGGCGGGATCTGGTCGGGTCCGGGAATTTATGATTCTATCAACGGTTATTTTGCTCCGGCCGTATTGGGTACGCACACCATTGCGTACACCATTGCAGGTGCCTGCGGTAACACCGATAGTGTGAATGTTACAGTTATAACAGTTGCCGACGCTACCATTGCTCCTGCAAGTCCAGTATGTGCAGGTACGCCAGCCTTTAACCTTTCCGGAACTACTCCGGGTGGTGTTTGGTCGGGAACCGGTATTACCGATACAACTGCCGGAACATTTAATCCTGTTGTTTCAGGAACCGGAACATTTACTGTTACTTATAGCGTTGCCGGTGCCTGTGGCGATACTGCCACCAGGAACATAACCGTGAATGCATTGCCAACGCCTACGTTTACACCTACGGCTACTGTGGGCTGCGTTCCGCTTTGCGTAACATTCAACGAAGGCGTAAGCCCTCTTTGCAACAGCGTTCATTATAACTTTGGCGACGGAGATACAACCAATATTTCATCACCAATACATTGTTTCAACACGGTAGGTATTTATTCCGTATCCATTACCTGTACGGATATGAATGGTTGTGTGGGTACGCGCCTCGATTCGGGCCTGATCCACGTTTCACCTGTTCCGGTTGCAGCCTTTACCGTTTCGCCGGATAGTGTAGTTGCTATCAACACACCGGTTACATTTGTAAACGGTTCCACGCCGGGAACATCTTCTTATTGGACCTTTGGAGATTCATCTGTATTTAATAACTCAACAATAGCGTGGTCACCAACGCATTTTTATACACATCCTGGAACGTACTGCGTGCGCCTGATCTCCGGTACACCGGGCGGTTGCCGCGATACAGTTTACCATTGCATCGAAGTGGTGGATCCAACATTGCGTGTGCCAAATATCTTTACACCAAACGGCGATGGCCACAACGATGTATGGAAAGTATTGGCGGATGCGGAAGCATTGAGGGATTTCCATTGCGCGATCTACGACAGATGGGGCGTTAAAATGGCGGAATGGACGGGCATTGAAAACGGCTGGGACGGGCAATCCCGCAATGGCGGACCGGCTCCTGACGGAACATATTATTTCATGTTTACAGCCACCATCATCAATAGCGGCCAGATCACGGAACAGCAAGGCTACATCCAGCTAAGCAGATAATAAAAATAAAAGAAGATCATAAAAAACGCGGTGCTGAATTTCAGTGCCGCGTTTTTTTATGCAGATATTGGATGTTGGATTTTAGATGTTGGATTGCTGTGTTTGCCATATATGATCTGCAAACAAGATGGCAAAATGCCATCAAATAAAAAGGCACGAGTGGGACACTCGCGCCTGCATTAGTACATTATACTATTTTTAAATCCGTTCCATCCGCGTCATCTGCGTTCCATCACACCCAGATTGGTATATTAGTAAAGATTGGTATTTAGTAGATAATCCGTTCTATCCGTGTCATCTGCGTTCCATCACACACAGATTAGTATATTCGTATTAATTGGTATTTAGTAGATACAGATTCGTAATATTCGTTCCTGTTCGCTATCCGTACCTACATGCGCTCCGGAACCTCAATTCCCAATAACCCCATCGCATCTTTTATCGCAATCCCAATGGTGTTGGATAAATGCAGGCGGAATGCAACCAGCTCTTTATTTTCTTCTTTTAAAATATCCGTTTCATTGTAATACTGGCTGAATTCTTTCGCAAGATCATATACATAATTGGCGATCAATGCCGGGCTAAACTCCAGCGCCGCCTGTTTCAACGTTGCATTAAAATTGTATAGCTTTATGATCAGCGCTTTTTCCTTTGGAAGCATTGTAACATTTTCAGGTAATGCATCATGTACATTGAAATTTTCCGCGCCACTTTTCGCTTTCCGGAGCATCGCCTGCGTTCTCACATAATTGAACTGTATGAACGGCGCTGTGTTCCCGTTAAAATCAATTGATTCGGCCGGGTTGAACAGCATTTTTTTTTTCGGATCTACTTTCAGCATAAAATACTTTAAGGAACCCATGCCAACTGTTTCGTATAAATGCAGCTTATCCGCTTCATTCAGATCGTTTGCTTTTCCGAGTTCCAGCGTTGTTGCTTTTGCCGTGTCGATCATTTCCTGCATCAGATCATCGGCATCCACCACGGTACCTTCCCGTGATTTCATTTTTCCATCCGGCAGCTCCACCATCCCATACGACAAGTGGTATAAGCCTTCCGCCCAGGTGTAGCCCAGTTTTTTAAGCGTTAGAAACAACACTTTAAAATGGTAATCCTGTTCGTTTCCAACCGTGTGGATCAGCTTGTCGAATTTAAATTGTTCCTGCCGCTGCACTGCAGTACCAATATCCTGCGTAATGTATACCGAAGTACCATCGCCGCGCAATACCGTTTTTTCATCCAGCCCGTCCGGCGTTAAGTCAATAAACACCGAGTTATCCGCCCGGCGTTTCAAAACGCCATTCGCCAAACCAGTATCAATAATATCTTTTCCTAATAAATACGTATTGCTTTCATAATAGGTCGTATCGAAATCAACGCCCAGCATTTTATACGTTTGCTCAAACCCTTTGTACACCCAGCCATTCATCATTTCCCAGAGCTTGCGTGTTTCCGGATCACCCGCTTCCCACTTACGCAGCATTTGCTGAATATCCAGCATTAACGGCGCTTGTTTTTCGGCTTCCTCCTTTGTTTTTCCCTGCGAGATCAACTCTCCAATTTCTTTTTTATAGTGCTTGTCGAACTCCACATAATATTTTCCTACCAGGTGATCGCCTTTCATACCGGAAGATTCCGGTGTTTCGCCATTGCCCCATTTTACCCAGGCCAGCATGCTTTTGCAGATGTGGATCCCGCGATCGTTCACCAGGTTGGTTTTGATCACTTTGTTTCCGGCAGCTTTCAGGATCTCCGCCACCGAATATCCAAGCAGGTTATTCCGTACGTGCCCGAGGTGAAGCGGCTTGTTGGTGTTGGGAGATGAATATTCAACCATCACGGTTGGTGCATTTTCAGGCAATGTAGCGTTGATGAATGTTTTTCCATCCACGGATTTAAAATAATCCAGCCAGTAAGCATCGGAAATTACAATGTTCAGAAATCCCTTTACCACATTAAAAGAAGCTACTTCAGGGATATTGGCTTTTAAATAATTCCCGATCTCAGCAGCCGTTTCTTCCGGCTTTTTTTTCGATACTTTCAGGAATGGGAAAACCACCAGGGTCAGATCGCCTTCAAAATCGGGGTTTGTTTTTTCAAAGTTTATTTTCTCAATGGAAGCACCGTAAAGCGTGTAGATCGCTTCAATCGTCCTTCCGGAAAGTGCATTTTCAATATTCATATTTATAGATTACCGGCTCTTAACCAGCTATTTTTTTCCACCACAAAGATCTACTAAATACCAATCAATACTAATATACCAATCTATGTGTGATAAAAAGCAATGAATTGGCTTTACACACAACATCGTGTTTCGCCTTTTGTATTTCTTTTGTTTCTTTTGTGGTTAATTTTTTTGTTTTTAATCAACAACAGCCTTGTTTATAACGTACAGCTTAGCAATCCTCGCCTTATGTGTCCCTTTGTTCCTTATGTGGTTGAATTTTTTTGTTTTTAACCCTACAGAGTCTAATAAGTTAACTGGCTGACAACCTTCTGCAAGATCTCAAACGTATTCTCCGCCATCAGATTTTCTTTGTCCAGCGTTGGATTTACTTCGCAGATCTCAAAGCAGCATACTTTTTCATTCTGGATCAAACGCACGCACAAGCTGCCTGCTTCTTTTTCCGTGATCCCGTTCCGTACCGGCGTTCCCGTTCCTTTCGAGATCGATGAATCCATACTGTCCACATCAAACGAAACATAAATTAAATTACATCCCGATAAATGAGCCAGAGCGTCACGCGCGATCTTTTCCACCCCGTTGCGTTTTACTTCTGCAGTGGTAAATGTTTTTATTTTGTGTTTTTTCAGCAAATACGTTTCTTCCGGTTCCACATCGCGTACGCCAATGTAAACAAGATCGTTATAAGTGATCTTTGGCGAAATGCCACCCACTTTTTTCAACCTGTTCCACAGATCCGTCGTATCCTTGTCCGGCTTGTTCATTTTATTCGCCATGTTGTCCTCGTTCAACGATACAGCCAGCGGCATGCCGTGCATGTTACCGGAAGGAGAGGTATACGGACTGTGAATATCCGCATGTGCATCGATCCAGATCACGCCCAGCTTTTGTTTTGGATAAGCCATTTTAATTCCGGCGATCGTTCCGCCTGCAGTACTGTGATCACCTGCAAGCACGATCGGGAAATGATTTTTCTTTAACGTTTGCGCTACCTGGTTGGCTACACGCTCATAGATTGCCAGGATTCCGTCGATGCGTTTTGCATACGGCTTTTTCGATGCTTCAAATAACAATTGATTTTCGGTTTTCACTTCAATCGATTCGATCTGCTTGAACATGTTGCTCCCGTAATCCAATGCCGCAATCTTAATGGCATCCACGCCCATACTGGCGCCGCGGGTTCCCGCACCGATCTCCGATTTTACTTCAATGAACTTTAAGGTTTTCATACGTTTTTGTTTTATTTCCGTTTATAACGGTTGTTAAATGCATTCTTAACAGTTTTTTTATATTTAATTTACTTACTTGGTGTAAAAAATATCAAAGTAAGTTACTTACATTTGTAATCTTGTTTCACCTGATAAAAATTTGTACAAAAAATGGATAATAAATACCGCGATCTAATTGAACAAACCTTCGACTTTCCGCAGGATGGTTTTAACGTTACGGATGATGAACTTTATTTTAATGACATCCCATTGATGGATATTATTAAAAAATACGGTACACCTCTGAAAATTAGTTACTTACCAAAGATCAGCGCCCAGATCCAAAAAGCCAAAAAGCTATTCAATGTGGCAATGGCCAGAGCCGATTATAAAGGCAAATATACATATTGTTACTGTACAAAAAGCTCCCACTTCTCTTTTGTTTTGGAAGAGGCGCTGAAAAACGATATCCACCTCGAAACATCCTCTGCGTTTGATGTTCCTGTAGTACGCTCCTTATACAGCTCGGGGCGGATCAGTAAAGAAACCTATATTTTAAACAACGGTTACAAACGCCCGACGTACCTGAAATACATCAGCGAGCTGATCAACGATGGTTTTGTGAATTCCATTCCCATCCTCGATAATAAAAACGAATTGCCTTTGCTGGAAAAGCTTTGTAAAAAGAAATTTAAAGTAGGATTGCGCGTAGCAACGGATGAAGAGCCGAAATTTGAGTTTTACACGTCCCGCCTGGGAATCCGCCAGGCAGATATTATTGATTATTACAATTCCAGCATTAAAAGCAGCAACAAATGCGAGCTGAAAATGCTGCATTTTTTCATTAATACCGGCATCAAGGACACTACTTATTATTGGTCCGAATTGTCCAAATGCATCAATGTATACTGCGATCTGAAAAAAGTGTGTCCAACGCTCGATTCGCTCGATATCGGAGGCGGTTTCCCGATCCGCACTTCCCTTGGTTTCAATTACGATTACGCCTACATGGCGGATGAGATCATTCAGAAGATCAAAAATATCTGCGATGAGCGCGATGTGGATGAACCGAATATTTTTACCGAATTCGGAAGTTACACCGTCGGCGAAAGCGGCGCTGCACTGTATTCCATTGTGGATGTAAAAAAACAAAACGATAATGAGCTGTGGTACATGATCGACAGTTCGTTTATTACCACGCTGCCCGATACCTGGGGCATTAAGCAAAAATTCATTTTACTGGCCATCAATCACTGGGATAAGGAATACGAGCGGGTAAATTTAGGAGGATTGACCTGCGACAGCGAGGATTATTACAATGCCGAATCGCATCTCAACCAGGTGTATATGCCTATTGTAAGTCCAAAACAAAAGGAACCGCAGTATCTGGGCTTTTTCCATACCGGTGCTTACCAGGAATCGTTGGGTGGTTATGGCGGTATCCAGCATTGCCTGATCCCGGCCCCAAAGCACGTGATCATCGACAGGGATGAGGACGGAGAGATCAGCACCCGGCTTTTTGCGAAGGAACAAAGTTATAAGTCAATGCTGAAAACATTAGGCTATTAAAAAATTTTGACTTGTATCATTTTATCGCTATCTTTCGCCACTTAATCGTAAAAAAATGCGCATTCGGTTACTGCTCAACTGTAGCCTTGTTGTGTTGAAGATAGATGAAAAAGCCACTACTCATAGCTTTCGCCAGCTGTTTATATATTTTTAGTTTTTCAGGTTGCAGTAATTCCGATGAGAAATTCATCTCGGAAGGTGTAATTGATTACGATGCTACTGTTGTAGATCAGAGCAACCCGATGGCCAGCCTGGCACCGACTAAAATGACCATCAAGTTCAAAGACAATAAATCGAACGCTGAAATGAGTGCCGGAATGGGACTGTTCAGCACTTCCTTTATTTCCGATCCGGATAAAAAATCAATGACGCAGCTGGTAAAATTGCTGAACAAAAAATTTATGCTGGTGCAGGATGCCGCAGCAGTGAAAAAAGAAAACGATACGTATCCAATAGAGATCACGCCATGTAAGGAAACCAAAATGATTGCCGGTTACAAATGCCAGAAAGCGCATGTAAAAGTGAAAGATGAAAGCGCTGCGGAGTTTGATATTTATTATACAAAAGACCTGAACATCAAAAATCCTAATTTTGCAAATCCGTATTCTGCTATCGATGGGGTACTGATGGAGTATCAACTGAAAAAATTCGGACTGGAAATGAAATTCACTGCTAAATCAGTGAAAAATGAAGATATAGATGATGATACTTTCCTATCTCCGGCTGATTACAAGCCAATTTCAGAAAAAGAAATGGACGACCTGTTCTTAGGATTACAATAAAGAATTTCCGTAAAAAAACAATCAATAAACCATCAGGATCATGAGAAAAATTTTAGTTGTGGCAACGCTTGCCCTATTGAGTATTACCAATCTGTCGGCTCAGAAAAATACACCATTTGAAGGAATCGTTACGTATTCTATTTCATTTGAAGGATCGGGATTGCCCCAGGAAGCATTGAGCATGCTCAACGGTGCTGAGCTGGTATCATACATTAAAGGCGATAAGCGCCGCACGGACATGAACATGGCTATACAAAGCACTACTTCCATTATTGATGAAAAAAATCAGGAAGTAGTAACCTTAATGGACATCATGGGACAGAAATACCTGATCCGTACAAAATCCGATGAGCTGAAAAAAGAACAGGAAGATGGCCCGGAGCTGAGCATTAAATATGTGGATGGTACTAAAGACATTGCAGGTTATAAATGTAAAAAAGCGGAGATCACAGTAAAAGGAAAAGACGGAAAAGAAGAAATGGTGACGATCTATTACACCGAAGAAATCCCGACCTCCGATATTAAATCGGTTTACAAAGGCCTGAAAGGCTACCCGATGGAATACCAGATCACACAAGGCGGCATTAAAATGACCTTTACCGCAAAATCGGTTTCCAAAGATCCTGTTCCCGACAATAAATTTGAGCTCCCGAAAGACGGATACAAAGAAATGACCATGGAAGAGTTTCAGAAAACCATGCTGCAAATGGGACAATAATTGATTTTCAACCGCGTTTTATAAAGCCTTCCGGTAATGCCGGAAGGCTTTTTTGTTTTCCACAATCAAACGTTTATAAGATTATCCCGGGAGCAAATGCGAAACCCTGCTCATTTGCTAATTTTGAGAGCATTACATCCCCGGAAATTCCATGCGGGATCATACATTTTCATTTTATCATTTTTGAAATGGCAGAGCCTAAAAAAAATACATTAAAAAATACGATCAAAGAGGAAAAGCCCGATCCAAAGGCTTCTGCAAAGGATGCCAAACCGAAAAAAGAAAAAGCGGAGGCAAATGATTCCTCAACTAATTCTTTCTTCGGAAAAATAAATTCCTTTTTTGCGTTTGTACGAAACGAGCGTTTTCAAAAGATCGCAGGTTTGTCGCTGCTGCTTTTCTCCGTGTACCTGTGCATTGCGTTCACTTCTTTCGCCTTTACCTGGCAGGTGGATCAGGATAAAGTGCTGGGGAATTTATTTGCGCCCGAAACGCATGTGGAAAACTGGTTGGGGAAATTTGGCGCTTTGTTCTCCTATATTTTTATTCACAAATGGTTCGGTATGGCCTCCTACATTGTAGCATTTGTAGCATTTGTAGCAGGCTTGCGCATCACATTCAACATTACATCCTTCAACATCCGTAAAGTATACGCGTATTCTTTTTTCTTCCTGGTGTTTTGTTCCGTAACGCTGGGGTATATTTTCAATGATTCGCTTTTTTACCTTGGCGGCGCATTCGGCTATACCATGAGCACAAAGCTGAATGGCTTACTGGGACACATTGGTACAGGCGTACTGTTGTTTTTTGCATTGCTGGTTTTTTTAGTAGCAGCGTTCAACCTGTCGTTTGATTTTAGTAAAGAGCCGCCGGTGGATGATGATACAAAGCCTACTCCTGATTCCGATCCTGCAAATCAGGTGGAAGAGGAGGAAGAAAAAGAATGGCCGGTAAATACGTTCAAAGAAGTGGAAATAGATGAAGAGGTGGAAATTACGAAAGTTCCGGAAAACAAAAACGAATTTACGATCACCAACGAGATCCGCCACGATATTGTAGAAGAGGTGGAAAAGCCTGTGGAGCTGGAGAAAGAGCCGATCATTTTATCAACGGAAACAAATGGGGTGCAATTTACAGTAGAGAAACCCGAAATAAAAGAAGAAGAATATTCGCCCGACCAGATCGCTGATGCACTGGTAGCACAGGTAGGCGAATATGATCCCACGCTGGATCTTGGAAATTACCAGTTTCCGCCGCTTGATCTGCTGGAAAATTATGGTGGCTCCAAAGACATTGTGATCAATACGGAAGAGCTGAATGCCAACAAGGACCGCATTTTAAAAACGCTGGGCGATTACGGAATTGAAATCGAAAAGATCAAAGCTACCGTTGGCCCTACTGTTACGTTGTACGAAATTATTCCTGCAGCCGGTGTACGGATCTCGAAGATCAAAAACCTGGAAGATGATATTGCATTAAGCCTTTCGGCGCTGGGAATCCGTATCATTGCGCCAATCCCGGGCAAAGGAACCATTGGTATTGAAGTGCCGAACCAGAATGCGGAAATGGTACCGATGCGTACGATCCTTGCATCCACACAGTTTCAGAACACTACAATGGATCTTCCGATCGCGTTGGGTAAGACGATTAGCAACGAAACATTCATTGCGGATCTTGCAAAAATGCCGCATTTGCTGATGGCGGGTGCAACCGGACAAGGGAAATCAGTTGGTTTGAATGCCATCCTGGTTTCGTTGTTGTATAAAAAACATCCGTCACAGATCAAGTTTGTGCTGGTGGATCCGAAGAAAGTGGAACTGACGCTGTTCAACAAGATCGAGCGCCATTTTCTTGCAAAGCTTCCGGATAGCGCTGAGGCGATCATTACTGATACAAAAAAAGTGGTACATACGCTTAACTCTTTGTGTATTGAAATGGATCAGCGGTATGATCTGTTAAAAGAGGCGCAGGTGCGGAATCTGAAAGAATACAACGCAAAATTTATCTCGCGCAAGCTGAACCCGAACAACGGGCATAAGTTTTTGCCTTACATTGTATTGGTGGTGGATGAGTTTGCCGATCTGATCATGACTGCCGGAAAAGAAGTGGAAACGCCCATTGCGCGTTTGGCACAATTGGCCCGTGCGATCGGGATCCACCTGATCATTGCCACACAACGCCCGTCGGTAAATATCATTACGGGAACGATCAAAGCCAATTTTCCTGCGCGGATCGCGTTCCGTGTGACCTCTAAAATAGATTCGCGCACCATCCTGGATGCAGGCGGCGCAGATCAATTGATCGGAAGAGGAGATATGCTTTTATCCACCGGTAACGATCTGATCAGGATCCAGTGTGCGTTTGTGGATACACCGGAAGTGGATAAGATCTGCGATTTTATTGGCAGTCAGCGCAGTTACCCCACCGCTTTTTTATTGCCCGAATATGTGGATGAAAATGGTGAAGGAAGCGGTAAAATGGATGATCCGTCGGAGCGCGATGGTTTATTTAACCAGGCAGCCGAAATTGTGGTTTCCACGCAGCAGGGATCCGCATCTTTATTACAGCGGCGCTTAAAGCTGGGGTATAATCGCGCAGGCCGCATTGTGGATCAATTGGAATCGGCCGGTATCATAGGGCCATTCGAGGGTTCCAAGGCACGCGAGGTTTTGATAAAAGATATGTTATCTTTGGAACAGTTTTTGAATAAATCCGACAAACAATAAAAAAACAAAACGAAATGCGTATAAAAACAACCGCCCTGATTGCATTTATTGCAATCGGTTCAATAGGATCAGCAAGCGCTCAAAACGACCCGAAAGCAAAAGCCATACTGGATGAATTAAGTGCAAAAACAAAAGCATACACTACTGTTAAAGCCGAATTTGTTTTTACCACCGAAACAAAAGATAAAAAGAAAACTTCGCAGAATGGTAAAATAGAAACCAAAGGACCTAAATACAAACTGGAAATTCCGGGACACGAAATTTACTGTGACGGAAAAACGGTTTGGGATTTTATCAAGGATGCGGATGAGGTACAGATCAAGGAAATGGAAACTACCGGCGATGATGCTATCAACCCTTCTACTATTTTTACGCTGTATGAAAAAGGATTCAAATGTAAATTTGACGGCGAAGATGCAACTACGGAAACGATCAGTTTGTTTCCTGTGAACCCGGACAAGAAAAAATTTCACACAGTAAAACTGGTGATCGATAAAACAAAAAAACAAATTATTTCTGTGAAAATGATGATGAATGATGGAAGTGTAAATACATACGAGATCAAATCATTTATGGGTAATTCCGCAATTCCTGATTCGGATTTTACATTTGATAAAAAAGCGCATCCGGGCGTGGAAGTGGAAGATCTGCGTGATGGGAAATAAGGTTATTAAAAAATTAAGGATTTCCCGATTAAGGAATAAGGATTTAGTACATAACCCGATATAAAAAATCCTGCTGTTATTTCAACAGCAGGATTTTTTTTGTGACTAATTCCTAATTCCTAATTCCTAATTCCTAATTCCTAATTCCTAATTCCTAATTCCTAATTCCTAATTCCTAATTCCTAATTCCTAATTCCTAATTCCTAATTCCTAATTCCTAATTCCTAAT
>JAOQAG010000046.1 GCA_025963715.1 Bacteroidota bacterium
AGGCGGAGGGTTAAAATGTCGAAGTGGGTTGGTCACTCTGAGCTTGTCGAAGAGTATGCGCAGGCCAACGCAGATGCTTCGACAGGCTCAGCATGACAACGCACAAAATGTCGCTTCGATTGCGTCATTTCGAGCGGAGTCGAGAAAGACATATAGAAAGAATACAAATAGAAAAAGAAAGGCTACCAAATGGTAGCCTTTTTTTATAATTTTATTTATTGTTTTTATGCTTTTGTTGCAGCCTCTGCAGCGGCAATTTTCTTTTTGATGCCTTCGGTAGTGATGGAGCCCGGACGCTCGATCGGGTGCCCCAGTGCTCTGTCCCAGATCAGGGATGCCAATACACCCAATGAGCGGGAAACACCGAACAATACGGTATAAAACTCATGTTCCACCATTCCGTAATGCGTTAATAATACACCGGAGTGTGCATCCACGTTCGGCCACGGGTTTTTGATTTTTCCTGTGCTTTCCAAGATCGGAGGCGCTACTTTGTATACCATTTGTACGATCTCGCACAGATCATCTTTGCCTTGCGGCTTGATGTAACGGTTATAGAAATCCTGTTGTGCAGCAAAACGCGGGTCGGTTTTACGCAATACAGCGTGCCCGTAACCCGGTACTACTTTACCTTCGGAAAGTGTTTTTTTGATGTAATCTTCGATTTGTTTTTCTGTTGGTAAGCCACCGCCTAATTCCTCACGCAATTCAAGGATCCAGCTTAATACTTCCTGGTTTGCCAATCCGTGTAAGGGGCCTGCCAATCCATTCATACCGGCTGCAAATGATAAATACGGATCACTTAATGCAGATCCAACCAAATGAGTTGTGTGCGCTGATACGTTTCCACCTTCGTGATCTACGTGAATGGTCATGTACATGCGCATTAAGCGTTTCATATCAAACTCTTCGTAACCCAGCATGTGTGCAAGGTTTGCAGCCCAATCCAGTTTCGGATCCGGTTCGATGTGTACTCCGTTTTTGTATTTTCTGCGGTAAATGTATGCTGCAACACGTGGTAAACGTGCGATCAGGTTCATTGAATCTTCGTATACATAATCCCAGTAATCTTTTTTGTTGATGCCTTTTTTGTAAGCTGCAGCAAATAAGGATTCGGTTTGCATGGCCATGATCGCCATTACAAATTGCGTCATCGGGTGCGTAGCTGCAGGCATTTTATCCAGCACATCAAATACGTGTTTTGGAACAATGGCTCTGCGCGCCCACATGTTACCAAGGTTCAGCACGTCATCCTGTGTAGGAAGCTCGCCTAACAACATTAAATAGAAAATCCCTTCCGGCAATGGTTCTGTACCGCCCGGTGCTTTCGGAAGCTTTTCGCGTAATTCGGGAATGGTATATCCGCGAAAGCGAATTCCTTCTTCCGGATCCAGCTTGGAAGTTTCCGTCACGAGGCCTACAATGCCTTTCATTCCCTGATACACTTGTGCAACTGTGTATTCACCCAACTTTACATCACCTTTTTCTTTGATGAGTGCTTTTACTTCTGCCGCTACGGGACCTGCCTTTGCAGCAAATTTTTCTTTTAATGAATCCATGGTTTAGTACTGAATTATGATCTTTTAATCGTTATTTCCGAAAGATAAATGCTTTTTATGAGATTAAAAACAAAAGGTTAAAAATTATTTTTTGTTTGGAACGGATGGGCATTTTGCAACTGTTGTTATTTATGAAGAACACACCCCTAACCCCTCTCGAGAGGGGAATTGGACGCTGCTCAGATTAATTTTACCTGCTTAATTTTTAACATCCGGCTGAATCCAAAATCCTTAATCCTTAATTATTTTAAATTTATTTTTTCTTAATGTATTTAAAATCTTTGCCTAAGTAGCGTGCTGTTTCGCCCAACTGTTCTTCAATACGGAGTAACTGATTATATTTTGCCATACGATCGGAACGGGAAGCGGAACCGGTTTTGATCTGTCCGCAGTTTAACGCCACGGCAAGGTCGGCAATGGTGGCATCCTCTGTTTCGCCGGAACGGTGGCTCATTACGGAAGTATAGGAACTGGATTGTGCCAGCTGCACTGCGTTGATCGTTTCGGTAAGTGTACCGATCTGGTTTACTTTTACAAGGATGGAATTGGCGATCCCCTGATCGATCCCTTGTTGTAAGCGGTTTACATTGGTTACAAAAAGATCATCGCCTACGAGCTGTACATTTTTACCGATCTTGTCGCTGAGCATTTTCCAGCCTTTCCAGTCGTCTTCTGCTAATCCGTCCTCGATGGAAAGGATCGGGTATTTTTTGGTCCAGTTGTCCCAATAATCCACCATTTCGGCCGGACTTAATTTATTTCCGTTTGATTTTTTGAAATGGTAAACATTTTCTTTTTCGATGTAAAATTCGGAAGAAGCTGCATCCATGGCAATGAACATATCCTCACCCGGTTTGTAACCTGCTGTTTCAATGGCTTTCAGCACCAGCTCAATTCCTTCTTCATTGGATTTAAGGTTGGGTGCAAATCCGCCTTCATCGCCTACATTGGTAGAATATCCTTTGTCTTTTAACACTTTTTTCAGATGATGGAACACTTCGGTTCCCATGCGGATAGCGTCTGTAAAGTTAGTAGCGCCAACGGGCATGATCATGAATTCCTGGAAATCGATGCTGTTATCGGCATGTGAGCCGCCATTGATGATGTTCATCATCGGGATAGGCAGTAAATTTGCATTTACGCCACCAATGTAGCGGTATAAAGGCTGATGCGCTTCTTCTGCCGCTGCTTTTGCGCAGGCAAGGGAAACGCCCAAAATGGCATTAGCGCCCAAACTGCCTTTATTATCAGTGCCATCCAAATCGATCATTTTTTTATCGATGGCATTCTGGTCGAAAATATAAACGCCGTTCAACTCTTCACGGATCACGGTATTTACATTGTTTACGGCTTTTAATACGCCTTTTCCAAGATAATATCCTTTGTCATCATCACGCAATTCAACTGCTTCATGTATGCCGGTGGAAGCTCCGGAAGGAACGGCTGCCCGGCCCATGATCCCCTGGTCGGTAATTACATCTACTTCTACTGTTGGATTTCCGCGCGAATCCAAGATCTGGCGTGCCTGTACACTAGCTATAAAGCCCATAATGGTTGATTGGTTTAAGGTTAAATGATGTGTTTTTTTAAGCAGTTCAAAAGTAGAAATAAAACACGATTTGGGAGGCTGATTTTATCAACATTTGGTAAACAGGTTGCGAATAGCGAAAAAAAACGCAATTACGAATCTGTGTGAAAAGTTGTTCAAAGTTTAAAGTTTGCTGTAAGCTGATGCTATGCTTGTTACAGATACAACAGGAACGAATATTACGAATCCGGATGCGTGCCGGGTGCTCGCTGGCTCGGATGTTTACCACTGAGGCACGGAGGGCACTAAGGTTTGAACCACAAAAGAAAACAAAAAGAATCAAAAGAGTTGCGAATGCTGTATTTTTTTCAATCACATAAGGTAAATATGCCCGGGATTTCTTACCTGTGGCTTCACACAGTACCTGATACCTGATACTAAAGACCTGATACTATTATGAGAATGTGAATTACTGTGTGCAAAACCTTTGCTTAGCAACGTTTTTGTTGGGGAAGATATGTGGTACATTCGTTTAAAATCGGGGGATGGTTTACATTGTTAATTTCGGGAGTAAAAAAACGGGGCAGATCGCGGCATGCTTAACGAAGCCTGGGCTTGCATCTGTAATTGTGGACGGAACAGATCCGGAACACATTGACCTGGAAAAAGCGAGCGGTATTATTCTGAGTGGTGCGCCGATCCTGCTGACAGAAACGGATATTTCCATTTATACAAATCCTTATTTGTTTTTGAAAACAGCGAACGTGCCGGTGCTGGGTATTTGTTTCGGGCATCAGCTGCTGGGTTTATTATTCGGAGCTACTGTATATAAAGGTATGGAAGTGCGGAAAGAAACGAAGCTTACGATTAGTGAACCGGGTAATTTGTTTGAAGGTTTTGGCGGTACAACAATAATGCTGGAGGATCATACGGAAGGAATTACATTACCGGAGGGTTTTATAAAACTGGCCGCATCGCCGGAATATGAGGTGGAAGCAATGAAACACAGGGAGCGCGATTTATTTGGCGTGCAATTTCATCCGGAAGTTTCCGGAAAAAACGGATTGCTGCTTTTATCGAATTTTTGCAGGTTGCTAAAAAAATAAACACATGGCTTTAAATTTTATCTGGATCGGATTTTTCCTGATCGCGTTTATTATTGCGCTTTACAAGCTGATCTTTCATGGGGATACGGACATTTTCAAAACCTTGGTAGATGCTACGTTTACTTCATCGAAAGTGGCAGTAATGGATATTTCCCTGCCACTGGCTGGTGTTACTATTTTGTGGATGGGCTTGATGAACATCGGCGAAAAGGCTGGTGCGATCAACTTTTTAGCGCGCATCGTGGGGCCGTTCTTCAGTAAATTATTTCCGGGAATCCCCAAAAATCATCCGGCAAACGGACAGATCATCATGAACTTTTCGGCAAATATGCTGGGGTTGGGAAATGCTGCTACTCCTATGGGATTGCGCGCCATGGAGAGCATGCAGGAATTAAATCCGGAAAAGGATAAGGCTTCGAATGCGCAGATCATGTTTTTGGTATTGAACACGGCAGGATTTACGCTGATCCCGCTCACGATCATTGCGCAGCGCTCGATACAAAAAGCGGCGGACCCGACGGATGTATTTATCCCGATTTTGATCGCGACGTATTGTTCCACGCTGGTAGGGATTTTAACGGTGGCGATCTGGCAGCGCATCCATATTTTCAATACGGTTTTTCTTTCCTGGATCATCGGCCTGAGCGCTGTGGTAGGTGGAATTATCTGGTATTTCAGCACGCTTACACATGAGCAGGTTTCGATAGCTTCTAATGTGATTGCCAATGTGATGCTGTATACTATTATTGTAGCTTTTATTTTAGGTGCGGTCCGTAAAAAAATAAATGTGTACGAAACATTTATTGAGGGTGCTAAATCGGGTTTTGAAACGATCGTAAAAATCATTCCTTACCTGGTGGGAATGCTGGTAGGGATTGCTGTTTTCCGTGCATCTGGTGCACTGGATTATATGGAAAAAGCGGCAGGTTATTTTTTCCATTTGCTGGGCGTTAATACGGATTTTGTACCGGCATTACCAACTGCTTTTATGAAGCCGTTGAGCGGAAGCGGTTCTAAAAGCATGATGATCACAGCGATGGATGTGCATGGTGCCGATTCATTTGTTGGCAGATTGTCGTGCGTATTCCAGGGCGCAGCAGATACTACATTTTATATTGTTGCGCTGTATTTTGGTGCGGTGGGGATCCGGAAAACACGTTACGCTGTTACTGCCGGTTTGATTGCGGATTTAGCAGGTGTTGTGGCTGCGATCTTTGTTTCGTATTTGTTTTTTCATTAGGTACGGTACAGATAACGCCCGCCTGAACGATTCGGGCAGGAACAGGAACGAATTTTACGAATCTGCGTATCTACTAAATACCAATTGTTACTAATATACTAATTTGTGTGTTTGCTGTGTATGATGGGAACGCGGATGACACTGATTAAAAGGATTAAAAAAGATAGCTATGACAACAAAGTATCTGCGGTTAGCAAACTTTAAACTTTTGAACTTTAAACTTTGAACTATTCGACAGGTTTATTTACCCTTAAATACAATTTATCGCCGGGTTTGGGTTCCTGCCCGGGTTTCATTTTATTTTTTTTGTAAAGTTTTTTGAGCTTGATGCCGTGCAACTGCGAAATGGATTTCATGGTGTCGCCTTTTTTTACGATGTGGAACGGTTCCTTTGCTTTGTTACGCTTTGGCTGCAGGTATAATTTTTGTCCGGCAATGAGTTTATCATTTGGTTCCAGATCGTTAAACTTATACAATTGCCACAGGTCTTTTTGTGTATCGTGTGCTATCTTGTAAAAGGAATCACCCGGCTGTACAATAATGTATTTGATCAAACGGAAGCGAAGGATCTCGCGGGCTTCGATCTTATCAGGTGTTGCAGGCTTGGCCGTTGTAACGGAGATGTTGGGCATGCTTTGGATCTGATCGTAATTGTAAAGCTTGTACGTTTCGATCAGCTCGATCAGGCGCTTGGTATATTTAGGATCGGTGGCGTAACCGGCTTGTTTTAAGCCTTCGGCCCAACCTTTATAATCGTTGCTTTTTAGTTCAAATAAAGCAGCGTAACGCGAACGGCTTTTTAAAAATTCGGAGTGATCGGTATAGGAATCCAGCACGGAAGGGTATTTGCGGAAGCATTCATCTTTTGCATCATCGTCTTTGGTGAAGGTTGCCCCACTCCACTCGTTGTGGCATTTTATTCCGAAATGATTGTTGGCATACACTGCCAGGTCACTGTTGCCGTTGCCGCTTTCCAGCATTCCCTGCGCCAATGTAATGCTCGCAGGAATGTTGTACATGAGCATTTCCTTGATGGCTTCGTCTTTAAAATTCTCGATGTATTTTTCGGGCGTCATTTTGGGTTCTGCAGGTTGTGCAAAGCTGATGACGCTTGTGAGGAGGAATAAAGGAATAAAATTAACGAACCTGTTCATTGATACAAACATACCGATATTTTGCAGTGGTGTTTACCGGAGGTTGGTGAATTTCTAACAATGGGGTGTTAATCTTTATCTTGTCACTTTTTGGCGGCCAAAAAGTAACCAAAAAACCTTTCGATCTTGTAATGCAATTTCTTCTTCCGCTATCGCTCAGAAGAACCGCGGTTAATGATCGCCAATTAATTATCCAAACTGATTGGATATATTCAAAAACATTTTCCGTTTCATTCCCATTCGTCCGGCGATCATTCCCGCTTTTGCTGCACAAGATCAAAATCGTCAACCCGGATGAATAGTGTTTTTAATTGTGATTGAATAGTTGTATTTGAATTACTCAGGAGTAGCATCTAAATCAATTATCTGTTTGATTAATTTGTACTAAAATCAAATCATAATTTTAATCATAAGTCGCCACAGGCGATCTTTGTTAACTTCATAAAAATCATTTTTGATCTGCGTTCCGATACCCAGCACAGCAAGCATTCTTACATTTTTACCAGCCTTGTGTTCCATTTTTTTCCGCTGGCGGAAGTCAGACTCACGAGGTAAATTCCTTTGTTAAAATCAGCGCTTGGGATTTCTATACGCAATGGATTTGATCCTGTGTATTGTTTTGAATAAACCAATTCTCCGAGCGTAGTATAAATTTGGATTTTCAGATCCTGTACTTTTTCATTTCCAAGATCAATGCATGCATTTTGTGTGGCTACCGGGTTGGGATACAATTTTATATTCATGCTTTGCTCCGCTGTATCAACAATGTCGGTGGTTGTTCCAACGCCTTTTAAAATCACGGCAGTGGTAGACAAAGCTGGCAGCGTGATGGTAACGGTATTAGCCGTAACGGATGCTGTTCCGGCAAGCAATGCGTTGGAAGTGGCGGATACAAATGTTTCGGTAGCGGGTAATGATTTTAATTGTTTGGTGGTATATGTTCCGTTCGGAATTGTAAAATTACTTACGTTGAGCGTTACTGTTTTAGAAGCGGACAACGAACGGTTGATAAGGATCACGGTAAGTGAATCGTTGGCGGTATTAAGGGATGAATATCCCGAAACGGTTGTTTCATCTGTGGAAACGGACGCAACACGCGTATGTTTACTGTAACAGCTAAACAGATGCAATGTTTCCCACATGCCGGGGTACCAATACCAGGGCGAGAAGTATTCGACGCCATTATCAGCAAACGTACCGAGCACGGAGCCGTAACTCACGGAAGTGACATTGGCATTGTTGTTTGTAAAGCCGTATTCGGAAACACCCAGTTTTACACCATGATTGGGACCCATGTAATGATTGAGCCAGCGGTTGCAGCGTTCGAATACAAATTCCTGTGTGATGGAATTGTCCCAGCCGGAAGCGGCGGTTGTTTTTACGCCGTTGGCGCCGGGATAGGAATACGCGGTATCAAAATAAATACGGTGCAATTGTACAATATCGGCGCTGTTGGTTTCATTCGGGTAGCTGTGAATGTCGATGACATCGAGCAAACGAATGCCGCTTGAAGCTTCCTCTTC
This sequence comes from Bacteroidota bacterium, assembly GCA_025963715.1. Lineage (GTDB taxonomy): Bacteria > Bacteroidota > Bacteroidia > 2-12-FULL-35-15 > 2-12-FULL-35-15 > 2-12-FULL-35-15. Next base: position 8,111 of record JAOQAG010000046.1, read on the forward strand.
CGAAACGCGCTTGATAAAAAATTCGAGCCAGGTATATTGCAATCCATCCGCAGCAGTAATTTTTGCATTGTTCCAGGCATACCACTGCCACTCGGATGCAGGCACAGGACCGGTTAATTTAACGCCTGAAAATTTTGCACGCGCTTTTTTTGCAACGGCAAAATACAACTGCATAAATGCCTCGGCAGTAGGTTCGGTAGGCATTACATCGTCGTGCGTACCGTACCAGATATCCGGTTCATTGTCCATGCTCCAGTATTTGAGCACGTTGGGATTGTAGCTGAGCCCCGCGCTTCCAAACCAATGATCGAGGATCCCGACGGTTGAATCGGCGGGCCAGTTCTCTAAATATAAATTGGGATTGCCGTTCACACTTGCGGCGCTTCCGCCTGCACCATTCGGAACACCGCCACCGGCAAGGTTTTGCTGCGTACCACTCCACCACGTGGAACCGTTGTAAGCGTAATCATTAAAATTATTGGATGTATTGGATGCGGCTTTTCCGATGAGCTGAAAGCCAAACTGTGCTTGCACAGCGGGCAAACTATCCTGCAGTGTTTTTGCAACGTAATCCCAGTTGCTGGGATAAATATTGTTGTACCAATCGGGGTGGCAGGTGAGCTTTAAACGCCAGTTGTATTTACTAGCGTTGTTTCCGCCATTTTCGCGCGTGAAATGCAACCCTGCATCGCGCATTAATTTCCATTGAGCAGCAGAAGTTGGCGAACCGGGATCATCAGAAAGATTGTTGTTTTTCCCGTAGATGTAGGGCGAAACAGGTTTTCTGCCGGAAGATGCATCTACGTTAACCGTGATGGTTTGCGCCAGCGCCTGAAATCCAATAAGTGTAGCGATGAGTGATAAATAGTTCTTTTTCATTTTGTTTGTATTAGGTGCAAAATAAAATGGAGGAGAAATTGTGTTTGCAGTACTAATTTACAAATTTAATTGAAGGGTTGCCACAGATTCAGGGATTTTAAATTAAAAAACGATTTAACTATTTATTCGAATAAACTTAAATTGATTTTAAATTCAATAAAGTGCTGTACTTATCAATTTTATTGAGTTAATTGACATGTCTTGTACCATCATATTTGTCCAAAAATATTTTCGCAGGAAGCAACTGGTAAAATAAAAAACGCTGATATTTTTTTAAATACACTGAAAATAAAGGTTTTCAAAAGATCAACAGAATTGGTGCCTGACTTCTATTTTATCTGTAAAATCAAAGTGATTTTATATTCTCTTACAAAAAATCACAAAAAAGTCAATAATAACAATACATACAGACAATAATTACTCTCAAAAGTAAAAATTGTCCCAGAGGTAGAAAAGTGTCCATTGAAATATGATTTTAATGACGGAAGTTTGCGCGTTTCGTATTCAAATCCAAACTATGGCCACTACTTCTCTCAGCATTACCATGTTCCAGGACCTAAAACGACTGGAATTAGCAAACATTTCAAACATACTCTTCAATTTTATGAAAGAGGAATTGCAGGAAGGAAATGTGATTGAAATTGAAATGGAGGATGCAACAACACCGAAAGAAACGATAAAGACAATGAAAGAATTACAGGCATTTAAAAAGAGGTTTCATTAATTATTGCATGGGTAAATTTACGGGTACAACACCGTGTTTTTACGGGTGCCGAAAATACCGTGTATTTACGGATGATTTTAGTTATTGAATGACATAGATTTGACAATACAAACTATTGTCAAACGAACTCAGAACTAAAACTTAAAACACCAGCAAAATGGAAACATCTACAGACAATTTAAAACACGAAGTGCGCGGTTATTTTTTATACCAGGGCCAACGTATCAATCAATTGCATGAGATACTGAATTCCAATCTTTTTGCTTATCATTTGTGGAAGTGGTTTTCGATGCTGATTGAAACAATTTTATATGTTGTATTTGCGGTGATCATCATCAAAATTGCAGTAATGCCAACGGATGCCAACCATTACATCAGCAATACGGGGAATGCCAACAGCGAGGATTTTACATTGATGATGCAGTGGATCAAAGTTTTTTTATTACTGCTTTCTTTACCGCTGCTTGCATTTACGATCCTTTTGGGGCATAATCGCAAAAAGAACACCCTGATCCGGGAAGCATTTACGGAAGTGAATGAGATGAAGGAAGGGTTTGATAAAGCGGTGGAGGAATTGGAGTTGTAGGGGATTATATAAATTATAATTATTATAAAAATTAAAACAACTCAAAACTTATGACAACAAAATTAAACTCAATATTTATAGGCTACATGGGATTAGGCGGCAGCGAAATGCTTATCATTCTTTTTTTAGTTTTAATAATTGCCGTCGTACCTCTAATTCTATTCCTTGTTACTCTTCAAAATACATTCAGACTTATAAGCATGGAAAATCGCCGAATGCCAGGTGAACAGGTATGGCTTACATTGATACCCGTTTTTGGAATGATCTGGCAATTTATCATAGTAAACAGGATAGCAGATTCGTTAAAGTATGAATTTATGAAAAGAAACATACGTTCGGATGAAGACCGTCCAGGTGTGATGATCGGCATTACTTACTGCATACTAAACTGCTGCAGCATTATACCTGCAATAGGCCTATTTACAGGCATCGCAGGCCTAGTCTGCTGGATCATTTATTGGTCAAAGATCAATGGCTATAAACTTCAATTACAATACAACCAGCAAGCCTATTCACATCAGGAAATTAATTAACCATATAACTAACATATACATTTTATGAAAAAAGCGTTCGGGATTATTTTTTTATTAGCTGGTCTTGTCATGATTATACTTGGCATTGCAGCACTTACAAACTTAGCAACAAAGCACAATACAATAGAAGACAGGTTTGGCAATGCCATTAATGAAAATTACTATGAACGTAATCAGGAACAACAAGCTGTCGGTGTGGCTTTTACAGGCTGCGGATTAATTTTTTTCATTATAGGTATTGTTATGGTTGCTACCAAATCAGGAGCACAACGACGAAAAGAAGAAGAATTGGCCTATCTTAAACGCACACAACAATCACAACCCAGTTCTTCTGACAATGGAAGAAAAGCAGAAGTATTGATCCAGCAGGCAATCGCATTGTACAATCAGCAGGAATACCATCCTGCCATCATTCTTACACAGCAAGCCAAAGCACTTAACCCTGCCAGCAGTCCCATTCATTATAATCTCGCATGCCTTTACTCCCTTACACAAAACACGGAGGCATTCGATTCACTTTCAAAAGCTATTGAACTTGGCTATACTAATTTTGAAAAGATCAAGACACAACGTGATCTCGACTGGCTCCGTCATCACCAGGAGTATAATGATTTTGTAAAAAATGGTTACAGGTTGAAAATAAAAACCAATGATCATAAAACTTACCAGCAGCCGGAACAGAGTACGGACGATATCTATGAAAAACTAGAGAAACTGGGCAAATTAAAAGAAAAAGGTGTGATCAACGAAGAAGAATTTGCGAAAGAGAAAAAAAAGATCCTGGGATAAGCATATTAAAATTAATTAAACCATTTAATAAAGAATATCAAGTTATTTATGAAAACAAAACAACTAATCGTAATTTTTATTCTATCTTTTACTCTTAATACATTAAAAGCACAAGTATTTTTTAACAACAAATATAATGAACCCGTTTGGGTTGTATTAGGATATCCAGTCGACACAAAAGCATACAAAGGTTGGGTAACTGTCGGTTGGTATGAAGTAGCACCGGGAGAAAACAAAGAAATATTAAATTACAATCCAACAGGGCAATACATTTATTATTATGCACAAACGAAAGGCGGGGTTAAAAAATTTGAAGGCGCTAACTATTTATTGGCCGATCCCAAAAAAGCTTTTAATATAAAAAATGCAGATAAAGAATATGTTCAAAATGAGAATCCAAGCTATAAATGGTATAAATTCAGGCAAATTGATAAGGGTGCGAAGGACATGTTTAAATTAAAATATACAATTGCTTTTGAATATTAAAAGTTGAAAAACACAATACACCAAAGAAAGCTTAAGAAGGATTATTAATCAAATTATAAAATCATGGATTTTAAAGACGAAATTAAACAGTTAGGAGAAAGAGTTAACAAGCTTAAGGATCAGATATTAACCGAAGAAGCGACAAAAACTGCTTTTGTAATGCCATTTATAAATGCTTTGGGCTATGACGTCTTTAATCCTTTTGAAGTTCATCCTGAATTTATATCAGATGTTGGTATAAAAAAAGGAGAAAAAATTGACTATGCTATTATGAAGGATGGTCAACCATCAATCCTTATTGAATGCAAGCATTGGAAACAAAATCTTTCTTTGCATGACGGTCAGTTATTAAGATATTTTCATGTTTCAAAATGTAAATTCGGTCTTTTAACAAATGGAATTATCTATAGATTTTATACTGATCTCGTGGCAGAGAACATCATGGATGAAAAACCATTTCTTGAGATTAATATTACCGATATTAAAGACAACCAGATTGAAGAGTTAAAAAAATTCCACAAGTCTTATTTTGATGTAGCAAATATTATTAATTCAGCATCTGAATTAAAATACACATATGAGTTAAAAAATCTTATTAGCACGGAGTTAAATAATCCAACTCCTGATTTTGTAAAGCATTTCGCAAAGCAAGTCTATCCGGGTATGTTAACGGCAAAAGTCTTAGAACAATTTACCAATCTTACGAAAAAATCCAATTTACAGTATATATCGGACCTGATAAATGAACGCCTGAAATCGGCATTATCAAAAGAAGAAGAAGTTGTTAAACAAGAAACTATTGAAGCAAATACAAGCCAACCAAAAGAAGATCTTTCCAAAATAGTTACAACCGAAGAAGAAATTGAAGGGTTTCTCATTGTAAAATCCATATTGAGAAAAAAGGTAAAGACAGACAGGATAACATATAGGGATGCTCAATCATATTTTTCTATTTTATTGGATGATAACAACAGAAAATTAATTTGTCGCTTGTATTTTAATAGTACAAAAAAATATTTTTCATTTTTTGATGAAAATAAAAAAGAGATTAAAAACCAATTAAATTCTCTGGACGATTTATTCAATTATGCGGACGATTTATTCACTGTTATTGAAAACCTTGAAAAAGTAAAAGAAGTAACAGCAAGTTAGATTGTATTTGTAAAAAATAAATACACTTTATTACTTCTTATTTAGAATAATCCCTTCCCGTACAGAAGGGATTATTTTTTTTCATAAAAACCGGCATTTCCCTGCAAGCCTCCCGTATGCAGCGCTATAATCGTTTCTCCAATTTTAAACTCTCCTTTTTGCATCAGATCGTAGATCCCGTACATCATTTTACCGGTGTAAATAAAATCGAGCGGAATGTGATGCGTGTTTTCAAAATCCTGCATAAACCGGAGTAATTCCGGTTTTGTTTTGGCATATCCGCCAAAATGATACCCTTCGGTAATTTCCCATTTTTGGAGAGTTGCGTTCAGTCTCGACAGCCAGCGCTGCACTTCATTTTTTATGTAACCCTCCCCTTTCAATACCTGGAAACCCATTGCCTGCTGGTTTCCGTTCAGCGAAAGAATAATTCCCGCTAACGTGGTTCCTGTTCCGCAGGCACAGCAGATCCGGTCAAACGGAATGTGAATGTGTTGCGTTATTTCCGAACATCCCTTTATTCCAAATGCATTGGCGCCTCCTTCCGGGATGATGTAGGTATCTGATAAAGTTGATCCCGGCAATTGTCCCAGTAAATTCAGAAAAGCGGGATCGTCCTTTTGCCGATACATTTCCCGCGAAACAAAATGCAGCTGCATTCCCTGTTCCTGCGCAAATGTCAGTGTAGGATTAAGCTCCCCGGTTTGATCACCGCGGATAATCCCAATGGTTTTAAATCCGTATTCTTTTCCGGCTGCAGCCGTTGCCGCAATGTGATTGGAAAATGCACCGCCAAAAGTGAGAATGTACTGTTTGTCCTGTCTTTTAGCTTCCTGCAAATTGTACCGGAGCTTGAACAGCTTGTTTCCACCAATCGCAGGATGATATTGATCCAGCCGCAATACATACAGGTTTACGCCATATTTACGGGTAATTTCATCGGTAATCCGCTGAAGTGGAATCTCAAAAGTTTGATCCTGCATTGCGTAAAAATATTAAATTTGCAGGTACAATGGACGGATTTTCAAAACACAGTAAACTGGAGCCGGATGAGTTTTATTACAATGAGGACGGTTACATCGTTTTCACGGAGAAATACCATCTGAAACGCGGTTATTGCTGCCAGAACGGATGCAAACATTGTCCGTATGGATTTGATAAGACAAAAGGACGGATTGTTAAAAAATAATTTGAAAATGAGTCGATTTGAAAATTTGAAAATGCTGCAGATTGTTAGAAAATGATGTGCACATTTCTGATGTGCAAATGTGCAGATGAATGTGCTGTGTTAAAAGGATTTGAAAATGAGCTAATTTGAAAATTTGAAAATGGCGCAGATTGTTAAAAAATGATGTGCAGATTTCTGATGTGCAGATGTGCAGATGACGTACTGTGTTAAAAGAATTTGAAAATGACTAAGATTATGAAATTAATGCAAAATGCTAATTATAACAATTTGTCTACTGCCTATTGCCAACTGCCCGTTGCCTACTCTATTAAAAAGAACTGAATCAAGATTATAAACTATGAGCTTTAAAGAAACTATTCTACAAGGTATTCCGGATGAATTACCAACTGTAAAACCATACGAAACCAGCATCAACCATGCTCCGAAGCGGAAAGATATTTTAACCAAAGAAGAAAAAAAACTGGCGATCCGCAATGCGCTGCGTTATTTTGATAAAAAACACCATGCGGTTTTATCGAAAGAATTTGCAAACGAATTAAAAGAATACGGCCGCATTTATATGTACCGTTTTCGTCCGGATTATAAGATCCATGCACGTCCCATCAGCGAATACCCGCATCAATCCAAGCAAGCTGCAGCTATCATGCTGATGCTGCAAAACAACCTGGATTATGCCGTGGCGCAGCATCCGCATGAGTTGATCACTTACGGCGGTAATGGCGCAGTGTTTCAAAACTGGGCGCAATATTTATTAACCATGAAATACCTTGCGGAGATGACGGATGAGCAAACACTCGCTATGTACTCCGGTCACCCGATGGGCTTGTTCCCTTCCAATAAAGATGCACCGCGCGTGGTGATCACCAACGGAATGATGATCCCGAATTACAGCAAACCGGATGACTGGGAAAAATTCAATGCACTGGGCGTAACGCAATACGGACAAATGACCGCTGGATCATACATGTACATTGGTCCGCAGGGAATTGTACACGGCACCACCATTACAGTGATGAACGCTGCGCGTAAAATTTCGAAAGATGAAGCAGATCGTAAAGCCCGCCCGGATGACCTGGTCGGACGGGGCAAATTATTTGTTACCTGCGGATTAGGCGGTATGAGCGGCGCACAACCCAAGGCCGGAAAAATATCAGGATTGATTTCGGTCGTTGCCGAGATCAATCCAAAGGCTACAAAAACACGCCACTCACAAGGCTGGGTGGATGAAGTATTTGATGATCTTACACAATTAATGGAGCGGATAAAAAAAGCACAAACTGCCAAAGAAGCTGTTTCCATTGCTTACCAGGGGAATGTAGTTGATCTGTGGGAACGGCTGGTGACCGAAAAAATGAATGTCGATATCGGCACCGACCAATCATCACTGCACAATCCATGGGCGGGCGGCTATTATCCTGCAGGATTATCCTACGAACAATCCAACGAAATGATGGCGAAGGACCCGGCACAATTCAAAAAAGAAGTTCAGAAAACATTGGTACGTCATGCCAATGCAGTAAATACGCTCACAGCAAAAGGAATGTATTTCTTTGATTATGGAAATGCTTTTTTACTGGAAGCTTCGCGTGCCGGTGCTGATATTGTAAAAGCAGACGGTACCTTCAAATACAATTCATACGTGCAGGATATTTTAGGACCGATGTGTTTTGATTACGGATTTGGTCCTTTCCGTTGGGTTTGCACTTCCTGTGACCCGAAAGACCTTGCTATTACTGATCAATTGGCATTTGATGTATTGCAGGAAATGTACAAAACGGCTCCTGCCGAGATCAAACAGCAATTGAGCGATAACATGGTCTGGATCAAGGATGCGATGCAGAATAATTTAGTAGTAGGCTCGCAAGCCCGCATTTTATATGCCGATTCGGAAGCACGTGTGAAGATCGCGGAAGCATTTAATGCTGCGATCAAATCCGGAAAAATTTCCGCACCGGTTGTATTGGGCCGCGATCATCACGATGTATCGGGCACGGATTCGCCTTACCGCGAAACGTCCAATATTTATGATGGTTCCAGCTTTACAGCAGATATGGCGGTGCAAAATTTTGTAGGCGATGGTTTCCGCGGCGCTACCTGGATCTCGCTGCACAATGGCGGTGGTGTTGGCTGGGGAGAAGTGATCAACGGCGGTTTTGGGATGGTGCTGGATGGAAGTGCCGATAGCGACAGAAGATTAAGATCAATGCTGTTTTGGGATGTGAACAACGGAATTGCCCGCAGAAGCTGGGCCAGAAATGAGGAAGCATTGTTTGCGATCAAACGCGAAATGGACCGGACGCCAAGCTTGAGAGTAACGCTGCCGAATTTGGTGGAGGATAGTTTGTTGGATGATTTATTTTAAAATGGAACGCGGATAACGTAGATGGGACGGATAAAAACGGATTTTAAATTTTATTAAAACCTTTTTAAGAACTGTCATCCCGGGCGCCGACCCGGGATCTCACAAATGTTTGTAGCGCCTAAGTGCTGCTCTCCGAAAGGATTGAAAAAAAAAATTCTAATGAACAGATCCTGTGTCGCGGCACGGGATGACAGTATAAATTTGATATTGAAGTATAATTTATAATAAATGAAAGTAAGCGGTTTCACCATTGTTCGCAATGCCATCAAATATGATTATCCCATCGTGGAAGCGATCAGCTCCATTTTACCGCTGTGCGATGAAGTGGTAGTTGCTGTTGGAAAATCAGAGGATGATACATTGCAACTGATCCGCTCGATCAATTCTCCGAAAATAAAAATTATTGAAACCGTTTGGGACGATCGTTTGCGCGAAGGAGGAAAAGTATTGGCGGATGAGACCAACAAGGCGTTTGCCGGAATTGCTCCGGAGAGCGACTGGTGTTTTTACATCCAGGGCGATGAAGTGATCCATGAAAAATATTTACCGGTGATCAAAGCAGCGATGGAAGAATACAAAGATGACAAACGTGTGGATGGTTTGTTGTTCAATTACACGCACTTTTACGGATCGTATGATTTTACAGGCGATTCGCGCCAGTGGTACCGAAAAGAAATTCGCGTGGTGCGGAACAACAAAGCAATTACTTCTTACAAAGATGCGCAGGGATTCCGGAAGAACGGTGAAAAATTAAATGTGAAACAAATTGATGCAGTGGTGTATCATTACGGCTGGGTAAAACCACCGGAAGCGCAGCAGGCCAAACAACAAAGCTTTAACAAGTTGTGGCATGATGATTCCTGGATGAAAAAAAACATTCCGGATGTAAATGAATTTGATTATTCGCAAATTGATTCGCTTGTAAAATTTAATGGAACGCATCCGCAAATCATGCAGGAGCGGATTAACCGGATGAATTGGAAATTTTCTTTTGATCCGACACAAAAAAAATTAACATTGAAATTAAAAGTCCTTCTTTTCATCGAGAAAAAATTTGGATGGAAGATCGGGGAGTATAAAAATTATAAGATTATTTAACATGAAAATATTCAACACTTTTTTTATTTTATTTGCAGGACTTACTTTTCAGGCTTGTTCTTCACATCCGGGGAATACATCCAAAAATCCGCAACATACTAAAGATACAGCTGCAGTTGCAATGGAATCCTTTTCAGCCGGGCAGGTGATCGATAAAGTAATATGCAAAAGCGATACGTCGCAAAGCTTTGCTATGTATCTCCCGAAAGGATATGACATAAAAAAAATATATCCTGTTATTTATGCATTTGATGCACACGGTACTGGAAAATTACCGGTTGCTGATTATAAAGACCTGGCAGAAAAATACGGATACATCATTGTGGGTTCCAACAATTCGCAGAACGGAACTTCCTGGGAACAATCCCAGGCAATTGCCGCTACACTTTTCAGCGATACCAAAAGCCGGCTTGCCATTGACGAGCATCGTGTTTATTTAATGGGATTTTCGGGCGGTGCGCGCGTTGCCAATGCGCTTGCAATCACAAACGGATATGTTGCAGGTGTGATCTGCTGCGGTGCTGCAAACCCGGCGGTGAATTCAATAAACCCACGTAATAATTATACATTCTTTGGAATTGCCGGTGATGCGGATTTTAATTATACCGAAATGCGTAAGTACGACCTGGTTGATCTTGCGGGCCATGATGTAAAACATGCCGTGATCAGCTTTGAAGGAAAACACGAATGGCCGCCGGTGCCAACCATGGAAGAAGCATTTGTGTGGGAAGAGCTGGACAACATGCGCAAAAATCCTGCGACAAAAAATACGGCGATGATCCAATCGGGGATTAAAACGGAAACGGATAAACTGAATGCTTTGTTAAAACAAAACAAAGAATACGAAGCGTATGAATTGTGCCGTAAGGATCTTAATTTTTACGAAAAGCTGGACAACCTCACGTTGTTTTATGACACGTATAAAAAATTAAAAACAAGCGAGGCTGTGGATCACCAGTTAAAACTAAATGAAGCAGCATGGAACAGGGAAGAAAAAATGAAAGGCGGTTACATGGATGCGCTTCAGACACAAAATTATGAATGGTGGGTAAAAGATATTGCGTCGGTGAATCAAAAAATAAAAACAGGAAAGGACAAAGAGGAAGTTGCAATTGAAGAACGTATTTTAAGTTATTTAAGCCTGGTTTGTTACATGCAAACGAGCGGCACGCTGAAACAAAACAATGTGATCGCGGCGGAATATTACTGCAAGCTGTACAAGCTGGTAGATCCTAAAAATACGGAAGCGGATTATTTAATGGCAGAGATCAAAGCGAAACAAGCGGATAATGAGGCGGCAATAAAAGCATTAAATGAATCTGTTAAAAATGGCTTTACGGATGTAAAACGACTGGAAAGTGATAGTGCATTCAACACATTAAAATCGGATCCGCAGTTTATAAAAGTGAAGGAATCGATCAGGAAATAATTTATTCTTTTCTTCTGCCTTTTACTGTAAACAAAAATTTGTAGCCTAATTCAATAACAGGAAAAAAGAATAAAGTGTTATCATACATCAGGCGTGGCTTTTGGCGATAATAAAACTGATTGGAAGATGCAGGAATACTCTCTACATAATAGCGATGATAATCGGTATTGTTGGAGATCATACTTACACCAAGCGCACAATAAATTTCAAATTTTAATTTATTTTTTTCAGGCTTTGCAAATCCGAAAGTCGCTAACAAACTTGTCACATATTTTTCCTGCGAAATGAGCGCTTCTGTGTCTGTTCCTTTATCCAATTGTATTTTGTCATTGTGGATGTTCTTGTATTTAAAAACAAGCGAAGGCCCTAAAAACAAAAATCCTTTTTTTGCCGGAACATAAAATCTGCGGGCACAGCGAGCCGAAAATCCCCGGGCATAATACAACGTCGGGTAAAGCTGCAAAACATTATCCTGCATGTGTTTTACAGGATAAATATAACTTAACCCAAACTCCCAGCCTTTGCTTTTACCATTAAAATATTCGTAAAAGCCGATCACTTCACCAAAAGGTGCGTTAAAAATATTGATTTTGATAAAGTGATATGGAATTGGTTTTTCTTCCTGGGAAAAAGAAAAATGGAAAGTAGAAACGATGAGTATAAAAACAAGGGTACGTTTCTGCATTGAAAAAAATTTAGCTTTAAAATGATCTGTGTAAAACTGGTGTGAGATTGCTTCGTTCCTCGCAATGACGAGCTTAAGTTCACACACTGTCTAAGATCCAATATCTAACAATCCAACATCCGGCAACATTCCAACATCCGCCTAGTCCCAGCCAGATGCAAGCACATCCACCAAATGCATCATCTTTACTTTTTTGCCTTGTTTTTTTGCAAAACCGTCCATGTGCATCAGGCAGGATGCATCCGTAGAAATAATATAATCAGCTCCGGTTGCGGTTGCATTTTCTATTTTTTTATCTGCCAGTCCAACCGAAATGGGTTCAAATTTTACAGCAAAACTGCCACCAAATCCGCAGCAGGTTTCCGAATCTGCCATTTCGCGCAATTCCAGTCCGCGTACTTTTTCCAATAACAAACGCGGCTCGCGCTTTATTCCGTATTCGCGCAAAGCGGAACAGGAATCGTGATACGTGGCAACACCTTCGAGCTTTGCACCCAGGTCGGTGATCTTTAACACGTTCACTAAAAAATCAGAAAACTCATACATGTTTTTCTGAATTTGTTTGTATTCATTGTGCAGCACGGAGTTGTGAAAAATTTCGGGATAACCGTTTTTTACAAAACCCGAGCAGGATGCAGAAGGTGTGATGATGTAACGGTCGTTCTGAAATTCACGAATGAACTTCTCTCCTACTTCCTTGCATTCATCGCGGTAACCGGCGTTAAATGCTGGCTGCCCGCAACAGGTTTGCTCGGGATTATAATTAACGCCACACCCTAAACGCTCCAGGATCTTTACCATATTGGAAGCAGTATCAGGGTAGATCTGATCAATGAAACAGGGAATAAAAATATCTACAATCATAGGTTACGAATAACGAATAAATACGAATTTACGAATCTGTGTTTTATCTACTAAATACCAATTTTTACTAATATACTAATCTGTGTGTACAACCTCAGCCCTTCATCCCCTCTCCACAAAAGAAGGGGCTGTATGTGAGCTGTGTATTTTTCTGTGCGTGAACTATGCTTACGATTAGTTACCAAACATTATTACTTCTCAAATAAATTCTTTTTACTCTTTGCGACTTTGTGCTTTCGTGGTAAAAAAACAATCGCGCAAGCGATTCACACAGCAAACTTTAAACTTCCAAACTTTGAACTTTGAACTTATTTACTTCACATTCTCCGTTTTCGGGATCGTCAGTAAAATAATAAAGCCGCTGATAAAAAAGAAGATCAATGCTAAAATAGAATTACGCATGCCGCCTGTAATACCTTCTATGGCACCAAAAGAGAACATCCCGATCACAATTCCAATCTTTTCACATACATCGTAAAAACTGAAGAACGATGCATTGTCTTCTGTTTCAGGCAATAATTTTGAATACGTTGAACGTGATAAGGATTGAATCCCGCCCATCACCAGGCCGACCATACATGCCACGATGTAAAATGAATTGGGCGTATACACAAATCCGTAAGTAAAAATACAGATCCCGATCCAGATAAATAAAGAAACACCCAATGATTTGATATTACCGATCATCCTTGAAAGCCTTGAAAACAAAAACGATCCAAGGATCCCGACAAACTGGATCAATAAAACGCTTACAATAAGATTACTGTCTTCCAGGCCTGCAATTTCTTTTTTAGCAAACAATACAGCAACGATCATCACCGTTTGCACGCCCATGCTGTACATAAAAAATGCAAATAAATAACGTTTCAATTGCTTGATGTGCTTGAGCTGATTCCATACTTTCCATAATTCTTTGAATCCTTTAAAAATAATATTTCCACCATCTTCGGTTGCATGTGATTTTTTACCGTTTGGTAATCTCGAAAAAGTGATCTGCGCAAAGCCAACCCACCACAATGCCACAGAAACAAAGGACCAGCGGGCATCAATGTGAAACACTTTGATCATGACCAGGTTAATGATCAATAATAAAGAACTGCCGAAATAACCCATTCCAAAACCTTTTGCACTTACTTTGTCATGATCGGCTGGCTCCGCAATCTCCGGAAGGTAAGCATTGTAAAACACCAAACTACCCCAAAACCCTACGCTTGCAAACACGATCGATAACAAGCCCCAGCCAAGATGTACTTTTGTAAAAAAGAATAAAGAAGCGCAGCAAAGCGATCCCAAAAAGCAGAAGAACTGCATGAAGCGCTTTTTGCTCCCGCTGTAATCGGCAATACCGGAAAGGATCGGCGATGAAAAACAAACAATGATAAAGGAAAATGCAACCGCATAATCGTATAGCTCTGTGTTTTTAAAATTATGTCCCATGAAGGTAACTACATCGCTCACTGTTCCATCGGCAAGTTTGGTAGTAGTGTTTGCTACATAAAAGATGGGGAAGATCGCGGATGTGATCACCAGCGGATACGATGAATTTGCCCAATCGTAAAACGTCCAGGCATTGATAATTTTTTTATCTCCTTTTTTAAATTGTGCCATATCTTTTGGGTTAGTGTTAGTTTTTCGTTTATTAATAATACAACATTATTGGCTAATGATCACAAATTCAACGCGCCTGTTTTTTGCGCGGTTTTCCTCCGTATCATTCGGCGCCACCGGATTGGCCGGTCCCACCCCTTTATAGGTCAATGGATTGATCACGCCCTGCTCCAATAAATAATCATACACTGCTTTTGCCCTGTCCTTGGATAATTTCCGGTTTACCGCTTCATTCCCCACATTATCGGTATAACCGATGATCTGGATCTCCATAAAAGGATGATTATTGAGCGCGTTTACCAATGCATCCAGCGATTTGTAAGATATTTTTAAAAATTGCGCACTGTTATTTTCAAACTGGATCTTATCGATCAGCACCGTTTCGCCCACCGTATACGTTTCCGGATACGTGATCGGCGGTTCTTTTACCGCCGGTGTTTTTATTTTGGCAGTATCCGCTGCTGTTAATTTTTTACGCAGCGAAACATCATCAATGTAATAATACGCTTCTTTAAATTCGAACAGGCTCCATTTGTTTTTCTTCACAAAATCGTCTTTCATCTTCGTCCTGAAATTCCCGATGATCGCATATTTTTCGCCGCCATGCGCCGTGTAATCCCCCTGAATTAAGATCCAGTTGAGCGAGCCCGAAATTCCTTTATTATAGGTAGTATCCACCAATCCCGACTCGTCAAATTCCATCCCGATCTTAAATTCCACATCCGAAAAATACGCGCCCAATTGTTTGATCGTTACCGTTACATTGCTGGCTTCCAGCAAACGCACATACATTTTAAAATGATACACCCGATCTTTTTCCAGCGGTTCCAGCAGCTTCACGTACATGTACTCTTTGTAATCCGACTGAAACCTCAAACCTGCATACGCACTCCCGGTTCTTGCACCTTTAAACCGCGAGGTATCACGCTTTTCCGGTTTTAAAAAATAATCCACTGTTCCTGCACCTTTCCAGGGAGTTGCCGTTTTAATATCGGCTCCTTTTCCTTTGTGATCTTCAAAACCGGGATTCGGGATCAGGTTCTTTCCTTTTTTGGGCGCCTGCGCAAACGAGCCAACAGCGCATAGCAGCAACATTGAAAAGAAAATGCTTTTCAATGATTTTACTGTGATATATGTTAGCGGTTGCACTTTTTTAGTTCAAAGTTTAAAGTTCAAAGTTGGCTGTGTTTGTTAAGATATCTACTAAACACTAATTTGTACTAATATACTAATCTGTGTTTGCTAAAAATCAGTTCAAAGCTTTTACTCATAAGCTCTTTCAACGCTTTTACCTTTTTATTTTTTTCACACACAGTACTAATTACTAATGACTATCTACTAAAATCTAAATTCCTTGATCGCATCTACAAAACACCTCACTTTATCTTTTTCCAGATCCGGATACAAACCATGGCCCAGGTTAGCAATGTGGCGGTCGGGGCCGAATGCTTTCAACATTTTTACTGCTTCTTTTTTGATCACATCATAATCCGCATACAACAAACACGGATCAATATTTCCCTGCAATGTTTTTGTATTTCCGATCATTGCGCGCGATTCTGCAATGTCCATGGTCCAATCCAGCCCGATAGTATCACAGCTTAATTTCCCCATTTGCACACGTGCAAAATGTGCATCTTTCGCAAATACCGTAAACGGTACTTCCGTGATGGCATCACAGATCTGTGAAATGTATTTCAATGAAAATTCGTTGTATTGCTCCGGTGATAAAATCCCCGCCCAGCTATCGAACAGCTGCAGCATATCAGCACCGGCAACAATTTGTCCTTTTAAATAATTGATGGTACTGTCAGTAATTTTCTGCAGCAGCAAATGCGATAATTGCGGTTGTGTGTACAGGAATTTCTTCGCTTTCGAAAACGTTTTACTTCCACTTCCTTCGATCATGTATGCAAAGATCGTCCAGGGTGCGCCTGCAAAACCGATCAGCGGCACACGGCCATCCAGTGTTTTTTTAGTGAGTTTTAATGCATCCATCACATAGTGCAGATCTTCGGGTTGTGCAACGCGTAATTGCGCTATGTCATCCGCCGTTTTGATCGTTTTTTCAAACCACGGTCCTTTCGCTTCCACCATCTGGTAAGGCAATCCCATTGCTTCCGGGATCACCAGGATATCCGAAAAAATAATAGCAGCATCCACGCCTAAAATATCAACCGGCTGAATGGTCACTTCACATGCAAATTCAGGCGTTTCCACCAACTCTTTAAAGCCCCCCATTTTTTCGCGCACAGCACGGTATTCCGGCAACACTCTTCCTGCCTGGCGCATCAGCCATACGGGTGTACGTTCTACTTTTTCTCCTCTTGCAGCTCTTAAGACCAAATCATTTTTTAATGTCATCCTTTCAATTTTTGTTTTTATTGTTTTAGAAAAATATTGTTATGGAAACAAAAACACGTTCCTTAGCTGTCATCCATGAATATTATAACATTTTACTCATTTTAACCTTCCGCTTTACTTTCTATAACGCAGCATCATTGCGGATGATACACCCGCGTTGCCGTTTGCAATATTTTTTGCTTGTCCAGTGTAATCGTTTTTGTTTGATGTTTACTATACATCTCCATTTGATCCGTGTAATGCGGATTTCCTTTCCTGCGCGATTCGCCAAACGGAACAACGCTCTCGTATGTGTTGCCGTTCTTTTTCGAAAATTTTGCAAACATTATAAACGAATCACCATCCTGCGCACGCAAAAAACCTTTGTCGTTTTCCACACTCGCCATGGCCTGGATGCATTCGGGCAAACCGGAAACAGGAAAACTTTTATCATCACGAAAAGTACGCTGCACATCGCCGAAAGGCACATCAATTGTTTTATGATATTTTATCAGATAATTTTTTGCATACCGGATCGCTTCCAATAAATCTTCCGTGGAATAATCGAACCCGGTTTCCAGCTCGTTGTAACCTGCATTTTTTTTCTTGAATAAATAATTGCAGGTAAGTACCGCCAACGCTGTTGTATGATTATCAGCCGCACCGTTAAAATCCCAGCTTTTCAAACGCGTGATCGCATCTGCAAGATCCGGGTACTGACTTTCCTGTAAACCGTAAATGGGTTTGAACAAACGGTATACGCCGCCTTGTTTGGTAGGATAACTGCAATCGTATTTAATGCTTTTAAAATCCTCGAAGGAGATCTTCTTTTTATTCTGCATCAGCTCGTAAAAGCGCAATTCGCGGTTGTTGATCCGGTTCCAGTCGAATGCCGATTGTTTATTAAAATTAGCCGGGTTCAAATTTTCCTCCGGTGCCGTGCAATGGAAAGGCGTGTTATTGGTATTAAAAACATAGCCGCATTTCGGATTGTATTTCAAGGGCTGCTGATCCATGCGGTAAAATTTATTCCAGAAGGTTTTGGAAGTATTTCCCGGAACCGCTTTTTGCCAGTTGTAAGTTACATCCCGCTGCGGCAATAGCGCATTGAACAGATAAAAAATATTGTTGTTATCATCCGCCATGATAAAATTAAATAACGGAATGCCCTGCATTTCCATGCTTTGATAAAACTCGGAATAACCACCCGCATGCGCCATTTTATACCATTGTTCCGGCGCTTTTACATTGAACAGAGTATTGTAACGCAATGCGTACACGCCTTTTTTGGTGCGGTAAGCCGGACCATAAATGCACCACAATGCTTCACGTTTTACAGTAATCTTTCCCAATTTTGTTTTTACTTTCAAAGGAATTTTCCGCACTTCAAAATCATACCAGTCGCCTTCAAATTTGTATTGATTTTTATTTTGAGAATTGATCTCCATCTCGTACACATCCACATAATCGGGCCAGTTGAAAGTGATGGCCCAACCCATGTGTTCGTTGCAACCCATTGCAGGCATTACCATACCGGGAACAAATGCACCGTAAATATTCAATCCCTGTCCGCTGTTCAAATGCGCTTCGTACCACGATGCTACGCCTTCAATGGGTACATGCGGATTAATAAGCAGGTACGCAGCACTGTCGGCAGTGATCCTCTGATTCATGGCTATTGCATTGGAACCTGCACCGGCATTAAAAATATAACCGCTTGGATCGTCCTTCACCACATACCCCAGCGCTTTGGAAACGCCCACCATGCTGGTAAGCATTACCACATAAGCCGTTACAATGGTTTTAGGCGTGATGGGGAAAATATGTTTGAGCTTTATTTCTTTGGGATGTGTTTTTGCGTAAGCGTTCAACCCATCGGCATATCCCTGCAATACGGCTTTGTAGTTGGCCGACAGGTCCTGATCGTAATGCTGCTCTACCAGTTCTTTTGCTTTGATAAAACGAACGAAATAATCGGTAGGCGCCCCGCTTTTGCCCTGTAATTCGCCCAAACGCGCATTGGCAGTGATCATCATCTGCTGAATGTGCTCAAAATCGTCTTCGGCATGCGCCCATGCCAATCCATAAGCCACTCCCACATCCGTAGGCGCAAAAATATGCGGGATGCCAAAGGTATCGCGCGCAATGGTAATATCATTTACATTGACTTGTGAAAAGCCTGTAAATGCAGAGAGGGCGAATGTTATAAAAAGTAGTAGACGGTTCATTTTGTTGTACGTAAAAATAACAAATAGCGCCTCTACTTTCCCGATTATTAACATTATTTATATAGAGTTTTTCAACTAAATTTGGGAAATTTTTCAGGATATGAAACCCACCGAAAATGAAGCCATTGCCATTCAATGGTTTAATGCATTTAATACGCACAACCTGGAGGCTTTGCTTACGCTGTATCACCCGGCAGCAAAGCATTTTAGTCCTAAATTGAAGATCCGTAAACCGGAAACGAACGGACTGGTACAGGGCACAGCCGCTTTGCGCGAATGGTGGCGCGATGCTTTTGATCGCCTGCCGACATTGAATTACAGGTATACCACATTAACGGCAAATGAAAACCGCGTATTCATGGAATACGTCCGCACGGTAGAAAATGAAGAAGAAATGCTGGTGGCGGAAGTGCTGGAGATCAGCAATGGACTGATCGTTGCATCCCGCGTATATCACGGCTAGATCAGCATTTTAGCGCTGTTCCCAAACGTGTTTTAAAAGTAGTATTGCGCAGGCTCGATGGATATTCGAATTTAAAGAACATGCGCATCATGCGAATTTCCTGCGCTTTGTTGAATCCGCGACCGCAATTGTTACTCCCGGTAAGCTTGTAATATTCCATCTTTCCGTTTCCATTTACTTTGATGATCACATCCATATAAAACGAATTGCAGGTTTTGCAGGCCAGGGTTATTTTATTCTCCGCTTTTATTTTATCATACTCATTTGCATACCAGATCTTTTCCACGCTTTTCCAATCCGAGAACTGATTATCCGGCAGCTCGTAATCGTTTTTTACGCTGGATGTGCCAACAGTATCTTTTACAATTTCCTGTGCGGATGCGGCTTTAAAGGCAAATAATAATACTACAGCTGTGAAGAGAGTTCTGATCATATTTATTCAATTTTTACTTTTTGATTGTTAACTTCTACGATAAATCCTTTTACAATTTTATTCCGTTTCCGGTGTTCCACCACGTCGTTCACTTTCACCAACCCGGCATCGATCATGTTATTTGCTTCCGCCCCATTCTCGCACCAGCCCATTGCTTTGATCAACTGGTTGAGCTGAATGTATTCGTCTTTTATTTTAAATAATTCCATATTACAGCAAATTTAACAAAGTAAATGTAATAGACATTATCTTTGCATCATGAATAAAGATGAACAATTTAAAAGCCTGCATGAAAAACTGTCGAAAGACAAAAACTGGCCGCAAGTTTACATGTTTAAATTTATTATTACGGCCGACAATAAAAAAATGGCGCTGGTAGAAGCGAAGTTTTCGGACGAAGCAGTGATCGAGCAAAAAGAATCCAGCACCGGAAAATACATGAGCATCACTGTAAAGGAAGTAATGCTGAGCGCCGATGATGTGATCGAAAAATACATCGACGTAAGTACCATTGAAGGTGTAATGGCGCTGTAAATTAAAATCAGTAACGCAATACTATACACCAAACTCTTTTAAGAACGTCATTGCTTCGGGCGAAAAGTCCTCGCAATGACGCGCATAGATTATATTTACTTCAGTATTTCCAACAAATTTTTCTTAATCGTTGCCGCGATCTCGTCTGTTGGAAGATCATTATTATCGTATCCGAACGGATCTTCAATTTCTTCTGCGATCAGCTCCAGGCTAGCAAATGCGTAAAAGATAAACAGCACAACCGGGATCGATCCCCAGCCCAGATCGGGGATCAAACCGTAGGGCAATGTTACCACATATAAAAAGATCATTCGCTTGATAAACGTGCTGTACGAATACGGGATCGGCGTTTTTTTGATGCGCTCGCAGGCACCTGTAATGTTTGTGAACGAGCGCAATTCATCTGTCAGCGTGATCATTCTTTCTTCCGAAATTAATTGTTGTTTGCACAATTCATTTGCTTCATTGTAGAGCTGTTGTGCAATGCGGTTGGGAATATGATTGTATTCTTTCAGTTCGCTGATCCGCAGATTGGGATGATCTTCCAGCTCGCCTTCCTTAAATCCGCCACGCAAATGTTCCTTTAAAGCAAAGGCATAATTGGAAATTAAAATCCGGAAATTATTCTTTAATTCTTTTTTATCATCAGGAATGTACGCGTTTATTTTCAGCATTAAATTGCGGCTGTTATTCACCAGTTCGCCCAGCAAACGGCGACCTTCCCACCAGCGCTCATAAGCTGTATTGGTACGGAATACAAGCAACAGCGAGATCACCAAACCCAACAAGGAATGCATTACAATGGTGCTGGTAAAATTGATGCCTTCCACTTTTAAATGCAGGTAACACAAACCGCCTGTTAAAATGGTTAACCCGATGAATGCCGGAACCAATTGCCGGAACGAATCGCTTTTATGGAACGAAAAGATGAGCGAAAACCAGTGTTTGGGATTGTATGCTTTCATGCTCTAAATTTAGTGCTTTTTAACACAGGGTTGACAGAGATAAAAGAGTTTCACAGAGAGGAAGGACTTAACCGCAAAGTTCGCAAAGAAAAAAGAGGAAGAGCCGCAGAGGAAAAAAATGATTCATTATTCGTTCTGTCTTACAATAAGGATGACAGCATAAAACAAACATTACACAGATTAGTACATTAGTACCCATTAGTATTTAGTAGATTAAAATAAAAAATGCGTTGCGGATTTTTATTCGCAACGCATTTTTTATTTTAATTATATGGAGCTTATGCTTTTACGCT
The DNA here is from genome assembly GCA_025963715.1 of Bacteroidota bacterium. Lineage (GTDB taxonomy): Bacteria > Bacteroidota > Bacteroidia > 2-12-FULL-35-15 > 2-12-FULL-35-15 > 2-12-FULL-35-15. The sequence continues at coordinate 29,754 of JAOQAG010000046.1, forward strand.
TGCCCTGATAATGTTCAGCGCACCACCCGCTTTGAACCACTCAATCTGTTGTTCGTTATAAGTATGGTTTGCTTTGATCTCTTCTTTACTTCCGTCTGCGTGGTTCAACACCAATACTAATGGCGTATTCGGAGCAAACGTAGTTAATCCGGTAATATCAATTGTATCATCTTCCTGGATTTTTTCATAATCCGCTTTGTCCATAAATGTTAATCCTAACATTCCTTGTTTCTTCAGGTTGGTTTCGTGGATCCGTGCAAATGATTTTACCAGCACCGCACGTACACCAAGGAAACGAGGCTCCATTGCGGCGTGTTCACGTGAAGAACCTTCACCGTAATTTTCATCACCGATCACGATCGAACCAATTCCTTTTGCTTTGTAGGCGCGTTGTACTTTTGGTACAGCATCGTAAGAACCTGTCAATTGATTTTTAACACTGTCAGTTTTTTCATTGAAAAAATTCACAGCACCGATCAGCATGTTGTTGGAAATATTATCCAAATGTCCGCGGTATTTCAACCATGGGCCCGCCATTGAAATATGATCGGTTGTACATTTTCCTTTTGCTTTAATCAGCAATTTCAATCCTTTCAGATCAGTACCTTCCCATGCCGGGAACGGAGCCAATAATTGCAAACGATCCGAATCAGGAGATACTTTTACTTCCACTTTACTTCCATCGGCAGCTGGTGCCTGGAAACCTGCATCATCCACATCAAAACCTTTTGGAGGCAATTCGTACCCGGTTGGTGCATCCAGTTTTACCTGTTCCCCGTTTTCGTTTGTTAATGAATCCGTCAGCGGGTTAAATGTTAAGTCACCTGCAATCGCCATTGCCGTCACAATTTCCGGTGATGCAACAAATGCGTACGTGTTTGGATTTCCATCCGCACGTTTTGCAAAGTTCCTGTTGAAGGAATGAATGATGGTATTTTTTTCCTGTTTTTCAGCACCCATACGATCCCACATACCGATACAAGGTCCGCAGGCATTGGTAAATACGGTTGCCCCCATCTGATCGAACACATCCAGGAATCCGTCACGCTTAATCGTAAAACGAATTTGCTCTGAACCCGGGTTGATCAAATATTCTGATTTTGCTTTTAAGTTTTTTGCAGAAACCTGTTTTGCAAGGCTCACAGCGCGGGAAATATCTTCGTAAGAAGAGTTGGTACAAGAACCCAATAAACCTACAGAGATTTTTGTAGGCCAGCCGTTTTTGATCGCTTCTTCTTTTAATTTAGAAATAGGAGTTGCCAGATCCGGTGTGAACGGGCCGTTTACATGCGGCTCTAATTCCGACAGGTTGATCTCGATCACCTGGTCAAAATATTTTTCAGGATTTGCGTACACTTCAGGATCTGCAGTTAAATGTTCTTTGATCGCGTTTGCCAGTTCTGCAACATCCGCACGGTGAGTTGCTTTTAAATAACGCTCCATGGATTCATCGTAACCGAATGTAGAAGTGGTAGCACCGATCTCCGCACCCATGTTACAAATAGTACCTTTACCGGTACAGCTCATGGAAGTAGCGCCTTCGCCAAAATATTCAACCACAGCACCTGTTCCGCCTTTTACCGTTAAAATCCCGGCAACGGTCAGGATCACATCTTTCGGAGCTGCCCAGCCGCTTAATTTTCCTGTTAATTTAACACCGATCAGTTTCGGCATTTTTAATTCCCATGCCAAGCCTGCCATTACATCGCAGGCATCAGCTCCACCAACACCAATCGCGATCATACCTAAACCGCCTGCATTAACTGTATGTGAATCGGTACCGATCATCATCCCGCCAGGGAATGCATAATTTTCCAATACTACCTGGTGAATGATCCCGGCACCCGGTTTCCAGAAACCGATGCCGTATTTATTAGAAACAGAACCAAGGAAATCAAATACTTCCTTGCTTTCTTTTGTAGCGAATGCCAGATCTTCTGCTGCACCATTTTTTGCAGTGATCAGGTGATCACAATGTACGGTGGAAGGAACAGCCACTTTTGGACGGCCAGCCTGCATGAATTGTAACAAAGCCATTTGAGCGGTTGCATCCTGCATGGCAACACGGTCCGGTGCAAAATCCACATACGATTTACCTCTTCCAAAGCTTTCTGCCTTTTGATCGGCATGTAAATGCGCATATAATATTTTTTCAGTAAGTGTAAGCGGATGCCCAACGAGTTTACGCGCGGTAGCCACTTTTGCAGGAAGTTTTTCATAAACCGTCCTAATCATTTCAATGTCAAAAGCCATAATAATTTTATTAGTTTAAAGTTAAAAGTTATAAAGTTTAAAGTTCTGTTAAAGAAACTTTAAGTATAAAACAGTGTAATGCTTTTATTTCAGGCTGCAAATTTACAAATTATCTCCCTGTTCATCAATAAAAAAGGGGCTATTTTTCCAATGCCCCTTTTGATTTCAAATAGTTGATGATCGTGATCTCTCCTTTATCCTGTGCTATTTTTAAAGGGGTATCGTCAAAATCGTTTTTCGCATTTATGTCGGAGCCTTTCTCCACCAGGTAGATTACCAGCTCTAACTTGTTGGCACGTACAGCACACAATAAGGGTGTATTTCCGCCATCGTCCTTATCGGTGATCTTACAACCTTTTGCAAGGAAAAAATCAACCAGCTCGCGGTCAGGCGCAGGCTTATCTTTTTCTTTCGGTTTGGTGGATGACACATACAATACGGTTTTGTGCAAAGGAAAAATATTCTCCGGTTTCATATAACTGGCACCTTTGCTCATTAAATATTTTACCAGCTCGGGCTGTGAGTTCTCAATCGCAATTTCCAACGGCGATGAAGTAAGCGTACCGTTATCGTTATTTAATAAGGAAGGATCTTTTTTAAGAGCGGCTTCCACCATGTTGACATTCCCGGTTTTTACATAATCCAGGAATTTCCCGTCTTCAAAAAAGGAAATTTCCACGACAGCGGTTTCTCCTGCTTTTACAGTAATGGTTCTTTTGTAAGTCGATTTTTTATCGGATGCCAGCGCTTCAATTGTATTGTCGCCCGCTTTCAGGGTTACATCTGTTGGCGTGTATGCTTTTATGCTTACCGGTTTTGCACCACCGTTGATCTTTACGGTGCAATCCATATCAGCAGCAATGGTCCCTTTGGCCGCGCCTTTTCCGGCAACAACAGCACCTTTTGTTGCAGTGGCTCCTTTAGCAGTTGTTGTAGCAGCAGTTGCAGGCTTTTTAACCTGGGAAAACAAGGAATGGGAAGCGGAGCAGATTAGTAAAACGAGAGCAAATTTTTGTAGCGTATTTTTTACAATCATGGGATGTTTGTTTTGAAAAATCGATATAAATATAGTTTTTTATGATCATCCGCCACTCGTTTTCCCCGATTTTTTTATGATTTTTTTTTAACTTTCAAACCACGGATGCTGCTAGCAATACTTTATTAACTTTGCAACAGAACCATGGCATTACTCGTCCGCGAAAATATAACGATCTCCCTGCAGGCTATCCGCAGCCAGAAACTGCGCACCGCCCTCACGATGCTGATCATTGCCATCGGCATCCTTTCGCTGGTAGGTACGCTTACCGCGATCGATGCGATCAAGGCTTCCATCAACAGTAATTTTACCCGCATGGGTGCCAATACCTTCACGATCCGCAACCGCGAAATGACCGTACGGATCGGCGTTGGCGGTAAAGGTCCGAAAAGCTACCGCCAGATCACTTACGATGAAGCCATCCGTTTCAGCAGGGAATATGCCTTTCCGGCTTCACCTTCCGTTTCCACGACGGCATCCGGCTCGGCAACTATCAAATTCGAATCAAAAAAAACAAATCCCAACATCCGCGTTTTTGGCGGCGATGTAAATTATATGGAAACATCCGGTTATGAAATGGAACGCGGACGAAATTTTTCGGTGCAGGAAGTGGAATACGGCAATCATGTGGTGATCCTTGGAAAAGATGTGATCGATGCACTTTTTGATAAAAAGGATGATCCGATAGATAAGATCATTACCATCGGCAGCGGCAAATACAAAGTGATCGGAATTTTAAAATCAAAAGGAAACAGCATTGGTTTTGGCGGCGATAAAGTGGCGATCATTCCGCTGAACAATGTGCGTCAGTATTTTTCGCGTCCAAATATGTCGTTTACCATTAATGTAATGGCCAACAATCCGCAGCAAATGGAAGCGGCGATCAGCGAAGCAACCGGTACTTTCCGTATTATCAGGGGCGTTCACGTAGGTGAAGAAGATAATTTCGAGATCACTAAAAGTGATAATCTTGCAAATTTATTAATTGAGAATACGCAAAAAGTAACGGCAGGTGCTACTTTCATTGGCATTATTACCTTGCTGGGTGCGGCTATCGGGCTGATGAACATCATGCTTGTATCGGTAAGCGAACGTACCCGCGAGATCGGGATCCGGAAAGCTGTTGGTGCCAATCATAAAACCATCCGCAATCAATTTTTAGTGGAAGCCATTGTTATTTGTCAGTTTGGCGGACTGCTCGGTATTTTGTTAGCCATTCTTTTAGGAAATATTTTCTCGCTGATCTTCTTAGGCGGTGGTTTTATTATGCCCTGGCTGTGGACCTTCATGGGATTTTCCATTTGCATGATCGTTGGGTTGTTCTCGGGATTATACCCTGCAGTAAAAGCATCAAGATTGGACCCGATTGAATCGCTGAGATTTGAGTAGAAAGATGTTGGATGTTGGATGTTAGACTGTGTATTGATTGGTTTCAGTTATAATTAACGCTTCAATAATTCAGCTAAATCCTAATTCCTTAATCCCACAATCCTAAATTTTCATTCACGATTCTTCGAATCGATCACAATCGTTACCGGGCCATCGTTCAGCAATTCCACTTTCATATCAGCACCGAATTCACCGGTTTGAATATTTTTTCCCAGATCTTTTTGCAATTGCGTAATCATTTTTTCATACAGCGGGATCGCTACATCCGGCGTTGCTGCTTTGATATACGAAGGACGGTTTCCTTTTTTGGTAGATGCATGCAATGTAAATTGTGACACTAAAACAATATCGCCACTGGCATCTTTTACACTAACATTCATTACACCTTCTGTATCATTAAAAATACGGAGATTCACTATTTTTGAGCTGAGCCATTCCACATCCTCCTCCGTATCGGCATCCTCTACACCCAATAAAATCAGCAATCCCAAACCAATAGAACTTTTTACATTTCCATGGATGGTAACGGAAGCTTTGGTGACACGCTGTAGAACGACTTTCATAAATATTATGATACTTTTTTGTACGGATAACGAACAGGAACGAATATTACGAATCTGTGTTTACGCTATCTTTATAATGCTTTACGCAGAACACACCCCTAACCCCTCTCAAGAGGGGAATTGATCCTGCAAGAATGAAAAATTGTTTACCAATTTGTGTGACCAATGTTTAATAAAATACGCCCGCTCTTTTTTTCTTTGTGCCTTCGTGGTAAAAAGCGCTCCGAAGGAGCCACACAGCAAACTTTAAACTTTTGAACTTTAAACTTTGAACTTATTTATCATTCTCATAAACAATATCTAATTCCTCCCCGCTCATAATTCCTAAATAACTATTGTACCGCGACTGTGCGATCTCGCCATTTTCAACCGCTGCAATTACAGCACATTTAGGCTCATTGATGTGCAAACAATTATTGAATTTGCATTGATCTTTGATCGCGTGCATTTCCGGAAAATAATCGGTGATCTCTTCTTTTTCCATGTCCACCAGCCCCAGTTCTTTAATGCCGGGCGTATCTATAATAAAACCACCGTAGTTTAATGCATGCATTTCGGCAAACGTGGTGGTGTGTTTTCCTTTGAAATGTGAATCGGAAATTTCTCCTGTTTTTAAATGCAGCTTTGCATCCATTGCATTTACCAACGTAGATTTACCAACGCCCGAATGCCCGGAAACAAGCGTGATCTTATCTTTTGTGAGTCCTTTTAAAATATCAATATCCGATTGTTTGATCGCCGATACTTTGTAACACGGATAGCCGATCTTTTGATAGATCGCCATAAAATCGTGCAGCTCCTGCATCAGATCAGGTTCGTCTTCAAAGAGATCTGTTTTATTAAAAATAATAGTAGCAGGTATGTGATACGCTTCTGCTGTGAGCAAAAAACGATCAATAAAACCGGCCGAAGTACGCGGCAATGCCAGCGTTACGATCAGGAATGCCTGATCCATATTGGCCGCAATAATATGTGATTGTTTGGATAAATTAATAGATCTGCGGATGATGTAATTTTTGCGGTCTTCGATCGCGTGGATCACACCGCGTCCATCTGCCTCCATCTCAAACGCAACCCTGTCGCCCACGGCAACCGGATTGGTGGTTTTTATTCCCTTGATCCGGAATACTCCTTTGATACGGCATTCGATTGCAGTTCCGTCATCCGCCAAAATACTGTACCAACTTCCCGTTGATTTTATAACTACGCCGTTCATAACAATTAACACTTTTTAGAACAACAAATTTATTAAAAAGAATTAGCTTTGTGTGTACGAATCACGAATAGATACAAATTTACGAATCTGCGTGTATTCTGTGTGGATCCGGTGTGTTAAAAAGAACGAATAACATCCGCGTAAATTAAATGAAAAGAGCATGTCGATTAAAGTAAATAATATTACAAAAGTATACGGTGAGCAACGCGCGTTGGACAATGTTTCGTTTGAAGTAGGCAGCACCGAAATAGTTGGTTTTCTGGGCCCGAACGGTGCCGGAAAATCTACAATGATGAAGATCCTCACCTGCTTTATCCCGCAAACCAGCGGTACAGCATCCGTTTGCGGATTCGATATTGCAGAGCAAAGCCTGGAAGTGCGCAAAATGGTAGGTTATTTACCGGAACATAATCCTTTGTACCTGGATATGTATGTGAAGGAATACCTTGAATTTATTGCCGGATTGCACCAGGTAAAAAATGTAAAACAACGCATTTCTGAAATGATTGAAACCACCGGCTTACAGGTGGAACAAAAGAAAAAGATCGGCGCTTTATCAAAAGGATACCGGCAGCGTGTCGGATTGGCGCAGGCGCTGATCCACGATCCGAAAGTACTGATCCTGGATGAACCGACAACCGGGCTTGATCCCAATCAATTGGCCGAGATCCGCAACCTGATCATTGAAGTAGGAAAACAAAAAACGGTTTTATTTTCCACGCACATCATGCAGGAAGTGGAAGCGGTATGCGATCGCGTGATCATTGTGAACAAAGGACAGATTGTGGCAAACGACAGTACCGAAGCACTGCAGAAAACACAAATTGAAGAGAATAAATATTTTATTACGGTGGAGTTTGATAAAAAAACGTCGGTTAACATATTAAAAAATATTCAGCATGTATACGATGCTAAAAATGTAAAAGACAATGTATGGCTGCTGGAAGTGCATTCTGAAAAGGATATCCGCCCGGATGTATTTCAGTTTGCCGTTAAAAATTCATTGGCCGTTCTCACATTAAATAAAGAAGAACAAAAATTAGAAGATATTTTCAAACAACTGACAAAAAAATAAAATCCCACTACTTCCTTACCAAACGTGTAAACACAACAAATGAAAAAAAACATTTCTACGCTGGCGCTTTCGGCAATTGCTGCCGCCGCCATTTTTACCGCCTGTAACAACCCGGGCAATAAAACCGAAAATACCGCTGCTGCAGCTTTTATTGATCCGGTAACTTCACACATTGATTCTGCTTTTTCGGCTCAGCAAAACTTTTTTATGTTTGCAAATAACGGCTGGTTCAAAAAAAATCCGGTGCCTTCTTCCGAAAGCAGCAACGGGATCTTCCGCACCATCCAGGACACGATCAACGAATCGATCAAACGCATTTGTGAAACTTCGGCCACAGATACAAAAGCTGTAAAAGGAAGCAACAAACAAAAGATCGGTGATTTTTACAAGAGCGGAATGGATACGGCAACCATCGAAAAGGTTGGTTTTGCTCCATTAAAGGAAGAGCTTGCAAAAATAGATGCGATAAAAAATACACAGGACTTATTAAATGCTGTTGCGCATTTAAATACGATTGAAGTGGGTAGCATGTTTGGCATTGGCGTGATCAAGGATGAAAAAAACAGCTCGAAATATGTGGTGGGATTGGGGCAAGCCCGCTTAGGTTTACCGGAACGCGATTATTATTTTAATCTGGATGCACGCACCACCGAGATCCGTAAGGAATATGTAAAACACATCAGCAAAATGCTGGAGCTGAGCGGAACGGATAAAGCTGCTGCAGACAAAAAAAGCAAGGCTATTATGGCGCTGGAAACAGCATTGGCAAAAGCTTCCCGCAAAATGGAAGACCTGCGCGATCCGTACAAGAATTACAATAAAATGACGGTGGCTGCGCTTGCAAAATCAACACCTTCCATCAACTGGAACGACCTGATGAGCGGATTGGGATTACCGCATGTGGATACTGTTGTGGTTGGCCAGCCTGAATATTTCACGGCACTGGAAACAAATCTGAAAAAAATAAACATCGGGGATTGGAAAAATTACCTGCGATGGAATGTATTGAACCGCTATGCTTCTTACATGAACAAAGCGATTGCGGATGAGAATTTTTATTTCTATGCTACCGTTCTGGAAGGTGTGAAAGAACAAAAGCCACGCTGGAAAAAGATCGTAGAAAATACGGATGGTTTCCTGGGCGATCTGATCGGACAAGTGTACGTGGATGAATATCTGCCGAAAGGCACCAAAGAAAAATTAACGGAGATCGGGAACAACATCCGCGATGTGTATGCTGAGCACATCAAACAGCTGGACTGGATGAGCGAGCCGACCAAACAAAAAGCACTGAGCAAGCTGAACAGGATCAATATGAAGGTGGGCTATCCTGATAAATGGAAAGATATGAGCAGCATTGAGATCAGCAGCACAACGTATTTGCAGAACATTTTGAACATCAGCAAATGGGCGTACAATTACGACCTGAATAAATACGGTAAGCCGGTGGATCATACGGAATGGGACATGGAGCCGCAAACGTACAATGCGTATTACGACCCTACGAACAACGAAATTGTAGTGCCTGCATGTAATATTATTGTTCCGGGATTTGAAGGACGGATGCCCGATGATGCTGTGTTATATGGCATTATAGGCGGTTCTACATTCGGGCATGAAATTACGCACGGTTTTGACGACCAGGGAAGCTTGTATGATGAGAATGGTAATTTGCGCGACTGGTGGACAAAAGATGACCGTACTAAATTTGTAGCAAAAACAAAATTGATCGTACAGCAGTTCAGCGATTATAAAGTGCTGGACAGCTTACACCTCAACGGCGCTAATACGCAGGGCGAGAACATTGCCGACCTGGGCGGTGTGATCATGGGATTGGAAGCATTCCGCAAAACTGCGCAGGGGCAATCAAAAGAGCTGATCAATGGCTATACGCCGGAGCAGCGCTATTTCCTGGCGTATGCATACGCATGGATGGTAAATAAAACGGATGCTTCTCTTGCTAAGCAGGTAATGAGCAACGAGCATTCTCCTTCGGAATTCCGCGTAATCGGGCCCTTATCGGATATTGATGCATTTTACAAAGCATTCAACATTAAAAAAGGCGATGCGATGTACAGGGAGGATAGTGTAAGGGTGAAGATCTGGTAAGGGAAGTTCAAAGTCGGAAGTTCAAAGTTTTGCTGTACAGATAACGAACAGGAACGAAATTACGAATCTGTGTGTAAGCCAGATTGGAAACTAGTTCTCACTCCGTATTGTCATCCCGGGCCTGACCCGGGATCTGCCAGATAGTTGCAGTATCAACATAGCTTGTGATCAAACACCAGTTCAATAAAAGAGCCGCAGATCAACTCTGCGGCTCTTTTGTTTACACGTACTGTTAGCACATTTAAACATAACATCCCGGGGGCAGGCCCGGGACGACGGTCTTTATATAATGAAATTTCCTTTGCGCCCTCTGCGCCTTCTTTGCGTGCTTTGCGGTAAAATCAACCCGCTTATAACTGCTTATAAACTGGGGGTAAAATTCTTTCTCCATTTACCTAATTAATTGTATTTTAGCGCTCGTTAAAAAAATTTCTAACCAATCTAAACAAAAACATAATTAAATGGGATATTTATTTACATCCGAATCGGTTTCGGAAGGGCACCCGGATAAAGTTGCAGATCAGATCTCTGATGCATTAATTGATAACTTCTTAGCAGTGGATGCACAATCGAAAGTTGCCTGCGAAACATTAGTAACAACCGGCCAGGTAATTCTTGCGGGTGAAGTAAAATCAAAAGCATATTTGGATGTTCAGGAAATTACACGCGAAGTGATCCGCAAGATCGGATACACCAAAGCGGAATATATGTTTGAAGCAAACTCCTGCGGAATTTTATCTGCGATCCACGAACAATCTTCCGATATTAACCAGGGAGTTGATAAAAAGAAAAAAGAAGAACAAGGTGCAGGCGACCAGGGAATGATGTTTGGCTACGCTACCAATGAAACCGACAATTACATGCCATTGTCTTTGGACCTGGCTCACCAGTTATTATTGGAATTGGCTGCTATCCGCAAGGAAGGCAAACAAATGATATATTTACGTCCGGATGCAAAATCACAGGTTACTATCGAATACAATGATAACAACCAACCGGTACGCATTGATACAATTGTAATTTCTACACAACACGATGATTTCACTAAGGGAAATCAAACAAAAATGCAGGAACAAATTACAAAGGATGTAAAAGCAATTTTGATCCCGCGTGTAAAAAAACACTTAAAAGTTTCCCTGCATAAATTATTCAACGACAAGATCACTTACCATATCAACCCTACCGGAAACTTTGTAATTGGCGGGCCTCACGGCGATACGGGATTAACCGGACGTAAGATCATTGTGGATACTTACGGTGGAAAAGGCGCACACGGCGGCGGTGCATTCTCCGGAAAAGATCCTAGTAAAGTAGACCGTTCGGCAGCATACGCTACACGTCACATTGCTAAAAATTTAGTAGCAGCAGGTGTTGCAACGGAAGTATTGGTACAGGTTTCTTACGCGATCGGGGTTGCAAAACCTTGCGGTGTATATGTAAATACTTACGGTACTTCCAAAGTAAAAATGAGCGACGGCGATATCGCAAAAATTGTTGAATCGGTTTTTGATTTACGTCCTTACTTTATTGAGCAACGTTTAAAATTACGTAATCCAATATACAGCGAAACTGCAGCTTACGGACACATGGGACGTAAAAACGAAATCGTTACTAAAACATTTAAAGTACCGGGAGGAAAAACAATCGTTAAAAAAGTGGAATTGTTTACCTGGGAAAAATTAGATTATGTTGGAAAAGTAAAAGCAGCTTTTAAATTAAAATAATTTTAAAACGCCCTTCGGAATCCGGAGGGCGTTTTTATTTCATCATTATAAATTTTGTGTACATGAACTCATCATTAAAAGCGTTTCGCATTGTTGCCCTGTTGGAAGGGGTTTCTTTTTTAGCTTTATTATTTATTGCCATGCCGTTGAAATACATTGCGGGCCAACCATTACCGGTCAGAATCATGGGAATGATCCACGGCGTGTTGTTTCTGGCATTCGTGTATTTTCTGATGCAGGTAAAATCCGAAAAGAACTGGCCCATGAAAAAAGCCGCTCTTGCATTCCTTGCTTCTTTATTACCATTCGGGACTTTTGTGCTGGACGCTAAAGTTTTGAAAAAAGAATTATAAATTATAAATGCTGAATTATAAATTGCTAATCCTAAGTTCTAAATTAGAATTTAGGATTTTTTGTTTGTTAGAAAACGTACTCTCCACTCGCATCGTCATCCCGGGCCTGACCCGGGATCTGCCAATTAAGAACATGTACGATTATCTTCAAAAAAAGCAAGCGGCGTTATCAGCCACAGATTCACAGATTTTTTATTTAAGATATAATTACACAGATTCATAAAATCGCAAAGCGATTTTGAAATAATCAGCACAATTCCTTCTTGTCTTTTTAATCTGTGAATCTGTGGCAGAAATAAAGCATTTAAATATCCGGGCTACGTATTTCACAATATTTCCATTTTTTAAATTATTTTTTCACACACAGCTTTTCATTTTCAAATTCCCTCATCTTCAAATTAATTTTTGTTTGTTAAAAAACGTACCCTCCACTCGCATCGTCATCCCGGGCCTGACCCGGGATCTGCCAATTAAGAACATGTACGATTATCTTCAAAAAAAGCAAGCGGCGTTATCAGCCACAGTCCCGATAGCTATCGGGACACAGATTAAAAATTAAAAAAAGAAATCACACCGATCATTTAAAATCGCTTTGCGATTTTCTTATTTGTGTAATTATCTGCTGTTAAAAGAATCCGTAAATCTGTGGCTTTGTTTTTCATTTTTCCATTTCCAAATTTTCAAATCTTCAAATCTTCAAATTAGTTTGTTTCACACACAGCATTTTCATTTTCAAATTTTCAAATCCTCAAATCTTCAAATTAGTTTTTTCCATTTTCAAATTTTCAAATTGGCTCATTTTCAAATTATTTTTTTACGCATGCAACTTTCTCAAACATTTTCATCTCTCTATTTGTGGATAAACCAAACAAACAATTTAAAAACATGAAAACCAAATTACTCCTGATTTCGTGTGCTATCAGCGCTTCTGCCCTAGGCCAGATCAGCATTACACACGCAGCATACAGTACCATGAAACACAATGGTACGCTGGATGTAACAAAAAATTACATCTTTACAGATGCAGTGGCTCCAACCGGCCCGCTGGTAAAATACCACGGACCCAATCAAACGCAACGTGCAGCCAGCAGTATTTGCAGCTGTATGGTCCCACTCGACAGCACCTTTAATTACGTTCCGTTTGTAAGCTATAGCGGCGACCCAACAACCACGGTTTACGGAATGGACAGCAGGAACGATGACGCTTCTTCTACCCCGATCATACTCCCGTTTACATTTGATTTTTATGGCACGCCGTACACGATGCTGTATATTAATAATAACGGAAACATTTCCTTCGATAATTATTACTCACAATTTACCGCCAATCCTTTTCCGGATCCAACTTACCGGATGATTGCCCCGTTTTGGGGAGATGTGGATACGCGCAACCCGGGAATGGGCGGCAGCGATACCAGCGGCGTGGTGTATTACAAAATTACGCCTACGGCCATGATCGTGAAATGGGACCGTGTGGGTTATTACAGCGGACATACCGATAAACAAAATACCTTTCAGCTGATCATCACCGATGGGACCGATCCGCTTTTACCTCCGGGAAAAAATGTGGGATATTGCTACGGCGATATGCAATGGACAACCGGCGACGTGACCGGCAGCGGCGGATTTGGATCACCGGCAACCGTTGGTGTGAACCAGGGAAACACCATGGATTATTTCCAGGTGGGAACATTCAGTTATCCTTCACCGATGTTTGACGGCCCGTACAATTCGCCGGACGGTGTGTACTGGTTAAACAACCAGGGCATGTATTTCGATGTGGCAACTCCGGGAAATATTCCGCCTGTGATCATCAACAATAACATTTGCGATACCATCGATGTATTTACCGGCGATACAACAAGGATCTACAACCTGGATTCCGTTCAGTTCTCCATCGGCGTAAGCACTCCTGAGATCAGCCAGACCGTTACTGCAGCATTTACCTGCACCGAGCCGGGCGCATTCTCCTACGTGGAAACAATGAACACGGCAACTTACAAACAATACCTGTGTACATTTATAGCGCGTGATCTGCCTGCAGGCTTGCATTACATTTATGTAACCGCAACAGATGACGGAACTCCGGTTGCAACCGCCAATACCACTATTGTGATCCGCAGCAATTACGATCCGGGATTAGCTACCGGCATCAGCGAAAGCAGCAAAGCAACAGAAGTGAGCATTTACCCGAACCCGGCCAATGACCAGATTACTGTAAAACACAGTTATACACTCAGCTCCGAACCGGTATTGAGCATCAGCGATGTGGTAGGAAAAACGGTACTGAAAACGGTTTTAAATGCCAATCAGCAAACGATTGACATCAGCAGCCTGCCGCAGGGTGTTTATTTTGCAACCATCACCGGCAAGGAAGGCATCAGCAAAACAATGAAAATTGTGAAAAAATAACATTGAAGATATTAAAGATATAGCATCAAAGTTTTGTAACATGGACTTAGTGCTACTCGGGGGCGCCACAATTAAGTTTGTGGCGCTTTTTTTATTTATTGCAACCTTTTTAACCGTTTTTACGTCTTAGGTATATAACTGAACTAAAACATAAAAACCCTGTAACATGAAAAAACTTGTACTCATTCTTTCATGCGCTTTTACGGTTTCGGCTTTTGCGCAAAGCACTGTAAACATTACAACATCGCAATATGCCACGCAAAAGCAGGCAGGGACGCTGGATCATACCAAGAATTATTTCTTTACGGATGCGCCTGTTACAGGTACAACAGTGCATTACACGGGTGGCGAACGCTCGCCAAGCACCATTTGCAGCTGTATGGTAACGCTGGACAGTACGTTTACAGTGGCAATGGCTCCAAATGACGACGGATCCACACCGCTGATCTCCATTCCATTTGCATTTAATATGTACGGCGTAAATTACAGCTCGCTTTACATCAATAATAACGGTAACATTTCTTTTGGTACCACTTATTCCACATTTACTGCCAACGCCTTCCCTGATTCTGCTTTTCAAATGGTTGCTCCATTCTGGGCAGATGTGGATACACGCGGCACAGGTGCAGTTTATTACAAAATTACCCCAACGAGTATGATCGTGAAATGGGAAGCGGTAGGTTACTACTCTACTATGACGGACAAAGTAAATACCTTTCAATTGGTGATCACTGATGGAACAGATCCTATTTTACCAACAGGAACAAACGTTTCTTTTTGCTACGGCGATATGCAGTGGACCACAGGCGCTGCATCCAGTGGAATTAACGGATTTAACGGCGTGCCTGCAACGGTTGGGATCAACCAGGGGAACGGAACGGATTATTTCCAGGTGGGACGTTTTGATACGGCTGGCGTAGCGTTTGACGGTCCATACAATACCAACGACCAGGTTGACTGGCTGGATAACCAGGGAATGTATTTTAATACAGCGATCACCGGAAATGTTCCTCCGGTAATTATCAATAACAACATTTGCGATACAATTGATGTATACACCGGTGATACTACACGTTCTACAAGCTATGACGTAGCACATTTTGTACTTGGTGCAAGTACTCCTGAGATCGGCCAGACTGTAACAGCATTACTGAGCAGCGATGAACCGGGCGCATTTACATTTACAAAAACAATGAATGATCCTACTTATCAGCAGTTTGATTGCGAATTTTCGGCAGTTGGCTTGCCTGAAGGAATCTATCATGTAACCATTACAGCTACCGATAATGGAATTCCTGCACGCTCTACTACCCGCACGATCGTGATCCGTACACATTATGATGCAAGCGTTGCAACAGGCATTGCAGAAATAAACCCGGCAAACAGCCTGAGCGTTTATCCGAACCCGTCGACAGGAAATATCACGATCAAACATTCGTACAGCTTAACTTCCAACCCGGTTGTTACCATGGTGGATGTATTAGGAAAAACAGTATTGACTACCGCTTTGATCTCTAACCAGCAAACGATAGACATTAACGCATTGCCACAGGGAATTTACTTTGCAACGATCACCAGCAAAGATGGCATCAGCAAAACAATGAAAATTGTAAGGAAATAGTATTAAGCTTTAACATGAACTTAGTGCTACTCGAAGGCGCCGCGATTAATTTCGCGGCGTTTTTTTTTGTTACGAATGGCTGCGAATCTTTTAATCGAATAAATACGAATCTGGATGAATGCTGCGCGTAAATGTTCATTTGAATAATAATTATCCGACGAAGCTGTCATCCCGCACTTGTTGCGGGATCTCATTAATGCTTGTAGTTAGCCACAGATTCTCAGATTTAAAAAACAATAAAAAATTGCGCAGATTGGTTCAAAATCGCTTTGCGATTTTAGTATCTGCGTAAATTAATAATTCAGGAAAAATCTGTGAATCTGTGGCTTCATCACACAGGAAAATAATAAAGGAAATAATTACTGTTCTTAATTGGCAGATCCCGGGTCAGGCCCGGGATGACAGTGTATAGAGAGGTTTATTTTCAAAATTTGAACTCCTGCCACACACAGTATGCACACAGATTCGTAATATTCGTTTCTGTTCCTGCCCGAATCGTTCAGGCGGGCGTTATCCGTACCCTATTTTTTGCGCATAAAGATCTGGATCGGAACACCTGTAAATTCGAAATTCTCCCGCATCCTGTTCTCGAGAAAACGAATGTAAGCTTCGGTTACATATTGCGGCAGGTTGCAATAGAATGCAAATGTTGGCGCATGTGTAGGAAGCTGGTTGATGAATTTTATTTTCACGTGCTTGCCTTTGATCGCAGCAGGAGCATGCGATTCAACGATAGGCAGCATCACATCATTTAAATGGCGTGTTTTAATTTCGCGTGTACGGTTCACATTCACCATTTCGGCCACTTCAATAGCTTTCAATACGCGTTGTTTGGTAATGGCTGATGTAAATACGATCGGCACATCGCGGAAAGGCGCTAAACGCTCGCGGATCTTTTCTTCGTATTCCTTGGTGGAATTGGTATCTTTTTCAATCAAATCCCATTTATTCACCACGATCACAATTCCTTTCCTGTTTTTTTCTGCAAGGTGAAAAATATTCAGATCCTGCGCTTCCATTCCCAGGGTTGCATCAATCAGTAATAAACACACATCGCAATCTTCAATGGCGCGGATAGAGCGCATCACGGAATAAAACTCGATGTCCTCCTCCACTTTCGATTTTTTGCGGATCCCGGCTGTATCGATCAGTAAAAAATCGTGGCCAAAAGATGTATAACGTGTATTGATACTGTCGCGGGTGGTGCCTGCAATGGGTGTTACAATATTTTGATCTTTACCCAGCAACGCATTGATAATGGAGGATTTCCCCACATTCGGGCGGCCAACGATCGCAAATTTCGGAATGTTTAATTCTTCCAGTTCCACATCCTTGTCCAGTGATTTTACCACATCGTCGAGCAAATCGCCGGTACCGCTTCCACTGATGGCAGAAATATTATACACATCACCCAAACCGAAGCTGTAAAACTCGGCAGACAATTGCTGGCGGTCGCCATTATCAACCTTATTAGAAACAAGGAATACATTTTTTTTACATTTACGCAGCATGTTCGCTACGGTTTTATCATCGTCGGTAATTCCGTCCGTTACATCCACCACAAATAAAATAGCGTTGGCTTCGTCAATGGCCAGCTGCACCTGTTTACGGATCTCGCCTTCAAAAATATCTTCTGATCCTTTTACATATCCGCCTGTATCGATCACCGAAAACTCCAAACCGTTCCATTCCGATTTTCCGTAATGACGATCGCGCGTTACACCCGAAACTGCATCCACGATTGCCTTGCGGCTATCGGTTAAACGGTTGAAAAGTGTTGATTTTCCTACATTCGGACGCCCTACTATTGCTACTATATTTGCCATTATTGATGGATTGAATTTTGTTTCAGCCTGCAAAAGTACGCAAAATAAAAAGAAGAGCTGCTGTATTCCCAAAACTCTTGCTATTGTTGCTTAAAAACAATTTTTTAAAACAAAAAAGAATGTCGTAAATTTGATAAAAGCCCTTTGCATGAACAGAAAATTACTCCTCCTGATCGCTGCCCTCTGCCTGTTCATGCGGTTACCACTATCGGCGCAGGCCCCCAATTACCTGTGGGCGAAAAAAGCTGGCGGCACTTTGGGCGATCGCGCCCAAAGCGTGTGTACGGACGCAGCCGGAAATGTGATTATTGTCGGGTGGGGCAAAAGGCATCACCGGCAAAAAAATAAGTATAATAAAGTAAGCCAGTTGTATCCTTTTTTAGTACCCGCGTTATAGTTTCATGAACATTCGCAACTTCTTCTCATTTAATTTCAGGCAATTGCCCTACTTGTTGCTGTTGTTTCCCGGATCCAACTGCACAACAAAAAAAACGCTTACACTTACTCAATTTAAGGAAGGATCCAAATACGGTTTTAAAACCATCACCGGGGAAGTGGTTGTAAAAGCAAAATACGACGGTGTAGGATGGGATTTTCACAATGGATTTATCGCTGTTCAAAAACGACAATCAGGGCAAACAAAATTTCAGGTACAGCAAATTGAAAAACAATTGTAAATTAGCTGTAACCGGCCACCAACATTATTTTATTATGAATATTCGCAGCAGCACATTTTTTAATTTCAGCAGGCAGATCAACCCATTCCTTCTATTAGTTTTTCTATTGGCTGGCTGCGCACCAAAAAAAACGCTGGTTGAATTCCAGGAAGGAGAAAAATTCGGCTTTAAAACAATTTACGGCGAAGTGATCATTCCTCCCATATACGAATCTACATCAGGTTTCTACAATGGTTTTAATTGCGTGAAAAAAGAGGGGAAATGGGGAGCATTAAATGAAGATGGCAAAATGGTGATTGCACCCACATACGATGATCTTAGCGAATTTTCAGAAGGAATTTCTTCGGCAAAACAAAACGGAAAATACGGATTTGTTGATACAAAAGGAAAAGAAATAGCGCCTTTCATATACGAGCAGGTTTGGTATTTTGAAAACGGAATGGCCTGTGTAAAAAAGGACGGCAGATGGGGATTCATCAATACAAGCGGGAAAGTAGTGATTCCGTTAGAGTATGACGATTTTAAGATCCCGTACTTTTATGAAGGTTTGGTTACTGCATTAAAAAATGGCAAATGGGGATTCATTGATAAAAACAATAAAATAGTGATCCCCTTTGATTATGAAGAAGTCAGGATATTTTCCGAAGGTGTTGCAGCAGTGTCTACATCTTATAACAAATGGGGATATATTGATCACAATAATAAAGTGGTGCTGCCATTTACCTATGAAAATCCAATGCATTGGGATGGTGGCAGCTTTGAAAACGGGATCGCAGAAGTGGCCTTGGCCGGGAAAGTTGGTTGTATAAACAAAAAAGGAGAAACCGTTATTCCTTTTAAGTATTATTCCATCAACCCGTTTTATAACGGATATGCCGCTGTAACAATTGACAATGGCGCAGGTATCTTTTCTAATAGTCATGCGATTGTGCAAGTGGGATATGTGGACAGCACCGGGAAAGAATACCTGGAAGACAATACCGATTTTACATGGCACAACTGGCAGGTAATAAAAGCACCTGCTGAGCTTCCGGATTTTTCGAATTTATTAAAAGAATATCCGCAAAAACCGGAAGCAAGTAATAAACCTTCTAAATATCCTGATGAAGTGTATATAATGAGCCCTGATTACCAGGTAGTAGAATCGGTGGATTCGCTTGGGGTAATTTCCTACAGCAGTGTTCGGCCCCATTCATTGTCTGTTACCGATTCTTTGAATAAATACATTGCTGACAAAAAGCAACAGGAAGAAGAAGAGAAAGCAGCAACAGAAAAAGAAAAAACAAGGCAGGAAAATGCAAAATGGACACTCGAAAAAGTCCTGAACCTCGGCCTTAATGCATTTACACAAGAGCCGAAAAATTATCCCGATCTGAACCGGCTTACCGAAATTTCCATTGCATACGGGCTGATGCTGGATGGAGGAAATTTCGGAGAACATTTGATTGGCGCAGGTGTTGGACGCTGGGACGTTTTAAAAAAAGAAACGATCTACAAAATAATTTCCGACGAAAACCTGCGCCAATCTACCTGGAAATGGGTAGCGCCGTATTACAAACAATCGTTTATGACGCTGCATCCCTTTCACAAAAAAATTTATAAAGACATTGCCAGCCACCTGAAAAATTACATCAATACCTATGATGTAAAAAAAGCGAATGCCTATTTAAAACACGACGAACGGAAGTTTGCACAATACGACAGCGATGGCAAATACAATCCGTACAGGAAACTGTGTGCTTTTGTTGACAGGCTGATCCTTGTTCACAAAGTAATTTCGGTAGCCGATGCAAAAACCTGGATCAATAAAGTAGCGGATGAAGTGCTAAGCTGGTGATACGAATAACGCCCGCCTGAACGATTCGGGCAGGAACAGGAACGAATGTTGCGAATCTGTGGTCTACCAAATACAAAGGTCTACTAAATACTAATGTATACTAATGTACCAATCTGTATGGATGCTGCGTGTAAATGTTCATGGCATGCTCCTTCAGGACCGTCATCCCGGGCCTGACCTGGGATCTCATGAATGTTTGCAGCCTGTGTGATTGGAACGCAGATTATTATGATTGTTAAGATCAAAAAAAGATAGCCCTGTGCAGTTTCTGGTTAAGATTAAAAAGATAACTGTGTGTCTGCTAAACCAATTAATCGAATATACTAATCTGTATGTTTTCTTGTGTGGCAAGATTCGGAACGGATTAAAAACAAAAAAGCCGGTACATTTCTGTTCCGGCTTATAGTAGCGGGGGCCCGACTCGAACGGACGACCTTTGGGTTATGAGCCCAACGAGCTACCAACTGCTCCACCCCGCAATATATTTTTAAAACTTTTATTTCCCTGAAATTTGGTGAAATATCGTTGTATATATCTTGTTAATATGATGTCTTAAAGAACGAAAAGCGATATCCGGCTTTTTAAATGCGGTGCAAAGATAATATTTTGTTTCTTTGTATTTAAATATATTATTAACAATTTTAAAAAAATGACGCACAAGGCTGGTTTTGTGAATATTATAGGTAGTCCGAATGTAGGGAAGTCCACGCTTATGAACGTTTTGGTAGGTGAACGCCTCTCCATAATTACCTCCAAAGCCCAAACAACCCGGCACCGGATCATGGGAATTGTGAACGGCGAAGATTTTCAGATCGTGTATTCTGATACTCCCGGTGTATTAAAACCTAATTATAAATTGCAGGAATCCATGATGGATTTTGTAAATACTGCCATTACCGATGCGGATGTGATCCTGTTTGTAACCGATATTTACGAAGACATCAAGATCGAAGAAAGGATCCTGCACAAGATCAAGCACACGCATGCAAAAGTATTGCTGCTGGTAAATAAGATCGATCTGGCAAAAGAACAGGATCAGCTGGAAGCAAAAGTGCAGTACTGGAAAACGGAAGTGCCTAATGCAGAAGTGATCCCGGTATCGGCGCTGGAAAAATTCAATTGCAATTACATTTTCGACCGTATTATTGCTTTGTTGCCGGAAGGCCCGGGTTATTACGATAAAGATCAGCTGACAGACAAGCCGGAAAAATTCTTTGTTTCGGAGATCATCCGCGAAAAAATATTACTCAACTATAAAAAAGAAATTCCATATTCGGTGGAAGTGGTGATCGAATCTTTTAAAGACGAAGAAAAGATCATCAAGATCCGCGCAGAAATATTAGTGGTACGCGATTCACAAAAAGGGATCATCATCGGCCACCAGGGAAAAGCCTTGAAAAAAGTTGGAACGGATGCACGAAAAGACATTGAAGGATTTTTCGGAAAACAAGTATTCCTCGAATTATTTGTGAAAGTAAACAAGGACTGGCGTGATAACGACCAGCAGCTAAAGCGCTTTGGTTACAGCAGTTAAAACATAAGGCCGGTGCAGATTGTACCGGTTTTTTATTAGGATTTTGCCATGAACAATTTCAAATTATACATGCTCCTGCTGGGCTGCAAACCTGCTGGCAGATCCACGGAACAGCACGATGTGTTTTTCGCGATCGGCACTTCCTTAAAAGAGTTGGGGCCGCAGATCAATGCTTCGTGGCCGGAAGCAAAAAACAATATTCACATTGATGCCTGGCGCCAGGTAAGTTCCGTAAACGGATACGATGTGAGCGTTTCTGAAAAAAGCTTGCAAATAAATAGCACACCGGATGCTCCCGCTTTATTTTTCCTGAACCTCGGCGGATACAAACCGGAGGAATTTGAAGAGTACCATTATAAAATGATCGTGGCTGCAAAAAACGAAAGTGAAGCGATCCAGCTGGCAAAACAAACCGCTTTTTACAAACATACCGGCTTTAAAGGCGCCGCCTCCCACATCGACGATAAGTATCCTGTGGATGTGGACGATGTGTATCCGGTTGCTTCTATTTTATCTCCCGCCTATAAAGGCAATTATACCATCACGCTCACAAAGCAGGAAATTCCAAAAGCCGGAGATGAATTCCATTTGGGTTATTTGCAGCTCTGGAAAATAAAGGATGACTATTAAAATCGGGGAACACCGGAAATTTATAGCCGGAAGCCTTTTTAAAAAGCATAAACAGGCAATTTCAATCGTTTATACTTGCGATTTAACCTGCGTTTGACTACCTTCGTGTTTCGATAAATAAACCAAAAACAAACATTGATGAAACATACATTTACATTTATTTTGAGCTGTTTACTGGCAACAACACTTTTTGCCCAGACCAAACAAGGCGCTAACGCCACACAAATGGTGAACGAACACTTTGCAGGTCCACGCCTGAGAGCTGCGTCAACACCGGTAAGCACACTGGCTTTATCAGGATATTTTACCGAAGGTTTTGAAGGCGCTACTTTTCCGCCAACAGGCTGGATGATCACCAACGTTGCGGGGCCAACCTATACCTGGGCCAGTAGCACCGCACAGGTACACAGCGGCACCAAAAGCGCTTTTATGCGTTACGATGCTACAGCGGGTGGCGGACAGGATTGGCTGATCACACCAAAATACACGGTAGCTTCTACCGATTCGGTTGTATTTTTCCTGCGGTTAGCATATGCCGGTTACCAACCGGATTCACTGTCTATAAAAGTATCCACAACGGATTCGGCAACCGCTTCCTTTACAGGAACGTTGCTAGCGCTGAAAGAAGGAACCAACTATCCTCCAAACGCTACTGCATGGTACCGTTACGCAGTAAGCCTTGCAGCATACAACGGACAAAATATTTTTATAGCATTCAAACATTACGATAACGATGGCGATGGATTGTACATTGATGATGTGGCGATCGGGACAAAACCGGCAGCAGAAGTAGCGATCACAGCCCTGATAATGCCTGCAAACTCTGGCACCGGCACAGCCATTACGCCGCAAGCTACGTTCCTGAACAGCGGATCGGCAACACAAACATTTAATGCAACTACCACCATTACACCCGGCGGATATACCTCTACGCAAACCATTACAAGCCTGGCACCAGGCGCTACCGGCCTGGCAACGTTTACAACATGGACACCAGCAGTGGCAGGAACATACACGGTAAAATCATTTTCGGAATTAACCGGTGATGCAAACCATTTGAACGATACCATTACCAGGACAGTAACCATTTTATCATCGTTTACAAACGCTGGCTGGTCTACTCAAACACCTTTAAGCGGAGGCAGATGGGCAACTGCACCGGCATTTGCAAAACCATGCGTTTCGGGAACGGATACAGGATTTGTATACCTGATCTCGGGAGGCGATGCTTCTTTTGCTAATTCAACACTAACATCTGCGTACAATATGACGACCGGAACTTGGTCCAATAAGGCACCGATCCCGACTTCACGCACACAGATCACACCACTGCAGGTAAACAACAAAATTTATGTGATTGGTGGATACGGTGGCAGCTTTGCCCCGGTTACCAACAATGATATTTATGATGTGGTGACCAATACCTGGTCGGCAGGAATGGCTCTGCCACAAGCTACCGGCGATTACGCAGCAGGCGTTTACAACGATTCACTGATCTACATTATTGGCGGTTATAACGGTGCAGGCGATTTAAATAACGTGCAGATCTACAATATAAGTGCGAATACCTGGACTACCGGTACTGCAAAAATCGGAACTGCTGTAGCAGGTTTACGCATGGGTATTACAGGAAATAATATTGTTGCTGTAGGTGGGTATTCTCAAACACTGGCAACTGAAATTGCGGATGCTTACAGAGGTGTTATCAACCCTGCAAATCCTACCATTATTACATGGACAGCTCTTCCAGCTTACCCGGGCGGAACTGTTGGAAGATTGGGTGCAGGAACAACGGCACAACCAAATGGAGAAGTGTATTTCGGAGGCGGTGACCCAAGCGGTGCAGGTACTGCTGTATTAAATACAGTGTATGCTTACAATACAAATACCAGCCAATGGGAAACAGGACCTGCTATGACAGGCGTGAGCAACATCAGCGGCTTAAGCGGTGTGATCAAAAATGATACATTGTATATGGTATCAGTTGGTGGCTACGACGGTGTTTCTGTTATAACTACCAGCCAATGGTTAAAAATTGGCCCTGCAACTGTAGCAACAGTGAGCAGCAATACTGCAATTTGTGCAGGCGGCTCAACGGTGCTTACAGCAGCAAACGGAACAGCATACAGCTGGTTACCGGCAACATCGCTTGATAATGCTGCCATTGCAGCACCAACAGCTACTCCGGCTACAACTACGACCTACACGGTTAACGTGAGTGAAAAATACGGCTGCCCTGTTCCAAAAACAGTAACGGTAACTGTTAATGATTTACCTACGGTACTCATAAGCGGCGCTGCAACAGTTTGTAACGGCACAAGCACGGCGCTTACTGCTTCGGGCGGATCTACTTACGTGTGGACACCGGCTACCGGGCTTGATAACAGCGGCATTGCAACTCCGATGGCAACGCCAAATACAAGTACTACTTACACGGTAAATGTAACCGATGGAAACGGATGTTCGAATACAAATACGGTGATGATCACCGTAAATGCTTTGCCACCTGCAGATGCAGGAACGGATGCAGCAGTTTGTAACGGCGAAAGCATTGTATTGAACGGTAACGGTGGCACCACTTATAGCTGGGCACCGGCAGCAAGCCTGGATGACAATACGCTTGCCGGTCCAAATGCAACACCTGCAACTACTACAACTTATACGCTTACAGTGACTGATGGAAACGGCTGTACCAATACAGATACTACCATAGTCACGGTAAACGATCTTCCGGTAGGATTGTTCGCGTCTTCCAACATCAGCTGTAATGGCTTGACAGATGGATCTGCCGACATTGGCGTATCCGGAACAAGCACTTACAGTTATTTATGGTCGAACGGCGCTACCACTGCTACTATCAGCGGATTGAGCGCGGGTGCATATACAGTAACGGTAACGGATGATGTAACCGGTTGTACAAACAGTGTGGGAGCAACGATTGTTGAACCGGACGCATTAGTGTTAGCAACTACGAATGATACAACCAACATTTGCGACGGAACAGTATCGGTAACACCAACAGGCGGAACATTTGGCTACAATTATTCATGGGCACCGGGTGGCGAGATCATCGACACACCTACCGGCTTATGTCCGGGTACGTATACTGTACAGGTAACAGATGGCAACGGTTGTATTGCAACGGCTACGGCTCTTGTTCAATCATCGGTTGGGGTTGCAGAAATCAACGGAGCAACATTCAGCACGTATCCTAATCCTGCCAGCGAAAATCTTATTGTAAAAGGAGAATTTAACAACGTGACCATTACACTGACAGATGTTTTAGGAAAACAAATCATGATTGTTGCAGAAAATGTGAATGGAAATATTTCCAAAACCATTAATATTTCTGCACTTCCGGCAGGAGTGTATTATTTGCAATTAAAAAACAACAGTGGAATTACAACAAAAAAATTCATCAAGCAGTAATTACGTTTTAACAGATCAATAAAAAAACCGGAGCAGAAATGTTCCGGTTTTTTTACGGTATTTTGTTATTTACATTTTGTATATTTAATAGCGCTTAGATTGGTCCCCACAATTGCAGGCTTAAACACACATCACTACTTTTCAAACATGAAAATGACAAAGCTACCGTTCGGCAAACTGCCAATCATTTTGTTGCTTATACTATTTACAGTACAGGGACTTGCGCAGATCAGCGTGTACAAGCCATTTCCGACCTACGGCAGATGGAATGTAGAAACAGTTGGGCCGTATGACCCGAGCGGCGGCGGACCTGCACCACTCACTTATAAGTATGAAATATTTGAATCCAATGGCGATACCGTGATTGGCAGTTACACGTATAAGATCGTGCGATTATCGCAGAGGACAATTACCGGGCCCGGGCCTTTTCCGCCATACAGCCCATGGACGTTCAGCTTTGCATACCGGAATGATATTCCGGCAAAGCAGGTGTACATTTATACAAATATTCCGGATCATTACCAGGCCGGTACACTTATCCCGGCGCATTACCAGGATACTTTGTTTTATGATTTTAACCTGAATGTGGGCGATACGTTAAAGGAATCATATGTGTTCAATCCACTTGATACCGGCAGCTATACCTATTCCCGCAGAATTGTAGCATCTATTGACAGTGTATTGATCTGCGGCGAATTTCATAAACAATTTAATTTCGTTTGTGATGACTTTAGTGATGAGCTTGTAGAAGGAATGGGCTTCGCAGATCATTTTATGCACACTTTCGAAACCTGCCCTTTTGAACCGGTATATCTTTCCACCACTACGTTTTCCTGTACGCTTACGTCTGCTAATGATCCGCAAAATATTCCAACCGATAACGTAAGTATATTCCCAAATCCGGCCAGCAGCACAATACAGCTAAGCGATACAAAAAACATAGTATTACCGTTTGATTATTCAATTACAGATTGCCTGGGAAGACTTGTAAATAAAGGAACAGCTACCGGTTATAAAACCATTGATATTTCTGCGCTTGAAAATGGGTTGTATTTTTTAATGATCCTGGATAAGCAAAAAAAAACATTCCAGGGTAAATTTTTAAAGCAATAGACAGAGTAAAGTGATCAACAAAAAAGCCCCCTTTCTGAATTTGGAAAGGCGGCTTTTTGCTTTTTATAAATCAGGGATAAGATTACCTTTTCCTTTTTTCTTTTCTTAAGCTTTCCAGTTTTTCTTCCATCAGCTTGTTTACTTTTTCCGACAGCTCGTATTTTTTTTCGAGGTCGGAAATCTGGCGTTTACATGCTTTAAGCTCGTTGGCAAGATAATCCATCATATCCTCGCGCTTTACATACGGTTCCTGCTCTTCCTGCACCATAGACGGTAATTCTTTGCTGTAATATTTAAAAAAATCGTGATCGAGCACTCTGCAAATCTTCTGCAAAAGTCCGGTATCCATATTTTCTTTTGCAAAAATTTTATACGCTACATCCCTGCTCCTGTTGATCTTTTTTGCAAACTCTGTCACAGAATAGCTGGATTTATTTACTACGTCTTTTATCTTTTTGCCAATGTGTACCTGCGCCATGCACAAAAGTCAATTTTTAGACTGTACAAAAGTTAAAAGATTGTATTCGTTTAATATACATGTTGTATTATTTTTTAATACATTTGAAAAATAATAATGTACCCGTTTTTTCGTGAAGATATGCCAACACTGCACTGGATAGGAAAAGAAAAGATCATCAACCATCATTTGGAAGTGCCGTACCGTGTATTAAATCACCACTACAATTTTACAGGCAAGAATACTGTTCGCAAAAGATCCAGCCAGGATAACATGATCATTCATGGCGATAACCTGGAAGCATTAAAAAGCCTGTTGCCAAAATACGAAGGAAAAGTAAACTGCATTTACATTGATCCGCCTTACAATACCGGGAACGAAGGCTGGACATACAATGACAATGTAAATCATCCGAAGATAAAAAAATGGCTGGAGAAAACATTGAGTGCGCATACCGCCGGGAAGGATGCAGGAATAGGATTGGATGACCTTACGCGACATGACAAATGGCTGTGCATGATTTATCCGCGGCTAGCGCTCCTACATAAATTACTGGCGCCGGATGGCGTAATTTTTATTTCCATCGATGACAATGAAGTGGCACACTTAAAGATTGTGCTGGACGAAATTTTTGGAGCAAATAATTTTTTAGCAACATTTTACTGGAAACGAACGTCCACACCACCAAGCCTTTCGAATGTGGTAAGAAAAAAACTGGAACCGCTGATCTGTTATCAGAAAACGGATACGAAAAAACAGTTTAACGGCGGTAATTCCGAAGGCGGCGATATGCCTTTGCTGAATGCGGGTAATGCACTAACGACGCTAAATTTTGGGAAAGAAAATATATTTTTTAAAGTAAAGGATGGCATCTACCGGAAGGGAATTTATGATAAAACAACATTGCTGGAAGACATTGAAATTGCGAACGGACAGGCGGATAAGGACATTTTGCTGCAAGGTAATTTTAAGTGGACGCAGGATACATTAACGCGGGAAATAAGTGAAGGTACGCGTTTTTTTGTGAAGTCGGAGAAATTTAGCGTGCGCTACCAGCGGGACGGAGAGCGGATAAAAACGCCTTCTAATATTGTGAGCAAAGAGGAATGCAACATTGAAACGAATGAGGATGCGGCAAAACAGATCGAACATATTTTTGGCGACCGGCGTTTTTCGTTCCCAAAACCGGCTTCGCTGATCCAGTACCTGATCAATTTCATGTGCGATAAAAATTCGGTGATCCTGGATTCCTTCGCGGGAAGCGGAACTACTGCCGAAGCGGTATTAAATCTGAATAAACTGGACGATGGAAACCGCAAATTTATTTTGATTGAAATGGAAGACTATGCGGAAAGCATTACTGCTGAGCGTGTAAAACGTACGATTGACGGTTATTCCGGAAAGGAAGGAACCAACGGAAGCTTTGATTTTTATTCGCTGGGAGCGACACTTTTTGATGAAGAAAACAATCTGAATGAAGAAGTGGAAACGGAAAAGATCCGTGAATATATCTGGTTCAACGAAACCCGTAAGCCTTATAAAATTAGTAAAAGCGCCTGTCTTGGCATGTATAACAATACCGGTTATTATTTTTTGTACAACAAGGAAGAAGCTACATCGCTTGATTATTCGGCACTTGCAAAACATGTAAAAACAAAAGCGGAATACTACATTGTGTATGCGGATAAATGCCTGCTGCCCGAAAGTTTTATGCAGCTGAATAATATTGAATTTAAAAAGATCCCACGCGATATAACACGTTTTTAAATGGAATTAAAATCATATCAGAAACAGGTGATCAGGGACCTTGCTGCGTATTTTGAGTATTATAAAAAATACGAAAATGCAGGCAGGGCCTTTAATACATACTGGACGGAGAAAGTGGGATTTTATAATCCACTTTCGGGAGAGGGGATGCGGCCTTACCAGGACAATGTGCCGGAAGCGGTGCATTTGTGCATAAAGGTGCCAACGGCAGGCGGCAAAACGTTTATTGCCTGCAATGCGGTTAAAACTATTTTTGACGCATTGCCGCCAACGAAAACAAAAGCGGTGGTGTGGCTGGTACCCTGGGGAAATTTGCTGAACCAAACGGTAAACAATCTTTCGGATCCGGAACATCCGTATTGCCAGAAATTAAATGCGCTGTTCAATAATCGCGTAAGCGTATATCAAAAAAAGGAATTGCTGCAGGGCGCCAGCTTTAATCCATCGATTGTGCAGGAACAGCTGAGTATTATGGTGATGAATTATTCTTCTATCCGTTCCAAAAATAAAGACGATAAAAAAATTTATGAGCAGAATGGTGCACTTGCTACGTTTACTTCAGGTAATGATGATGCGCATGTACTGGAAGGTTCGGATGAAACGGCGCTGATCAATATTATCCGGAAATTAAACCCGGTGCTGATCGTGGATGAAAGCCATAATGCAGAAACCAAATTAAGCGTGGAAATGCTGCAGGATCTGAATCCGAGCTTTATACTGGATCTTACTGCTACGCCAAAAGACAATGCAAACATCATCAGCATGGTGCCTGCTATTGAGCTTAAAAAGGAACACATGGTAAAATTACCGGTGATCGTTTACAATCAGCAGGATAAGGAGAGTGTGATCGAAAGTGCGCTTCATCTGCAGCAGCGGCTGGAAGAAATTGCAATGGAACAGGAAAAGAACGGCGGAAGGTATATCCGGCCAATGGTGCTATTCCAGGCACAATCAAAAGGGAAGGAAGAAAATACAACGTTTGATAAATTAAAAGAGCAGCTGATAAAAGTTGGGATAAAGGAAGAGCAGATAAAAATAAAAACGGCGAATAAAGATGAGTTGAAAGGGATTGACCTGATGGATAAAGAATGCCCGGTAAGGTTTGTGATCACGATCAATGCATTGAAGGAAGGCTGGGATTGTCCGTTTGCGTATATCCTTGCATCGCTTGCCGACAGGTCGTCGCCGGTGGATGTAACGCAGATCCTGGGCCGTGTGCTGCGCCAGCCTTACGCGATGAAACATGTAGATCCACTGCTGAATTTATCGTATGTGATCACGGCATCTGCAAAATTTAATGAAACGCTGCAAAGCATTATTAAGGGTTTAAAAGAATCGGGCTTTAGTGAAAAAGATTATCGTGAAAAAGATCTGATGCCGGAAGCAGAAAAATTAATTCCGGCAACGGCTGACCAGGAAATATTGTTTGATCCGGAACGTTTTTTCGTTAAGATCGGGAAAGGGCAAAAAGCAAATACGATGCTTGGCGAGATAGAAACGATTGCGGAAGCAGAAACGGTGGAGATGGAAAAACAGATCGCCGAATATGAGAGCAATCCTTCGATGGAACGATTCCCGGAACTAAAAGCAAAACAATATCCCATGCGGCAGGATGTGGCTGTGCTTGCAAAATCAATGCTGCTACCACAATTTATGTCGCGCACGGAAGATCTGCATTTATTTGTAGCGGAAACAGACGGATTACAATTTTTGGAACGCAGGCCATTACTGGAAGGTTTTAAGCTGTATGAAAAAGCGATCGATCTGAAATTTGAAGGTACGCCCTCCCGCTTGTACAAAGCCGATATTGAAGAAACGCGCCCGGACGATTCGCGTGCAACATATTCTAAAATGGAAGATTCGCCGATCCAGAAAAAACTGATCGAATCCATTTTAGCAAAACCAAAAGACGCTCAGGTCAGGGATCTCGTTCACCAGGCAATGCAATATATTGGAAATGTAGTAGCGGTTTCGGACGGTGATATAAAAAAATACATCAAGCGGATTTTAGAAAATATGGAACCGGAACAGCTCAAGGATTTTGCGATCAATTGCAGGTTGTATTCGGATCAGATCAAACATAAGATCATTGAACTGTCGGATGATCATGCTGAAAAACAATTTATTGAACACAAGGAATTTGGCGCGATCCGCACAAAACCATTTTGGAAATTTCCGCAAACGCTGATCTTAAAAAAGCTGGGGCCGGATATCGGCAACTCACTGTATACGCATGAAAGCGAGATGAACAGTTTGGAAGAACAATTTATCATGCAGGTGGCGGGCGGCTCCAACATTGCTTTCTGGCATCGTAATCTTGTAAAGAACGGCGGCTTTGCTTTGAACGGATACAAAGCCAATCATTACCCGGATTTTATCATCGTCACCAAAAAAGGAACGGTAATACTGGCAGAAACAAAAGGTGCCGACAGGGATAACCATGATAGTGCAGAAAAACTGGAGCTGGGAAAGATCTGGTCGGAATTATCAGGATCGGATAATTATAAATACTTAATGATCTTTGAAAAAAATGCTCCGAAAGGTGCTTATAATTTGGATAAAGCGGTGGAACTGATCCTGAAAATGTAATTTGTACTGTTATGAAACTGTTATTGCAACTGGCAGAAGCTGCCAAAACAAATGAAGGGGCGATGCTAAGTGTATTGAAATTGTTGCCTTATGGATGTTAAGCAATTTGCTTAATATGCCTGATTTTATTACTCCTTTGAAAGAAATAAGTAATTTTTTATTTATTGTATTTCTAAATGTAAAATTTTGAAAGTTGAGGAATTGGATTATATTTGGTAGGAGGTAAAAAAAAGAAAGCGAGAGATTGCTCTCCCGCTTTAAATGTTTTCACAACGGAATAATCCTTATTGTGATTTGCTTCAAAATGTGATGCAAATGTAAACTAAATATTGATATGGCAAGAAAAATTTTAGGATTGGATTTGGGAACTAACTCAATTGGTTGGGCGGTGGTGGAAATTGATGAAAATGGAAATCCAATACGCATCATTGCAATGGGATCAAGGATAATTCCTTTAAATTCTGACGATAGAGACCAATTTCAAAAAGGACAATCTATTACCAAAAATCAAGATCGAACAAAAAGCCGAACTCAAAGAAAGGGATATGATAGGAAGCAATTAAAGAAAAACGATTTAAAAAAAATATTAGAAAAATACAATATTTATCCTTCGGAGGATTTATTAAAATTACCTAGCCTTGATCTATGGAAGCTACGTAGTGATGCTGCATCTATGGATAACAATATCAGTGCAGAACAATTGGGAAGAATTTTTTATATGCTTAATCAAAAAAGAGGGTATAAATCGGCCAGAAGTGAAGCCAATCAAGACAAAAAAGATACTGAATATGTTGCAGAAGTAAAAGGTAGATACACTCAACTTAAAGAAAGGGATCAAACGTTAGGACAATATTTTTATGATGAGTTACTTGCTTCTAAGCAAAAAAACGAATACTTCCATATTAAGAAAAAAGTATATCCAAGAGAGGCATACATTGAAGAGTTTGATGCAATTATTACATCTCAAAAAGAGAAACATTCCTTTTTAACAGCAGCAGTAATTGAATCATTGAAAAATGAAATTATTTATTATCAGCGAAAACTTAAATCTCAAAAAGGATTAGTTAGTGTATGCGAATTTGAAGGGTTTGAAACAACTTATACAGACAAAGAAACATTAAAAGAAAAAACTATTTTTACTGGACCAAGAGTTACTCCTAAAACATCACCATTATTTCAATTATGCAAAATTTGGGAAATAGTTAATAATATTTCATTGAAAATAAAAACACCAGAAGGCTCTAAATATAAGTGGGAAGATAGAATACCAACACTCGACGAAAAGAAAGAAATTGTCGATTATTTATCAAAGAATTCGATTTTGAGTTTTGCTAAGCTACTCGACATCTTAGCCTTAAAAAAAGAGCAGGTATATGCAAACAAACAATTATTAAAAGGGCTACAGGGAAACATAACTTATTCTGAAATATATAACATTTTAGATAATGATAAATATCTGCAATTCAATGTAAACATTATTCCCTCTAAACACAATGCTTTATTAGTAGATAAAAAAACAGGCGAAATTCTTTCCGAAAGAGAAAGTTTACAATTAAATCCGACTATTGAAAAAGAACCATTTTATCAATTATGGCATACTATCTATTCCATTAAAGATATGGATGAATGTAAAAATGCGTTGATAAAGAATTTTGAAATAACAGAGGATATAGCAGAAAAACTATCAAAATTAGACTTTAATAAACAAGCTTTCGGGAACAAGTCCAATAAAGCAATTCGTAAAATATTGCCTTACTTAATGGAAGGTTTTGATTATTCTCAAGCTTGCAGCTTAGCTGGCTATAATCATTCTAATAGTTTGACTAAAGAAGAACAATCCAGTCAAAAAATCGATGACAAATTAGAGCTATTACCCAAAAATAGCCTTCGTCAACCTGTAGTTGAAAAGATTATTAATCAAATGATCAATGTTGTAAATGCGATATTAGAAAAACATGGGAAACCTGATGAAATTCGTGTTGAATTAGCACGTGAATTAAAGCAAAGCAAAGATGAACGAAATGATACAGATACTCAAAACATCCTCAACAAAAAGCTACATGAAGAAATAGGCAAAAGGTTAACAGAATTGGGACTACCAACAACAAAACGTTATATTCAAAAATATAAATTCATATTTCCTTCCCGTGACAAAAAGATAAAAGAAGCTCAGGTAGTAAATCAATGCATTTATTGTGGAGAATCATTTAACATCGCTCAAGCTTTGAGTGGAGATGATTTTGATGTAGATCATATTATCCCTAAAGCATTACTTTTTGATGATTCACAAACTAATAAAGTTTTAGTGCATAGAAGTTGTAATTCTAACAAAACAAATCAAACAGCCTACGATTATATTTTTAAGAAAACTGGAGAAAAAGGGCTAGAGATTTATTTAAAAAGAGTTGACGATTGGTTTAAACTTGGTATAGTTTCCTATGGAAAAATGCAAAGATTGAAGGTTTCTTTTGAGGAATATAGTGAACGTAAAAAGCAAAAAAAAGAAACGGAAACCGATAAAAAACTATGGGAACATTTTATTGATCGTCAATTACGCGAAACTCAATACATTTCTCGGAAATCAAAAGATATTTTAAAAAAAATCTGTAACAATGTTACAGTTACAGAAGGTACTGTTACAGCAAAACTTCGTAATATTTGGGGATGGGATGATGTATTGATGAATTTGCAATTACCTAAATACACAGAAGCTGGTCAGACAATAATTAAAGAATGGACAAGTGAACACGGGACTAGAAAACATCAAAAGGAGGAAATAGTTAATTGGAGTAAACGTGATGATCATCGCCACCATGCAATTGATGCATTAGTAATTGCTTGCACAAAGCAGGGATTTATACACCGAATTAATACATTAAATGCAAGCGAAGTGAGAGATGAAATGAATAAAAAGGTAGAGGAAGCAAATATTGAATATAATGAGAAATTGACTTTGCTTGAAAAATATTTAATTACGCAAAAGCCTTTTTCTACATTAGATATTGAAAAAGAAGCAGAAAAAATATTGATATCGTTTAAGGCAGGAAAAAAGGTTGCGACGAAGGGCGTACGGAAAGTAAAAATAAATGGCAAGAAAAAGATTGTCCAAGAAGATATTATCATCCCCAGAGGCGCTTTACATGAACAATTTGTGTATGGAAAGATTAAAGTCAAAGATTTCAATAAGCCTATAAAGTATCTTTTTGAAAATCCCGATAAAATCATTCAAGAGAATATTAAATCTTTAGTTAAAATTCGATTATTAGAAAATGAAAATGATATAAAAAAAGCAATTTCAACGCTAAAAAAAA
Source organism: Bacteroidota bacterium (assembly GCA_025963715.1). Lineage (GTDB taxonomy): Bacteria > Bacteroidota > Bacteroidia > 2-12-FULL-35-15 > 2-12-FULL-35-15 > 2-12-FULL-35-15. The sequence continues at coordinate 64,675 of JAOQAG010000046.1, forward strand.
GTCCTTTATATTTAGATGAAAAGCAAGAACAAATATTAGAAAAAGCATCTTGTTTTAAAGATGAATATGTAATAAAGTACAAAATACAAGACTTAAAAGCCAAAGACATTCAATTCATAATAGATAATAAAGTAAAAAAAATAGTCCAAGGTCGTTTAGATGAATATAATGGCAAAGAAAAGGAAGCTTTCAAGGACGTATTATGGTTTAATGAATCTAAACAAATTCCTATAATAACAGTACGTTGTTTTACAGGATTATCTGCGGTCGAAGCTATTAAGAAAAACGATGCAGGGGAAGACATCGGTTTTGCTAAACCAGGTAGTAATCATCATATTGCCATCTATCAAAATAAAGAAGGAAAACAAGTACAACATATTTGTACATTTTGGCATGCTGTAGAAAGGAAAAAGTATAAAATTCCATTTATTATTACAGACACAAAAAAACTTTGGAATGATTTGCTTGATATAAATTTACCGCAAGCATTTTTAGACAAACTCCCCACTGATAATTTAGACCTGAAATACAGTTTACAAGAAAATGAAATGTTCATTTTAAATCTATCTACAGAAGAATTTGAAGAAGCTATTCAGAATAATAACAAATCACTTTTAAGCAAACATTTGTATTTAACATGGAGTATATCATTAAATAAATATTGGTTTAGACATCATTTAGAAACTAAAAACTCTGAATTAAAAAAAACAATTGGAGCGAAAGAAAGCAATAGACTTATTGAGATTAGTAGCATAGATGGATTTTTAAAATTAAATCCTATTAAGATCAGAATAAATCATTTAGGAGAAATAACAAAAATCGGCGAATGATCAAACGCACCCTCTATTTCGGCAGCCCCTCCTACTTGAGCCTTACAAACGCTCAACTTACTTTACGTTTGCCCGAAGTAGAGAAAAATGAAACCTTACCCGATCATTATAAAAAAGAAGTGTCGGCAAGCATCCCGGTAGAAGACATTGGGATTGTGGTGCTGGATCACAAACAAATTACCATTACGCAGGCATTGATGGAAGCATTATTGGAAAACAATACCGCTTTGATTACCTGCGATGCCACCCACCACCCTACCGGCTTAATGCTTCCTTTGTGCGGGAATACGATCCAGAATGAGCGTTTCCGTTCACAACTGGACGCGACCGAACCTTTGAAAAAACAATTGTGGGCACAAACGATTTCGCAAAAAATAAAGAATCAAGCAGCCATGTTTGATTACAAACAACTTGATGATGGTTTCCTGTCAGTGCAATATCGTAATGTAAAAAGCGGTGATCCCGATAATCGTGAAGCCACTGCAGCGGCGCATTATTGGGGAAATATATTTAAGCAATTACCGGCTGTAAATGAGTTCAAGCGTTTCCGCGAAGGCTTGCCTCCCAACAATTACCTGAATTACGGTTATGCCTTATTACGCGCGACAATGGCACGCAGCATCGTTGGCGCAGGTTTGTTACCTACGCTCGGAATCTTCCATCACAACCGTTATAATGCCTATTGCCTGGCGGATGATCTGATGGAACCATACCGGCCATACGTCGATAAAGTAGTATATGAGCTCATTGAGGAGAAAGGGATCACGGAAGAGCTATCAAAAGAGATCAAAGCACTGTTACTGAAAATCCCGGCAATGGATGTATTGATCGATGGCGAAAAAAGCCCGTTGATGAATGCCACACAACGTACAGCTGTAAGCCTGGTAAAATGTTTTAGTGGCGAACAACGCAGGTTATTGTATCCTGAATTTATGTGACGGATCATTCATGAAAATTGGTTGAATTAAAATAGCCTCCAAATGTCAATATCTACCGACCGTTTAAATGCATATCGCATCATGTGGACACTCGTAATGTATGACCTACCTACCGAAACGAAAAAGGAACGCAAGACAGCAGCAAAATTCAGGAAAGAACTTTTAAACGACGGATTCAGTATGTTCCAGTTTAGCATGTATGTACGGCACAGCTCCAGCTCGGAAAATGCAGAAGTACATTGCAAACGGGTAAAAAAGAACTTACCGGAACATGGTAAAATAGGGATTCTTCAGATCACGGATAAGCAATTCGGACAAATAGAGATCTTTTTTGGAAGGAAGCCCGTAGAGCTACCCAATGTTCCACAACAGTTGGAATTATTCTGAGCAGCTAACAATCAAACGATTTTATCAGATCGGAATTCATCAGGTATTTGTTAAAATCATCTACTTTTTTCTGACTCCCCAACACATCCAGCGAAAACCGAATATCATCCTCATGCTTTGTTTCGCTGCGCTCTATAAATTTAAGCCCACGCGAGCGTAGCTGATCTCTAATTTCCTCTATTTTTATCCGGTCTTTCTGGAAAGAAATTTTGTACGTGCGTCGTTGGTGCATCCGATCGATTACCAACTGAATGTATTCAAACAAAAATAAAATGATGATCGTAAGTATAGTACCTTCTCCGGCAAGCACGTAATCACCTGAACCGATTGCCATCCCCAATGCGGCCGTTACCCAAATGGATGCGGCAGTAGTAAGGCCGGTCACGCTAAAACCATCTTTAAAGACCACACCGGCACCAATAAAACCGATTCCAGTAATGATATTGGCTGCTATCCTGTCTTCATTAGCCGGTGCGCCCAATTTTCGTGAAATGATCGTAAATAAGGTAGATCCGACGCTGATCAGGATCATCGTCCGGAATCCGGCAGCTTTACTGCTGTACTCTCTTTCAATGCCAATCATTCCGCCAATAAGCAGCGACAGTAGTAATTGAATTGTTTCCTGGTATGAAAATTCCATTTTTGGTTGGTTATTTACGTTTTTGCTAAGGTAATAAGAGTTTTTCGACTTAAAAAACACCAAAAACAGACAAAATAGAAACAAAAAATCCGGGTCTTGCCCGGATTTTTGTATGAGATCACCTCATTTTTTTAATTGATAAAACATCACAAGACCATTGATTTTGTTGGATTTTTTGACCTATCTGATGTTTATCAATAAGTCAAAGATACATTTTGAAAGCAAATCACAACTGACGAAGAAAAAGAAAAAAGTTTTGCAGAGATGTTTATCAATAAGTCAAAGATACATTTTGAAAGCAAATCACAACAAACCACGATGAATTTATTGTCTTTCCAAAGATGTTTATCAATAAGTCAAAGATACATTTTGAAAGCAAATCACAACTCTTCACGTCAAAGGAGGAACAAGAACAACGATGTTTATCAATAAGTCAAAGATACATTTTGAAAGCAAATCACAACC
>JAOQAG010000018.1 GCA_025963715.1 Bacteroidota bacterium
TGCCATGGATATCGTAGCTGTAATGCGTGGCATGCTGGTAGGTAAGCGGGTCGGCATCGTCCGCATCCTCATACGTTACGGAAGCAACACGCTTGCGTAAATTATCCTGCGCAAAGCTAAAGGACGACCCCGGGATCACCTCATCGTAATATGTATGTGTTACTTCGCGTCTTGCCCCGGCATCTCTCCATACCGTAAGGTTGCTGTCCCTGATCACGTTGGGGTTGTAATACGAGTTTACATAATCCCCGAAAATGCTGCTAAAGACAGGATCGCCCATTCCGCTGTTTTCTGTTTTTTCTCCTGCTTCGCTGATCCTTCCCAGTGCATCGTATGTTGTATAGCTGTAATCCGACAGGCCCAATTGGCTGCTCAGCAATTTACGTTTGTATTGTTTGCTGTTCTGCGATACTACCATTCTTCCCAGGCGGTCGTACCAGAAACGGGTAGACATGATATTGGTTTCGTCCTCTACCAGCCGGGCGTAATTAGCCCCGGTGCTGGTTACTCCTCCTCCTATAAATCCGCGGTAACGGGTAGGGAAGTCGATGGTGGTTACCGTGGTAAGCGGCGCCAGCGTGCTGGTGGTTCCATTTATCCCGGTAAGCGGCTCAATGCTCCACATGCCGGTGGTGGCGGTCGTAATAGCGGCTACATCCTGCTGGAAATTACATTTAAGCACCACGCCATTGTTCCCCACCACATAACCGTTGCGGTCGTCATGGAAAAACACATCCGCATATATTTCCGTAGAAGAAACGCTGCCAGGCGCGGCATGCTGCACCCAGCCGCTGCCATTGTAACAATAAATCTTATTGCCATTACCTACAGCCATAAACGTATTGGCATTCTGGAAAATATGAATGGCCCGGATGTTTCCGCCACCCGGTATTGATGTTAATGAGGTACCGAATGATCTGGCATGGTCATTCGATTTTAATACCGTGGCGCTTGCCCCGGAGATATATGCTTTTTCACCGCGAAGCTGGATCGCCAGCACGTTGGCGCCACCCAATACAGTAGCTACGGTTGCAACAGCTGTTCCCTGCAATCCGGCCACATAAGCGCTGTAGCCGCTTTGGCCTCCTACCAGTGCCGAATCGGTATTGATGGTCAATACCCGGTTTAGCTGCGGAATGCTTGCCGGAGATCCGCCTGTTGTAAGCTTTGGTGCAACGTATTGCCAGGTAAGGCCGCCATCCGCAGTATGGCGGATCACATCGCTTTCACCTACTGTATAACCGTTTTGCGGGTTTATAAAATTCACATCATTAAGGCCGGTTGTATACACCGATCTCACTTTTCCACCGGAAGTGGTGTTGTAATTAAATACGGCTGCATGATCGCCCACGGCTAAAACGCCGCCAGCGGTTTTAAATGCAATTCCTGTAAAATCGCGGCCCGGTGCAGGAGATGCCAGGGTAGCAGCCGGACTGGTAATATCCGGGATATAAAGCACCGTTCCGTTTGCTCCGGCTACGTATGCTTTGTTGGATGTGTTAAGGGCAATGTCATACATGTTTTCACTGCGCGGCAACGTGATCGCGCTCAGCGTAACCGTACCTGTTGAAATGGTCTGCTTCCATAATTTACCGTCGTTTCCGGCAATCAATCCTACCGTTCCCGCGGTGGAAGCGTCGTTTGCTGTATTAAATTTAATGGCATTGAGCTGTGTGGCCGTGCCGGTTACCATGGTATTCCAGTTTACACCTGCATCGGTGGATTGCAGCATGCTACCGTCGTTTCCTACCGCGTAAACAGTACCTGCACCTGCCGCCTGGATGTCGTTCAATGGCAATGGCGCCGTTACTTTCGTCTGGTTATGCCATACAACAGTACCGCTAAGGTCGGCGCGGAAAAGCTCTCCGCCTGTTCCGGCACTGAACAGTTCGTCGGTACCGCCGGTAGCACCGGCATAAATGGAATTTACTTTTGCTGCGGTTGGCCCTGTTCCGCTTATGGTCACAGCTGCCATGGCAGTTGTAGCAATGTTTAATGTTGCAACCGATGTTACAGCCGGTGCTGTTTTCTCATAACCGTAAACGGTGCTGGCAGTTGCATCAATGTCCACATAATTATCGCCGCTGGCACTGATGAGCGTTAAGGTATAATTAGTGCCGCTGGTAGGGCTGCTGGTTATTTTGTATAAGCTGCCGCTGGTGGTAAGTACCAGGCCGGTGTTGTATAGCGTGCTTCCAATGATGCCAAAATACAGGTCTTTTACGGCAGTAAGGGTTGTTGTTACTTCCACCCAGGCAGGGTAGGAGGCCATTCCGTTGGTGGTGTAATACAACCTGCTGCTGTTACCGGCTACCCAGCCATTGTTGCCATCGGAGAAATAGGCCGTGCTCAGGTCCATCGTTTGCACGGCGGGGGATGTTGGAATATTCACCAAACCGATCGCGATCCCGGCGCCAAACACTACGCGTTTCATTTTCCCGCTGTTTCCAAGAGCATATCCTTTATCACTGGCATAAAAATTAAATGCGTTGTACGAATCCGTTGCGTTGCTTAATAAGCTCCAGCTTGCACCACCGGTGGTAGTGCTCCAGATCTGCCCCAGGCCGCTTGCATCTGCAATAATGGCAACGCCCCTGGTGGTAGTCAGGAAATACAGATCCCTGAATGCATTGCTGGTACCGGTAGGTACAGTGCCCCAATTAGCCCCGTTATTAGCGGTATACAGTAATGTTCCGTCAATGCCGATCGCGTAGCCGTTGCCGCTGGTGCCGATCATGCGCACCTTTGCAAGATCAGGACTGGTTATGTTCAATTGAGGTGTCCAGGCGATCGAAAAGCCTCCGCTGATGGTTCCTTTAAAGATCTGTCCTTCGGAATTGCTGGTTGTATTTCCGGTCACGTACAGGTAAGTGCCGTCATACGTTACCGAGCTGTAATTTAAAACAGGAGTGGATAAAGCACCGCCAATGTTGGCGTACGTGAGGCCGCCGTCGGTTGTTTTTAAAACAATGTTATTGTTACCCACCAGGATCCCTTCTGTGGTGCTTGTAAAATACAGGTCGTTGATCTGCACCACGCCGCCATTGTACAGCTGTTTCATATCCCAGGTAGTGCCGCCGTCAATTGTTTTTACAACAATGCCGTTGCTTCCCACTGCAAACCCTTTTGTGGCATCTATCATCTGCACTTTTTTCAGATCGGATGCTACAATGTCATCCATTTTTGTCCAGGTAGTGCCGCCGTCATCCGTAGTATATACATATCCGCGCTTGAAAGCGGTGGGTGTTATAAATGAAATAGAACCGCTGAGATAGCCTTTGGAAGCGGTCACAAACTGTGTACCCGTCACCTGCAGGCGGCTGTCAAGCCCGTTTGGCAGGGTGTATTCCCATACGTTCATCGTATCGTGATCCGGCATGAGCTGTTTCACCAGCTGGTTTAAGCTGTTGTATTCATAGGTGGTTGGCATGGTATGGTTTGTAAATACCGTATGCGTTCCGTTGGTGCGGTCGGTCCTGATCTGCGCTTCCAGCATTGTATCCAGCGGATGGAAACCTTCCGGCGGAATTGTTTTTACAAGGTTCCCGGCCTGGTCGTAATAATAAAGCGTGAAATGGTATTCTTTGTCGTCATAAGTTTGTGTAAAGCTTTCCAGCGCTCCCATACAATGTTGTGTGTAGGCATTGGAGATAAAAGTGGTCATACTGTCCACATACTGGTTGTAAGCATTTTGTGCATTGGCAATGGCCAGGTTGATCTGCTGCTCCACGCATGGATTGGTATAAGCAGGATGCGGCAGCTGGAATACGCTTGCCGGACTTTGACCCTGGCACGGAGGTGTAATGATTGGGCAGGTGTTGGCAATATCCATCTGCGCATACAGCTCATCGCGGTGTTCCGATGAAAGATCGGCTGTACCGTCAATGATGGTGTTCAGGAATGCAACATAACCTCCCACGCAATTACAGTAACCTTCGGCAAGGAATGTTTCCTGTGAATAAACATCTTCGATGCTTGGAAGATCAAGGTCCGGATGGTCTTTTGCAAAATCGTTATAATCGGCAATGCTGTTCAGGTAATCATTATAGGCATCCGTGCAGGGATCGGAGGCGATAACGATAATACAATCTGCAAAATGATCTATATCTACCGGAGGAGGAGTGGTGGAAGTAGAGTCGAGCGCAGCAAACGTATCCAGGTAAGTGGTGTATGCTTCAACGCAGTTACATAATCCTGCCCTGATAAATGCGTAATAAGAACTGTAAGTGCCTTCGCTCATGCTATAAGTATGTACATGTGCATAAGGGGAAGAGTTGTAATCTTTGATCGCCTGCAGGTAATCTTCGTAAAGGCTTTCGCAGGCTTCTTCAGTCATGGTGCCGCCATGTGCCGTTGGCATTACGCCCGGACAATGGTCCGGGTTATGAAAGGACTGGATATAATTATTGAACAGGATAATGTCTTCCGGTGTATCGCAAAGGCCTGCGGCCATAAACTCGCTTAATGTATAAAAAGGACTCGTTGTTTCATATCCCGGGCAGGTAGGATTTGATAATTGCGCATTTTGAAAAAACGTGTAGGCTGTAACGTATTGATCATACAGATCGGCGCAGGGTCCTGCATCCGGCAGTTCGCGCCTTGTCATAAAATACGTTTTAATATCCATCGGCGGCTGTTCCACTGCTGTATATGTTCCAAGGTAGCTGATATACGCTTTTACATGCTCACAAAGTGTGTTGCTGTAAAAAGTGGTAGCGGAAATAGCGGGTGTTGATTTTCCCCCGGTTGCTGCAGCGTTGTCATTGTATTTGCTCAGTGCCGCAGTATATTGTGTATACGCTTTCTGGCAGGTGGTTTCAGTGGAGCGGTTTGCAGCTGCTTTGGAAGCGATCACAAATTTACTGATATCACGGAGATACGCTTTATTGTCAGTATTCTGATCATAATGCAGGAGGAAATTACTATATGCCCTGCTACAGTATTTGTAGCCATGCGCATAATATATTTTGTAGGAAATTGGTGCTACAAAAGCAGTATCATCCGGTTTCCATCCGTTGATGCTATCCAGCGCCAGCAGCTTGTCAACATAATTATTATAACTTATAAGGGCTGTTTCTTTTACGAGCATGCCGCTTTTTAATTTCGCAGCAATGGCAGCATTGTAATAAACCGGCTCTTTTACAATTGCAGCTGCTGTTTTGTTTTTTCTTTTACCGCCAAATAAGCGCGATCCCCCTTCACAGTCGGTAACCGTGATGGTGCTTTGTGCAGTAAGAATGTCGCAATTAGGATTATAGGTGGAAATGCTAACAGTATATGTACCGGCAGCAGCATAGGTGTGTGTATTGGAAGAGGATACCGTTCCGTCATCGTAATTCCAGAGCACCTGCGGTGTACCGTCACAGTCTTCTACGTTCATTGTAAATGTTACGGGTGTTCCGGCGCAGATCTCCTCCGGAAAAGTAATACTCAATTCAGAACAGGCTACGCATGCAACCGGCGAAGGGCAGGAGATACAGTTTTGCAGCGGGAGGCAGCTGGTTCCGAAAATGGTATCAGTTACCGTTCCCGAACCTGTGTCGAATGTTCCGATAGCGATAAATGAATAATAATTGTTATCAAGATCCGGTGTGCCGGTAGCAACCAAACCGGTTACTGAAATAAGCTGATCAAATGTAGGCATGGTTACCGGTCCTTTGGTATACAGCACCATGTTGCAGCTTGCATCGGCAGTGGAAATATCAAAGGTCAGCGTTTGAGTTGTAATGCCGCTGGTGGTAGTCGTCGTTTCAGTAGTGCTGGTTGATATTAATCCCGCCGGGAAATAGGATTTTATCAGGTTCGTGTATGCAGGGCTGCTCACAAAATCTATTCTTGCGGAAGCGGTCTGGCTTACCAGTGACTCATTGAGCAATCCTTCCAAATCCCTGCGTAATTCGTACGGATCGCCCGTACAGGTAAGCGGATCGGAAGTGCCGCAATCACCCATGCTTACGCCTGCATAAGCTGTACCGTTGTAATATTGTACCGAACCTTTTAATGCAACCAGTTGCAGGCCGGTAGCATCAATGCCATCCATTGTAAAATAATTTTCATAATCACTTTTGATGTTGTTAAAACCTTTTATCAGCGGTGTTAAATTAGTGTAGTTATAACTGGAAGGAGAAAAATCGGTTAGCTTGATGATCAGCTTATTGCTTCCTGAAGTATACAGTTCATATTCGCTGCCGGTAAAATTCCAGTATAATGCAGTAACAGCGGTATGCAATGCCGCCTGAATATTGGTAGTGATGTAACTTCTGTAGTTGATCGGGGTAATCACATTCAGATCAAAAGTGGTTGCTGTAAGGCTGCCGTTGATCTGCAAAGCGGTCATCAGGCTGCTGAGATCGCGTGCAAGATCATTGGGGGTACAGGTTGGAGGAAAGTTGCACCCGGTTATTTTTACACAGGTATGTCCTGTCAGCAATCTATAGGTGATGGTACCGCCGGAAGACACTCCTGCCATTACGGAAAAATAATAGTCGCTGCCGGATGTGGACGTATAGGTAAGGCCTGTAAAGCTAATGATATCATCCCAGGAAGCGATGCCGGAAGAACCCAGCGAAAGGTGTACGCTGCAGGCATCCGCACTGGTGAGCGTATTGTAAAATGTAGCATCCAGATCGGTAGAGCTGGTGGTAGGATGCCATTCATAAGGAATAAATGTAGCAGGCAGTGTGCCGCCGCTTACGGCAACATACATATCGTTGGTAAATTCACCGTAAGTGATAAGGCTGGTTGTGTTATCCAGCTGGCTGCGCCCGGCCAGGCCGGATAATAATGTTTGCAGGTCCATAGCAAGCGGGCATTGCCCTGTTTGCAGGTATACCTGGTAATCGGCTTCATCGGGTGCAGGTGAATGAATATCATCCGGGCCGATAAAGCGCTTGATCTTATTCAGGTAAAGCGATTTTAAATAAATACTGCAGGGTTGCTGCATGTCAAAATAAGGCGAGCCGTAAAAACCCGGACCACTGGTAGTACCCAGCATTCCTGATAATACAGGGCTATAGTCTTCATTGCCGATACAGCCGTTATATGTTTTGCAGCTGTTAATTGCATTGTCATCTGCTCTTTTCTGCTGGATCTTTCTTTTCTGGCTCAGGTAAAAGCCTTTCAAAAGATTCCATTCCAAATCGCGCACTCTTGTATTTTCTACTGGATCGGATCCTACGTCGCTTCCAAAACGCAGGCAGGTTGATGTTCCCGGCGAGGTCCCGTATATCGTACCACAGCGTGCTGTCGCCGCTGCTGCATCCACCATCGAGTAATTGTTAGTACCAAAGGTCTGGTAAATACGTACATCATAACTGAGCGAGCTGCTGTATCCTGAATATGCTGCATTGAACAGGAAAGGATCCCTGGTTGCGCTTGTGCTTACTGCAAATTTTGCCATTTTCCACATCGCGGTAGCGGTAAAAGGTGTGGGATCAGTAGTGTGATAGTCGGCTACGATCAGGTTTGCCGCTACTGCAGCAGCGTAGGTGTTTGTATTATTAAGCAGTTCATCCAGCTCATCTGTTGTTTGTGAATCACCGGTTTGTTTTACGCTGTAGGCCTGGCAGGACTCATAGTAGCAATATTCCGGGTGGTACTGCACCAGTGATTTGGCCCAGTTCTGATCCCAGTTGGTAATAAAATCTTCCACCCTGGCCAGGTTTTCAGGATAGGTATAAAAGAAATCGCCTGCCGCATCGTATTTAATATAAACATTGGCTGGCGTAGGGTAATAATCGTTGTGGTACACTGCAGGTATAAATCCACCGGCACCGTCGGAACTTATATGTATCACGGAACGGGTACCATCTTCCGAGAGATAAGTATTGTAGGTAACGCCGCCTACCACAATAACGGGGTGCCGCCAATCGGCAGGCACACCGCTGCTTACAGATTTTGGCAATGTATTGCCACTGTTGAGCACTGAAAGCGGAAAGCTGGCGGCATGCACTCCGGCGCTTGTTTCAAATTGGGCGTACTGGCCGTCCGGACTAACATCCAGCAGCAACTGCTGATAGGTGGCTTCACACCAGGTCAGCGTTTTGCAGGCTGCGCCGCAATCTTCCAGTAATACATCAAATTGTATTTCGGTACCGTTCCCGGCAGCAACAAAAGCATCGCGTGCATCATCCACATTTGCATAATACACTCCGTTAATGGTTTGCAGGGAGTGAGCACAGGAATCGCAGCTTACATTACAGGCAGTTGTATCCACCAGTGCAAGTGCAGCTGCAGTAAAATCGTGCAGCGTCTTCGCGCAGGTGTTTATTGTCGAATCCAGGTAGGATCGAACATAAAAATCGCGTGCATTGTGATCCAGTGTCAGGGTTTTACTCACCGTATAATTTCCCACAGGCACTTGTGGAAGCGTAAAGTTTTGCACTTCATGCACGGTGGATTCTTCATCGCAAACGGTTTGAAAAACAATGCTGCCATCTGTGTTCAAATAAAAATAACCCACTTTTTTAGTAATGGGAGGAATGCCGTCCGTAGTTGATGGCACTGCATTGCCGCAATCATCTATTACTTTGATGTCGAGATCGTATACGCAATCAAAACAAATTCCTTCGCCCAGGCATTCCTCTGTATAAGGTGTTACATCCAGCGTATAGTTAAATACAATGTCCGATTGATAATCAACAGTAAGCTGTGTGTTAAACACAATTGCATCGGCAGCAATGTTTTTTACATTAACGTTGCTATTGCCGTTTGCATCTTTTGCAAACAAGTCCACTGTCAGCGTTTGTGCTGCCGCTTCACCGCTTGGGATGGTTGCCAGTATCGTATTGTTATCTGCATCGCGCGGAGCATCGCCTGCAAGGGAAGTGGCGATGGTCCTGCCTTCCTGGTCGAGGTAAGAAATGCTCACCTGCCCGTTGGCATCTACTACTATATTTTTTTTATAATGTGCAGCATCGCCTGCTTCGGAGCCAAACATTCTGTCAAGCTGAATTTGATTGGGCTGGCCGTAATAATATTTTGTTTCGTGGTTTTTCCCCAGCTGATAGTCAAAACCTACGCCGCCCTGTTGCCTGATCCGTCCTGTATTATCAGGCGTATATTCCACTTGCGTATACGGATAACCTTTGCCATCCTTAGCAGTTGCATCGGGTACAAAAGCCTGCTGATCGGTTTGAACAGGATTGGAAGGTGAGTAATAATTTGCTGCACCGGATACGGTGTTCAGCCCATTTGCTACATTGCTGCAGGGATCGGGTGCATCCACATCAAAATCAGTACGACTGTATTCTGCAGGTGTGCTGGCTGTATTCTGGTTAAATTTCGGATAAAATTTTAAGGCAGGTTCCTTGTCGGTCCCATCACAAACAGGCGGCACCGGTACCGGTAATACATTTACGGCAGGCCTTCCCTGGTAATCGTACATGGTTTCTCCTACAATGGTATTTTTATCGCTGTTTACTTTTGTTACCGACTGGCGGTTGCGCAGGCTGCCGTCAAAATAACTGATCACTTCTTTCTTTTTCCCTTCTTCGGCATAGGTGCTGGAATATTGCCAGTTTTTGTTGCCTTCGTGCTCGATGGTAACAGGGTATACAGAAGTGCCTGCGACCGAGTCGACCCTTCCGGTTTCTGCCACACTCCACAATCCGTAAATGGACTGTGTAGGATCAGTCAGGTCCCTGCCTACAGCCCTTACGCGGTAAAGCAAATAACCGTGCTCAAAGGTGAGTGCAATGGCGTATGAAGTATTACTGGTGGTTACCCGTGTACTGTTGTTCCTGAAATTATATCTCAATGCTGTGGTTGGAAGGTAAGGGCCTGAAACAGAAGCATCATAATCGTTTACAAATGTCCATTCCAACTGGTATTCTTCTGCAACAATTGTAGTTGATGGAAAACCGGCATCCCAGGTGATCATGGCTTCGTCATCGATGCCGTCTTCATCGCAATCCGTGTTTACTGCTGTAGCGGCTACATGGTCAGGAATCCCGGATGAAGAGTTGGCGAGTGAAGCATAATCAAAATAACGCTCCACCTGTACATTGCCGTCGAGGTATAAATTGGCCGGCAGGGTAGTTACGGAAACGCTGGCCACAGTAATGGTTTGAATGGTAAATGTGTACTTATAGGTACCGCTGAATGTAAGTACGGATTTATCGGTGTATGCCAGTGAGGTGCTGAACGGCTGATATTCCAGTGTAAGCTGCGGGTAAGTGGTGGAAATAATAGTGGTACCCGCAGTGTTGTATTTATCCAGTTGTAAGGTCACAATAATTTCGGCGCCTGCAGGCAAAAAGTTAGGATTGCTGTGATCAACGGCAAAGGTGATCTTATCCATCACGGCACGATCTGAAAATGGTGAGCCGCCAACCGGTACAACCGGAAATATAGTCGTTTGGGTAGCTTCGGGATTGCCAATCACTACCGGTGACGCCAGTGAAGGTGTATAGATCCTCTCACTGTGTGAGATAATTCCTGCCTGTGCATAGTTCATGAACAGGATCAGGTATCCTGCAGCAAAAAGCTTTTTAAGAAAGGTCGGTTTTGGCATAATGTTACTCTTTAATATCCGTATATAATTTCTTTATTAATTTAAAGTGATCCGCTGATCGCTTAATTGATAGGCTTTGTATTTTTCTGTCAGCAACAGCTTCGTTTCTTTTTTGCTGAAATATTCTTTCTCATCAAATTCCTTTTTTGAAAAGGAAGGGTTCTTTTTTAATTCCGAAAACGTGATCTCCAGCCTTGGTTTGGCTTTAACGGAGTTTTTATCTTCCGGGTCTTTCTGTACTTCTTTTGAATAGAACCAGGTCAGTTTTTTTAGAAAGCCATCTTCAGTAATCACTAATTCCTGCGCCGTGAGCTGGCTGCCGGGTTTAAATTCCATGCGGTACAGTTTATCTGTTCCCACACTGATCACTTTAATGGTGGTGCAGCTATTCAGTACTTCTTTGTAATCTTCTATCCCGTATGTATTAAAAATGCTGTTGTTATCATTATTGGCTACCATTACAATTTTTGCGGAGCTGTCTACAGAAATTCTGTATTTAGGATTTTGAACGGTATGAATGCCAAGTAAAAAGCTGTGATAGCTGTTGTTATTTTTTTTAAAGTAGCCTACGGAGCGCTCAAAAGGAACAATCGTTTTATAATTTTCAAAAGAAGTATGTGTCACCACCATTGAATACACCGGTGTGTTTTTTAGGGCAGTTCCCATTTTTTCGAATGTTTTTGCCATGTCATCACGCCCCACAGTCGCCCATGTGGCAGCCTGCTGTGCTATTGACAGCTGTGTTATTAAAGCACAGATCACTAAAACCGGGATCCCAATTTTTTTCCTCATTATCTTTTTGTTGTACTGTTGCGGTTTTCTTTAATGGTCATGATCCCTTTTTCCGTTTCTTTTTTCACACGGATCAGTTTTCCTTCTTCATCGTATTCATAAAATGTAGCATAATTGCGTTCATCCAGCTCAGCCACCAGGCGCAGTGTTACAGGATCGTATACATAGGATTTCATACTGCCGTCGGTTGGAAAGATCCGTATATCATCAAACAGGCAGTTACCGCTTACACCACATTGCAGGCGGATATTCAGGTAAACAGCGGTTCCCGGTATGGTAATTTTTGCTTCTACACGCTGCCAGCCGTCTATGATGGCGCCCGTTGCTGTGAATGGCCCAAGAGGACTGCTGGTAGGAGTACTGGTAGGTACGGAAGTGCTTGGAAAATCAATGTACAGCTCCGGTTTAGTATAGGTAAGTTGTGTAGGCACGGCGCCTTCTTCTTTTACCCATGCGCTCAGGATGTAAATACCTTTTTCCGGTGCAAATGATCCGATACAGTCCACACATTCCGGTACACAATCACTAACGGTAATTGTTTTTGAAATGTGTTTCTCTGCACAACTATCAACAGCCGGAATCGAAAGTGTTACTGTATATGTTCCGCTCGTAACATAGGTATGTGTTGCAGTGGACTCATAACCACCGCCTTCGCCAAAATTCCATTTGAATACAGGAGATCCCGTGCAGGGTGTGGATGTTCTTGTGAACGTAACCGCCGAGTCTTTACAAATAGTAAGCACTATAAAATCAAGCACAGCGCAGGTGGGGCAGCAATCCGTAATTATAAGCTGTTGTGTTACTGCATAAGGCTTGCAATAAATGCCGGGCGACATGTATAATGTAACATTGTAAGTGCCCGGAATTGTATATGTATGTGTAGTGCTGGTCGTATTGATACCTTCTCCGTAATTCCACTCATAGGTAAAACCTGTTCCGCAAGAGGTGGAAATATTTGTAAACGTAATGGAGGTACCTGTGCATAAGCCGCTGGTATGTGTAAAGCTCAACACCGATGGCGTAATGGCTTTTGCCGGACTGAGTTCAGAAGTGTTTTGTGCGCTATTGGTTGCTGTAGCTGTAATGAACGGGAACGGGATAAAATCGAAATCTACCGCCCAGTTGCCGCTGCCGTCTGCTATTACCGTTTTCATATACACATTCGCATTTTTTTTGCCGGAGGCAGGCCCGCTGCTTCCGAAAAGCTCTACGGTATCTCCCGGCGCTGCTGTTCCGGTGGTATGACAGCCGGTGGTAACAATAACCGGCGCCGCTTTATTCCCATTAGCAATGCTTCGCAGCTCAATGGCATCATATGTATTGTTATAGATAACGTTGCCGGAATAGATGTTATTCACGTTCATCCATGGAGCCGATGGAAGGGTAGGGTTATTATCGATCCCTTCACTGGTGGTGTAAAGAATGATGTTGCCGTCTCCGCAATCAGGGCCGCCGATCAGGTTACCTACAGCGCCATCATATATAGTGCTGGTTAAAAAGATCCCTTCTTCGCTTTTTCTCGCAAAGCTGGTGAGATTAATGTCGGTATTGATATAATTCCCTTTTACAATACAGCTATCCGAACCTTGTAAAACAATATTGGCATGTGTATTCTGATTGATCACATTGTAATCGGCCTGGCAGTGCCTGCAAAAAGAAAATACTACTGCCTCATAAAAATTCCGCAGGTAAAGTCCTTTTACTTCTGCACCGGATATACTATTAAAGATAAGGCCTACAGGAAAGCTGGAAAGCGCGGAACCGTCAATGATCACCGTGGGCGCCCCTGGTGCATAGCCGGTTTGTGTAGTACCGTCAAACATAATTTTTTTTGAAACAGTGGGAAGCAGGCTATTCAGGTAGATCACAACAGGTGCGGAGCCGACAGTACTGATATTAAAATTAATAATATAATCTCCACTACCCAAATTAGCAGTACTAATGGCATCCCTCAGCTGGTTGGTATAAGGGTATGTATCTCCGGCAGACGTAACGGTAATAGTTGTTGTAGCCGAGAGTCTCAACATTCCTGTGAGCCCGGCAGTAAATACAAGTATTAAAATAAGTTTCCTGTAAAGCATAATTTCTTTATTTAATGTGATTCAATTGCCGGTTTAATTTATTCGCAGGCTGACAATGTTGGACACATTGCCTGTAACATCCTTTACCCGCATGGAAATAAACCTGGTAGCCTGAAATTGCGCAAGCGCTAACAGTATCGACGCATTCAATTCGTTATTTGTAACCGGGAACTGATCCGGGCCTACAGATGCATAAAAATAAGTTCCGGTCGAAAGAATCTTTCCTTTTATCATTCCTGCATCGGAAGCATTTGCAACAGAGCCCAGCATAAAAAACACACTATCTGCCTGTTCCACGTTCTGCATTTTTACACTGATGTTAAGCCTCAGCATGCTTTCGTTTACCAGCGAACTGTCGCTATAAATTCTGGGGTTCAGGTCATACAGCGTAACTGTCTGCGCTTTCAGCGCATTGCTTTGTATCATTCCTGCCAGTGCAAGAAAAAACAAAAGGAATATTTTTTTCATGTTTTTCATAGTATAATTCAGCGCGCTTATGGAGGAGAAAGCTTGTAAAATTGTGTTTTAGAACATTTATTTTTATCAGTTACCGTGATGGTGATTTTGCAGGTGGATTTGTCCGGTGCAGTAATACAAAGACCGTCGCCTGTGTCCGAGATGGTCACCGCCAGGTCGCAGTCGCCTTCTGTCCAGTCAATAATGTACGGAGCCGTGCCACCGGTAATGCTCATGCAATACTGATTGGTTTCATCATTGTATGTCATTCCTGTAAATGCAATATGGCATGGCGGTATGGTATCGCATTGTGCCAGCTGCTTGTTCATGTTTACAGGTGTTCCGTGAGCAACTTTTATACTTCTGCTACCGCTGTGCGCATCTGTTGAAACTATATTGGCGCTGTTGTTTCTGAACTTAAAGTGATTGTCAGCGCAAACACTGAAATCATAATCTTCAAAATTATCATAACCCACATTCCTGTATTTGGAATTGGCGGCAACAGCAACCGGAAATGTTTGGTTGTAACCATACGTAGCGGCCGAATACCTGCCAAGTGCATCTTTGTTTTCGAGCTCGGCTCCAAACGGGCTGAACTGTGTCACTTCGCTGGTGAAGGTCCAGTTGCCCGGATCTATCTGCCATTTGCTGGCGCTGTTCAGTTTGTAAAAAGGAGTGTAGGCTGTAAACACACCATCCTTACGGATATTGGTATTGTTATCATAATAGCTTTGTGAGCGACCGGCTAAATACAGGTAGCTTTTTTTGTTCTTGTACATTCCTTTTGTGCCCAGGATGTAAGGGTTGGTTGTGTATGCCGCTGTTCCTGTAAAGCAATCACAGAATGTTTTCCAGCTGTTGGTATATTCCATTGCCTGTGCCTGCAATACATTATCGTAAACATTGGCTTTAAAATGTGTCAGTGGATTGGAAAGCGTGGTAATGCTGGCCATTGGTGCTTCCTGCTGGTTGCGGCGGCCGGATCGGAGTACTTTTACATCCAGTGTGCCGGTTACATTATCACCATTCCTTTTAATCACATGGATCTCATTTGGATTTACCTCCAGCACCCAGCCCATTGTTCCATCCGACAATTCAAGCTCATCGCCTTCAGCAAAATAAGTGGGAGCATTGGTAATAGTTGCAACGCCAAGGCTTGAAAAAGCAACATTCTTTTTAAAAAAGCCAATGTTGCGGTAAGCAGGCCCCATTCCGTCGTAATACCAATGCGCCGGGTATTTCATAGAATAAACAGCATCATTATAATCGGTGGTGGTTTGGGTTACCAGTACTTCACCGGTCTCAGCATCGTATGCCAGGTTTTTAGTGGATACCACCGAGCCCAGGTCTTTTGCTACGGTTTGTTCCAGGATCCCGAAACGCTGGATCAGCTTGGTGATCACAAAAGAGCGGAACTGCGTGCGCTCCCGTGCAAACTGTGGTATAATGATAGGCACATACAACGGATATGCCGCTACCAAAAATCCGTCGATGTTCCCGTTGATGGAACCTGAAATAGTGCTGGTTTTCTGCTCACGCGAGTCGGAAACCAAATCAAAGAAAACACCGATGTCGGCAGAAGTTTGCGTTCCGTCACTATTAATCACCGTTTCGGTGTTATCCAGCCTTGAGCTGCCATTCAGCCATGGATTGGAACGATAGGTGTATTCAATGGAAGTGATCGCCTTATCGTTACCTTCCGGATATACTTCCTGTCCTTTCGGCTTGCCATGCATATCGTTCAACTCGATCACGTATCCCTGCGTGGCGGTCATGTAATCCTTTACATCAATTTTTAACAGGGCTGAAATACTTACAGGACTTGTTTTGTCATGTTGTGTATTCATATCCGTTCTTCCGGTGATGGTCGGATAATCTTTCGCTGTATAAAACTCGTGCACCACTTTTCCGGTAGCATGATGTGTCACGTTTTCGTATTGCAGATTTTTTACAGTTACCCTGCTGTATCCAACATTCGGCGATGGAAAAAACGATTCACCGAAAGGCTCTTCCACATAGTGCTCATCATCCGGTGCAAGCAGATTTTTTTCTTCAAAAAATACCGGTTGTTTAAATGGATTTTCATCCCCGCCCAGCTGCGGTTCATAAGCTGCCACGCCCGAAGATGTTCCGTCATCCAGCGTATACGTATATTCCTGTCCGTAAGTAAATGTATTGTCTGTGTTGTCCGACATGCCATGCCATTCATCGCTGATCTGGATCTTTTTCACACGCACGCCGCCACCTAATTTCTTTTTTTCAGGGCTGTTCAGGCGGATCCAGGATTTACCCATCACGGCATTAAGCCCCACAAGATATTTTGCATACAAGGATTGATTCGGGCCGGAAATGGCATCGCCGATATTTCTTACAAAATCAGCATTTACAATTGCTTCCAGCAGGCTTTTGCCGAAGGAACCGTGATCTCCGATAGAAGCATCCAGGTCTGCTGCGTTCCATACTGTTCTCGACATGTTCAGGCGCCCGAACTGGATTGCCGCTTTGGTGATCGGGCAAACGTGATCACCACCGGAATCATTTGTTTGCACATTGTTTACAGGAATACAGGCGTATACACCCGAGGGATCCACATATACATTTGCAAGATCAATATTTTGCGCTTGTATATATCCTGACACGTATTCATACCTGCCACCCTTAATGTCCATCAGGAACCTGAAATACAGGTTTTGGAAATTTTCCATATTCAGGCCGCCGAGATATTGCTGCTTAAAAGCATTGGCTTTTTCCAATGTTGTGCCGGTTAGCGTGCTTTGTAATTTTACGATCAGGCAGGTACCGTCTGTAAAATTGATATTCTCCGGCGTGCCTGCGGATGGGAGACTGACGGTAGTAGAATAAAAATCATGCGTATTATTTTGTACGTCCACCACCTTGAACATTTGCATGGCCTGCTTGTTCTGCACATAAGCATAATCGTCGGATTCATAATCCACCTGGATCTTTCCGCCGGAAGGCAGGTCTATATTTGTTAAGCTCCATGCCTGAGAATATTGGTCGGCAGTAGTTTGGTTCTGATCCACATACGGAAATTCCGCGGTAGGAAGGTCGGGATTCAGCGGGTTAAAATCAGTTACCGTATTCGGTTTGTAATTGCCCCATCGGTCATAACCTTTAATATTATAATCCGGATTAAACGTGGAGTAGGTGAATTCATACGGACTTAACCTCGCTTTATTGGAGTTCTGATAAGTGAAATAGATCTTTTTTAGTGTCAGCTTGCCTGTGTTGGTGGTAGCAGTGGGCGATTCATCAACATTGTTAGGCACATGCGGACAAAGTGAATAATCGTATTCAAAATGTACTTCTTTCACCGGTACAGCTGTGGTGGGGTGTGCATCATATTCACGCTTCACGTACAGGCTGATCTTGGTCAGGCGTTTCATTTTGCCGCTGGCAGTAGCATCAATGCCCCCGTTATTATCTACTACACCATACGCATCCCTGCGGTTTTCAGTAGTAAAAATCGCGATGTAATTTTTTGTCTCGATGGATTTCAGGTACCACAATTGTTTTTTTCCATACATGTAATTGGCTTTGTCATCCTTTGGGTCCGACTTTAATCCTTCGTTATAAGTAGCTTTATCCTGTTCAACAGGAATCCGCCATTGATAGCCTTCAATCGGCTCATAATTAAATTTTGTGTAATTGCCAATGTCGCCAGCGCTGGGACCTTTTGTGGTGGTTCCGTTATTTTCACTGTCTACATAATCCGGTGAAAGCACCGCTGTAAGCATATAAGAATGCGCAAATGCGGGCATTTTAGTATTTGAATAATAATTATCCAGGCCCATTGTATTACCAATGCTGTTATCGGAAGTGTGAACATAATCAACCAATCCTTTGTTGGCATCCGCAGTGCGTGCGGTGTGGCTTCCATCCAGTGTTGTACCTGTTGCAAATGTAACTTCCTGCTGATCGGTATTGTAGGCAGCAATGCCATATACATAGCGTGCACCGTCTGTTCTCAGCGTGGTGATCTCGGCAATGTGATGATTTTTGGCCTGAGCGCGGCCTGTTCCCACTGCCAATAATCCGGAGATGGATTGTAACCCGAACTGATCCAGCTCTCCGCGTGATAAGGTGGTAATGGTTTGATTTCTTTTATCGCGTTTTGTTCTGTAATTGTCGGCAGGGATATCTCCGCCCTCTGTATAATAATGATCTGCAATGGCGTGAAATTTAGAAAGCGGATTTATTTTTGCGCTTCTGGGATTGGCGCCTCCTGCTTTGGTGTTATAAAAGTCAGGATCGGAATCCACTGTTTTTTCATTCGCCTCCTTAAAATAATATTTTTCATACAATGGATCAGGGCTGGTGGCCCGGTGCACGAGGCGATCTCCGGCACGGTTATCAGCGCTCCAGCGGCCGGTTTTCGTTTGTACATCAGTTACCGAAAGATCAAAACCGAAGTGGGTAAGGTTACCGATCCCGATCTCAAATCCTGTAGAGATCCCCGTACTGGTGGTGTTGGTCGCCGGATCAAATACCTGGCCCATATCGCTTCTGAACGGGCGATAGCTGCCACCAACGCCTTGTCCTGAAACCGAATAAATATCGTAAGAGAAATTGGTAAGCGGCAGGGTAGGCGTATGCGGTGTAAAAGATCCTTCTTTTTCGCGGTTAAAATCCATCAGCGAATTGTCATATTTGGTGCCTTCGTCGGCATTCATATAACCGTAAGCAGGAGAATGGATCTCTTTGGTGGTAAGCTCCTGGCTGGAGTAATAACCGCCTACTGTAAAGTGCGGATGGATGGGATAAATTTCAGAACCCAGCTTAAAATTACCGGTGATGGAAAAGTTACGCATGGACGGGCCTGCCATGGGTGTATAAGTAGGCATCCCAAAATTGAAGGTAGAGCTGGTGCTACCACCATAGGATGTTTTATCATTGACGTCTTCATCTTTTTTATTCTTGTGTGTATAACCATTATTTATGCCTGCGGACACAGACGTATTTATTGTAAGTGTTTTTAAGCCACAACGGGAATTAAACGATGTTCCTATAGACGCGCCCAAACTTGTAGTAGAAGCGGATTCATTTTTTGAAACTTTCGCACTAAAGCTCACAGATGGATTTAATGTCAGTCCTTCATCGCTGCTGGAAGTAATTCCAAGGCCAAGCGTCCCGGTTCCCTTGCTGCTTTCCCCGCTACTTAACGACAGGTTCACCGAGTTTTCCATGGATACGCCATTGTAATTATTATAACGGATCCCCATTCCGATGTCAACACCAAATGCCCCAAAAAATTCTGCTCCCACACCGCCGTTCAAACCGTATGTTCTATTGGGTTTCATGTTGATCTCTTTCACCACATCATCCCCGTCAAAATCATCGGGAAGCCCGCGCATACCGCGGTTGATCACACCCGGGTTAATGTTCCAGCCCAGCCCAACCCATGTAGCTTCCTGGTCCATCGTGATCCCGGAATGATAGGCAATGTTGATCGGGTAACCGTCTACATCCATCAATGGAATGTTGTAGTTAAAATCTCCTGAAAAAGGATCTACCATATCGGATGTTCCTACCGGTTCAAAGCTTTGTACTTCGGGCTGACTGGGGCCGCCGGTCAGCGCCAGCGCAACGGTAGGAGATATGATCTGAAACAAAATATTTATCGCCAGGTAAACTGCAACATAGCGGTAGATCTTTGTCTTGATTTGTAAATAAGATTTTTTTCTGCTCATAATGTTTTTAACTTAGGCTTATTGTATAATCCGGTAGCTGCGAACTTAAATTTCAGCATTCCTTTGTTGAATGTTCTGTCATAAAAAATCAATGTTTTGTCGTTCTTATCGTTGTTGCTTTTTTTAATAAATCCCAGCAGCATTGTGGCAGAAGGAGTAACATCGTAGGCCCGCTCATAATGGTAAAGATCGCAGCGCAGGGTATCGTTTCCGTCTACCAGTGCAAGATCATTCTGCATCCCGAAAGCAAAATAATTCACGCGGTCATTGTATTGCTGCGGCGATGTGTTTTTATATTTCAGTAGTTCGGAGCTGCCATCATTCAGTAAAATTTTAAGATCATAATACTGCATGTCTTTTAATTCACCGATGTTTTTTCTTAAAACAGAATCCGTGCAGGGGCGGCCGCGCAGCTCCATACAGGTTACATATTCCGGTGTTTTATACTGTACGGAAAATGTAAGCTCATCAATTTTTTTCTCTTTTTTTAATCCGTTTTCAGGATCCTGCATCCAACGTACATAAGCGGCAGCATCCAGCACCGGCGTATTCTCATTCAGCATCAGATCAGCATTGCTGCCATCTGCAGAAAGTTTCCCGTTACCGGCAAGCGCATCACTTTTGTGCCCGTTGCCGGAGCAGGAGAAAAGTAATATTGATAAAAAATAAAACGGAAATTTTTTTTTCATTTCAAAAAAATATAACACAGGTATTCGTAAATTCTATTGTCATCCGGAGTTTTCCGAAGGACGGATCTCATTCTCCTTTGTACTTATTGTTGATATAAATGATCACTTCCTTTGTTATATTATCTCCTTCATTGGCGTACATAAGCGATCCGTTGCCATCGCTACCAAAGATGTAAGCATATTTATTTTCTTCACCATAATTTTTTACATATTGATTCAGCTGTGCCAGAATTTCTTTGTCATATTTCTGACTCAGTGCGTTATTATCTTCCTCGTATGTTTTTTTACGTTCAACGTATTCGTCCCGCCTGGTGGTAAATTCAGCAATGGTAGCAGGGTTCTTTTCGTTTTCCTTCTGGATCCTGGCTCCAAGGATCTTGAGTTCCAGCTCCAGGCTGTCGAGAATTTTTTCTCTTGAATTTTTTACCAGCAGGAATTTTTTCTCCATTTCCTTTTTCATCTCAAACCCGTTGTATACCTCGCTGATCAGTACATACCCGTTCTTTGGTTTCTGTGTTTCTTTTACAATGATCCATGTTACTGCCGCAATCAGCAATAATGTTAACAGCAGCGCTATTTTGTTTTTTTTCCACATATAATTATTGAACATAAAATGTTAATAGAAATAATTCGTTTTTTTCGTTACGTACCTGCAGGGTATAATACCCTTGTTTTATTTCCAATTCATTAAGGTCGATCTCGTAACGGTTGTAGCCTTTTGTTTTAAAATCCAGGGGTGCCGATTTAAAGCTTTCGTTGTGAGCTTTTGGCAGAATGAGTTCCCGTTTGGAATTAAGGATTTCACATTTAATAGTTCCGCTTGCATATTCTTCATCAAACGTAAAGTAGATTTTGTTTTTTACGGCTGTATAATAAGCGGCATCCTGTGTTTTTTTTAACGATACATATTTAATCGCCGTTTCTTCCGGTGTTTTGTGAACAAAAAATTCCCATGCTTCTGTTTTATTTGTGATCACACCATTTGATACTTTCTGCACCTGCCATGCGTAATGTCCGCCTTCCACCAGGGCAGGAGCATCGTAAGGATATTGAAGATTGTGTGTGGTCAGGAAATTTTTTGCCATTAATGGAGAATTCACAGTAATGGCTTCTTCCGGTTTTTGCTGATCTTTCATTTCGGAAACGATCATGCGGTACGATTCTCCCTGGGCCAGCAGGCTGAATGGTTCGTTGTGTGTCCAGATCAGCAAAGGCGTGGTGCTTTCAACGGTATCTTTATCGGCAGGGAAAACAAGATACAGATACTGGTTAAAATCGGATTCCAGCTCATCGCAAAACTGATCTGTGATTTCTGCTGTTGTGGATTTAATAAGATCGATACAAATGCGAAAAGTGCCGCTGGGAAGGCTGTGTGTGGTTTTAACATATTCCGCCTGTTTACCCATGCTGTATTGCACATCGCTCACTTTTCTGTTACCGTCGAAAGGCGCATTTAATCCTTGTTTTACGGTAAAGGAGCCTGATTTTATTGTGAGCAGGAGTTCACCGTTTGTATTGTATAACCTGGACACGATCATTACCTGCTGCGCATCACCGGTATTACTGATGGCAGCTGCCAGCATAGTTTCGGGCGTAACATTATAGGCAGTTAATTGAATGTTAACAACAGAAACCTGCGCATATGTGCGACATAGCGATAGCAATACTATCATCAAAAGGATGTATATCTTTTTCATTACAAAAAAATTAGCCGGTAATTATTAAGCGGGGGCTTAGCTCAATTAGCGGAGTAGTTTGATTTTTAGCTGTTTGTTGACTTTCCTGGATTCTTATTTTGGTTTAAGTGAGAGAGATGATCCTGCATTATAAATAAGGTTCGTAAATATTGGCAGGTTTATTAAAAAAAACAATAGGGCAAAACACCTAATTTTTGATTTTAAAGTTTAATTATATAATAACAGAGGCTTAATGCACGTATGCATCATGCGTTTAGTGATCGTTACAGCGCAGAAAAAGGATAATCTATTTTATCAACCCGATTTTTTTTATTTCCTTTAGCATTAAATAAATGATCGTGAGAGTATTACTCAGCTTTTTATTTCTGATGTGTTTTTGCACTTCTTTTTCCCAGGAAGTTAAAAATACTCTGCCGCATCTTAGTATACCTGATACGAAGCAACATCTGCAAAAAGAACCTGTAAGTGATAGCTTAAAGGATGCATATACTGCCCCTGACATACATTTGCCAATAGATTCCTCTTTGTATAAAAATAATATCAGCTCTCTGAAAAGTAATTTGTCGGATACATTGCTGAAACAAAAAATGAATGACAGAAAAGGGTTGTTATTGGGAAAAAAAGATTCTTTATTATTCTCTTCCTCTAAATTAAATACAATAAAACCAGCTTCGGTTACATTTTTAAAAAAGCAGCTTAAAGATTTATCGCCGCACGGAAGCATTGCTGTTGGCTATGATTATGGCGTTCTGCCTTTTGTATCCGGAGGTACTTTTCCTGCCGGTGGGTATAAAACAGAAGGAAACGTTTCTTTTATGGCACTCAACATTCCACTTAAGTTAATGTTCCATTTTACCAATGTGAAAAATGCGATTGGCATTAATAATTATTTCAGGATCAGCTATGATGCAGATCGTTATAAAGAGGGCCTTTCACAGAAATTAAGTACAAAGGAAAAACTGGCAAAAGATCAGATCACAAAACTTCAGTTACAGCAGCAGCAAACAATGCAAAAGATGCAATACCTGGATTTTATGAAGCAGTCGCCGATGAATAGTTTTTCTTCAAAACAACCATTAACAGGAGCGGGTATGCCATCCGTCCCTTCCACACGGCTGAATGATCCGCTGCCGGACTCTGCTGCATTTTCCGGTAAAAAGCCGTCAATGTATAATTATACGGTTGATTCAGCTGCTTATGTGGCCGATTATACGCGCAGAAAAGATTCTGTAGCCAATGAAATAAAAACATATACTGCCCGTTATGATAGTCTCAATACAGCCATCATTACATTGAAAAAAGAAGTGGACAGTCTTAATTCCCTTAAAGAAAGGCCACAGCTTAATAATCCCTATTTATCAAAGATGGAGAACATTCTAAGCGCTGTTAAAAAGTTTGAAATCGGTTTGTGTACTCCTTCTTATTCCACTTTTCTGGTGAACAATATTCCCTTGCAGGGCATTAATATGGAGCTTGAAAAAAACAATCATTTTTTTGCTTTTACTTATGGCACAACCATCAATACACTTTTGTATAATACCAATACCATACAAGGCAAAATACAGGGTGTGCGGAACATGTACAATTATTTTGATTTCGGGAATTTATCTTCCGGAAGGAAGATCATCAGCCTGAAAGGCGGAATAGGAGCGAAGGAAGAAACACATTTATATGCCGGATTTTTAATTGCAAAAGGCAGCACGGATTATTCACATTTATCAACGGTGGACCATGCGCTTTTATTTTCCGGAAAGGAAAGTAATCTTGTATTGGAGCTGGATGCAAAATATAAATTTTCGCAGCAGCTGAATGTCGATTTTGTTTTAGGAAAATCTTCATTGAAAGAAGAAGATGTGAGCATGGATCAGTTAAAACGATCAGTGAACGAGATCTTCTCAAATTATCGTTCCTATGCTTTTTTAACGAAAGTGAACTGGGATCTAAAACCAACAAAAACAAAATTTACTTTTTCTGTAAGATGGATCGATCCGTATTTTAAAAGTTTCGGACTTGGTTTTTTGCGATCAGATAATTTGCGTTACGAAGTGAAAGCGGAGCAACCGATCACGCGTAAAATAAAGTACACCATCGCATACAAACGGGAAGAAGATAACCTGCTGAAACTGTATGATTATAAGAATGTGCTGCAAAGTATTAATAATACCCTGAGCGTAAAATTAAACCGCTATTTTAATATGCGGCTGATCTATGCACCGTTGTTCCGGGAATTGAAAACAAGCACTTATAAGCTGCAGGACCGGAATTATATTTCTACTGCCATTTTATCTTTTATTCCGAAAGCAAAAAATGTGAATGCCCAGTTTAATGTCATGTACAGTAAGTACATCATCAGCGGTGATTCTTCAAAAATAAATTTTGAGAACCTTACTTATACGCACCAGCTTTCATTTAAATCCGGCTTTAGAACCAGCCTGAATGTATCCTGGTTTAAAAACAATTTGGTGGATACGGTAGGTAATGATACTTACCTGTCGGTGTTGGATGTGGGTTATACCGCAAAAAACAATTCGGGTTTTACCCTTGGCGGAAAAGCTGCATATAAGAAAAAACTGCAACCCCAGTTTGGTTTTGTCGTAAAAGCTACTCTCAAGCTATACAAAGGATTGTATTGGGAAGCAGAAATGGAACGGATCATTATCGGAGATTATTATGATTCATTTATGATCGAAAAGATCAAAAAATTCCCTTACTACTGTAGTTCCCGTTTGACAATAAATTTTTAGGAAGAGAAAAAAATAGTTTGTATGAGGGATTTCTTGTTGGTTTTATTATTGTCGGTTATAATTATTCTTGTCTTTGCGCTGGCTTTATCCTATAAGAAAAAGCTTAACACGTTGCGCAATGAAATAAAAATCTATAGAAAAGAATTGACGCTGCTTGCGAATCATTCGGCTGAATTGGAGAGGGAAAGGATCGCTAAAAATCTGCATGATGATATCGGGATGACATTGAGCCTGATAAAACTGCATCTTACTAAAATTTCACGGAATCAGCACGATCAGTTCTTATCTAATGAATTAATAGAGGAGTGCGTTCGTTTAGTAGAGCAATCTATTGATAATTTAAGGATGATCACCAATGACCTGATGCCACCCACACTTATAAAAAGCGGGTATGAAAAGGGAGTGGCCGAACTCTGCCGCCAGCTTAATGTTTCTGATGAACTAAGCATTTATTTTACTAAAGGGGAAAAAGAAATACGTCTTAGTCAATTAATCGAATTGTATGCTTACCGCATTTTGCAGGAAGTGTTGTTAAATATAATAAAACATTCCGGAGCAAAAGAGATCAGCGTTTTTGTTAATTCGGATCCCGATACAGTTACTACCGCTATAAAACATAATGGTACTGCTGTTAGCACTGAAAAAATAAATGAATTAACGGATCTCAAAAAAGGTTTAGGCTTAAGAAGTTTGCAGGACAGGTTGGAGATGATCAACGCGTCAATAATATATTCTGCTGCCAGTCACGAATCTCAAATAATAATTACCATACCGGTGTATGAAGGAAAAAATTAAGCTGGCAGTTGTAGATGATCAGCTTTTATTCAGAAAGGGATTGATCGCGTTATTAAACGAATTTGATGCCATTGATATAATAATGGAATCATCGGGAGGGCGTGAATTGATGGTTAAGCTGGAGACTCAGAAACCGGACGTGATCCTGCTGGATCTTGAAATGCCGGATGTTGACGGATTTAAAACGACTCAGCTGCTCAGGCAAAAATATCCTGAAATCAAAATTTTGATCCTTACAATGCACAATGAAAATGGGATCATTCAGCATCTCATTCAAAATGGTGCTCATGGCTTTTTATTAAAAGATAACGATATAGAAGTGATTGTGGAGGGAATTCATTCTGTTCTTGAAAATGGTTATTATTTTAATGATCATGTTTCCAAGGAAATGGTGAAAAACCTGATCAATGAAAAAAGTATTAAGCCCAACTTTAAAAAAACTGTTTTGTCTCAACGGGAAATAGAGATCATCAGGCTTATCTGTATGGAATATACCAATAAGGAAATTTCAAATAAATTATTTATCAGTGTCCGGACAGTTGGTGCTCACCGGGAAAATATTTTCCGGAAGATCAATGCAAAAAACGTGATCGGGATCGTGATGTATGCCGTGAAAAATAAATTGCTGGAAACAGAGTAAATAAAGGGATCTTAATCAGTCAACACTTGCGCAGCCAGTTTTTACATCTTGCTCTTTTCAGAAACGTTTCCACTTTTCCAAAACATTTTTATTTTTGAATAAACTCCGGCAGCATCTTTTTCAAACTGAATCTGGACATTGTCATCGAGGATAAATAAATTATTATCAATGTATTTAAGTTGAAAAATCATATTTCTTCTTTCAGCATTCTTACAGAATAAATAGCCGTCTTTTACATAAAAATCCAATCCTCCTTCATAAATGCCCGAGTATGAATTTAAAACAAGCGGGTCTGCCTTATTTGCCATTTCCGAACGGATCCTGTTCAGATTCCACTGCAGAATGTTTTTTTCTCTTTCGTCCTTCGCCTTTGATATAAGTTCTGTAAAAATTAAAGCTTGTGTTTTTTGCAACGCTTCTTCAGATGGTATGGCAATATCAGGCCTTACGCCTGTACCTTCCCAATCTGTTTTAGTAATAATATTATAAGCACGGCCATAGGGGATTAAGGCTACAAAGCCCTGACCTACGCTAAATGGCAGGGTTGGATGCGCTCCTCCCCCTGTGGTATCACCCACAATAATGGCCCGTTTTACGCTTTGCATGCCATAGCTAAAATCTTCTGCCGCGGAAAAAGTTTGTTTGCTGGTTAAAATATAAACGGGCATGCTTAGTGTGAAACTATCTGTTTTTGCAGGATCAGCATACATTTCGTAAGTTGTATCGTTAAAGCGGTCGATAATATCATTCATACGTGTTTTTTTAGAGAAAAAATAACTTTCTATCTGGCTGCTCATCTCTGCATCACCTCCGCCATTATACCGCAGATCTATAATTAATGCCTTGGTGTACTTTACGAATTGGAATGAGGCTTTGAGAGTAGGCTTCGCATCTTCTATAAACTCCGTAAATCCATCAAACCTGATATAACCGATGTTACCGGGCAAGATCTCTGTTTTTGTAAAAGCAAAATTACTTTCACGGGCATTGCTTAGACCTCTTTCACGTCCCTGCTGTTTTTCACTATCTGACATAGGTGTTTCCAGGTGCTGAGCAAATTGCGGAGCGTATTTGATGTCCATGTGTTCATCTTTATGAGCTTGTTGAAGATCTGTATACAATTGATAAGCTAATTGTTGTCGATCGTTAATGTTGTTATAAGCACCGCTTTTGTACCTACTTTTTAAATAATTGCTCATTAGCGAAGCTTTTTCGGAGAATACGTAATAGTTATTTAAAGCATTGCTGAGGCTGTCAATAAGTATTTTAATCTCCTTTGGATTGATCTTTTGATCGGCATTTTGTCCTGTATCTGTGTGGTTCTTATTTTTTTGTGCCTGCCCTGAAATAGATAAACAGGTTAGAAAAATTAATAATATCAAGCGGATCTTTTTTGTCATACTATTTGTTTTTTGCCTACTGAATGTCTGCGGTTAGTACTAAAGGTGGAACAAAGCACTTATTAAATTATGATTTACTTAGTGCAATTATCAGTTATTGCTTTCATTATCGTTTTGACATTTTCGAGGTTCTTTTCGGATATACCTTTTAGAGCAGTAGCACGGTTTTTAAATATAACATTCTGAACATCATCAATAATTTGAAGTCCCTCTTTTGTAATCTTTAAATTGCTTCTTCTCCGATCATTTCCACTAACTCCTCTTTTTAAATAATTTGCTTTTACAAGAAGGTCGATTATTCTTGTAACCGAGGCATTGTCTTTAAAAACTTTCTCGCTTATTTCCTGCTGTGTAATAGACGGATTGTCTAATATGCTCTTAATAATTAACCATTGATCAATAGTAATGGTATAACCAGCCTTTTTTAATTGTTTCTGAGCATATTGTCTGTAAGTTCTTATTGCTTTATCAATAGAATAAAAAATAACGTCACTAAGCGGTTCCATAAAATATAATTTTCACAAAAAAATAATGATATATCAAATATTGATATATCAAATATACTAAAATTTAACTCTAATTACGTTTTAACAGAAAAAAGGCAAGACTGGAAGTTATTTTCTTTTACTGTCAGCATTAAAAATTCATATGCTTCAATGTAACGCTATCTGAGCTTGATTCCTCACTCTTAGGAAATAAAAAAAACTAATAAGGCTCTTCCTTTACCTGTTTTGAAAAATTGCTCGCGATCAGTTGCTTGCTTTTTAGTTTCAAAAAATTCAATATGAATAACAGTCCAGAGACGAAAATGTGTTGTAAAACCTTTGTTTCCGTTATTATGCCAGTAAATTCGCTGGATCAGATTGGCCGAATAGTCAACGTAAAACTGTTTGGAAGAAAAAGAATATAAAATATAGGTAACGTGATCTATAGAAAATAAAAAAGCCCCAACGACTGTTGGGGCTTTCGTAGCGAGATCGGGTTTGAACTACGAGTCCGCCTGGGCGGATATGAATCCAGCACTTTCAATAAAGTTGGTTTTAGTCCACTCTCTTCCTTTTCCCGTTTTAAAATACTGTTCACGTTCAGTCGCTTGTTTTTTTGTTTCAAAAAACTCAACATGAATAACGCTCCAAGGTCTGAAACGGGTTGTAAACCCTTTGTTTCCCTTATTATGCCAATAAATTCGTTGAATAAGATTGGCCGAATAGCCAATGTAAAACCGTTTGGAAGAAAAAGAATATAAAATATAGGTAACGTGATCCATAGAAAATAAAAAAGCCCCAACGACTGTTGGGGCTCGTGTAGCGAGATCGGGAGTTGAACCCGAGACCTCAGGGTTATGAATCCTGCGCTCTAACCATCTGAGCTACCTCGCCATTATAAAATTAAAAAGAACTTTTATTGTCACTATATATCTAAGAACCCGAGTCCGCCTGGGCGGATATGAATCCTGCGCTCTAAC
>JAOQAG010000021.1 GCA_025963715.1 Bacteroidota bacterium
CTTAATTGGCAGATCCCGGGTCAAGCCCGGGATGACAGCTTAAGAAAGTATTTCTGTTTCCATAAACAATAATGTTCTGCAACATAACCATACAAAATAAAAGCATTTGGTATAAACTTTCCGACAGTCAATTAAGATTAACATTGTTCCGACAATTATAACCCTCTACGAACTCCGAACAACCAACTCCCCAACTAATCCACGCCACCTGCATCCATAAAGCTTCCCGTAGCTTCATGCCATGGGAAATTATTATTCGATTTTGCATTTTCCCAATAGAACGGTGTGCGTTTAATATTATAATTCCCAATCTGGTTCATCGTTTCCGCATCAAACAAACGCCCGTTCACCATCACATATTTTATGCTTTCCGAATTGCGGATATTTTCCAGCGGATTTTTATCCATCACAATTAAATCGGCCAATTTTCCTTTTTCAAGAGAACCGATCTGGTCGCCCATGCCAATGTATTGTGCGCCGTTTAAGGTAGCACAGCGGATCGCCTGTAACGGCGTCATGCCGCCCATCTGCAACATCCACAATTCCCAGTGCGCGCCAATTCCCTGGATCTGCCCGTGCGATCCCAAATTTACTTTTACACCTGCATCAGCTAATTTTTTACACGATTTGGATACCGCAATAAATCCATTCTCAAATTCATCATCCGGGCTCATCACACGGTGGCGCGAGCGCGCATCAATAATGGAACGCGGTGTAAAATTCAATAATTTTTTATTTTCCCATACATTTGTTTTCTGGTACCAGTAATCTTCCCCGCTCATAGCGCCGTATACCACAATCAAAGTTGGTGTGTAACCCGATTTACTGGCAGCCCATAATTTGATCACATCATCGCTTAAATTTTCTACCGGAATGTTGTGTTCAATTCCCGTGTGTCCGTCCAGGATCTCCGTCATGTTATGGAAAAAAGTAGAGCCGCCTTCCGGAACCACCATCATTTGCAGGTCGCGTGCCGCTTTTATAATTTGTTGGCGCTGTTCCCTGCGCGGTTGGTTATAGCTTTTTACAGAAAAAGCACCGTATGCTTTTGTACGTGCAATGGCCGAACGTGCATCGTCTAAACTGTTGATCACCGCTTTAAAATCACCTTCCGCACCGTACAAAATAGTGCCGGTGGAAAAAATACGCGGCCCCACCATATAACCCGCTTTTACCATTTCCGATTGTGAAAAGCACATCTCGGAAGTGGAAGAAGGATCGTGTGAAGTGGTAACACCAAACGCTAAATTTGCATAGTAGCTCCATTGTTTTTGCGGACTAGGCCCCACGCGCCAGGTGTTCAAATGCGAATGCACATCCACCATTCCGGGCATGATCGTTTTACCGGCACAGTCAATAATTTTTGCATCGGCCGGAATTTGCACATCCTCCGCTTTACCAATTGCTTCAATTTTATTTTCGTTGATCACGATCGTTCCGTTCTCGATCACTTCATCGCCTTTCATGGTAATGATGCGCGCATTTTTTAATGCAAGTCGTCCTTTCGGCTTATCGAACGGAAGCTCTAAATTTATTTTAACGCCTACGGTGTCCATCGGTGCTGGCTTTTCGGGCGCGCCTTCTAAAAATGTAAAATGACTTTTCAACTCGCTGGTAAAAAATTCATCGCTGTACGTCCAGTGGATTTTTTTACAATCGGCGCTCCAGCCCAGGTTCAATCCGGCATCTTTCGCAATCTGCGAAACAGGCACCGCGCCTGTTCCTCCGCTCAGGTCGATGGGTTTGCCCGTGTGCGGATATGCAGCCACGTAAGCTTTGAACAATTCAATAAATGCCACCCATTTTCCATCCGGGCTAGGCACTACCGATGTGGCGTACTTGGATGTAAAATCTGTCCGTACATCTTTTCCATCCACCGAAATGCTTTTGTACGTTTTACCATCATCATCGCCGGAAGTCTGGAAAAAGATGCGGTCGTTGCCGATGAACATCGCATCAGATCCATCTTTACTTACTAATTTAGGCGTGGCGCCTGCTTTATTTTCCATCACATAAATTCCGGGATTTACACAAAATGTAAAACCCATGTGATCGTTCCCGTCTTCTTTCTGATACACGATCCATTTGCCATCCGCCGAAAAACGCGGTGTGCGGTAAATTCCTTTTTCCGTCGAAACTTTTACCGGCTTTTTATCCTTCAGACTCATGGTGTAGATCGCACCCATGTTTTCATCATTCCAGGTGGTATAAACAATCTGATCTCCCTTCGCTGAAAACGAAGGCTCAAATTCAAAATCGTTTGTAGCGGTTAATCTCGCTGGTGTTCCGTTTGGCAAGTCTTTTTTCCACAGATAGCCCGCGGAATTAAATACCAGCGTTTTTTCATCTGCGGAAGCAGTGGCATTGCGGATCACTTTCACGGTAAATTTATCCGGCGCCACTTCCTGGCGAAACCGTAAGGCATCCGTAATTTTGTGTTTTGCATGAACTGTAAAAGGGATCTCTGTCGCGGCAGATGTAGCAATATCCACATTCATGATCTTGCCGTTTGCCCAGATAATAATGTGCGATGCATCCAGCCAGTTAAAATTGGTATACACGCCAAAAATCGCCCATGCTTCCTGTTGGTCCTTGCTTAATTTATCATATACCGGCCATTCTTCGCCGGTTTCCATGTTGCGTAAATACAATACGGTAGCAGTGCGCACACGTTTTACGAATGCAAGTGTTTTGCCGTCTTTCGAGATCTGCGGACGGAAGGCGCCGCCCGGACCACCAGTAATTACGTCAGTTTCGCCAGTAGTACGGTCAAAGCGTTTGATCACATAGATCTGGCTGTTCGGATCTTTGTTATACTGGAAATATCCGCCCGGGTACATGTCCTCGCTGTAATACACATAACGTCCGTCCGGCGATACGCAAGGCTCTCCGGCATCCTGCTGTGCATTTTTTTTAACGGTCAGCTGTAATCCTTCGCCACCGCTGATGTGGTACATCCACATTTCACCGGCGCCCAGTGAGCGGGTGGAGGAGAAGTGCTTGCGCGCGATCAGGTATTGCCCGTCGGGCGTCCAAACGGCATTATTTAATAATCTGAAATTTTCTTTGGTCACTTGTTTGGCATTCGTTCCATCGGCATTCATGGTCCAGATGTTATCGCCGCCGCCTGCATCGCTGGTAAAGGAAATTTTCTTTCCATCCGGACTAAACCGCGGTTGCACTTCGTACGGAAAACCGGTGCGTAGTGTTTTTGCTTCGCCGCCGGTAACGGGCATCGAATAAATATCGCCCAGCATATCAAACACAATGGTTTTCCCATCCGGACTTACATCCAAACCCATCCAGGTGCCTTCGCTGGTGTTGATGTCCACTTCCGTGAACGTGCCTGTGGGATTGGAAACATCCCATTTTTTTTCTTTTTCTTTATCGTCCTGTGCAAATGCGCTTACGCTGATGAGCGCAGCAGCAACAAATAATTTGTAGTGGTTCATATCTGTAAATTTGAAAGACTAAATAAGCAATAAAAAATGAGAAATGGATGAAAAAAGGATGAACGGCTTGCAGGATGTTGGATATTAGATTTTAGATGTTGGAAGGGAAGACGAAAGAAGTCAAAAGAGGTAAGTCAAAATTCAAAAGAAGGGAAAAAGAAGTAGGCAATAGACAGTAGGCAATAGGCAAAATAAAAAGAATAAAAAAATCATTGGTTAGCCATATTTTCAATTGTAATTATGTGTGACCAGCATTTACATGAGCAGGATCATTTTTAAATTTATAGCCCTCAGCGCCTTCTTTGCGCCTCTGCGCCTTTGCTGTAAAATCGGGTGGGGTTAGTCCAGCGCGTTAGTGGTTACCCAGTATTTATACCCTACAATTGCCATTTCCCATTTTTTGAGGCCTTTTAGGTCGCGTTTGTAATATTTGGGTAAAACGGCTTTGTTGATGCGGGCCAGGAGCTTAAAAACTACTTTTTTCATGGGTCAAATATACTAAAAGGTAAAAACAATGGACTTTTTTATAACGATCCATAAAAAAATCAGGCCATCAGCATATAAGAAAAATACTATTTTTGCACCGGATCAGCAGTAAAAGATGAGTTTTAAAGTGGGTAACACAACTTTAAACTTTGAACTTTGAACTTTTTTACTAAAAAATATTGCAGGTTTAATTCAAATAACTATCTTTGCAGTCCGAAATTAAAAATTAAGAAGAATGAAACCAGGAATACACCCAGAAAATTACCGTTTAGTGGTATTTAAAGATATGAGTAATGAATACTCTTTTTTAACGAAATCATGCGTTGAAACAAAAGAAACCATCGTATTTGAAGATGGGAAAGAGTATCCTGTAGTAAAATTGGAGATCTCTCACATGAGTCACCCTTTTTATACCGGTAAAGTTAAATTGGTAGATACAGCAGGTCGCGTTGATAAATTCCGTACCCGTTACGCTAAAAAATAAGTTCATTCGAACTTTCCAAAAAATCCTTCAACATTCAGTGTTGAGGGATTTTTTTATTTCAAATTTTGTCCACAAGTATTTGTATTCACCAATAAAAAACATACTTTTGGAACTCTTAAATTAAAAACACACAAACATTATGAATATACACGAATATCAAGGTAAAGCCATTCTGAAAAGTTTTGGAGTTGCCATTCAGGAAGGTATTGTTGCCGATACACCGGAGCAGGCAGTAGAAGCTGCAAAAGAATTGCAAAAAACAACCGGAACCGGTTGGTGGGTTGTAAAATCACAGATTCATGCAGGTGGCCGCGGTAAAGGAAGTATCAAAGGAACGGAACAGCGCGGTGTTGCTTTGGCAAAATCATTGGACGATGTAAAAACAATTTCCAAAAATATTTTGGGAAATATCCTTATTACTGCACAAACAGGCGAAAAAGGAAAAAAAGTAAATAAAGTATTGATCGCACAGGATGTTTATTATCCGGGTGAAACCCCTACAAAAGAATTTTATGTAGGTGTATTATTAGATCGCGCAAAAGGCAGAAATACCATCATGTATTCTACCGAAGGCGGAATGGACATTGAAACCGTCGCACACGATACGCCGCACCTGATCTTCAAAGAAGAGATTGATCCGCGCGTTGGATTACGTGATTTCCAGTGCCGTAAAATTGCGTTCAACCTGGGTTTATCCGGTGAAGCTTTCAAAGGAATGACAAAATTCATTGCATCGCTTTACAAAGCATACGATGCAACAGATTCATCCATGTTTGAGATCAACCCGGTTTTAAAAACCTCTGATAATAAAATTATCGCTGTAGATTCAAAAGTAACATTTGATGGCAACGGTTTGTTCCGTCACCCTGATTATGCTGCATTGCGCGATACATCCGAAGAAGATCCTACGGAAGTAGAAGCAGGCGAGCACGGTTTAAATTATGTGAAACTGGATGGTAACGTAGGTTGTATGGTAAACGGCGCCGGTTTGGCAATGGCTACTATGGACATTATTAAACTTTCGGGTGGTGAGCCTGCAAACTTCCTGGATGTGGGAGGTACGGCAAATGCTGCACGCGTGGAGCAGGCATTCCGCATTATTTTAAAAGACCCTAAAGTAAAAGCAATTTTAGTGAATATTTTCGGTGGTATTGTTCGTTGCGACCGTGTTGCACAAGGCATCGTGGATGCTTACAAAAACATGGGTACGATCAACGTGCCGATCATTATCCGCTTACAGGGAACAAACGCTGTAGAAGCGAAAAAGATCATTGACGAATCAGGATTAAAAGTATATTCTGCAATTGCATTGCAGGAAGCAGCTGACCTTGTAAAAAAAGTGTTGAGCTAATCCGTTATTTATAAAAACAAAAAGCGCCATTCGTAAACCGGGTGGCGCTTTTTTATTGCGGAAAGAGAAGTGTTTTCAAATAAAACATCAGGTTTTTCTACCACATAAGGTACAAAGAAACGCATAAGGCGTGGTGTGTAAAAAAACAAAAAGGGATTCACCACAAAAGAAAACAAAAGAAAAACAAAAGGAGGAAGATGGTAAACTGCGTGTAAAAATAACAAATGATAATATTGCACGTTGGTATGTTACGTTTGCCTTATGTTTTTCTTTTGTTTTCTTTTGTTTTCTTTTGTGGTTCAAAAACACGGCGAGTACACGTTGGAAAGTCACAGCTTGCCTTATGTGTTTCTTTGTGCCTTATGTGGTTTAATTTTTTTTACGATTGGGAAGCA
Source organism: Bacteroidota bacterium (assembly GCA_025963715.1). Taxonomy (GTDB): domain Bacteria; phylum Bacteroidota; class Bacteroidia; order 2-12-FULL-35-15; family 2-12-FULL-35-15; genus 2-12-FULL-35-15. The sequence continues at coordinate 6,169 of JAOQAG010000021.1, forward strand.
AAGAAATTTTATTGATAGCATGCATCCTGCTGGTATGGGATTGCTTCGTTCCTCGCAATGACGTACTGTATTAAGTCAGAAATAATATTTGATTGATTTTTAAGCGGTAAAGCCGCCGATCTCCTTCATCAGTTCCCCGATCTTTTCAAAAGCCTGGTCATTTTTCCGAAGATAACTGCAGTGGTATTTCTCGATCGCTTCCAGCATTACATCTACATCGCTTTGCGCGCTTAACACAATAATGTTCATTTCCGGCTTTTGCGCCCTGATCGTTTTAATGGTTTCCAAACCGGTTTCTGCATCGTGGTAACGGCTGTTCAAAAAGTAATCCATGATGATCAGGTCAGGGTTGCGGTGCAGCTCATCCAACGCTGTTTCTCCTACCGGGAAGATCTTTACTTCTTTTACATTTTTGAAATTATTTTTGATGTAAAAATCCAGCAACTTCGCATAAGCTGCATTATCTTCCACAATAAAAACAATACCTGTGTTTGCTGTTTTAGAGCTGAATAATTTTTTTAGAAAGTTGTTAGCCATGTTGCAGGACCTTTGAAGATGAATATTCTTTTCGTTCGTACTTTACAATTAATGGTTAGTTTTCTACATTGTAAAAATACAAGATTTTAAGGTTGTGTTTTTATTTTTTTTCAGTTCCGATTAAAATAATGTTACATTTGCAGCGATCAATACAACAATGACACACACATTATACATCATTTCCACGATTATTATCCCGGTGATCTCCATCACGGGAATGTGTTATTGTATGCTTCACATGCGATTTATTCGTATTCATAATTGCAGATAATACCTGCCGCTTTTTAAGAAAGCTTCCCTTTTAAAATTTTTCTGTTTTTATAATCAAAAGATCCCTGATTTTTTACAATTTATTTTTTTATGTCACTCGTAACCGAAAGCATACTTGAAAAGCTCAACAGCCTGATCGTGGTTGTGAACAAATTTGGTAAAGTCGAATATGTAAGCCCTTCCGCCAAGCGGATCCTGGGTTTTGAGCCCGAACAGCTGATGGGCGAAGGCTGGTGGGATCTTACACGGATCGACGATGATGAACGTGCAGACATCAAAGCGTTAACATTCCGGCAGATCCAGCAGGATTCGCTTGCAGAAGCGTTACCCTACGAACGTTTGCTAAAGACCGCTACGGGCGCTGATCGCTGGATCTTGTGGAATACATCCAAAGGCCCGCTGAACACGTTGGTGGGTATTGGCCATGATATTACCGACCGGAAAAAAACGGAGCAGCAACTGTTGCAAAAAAACAAAGAGCTGGAGCAGCACAACAAGGATATGGTGGACAGCATCCAGTACGCCAGCCGTATCCAGGAGGCGATTTTACCGGATGTGCAGAAAATAAAAAGCGCGTTTAAAGATGCATTTGTGTTGTATCAGCCAAAAGATGTGGTGAGCGGCGATTATTATTTCTTTTACCAAAAGCAAAATAAAATATTTGTTGCAGCTGTGGATTGTACCGGTCACGGTGTTCCCGGAGCATTAATGAGCATCATCGCCAATGGAATCTTAAAGGAAGTGATCATCAAAAAAGGAATTGAGGAACCATCCGAGATTTTATATGCGCTGGATGAAGAATTATACCTGGCGCTGAACAAACAAAACAATGAAGCTACCAACGATGGAATGGATGTGGCGCTGGGTGTGTTTGACCTGGAAAAAAATACGATCACGTATTCCGGTGCGTTCCGCCCGATGCTGCTGTTACGGGATAACGAATTTATTGAGTTTGAGCCCAACCGTTTTCCGATAGGTTTTTATGGCGACGTGGAAAAAACATTTGTATCCCGGGAACTGGAACTGAAAGAAGACGATACCTTTTATTTTTTTACGGATGGTTATTGCGATCAGTTTGGCGGAGAGCAAAAAAAGAAATTCAATCGTAAACGGTTCAGGGAATTGTTGCTATCGGCAAATTCCATGGAAATGGAGGAGCAGGAATCGTTTTTGCAATATGCATTTTTAAACTGGCGGCAGGAAGAGCCGCAGGTGGATGATGTGTGCATTATTGGCCTGAGAATCTGACGAAGTCAGAGAACGAAGGTCTGATAATGCCATCCCGGGCTTGACCCGGGATCTCATGAATGTTTGCAGGAATTAAGTTCAAGGTTCAAAGTTGGAAAGTTTAAAGTTTGCTGTACGCAGAGAAGGAGTTCAAGGTTCAAAGTTTGTCGTGCGCTGATTCTGTGTATTTTTTCACCACAAAAGGAACAAAAGAAAACATAAGGCGTAGCGTGAAGGATTGAGGTGATTTTTGCAGAATATTTTCTGATCAATCTTTTTGTGTTCTTTAGGAGAGAAACACATACAGCGTGTGTACGCAAAACAAACTTAAGTTTCGGTTTTTTTCATAAGCGCCGATAAGACCGAGTAGCAAAACGTGATGCAGATTATTAAAGAACCGAAAAAAGTAATATAACTAATCGTATAAGTAATATAATAGTGGGATGTAGCGGGGCCGGAATATTCCTTAAAGTAATTCCAATTATAAAAAAGATTAACGATGAAAATGAACACAAGAATTGTACCCAGGATACTTTGAATAACTATTGATTTAATACCCGACAAGTCAAATTTTTGTTTTTTATTTTCTGGCATTTTTTTGCAGGATTATATTTTAAAACAAATTATAATTTTTAATTAATAGATCCAGGGGCGGCGCCAGAATGGCAATTTTAGAGAAAGAGTTGATTTCTTTTTTAGCAAACATAGCAAACTTTGAACCTTGAACTTTAAACTTTTTTAACCAACCTTGCAACTTTAAAACTTTTTAACTTTCCAACTGAAGCAGTTCTTCATAAAGCTCCCTTACCGGTAAGCCCATCACATTAAAATAAGATCCTTCGATCTTTTCAACGGCAATGTAACCGATCCATTCCTGCGCGCCGTACGCACCAGCTTTATCGTACGGATTGTAATTGCGGATGTAATAATCGATCTCGTAATCGGAGAGCGTTTTAAAATAAACGTTGGTAAGCGAGTAAAATGATTTTGTTTTGTTTTTGGAACGGATGCAAACACCGGTGTATACCTCGTGCATTTTGCCGGAAAGCAGTTTTAACATGCGAACGGCATCGTCGTAATTTTCAGGCTTGTTCAATACCTGCCCGTTTACCCACACAATGGTATCTGCCGTGATCACAATCGTGTTATCGTGTAATTCCTGATCGAATGCCGCTGCTTTTTTTTCGCACAAATAAAGTGGGATCTCTGCTGCTTGCAAGTGTTCCGGAAAACTTTCGTCCACATCTTTGGTATGCACTTCAAAATCGATCCCGAGATCTTTCAATAAAAATTGCCTGCGCGGCGATTTGGATGCCAGGATGAACCGGTATTTTTTTAATTCTTCAAACGTCATACGGATCAGGAGGAAAAAGCGATGATGAATAAATAGCAAACGCCCATCAGCATTATAAATTTAGCAGTGTTACCGGCCAGGCGGAATTCCTTTTTTGTTTTCGCTGTAAGCGTTTTATAGATGAGGAACACAAAAGGCAATTGCAATGCAATGAGAAAATAATACACCGAGATCCTGCTTTTTGCAAGTATTTCCAGCTGAACATAAGCAAGAATAGCCATTGTAGCCAAGGCCAGCACTGCAACGATCACCTGTGCGGTTTTAATTCCCAAAACGATCGGTAAGGTTTTGCAACCGTATTCTTTATCGCCTTCGTAATCTTCAATGTCCTTGATGATCTCGCGCAGCAGCGTAGTGATAAAAGCGAAGAATGAAAGTCCCGCGATCCAGTACCAGGCAATGTTTTTAAAATTAACGGTAGCAATGTTCCATTTGTAACAGGCCCACAATTCATACACGCCTACAATGAACGGTACCATGGCTGTAAATAATGCGATTACCAGGTTGCCGATAAAAAACATGCGTTTGAAATTGGTGGAATACAACCACAATCCACCAGTGCATAAAATATGGATGAATACCAGTTTCCATGCGCCCACAGCCCAGGAAACATAAAAGCCGATCAGTACCGCTAAAATATTAATGATGGTGTGCGCGCCCATCGCTACGCGGCGCTTCACACCTTTGTCGATCACCATGCGCTCAGGTTTGTTGACCTTATCGATGCGTACATCAAAATAATCGTTGATGATGTATCCTGCAGCGGCTATCATTACTGTGGAAAGCGACAATAAGAAAAAATGGAAATTGCTCATCTGCAATTCATAACCGCTTAGCTTAAAAATAGGGTAGAGGATGCACCAACGCACCATGTATTGGGTAAATGCGATGATCAGTAAATTCTGAACCCTGATTAATTTTAAGAAAGATCTCATTTTAGTAATTAGTCGTTAGTAATTTAGTATTTAGACTGTGTGTGAAAGTTGGTCAGACTTTTCTGCGGTTCGCAAAACTCAAAACAGTAAACTCAAAACATTTTTTTCTGCGGCTAGCCAACTTTAAACCTTGAACTTTTTTTTCTGCGGTTCGCAAAACTCAAAACAGTAAACTCAAAACATTTTTTTCTGCGGCTGGCAAAACTTTAAACTTTAAACTTTTAAACTTTAAACTTTGAACTCCCTTCTACCACACAAACCCATCTCCATGCGTCCATTTCCCCTGCACTTTCATTACCTGCTCAATTACATCGCGCACAGCGCCTCTGCCGCCATTGTGATGGGAAACGTAAATACTGATACCTTTTATTTCCTGCACGGCATCGGCCGGACAAGTAGGCACGCCAATTTGTTTCATCACTTCGTAATCGGGAAGATCATCACCCATGTACAGCACTTCATCCGGGTTAACGTTATAAATCTCTAAATATTCTTTGTAAGTATCCAATTTTGCATGCGCTCCCAAATACACATCCGTAATTCCCAGGCCGTTCAGGCGCTTGCGCACCATTTCCGATTTTCCACCCGAAATAATCACTACCCGGTAGCCTTGTTTTACTGCTAATTGCAGCGCGTAACCGTCCTTGATGTTCATGGTGCGCACCTGTTCGCCATCCGGCATTAGTGTAACTGAGCCATCGGTAAGCACGCCGTCCACGTCAAAAATAAAAGTAGTAATGCGGTTGAGTTTGATTTTGAAATTCTCCATAAGTATTTAAAAGCGTTGTAAAAATAGGATAAAGTTTAGTGCGCTGCACAAATCAATAAACGAAGGGCAGCAAACGATGGCTTCTTTTCATGTAATTGCGATACTCATCGCCAAATTGTTCCTGCAGCAATTTTTCCTCGACGTTCATACGGTAAATAAAAGAGATCAGCACCGGCACAAAAATAACGGGTATGCTCAGCCAGTTATTGAGCGCAACTCCTAACCCTAAAAACGATATCAACGATGCGCTGTAAGATGGATGGCGCAAATATTTATACATTCCGGAAGTATTCAGCGCGTGATCCTTGCGGATGGTTACATCCACCGTAAACATTTTACCCAGCCTGCTGATAGCCATAAAACGCAGCTGTACGCCCAGCACAATCAGGAACAGCCCGGTTATGCGCACTGGTTTAAAATCGCCGATACGGAAAGAAGTGGTGCTTGCCAGGTAAAAACCGGCAGCAATGGCAATACTCAGCGTGATCCAGATCATCCGCATGGAATTTTTATCCATGTCCCGTTTGTCAGTGTCTTTCGAGCGCAATTTTATAACGAGTGATACTTCCGTAATCATCCAGTACATATACACCAGGAGGGATACATAATTAAGATTGTTTGTGGTCATTTTTTAGAGTTTGAATGATTCCTTTACTGATAAGCTGATAGATCTTTTTGTTATCCGCATCTGCAATTAATTTCAGGTGCGCTTTCATTGTCTTTTTATCGCCGCGCGCTGCCGGACCGGTTTGCATTTTTACAGGCGAATTATTTTTGATCTTTGCCGCCGTTTCTTCGATCAGTGGCTGCAATAAATCCAGCGATAATTTATCTTTCTTTAAAATTCCTTCCGCCACAGCGTACATGTGATTGCTGAAATTACAGGCAAACACAGCCGCTAAGTGAATGGTTTTGCGTTGCCCGGATGATACCTGCTGCACATTACCGCTAAAGCTTTTTGCAAAATATTGTAAGGTGGTGGATGTAGGTTTGTTATTGGCTTCAATGCAAACGGGCGTGGTTTTCAGATCCACCGCTTTTTCTTTCGAAAAAGTTTGAAGCGGGTAGAGCACGCCATAATTTTTTGATGTTTTTTTGAGCACGTCGATGGGTACCGTACCCGATGTATGCACCACGATCTGGTTTTTGAAATGCAGTTGTTTGGCAACCGTTTCAATGGCGTCGTCCTTTACGGCGATGATGTAAATAATTGAATTGGAATGTAATTTTTTGAGGTCGGTAATGGCAGCCGCGTTTACTTTTTTTGCCAGCGCTTCTGCCGATTTTTTTGTAGGGCTGTATACCTGCGAGATGGCATATCCCTGTTCCCGCAATGCGATCCCGAGCTGTGTAGCCACGTTTCCTGCACCAATTAACGTTATTGTAGTTGCCTGCATAGAATAAGATCTGTATTGATTAAAACATTACGCTGCTCTCCGGATCCGCGCCCAGATTGCCAAAAATGTACCAATGGCCATGATGATGCAGCCCATCCATAAAATGTTGATGTACGGGAAGATCATGGCTTTCATAACAATGTAATCGCGGATGTTTGATTTCTTTTCCTGAACGGAAAAATCTACTTTCCCGTCTTCCGGGTTGATCTTCCAGAACATGAACTGTAATCCTAAATTATCCACTTTGGAAGCAATCGGTTGTACCGAATTATTATGGATGATATACACAGGAGTGGCCTGGTATTTTTTATTTACATCGAGCACGCTGATGTGTGCCATCACTGCAATATCGTCTTTCTCCAGGTGATAGGATGTTTTGTCAAATTGCGTGGAAAGCGAATCGAAAATAATAATAGCATTGGAAGAAAAGATCGTATCGCCTTTTGCCATTGTTACATTTTTTGCAGCAGCGTATTCATCTTTGCTTTCTTCTTTTTTTCCTGTTGCTTTCAGATCGGGAAGATGATCATAAAAAGTAATGTGCGTATATACATCAAACGTTAAAAAGTGGCGCGTATCCGGCTCTGCAGCATTTCCAAATTGTGGATTGGGATTTTGCTGGATCAATGGAGATAAGCGGAATTGTTTGTCGTATTTTCCGGCTGCATTCTTTAAAAAATAATCCACATCGAAATAAGTATTGAAACCTTCTGTGTGGTTGCCTGTGTAAGCCACATAATATTTTCCCATTGGCAATGTATCGCCTTGTGTCAATAAAATATTGTCGCGGTCCGAATAATCTTTGCCAATGCTTTCTACACTTTTTCCCGATGTGTTTTGTGAGATCACATCTTTCTTGGAAGTGGAAATTAACGCACCCAGTAATACCAGCGCAAAACCAACGTGCGCAATGGATGCTCCCGCTTTTTTTATTTTTCCGCCGAATACCTGGATCATATAAGCGGCATTTGCAAATGCGGCAAACAAAGCAGAAAATAATAATAAAATATACAGCGGGTTGCTGTAATGCAGTCCGTATGAGATCAGCGCTGTGGCAATGGCAGCAATAAGCAACGATAAACCGATCTTTTTAAAGAATTCCTTAATGTTGGTATCCTTGTATTTAAAATATTGACCGATAGCGATCAGGAACGTCGTTAAAAATGCAAAGGGTAATTGCCATGCATTGTAAAATTGTTTTACATCGGTTGGCGGCGCTTTGTGTAAACCGAATAATTTATTCCATACCGGTAACGAGGTATTGAACATGATCTGGAAAGACGAAACCAGTAAAATAATAGCGCCCACAAACATCCAGAATTCGCGGGAATAAATACTTTCTTCTTTACCGGATTCCGATTGAGGAAGGAATTTAGTGGAACTTTTTACAAACGCATAACCTGTATAAATGATCCAGCAAAATAATGCGACAATACGAAATGGAATATCGGCATCAACAGTAAACATTTTCAGATGAAAGGAACTTGAGCCTAAAATGTAAATCAGAATTATAAATAGTGTACTGGCAATGGCGTACTGGATCTTAATTTTTTTATCGATGAGCAATAAAAAGATCCCAAGGAATAAAAAAGCAAATAAATAGATCAGTAATTGTCCCGACATACCCAGATCGGTAAATGCATGCACGGATGTTTCACCTAAAATTCCGCTTCGTGTAAGGAAAGTGGAGTAGAGAATGAGGATAAATGTAAGGATGGCTAAACCAAAAGCGGTAAACAGCGATTGTCCTTTATTTTTATTAATGAGCATTAAATGTCCGGCACCTACCAATGTGAGCCATGGCACCAATGATGCGTTTTCTACCGGATCCCATGCCCAAAAACCGCCAAAGCTTAATGCTTCATACGCCCATGCACCACCCATTAAAATCCCTACACCCAACACGGCTATTCCTAAAAACGTCCATGGTAATGCAGGTTTTAACCATTCGGTATATTTCTTTTTCCAAAGCCCGGCAATCGCAAAAGCAAAAGGAACAACAGTTAATGCAAAACCTAAAAAGAGAGTAGGAGGATGGATGGTCATCCAGTAATTTTGCAATAATGGATTTAATCCGTGGCCATCCAGGTTTTGAAGGTAATTTGGATTGGTAAATAAAGGAATGTTGTAAAAATCGGGGTGGTTGCGCAGTAACACAGTAAACGGGTTGCTGCCGATCTTGATCGGATGGTCGGAACCAATATACAATCCCAGCAACATGGATGTTAAAAACGTTTGTACCAGCGCAATGACTGATAAAACCGGTGCTTCCCATTCTTTTGCTTTGCGCTGAAGTATAAAACCGATCACCACATGCCAGAAGGTCCATAATAAAAAACTGCCTTCCTGTCCTTCCCAAAAACAGGATAAAATATAGCGCATCTGCATGGTTTTGCTGCTGTGGTGCCATACGTATTCGTATTCAAAATAATGGTTGTACAGCATCACAAAAAGTGTGGCCACAATTCCGAATACGGAAATACCATGGATGCGGAACGACCAGCGGGCGATACGTTTCCAGGAAAGCGCCTGCTCATTGTCGCGTGCTGCAAAAAAATAGGAGATGCTTGCCAGTAAGGCAAAAACAAAAGAAAGAATTACGAATACATTGCCAATCTCCCCAATATAAGTGTGTTCCCCTGTGTATTCCATGAAATTCTACTAAATACTAATTATTACTAATATACTAATCTGTGTTTTGAACCAACGAAAAACGAAAATTTGCGAAATGAACGAAACTGTGTTTAACGTACTACAATCACACAGCAAACTTTAAACTTTCTAACTTTAAACTTTGAACTTATTTTGTAGCCGTTTCCTGCGGTTTGCCGTCATTGTATTTCGACGGGCATTTCATCAGGATATCGGAAGCATGAAACTCTTCTCCTTCAATTCTTCCGATCAGTACAATTTGTTCGGAGCGTTCAAAATCCTGCGGTTTATTTTTGTGCAGGATCACTTTCCTTTCCACGCCGTCATTGTCTTTCATGTAAAATGTAAACATGTTGGCATCCAGTTTCGGATCGTACACCATTTCTTTTTGAGTATCCAGTTTACCTACCACGTGAAATTCGCTATCCGGGGATTTTGCTGCTTCCGTAAAATTGGCGTATGTGCTGGTGCTGTTCAGTGTTGTTAAAATGGCACCGATCGCTACTGCGATGATGATGATGCCGATGATGTGAATCTTTTTCATTGTGATCTACTATTACTAAATACCAATTTATACCAATATACTAATCTGTATGTGTTACAGTTTTGTCTTTTCTTTTTGTTTACTTTTTTTGTTTGTCTATTGTCAACTGTCTACTTATTTTCAATTTCTTTCTCCAGCTTGCTGATCTTGCGATCAAGCATTGTTAAGTACCCGATGATCCCAATCAGGATCACTGCTACTACAATCACCACTACGTAAATTTTTCCGGATTGATACAATCCTGTTGCCATTTCAACCGGAGCATTGTTTGTTGCAGTTTGTGCTGCATCCTGTGCAAATCCGCTGGTAGCAATAAATATCAGCGCAAGCGATACGCCTGCTTTTTTTAATAAGTTAATCATTGATAAATGTTTTTCTTTTTAATTTTTCAATCCTGATTTTAATGGTCATCATCCACACGCCCAACAGGATCCATCCGATCACAGCCGGATAAAAAACCATGCGCATGGTGGAATCAAGATCGTATTTGCTAAAGCCGGGATTTCCGCCGTTACCGGGATGTAATGAATCGTTCAAACGGGGCAGGATCAACAGGAACACGATCAGCATTACATACGCAAAAATGTTGTACACCGCCGAAATGCGTGCACGTTTTTGTTCTTCATCCAGGGAACCTCTCAAAATAAAATACGCCATGTAGATCAGCAAAGTAATGGCCGCGCCGTTCAGCTTAGTATCGGCCACCCACCATGCACCCCAGGTGTAACGCGCCCAGATGGAGCCGGTAATGATTCCCAGTACACCCATGAACATACCGGTATGCGCAGCTTGCGAAGCGATGATATCGCTCTGGATATTGGAATTGCTTAAATATTTAATGCTGTGCCACAGGGATACAAACAGGATCGTCATCATGCCAAACCACATGGGAACGTGAAAATACAGGTTACGAATGGTTTCGTGAAGGATAGGCTGTGCGGGAACTTTAAAAAGGAAACCGGCAATGACTGTGTACAGAACACAAAGAGCTGCAAATATTTTCCACCAATTTTTTATCATTTCAAAAACCAAATGCCTTTTTAATATTCCCTCTTTTAAAGGGGATCAGGGATGATTTTGCCCCTCCATTTAGTCACGCCAAAGGTAGCGAAATAATAGATAGGAAAGTGCAATAATTATCACATTTATAAACATTAAAACCAGTAAATAATTGAAATCCCAATGTTCCAATCCATCCAACGCATTTTTCGATAATTTTAACAAAACCATCAGCAAAGGCATCATGATCGGAAAACTCAGGATCGCCATGAGCGTAAAATTGTTGCTGGTTTTGGAAGCGATCGCCGAAACCATGGTGAGTAAAGACGAAAAGCCAAAACTACCCAATAAAAGTGTGAGTAAAAATAAGGGAAGATCCTGGATAAGATTCCCGATAAAAAGTGAATATACCAGCAAACACAGCAGGGAGATCACGAGCAGTAAAAGCGAGTTATAAATAATTTTTGATAAGATCACGGCCTGCGGACTCACCAGTGTATATAAGTAGAGCAGGCGTCCGCGCGTTTCGCTGATAAAGCTTTTTGCAACGCCGTTGATGGAGGCAAACAGCAAAATGATCCAGAAAAGCGCATTCCAGGTTGGCGGATTAATGATCTGTTTGAACGATAAATAACTCACAAATACCGTGGAAACCACATATAGTAGAATGCCGCCCAATGCATATTTATTACGCATTTCCAGCTTTATTTCCTTCGCTATCAGGTATCGGATCTGTTTGGCTAACATAGAGTAACTTTTATTGAAAAATCTTAACTAATGCGTCATTGCGAGGACTTTTCGCCCGAAGCAATGACGTTCTTAAAATAATTTGGTCTAAAATTCAGGGTATTCATTAAATAATTAATCTGCCTGTATGATCTGGCCCTGTTCGGGGATGGCAATGTGTTTAAAACCCGCAGCTTCCAGTTTTTCTTTGTAATTCAATTGTACTTCGTATTCGCCGTGTACCAAAAACAGCTGCTTTACTTTAGCAGGATCCTGGCAGCTTAAATACCTGATCATTTCCTGGTAATCGCCATGCGCACTGTACGAATCCATGATCACCACATTGGCATTTACGTCGTGATCGGTGCCAAATATCGTTACATTTTTTTGACCTGCGCGCAGTTTTCCGGCAAGGGAATGCGGCTCGGCGTAACCAACGAGCAAAACGGTATTGTTGGGATTGGAAACATTATTGGCCAGATGATGTTTGATCCTTCCGGCTTCTGCCATTCCGGATGCCGAAATAATGATGCAGGGCTCGGGAAGCTCATTCAGGTGCTTGGAATCTTCCACATCCTGGATGTAGATCAGGTTGGAAAAACCGAAAGGATTGGGATCGGTTTTCATATATTCCAGGATCTCTTCATTAAAACACTCCGGGTGATCGCGCATGATATTGGTAGCGTTGATCGACAACGGACTATCCACATACACATTGATGCGCGGCAGCATTTTTTTTGTTTCCAGCTTATCGAGTGCATATACCAGCTCCTGCGTGCGCCCAAGGCTGAATGCGGGAATAATCAGCTTTCCTTTTTTTGTGATGCAGGTATCAAATACCACATTAAAAAGCTCCTGTTCGCCATACATGGCATCTCCGTGCAAACGGTCGCCATAGGTAGATTCCGCAATAATGTAATCAGCCTGCGGAAAGGGTTCCGGATCCTTCAGGATGGATCCGTTGTAACGGCCAATATCGCCGGTAAAGCATAGCTTTTTTGTTTTTCCGTTCTCGGTGATCTCCAGGTTAACGGCTGCACTTCCCAGGATATGCCCGGAATCGGTAAAATGCACGGTAACGCCTTCGCACACCGTGTGTTTTTGACCGTATCTTACTTTTACGAATAACTCATTACAATTGTCCACATCATTAATAGTGTATAAAGGCTTTAAGGGTTTTTCGCCGCGTTTCATCCGGCGCTTGTTCAAAAAGCGCATGTCGGCTTCCTGGATGTGAGCACTGTCGGCCAGCATTATTTTGCACAGGTCGGCAGTAGGATTCGTACAAATAATAGGACCTGTAAAACCCTGTTTTACAAGATTGGGAATATTCCCGGAATGATCGATGTGTGCATGCGAAAGGATCAGGTAATCAATGTCCGCAGGCGTAAAATTGAACGTGCGGTTCATTCCATCTGTTTCAGCTCCTTTTCCCTGAAAAAATCCGCAATCCAGTAATATTTTTTTGCCACTTTCGGTGATGATGAGATGCTTGCTGCCGGTAACCGTTCGCGCTGCTCCTAGAAATTGAATCTGCATAAATTTGTTTTATAATGTTCAAAGATACGCTTCGTATAAATAAGTCGCCCGAATTATTTTCCTCTCCCAATCTTATACAATATTGTTTTCGTACATTTGCTTATATCTAAACCCTTAAACTTATGAAAACAAAAATTACCACCTTTTTTACTGCTCTGATCGTATTACTGAGCATTTCTGTAAACGCACAAACATTTTATGACCTGAAAGCGAAAACCATCGATGGTAAAGACTTTGATTTTTCCTCCTTAAAAGGAAAAAAAGTACTGCTTGTAAATACCGCTTCCAAATGTGGAAATACACCGCAATATGAAGATCTGGAGAAATTGTACAACCAATATAAAGATAAGAACCTCGTGATCATTGGTTTTCCTGCCAATAATTTTATGCACCAGGAACCGGGTACAAACGGCGAGATCCAGGAATTTTGTACTAAAAACTACGGCGTTACTTTTCAAATGATGCAAAAAATCTCTGTAAAAGGCGATGATATGGACCCGATTTACCACTGGCTGACTGAAAAAGCAAAAAACGGAAAAATGGATTCATCAGTAAAATGGAATTTCCAGAAATACATGATCGATGAGAAAGGGAATTTGGTGGATGTGATCGCACCCGGAGATAAGCCATACGACAGCAAAGTGTTAATGGATTGGTTGAACGGAAAATAGGATTTTTATCGTTTTCTAAATCTAAATTTATATGTCATCCCGCAATGTTGCGGGATCCTGTAAATGTTTGCAGTATTTAATTAACCGATCCCGCAACATTGCGGGATGACGATCAAAGAAAGATCGATTTTCAAAATATCCACATGAAATTAGATATTCTTGCCATTGGCGTTCATCCGGATGATGTGGAGCTTTCTGCTTCGGGCACATTATTAAAGCACATTGCGCTGGGTAAAAAGTGCGGGATTTTAGACTTAACATCCGGCGAGCTGGGTACCCGCGGAAGCGGTCCGCTTCGGTTGGTTGAAGCTGCCGAAGCTGCAAAAATACTTGGTTTGAGCGTACGCGATAACCTGGGAATGGCGGATGGTTTTTTTGTGAACGATAAAGAACACCAGCTTGCCATTATCAAAAAAATAAGAGAATATCAGCCGGAAATTGTTCTGTGCAATGCCGTTTCCGACCGGCATCCCGATCACGGTAGGGCGGCACAATTGGTTTCTGAGGCTTGTTTTTACAGCGGCTTGCGCAGGGTGGAAACCGAATTGAACGGAACACCTCAACAGGCGTGGCGACCAAAAGCGGTGTATCACTACATCCAGGACCGGCACTTAAAACCCGATTTTGTAGTGGATGTAACACCGTATGTGGAGAAAAAAATGGAAGCGATCCGGGCTTTTAAATCACAATTTTACGATCCCGGTTCCAAAGAGCCGGAATCGCCAATTTCGGTAAAAAATTTCTTTGAAGTAGTGAGCGGCAAGATGAGCGTTTTTGGGCGTGATGCCGGTTACAACTTTGCAGAAGGGTTTAATGTGGAACGCACGATCGGTGTCAATAATCTGTTTGATATTAAATAGTAGATTACTGATTTCTGATGTGCAGATTTCTGATGTACTGAGTGGAAAGAGTAATAGGAAACCTTGACTCTTATCAGGAGAATTAGCCCCCCTTTCTACCACATAAGGCACAAAGAAACACATAAGACATGCTGTGAATGCGAACGTGCGCCCCGACCTTTTGAACCACAAAAAGAAAACAAAAGGGACAAAAAGGCAATGTAATATGCAGTGTGTAAAACATTTTTCACACCCAAATCTTTTGCTTTCTTTTGTTCCTTTTGTGGTAAATCTTTTTTTACACCTCCGCCTTATGTTTTCTTTTGTGCCTTTGTGGTGGTTTTTATTTTCTTTTTTTGTGCGGTTAACTAAATTTTATTTTTTTACACCGGAAATAAAGCTCTATTTCCACAAAATAATACTTTCCATTCTCTATTTTAAGATTCAAATCCTATCTTTGGCAAAACTAGAAAAACACAAGAATGGATTTTTTTAAAAAAGAAAAACGTACGGCTTTAGAAGCGATAGAATATGCTCAGTGGATTGCCCATGCACCAATGGTGTTTCAGGCAACACGCGTGATGCGCGACAACGGAATTTTAAAAGCGATCCAGGACGCCGGTAAAAAAGGGATCACGCTGGAAGAAGTAGTGGAAAAAACAAAAGTGCCGCATTACGGTGCGCGTGTATTGCTGGAATCGGGCTTAGGCATTGGATTGGTAGTGGAAAACGATCATAAATACACATTGACCAAAACGGCTCATTTTATTTTAAACGACCGCATGACCCGTGTCAACATGGATTTTGTGCAGGATGTATGCTACGAAGGTTTATTCAACCTGGAAGATTCCATCAACAACGAAAAACCGGAAGGATTAAAGGTTTTCGGCGGTTGGAACACTGTTTACGAAGCATTATCACTATTGCCGGAGAATGTTCAGAAATCATGGTTTAGCTTTGATCATTATTATTCTGACGATGCTTTTCCATTGGTATTGCCGCTGGTATTTAAAAATAATCCGAAA
Organism: Bacteroidota bacterium; assembly: GCA_025963715.1. Classification (GTDB taxonomy): domain Bacteria; phylum Bacteroidota; class Bacteroidia; order 2-12-FULL-35-15; family 2-12-FULL-35-15; genus 2-12-FULL-35-15. The sequence goes on from JAOQAG010000021.1 coordinate 21,653, forward strand.
AAGATCCTTGATATTGGTGGAAACACCGGTAAATGGTCGATTGCATGCGCTAAATACAACCCGGAAGTACACATGACAATTGTGGATCTGCCCGGACAGGTGAACATGGCGATGGCAAATATTGAAAAGCACGGTTTATTGGATCGTTTGTCGTTTCACGGCGCTAATATCTTAGATGAAAATCAAAAATTACCGAAAGGACATGATGCCATTTGGATGAGCCAGTTCTTGGATTGTTTTTCTGAAAAAGAAATTATTTCGATCTTAAACCGTTGTTACGAAGCTGTTAACGACGATGGATTTGTATTTATCCTGGAGCCTTTCTGGGATCGCCAGCGTTTTGAAGCAGCGGCATTTTCGTTGCAGCAAACCTCCTTGTATTTTACGGCTATTGCGAATGGAAACAGCCAAATGTATGATTCCAGGGTGTTTATGAAATGTGTGGAAGCCGCTAATTTTGAAGTGGTGGAGCAGATCGACCAGATCGGTGTGAGCCAGAGCCTGCTGAAATGCAGAAAGAAGAAATAAGTACGGATAACGCCCGCCTGAACGATTCGGGCAGGAACAAAAACGAATTTTACGAATCTGTGTGTGGGTGATCCTGCACGCAGATTTTTATTTTATCACCAATAAAAAATTCAAAAAATTTCACCACAAAAGGCACAAAAGAAAACATAAGACGTAACCCGGTTACGGTGTTTCATTCTGGTTCATAATCTGGTGTGAGATTGCTTCGGGCGAAAAGCCCTCGCAATGACGTTCTTAAAATAATTTTTTTTATGGTGCAAAATTCCGGATACTCAATAATCTTTTATTCCCTTTTGTTTTCTTTTGTGGTTCAAAAAACACGTAGCACATACAGATTAGTATATTGGTATTGATTCGTATTTAGTAGCTATAAATTTGTTAAATTTGCATTCTTAAAAAAACAATAAAATCATGTTCGATAATTTAAGCGATAAGCTGGAAAGAGCCTTTAAACTGCTGAAAGGCCAGGGTAAAATTACTGAGATCAATATATCGGAAACAGTGAAGGAAATTAGAAAAGCCTTGCTGGATGCCGATGTGAACTATAAAGTTGCCAAACAATTTACCGACAATGTAAAAGAAAAAGCGCTGGGACAAAATGTATTAACGTCTATTTCCCCGGGCCAGCTAATGATCAAGATCACGCAGGAAGAGCTGACAGCATTGATGGGTGGCAATACGTCCGACATTAAGCTGGGCGGAAATCCAACCGTGATCTTAATGAGCGGTTTGCAGGGTTCCGGTAAAACTACCTTTTCGGGAAAACTGGCGAACTACCTGAAAACAAAACGTGGTAAAAAGCCATTATTGGTAGCTGCAGATATTTACCGTCCGGCTGCGATCGACCAGTTGCATGTATTGGGAGAGCAGATTGGTGTGGATGTATTTTCCGACCGCGAAAATAAAGATGCGGTTTCCATCGCTCAAAAGGCGATCAAATTTGCAAAAGAAAATGGTAATTCTGTTGTAATTATCGATACTGCCGGTCGTTTAGCGATTGATGAGGAGATGATGAACGAGATCGCGGCCGTAAAAGCAGCGGTAAATCCGGATGAGATCCTGTTTGTGGTGGATGCCATGACTGGTCAGGATGCGGTAAATACAGCAAAAGCATTTAATGAAAAACTGAATTTCGATGGTGTTGTTCTTACTAAATTAGACGGTGATACCCGTGGCGGAGCAGCGCTTTCCATCAAATCGATCGTTGATAAGCCGATCAAGTTTGTAGGTACCGGCGAAAAAATGGATGCGATCGATGTGTTCCATCCCAATCGTATGGCCGACCGGATCCTCGGAATGGGCGATGTGGTAACATTGGTAGAGCGCGCACAGGAACAATACGATGCCGAAGAAGCAAAAAAATTACAAAAGAAGATCGCGAAAAACCAGTTTAGTTTTAACGACTTTTTGTCCCAGCTGCAGCAGATCAAAAAAATGGGAAATATTAAAGACCTTGTTGGAATGATCCCGGGTGTGGGTAAAGCATTGAAAGGTGTGGACATCGATGAAAATGCATTTAAAAGTATTGAAGCGATCATTGGTTCCATGACGCCTGCAGAACGTGAAAACCCGGAATTACTGAATGGTAAGCGCAAGGACCGCATCGCCAAAGGAAGCGGCACCAATGTGCAGGAAGTAAACCGCCTGATCAAACAATTTGACGATACCCGCAAAATGATGCGCATGATGGGTGATAAAAAACAAATGGCGAAGATGATGAGCCAGATGAAGAACATGCCGGGCATGAGTGGGAAAATGTAGGTGGTTGATTCGTTCACTTGTTCATTGGTTAATTAGTTAATTAGTGTGCTGTGTTTAAAGCCGTGTGAAAATTTTAATTACAAGCAGAATCAAATTCCCCTCTTGAGAGGGGTTAGGGGTGTGTAAAACACAAAAGCATAAATAAATCTCTCAAAATATATGGCAATCATCGACGGCAAGTTAATTTCATTACAAATCCAGGACGAGATCGCGTTGGAAGTAAATGCAATTAAAGAAAAAGGAGGCAAAGTGCCTCATTTGGCTGCTGTTATTGTTGGAAACGATGGTGCCAGCGAAACGTATGTAGGCGCAAAAGTAAAAGCCTGTGATAAGATCGGGTTTAAATCCACGCTGGTAAAGCTGGAAGAAAATACCACTGAACAGGAATTGCTGCACATTGTAGAAGGACTGAACAAGGATGCCGATATTGATGGATACATTGTACAATTACCTTTACCAAAGCATATCAACGAACAAAAAATTGTAGAGGCGATCGATCCGAAAAAAGATGTGGATGGTTTTCATCCGCAGAATGTAGGACGCATGGCTTTGAATTTACCAGCTTATTTACCGGCAACTCCATACGGGATCATGCAATTGCTGGAGCGATACAAGATCGATACAGCAGGTAAAAACTGTGTGGTCATCGGCCGCAGCCACATTGTAGGTTCGCCTATGAGCATTTTAATGGCGCGCAATACCGTTCCCGGAAATTGTACCGTTACGATGTGTCACAGCCGCACAAAAAACCTGAAAGAATTTACACTCAACGCCGATATTGTGATTGTTGCATTGGGTAAGCCCGAATTTGTAACAGCCGATATGCTGAAAGATGGAGTAGTAGTGATCGATGTGGGAATTACACGTGTACCTTCCGACCAAACCAAAAGTGGTTTTAAATTGCTGGGCGACGTAAAATATGATGAAGTGGCAGCCAAAGCGTCTTACATTACGCCGGTTCCGGGTGGTGTAGGGCCAATGACCATTGCATCTTTATTGATGAATACGCTGAAAGCAAGCAAGAAAGAAATTTATTTGTAATCGTAGATTTCTTTTTTCAGTACGCGGATACTGTCTTTTTTCAATAACGAAATTTCTCCTGTACGTTTTATCTGGTAAGTGCTTGCTATTGAATCAATAGTGTAGGACCGATTGTGGATATTATTAATGTAAGTAACATAGTTTACATTAAAAACAGAGTCATTTACAAAAGAAGAAAATTTTTCATGGGTCAAAACTATAACCGAATCTTCATCAGCATCAAATGTGGAATCAGGGCCACCTTCTTCGCCACCCGCTATATCAAGATGTGAGATTAATTTGCCATTTGAATTAAGGCATAACAGGGAAAGAGAATTGTAATCATCGGAAGAAGCTTCAATCACAATTGGTAAAATACTACCTACTGCATGTTGTTTTGAATAAAAAGTAGCGCCGTAAAACAAATCTTTAAGTGTGCCGAAATATTTAATTTCGTAATTCCATGCATTTTTTTGAATTGCTGTAAGTGTATCCGGAGATTTGCAGATACCATTGCTGCTGTCCGGATCACGCAAATAATAAGAATTATTGAAGATTTGTTTATTGGAAAATTTAAATTTTAAACTATCTAAAAAAGTAGGAATGCTATCTTTTGAAATTATAGCTGTGTTTTTTTCATTCGCCTGCTGACAAGCAAATAACGCAACCAATAAAAACAAAAATATATAAACGCTGCTTTTCAATGGAATAAGGCTTTTGAATGATTATTTCTTTTTCGCCGTTTTTGCTTTTTTTACAACTTTCTTCACTTTTTTTGCCGCCGCTTTTTCAGCAGCACGCTCGGCATCCAGCTTAATGTTGTATTTAATATCTCTCCAGTATTCGTGGCCGTAGCTCACAAAGATCTCATCACCGGCTTTGATGTTTTTTTCAGCTTTGATCCAGCCGCGGTTTTTCCAGATCTCGTAACTGCAATTATTGTTCAGTCCCGGAATGCGGGTAATTCCTTTTGCATCGTTTGCATAACGCGCCAGTTCGTCGGGCGTGTAATACGCATCCACACATTTTTTTTTGCTGATATAAAACGCATAACCGTAAATATCCTTTTCCGCTCTGATATCCAGTTCGGCTTCCGTGATCACTTCGCCAAGATATTCAACAATGCGTTCACCTTTTTTTACATCACGTTTTGTAAATAAGCCTTTTCCGGAGTTGGGAATGGTTGATTTTTTTACTGCCAGGTCGTCGTTCATAGATTAGTTTTAAGAAGGCGCAAATATAACAGAATATTATGCTTTTCAGCTTTCCGGATCCATCTTTATTTGAGCAATGTGTTGTGGCAGATCGTAGTTGGCGCAAAGCTCCTTCATCTTTTTTGAAAGCGCGCCGGAGTAGTACGCCGGAAGCCCGTTTGATTGTGCAAACAAGCGCTGATATTTTTCTACCAGCTGCGGATAATGTTTTTCGATGGCACGGAATACCAATGTTTTGCTGTCGGATGGTCCGTTGCCAAACAACGTGATCCCGGCAGGAAAAATATAGCCTGCGCCTGCTTCCTTAAATGTAGCAACCATTTTCTCCAGGTGTTCCCCTGTATCCGAAATATAAGGGATCAGCGGCATCAGGCTTACACCGCTCAAAAAACCGGATTGGATCACCGTTCTCATTGTTTCCAGTCGTGTGGATGGTGGAGGAGCGCCGGGTTCAAAAATATGCGCAATGTGATCGTCAATAGTAGAAAACGAAAACGTAATAATAGCTTTCTGCGATAATACCGGAGCCAGGTCCGCAGGCAGGATCGCCTGTTCATTGATCTGTTGCAGCAAGTCAAGATCCCGCAATACCAGGTCCGATTTAGTGATCACGTGAATGGGAAAACGGTGTTTTAAAATTACGCCAAGTAATTGTCGTGTCAGCTCCGTTTCTTTTTCAAATTGCAAATACGGATCGGTGGCCGAGGATAACACAATGATCCCGAATTGTCCTTTTTTTGCGCGGTTAAACAATTGTTTATCCAGCAATTCCACCGCATTGGCTTTTACCGAAAGCTTTTGCTCCATGTGTTCGCCGTACCTGCTTCCGCGGATGTAGCAGTACAAACAATTGAAGGAACAGCCGCTGTAGGGATTAACGGTGTAATCGTCGAGGAACCAGGGATCCCGGCGCTTTGTTTTATTCAGGATCGTTTTAACCTGTATATTTTCCGGCATATTTGGAGGTACGGCCAAGGCCGATCTTTATTTTAGTTTTGAACCATTGTTTTACCTGCGGATCGGTTTCCAGCTGTTGCTGATGTGCGGCAATAAGATCCGGATAAAATTTTGCCGTAGTTTTTGCCGCCCAGCCAATTCCTTTTTTTGTATGAAATTCAGTGCTGTTGCTCAGCGACAGTAAAAGCGTAAATACTTGTTGCACATATTGTTTTTTCAAACCTTTTTTTATGGCGTAATGTGCGGCAACGCCAATACAGCGGACAATCCATTTGTTTTCGTGTGTGCTCATTTTGTGCAGCACTGCAATTGTTTTTTCCGGCTGTGTGAGCAATGCAAATCCCAGTACCCGTTCGCCGATGATATCGCATACAAACCATTCATCGCCATCAATTATGTATTTTATTGCGTGCTCCACCGACGATTGAAAATGGCCGTTCAGCCGTAGCTGCAACATAATTCCTGAAAGCACATTGCCGCCCAGCTCGTGCAATTCGATGATTTTATCGGTAACGGTTAATTGTTCGTTTATCGGAATTGTTTTATAAAGTTCAGCCGCAGCGTATTCGAGTAATGGGAATTTTATTTTCTTTTTGAGGATGCCGGCCTGGAGTTGTTTTACAAATTCGTCGTTTTTTTGCGGAGTGTAATTTTGAATAATGGGGTCCAGCAAATTTTTGACGGTGGCTTTTGACGTAATTATTTCCATTTCCGGATTCTGATTTTTTGCTGGATTTTCTACCGGTAAAGATACTTTTTTATTTAAAAATCTGGCCGTGTCAAAACTGGCCGAGCGTAATTATAAATTGTTTAATAACAGGCTGATAGCATTTTTTATATTTAATAATAAATTTGTATAATTAATTGATTTTGTTTTAGTTATGTCATTTATATAAACTTTATTAATAAATAAATTAAATAATTGTCTTCCGGATAAAAAAGTCGGAAAAATCCCTTGCCGTAACAAAAAAATGTCGTATATTTGCATCCCTTTTAATCAAAAAGGAATTTAAATAATCAATAGTATTAACCCTCTTCAATTACCTAAAAAACAAGTAATTGGATACAAAAAATCAAGAATATTCCCTGCAAAGGGATTATTTTAGAAAGAAAAAAACAAAGATGTCTGAAACATTATCAGCTCCTGTGGAGCTAGAAGCATTCGACTGGAACGCAGTTGGAAAAAAAGGTGAAGGTTATTCAAAAGATGAGCGCGAACAATTGGAAGCGATCTATGAGAAAACCTTAAAATCAGTAGCCGCAAACGAAATTATCGACGGAAAAGTTGTTTCTAAAAACAGCAAAGAAGTAGTGGTGAACATCGGTTACAAATCCGACGGTGTAGTTCAGTTAACAGAATTCCGTTACAATCCTGATCTGAAAGTTGGCGATACTGTAGAAGTATACGTAGAAAGCCAGGAAGATAAAAGCGGTCAGTTGATCCTTTCTCACAAAACGGCTCGTGCCATGAAATCGTGGGATCGTGTTAACCAGGCGCTTAACAATGACGAAATTATCAAAGGATACGTTAAATGCCGTACAAAAGGCGGTCTTATCGCTGATGTATTTGGTATTGAAGCATTCTTACCGGGATCACAAATTGATGTGAAACCAATCCGTGATTACGATGTGTATGTAGGTAAAACAATGGAATTCAAAGTTGTGAAAATCAACAACGAATTTAAAAACGTTGTGGTTTCCCACAAAGCACTGATCGAAGCGGAATTAGAGCAACAGAAAAAAGAGATCATCTCCAAATTGGAAAAAGGACAAGTATTGGAAGGTACTGTTAAAAATATCACTTCTTACGGTGTGTTCATCGATTTAGGTGGTGTTGATGGTTTGATCCACATTACTGATTTATCATGGGGACGTATCAACCACCCGGAAGAAATTGTTAAATTAGATCAGAAAATCAACGTGGTAATCCTTGATTTCGATAACGAGAAAAAACGTATCGCATTAGGATTAAAACAACTTTCCGCTCATCCCTGGGATGCATTGAAAGCTGATTTAGCTGTAGGTGATAAAGTAAAAGGAAAAGTAGTTGTGATCGCTGATTACGGTGCTTTTGTTGAGATCGCACCAGGAGTAGAAGGTTTGATCCACGTATCAGAAATGAGCTGGAGCCAGCATTTACGTACTGCACACGATTTCTTAAAAGTAGGTGATGAAGTAGAAGCTGTTGTATTGACATTAGACCGTGAAGAGCGCAAAATGTCATTGGGTATTAAACAATTGATGCCTGATCCCTGGAATGGCGTTATTGAAAAATATGCAAAAGGCACGAAACACGCTGCAACTGTTCGCAACTTTACCAACTTCGGTATTTTTGTTGAGTTAGAAGAAGGTGTTGATGGTTTGATCCACATTTCTGACTTATCATGGTCTAAAAAAATCAAACATCCATCAGAATTCACTAAAATCGGTGATAAAATTGATGTAGTTGTTTTAGAGATCGATGGTGAAAACCGCAGATTGAGCTTAGGCCACAAACAATTGGAAGAAAATCCATGGGATGTATTTGAAACAGTGTTCACACTGGATTCAATCCACCAGGGAACGATCATCAACATCATGGATAAAGGTGCTATCATCTCTATGCCATACGGTGTTGAAGCATTTGCTCCAACACGCCACCTGATCAAAGCGGATGGTACATCTGCGAAAGTGGAAGAAGTGTTGGATTTCAAAGTGATCGAATTCAATAAAGAAAACAAAAAAATCATTGTATCTCATAGCAAAATCAACGAAGAAGTAGCTCACAACGAAAGAGTAGCTGTTTCTGACGCGAAAAAAGCAGAGAAAGATGAAACAGAGAAAGCTGTTAAAAAAGTAAAAAGCAGTGTTGAGAAATCAACATTAGGTGATTTGGATGTTCTTTCTAATCTGAAAGCAGATATGGAAGAAACAGAAAAAAAATCTAAAAAATCTGAGTAATACTTAAATACATTTTATGATTGCATACACGCATCATAGAATCTGAAAATCACGCCATGGTTTTTGGAGAAAATGCCCCGAGAGATCGGGGCATTTTTATTTTAACACAGAGTTAGGAGAGAAGACAGAGTTGCACAGAGAAGGCTAGAGGTTGTTGTATTTACCGCAAAGGCGCAAAGAAGACGCAGAGTTCGCGGAGGAGGTATGTACTTAACACAGAAAAAAGCTTGTCATCCCGGGCCTGACCCGGGATCTCACAAATGTTTTCAGGATGCGATGGCCCTGCTGCTGGCTTGTATTCATAAAAGCCACAGGTTCACAGATAAAATCGCAAAGCAATTTTTGATAATCAGCGAAATCCATTGTCATTTTTTAATCTGTGAATCTGTGGCAAAAAAAGGTATCAATTTACTCTTAGTGATTAACCACTACCCGCTTTACAACAGCGCTGTTACCATCCGAGATTTTTACCATATACACGCCATTGCTAATGCCGTTCACAGGTATCAGCAATTTGTTGGCGCCAACCGGGTATGTTTCATCCGATCCATAAACCGAAGCGCCCAATACATTTACAATTGAAATGTTTAGAGGCTGCTCAGCTGTGGTATAAAATTCAAGAGTGATGTTATCGCTTGCCGGATTAGGATAGGCCGTTAATTCGTTTACAGCTGCGTTTTGTTCATTGATCCCTAATAATATTACAGGTACACAATCGGATGTATCCGCGCAACCGTTCAGGCTTACAACTACTGCATAATTGTAGGTTACATTCCCAACCGTAGGCACCACATCGGGTAAAGTATCTCCCGGAACAGCAGCAAAACCATTATTGCAATCAATCCATTGATAAGAAATGTTTTGAGCATAATAGTGAGTGGAAGAGCCATAAATGCCGCAACTACATGTAGATATATTTTGGAAAGCATCAATCAGTGTGGAGCCCAGTACATCAATATGCGTTGTTACCAGGCTGTCGCAGCCATATCTGAATGTCGCCAGCGTATCAATGTGAGCTCCATTTGTAGAATAAAAATGGTTGCCTACGGCAAAGCTATCGCCGGGACAAATGGAAATGTATTGATCGTGATAGAGGCTCGAAATATAATATTGAAGATGGGTGTGTACAATACTGTCGCAACCGCTTGCAGCAACAAGTGTATCGTGATAGAAACCATTTGTAGTGTGTACATGCGTTCCTACTGTTATGTGTACACTCATTGAACAGGGAGCAAATCCCTGGGTCGTTTGTATCGGTGCGCGTACGGTAAGATTGGTGGTTACAATACTATCGCAGCCGCTTACCGCGGTTAATGTATCGGAATACGTGCTGCTTGTATTGTATGTATGCGTTCCTACGATAATATTATCGCCAAAACACACAGTAAGCGATTGCGTATAGGTAAGCACACATCCGCGGGATGATTGCGCTTTGGACGCTATAGGAAGCATACCTGCAATAATAAAAATGAAGAATGGGAGTAGTTGTTTTTTCATAAGCAGTTGATTTTACCGCAGAGAACGCAAAGAAAGCGCAGGGGCCGCGAAGGTTTTTTTATTTTATTTTTTATTGTTTACTTTTTTTAATTGTCTACTGTCTACTGTCTACTGTCTACTGTCTACTGTCTATTGTCCACTATTTATTAACGATCATTCGTTTTGAAATTCCGTTTTTTTCATCGGCAATCCGCACAATGTATACACCGTTGCTGAGGTTTTTAGTATCTAATAACATGCTGTTTTCTCCCTGTGGATATATTGTTTTCCCATAATCAGCAACCGTTTCGCCCAGCACATTTAAGATGGAAATTGTTAATGGTTTCACTGAGTTATTGGTGAAATGCAGCGTTAACGGATCTGCAGCGGGATTCGGATAAAGGTTCAGTTCTGAGATCAGCTCATTCAGATCGGTAATGCCGGAAGTCAGGTCGATGTTGATATCATCCAGGTAGATATTGTTACCGCCGTTGGATGTAAACACAAATTTAAAGCGGAACCCGGAAGTTAGATAGGTTGCAGGAATGCTCACCGTACCTTGCTGCCACTGACTGGCAAGTGTGGGTGTAAAGGGCGTGCTTTGCAGCGGCGAGGTTTCAAGCGCTGCGCCCACCAGGTTCAAACGCTGGATCCAGGTATTGTTGCAATCTTTGGTAATGTATACCTGCAGCTGATCGGCATTTGCCGAATCTTTGCGCGCAAAGGCATATTTGAACCGAAAGCTCAGGGTGCCTGCACCGCTTAGATTGATGATCGGGCTGATCAGCTCATCCCTGGTATTCATTGAATTGCTGAAATTATCGAGCATCACAGATTTGGCGCCGCTGCAGGCTGCTGCCGATGTTAATTGCCAATCGTTGATGGTATCAAAGCTGTTGGCAAACCAATCCGGGCCATTTAAAGATGCTGTTGATTCATAACCTTCCGTAAACGGATATGCGGCACCGGAATTTGGAAGCACCGAAATCAGGTTTGTTTTGGTAATGCTCGCCGAATCGGTGCCGTTTACCACTTTTAAGGTAACCGGGTACACGCCGGGGCTTGCATAAATAATGGTTGGCGAAGCTGCCGTGGAGCTTGCTGGCGTTCCGCCCGGGAATAACCATTGCACCGATGTGAACGTACCGTTGTAGGAAGTATTGGTAAACAGGACCTGGTTGCTGCCTGCGGTCTGGCACACCACCGTTTTGTTGCTGGTAAAATCCGCACTGCACAGCGGCCCCGGTGTGGTATAAACGCCTGTTGCAATAAGGTTGGCGGTTTGCCATAAATTATTGCGGTGCGCAATGGTATCGTTCAGGCAGGCCAACATGCGCGCTTTTTGTCCGTACGTGAACATGCGGTTGCAATAGGAATAATCCATTGTGTTTTGCACATTGTCCATCGTATTACCGCAAGAATGCCCGCTTAAATTGCAGGTAAGCCAGCCAATGGTAGGCGGTGTATCGGCAACAAGGTCATCGATATTGCAATCTTTGGCAGTATCCGCGCAAGGGTAATAATAAAAATTTGGAACGTTGTTGCCGCCCCAGATGTGCTGTAAATTCAGGTAATGCCCGCACTCATGCGCCAGCGCCACCGATTGTGTATAGGTGGAAGTACCGATGCTCCCCATGTAACTGGAAGTAAGCACAATGCCGTCCCAGGCCGGGATGGAATCTGCGTCGGCAGGCCACACACAATGCCCGGCCAGCCCCGCTGCATTTTGTACAATGTAAATGTTCAGGTATTTTTCGGGCGGCCAGTGGATCAGCGCTTTTACTGCATGATCGCCGGTATACGTGAGGGTAGAAGCGGTACGGGTAATGCCGCTGGTGCAATTCCCGTTCGGATCTAATTGCGCCAGCCGGAACTCAATACCGCAATCCGCGTGCAGGGGCTTAAATACAGATACAATGGAAGCCGTATCGGCTAATTGTTTCCGGAATGTTTTGTTCAAAATATCGATGCCGTCTTTGATCTGCGCATCCGAAATATTTTCGGAGCCGTAATTATGGATCACGTGAACCACTACAGGAATAATATAAGTAGGAGGAGTGCTGCGGTTCTGGTAAAAGTCGTCCACGTATTTTTTTGTGAAAATTTCCAATAGTGAATCGCGTTTGATCACCGCCTGCGCGATCTTCGGATTGGCTTTTAAAGTGGCAATGCGCATTTCATCGGCACCACAGTGCAAATATTCCTGCGCAGAAACAATGGTTGCGAAAAGGGAGAAGGCGAAGAGGAGTAAATTCTTTTTCATGCTTTAAAATATTTGTATTAAAAATAAGTTTATTTTGCGAATGAATGGATGCGGATCGGGAATAAAAAATCAGATTTTAAAAATGAAGAAAATCTTTAATATTTATATCGTATTTACGCTGGTGTATGTGGGGGTAGCCATAGCGCTGTTTTACGCCGGAAGTTCCGGATATAGCGTTTGTTTTTCACTGGAAGGAGTGTTCGTTGCATTTCCGCTCCTTGTGCTGGCTGGCCTGATTTTGTTGATCACGCTTATTGTTCAGAGGCTCAGAAAAGAAATGGAAAGTGCCCTGTTCCGGAAATATGCTTTGTTATTACTACTAAGCATAGCTGCTCCCTTTATTTTCCTGGTTATCCTTTTGTCCCAGTTGAGTTGTTAATTCCTGCAAATTTCTATTCGCAGCAATGCAAGGACTTAAAAACGGGCACAATGGAAACTATATTTTAGAACAAACAGCTAAAGTATCCGCTATCGTTCTTTATTAAACCAGCCGTTCATTAAAAAAATGTAAATAAAACAGTAGGGAGCGAAGAGAAAATTAATTTATAAATTTCAGTAAATTTAAACTATATTTGCTCCCTAGTATGATGAAGCCAAGGATCATTTTAGACAGTACCCACTTTGAAATTACCGTTACCCGGCTTTGTTATCAATTGATTGAAGTTCACAACGATTTCTCGAATACCGTGATCATCGGACTTCAGCCCCGCGGGATCTTCCTCGCAAAACGGGTCCAGAAAAAACTCCAGGAAATTTTAAAGAAAAAAGACATCAAATGCGGAAGCCTTGATACCACTTTTTACCGCGATGATTTCCGTAAAAAAGAGCTGGTTCCCAACCGTACCGAAATTGATTTTATCATTGAAGATAAAAATGTGATCATGGTGGATGACGTGCTGTTTACAGGACGCACCATCCGCGCCGGACTGGATGCCATGCTTGCATTTGGCAGGCCAAACGATGTGGAGCTGCTGGTGCTGATCGACAGAAGGCTGAGCAGGCATTTGCCGATCCAGGCAAAATATATCGGCAAAACCATTGATTCCATTGCATCCGAACGGGTAGTGGTGGAATGGAGCGAAACCGACGGAAAAGATAAAGTAACATTGCTCTCTAACGCTTAATGATTGTAAGGAATGAATAACTTAAGTACAAAGCACTTACTCGGAATAAAAGACCTTACGGCAGATGATATTCATTTAATTTTAAATACCGCTGCCAGCTTTAAAGAAGTCATTAACCGCCCCATTAAAAAAGTTCCTTCCTTACGGGACATTACCATAGCCAATTTATTTTTCGAAAATTCTACCCGCACCAAGCTTTCTTTTGAACTGGCGGAAAAACGACTGAGTGCTGATGTGATCAATTTTGCAGCATCCTCTTCCTCCGTTACCAAAGGCGAAACGCTGATCGATACGGTAAATAATATTTTAGCCATGAAAGTGGACATGGTAGTGATGCGCCATCCGAATCCCGGAGCGGCGCTATTCCTGTCGAAACACGTGGATGCTAAAATTGTGAATGCAGGCGATGGTGCGCACGAGCACCCGACACAGGCTTTGCTGGATGCATTTTCTATCCGCGAAAAATTAGGAAATCTGAAAGGCAAAAAGATCGCGATCATTGGCGATATTTTACACTCAAGAGTGGCATTGTCCAATATCTTCTGCCTGCAAAAATGCGGTGCAGAAGTGATGGTGTGCGGCCCTACCACGCTGATGCCGAAATACATTCAGAGCCTTGGAGTAAAAGTAGAACATGATCTGCGTAAAGCGCTGGAATGGTGCGACGTAGCAAACATGTTGCGCATTCAATTGGAGCGCCAGGACATTAAATATTTTCCTTCCCTGCGTGAGTACACCATGCTGTTTGGCTTGAACAAAGAGCTGCTGGATTCGCTTTCTAAAAAAATTGTGATCATGCACCCAGGCCCGATCAACCGCGGTGTGGAAATTACCAGCGATGTTGCCGATGGCGATCAGAGCATTATTCTTGAACAGGTAGAAAATGGCGTTGCTGTGAGAATGGCGGTGTTGTTTTTACTGGCAGGAAGAGCGTAGAAGTTAATTTTAATGCCGGATGATTACCTTTTTATTTACAACTCCCTTATCGTTTTGTATTTTTAAAAAATAAGCTCCATCAGGTAATCCCGAAACATTAAATTCTGTGAGTTCATTCTCACTTTTTACTGCAGCAATTACTTGTTTGCCAACTATATCAAATAATTCCAGTTCTATTGAGTTGTTAGCAACGGATCTTATATAGATTTTATCCGAAGCGGGATTGGGGTAAACAACAACTTTCAGTGATGAAAGCTCTTCGACATTTAGTGTGAGCGCATTAAAGGAATAATCTTTTACCGTGCAGCCATATGTCTGGCAATTCACCCTGATCCAACCGAAAATACTATCTGTAGCACTTTGATATTTTACACCAATGTATTGATCGGTAGAAGTTGACCAATCTGAAACAGATAAAGAAGTGCCCCCAACAAAATAACTATCTGTTAAGTAAAGATTATTATGATCCCATATTGCCTGTGACGAATTGATTGTATCTCCATAATTGAGTGGTTTTGCTACTCTGGCGGTTACCCAACCAGCGGAAGAAGGATTATAAGCCGAATCGATCTTTCCAAAGCTAATATACGAATTTGAGTTCAAAGGATTTATAGAAATATAAGCACTCATAAAAGAAGCTGAATGAACATAGGAAGCATGCAATTCTAAATCATTGATAAAATCGCCATTAAGGTCAAAATAATAACTTTCGTTCGGATTAAGATAAGAGCAATTGATTAGTGTATCCGGGTTTACATCAACATAGGTAGAAAGGAGAGTACCGGCTGTATACACCTGCGCCTGTAAACTAAAAGCGGTAAAAAATGAACCTGTAGCCAGTATAAATTTGATTATTACATGCTTCATCTCTGCACAATTATTTTCTTAGTGAAGATACCATTTTTTGTTTTTACACTCACAAAATAAATCCCGTTTGACAGGTCGCTTACATCCATTTCAGCGTTTTCTATGCTAGCATTTTTTTGTTTGACGATGCTACCGATCACATCTGTGATTTGTATTTGAGAATAAGCGCTTGCCGATTCGATATGGATGAAAGTACTGGCAGGGTTAGGGTAAACAACAACTTTCGCTGATGAAAATTCTTCAACATTTAATGGGAGTGCATTAAAAGAATAATCTTTTACAGTACAACCAGCTCCATGGCAATTTACCCTGATCCAACCGAAAATAGTATCTGCAACGTTTTGATATTTAACGCCGATGTATCGATCTGTTGTTAAAGTTGACCAATCTGTAACGGATAAAGTGGAGCCTGCAACATAATAACTATCTGTTAAAAAAAGATGGCTATGGTCCCATATTGCCTGTGGCGAATTGATTGTATCGCCATAATTAAGCGGTTTTGCCACCCTGTCGGTCATCCAGCCGGCTAAATAAGTATTGTAGGAAGAATCAATCTTTCCAAAACTAATAGAGGAATTAGAATCCAAAGGATTTATTGAAATATAGGAACTTGTAAAACCGGGTGAGTTACTAAACGAAGCTTCTAATTCTAAATCATTTATAAAATCACCGTTAATATCAAAATAATAGCTTTCGTGCGGATAAAAATAAGAGTCATTAATCAGTGTATCAGGATTTATATCGACATACGTAGAAAGAGGAGCGCCTGCGGTGTACACCTGTGCCTGCGTACTAAAACCGGCATGCAATAAAAAGGCTGCCAATATTAATTTGATTGTTAAATGCTTCATCTTTAAATAATTATTTTCTTAGTAAAGATACATTTTTGTTTTTTGTACTTGCACAATAAGAGCGTGTTCAGCAGGTCGTAAAGGTGAGATTGAAATTTTTTATTGTTATAATGTAACAAATGAACAGTTTAAACAAATTTAAGATTAAGTATCAAACAGGGGCAAAGTTTACTTAAAATTCTCATACAAGTTCCTTGTACCTGTTATAATTGCTGAAAATTTATAAAACACACGCTTGTTTTGTACCGCAAATTTTTTTACATTTGTTAAAATATTAATAGGTTATGAGTTTCCAGGTAGAAAAGACAGACAAGTACACGGTGATCAAACTCCAGGTTGAAAAACTGGACAGCAGTGTTGCGCCTGCATTAAAATCAGAGCTGGTGGTGTTAAACACCGATGGCATCAAAGGCATTATCATTGACCTGACCAATACTCGTTATTGTGATTCATCCGGCCTGAGCGCTATTTTGGTGGCTAACCGCCTGTGCAAAAACAGCAGCGGCTTGTTTGTACTAACCGGCTTACAGGAACCTGTAAAAAAACTGATCTCTATTTCACAATTGGATACTATCTTAAATATAACCAACACGCTGGAGGAAGCAAGCGAATTGTTTTCTGTTAAAGCGTAATTCTCTAAAACTAAACCACATACTCTAAACACATGATGAAAAAACTACTTACTATTATTCTGATCTCTGCGGCCGGTGTTACCGGATCTTATGCACAATGTACTCCTGATATTTCCTGTATTCCTTCTGGGACCACTTATGGTATTTGCCCTGATAGTGCAACAGGGATGGCAATGGGAACGGTTGGCGTTGCTTATAACCAGGTAATGAGCATGAAAGTGCCATCAACTTCGGCTGGTTTTAGTACTGGTTTACCTTTTGCTGTACCAGTTACTTCCATTAAGGTGGATAGCGTAACTGGCCTTGCGCCGGGATTATCCTATGTTTGCTCTCCGGCTGGCTGTACATTCCCCGGTGGTACTAACGGCTGTATCTTAATTTCAGGTACTCCTACAGCTGTTTGGAATCAACAGGTAACTGTTTATGCTACAGCAACAGTTTCTTTGGCTGGGCCGCAGCTGGT
This sequence comes from Bacteroidota bacterium, assembly GCA_025963715.1. GTDB lineage: Bacteria > Bacteroidota > Bacteroidia > 2-12-FULL-35-15 > 2-12-FULL-35-15 > 2-12-FULL-35-15. The sequence goes on from JAOQAG010000021.1 coordinate 38,685, forward strand.
GCCTCAAACAAATAGCCAGTATAGAAGCATTGTAAATGCTCCGGCAGGTATTGAAATGCTGGACATGTCGAAATTTGATGTAAAACAAAACATGCCAAATCCTTTTTCCAGCAGCACCGAAATTCAATTTTCTTCTGTAACTCCTGAAACAGTTGAATTCAGTGTATTCAATATGTTGGGATCAGTAGTGTATTCAAAAACGATCAAAGCAGAAAAAGGAGCAAATACCATCACATTGGATGCGTCTGTATTTCCTGAAGGCATTTACATGTATTCACTTAAAAATGGCAGCAAAACGATCACAAAACGTATGATCGTTACTAAATAATGCAGCATTTCGAATTGACAATTTTAGGTTGCAGCAGTGCAACTCCTACATCGAACAGAAACCCAACCGCTCAGCTGTTAAACATAGCTGAGCGGTTTTTTTTGATCGATTGCGGAGAAGGGACGCAAATGCAGCTGCGTAAATTCAAATTCAAATTTCAGCGCATCAACCATATTTTTATCAGCCATTTGCACGGCGATCATTACCTGGGTTTGCTGGGCTTGCTTTCCAGCATGCATTTGCTGGGGCGCAAAGACGATCTGCATTTGTATTGTCCCGGCGAATTGCAGGAGATCCTGGAAGTGCAGAACAAACATTCACAAACATTCTTTAATTACCAGATCATTTACCATCCGCATACGTATGAGAATGGAAAACTGATCATGCAAGACAATAAAGTGGAGGTAAGGACCATTGTGCTGAACCATCGCATTCCCTGCTGCGGCTTTGTTTTTACCGAAAAGCAGGTTCCGGGAAACATTTTGCCGGAAATGATCAGCAAATATAACCTGACAGTGGAGGAGATCATGCATTTAAAACGCGGTTCCGATCTTACAACCAGCGATGGAACGGTAGTCCCCAATGCAGAGATCATCAGCAATTTAAAAACACCGCGCACGTATGCTTATTGCTCGGATACGCTGTACGACGAAGGTTTGATCCCGTATATAAAAGGCGCCGATCTGCTGTACCACGAATCCACATTTTTGCACGGCATGCTCGACCGGGCAAAACAAACCCATCACACCACAGCTTTACAGGCAGGAACGATCGCTAAAATGGCGGAAGTGAAAAAGCTCATGATCGGGCATTACTCGGCACGCTACAAAGACCTGGAACCATTGCTGGAAGAAGCAAAATCGGTTTTTGAAAATACCGTGCTGGCTATAGAAGGCGAAACAACTGAAGTTGGCCAATAGAGCCGGGGGTATAAAGAACTCGTGTTAAATAACTCAAAGAGTGATGGATGGCATTGGTCATATTTCGAATTTTTTTTCTAAAAAGGTTGGTAAAAATCATTTCAATCCGTACATTTGAGCACTATTTAAATTAAATCTAAATAAGAAAGTGCCAAAAATCAAGATCACCATTGCCGACAGTCATTTTTTAAGCCGCAAAGGGCTTGCCGTATTGCTGCAGGAAAATGTTGATTTTGTGTTGCTTTCAGAAGCTTTGAGTTCTTCCGACCTGGTGAACCAGGCAAAATTTTACCAGCCCGATGTGATCATCATTGATTACACTTCCGCTAATTTTACACAAGAAAGCTTACAGCAGATCGTAAAAAAATACCCGGATTCTAAATTATTAGCGATCACCGATATCCAAAGTAATATTTCCATCGCGAAAGCAATGAACTCGGGCGTTACGAGCCATTTGTTAAAAGACTGCGACCAGGACGAAATTGTGGAAGCCATTTACAAAACGGCAAAAGGCGAAGCATTTATGTGTGGTAAAATTGCCAGCGCAGTGCTGGAAGACAAATCATCGTCGTTTACCGAATATACCTGCGAAGGATTGAACATCAGCGACCGCGAAATGGAGATCATCAAGCTGATCGCAGAAGGACTTTCCAACAAAGAAGTGGCTGATAAATTATTTTTGAGCACACATACCGTTACTACACACCGCAAAAATATCATGAATAAACTGGGGCTGAACAATACAGCCGGATTGGTTTTATTCGCGGTTCGTGAAAATCTGATCTCCCCGAATCATTTCCTTTTTTCTGCTACTAATTAGTTCAAAGTTTAAAAGTTTAAAGTTCAAAGTTCAAAGTTTGCTGTGGGAATCGCTTGCGCGATTATTTTTTACCACGAAGACGCAAAGACGCAAAGAAATTGTAAATCACTTTTGATTCAATAATTTCTGGTCACTCAAATTTATATTTTCCAATCCTTTTGAAACATATTGTGCTGCAAAAAAGCTTCTAAACATTAATTTGTGTGACCAAATATAATTAGCACCAATTATCTATAACCTTTCTTTGCGCCTTTGCGTCTTCGTGGTAAGATCCACACCAGCCTAATAAACCAATGAACTACTGAACCAATCAACCTTTTTTACAGCTTCTTGTATTCAAATTCTGGATATCCTTTTACACCCGATGAATTATAAAAATCGATAAAATGCAATTTGTAATAAAAACCTCTGCTATCGCTGATGATATAACATTTTGTGACATCCACCGTGTATACATTTGTCGCAATATCATACGTTTTCCAGTCGTAGCCGATGGCATTTTGTGCAGCCGAAAAAGTTTTGTTCAATGTATCATTGATCGTGATCGCGTTAAAGGTTTTGTCCGGAATGCCGATGACTCTGGTATTATAGCGGTTGATCAACACTCCCGTTACTAAATAATACTGGAAAGGCGAATAAAAAACATGGGTATATTGTGTAAAGCACAGGTCAAAATCGGTTTTCGCCGGTTCGGTAATTACTTCCAAATTTGATCCCAATGAAAAAGTTACAAAACTCTTATCTGCATCTTTTGTAATGGTAGCAGTGTTTGTACCGCTCGTTCCATAAATATCGGCATATTCAATACTGAATGTAGTAGCGCTCATGCCGGTAATTTTCAATTTGTAATATCCCTGTTGCTGCGCCAGTTCATTATATCCGCGGTTAACAACGTACACAGTATTGTTGCTTTGCCAATCGCCGGTAGCAGTGGAATCCAAGCTGCCGCTTGGGTTATCGCTGGTGCCGTGTACGCCCAAACCCACAGTATCATTTACCTGCGACAGATCAGTAAAATTTGTTTTGTAAATGCGCATGGATTTGGAAGTGTTCAGCAATACATGCGTACCGCTTGCACTGCACTCAAAAGCCAGGTCCCAGGCCGATTTTAAATTGGTGTACACCACCATGTGATCGTTCAGCCGGAACCAAACCTGGTTCTTATAACTGGACGTCATTTCCACGGTGGCTGTAATGGCATCACCGCGATCATAAGCCGGTACAGGCGTTTCCTTCTTTTCGCAGGAGAATAAAAACAGGCTGCAAATAAAAACGAAAAATAATTTTAGTGTTCTTTCCATAATTTCAAAGTCAGTTTGATAAAATAATTTCTTCCGGTGGCAAACGCTACCGACGATGCCGAACCGGAATGCACACCGGCCGCATAATTAGCGCTGATATTTTTTACATCCATGATGTTTTTACAACCCATCACAATGCTCAGCCTTTCTTTCCAGATATTTTTAGAAACCGATGCATCCAGCAACTGGTAATCGCCAATGTATGTTTGCGTTACCACATTATCCGTAAGCGCATATCCCGGTAATTTACCGTTGTACTTATAAAAAAACGAAATGCTGGTTTTTAGCTTTGAAAAGAAATATATTGCGGAGGCATTCACTTCCGGACTGTAGGAATAAGGGTATACGTTTTCAGTTTCCGAAAGCTGGTTGTACCGGCCGCTGTATAAAATTCCGGCAGTGATCCTCAAATTTTTTACCGTTACATTTTCATTGATCCCACCGCCCAATGTGCGGTAATGCCCGATGTTGATATAGGAATATTGTACTGCATTGATCTGCGCCAGCGTGATCAGGTTAAAAATATCGTTGTAAAAAACAGAAGCATCGGTGCGGAATGTAGCATTACGGATCTCTTTTTTATTGGCATAGCTGATCGAATAATTATTGGATTGCTCGGCTTTCAGATCCGGGTTACCGATAATATCGTGATTGATATCTACAAAATAAAAATACAATTCCTTTAGATCCGGTGCGCGGAAACCCCTGGCATAACTGGCGCGCAGTGTGTTGTTTTTATTGATCTCGTATTTTACGCTGAGTGATGGCGTGAGCGGCGATCTGTAAGAAGTGTTGTAGGTGTAACGCAAGCCCGGCTTAACGATCAATCGATCGAAAGGTTTGTATTCTGCCGTAGCAAAAACGGCAAAATCGCCCATGTACCGGATGTTGTTGCTGATGCGCTGGCCCAATGCCGATTCGTAATTAATGTCGTAACCGAATTCGTAATTGAGCTTTGCGCTGTCGTTGGTGTGTGAAAATGTACTGCGCGACATGATCAGCGAATAGGCGCTCGTATCCTGGTCGGAAGGCGTACCCGTAAGCACTTCATTTAAATTCGTAAGATCTTTGTAAAACGTATTTTTTATACGCTTGTAATAATTGTAAGCATTGCTGCTGTTGATGTACCAATGACCGGCTAATTTTCCGGTCAATGAAATTGAATTATCAAAACGCGTGGTGTAATAATGATCGTCGAAAGCAGTTTCATAATACGGTGCACGCGGCATTCCGCGATTGATGATCTTTTCGTTAAAATAAGTGCCGCTGTAACCCAGCTGCACATTTTTTAAACGGTACGTGTAACCGATCGTTCCCTGGTATTGCTCTTTGCTTTTCCACTGCTGCACACGGGTGGTATCGGCAGGATGTGTGCGCTCGTAAGTAAATAATTTATCGCCGGGATTCCAGCCGTCAAAATAATTGCGGCTAAGGGAAACGCTCAGGCTCGATTTTTTGAAAGACGCATCGGCAGCAGCCCTGAGATTATACGTGCCAATGCTTTCGTAATACGGACTGATGCTGATATCGTATTTATTTTTAAATGTTTTTTTTGTAATTAAATTGATGGTGCCCGCAAGTGCATTGGTGCCATATTGTACCGAAAGCGGGCCTTCTACAATTTCGATCCGCTCGATGTTATTAAGGTTGATCTGCGAAAGGTCGATGTTGCCATTCATCCTGCCGATCACCGGAACGCCATCGATCAGGATCTTTACATTTTCGCCACCAATGCATTCCATTTCCATGCCCGCGCCTAAAATATTATCCTGCGAAAGGCGGATGTTCATTTCGTTGCTCAGCACATCTTTTAAATTGGTAGCGCCCATCGCTTCGATTTTTTTCGCATCGATCACTTTTATTTTCTGTACCGATTTTTCGGCAAGAGTAGGCGTGTACTGCGCTGTAACAACTACTTCGCCAAGCTTTACATGATCAGGCGTTAAATAAATGAGGTTGATTTTTTTTAATTCCTTTCCACTTAATTTTTTTAAAAACGAATGAAAACCAATCGATTTCATTTCTGCAATGTATTGTGCCGAATCGTACAATACCGCATCCGAAAGATTTACCTGCCCGATGTCATCTGTCTGGAATTGTTGCACCTGTGCGGTGATCACATTTTTAATGCTCAAGAAAGAATACGAAACAGGCAATTTGTTTTCTTCGTTGATCACCGTGATCGTTTGCCCGAAAGCACCAACAACACAGAGAAATAAGATAATAAAAGCGGGGAGTAATTTTTTATTCATCTGTTTATAAAGTTGTACAACAGTATCATGATCCCGATGGAAATGACAATAATGCTGAAGTAAAAAAAGAATTCTTTTATTTTTTCCTTATAGCTCATACACAGATGTTGGATGTTAGAGTATTAGATATTAGACTGTGTGTGAAATGAGATATTAGATATTAGATGTTGGATTTTAGATATTGGACTGTGTGTGCGTTAATTTGTTTTTTAGTATGTCTGTTTTCGACTCTCGGCTGGCGCGAGCGTCCCGCTCGTGCCGTTTTATTTTATGGCGTCCCGCCATTTTGTTTTTTAGCCAGTCTTTCTCGACTCCGCTCGAAATGACATTCGGAGATCGTCGCTCAAATTGTCATTTCGAGCGGAGTCGAGAAATAGGCATTGGTTTATGTACATTTTAAATACAGTCCAACATCTAACATCCAATATCCAGCATCCGTTTAACTGTTTTTCAAAAACGATTCGATCACACTTTTAATTTCCGGTGTAGCCGTTCCCTGCACGTAATCAGTACCTTTGCAGGATCTTACACCCAGCTCGAATAATTTTTCATGCAATTTTTTATTGTCCACTTTCGGGCTGATCTTCAAATCTTTTTGAGATCCGTACACATCGGCCCATACTTTACGAACGTCCGCCCAGTAATTTTGCTGCTTTTGCCAGTATTTAATAGCCGGTACGGCATCGTAATTTCCTTTCGTGAATTTTTCAATTCCTTTTTCCCAACACAGTAATTTATCCACACCGTCGTTGCGTACGATCTTTTCATTGTCCTGTTCCTGCAACCAGCCATCATTGGTAACAATCACGCGGGCATGGCGGCGCATCACATTGTAATCGCTGCGTTTTGTATATTCCCTGCGTGGAAGCGGCGCATCGGCATCGCCTTCCCAGTAATTTTTCCCATCCACATGGATCCAGGTGCCGTAGCTTTCGTAACGCGGACTGTCATCTACCGAAAATACTTTTTGTGTCCAGGTACCTTTTGCCTGCTCCGGTGTAATGTCCTTACGGATCCACTCATCATTTTTGTAATAGCCGTACAGTTCGGTATTTTCATACACCCAATCCTGGCGCCAGTGTTTCACAATAATGCTGTCGTTCACAATCAGCAAATGTTGCAGCGCAATGCGGTTTGCTGTTTCCTCTACCAAAAACACATACTCAATTCCGGTTTCGTGGTAGCGGTTATGGAATTTGTAAGCGGTATCCGGACTAAATGTTTCCGCAAAATCAAACGTTACTTTATAGATCCCGCAAAGGCTTTTAATAGATGCTTTGTCCAGTTCCAGTTTGGAGTTTGTTTCTGCAACAACCGGTGTTTTGCTTGCTGCGGGAGCTTTTGCAACCGGTTTTGTTTGTGCTATTGCGCAGATAGAGGTAAGCGCCAATGCAAACGCAATTATTTTTTTCATGTCTTTGTTATTTGTTTTTATGATGAATGTGTGATTATTGTTTTACAAATTTCTGAACGTTTGTGAATCCCGGTGCGGATAAGCGGATCATGTAAATACCGCTGCTCAGCTCATCTACGGAAGTAGAATACGTATTAAAACCTGCTGTTAAATTCATTGTTTGCGCAGAAATGATTTTGCCGGTAATGTCCATGATGGTAAGCGTTACATCGTTCACTTCTTTCTCAGAAGAAAATAAAACATGCAGCTCGCCATTGGAAACCGGGTTTGGATACAAGGAGAATTTAGAGATCGTATTTCCTGCCACATCTTCAATTCCGGTGGTAGACAGCAGTGTTTTTCCAAACATAAAATCACCATTCGCACTTCCGCCAAAACCTGTAAAACGCAGCTTCCAGATGTCGCCGTTAGCGGTTTGTATAAAATAGCAGGTGTCGTGGGAAACATTGTAAGCGCCGGTGCTCATGTTAAACGATTTCCAGTCGTAGCCGATCTCGTTCATGGGCGTGTTAAAAGTAGCACCCGAATAATTGTTATACGTTTCTACCGAAGGCACATTGTCTGCTTCCGCTACCTTCAGGCCTTTATTGCTCAAAATGCCCGTTACGCCGTAAGCGGATGGAATAAACGTGGTGTATTTTACAAAAGTCAGATCCCAATTCGCAGTCGCCGGTTCGCGGTCAATCTCTGTATTGTTTGTCAGGTCATAATAACCGAAATTTTTGTTCGGATACGTTGCTTTTGCAAGTGCATGCGTTTGCAGGCTACTTCCGTCGATGTTGGCGTAAGTGAAATTATAAATGCCGTTTCCGAGATTATCAATTTTAAATTTTTTATAAGATGCTGCCGATAATTTGATCACAAAGCAGGAATCACCGTTCACAAAATGAGTTCCCATATCGTAAATTCCCCAGCCAAGGTCAAACGGGTCGCTGGTAATGCCTTTATTAAAAGCGCCTATGCTCCAGGTAGTGTCGGAATTAAAAACGGTTGGCCAGCCTGCAATGCCCGCTGTATCCAGTGTGTTAAAATTGCCGATGCTGAATGGTGTTTTGTACACCATAAAGCTGGCTTTTTGCGTGTTCGCGATGATGGAAGCCGAAAAGCCGGTGATCTCAAATCCCAGGTCCCAATTATCTTTTGATTGCGCTGTTCCCTGTTCATCATTTGCTAAGCTGTACCATTTTTGGTTGGCATATCCGGCGCTTAAAGATACCGTATCGGTAATTTCTGTTTGAGCAAAAGTGCTGATGCCCAGTGCCATGCTTAAAAGTGTGGTTGTAATTTTTTTCATATATTATTTTTATTTGGATTAATTATAAATAACGGCACAAAAGTGCGTCCTGATTGCTTTCCATGCAATACCTAATTCAAGGTATTGATACATTTTAGCGAAAAATACCTAAAAGAAGGTATTGGGGGCGGGGGCTGAAAAGTTAATTTTGTGCTGTTATTTAAAATTAGTCTAAACAATTTTTATGAAAAAATTACTCCTGCTTTCGCTTTCGGTTTTAAACCTTTTATCGGCGCAAGCGCAAGTACTAACCAAAGAAGATTCATTAAATGCCGGTTTGATCGCACGTAATACCTCCACCGTTGTATCCGGATACGGAAGTTTAAAATACCAATACGAAACCCGCCCGAAAGTAGCACGCGCCAATCTGGACCGCGCTGTGATTTTCCTGGGACATAAGTTCAATAATAAGATCTCTTTTTTCTCGGAACTGGAAGTGGAAGACGCCAAAGTAACCGGCGGTGAAGTAGGAGGGGAAGTAGCCTTGGAACAAGCGTTTCTGAAATTCCAGGCCACAAAAAACATGTACATCACGGCAGGGTTATTCATTCCGCGCATCGGCATCATCAACGAAAATCACTTGCCTACTACTTTTAACGGAAACGACCGTCCGTTTGTGGAAACCTTTATTATTCCTTCCACCTGGCGCGAGATCGGGATTGGATTGTATGGAAACCTGAATGCTGTACCCGGATTAAATTATTCACTGGCATTGGTAAACGGTTTAAGCTCTGCTGATTTTAAAAGTGGCAGCGGCATCCGCGAAGGACGCTTTGAAGGTCGCGACGCTAACGCATCTGCACTGGCCGTTACCGGATCTTTATTGTACTACATTAAACATTTCCGTTTGCAGGCTTCCGCTTATTACGGTGGCAGTGCGGGGCTTACAAAAAATCAGGGCGACAGCCTGCAATTATCCTACGGCAGTTTTGGTACGCCGGTATTATTGACCGAAGGCGATGCGCAATACCTGAACAAAGGATTGACCGTGAAAGCATTGTTCACCATGGTAAACATTTCCGATGCGCAAGCTATTAATCGCGCTTACGCGAACAACACACCGGAAGCCATGATGGGCTATTACGGTGAGATCGGTTACAATATTTTACAGCTTACAAAATGGAAAGAAAAAAACTTAACCGTTTTTGCGCGTTATGAAAGCCTGGATATGAATTACAAATTACCTTCGAACGGTATTGTGGACGGTACACTCAATCAGCAATACATCATTGGCGGTTTAACGTTTCAGCCGCTCAAAGGTGTAACGGTAAAAGCCGATTATGTATTCAAACAGACCGGAGATAAGAACCCGGCATTGGTAACCACACCGTTTCCGGTAGGTATTCCGTATTACAAAACACAGGGATTTTTTAACCTCGGTGTTGGATACAGCTTTTAACAAATTGAAAATGCAGAACAGAAGGGATTTTATAAAACAGTCGTGCACGTTGTGTGTTGGTTTGGTTGGGCTTGGTGCTCTTGCCACGCAGCTGAGCAGCTGTGCGCCTTTACCAGTTTTAAAAGGCGAATCGAAAGACGGCATCATCACTGTTCCCATTATTTCCTTTACCGAAAAAAGCAATGTAATGATCGTGCGTAATGCACAGCTTGATTTTGATATTGCACTGGTAAAAAACTCTGATTCGGATTACACGGCGCTGCTCATGAAATGCACGCACCAGGACAATCCCTTATCACTTACAAAAAACGGTTTGTATTGCGCCTCTCACGGCAGTGCATTCGACCTGAAAGGTAATGTAACGCAGGAGCCTGCATTGACGCCTTTAAAAAAATTCACAACAGAAATTACTAATTCATCTATCCTAATAAATACAAAATCATAAGCACTCATGAAAAAAATTAATTTACTTTATGCAGCAGCATTGGTTGCAACCATCACAACTATTGGATGTAAAAAAGAACCGGATGCAGAACCAACACAACCGGCAACTACCACATCGGATTTAAATGCAGATGTATTATCGGCTTTTACAGTAAACGTAACGCAGGCTACTTACAATGATTTGTCAACCAAAGCATTGAATTTATCTACCAGCGTACAAACATTTAACAGCGCTACTACGGACGATAATTTAACCCAGTGCAAGCAATTGTGGCGCGATTGCCGTTATTCATGGGAACAATCGGAAGGCTTTTTATTCGGGCCTGCTGCAACGCAAAGCATCGATCCGCGCATTGATACATGGCCGGTGGATTACGTAGCACTGGATTCTATTTTGAGCAGCTCCGCTACTTTTTCAGAATCGTATGTAAACGGGTTGGATGATGCATTGCGCGGTTTTCACCCGATCGAATATTTATTGTTCGGGACAAACGGAAACAAAACCGCATCTCAATTCACTACACGTGAAAAAGATTTCCTGATCGCGTTAACAACCAATTTGTCAAACTTAACTTCGCAATTATCGCAAAGCTGGAACCCTTCTGTTTCCGGGAATTATTCGGTGCAGGTAAGCACTGCCGGATCAAGCGGAAGCGTGTATGCAACCAAACGTGCGGCATTTGAAGAAATGGTAAATGCCATGGCCGATATTTGTAACGAAGTTGCAAACGAAAAGATTGAAACACCTTTTGTAGCGCAGGACCCAAACCTGGAAGAATCGCCTTTCTCGTTCAATTCCATTGCCGATTTTACGAACAACATCCGCAGTGTACAGAATGTATATTTAGGAAAATATGCAACGGATGGAAAAGGATTGGAAGATCTTGTTCGCGCCAATAACTTATCATTGGATGGAACCATCAAATCAAAAATAAATTCAGCGATCGCTTCGCTTAACGCCATTACTGTGCCTTTCGGACAAGCGATCATTTCACAACAAGTACAGGTGGCCAACGCACAAACTGCCATCAATAATTTGAAATCTGTGATTGAAAATGATTTGATGACCTACGTGCAAACTTATACTCACTAAGATCAGGAATGAAAAAGTACGTTGTCTATTTAGGAATTATTTCCATTGCTGCTATCCTGTTGGCTGAATCCTGCCGCAAGCCGGAAGAGCTTACTGACGACCAGTATAACGAATGGCTTTCGGGCGGTTCGCAAACGGTTTTTAATACGGGTTCCGGTGCATTTGGATCACAGTTTGCCGGGATGTCGGCAAGAGGAAATTTTAACCACGAAGTAGGTGATGCAGCTTTTGGTTCCACCTTTGTAAGTGCCCCGGCGCCTGTACACCAGGGTTTAGGCCCGGTATTCAACAGTGTTTCGTGTTCTTCCTGTCATGTTTCCGACGGTAGAGGAAAACCTCCGGGGCCGGGAGAACAAATGGTATCCATGCTTTTCAGGGTAAGCATTCCTGGCGAAGATGAACACGGCGGGCCAATGCCTGCACCGGGTTTTGGCGGACAGCTGCAACAACGCGCTATTGCCGGATCAACACCCGAAGCAACCATTGGGATTACTTATACTTATCAAACGTACTTTTTTCCGGACGGGCAATCCTACGAGTTGAGAACGCCAACGTATATGCTTCAGACACCTTATTGCCCTGTCCCTGCCGGGATGATGCTCTCGCCACGCGTAGCACCGCCGGTATTTGGATTGGGCCTGCTGGAAGCTATTCCTGAATGGGCCTTGCTGGCACACCAGGATGTGAACGATGCCGATCACGATGGTATTTCCGGAAAAGCAAATTATGTGTGGAATGTATTGAAAAACGATAAATCCATCGGGCGCTTTGGCTGGAAAGCCGGAAACCCAACACTGTTACAACAATCTGCAGGTGCGTACAACCAGGACATGGGGATCACCAATTTTATTTTCAATAAAGAAAGCTGCGAAGGCCAAACGCAATATCAAAACCTGGACGATGAACCGGAAGTATCCGACAGCTTGTTATACGCTGTTGCTTTTTACATGCAAACACTTTCGGTTCCCGGAAGAAGGATGGCGGATGATGCAGAAGTAAAACGCGGTAAACAAATTTTTACGCAGGCAAAATGCAGCTCCTGTCACGTACCGATGTACAAAACAGATGTGAATGTGGCATTCCGCGAAGTATCCAATCAAACTATTTTTCCATACACGGATCTATTGTTGCACGATATGGGAGCAGGCCTGGCAGATAACCGCCCTGATAACCTTGCGGATGGTAATGAGTGGAAAACACCGCCATTGTGGGGAATCGGACTTACGCAGGTGGTGAACGGGCACAATAATTTTTTACACGATGGCCGTGCGCGTTCGTTTATTGAAGCCATTATGTGGCATGGAGGAGAAGCTGCACCGTCGGCACAATTTGTTGCTAATTTATCTACCGACGATAGAAATGCATTATTGAAATTTCTGGGATCGTTATAATTTAATATTTCATTTTTTGATTAGCTCGCCGGTAATATAATGTTACCGGCGATTTTTTTATCAGATTTATCAGGATGCTGGATATTAGATATTAGATATTAGATATTGGATGTTAGATGTTGGATGTTAGACTGTGTGTGTTAAAATTTTTTCGCAGGCGCGAGCGTCCCGCTCGTGCCATTTTATTTAATGGCATCTTGCCATTATTATCCGATCACAATTAATTTACTTCCATTTTTTCCACCACATAAGGCACAAAAGAACTGCATAAAATTCGCAGGCGCGAGCGTCCCGCTCGTTCCATTTTATTTAATGACATCTTGCCATTATTGTCCGATCACAATTAATTTCACTTACAATTTTTCCACCACAGAAGGCACAAAAGAACCGTATAAACTTCGCAGGCGCGAGCGTCCCGCTCGTGCCATTTTATTTAATGGCATCTTGCCATTAATTATCCGATTACAATTAATTTACTTCCATTTTTCCCACCACATAAGGCACAAAAGAACTGCATAAACATTACGTTTAATTTACAGACCTTTTAACCTAATCTTAGTGTTCTTAGTGCCTTAGTGGTAAAAAATAACTTAAATTTGTCCATGATTTTAATCGCGGATAGTGGTTCCACTAAAACAGACTGGAGATTGATCGATGAGCATCAAAAGATCCATCAATGTGCCACACAAGGCATCAATCCATATTTTCAAACATCCGTACAAATTTCGGAGATCATCCGTTCGGAGTTGTTTTTACAACCGGCCCTCAATATTCCAACGCAGGAATTACAGGTGTTTTTTTACGGCGCAGGCTGCCGGGTGGAAGATAAAAAACAAATAGTGAGGTTGGCGCTGGAGGAAAATTTTCCGGATGCCGTGATAGAGATCAATACTGATATCCTGGGCGCAGCGCATGCGTTATGCGGGCATCATGCGGGCATTGCCGCCATCCTGGGAACAGGCGCCAATACGTGTTATTACGATGGCGAAAAGATCACAGAGAACCGCACATCTACCGGTTATATACTGGGCGACGAAGGAAGCGGGGCGCACATTGGCAAAACGTTTATACAGGCATTTTTAAATGATGAATTGCCTGCCGAGCTTTCAAAACGTTTTTACGATCGTTTTAAATTAAGCAAGGATGAGATCATTGATGCCGTTTACCGCCAACCGATGCCGAATCGTTTTTTAGCATCGTTCAGTAAATTCATTTATCAGAATTTAAAAGAACAATTTGTTATTGATCTTGTCAGCAATTGTTTTAACCAGTTTTTTGAAAAACACATTTGCCGTTATCCCAGATACAAGGAAGTGAAACTCAGCTGCGTGGGATCGGTAGCGTTTTATTACAGCAATATCCTGCGTTCCGTTGCCGAAAACCACGGCGTAAACATCGAAACGATCATCGAAACCCCAATCGCCGGATTAACCCTGTATCACTTAGAAGATGAATAAAAAAATTTGCATAAGTAAAATGTAGGTTTTTGTTTGAATATTTAGAATTATAAGGTCGAATGTGGCTTCATTTTATCTTCTTTTCTTTTTGTCTTGAAACAAAAAGAAACAATCCCGCACCTGCGGGACAAGAACAATCCACCGCGTCCCCGCTACTTGTTCCGGCTACCGCGCTCTTCTGAATTTATTTTTCTTACTCCCTCCGGATCGGGACGATCGTCTTAAATAATTAAAATTGTACTCCGCTTCTCAAACAGTCTGCTGCCACTATGTAAAAACAATGGAATGCTCATTCTGCAGACTCTTTCGGCCTGTTCAGTAATAGTGGGAATGAGCGGCAGAAAAATTAAAGCTTCGAAGCGCTCAACCGTATACGCGAAATTAACCGCGGTTTTCCTGTAGCGCCAGCGGAAGGAAAAATTACCTTACAGGCAGAAAAGGTTTTTGTTACTTTTTGCCTTCAAAAAGTAAAAGACATAGTAAAACCTACATTTTTCTAATACAAGACCAGTGAAAAAGAAACAGAAAAGCAATAAAAAAAGCACGGAACCAATCCGTGCTTTTTTTATTGCAAAATTATTTTTTGTGTTTTTATTCCGGAATGTCAATTAGTACTTTAACAAACGCTGCCTAACATCCAGCTTCACACCCAGTCTAATATCCAACATCCAGCATCTCTTTAACACACACAGCGTCTAATATCTAATATCTCACATCTAAAATCTACTTCATGTTGTGATACACATTCTGCACATCATCATCTTCCTCTAATTTCTCTACCAGCGCCATCACTTCAGCTACCTGTTCTTCCGTTAATTCAATGGTAGAAGTAGGGATGCGTTCCAGCTCCGAGCTTACAATATTGAATTTTTTCGCTTCCAGCGCTTTCTGCATATTTCCGAAATCGGTAAAGGCAGCATAAATTACGATCTCATTTTCATCTCCTTCAATTTCATCCAGTCCGGCATCAATTAATTCCAATTCCAGGTCTTCCAGGTTCAATCCTTCATTCTTGATCGTGAAAACACTTTTACGAACGAACAAATAATCAAGAGAGCCTGTTTTTCCCAATTCGCCGCCATTGCGGTTAAAATTCATACGCACATTTGCAACGGTCCGTGTTGGATTATCCGTAGCAGTTTCAATTAAAATTCCAACGCCGTATGGTCCTTTTCCTTCGTATACAACTTCTTCCAGCCCTTTTGAATCTTTTGATGCCGCACGGTTCACCGCCGCATCAATACGGTCTTTCGGCATGTTGATCCCTTTCGCATTCTGGATCGCTACACGTAAGCGCGAATTTCCCTGCGGATCGGCGCCGCCTAATTTTACAGCAATGGCAATCTCTTTACCTGCACGTGTGAAGCCTTTCGCCATACGATCGTAGCGGGCAAACATTTTATACTTTCTTTTTTCAAATACGCGTCCCATAGTGTTTTTTAAATTTTATAGGTTACAAATTTAGTTTTTTATTGATTCGTTAATGATGTACAATTAATTTTTGTGTGGAGCTGAACTCCTTGTTCCGCAGCGTAATATAATACATGCCGCTTGCCAGATCTGTAGTGTTTACAGCCGGAGTAGCCGGGCCTGTCATAAACGAACGCACTTCTTTTCCCAGCACATCCGTGATCAGAACTTCGTATTCATCGGCTGCTTTTGGATTGCTGATGCTGATCTGCACATCGCCGTTGGCCGGATTCGGGAATACCGTAAATTTATTATTTTCAGCAGCAGCCTGCTCCTGGATTCCGCTCAGGATCACCACTTCGCTCGTTGAGCAAAACCCCATCGTATCTGTTTTTACAAGATAAATATCATCCAGGTGATTGGTATAACTGTTGGTCACACCACACAATACAAAACTTCTGTCGCTGGTATGATCAATCGAATAAGCGCCGTCAAACTCAAGCGAACCAAAAGTAGTGGCATTAAAAAAGTTCCAGTTACTATCCACAATGATCAGGAACATTTCGCCGTTAATTCCCAGGCTTTTCGAAATACCCGCCAGTGCAATTTTGCCGTCACTGCCCTGTGTTATGGAAGTAAACGAATCATCGCCGGGAGTAAGCCCGTCCAGCTCTACATAAGTAACCGTTCCTGTTGCCGACATTCTAAGTGCAACAGCATTTGAATAAACTCCCGGGTTGCCGGAACCGTTGGTTTCGCCCGCTACTGCAATTTCTCCGGATAATGTTTCAATTACATCGTTCCCATAATCAGCACGACTGCTATCACCGTTGTATCTGTTGGTCCAGATGGTATCTCCGTTTGTACCCGAAATTTTTAGTGTGTAAATATCGCCCAGTGAATCGCCCATGCTTTTGGTGGTACCGGTTAAAACAAAATTGCTATCAGCAGTTTGTATGATCGATTTCGCGATGTCCTCGCCGGTACCGCCGTATGTTTTTGTCCACATGGTATCGCCTGTGGCAGTTGTTTTCACCACATAATAATCCTGGTCGCCTTTGCCGTAGCTGTAAGTTGATCCGCAAAGAATAAAACCGCCCTCAACCGTTTGTTTTACAGAATAGGCAAAATCCCAGTCCGCACCGCCGTATGTTTTTGTCCACACTGTTGTTAATGTTGAATCCAATTTTGCAAGGAACATATCGTATCCGCCCACACCGTAGCTATTGGTATAACCCGCCAGAATGTATCCGTGATCGGTAGTTTCCTTTATAGAATACCCCCGGTCGATGTTAATACCGCCCACGGTTTTATGAAGTATTGGAATACCCATCGAATCGGTTTTTACCGCATACATATCCGTGCTGCCATCGCCAAAGCTGCTGGTAGCGCCGCCAATAATGTATCCTTTATCGTGCGTTTGCTGTACGGAATAACCTTCGTCGTAACCGGCATTACCAATTACTTTCCTGAATTTTACAGGCGTTTGCGCTGTTGCAGCCATTTGCAAACAAACCAACAAAATCCCGATAGCTTTAATTTTTTTCATGTGCTTTTGTTTTTACATGATCGCCTTCCTGATCTTCACCAGGTCGGTCATTAATTTTTCAAAATGATCGAGGTGCAGCATGTTAGCGCCATCCGATTTTGCTTTTGCAGGATTGGGATGTGTTTCCAGGAAGATCCCATCTGCGCCCACAGCAATTGCCGCTTTCGCAATGGTACCGATCAGATCCGGACGGCCGCCTGTAACACCACTGGTTTGATTCGGCTGCTGTAGTGAATGCGTAATGTCCATGATCACCGGCACGTTGTTCTTTTGCATTTCTGGGATGCCGCGGTAATCCACCACTAGATCCTGGTAACCCAAAAACGTTCCGCGTTCGGTCAGCATTACATTTTCGTTGCCCGATTCACGTACTTTATCCACTGCAAACTTCATCGATTCTGCGGATAAAAATTGTCCTTTTTTAATGTTCACGTGTTTGCCGGTCATGGCTGCAGCTACCAGTAAATCCGTTTGACGGCAGAGGAAAGCCGGGATCTGCAATACATCTGCATATTCAGCCGCCATTGCCGCTTCTTCATGCGCATGAATATCGGTAACGGTAGGCACATTAAAATGTTTGCCCACTTTGGCAAGGATTTTTAATCCCTCAATATCGCCAATACCGGTAAAGGAATCCAGGCGTGAACGGTTGGCTTTGCGGTACGATGCTTTAAAGATCCAGGGAATCCCCAGCTTATCGGTCACTGTTTTTATTTTTTCTGCGATCTCAAAACAGATCTCTTCGCTTTCTACCACACATGGCCCGGCCAGTAAAAAAAAATTGCCTTTGTCTAAGTGTTTGATGTTTGGTATATTTTGTAACATAATATAGTATGGAGTCTTTAGTCGTTAGTAATTAGTGCTGTGTGTTATTTAACCGCAAAGAGCGCAAAGAAGGCGCAGAGTTCGCGGAGTTAATTGTTTGATTTTTCTTTTTTATTTGTTAATTGTTTTATTTTTTATTTTGTCTATTGCCAACTGCCTTTTGCCTATTCCCTGTTCTTTCTGCAATTCTCAAATGTCCTTATTTAAAATTCTTGATCAGAGAAAAATACGCTCCCTGCGCCGTGGTTTTTTTCGGAACAATATACCCTTCCACATTGTTGGTGCCTGCGTACACAATAAATCCTTTACCAAAATTGGCAAATACGCCAACCCCGTAATTGAAAGTACTGTATCCGCCGTAGCTCAGTGTGGCCGAAAGCATAAATTTACGGTTGAAATAAAAATTACCTTTTACATAATACAGCAAATTGTAATTGGCATTAAAAACGTAATGGATCCCTTCCGACAATTCAAAGTATTTGCTGAATTTGGTTTCAAACGACAGGTTTAAAATAGCAGGTAATGTTGCGGTAACCGTGCGTTTTTTGAACGGTGCAATTCCTTTGATGATGCTATCCTGCGATGTTCTGCCGATGGTGGAATCCTGCAGGTCGTAAATGCTGCTGATCTGAAAGCCGGTAAAATGGAAAAGCGAATCCTGGTTGAGATACAGCGTTTTTTGATTGTACTGGATCAAACCCACATCGGAAACAGATACTTTAATTTTGGAATCGCCGAATTTGGTTTTAAAAGGCGCTTCAAAATAAATATCCACGCTGGCGCCGTAACCGTTAAAGGCGCCATAGCCTTTGTGTGCCGTATCGGATTGTGCAACTGCCAGCGAAGTATTAAAGTCAATGTACTGGCCGTCGTCGCTGGTAAATAATTCGGCTTTTTTTGCATAAATAGAAGCGTATTGTTCGCCTTTTAAAAACGAAACACCAATTCCCCAGCGTGCCGCACTGTCGTATTTGGCAGAAAATAACCCGATCTCAAATTGCTGGTAACGCAGTAAATTCATGTTGAAACCATTAAAATCAGCTGTTTTTCCGGCATAGGCCGCATTGCCGTAAAATCCAACTTTATAAAGGTCTTTTGAAAAACCGGCATCAAAATGTTCACGGTCTTTTACTGCGAAAAAAATGCTCAGGTTTTTTTTGTGGCAAAGCGAATCCAGTTTAAAAGCACCGTAAATGCCGCCGTTGATATCGGCACCGATCCTGTTCTTGTTTTTGCTGCGGCTCAGCACTTCATCTTTTAATTCCGAACCGATGTAACCGCCGGTATAAAATTTTTCGATGAAAGCATTTGTCAGGTTGTTGGAACCAATTCCATAATCAGCAAAAATACCAATCCTTGTTTTTGCCGAATCCGGAAATTCATCTGCAAAAATATTCGCGATCTGCGCATGAGCATTTATAAAATGGAAGAGTAGAAGGAAAAATGTAAGTTTTAATTTCACAACAATCGCTTTGTTTATTAATTTAAATGAATAGTATAATTAACATCCCCGATAAGTTTCACATCAATCGCATAATCGCTGTAAATTTTAATGTACTGCGACTGGCTGGCTGTATTGAATTTCACTTTCAGCTTCACTCTTTTTGTATTGTATAACAGGTTCATTTTAGCTTCGCTTACCGGCGCTACCAGTTTAGTGGCTTTTTTACCGGTAACCCGCAGGGCGGCATTGATCGGAGCCTGGTCAATGGTATTGGTGTTGGTGTAAAGCGAGTCGGTTATCCTATTATCATTATCCAGCATGTACAGTTGAATGGAAGCATCAAACGGAAAACCATTGTCGGCCAGCAATGTAATTGTTCCGCTGTGAATGTTTTGCCCGTTGCCGCCAATATTCAGGTCAAATGTATCCACCAGCGTTAAATTGGTTGCGATCAGCGAAAGCGGGATCTCCATTCTCATTTTGGCTTTCAGGAGCTGATCAGAATAAATAAAATCATTGGAACCCGATACATTTCCAAGCGGGTTGGTCGTGATCTGCAATGCATAACCGAACTGATCCGGCAAATTTTCGATCATGGGTTTGATGTTCGAATTGCTGGTGGTAAGCGGGTAACTGGCATATGTAGGATACACGATACCTGCGCTTTCCGACGCCCGGTTAATGTTGATCGGGGCACCCACAATGGAATTTACAAGATTAATGCTGTTGCCTGTGCGGTTATTGATGGAGCTCAGGTTGTTGATGTATATACGTGCATCCAGCCCGATCGGATTTTCGAGATTGAGGCTGAAATTTACATCCTCCAGGCGGAGAGTGCCATCTACAATGCGGTTGAACATGGTAAAATTAGTATGATCGGGCCCCACATTCAATGTATTGGTGCCAAAATAACCTTTTGCATAATATGGGAACAGTCCGTAAAATTCGTTTTCAATGATCAGGCTGTCGGCAGGGTTTATTATGACTGTTGGCGAAACATCATCGCTTACCGATGCAGTAAAAGAAGTATAAAGCGTATTTACTTTGTTGTGCGCAATTCCGGTAAGGTCGATGTTGTATCCCGACAGGTCAAATATTTGGTTATACACACCCGGAGTGCTGCCTACGGCGGCGGGAACGTTTACATCTACAGTAAACGCAACACCATAAAGCGTAGCGCTGGGGATCTTATAAATGAAATGTGTTTTTTCCTGGATCTTGCTTTTGATCGTATAACGTACAAAGCCGCGCTTTACGGTAACGCTGCGCAATGCCACGCCATTGCTAAGCGGGTAAGTGGTTTCCGATAAGCTGTTGCTGATAATGTTGGTGCTTGCGGGAAAATTCCAGGGAGCCGGAATATTGTAGCTGCTGCTCAGCGTAGTATCCGGGATATTAAAAAGCGTATCCATGGAAATGTTGTAGATATTGCCTTCGTACACAATTTTTAAGGAACTGTCGGCATTGGCTTGCAGGATAGAGTCGGGGAGGATATTATTGATATTAAGGGATGCATTTACCAGCGGGGCCAGTATTTCGGTATCCCAAAAAGGTTTTTCCATTTCCTTGCGGCAGGAAACGTAAAATACCGTAAAAGAAATAAAAACGGCAAGGAGTGTTTTTTTCATTGTAAAATGCCTTTTGTTACTGTTACATCAAAGGTTTAAAGGTAGTAATTTATATTTGATCCAAAAAGCATTGTTAAAAAAGGCTTTAAAACCATGTTGATAAAATAAAATCCGTATTTTTGCAGTATTAAATCTGCTTATGAGTTCTATGCCAACAAAACGTTTTTTTATCTCCTGCATCGCATCTTCCATTGTAATGTTTGTATTGTCGTATGTGTGGCATGGCGTAGTGTTAACTGACTTTTCAAGGCTTTCTTATTCCAGGCATTTATTCCTTTTTTTCGCAGCCATTGTGTATGTGATCATCGGTTTTGTGGTTTCCAAATCCATCGAATTTAAGATCCTGGAACAAAGGTTCAAGCGCAAGCCCATTATCAGGGGAGCAATTTCTGGCGCCCTCTGCGGCATTTGTTTTTTCCTGATCACTACTGTTTTA
This sequence comes from Bacteroidota bacterium, assembly GCA_025963715.1. Lineage (GTDB taxonomy): Bacteria > Bacteroidota > Bacteroidia > 2-12-FULL-35-15 > 2-12-FULL-35-15 > 2-12-FULL-35-15. The sequence goes on from JAOQAG010000021.1 coordinate 60,090, forward strand.
GGCGTTTCTTTCAGCACCGGCCCAAAGCTGGAAAATATGCTGCTGGACCTTTCCTGGCAAACGGTTGAACAATGCATTGGCGGGATCGTAGTAGGGCTTACCTATATTTTTGTATACGATCCGGTGATCCACAATACCGAAGAATAAGATTTTCCACATCCCCCCGTTACTTAATATTTTTTTAAAATGAAACGTAACAAGGCTTCCTTTTTCATGTTTTTATTGTTTATTTCTGTTTCCTCGTTCGCACAATCCACGCGGGAAACAGCGCAATCTCAAATTGTGGAATTAAAAACAGGCGTATTGCTGGTGCGCTTAAAAACATCGGAAAACTACATCAATACGCTGTTACGGCAGGGCGATAAAAAAGGTGCGGAAGAAGCAAGGCTGCAGCAGGAAAAAGAGAACAAGGAAATTGTGGCCGCTTTCCGCGATAACTTTACATTTTGTAAAGTGTACTTTTTTTATTCCCGGTATTCCGATAAAATAAAAGCAGGAAAAGTGAAAGGTTATATTATGAATGCTAATTTTGAAAAAGATACGCTATACAACGGTACCGATTACCTGATCGGTGATTTCGGCGAAAGCGAAACCACCAAGCTACAGGGATTTATCATGAAAAATAAAAATTCGGAGCAGCTGAAATCACCTTTTCCGTTTTTAATAAAGCTGAATAGGAACGGTGTTATAGAGCGCTCAAAGCCAGAAATAGTGCAGGCTTTGAACAAAGAGTTATTTTCGTTTTACACCCATGTAACCGGAAAATAATATTTAAATAGCGCTAATTCAATTAATTATATTATCTTTGCACCGGTTTTAGTCAAAATAGGATTTTGCTGAGACGAATTTACAACTGGTAATTTAATGCCGAAAACAACCCCAATGCACCTGATGGCGGGGTTCCTGAACTACAGTTGTCTGATTCAACTCACCTACACTTCCTCGTAAGTTGACAACTGTAATATTAACTTAATAAACATTCAATGAACAAATTTGAAGCGTTAGGGCTTAGCGATGCTATCGTTAAAGCTGTAACAGAATTGGGGTTTGAAACTCCGACACCTATCCAGGAAAAAGTAATTCCTGCATTATTAACAGGTAATACCGACCTTGTTGCTTTGGCACAAACAGGTACAGGAAAAACGGCAGCATTCGGTTTGCCTTTAACTTCCTTAATTGATTTCACATCACGTGATACACAAGCAGTGATCATTTGTCCTACACGCGAATTGTGTATGCAGATCACCCGCGATTTACAGAGCTACACTAAATACATCAAGGATGCAAACATCGTTGCTATTTATGGTGGGGCAAGTATTGATACGCAAACACGCGAAATTAAAAGAGGAGCACAGATCGTTGTTGCAACTCCGGGCCGCTTGAATGATATGATCGATCGCCGTCGTGTAAACTTAAACAACGTGCGTTTTGCAGTGTTGGATGAAGCGGATGAAATGCTGAACATGGGTTTTAAAGAAGATTTGGACACTATTTTATCCGAAACTCCTGAAGAAAAAAATACATGGTTATTTTCTGCAACAATGCCGGATGAAGTATTGCGCATCTCTAAAAATTACATGAGCAATCCGCTGGAACTTACTGCCGGTGTTAAAAACCAGGGTAATGATAATATTGAACACATTTATTATGTAGTTCAGGCGCGTGATAAATACGCTGCATTAAAACGCATCGCGGATAGCAATCCTGATATTTTTGCGATCGTATTTTGCCGTACCCGTATTGAAACACAGGAAATCGCTGATGCTTTGATCAAAGATGGTTACGGCGCAGATGCACTGCACGGTGATTTGTCACAATCGCAACGCGATCACGTGATGAAACGCTACCGTTCACGTTCTTTACAAATGCTGGTTGCTACCGATGTGGCAGCACGCGGTATCGATGTAAATGATGTAACACACGTTATCAATTACAATTTACCTGATGAGATCGAGAATTATACTCACCGTTCCGGACGTACTGCACGTGCAGGAAAACAAGGTGTTTCGATTGCGATCATCAACATGAAAGAAGTGGGTAAGATCAAAATTATTGAGCGCATCATTAAAAAGAAATTTACACAAGGTACGATCCCAACAGGATTTGAAGCGTGTGAAAAACAATTGTTCAGCTTAGTGAAAAAGATCCACAACGTGGAAGTAAACGAAGTGGCGATTGAAGCATACATGCCGAAAATTTACGATGAGCTGAAAGAACTGAGCAAGGAAGATATCATCAAACGTTTTGTTTCTACCGAGTTCAACCGCTTTTTGGATTATTACAAAAATGCTCCGGATTTAAATGCAAACATGAGCAGAGAACGCGAGCGTTCTTCATCAGCGCCGGGCATTACCAAATTATTCATCAACTTAGGTGAAATGGATAAACTGGATAATACAACCATGAAAGAATACATTACGGAAGTATCCGGCGTTGCTGCCAACCTGATCACCGGTGTGGAAGTAAAAAGCAGCTTTTCTTTTATTGAAGTAAAATCAGAAGCAGCAGAGATCATTACCGGTACATTTAAAAATGTACGTTTCAACGATCGTAATGTACGTATTGAATCCCGTGGCGCAGCTACAGGTGGAGGAGAAGGACGTTACAACGACCGTGGTAGCCGTGGCGGATATGGTGGCGGTGGCGACAGACGCTCATCTTCATCTTACGGCGGTGGAAATCGTGGCGGAGAACGCAGAAGCAGCTATGGTGGCGGAAGCGACCGTAAAAGTAGCTACGGTGGCGACAGAAAAAGCGGAAGCGATAGCGGAAAAAGTTTTGGTGAGCGTAAAAGCTACGGAAACAATTCATCTACCGGCGAACGTAAATCTTTCAGTGATCGCAGCGACCGTTCGGAAAGAAGTTTTTCCAAAAGCTCGGATAACGGTGGCGAAAGAAAAAGTAATTTTTCAAGAGAAAAACGCCCTCGCAAACAATTATAAGCAATAAGAGGTTATTGAATTATTTAAAAGCAGCGTCTTCGTGAGAAGGCGCTGCTTTTTTTAGTTTAAAGTTGGAAAATTTATCATGTTCCTTTTTGCAGAAAATATGCATTGATGAGGTTTTCCAGTTAAAAGTTAAAGCGTTTTTAAGGCGAAAGCCCCATTTTATGAGCATTGTGAATTTGATTGTTTATAATCTTTGATTTTCGTTAAAAAATCTTGCTGTTTTTTTCTTATATTTGCTTTATGTCTGACATAACAACTCCTGACGTTTCCTTTGAAGATTTCAGCCACGAAAACGGCATAACCTACTGGTTAGCGACTGAATTTATGGGTATGCTGGGATATCCCAATATGGCATCTTTTGCAAAGCCACTGAAAAGGGCTATGCAAGCCTGCTTAGCTGTTAATATCGATACTCAAGATAACTTCAATAAGATTGAACGTATGCTTGAAGATGCCAGTACCATTACTGACTACAAGCTTACGAGATTTGCCTGTTATATGATAGCCATGAATGGTGACTCGAAAAAGCCGGAAATAGCAAAGGCTCAAACTTACTTTGCCAGCCAAGCGGAAAAGATACATTTAATGCTGGTAGGAACTGGAGATATTGACCGAGTTATTACGAGAGCTGATATTCTGGAAGGTAACAAGGCACTGCAATCTGCTGCTGCTGGTTCCGGAGTAACTAAATTTGGTTTGTTCCATGATGCAGGGTATCGAGGACTATATAACTCCAGCTTGAGTGATATCAAGAAGAAAAAAGGGCTGAAGCAGACTGACAACTTGATGGATTTTATTGGAAGAACAGAACTGGCAGCCAACCTCTTCAGAATTACATTAACCGAAGAGAACTTAAAGAACGCCAAAGTTGTAAATGAAAAACATGCGAGCAGCATCCATAACCAAGTAGGTAAGGATGTTCGAGCAATGGTAATAAAGAACACTGGCGTGGCTCCTGAGAATCTAAAAACGGAAAAGAAAATTAACGAAGCAGCAAAGCAACTGAAAAAAGTAAACAAAGAGATGAATCGAATAGATAAAAAAAGATAGAAATGAAAAGACCCCGATTGACCTCGGGGTCTTTTCATTTCTATCAGTATCCTACTTTACTAACGCATTTCTCTTTCACATGAAAAAAATACACGTCCTTTTAATTTTCCTTTTTTGTTCCTTTTTTAGCTTTTCGCAGGTACTGAATTTGCCACCACGATCTGCAACAGCACTTACCGGCAGCCAGTTTGTAGTCACCATCAGTTCGGGCAGCCTTTCGCTTACGGCGAGGGAAAATCTGATCTACACGGAGATCTCCAACGGAAACGTTCCTGATTTTTACCGCAATTTAGTACTGGTAACAAGTCGCGCTGTAATCAGCGGCCTCAACGATTCTGTAACTTATTATGTATTGCCCGATTACCTTGCTGTGGGTTGCGATACCAATTATTTTTTATGCCCGATGAGCCCCATGCTGGCTACGGACATTGCTGACCTTACCGGATGCACTTTGCCTACGCGTAAAATGGTAAACGATATCTGGGGTGCCGCAACTGTTAAATTAGCACCATCTCCGATTACTCCCGGCCCGGGAATGACTACGGTTCCAGTGTTTGATCAGCACAATACTACGGTAAAAGGCCAGCGCAATGCGGTAGTGGCAATTTTCCCGCTTGGTAATTTGGTCTCCGGTGATAAAAAAGACGTGGTGATCAGCAACCTTATTTATTCAACTCCCAACCGCGTGGTGATCTATGGCTGGCACAACACCAGCGGGTCGCCCATACAGCCGCTGAGCAATGTGCATGCGGATACATATATGGATTACAGTCATGGTATCCGGTTGATCCAGAATGCGGTTGTTTATCATGGTACGGCTACCACGGTTAAAAATATTTTGCAATCGTCCACGCTCAATCCAATGCTAAGCGACGAAGGTGTAATTACAACTCCGCAATATCCGTACAATACAGCGGTAACATCGCTCAACACACCAAGCGCTTTTGCCGTAACGCGGTTAAATGCAACTTCTATAAAGCTGTATGTGGCCAACGATCCGGATGTGACGCATTATAAAATTTACACCAGTACGGATGGCATCACGTACAGTGCGCCGCAAACACTGCTTAAAACAAGCTTGTTGCTAAGCGGATTGACTACCGGCCAGGTTTATTTTGTGAAGATGGAAGCCTTTAATCAAACGTACAATGTAACATCGGCAGTATCGGAAGTGCTTGCTGCGGTTACATCTGCGGACACGGACAGCGTACTGGTGGTAAATGGTTTCGATCGGGCTACGGCCGGAAATACCTATAATTTTATCATTCAGCACGGAAATGCGATCTGGAATAAAGCAAAAGGTTTTTCATCCTGTACCAATGAGGCATTGACAGCAGGTTTGATCGATCTGCCTGATTATTTTGCGGTGGATTATATTCTGGGGGAAGAAAGTTCGGCCAATGAAACCTTCAGCACGGCTGAGCAGGGATTGGTAAAACAATATCTGCAGGGCGGTGGAAATTTATTTGTTTCGGGTGCCGAGATCGGCTGGGACCTGGATCATTTGGGTTCGGTTTCCGACAAGGATTTTTACAACAATTACCTGATGGCGACGTACCTGTATGATGCGCCCAATGCAGGAACTGCGGGATCATGCTATACGGCGGTTGCACACACCAGTTTTTATACAAATGATTCTGTTTTATACGACGATGGAACACACGGCATTTACAACGTGAATTACCCGGATGTGTTTGCGGCAAACGGAACGGCTGTTGCGGATATGAGTTATTGCAGCGGAACAGAAAACGGGATGCTGCATTATGGCGGTTTGTTTCCGTCGGGGACTGCTGCCGGAAAGCTGGTATATTGGGCATTTCCATTCGAAACGGTATATGACGGAATGCAACGGAACAGTTTGATGGGAAACATCATTGATTATTTTTTCGGTACCAACGTTACTACAACTATTGCAGAAGAAAATGTTGGAACTTTCAACGTATATCCGAATCCATCCAATGGAATTTTTACGATTGAAACAACGGGGAATTTTCCAGATGGAGCGTATACGATTATGGACCTTACCGGAAAGATCATGGTGAGAAAGCAATTGACGCAATCGCGGGAAACAATTGATCTGTCAGAATTTCCGGCAGGGATTTATATTTTAAATTACAAGGAACATACTACAAAAATTATAAAAAACTGATCTTCCGGACACGGAAATAAAAAAGCCGCTTCTGATTGCAGAAGCGGCTTTTTTGCTTTTATAAAGTGCTATGTTATGTTTTTTTAATTAACCGATCCCGCAACATTGCGGGATGACAGTGAAAAGAGAAATTGAATTCCAATCTATCACATACAGTTATCAGCATACAGCAAACTTTAAACTTGCTTCTAATTGGCAGATCCCGGGTCAAGCCCGGGATGACGACACGGAGTGTAATGGATCTCCGTTTTTAGCAAAAGTAGCATCTGCGCACAGCAAACTTTAAAGTTTAAACTTTAAACTTTGAACTTTCGAACTTTGAACTTTGAACTTTGAACTTATTTCTTAACCGGAGTGGTGTCTTTTGGTTTCATTAAATTGTTCATCGACATCATTTCGTGCATCGTGCGCTGCATGTTATCGCTGGAACCATCGAGGAAGATCACGTTTCCTTTGCCATATTCTGCAAAGTTTTTGATGGCTTCTGTCCACATCGAAAATAAGATCACGGAGGTATCCAAATTGGCCTGTTCCATTTCTTTCGCTGCCTGGCTCATACCTTTGGCGACTTCTTCACGGAACAATGCAACACCTTGTCCGCGCAGCTGTGCAGCCAAACGTTCAGCTTCCGCAGCAATTTTGATCGCATTACCTTCAGCTTCTGCAGCTTTGGTTTTGGTGATCAGTAAAGCTTGTCCTTCGTTTTCAGCAGCAGCTTTCAGGTTACTGGAAGCCACAACCTGCGCCATTGATTTAATGATTGCTTCATCAAATGTAATGTCGTTCAACTGGAGATCAAGCAAGTGATAACCCCATGTTTCAAGGGTTACATCGATCTGATCCTTTACATCGTTCACAATCTCTTTGCGCAATGACAATACTTCCGCTTGTTTTTTTGTAGCTACAAAGCCCCGGATAGAGCCTTCGATGGTACGAACAAGTGCCTGCATCAAACTGCGTTCATCCACAAATTTAAAAGCTACATTTTTAATGCTGTCCTCATTGTTGTTTACAACGGCATACAGCAGCATGGCTTTAAAATAAACATTGGCCTGATCGATCGTGATCGCCTGAAATTCCAACTCTACCGAGCGGTTTTGAATGGAAATGCGGCGATACACATTTTCGATAAACGGAATTTTAAAATTTAATCCCGGTGCCATTAAGCGGCGGTATTTTCCAAAAACCGTGATCACGGCAATGGTTCCCTGTTGTACCGTAACAAAGGAAAGGAATAAAAAAAGTAAGATAAATACAATCAAAATTGTAGTAAAAACTGGTGCCATAGGTCTCAAATTAATTGGTTCGCTGCAAATGTATCACAATTTAAGGCAGGGTAGTTGGGGAAAGGACGAAGTAATTTGCAATAAATTTTAATGCATTTCTTTGCGGTATAAATGTTTTGCTTATCTTTGCATCGCTTTACAAAAAGCACGCTGGTTTTGTAGCTCAACTGGATAGAGCATCTCACTACGGATGAGAAGGTTTGGGGTTCGAATCCCTACAAGACCACGGAAGCAGAAAAGCCCTGACCTAATGGTCGGGGTTTTTCGCTTCAGTGTGGTATAGCGAACGACGAAGGAGTTCTGCTTTACCACACCATTTTCCGAAAAACACAATCAGGATCAATGATCCACTGATTTTATCCTTATTCCTTATGACAGAAATTGACAACAACCAAACACCCCAGGTAAAACTTTATAAAGATAAATGGATGTATGCTGCTGCGTTTGTAGGAGGCCCGCTTGCTGCCGGTTACATAATAGCAGAAAACTTTAAGTTGCTGAACGAGAGAGAAAAATATAAAAGAACATGGCTCATCACGATCCTTGTTGCTGTTTTAATTTTTGGCGGTATTTTCCTGATCCCCGATTCTGTTCACATTCCTGGTTATATGATCCCGATAGCATATTCGTACACCGCATTTGGTTTAATGAAACATTACCAGGGCAAACAAATTGAGGAACATGAAAATAATGGAGGCAAAACTTATTCGGGTTGGCGTTCTTTTTTGATTGGTCTGATAGCGCTTGCCATTACACTTGCTGTACTTTTTCCGATTGCCTTTTGGGTGATTTTAGTGCAAAGTCATTAATGGATCTTTTCTGTCAACAATTCTTAATCATGAGTCTTGCATTAGAAAAATGTAGGTTTTATCTCTACCTTTTACTTTTTGAAGGCAAAAAGTAACAAAAACCTTTTCTGCCTGTAAGGTAATTTTTCCTTCCGCTGGCGCTCCAGGAAAACCGCGGTTAATTTCGCGCATTCGGTTAATCGCTTCGTAGCGATGATTTTTCTGGCGCTTATTCCCGCTATTACTGGACAGGCTGAAATTGTCTGCAGAATGAGTATCCTATTGTTTTTTTAAAATTGGCAGCAGAATGTTTGAGAAGCGGAGCACGATTTTAATTCTTCCGATCCGGAGGGAGTAAAAAAAAGAAATTCAGAAGGGCGCGGTGGCCGGAACAAGTAGCGGGGACGCGGCGGATTGTTCTTGTCCCGCAGGTGCGGGATTGTTTCTTTTTGTTTCAAGACAAAAAGAAAAAAGGATGAAATGAAGCAGTATTCGATTTTATACTTCTAAAGATTCAAACAAAAACCTCCATTTTACTAATGCAAAATCTAATCATGAAGAAAATACACAGCGCGTTATTACTCTTTTTTTTGCTCTGCGGATCAGTTGCAACTATTTATGCCCAGGCAACAATTGAACCCCGGGATAAGAATGCTGTATCAGCATATCGGTTAGCGATCAGTACGTACAATCATGCGGAGCAGATTTTCAATGGTACAACTACGTATATTTTAACAGATACCAGCATCACTGTCAAAAGGCGTTTCCTGTTATCGGAAAGTGAAGAAGTTGTGTTTTAAAAAAAATTCCAAAGGCAGATTTAAATAAGATCAAAGCTGTTTATTTAGACACATTGCAGGATTATTATTTCAACAATTGCATTATGATCACGAGCGGGACAGAGTATGATATTTCGAGTACAAATAGTACACGCACTAAAAAAATTCATTTACATTGTTATTATCTGTCGCAAATCAATCAGCTGATCAACGAGATAAATAAATTAGTACCGGCTGAATATCAGATTAATTACGTAAGTAAGGATACAAAACAAGACTGCGAATTGTAAATTGCATTGTATTTTATTCATTAAATTTGATTACATTAATCTAAAAAAAATAACTCATGGCAAGAACAAGCACTTACCTCAACTTCCCGCGAAACACAGAGGAAGCATTTAATTTTTACAGATCCGTATTCGGAGGCGAATTTACCGGCGGCGGCGTTGGCCGCTTTGGCGATTTTCCACCACCTCCGGGAGCGCCTCAATTAGCAGAAGAAGATAAAAAACTGATCCTGCACATCGAGTTGGAAATTACCGGCGGACATGTATTAATGGGAACGGATGCGCCCGAATCCATGGGGTTTAAACTTACGCAGGGAAATAATATGCACATCTGCCTGGAGCCGGATACAAAACAGGAAACAAAAAAATTGTTCGATGCATTATCTGCCGGAGGTAGCGTAACCATGGAGCTGCAGGATATGTTCTGGGGCGCTTATTACGGCACTTGTACCGATAAGTTTGGCGTGTTGTGGATGTTTAATTGTGTGGGGAAATAAATAACAGGTTATATTTTAATTGAAATCCGAAAGTTTATACCAAGCTTATACTATTTTCATTGAAAAAAACTTAATTTGTGCGTCATTGCGAGGGCTTTTCGCCCGAAGCAATCTCACACCAGAATATAAAGCCAGAATGAGATTGCTTCGGGCGAAAAGCCCTCGCAATGACGTTCTTAAAGTAAATTGTTTTATGGTACAAAGTTCCGGA
>JAOQAG010000031.1 GCA_025963715.1 Bacteroidota bacterium
ACCCGGGATCTGCCAATTAAAAACTGTGTGGGCGCTGCGAGTATTTAACAGATCCCGGGTCAGGCCCGGGATGACAGTATTGTTTGTGAACATTGTAAAAACAACAACATTTTCCTACAACATAGCCTATTTAATTAACCGATCCCACAACAGGTGCGGGATGACAAGTCTGGAGAGTATTTCTGTTTCCATTAGCAACATTATTCTATAACATAAGCAAATAAAATCGCCTGAAAATCCTATTCTACACTGTCCGAAACCGCCCAATACTGGCCCTTGCTTTTTTCATTTTCTTTTTTAAATTTGTTTGGGTTGTGTTTTTTAAAATAATTCACCTTTTCTTATCCTTTACAACACATGAATCCTTCAAAAAATATAGAACTTATCGGTGCCGAGTTTCACTGGATGGCTTCCCGGATCGATCACCTGCTTCATAAAAACGTTTCTGAATTTTTACCGCTGCCACCTGTGGATGTAGAGACTGCTTATGGAAAATTTATAACCGAACAGGAATTCAGCGATGCCGACCGCGTGATGCTTAACCTGGCTTTCATTTCATTGTTCAATCCGGCGATCCTGAGTCCTTTCGCTATTTTATTCAGTAATCCTGAAAAAAAATCGCGTTTCGGAGGTGTTTTCAGCGAACAGGAAGGACAGTTTTATCCCACCATACGCACCGCTATTTTTCTCCTTGCCGGGGATGATCCCGAAATGATGAATTATTATGTATCCTACTTCAACAACCGGCATCCGCTGTTTACTTCCAATGTGTTATTGACAGCATCTCCGGAAGGAAATAAAACATTTTTAAACCAGCAGCTTATTTTTAACGATCAGTTTATCCCCACTATTTTGCATGGCGCTGCGCCCAGCCTGGATAGCGATTCGGGATTTCCGGCCAAACGCGGCAAACGCACGCATACGATGAAAGATGTGGTGCTGGATGAAAAAACAATCCGCGAACTGGAAAAGCTGCACCGCTTTGCACGCAACATGAAAAAATTATGGGATTTGCCAAACAGCAGCAAATACCGGCAGAATTTTATCGGCATTTTCAGCGGTGATCCCGGAACAGGTAAAAGCCACACCGCGGAAGCGATTGGCAATGAATTGAACCTGCCGGTATACAAAGTAAATTTTGCACAATTGGTATCCAAATACATTGGCGAAACGGAAAAAAACCTGGAACGGATCTTCGATCGCTTTAGCGGCCAACCGACTATTTTATTTTTTGATGAAGCGGAATCTATTTTCAGCAAACGCATTGAGGTAAAAGATTCGCACGATAAACATTCCAATAACGAGCAATCTTTTTTATTACAGAAAATTGAAGAATACAACGGCATTGTGATCCTCGCCACCAACGTGCAAAACCTGTCGCAATACTTTGATAAAGCTTTTCAGCGAAGGATCCGGCAGATCGTTACATTTTCGTTTCCCGAATATCCGGAACGTTTGCGCTTATGGGAAAATGCGCTCAGCAAACCATTCAGCTACGAAGACGGTTTACTGGAGCGATTGGCGAAAAATTACCAGTTTTCGGGCGGCGGCATTTACAACATTATTTCGGAAGGTGTGATCGAGGCGCTGGACAAGGATACGGAAGTAATCACTTTTGAATTGCTGGAACAGGCGATGATGGATGAATTTAAAAAAACGGGCCGCAAATATGAAATGTGTACCGACGATAAAGTAATGCAGGACCCGGCCAAACGCCACGGTCCGGGCTACGAACAACGCAAGAATTTTTAATCTCCAATTGATTGAACATGAAAACATTTGATCACGGTTTTGAAAACGGAAAAGGAAAAATAAAACGCAAGAAAGGGAATAATTCCAATCTGAAAAAAGTACAGCGTTACGTTGCTTCTTTAAACAAGGAGCAGATCTCCCGCATGGTCAGCGATTCCGGTAAATCTCACCTGGAGAAAGGCACAGATGTTACGGGCGAAAGCATTTATAAAAAAGCTAAGAACACTGCAGTAATTCAACCAAAGCTGGAAATCTCGCAACCGAATGACCGCTCCGAACAGCAGGCCGATAAAGTAGCTGCAGGCGTTACCAAAGGAGATACAAATGTATCAAAAGCAGCGTTGGAGCAACCCGTTGCCGACATTAATACCAAAGGCGAAGGCAGCGCCATGACCACCACACCCGGCTTTGATCAACAACTGCAGGGCACAAAAGGACAGGGACAAAAACTAAACGGCGATGTAAAATCTGAAATGGAAAATCATTTGGGCTCCGACCTTTCCGGCGTGAACATTCACACAAGCGGCAACGCCAAAAGCATGAGTGAAGATATCAACGCAAAAGCATTTACGCACGGGCAGGATGTTTATTTTAACCAGGGGCAGTATAATCCGGCTTCGGTGGAAGGGAAAAGCTTGCTGGCGCATGAATTGACGCATACGGTGCAGCAGGGACGCGGAAAAGTGCAGGCAAAAATACAACGGTTTGGAGCAGAAAGTCATGAAAAAGTGGAGAGTAATGCACTTACGAAAGAGAAGAACGGTAAGAAAGGATTAAATTCTGCAGAAGCACATGCTACTTATTACGGGAACTGGACCCGCGATTTTAACCAGTTTCTTGCACCGGGTTATATAACGAATGCTATCGGGCTTGATGGAGCTTATACATTTATAGCTTTTATGGCAGCTGTAAAATTTGGGAAGGTACCTTCTTTTGCTGAGCTTGGTGTATACAATCCAAAAGAACACATTGATAATCCGGGAGCGATTCATCCGGAATTTGATATTTACGCAGATGGTAAACAATTACAGAATAAAGCTTTAAGTCCTAAAGATACAAATGCCCCCAAGCCAACACCACAAACGAAGATAAATACAGGCGCATCCAATCAATCCGGAAAAACTGAAACAAGGGTTGGTTTATTAAGCGTTGATCAGACGGGTGTAATGGCATATATAAGAGATACAAACCTGCATGTGGAAAGCAGGCTGGAACAGGCTGTTGACAAGGGACGTACGGACAATGGATTGTTTCATTTCGGGGTTGCACTTCACGCAATTGAAGATCTATTTGCGCATTCAAATTATGTAGAGATTGCTTTGTCAAAAATCCTAAAAGATGATCCTACATTACTTGCATCTCAACTTAAAGGCGACGACCGGGATGTTTATAAATATATGCCTTCTATAAAAGGAACTGATGGAAAAAACAGAGCTGTATTAACAACAGGTACATTTAGCGGGGAAGATGCGAAGATTTCATTGGCGTACGAAGCAATTGATTTTATTAAGAAGTTTGACCTGGAGGGCTCCGGCGATATCAAACTCAGCAATATTGCCGAAAATGCTTTCATTAATTTATTATCAGCCCTGAGCGAAAGGCCTGCTATAAAAAAAGCCCTGGGGAAAGAGGTTGGCGTTGCCGTGGCAAAAGCAATAGGTATTGCCAGCACTGCGATCAAAATTGAAAAAATGTTTGAAGCAACTGAGCTGGATGAATTATACAGGACAATCAAATCATCTTTAAAAAACTCCAAAGATCTTTTCGAATCAATGCTAAGACTTGCTCACCTCGACGACCTCATTGAATTACCGGACCTGGATAAAATCCTGTTGAAGTGGATTGTAAAAAAAACACTGAAATGGCTAAAAGAAAAACTGGCACAATTTGCCACTGGTGATGCAATTCACACACGGGTTGCTAAAACACCATTAAATGAAGAAAAAGAAAGGTTAAAAGATGAAAAAGATAAAACCACCGGCGAAAAGAAGCACCTCGAGATGTATAAAAAAAGAGAAACACAATCATCCGGTAAAATGCTTCTCTCTGGCCCTTCCCACAGTCAGCTGGCAAAAGATCATCCTCAAAGCATTTTCTTTGGGCTTGCTTTCAAACTAGCCAGTGAAGCAGATCAACTATTAAGAGATAAATTAATGGTAGCATGGAAAGGCAAACCTGTTCAAAGCAGATCGGAAGCTGAGTTACAAAAAGGCCGTGAAGATATTGCAGAATTTAAAAAAGGAGGTGCTACCATTGAGGCGCTTGGCAGCACATCAAAAGACATATATAATATTGAAACTAAAAGAGATCAGGCGTGTGATGCGTTAGACAACGCCAGAGATGCACTCCGCCAAATAAATAAACATACCGGGAATGCATATATTAAAATCAGTTACGGACTATACAACACAAAAAAGGCACTGCAAAAACTTGATTTGTATGATTATGAAAGCCGGGAAAAATTATATCGAAAATTAGACGGTTATGTAACGGAATTTAATACGATGATAAAAAATAAAAATGCTGGCAACATAACTAAAGCAGGAGCAGCAATAGTAAACGTGTCATTGATACCTGCATTGGCATTTATTGCACCGGCTTTCTATCACGAACAAAAAAATAATATTTCGCATACAAAACCTCAAACAATTGCACACTCGACGATCAACCAAAGTGACCTGAGCTCAAAAAGCCCGGCGGTAAGAGATCTGTTAAAAACATCCAGGATGATTCTTGGCCATCCAAATGATTCTGATTGGTGGAAACCAGTCGTAAAAAATTATATTGCAAAATTCCCTGCGCAAATTGCAATGGAAATAAAATTAAAAAATGCAGGGTATGTTGATAAACAACAGACACAGCCATATAAAATACCTGAGTTTTAGTAACTCATTGTCCCATTTTTTATTTTCATTACAGAAGTGCTGAAATGATCAAATTTGGCGTCGCAGAGCTCTTCGCCTTTGCTATCAACAATGCCATATTTTCCGTTTTTCTTAAACAGGAAACAATCATTATTTACAATAGGACTTAATCGTTCATATTTACAGGCAATGACCCATTTTCCTGTTTGATCGATCACACCTGCATTTTTCCCTACCAATACACAGGCCATGCCTTTTTCAAAATTGTACGCATCGTCAAATTGTGCAGGAATAATCCATTTTCCTTTTTTATCAATAAAGCCACATTTGCCTTTTACAAAAGCTACAGCCAATCCGTTATGAAAATCTCCTAAATGATCAAAATTCGGGGCTACAATTATTTTCCCTGCAAAATCAGCTATTCCCCACTTATCATTCATCCTGAATGAAACCACACCTTCATTCACACCACCCAATTCATCGTAAACAGTATCAAGTACCAATTGGCCGGAAGGGGTTAACAAACCAAACTTTGATCCATCATTTATCGTTGTATTAACAACTATATAGCCGTTTTCGTAATTTTCGATCTTACTCAATTTGATCCAGTGATGAGGAGCAGTGAAAAGAATCTTTCCGGTTGTATCGATCATTACTTTTCTATTGTCTTTCCTAAGAGTTGCAATTGATGTTCCTCCTCCAAAAGGAAAAATATTATACAAAAGAGAATCGCTCCAATTCACTCTTCCTTTTTTATCGATAATACAATCAACCGCATCATCCGGCGAGAGCTTTGTTTGAGCACTGGCGTAACCTTCATAAAAATGATTAGCGGATGCGTACCAATTAGGCAGAAAGATTTTTCCATCTTCACTCACAAGATTTGCATCTTCACCACGCAACACTTCGTAATATCCTTCTCCGTATAAATACACATTATCAAATTGAGAGGCAAGCACTTCTTTTCCGTTTTTATTGATCATTCCCCATTTGCCGTTTGTATTAACAAAAACATTTCCGCCAATAAAACCCTCTGCGTACACATCATCATAAACAGCAGGAAGCACCTCTTTACCGGTTGTGTCTACAAATCCCCATTTACCAGCTTTTTCAAAAGCAGCCAATCCTTCTTTAAAGTAATTTATATTTTGATATTTATTCGGCACAAGCCAATTATTTGTACGAATATCCCAGATACCATAAAGATTATCTTGTTGAGCGATGATCAACAAATGATTTTCTACAGCTATGGTTTTACTGCAGCTGCCTAACATGATAAGGAAAAATAAAACGTTAAGAATAACAATAGTTCTTTTCAACTGTTCCATGAGTTAAAGTTTAATACTAATATAGTAAAATTATTGAGTATGGAAATTTATACACTTTGGCAAATGGAAGGAAATAAAAAATAATATTACGGGGATAAAAACACAAATTGCCAGATTGGCTTAACTTTTTAAATAAAATAATAATACTGAGAAATAGATAAACAATCTCAACGCCAAGTATAATATACCAGTTTAGCAAATGCTATCTTTTCATTGTTTTAAACGACTGCGAATACTATCAGCAAATCCTCCAACATCTAAAATCCAACATCCGCTTAGATCTTCACCCCAATAACCAACACATCATCCACCTGCTCCAGGTTCCCGATCCAGCTTTCGAATGTTTTTTGCAAAATATCTTTTTGCTCGGGGGCAGTTCTTAAATAATTATCCGTTAATAATTTTTGAAGCTGTTTGTATTTGAATTTTTTTCCCTGCGGTCCGCCAAACTGATCGGCATAACCATCGGTAAATAAATACACGTTATCGCCTTTTTGGAGCTGGAATGTTTTATTATTGAACTGGTGGATCGTTTCTCCCACAAATGTTCCAACCGGAAATTTATTGGCGCTCAGTTCGATCAGCTCGCCATTACGTACGATCCACAATGAATTATAAGCACCGGCATACTGCAGTTGCAGTGTATCCAAATCGATGTTGCAAAGCGCAATGTCCATTCCGTCTTTTACGGTCGAATCTTCCTCATACTGGCGCAACGTATCGGTAACGCCCGTATTCATCTCATCAAGGATCAGTGATGGCTGCGTGATCTTATGCTCGTTCACCGCCTGGTTCAATAAATTAAATCCTACAATGCTCATAAAAGCGCCCGGCACGCCGTGCCCCGTACAATCAACGGCAGCAAGCAATACCTGGTTATTTTTCCGTTCCATCCAGTAAAAATCACCGCTCACAATGTCTTTGGGTTTGTATAAAATAAAACCGTTATCGTTAAATTCCTTTTGAAAATTTACACGCGGTAAAAATGCCAGCTGGATCCGTTTTGCATATTTGATACTATCGGTAATGTCTTTATTTTTTGCCTCGATTTGGCTGTATGCAATGTTAAGTTCTTTATGCTGCCGGACAATTTCCTGCTTTTGCTCTTCCAGCTTTGCATTTGCTTTTTGTTTCAGCTGGTAGCGGTTAAAGATCACAAACGCGATGATCAGCAATAATATAAAACCAATGATAAAACCATTCTTGAATAACCGCTGCCGGTTTGCATCCAGTGCATGGATCTCATCATTCTGACGAATGATCTTTAATTCCTTGTCCTGTTTTTCAAAATCAAATTTTGCCTGCATCTCGTTCATCGACTTCACACCTTCCACATCGTAAATGCTATCTTTTAAATCGCTGGCAAGCGTATACATCTCAGCGGAAGCTTTGTAATTTCCATCTTCATAATATGTTTGCGCTGCATTTCTGTAATTGGTCAGTAAAATATCGCCTGCACCAATTTGTTTGGCAGCCTCAATCGCCTCTAAAAAATAAACGATCGCATTTTTTTTGTCGTTGGTAAAATAATAATTGCCACCGATATTTCCCAGTGTATTAGCCATTCCCAGCTGATCGCCGATCTCCTTCTTCAACTCATAAGACTTTAAATAATACTCGCGCGCCTTGCCATAGATCTTGAGGCTGGTATACACACTTCCCATATTATTTAATGTGGAAGCAATTCCTTTTTTATTCCCGAGCTTTTCTTTGATCGCCAGTGATTTTTGCAGGTACTCCAGCGCTTTTAAATTGTCGCCGTTATCGCCGCATACATTTGCCATGTTATTGTAACAGGCAGAAATGCCCGCCTGATCATTGCGCAACATGCGGATCTTTAATGATTTATTATAATATTCATTCGCCAGCCGCAGCTTTCTTAATTTATAATACACCAAACCAACATTGAGTAAAGATGAACCCATTGCCGCAGAATCATTGAGCTCCTCACGAATGGTCAATGCCTGTAAATTGTAATTGAGCGAATTGGCGTAGCTTCCCAGATCCGTGTAAACACTGGACATAGCCATGAATACATCGGCAACGCCCACTTTGTCGCGAATGCTTTCGAATTTCTTTTTTGCTTCCAGGCAAAAACTCAGTGATTTACTGTAATCGGCTTTTGAATAATAACCACGGCCAATGTTCAGCAACGAACGGCCCATATCAACATCAGATTTGTATTTCTGCGAAAGCGTCATCGCCTGCTTTGCATAATCAATGGCCTTGTCCGGCATTTTGTCGTAATAATTTGCCGACAATGCATTCAGCACACGGATTTTTGTGGTATCGGTAGAACTTTTAAGAAGGGTAACCAGGCTATCAACGTTGGAAGTGCTCGTTTGCTGAGCGCAACAGATTTTCACAGCAAATAGCATCAGTAATATAATGCTATAAATCTTATTTCGGTAATGCATACACGTTGATTATACTTTTTAAAGATAATCTATTTTTTGATTTCCACAAAAAAAGCGGGAAAATCCCGCTTCTTTATACTAATAATCAAATGTATTATTTTGTAGAGCTCGCTTGATCCGGATCCGGATCCGGCGCTGTTTTTACATATACGGCAATCATACCATCGCTTGTATTTAAAAGCTCATATTTCACAAGCGTATTGTCCTTGATTCCCTGCTGGCTCATCATTGGCACCATTGCATGGATCTGGCCGAAATTAGGATCCTCGATCATACCGTGGTCATTGTCTTTCCCGGTAATGATCCCTTTTTTATACAACTCAACATTCACCGCTGTTTTATCACCGGTAACAGGATCTTTAAGCACATCATAACGTACGAACATGCCTACTTTTAATCCAAGCTCTTTGCTCAAAGGCTGAATGTATGGGATTTTTTTGTCGCTTCCGTCGTTCTGAACAAAGCCATGCTCATTGTCTGTAGATGTAATGATTTTACCTTTTGCCATAATTTTAGTTTTAGAGGGTTAGTAGAGATTTGTGTTTATGTTGGTAAATGTAATAACCCTATTGTAAAATCAAAATTTTTTTCCACTTATTTATTATAAGACTATCGGAAAGCTTAGATGGATGCTATTTTATTTTTATTGAAAATTTTGGTTATGTTGTAGTAAAATGTTGTTTTTTTACAATGTTCACAAATAATACTGTCATCCCGGGTCAAGCCCGGGATGACAGCTGAAGAAAGTATTTCTGTTTTCATAAACAACAATGTTCTACAATATAACCAAAAATTTTAATGAACCCGTCATTGCTTTGGGCGAAAAGCCCTCCCAATGACGTTTTTAAAATAACTTATTTCGATAAATAGTCATTGATGTTTTTTTCCACGCGCTGCAATACATTCGAAGCATCTGCCTTTACAAATTTTTCGCCCACAATGTTTTCATACAACTCAATGTAACGTTCCGAGATCGAATTCACCACTTCCGGCGTCATTTCAGGGATCGCCTGCCCGTCTTTTCCCTGGAAACCATTTGCCATCAGCCATTCGCGCACAAACTCTTTCGATAATTGTTTTTGCGCCTCGTCTTTTTCCTGGCGTGCTTCATATCCTTCTTTGTAAAAATAACGCGATGAATCCGGTGTATGGATCTCGTCGATCAGGTAAATCTTTCCGTCTTTTTTACCAAACTCATATTTTGTATCCACCAGGATCAATCCCATTTTTGCTGCAATCTCGGTTCCACGTTGAAAAACGGCGCGTGTATATTTCTCCAGCAGCTCATAATCGTCTTTTGATACAATTCCCTGTTTCAGGATCTCTTCTTTCGAAATATCTTCATCGTGACCAACCGATGCTTTGGTTGTAGGCGTAATGATCGGCTCCGGAAATTTATCATTCTCTTTCATACCATCAGGCATGGCAACGCCGCACAGCATGCGTTTTCCGGCTTTGTATTCTCTCCAGGCATGGCCGCTCAAATAACCGCGGATCACCATTTCCACTTTAAACGGATCGCATAAATGCCCTACCGTTACCATCGGATCAGGAACAGCGATCACCCAATTTGGTAAAATATCTTCCGTTGCTTTTAAAAATTTTGCTGCGATCTGGTTCAATACCTGGCCTTTGTAAGGAATGCCTTTTGGCAATACTACATCAAATGCCGAGATCCGGTCACTCACGATCATTACCAATTGTTCATCATTAATGTTGTATACATCGCGTACTTTTCCTTTGTAAAAACTTTTTTGTTTCGGGAAATTAAATTTTGTTTCTGTGATCGCATCCATTTTTTTTCAGTTTAAAAAGTTTAAAGTTTTGAGTTTACTGTTCTGTGTCTTATATATGTTGTAAAGTTGTAATGTTCAAAGGTTTTAAAGTTATACTAAATCATAATTAAAAATTGCAATCAAAAATTTTACTGTCATTCCGGGTTTGACCCGAGATCTGTTAATTAAAAACTGTGCAGGCGCTGCTACCATTTATGAGATCCCGTGTCAGGCACGGGATGACAATCTTGTAAATAATTCGTCTAAAATCAAACATCTAGTATGCACCCAGTCTAACATCCAACACCTATTTCCAGAGCTCCACAATCCTCTTCACCAGCTTATGCCGGATCACATCCGTTCCATCCAGCTCGATAAAAGAAATTCCATCTACTTTATCCAACAGCCTTATCGCCATTGGTAAACCCGATGGCTGATTTTTCGGAAGATCGATCTGCGTAATATCGCCGGTGACCATAAATTTTGCAGACGATCCCATGCGCGTTAAAAACATTTTCAATTGCGCTTCCGTTGCATTCTGCGCTTCATCCAGGATCACAAATGCATTGTCCAGTGTACGCCCGCGCATAAACGCCAGCGGTGCGATCTGGATCACTTTATTTTCTAAATAATATTGTAATTTTTCTGCCGGGATCATGTCGTACAATGCATCATACAAAGGTTGCAGATACGGATCCAGTTTCTCTTTTAAGTCGCCCGGTAAAAAACCCAGGTTTTCGCCCGCTTCCACTGCCGGGCGTGTCAGGATTATTTTTTTAACTTCCCTGTTTTTCAAGGCTCTTACCGCTAATGCAACGGCAGTGTAGGTTTTACCCGTTCCGGCCGGACCGATAGCAAACACCATGTCGTTTTTAGAAATGCTGTCAACTATCCGGCGTTGGTTCTCTGTTCGCGCTTTCACGATCAGCCCTGCATTGCCAAACACCAGCACATCGTCGCCGTTGATGGCTTCGCCTTTACCATTGTTAACGCCCTTTGTTCCGCCCAGGATCTGCTCCACAGCGTTTTCTGATAAATTCCCGTAACGGTGAAAATAATCGATTAGCACGTTCAGCACCAGCTCCACCTGGTTGCGGTCTTCCTCTTCTCCACTGATCTTAATGGTTTCGCCGCGTGCAACGATCTTTACTTTTGGAAAGCGTTTTTTGATCAGTTCCAGCTTGCTGTCATTTACACCGTACAAATCAACCGGTGCAATGTCTTCGAGTATGATTTTT
This sequence comes from Bacteroidota bacterium, assembly GCA_025963715.1. Classification (GTDB taxonomy): domain Bacteria; phylum Bacteroidota; class Bacteroidia; order 2-12-FULL-35-15; family 2-12-FULL-35-15; genus 2-12-FULL-35-15. The sequence goes on from JAOQAG010000031.1 coordinate 11,375, forward strand.
TTTTCGTTCAATTTCTTAATTTGGATCTTAATGATTAATATTGATTTGATTACAGATGCAGATGATCTACTCCTTATTTTACAACAAATTCAATATTATTTTCTGAAAGCACGAAAATAACATATTTTTGCATATTCATTAAGGATTTCAGACGCATAAAAAATTAGAAATTACTAACAAATGGCCATCATCACACTCACTACCGATTTCGGATTGAAAGATCATTACGTGAGTGCGATCAAAGGCGCTATTCTCAGCCGCTTACCCGCTGTTACCATTATTGATATTTCGCATAAAATTGAAAAATACAACCTCCTGGATGCTTCCTATATTTTAAAAGAAAGCTATCCCAATTTCCCTGAAAACACCATTCACATCATCGGGATCAATACCGAGCTGTCGGCTTCCGGCGGCTATGTGCTTGTAAAACAATACGGCCATTATTTTATCGGGGCTGATAACGGGATCTTTTCATTGCTGTTCGAAGAAATGCCGCAGCAGATCAGGGAACTGGAAATTGAGAACAACCAAAAACTGAGCTTTCCTACCCGCGACATTTTTACAAAAATTGCATGCCAGCTGGCAGAAGGCGCTGATTTTAATTCCATCGGGAAACCGAAAGCGGAATTATTACAACGCATCCCCTTCCGTGCTACGTCCATGGGCGATAATATCCGTGGATCCTTTGTGTACATTGATTCTTACGGCAACGTTACCACCAACATCGACCGCAGGTTGTTCGACCAGGTAGGCAAAGGACAACCGTTCATCATCGAGCTGGCAAGGCATACCATTGAGCGCATCAGCAAGGAATACAGCGATGTGCCCGAAGGTGAAGTGCTGGCCATGTTCAATGCTTCCGATTTTTTAGAGATCGCCATGCGCAATGGAAAAGCAGGCGGTTTGCTCAATTTAAAAATTAACGACTCTATAACCATTCGCTTTCAATGATCATCCGCATCGTAAAAATGACGTTCGTGCCTGAAAAGGTGAACGATTTCCTGGAAATTTTTAACACCTCCAAACTCCTGATCCGCCATTTTGAAGGCTGCACTCACCTGGAATTGCTGAACGATATTAATCAGCCGAACATATTTTTTACCTACAGCCACTGGCAACAGGAAAGTGACCTGAACAATTACCGGGATTCGCAATTATTTGCAGGAGTATGGGCCCGCACAAAAATATTGTTCAATGCCAAACCCGAAGCCTGGAGCGTTACACAGCATGTTATCGTATAAAAATCCGAGCTCTTGAAAAACAGATCCATTTGCATCACCATTTTTTTGATCATCGTCAGTTGTTCTATCCTGACCACTCAATTTTCATGGAAAGGCACGGATGGAAAAGGATACACACACGTGATCCAAAGTGATGGAAAAGGATATTACGAATATTTGCCTTCCATTTTCATCAAAAAAAATATTGCAGAACAAACTCCCGACGATCGTTTTATTTTTAAAACAGAAACCGGCAACATCAATAAATATTATGCAGGTACCGCTGTGGCAATGCTCCCGTTTTTCACAGCCGGTTACATAAAAGCCGGTATCAATCACGATCCGCAGGATGGTTATTCGCCGCCTTTCCAAAAAGCCATCAGCATTGCCGGATTATTTTATTTGTGCATCGGCCTTATTTTCATGAGTCGCTTTTTATTGTTGTACAACATAAAACCAACAACCGTTTGCATCACACTGCTGTTAATGGTTTTCGGCACCAACCTGTTGATGTATGCCGTTTATCATCCTTCTTTTTCACACATTTATTCTTTTGCGTTTATCACGATGTTTTTATTTTACGCAAAAAAATATAGTGATACTTACACACATAAATATGCATTGCTGATGTCGCTTGCTTTCGCGATGATCCTTATTATCAGACCTTCCAACGGGATCGTTATTTTTATGCTTCCGTTTTTAACCGGCTCTGCTCCTGCTTTCAAACAATTTTTGCGTTCGTTTTTTCAATTAAAAACATTCGTTATTTCTACATTTGCTTTCTTTGTGGTGATCTCCATTCAGCTGATTTTATGGCACATCCAAACAGGGAAGTTTGTGGTGTGGAGCTATCAAAACGAGGGGTTTTATTTCCTGCATCCGCAGATCTGGAATGTGTTGTTCAGCTTCCGCAAAGGTTTTTTTATCTACACACCGCTTGCATTGCTCTCACTGGGCGGATTGTTTTTTATTTACCGCGAAAACCGGTTCCGGTTTTATTCCATCGCGCTTTTTCTTTTACTATTGATTTACATTACCGCTTCGTGGTGGTGCTGGTATTACGGACCGTCGTTCGGACAGCGCTCCTTCATTGAGTTTTATGCGGCAAATGCACTATTGCTCGCTATTTTGATCGATCGTTTGACGTATAAAAAATTACTGTATGCTGTCGCGATCGTATTAAGCTTATTTAACTTGTTGCAAAGTTACCAGTATGTAAAAGATATTCTTTCTTCCTGGGATATGAACGCCGAAAAATACAGCTATGTATTTATGAGAACGTCGCCCCGATATTATTCCTGCTTTGGCGGATGTGATGATATACAGCCTTATTCAAAAACACAAACGCTGTTGTATGATCTTAAAAATGATTTTGAAAAACAAGATCCAAACTGGAGCGAAAGCACTACTAAAAAAGCAGATGATCCACACACGATGGTGAGTGATTATTCCGGCAAAGAATTCAATTCGGGGATCGAGATTGTTGCCGACAGTGCGCTGCCAATGCACCGTTTACTATATGCGGAAGTACAGCTGGATTACTCCGAAAATGCAACATCCGGGAACGAAAGCCCCTTGATGGTTGTAGAGATCAAAAACGGGAAAGACGAAACGTACCAGTATTATACATTCGCTTTGAATGAAATTCCGAACCGTATCGGCAACGCATGGAAAACCGGCAATTATACGATCGAGATCCCAAGAATCCGGTCAACAGGCGATCACCTTAAAATGTATGTTTGGAACAAGGATCACCAAACACTTTTTATTGATAATTTTCATATCAAACTATACGGCATTGATTAAGGAAATGAAGGAATTATAAATGTTGAATTATAAATCATAAGCTCTAAAAATAATTTTTAGAGCTTATGATCTTTTTCATTTTCAAATTTTCAAATTCACACATTTTCAAATTCTTTTATTTCCAAATTACAACCCTGCCAGTATTTTTTTGATCGCAGTAAAATCAGGCACTTCCGTTGCATTTTCCAATACTTCGGCATAACGCACCATTCCTTCTGTATCGATCACAAATGCAGAGCGTTTGGAAACACCGTGCATCCCGATAAATGTTTCGTACAAGCTGCCATAAGCTGCCGATGCCTCCTTGTTAAAATCGGATAGTAAGGGAAAATTCAGCTTTTGCTCTTCTTTGAATTTTGCAAGCACAAACATCGAATCTACAGAGATCCCAAATACCTGCGCATTTGCATTATTATAAGTAGCAATATCATCGCGTGTAGCGCACAATTCCGCAGTACAGGTACTGGTAAATGCCAAAGGAAAAAACAGTAACAACACATTTTTCCCTTTGTAATCTTCCAGTTTCACTTCTTTTTTATCTGTGTCTTTTAAAGCAAATAAAGGCGCTTTTTGGCCGATTTCTATTTTCATGATCGTTGAATTAATTTGTTTATTGTAAGTTTTAAAACAAATACAAAGTTAAAAAGTTTTGAGATCGGAAGTTTTTTTAAACGGTGTTTTTAATTAGATGATTACAATTAAAAAACGTGTTTTTAATTGTTGCTGTCATCCCGGGCCTGACCCGGGATCTGTCAATTAGATCCTGCAAACATTTATGGGATCCCGGGTCAGGCCCGGGATGACGATCCTAAGATGAATTGTTTAAAATCAAACCTTCAGCAAACCCAGTCGGATATCTAACATCCAAAAATCCAACATCCAAATCAAATCTCAAATCTATTTTCGTACCTTTGCGCCGGTAAAATTTTAATATAAACCTTAAAAAAAATATAAATAATGTCATTAGTAGGAAAAAAAGCGCCATTGTTCAAAGCGCAAGCCGTAGTAAACGGAGGAGAATTTGCAGAAGACTTTTCTTTAGAGCAGTATATTGGTAAAAAAGATGTGGTCTTCTTTTTTTATCCAAAAGATTTCACATTTGTTTGTCCAACCGAATTGCATGCTTTTCAGGAAAAACTGGGCGAATTTGAAAAACGCAATGTAGCAGTGGTGGCATGTTCTACAGATACGGAACAATCGCACTGGGGATGGCTGCAGGTACCAAAATCACAAGGCGGCATCAAAGGCATTACCTACCCGATCGTTGCAGATACCACCAAAACCATTTCTATGAATTTTGATGTATTATTCGGCGAATATGAGCTGGACGACGAAAACCGCCTGGTTGCAAACGGCCCAATGATCGCTTTCCGCGGATTGTACCTGATCGATAAAAAAGGTGTTGTGCGTCATCAGCTGATCAACGACCTGCCTTTGGGACGTAATGTGGATGAAGCGATCCGTATGGTGGATGCATTACAGTTTAACGAAGAGCACGGCGAAGTTTGTCCTGCAAACTGGACAAAAGGCGATGCCGCAATGGTTGCTTCACACGATGGTGTTGCCAGCTATTTGTCACAAAACTAATTATTAACACTTTTTATAATTTCAAAGGCGTTCCGGCATCCCGGGACGCTTTTTTATTTATTATATTTGCTTCTCTTTTATAAAACTAAACAAATGAACAAGAACTTCTCTGTGATCCTCAACGTTATACTTTTTATAGCGGTAGCTGTACTCTATTATTTACATTTTTCCTGTTCGGGTAACTGCAAAACTGCAGAAAAAACAACCCTGGATTCAGCTGCAGCTGCAAAACCAATTGTGATGTCGCCCAAAGAGATCAAAGCTTCCAAATCCGTATACGTGAACCTGGATATACTGAACGAAAAATATGAATTCATCAAGGACCTGAGCGCCAGCGCACAAGCAGAACAACGCGCACTGGAAACAAAATACCAGGCAAAAGGACAGAAATTACAGGAAGATTACGCAGAATTTCAACAAAAAGTGCAGCAGCAATTGCTTTCCGAAAACCAGGTAAATACCGAGCAGGAAGCATTCGCCAAACGCAAGGAAGAATTGGATAACCTGGAATTGCAATCACAAGCGCTCGCAGAAAAAATTCAGCAGCGCAACGATGAGGCAAATACCAACCTGCGCGAGTATATCAAGGAATATAATAAAAAAAGCGGCTACAATTATGTGTTCGCTTATAGCGGAAGCGCTGCCAGCCAGATCTTACTGGTAGACGACAGCCTGGACATTACCACCGAGATCCTGGAAGGGTTGAACAACCAATACAAAGCAAAAAAGAGCGCTTCAAAAAAATAAACCGGGATCCCGGTTTTTAAAAATAAAATTTCAATAACGAAACATGGAAAACACGCTGGCATATAAAATAAAATACGTAGAAAAGTTTCACGATGTATTTAAGATCGGGAACCGGTATACGCCTACTGCCATTGTTCCGGAAAGCGAATACATGCTGCGTTACAACCTGATCAAGGAAGAGAATGACGAATACCTGGAAGCCTGCAAAAATGGCGATATCGTGGAAATTGCCGATGCATTGGGCGATCAGCTGTATATTTTATTCGGGACGATCCTCCGCCACGGATTACAGCACAAGATCGAAGAAGTATTTGATGAGATCCAACGCAGCAACATGAGTAAGCTGGATGAGAACGGACAACCGATTTTCCGTGAAGACGGCAAGATCCTGAAAAGCAATTTATATTTCAAACCGGATATCAAATCTATTTTGGATAAATAAAGTTGAATGAGTATCGGGATACTTTGTACTAAAAAGATGAAATTGTTTTAAAACGTCATTGCAAGGGCTTTTCGCCCGAAGCAATCTCATTCTAGTTTATAATCTGGTGTGAGATTGCTTCGGGCGAAAAGCCCTCGCAATGACGTGCAAATTAAAATTAGTAATACAAAAGGTTATGTTGTAGTAACATGTTTTTTTTACAATATTCACAAATAATACTGTCATCCCGGGCTTGACCCGGGATCTGTTAAATACTTGCAGCGCCTACACAGTTCTTAATTGGCAGATC
>JAOQAG010000028.1 GCA_025963715.1 Bacteroidota bacterium
TTTTAATCAACGCGTCATTGCGAGGGCTTTTCGCCCGAAGCAATCTCACACCAGATTATGAACTAGAATGAGATTGCTTCGGGCGAAAAGCCCTCGCAATGACGTTCTTAAAGTAAATTCTTTTTATGGTACAAAGTTCCGGATACTCAATTAAAATTAAAATTAAAATGTACTTTTGAATACACACAACATTCATACAGATTCGTAATTTCGTTCCTGTTCCTGCCCGAATCGTTCAGGCGGGCGTTATCTGTACACAGATTTGTAAATTTGTATTCATCCGTAATTTGTAATCACACAGATTCGTAATATTCGTTTCTGTTCGCTATCTGTAATAATGAAACTAAATAAAATAAGCACCCTCGCTCCTAAAAAATTCGCAAAAGAAAAAACAAAAAAAGAATTACAAAAGCTGAAATTCGAGCTGGAAGAATTGCAGAATTTGCTTTTTGCGGAAGGAAAACATTCTATCCTGATCATCATCCAGGGAATGGATGCATCCGGTAAGGATGGCGCAGTAAAAAATGTATTTGAGGCGGTAAACCCCATGGGCTGCCGGGTAACTCCATTTAAAGAACCTTCCGAATTGGAAAAAAAACACGATTTTTTATGGCGGGTGCATCCGCATGTTCCCGAAAAAGGAATGATCCAGATCTTTAACCGTTCGCATTACGAAGCCGTGCTGGTAGAACGGATACACGAGCTGTCGCCTGAAAAAATGATCAGTCAGCGCTATGCACAGATCAATGATTTTGAGCGATTGTTAAAGCAAACGGAAACGCATGTATTGAAATTTTATATGCATGTTTCAAAAGAAGAACAGTTAAAACGCCTGAACGAGCGCTTAAGCGATCCTTCCAAAATGTGGAAACATGATGATAACGATATCAAAGAACGTGATCTCTGGAAAGACTATATGCATGCTTACGAAGATGTTTTTGAAAAGTGCTCGGAGATCGAATGGCACATTGTTCCTTCTGATCAGAATTGGTTCAAGGAATATTACATTGCTAAAAAAGTAGTGGAGCTGTTGCGGTCGTTGGATATGAAGTATCCGGGGTTAAAAAAATAGTTCAAAGTTCAAAAGTTTAAAGTTCAAAGTTTTCTGTGTGCAGATGCTGTGTGTGCTAATTCAGAGAACAATCTCCCTTCGTACTGTCATCCCGGGCCTGACCCGGGATCTGCCAATTTAAAGCAGGTATTCATTTCTATTTGACATACAGCATGCACACAGATTGGTATATTAGTAAAAATTAGTATTTAGTAGATTTAATATCTCAAACGCAGATTCGTAGTTTCGTTTCTGTTCCTGCCCGAATCGTTCAGGCGGGCGTTATCCGTAACGCTTTTTCTTTGATCACATCCTGCACCGATCGTTTCTCGATCTTACTTTCCAGCCAGCTGATGATATCAAAATACATAAAAGCACGTTTCTCAAATTTGTTATTTTCCAATGATTGCATTTGTTCTTTCAGCTGAATAAAACTTTTTTTCAGGCCGCGCTCACTACTATCGGCAAACAAATATTTTAAGAATGCAAGAATGTATTGCTGGTAAGCCGTCAAATATCCTTTTTTTATAAAATGCCGGTATGCAGCGCGGATGTTCGATTCCACAAGGTCATCGTTTTGCAGTTCAAAATGACAAACCAATAATAAGATGCGTGCGAAAGAAAGAATATCTTCCCGGAAATTACTTTCGCGTGCATTAAAAATTTTATTCAGCCATTTTATTCCCATTTTATAATTGCCGCTTCCTACATACAAACACGCAATTTTGTAATAGAAAAGCAATACCGAATGTTTATCGAGTTTTGGGATGAATTTATTCAACTCCGCCTCTAACCTTCCAACAATGCGCGTTCCCGATTTAAATTCGCCGAGCATAAAATGCCGGTTGATCTCGTGAACATAAATTGCTTTGAATAAATTCAGGTTGATGTTTTCTGTCAGCACTAAATTTTTATTCCGCTTCAACGCGATCAGTTTTTTTTGCGTTTCCACAAATTCGGCATACAAATACAACTTGTTTTGAACCACCAACAAGCTATTCAGCGCCTTGATATAGGTTTCCAGCTCATTTTCGATCATTACCGGGTTTTTCTCAAACAGCTTTACCCACTTCTGAGCATACTCGTATCCTTTTTTAAAATCCTGGATAAAAAAGTAATAACCAACATACGAAGCATACAAATGCAATTTTTCGTGAAAAGAAAGCGTGTCCTTGCTATAGGCAGGTAAGCTGTTTTTAAAATAAGCGCTTACATTATCAAGATCTTTTTTACTTTTTATAAATCCGGAGCGCACATAATACGAATTCAATTTTAGCGAAAGGTTGGAAAAAATATTAATGTTCTTGATGCTTTCCGCTACTGTTTCCGCTTCCTGTATAATATCGCTCACACGCTGCTCATTATTTGCCGATAACGTTTTTGAAATGGTTAATTTTTCCAGTTCCAGTATTTCCAGCAGCATCACCGAACGGTCCGCTTTTACTGCCATCCGCTTGGCTTTTTCCAGCATCCGGATGCAATCTTTATACAAACATTTGTTGTATAAAATGCGCGCATAATCCAGCAATTCCACCAGTTGAATTTCTTTTAATTTATTGGTATTGCACATCCTTAAGCATTTCATCAGCTGTGTATACAAATTGGCTTTCAGGTTAGAAAGCTGCTGAGGTGTCAGCTGTTTGTTCAGCTTTAAGATCCTTTCCTCGTCGTGCAATTTTTGTTTATCAATGGCATCAAAAAGCTGTATAAATTTTTTATCCTCATCGGAGTTAAAACGCGTTGCATAGATCTTGAAAAAACGTTTTTCGCTTTTTGTCATTGCTTTGATCAGCAGGAACAAGCTATCGGATTTTACTTTGGACATTGTAATTATAAAATATATATTAGTAGTAAAATTAGGTATTTTAGACGTATTAATTAAAAATAGTTGTATTTGAGTAAAGTAGATTGTTTATTTTTTAATTCGCTTATTGATTTCCTTAGGAATACTTTTGAATATCAAAAATTTTAAACGATGAAAACAACTGCTGCAATTACCGGCGTAGCTGCTTATGTTCCCGAATACATTCTCGATAATGCAGAATTGGAGCAAATGGTGGATACAAAAAACGAATGGATCATGTCGCGCTGCGGCGTGAGTGAACGACGGATCTTAAAAGACACAGATAAAGCCAGCGCTTTTATGGCGGCAGAAGCTGCACAAAAATTACTCGCAAAAAAAAATATCTCACCCTTGGAAATTGACCTGATCATTGTGGCAACTGTAACGCCCGATCACCAATATCCGGCAACGGCAAATATTGTGGCGGATATGATCGGTGCCACCAATGCCTGGGGATTCGACCTGCAGGCAGCCTGTTCCAGCTTTATTTATGCACTCAACACGGGTTCCAAATTTATTGAAAGCGGAACGCATACAAAAGTATTGGTGATCGGTTCCGATAAAATGAGCAGCATTGTGGATTATACCGATCGTAAAACTTCTATTTTATTTGGCGATGGAGCAGGAGCGGTGCTGCTGGAACCAAGCACCGATGAAACAGGCATCATTGATGCAAAAATGTACAGCGATGGAAGTGGAAAAAAATACTTATATCAGCCTGCAGGCGGCAGTATCATGCCTGCATCACTGGATACGATAGTGAACAAGCAGCATTTTGTACACATGGACGGACAGGCGGTTTTTAAAGTAGCAGTCACAAAAATGGCGGATGTAGCAGCAGAGATGATGGAACGCAATCATCTTACCAGCGACGATATTGCTTTTTTAACGCCGCATCAGGCCAACAAACGCATCATTGAAGCGACTGCCAATCGCATGGGAATTGGAATGGAAAAGGTAATGCTGAATATTGAAAAATACGGAAACACCACTTCTGCAACGCTTCCATTGTGTTTATCCGATTGGGAACACGAATTAAAAAAAGGAGATAACATTATTCTTACCACGTTTGGCGCAGGATTTACCTGGGGCGGGATGTATATTAAGTGGTCGTACTAAAAAAGTTCAAAGTTTAAAGTTCAAAAGTTTAAAGTTTGCTGTGCGCAGATGAGTTGTATATGCAGTGTTTGCTACACACCCCTAACCCCTCTTAAGAGGGGAATTGAATCATTCTTCTGAATTTTGAAATTATAGTTTTTAAAAGAAATTTAAAACAAAAGCATGCTCACAAACATGCGCAGGATCGGATTCCCCTCTTGAGAGGGGCTAGGGGTGTGTTCTGCGGCTAACAACAATCCCAAATCCTTAATCTGCAATTCCTAAATCCTTCATTCAATCAACACACTTCCCGTCATCCCCTTCGGAATCCCCACACCCATGATCTTTAAAATAGTGGGAGCAATGTCGGAGAGCTTTCCTTCTTTGATCGTTTTATGATCCGGATCAATCAAAATACAGGGAACCGGGTTGGTAGTATGTGCTGTATTGGGCGTGCCATCAGCATTGATCATGTAATCGGAATTACCGTGATCGGCGATGATGATAAAGGAATAATTGCTTTCCAAACCGGCTTCCACAACGCGTTGTAAACAAGCATCCACCGTTTCCACCGCTTTTACCACAGCCGGATAACTACCGGTATGTCCTACCATATCTGCATTTGCAAAGTTCAGGCAAACAAAATCCGCGGAAGCTTTCTTCAGCTCTGGAACAAGGGCATCTGTTAATTCAACGGCGCTCATTTCGGGTTGCAGGTCGTAAGTAGCTACTTTCGGAGAAGCTGTCATAATGCGCTTTTCGCCGGTAAATTCTTTTTCCCTTCCACCGGAAAAGAAAAAAGTAACGTGCGGATATTTTTCGGTTTCTGCAATACGGATCTGTGTCTTCCCGGCTTTTTCCAACACTTCACCGATCGTATTTTCTAAATTATCTTTATCATACAACACATGTACATTTTTGTACGTGTGATCGTAATTGGTCATGGTCACATAATACAAAGGCAGTGTGTACATCCCTTCCTGCGGCATATCTATTTGCGTGAGCACCTGCGTGATCTCGCGGCAGCGGTCGGTACGGAAATTAAAACAGATCACCACATCGCCTTCTTTAATTACTGCTACCGGGTTTCCGGTCGTATCCGTTTTTACGATCGGTTTTATAAATTCATCCGTTACATTTTCAGCGTACGAATCTTCTATTGCTTTTAAAATGTTATTTACCTTTCTTCCTTCGCCCCTGATCAGCAGGTCATACGCCAGCTTGATCCGCTCCCAGCGCTTATCGCGATCCATTGCATAATAGCGGCCTACCACACTCGCTAATTTTCCTGCGGAATGTTTCAGGTGCTCTTCCAGTTGAGTTAAGTAATTCAGGCCGCTTTTCGGGTCTGTATCACGGCCATCGGTAAACGCATGGATGAATACACGGTCTAATCCGTTTTCCTTCGCCAGATCGCACAAATAATGCAAATGCGCTTGTGAAGAATGCACACCGCCTTCCGAAACCAAACCAATAAAATGCACCGGTTTGTTGTTTTGTTTGGCATATTCAAATGCTTTTACCAGTTCGGGATTGTGACCGATTGTTTTTTCACGCACTGCTTTGTTGATCAGCGCCAGATCCTGGTACACAATGCGTCCCGCACCAATGTTGAGGTGTCCCACTTCGCTGTTTCCCATTTGTCCATCGGGCAAACCTACATTTTCGCCGGAAGTACGCAGCGTGCTGTGTGGATATTTTTTATATAAGCTGTTTACAAACGGTGTTTTGGAATGTGCAATGGCATCGGATTGTGAGCCATCACCGATTCCCCAACCATCTAAAATTATTAATGCAACTTTCTTCATAATGTATCTACTAAATGTATCTACTAAATACTAATTTTTACCAATTTACCAATCTGTGTTTGAAATAAAGCTCAATGGTTCATTTCTTTGCGCAGATGTTGCGGTGTTATCTTCCAATTACACAAACAACATTTTTATCCGTTTAAATCCGCTGCATCCGCCTTATCCGCGTTCCATCACACACAGCAAATTTTAAACTTTTGAACTTTAAACTTTGAACTGATTGAATGTTACTTCAAAAACACTTCCCTTCGGCACATTCGACTTTACAGCAATGCTTCCATTGTGCTGTTCTGCCAGATGTTTCGCAATATACAATCCCAATCCTGTTCCTTTTGTTTTGCGTGTTTCTTCACTCCCCACGCGGTAAAATTTCTCAAAAATATTTTTTTTATCCTGTTCCGGAACGCCAATCCCTTCATCTTTTACAGCAAGTACAACGGTATCATTTTGTTTTTTCAGGCTTAGTGTAATGGTTGAATTTTCCGGCGAATATTTTACCGCATTTTCAAATAAATTTAAAATGATCGAAGGAAAAGTAGTTTTGTCGATGCTCATCACAATGTTATTTTCAATATTCAGGACCACATTGTGCTTGTAATTAAAAAGCTGGATCACCTGGTTCATGTTCTCGGAAACGTAGGTGGAAAGATTGGTTTTTTCTTTATGGAATGTAAAATTACTGTCGTCGATCTTAGCCGCCAGTAAAATATTTTCAACGAGATTATTCAGGCGGTCGGTATCATTAATAGCATTGGCAATGATCTCCTGCTGCTTTTCTTTTGCAAGCTCCCGTTTTTGCAGCGTTTGCAATTGCAACTTCGCGGAAGCGAGCGGCGATTTTAATTCGTGCGTTACCGAAAGCAGAAAATTTTTCTGACGGTTGGCCAGCTCGTTTTCTTTTTTTAATGTTTTACGGATCTGGTACACGCCGAATAAAAGCAAACCAATAAACACGGCACCTTCGCTCGAGATCATCAGCCAGCGTTTGTGCAGCTTTATGTTCATTTCATTTCCATTCGCCACAATTTCCTGCGGACTTTCACCTTTCAATAAGTTCAGCTCCGTTTTCAGGTGTGCGTTTTCCGTATTCAGCTGAAACATGGAGTAGGTCCACCATGCAAACTGAACCACCACGTATGCTACCAGCAGGTAAAAAATAAACAGTGGGCGCGACTTTTTTTGTCCGGAATTCATCCTGCAAAGTTACGAAAGGATTTTTAAATGATGGAACACCCTTAAAAAAGGAAAATGCCAACCATTACAGTCGGCATTCCCAGGGTTAAACATACAAAAAAGGAAATTATTCCTTCCGTAATTCATAGTAATTATAATGCTACATTCTGTTTAAATTCTGTATTACCAGTTCAGGGTAAAAACATGGTTCCCTTTTTCGTAATGGTAATTCACATTGATCGAATAAATGCTGCAAATGGATTTCACGATCGATAATCCCAAACCAATGGATTCATTGGAGGTATTTCCCTTTTTAAAACGCTCAAAAATAGTATCAGTTGCCGTTGAAAGCTGGGCGCCGGTGTTAAAGATCGTAAACTGGTTTTTGTATAAATGGATCTCAATATTCCCGTTTTCAACGTTGTGACGGATCGCGTTCGACACCAGGTTATTGAAAAGCGTTTCGGCCAGCGTTGGGTTTATTTTAAACAACAGCTCATCCGCAAGGTTTTTCTTTATAGTAATGTTTTTATACTCCGCCTGCTCACTGAAAATCGAAATGCTCTTATTGACCACATCCTTTAAATTCACGATGCTGTTGTCCGTAAACTGGTTGTTTTCAATCTTTGTAAGCAACAGCAATGTTTTATTGAGATGCGATAACCGGTTGGCCGAATCGTAGATCCCTGAAATAATTTCCATTTCCTCATCACCCAGTTTGTTCGACTGGATCAGGATCTCGATCTTGTTCGAAATGATCGCCAATGGCGTTTGAATTTCATGCGATGCATTTTCCGTAAATTCTTTTTGCTTGATATAATCCGTGTACGCCTTGTGTGTCATGGAGTTGAGCGACTGGTTCAGCGTATTGAACTCCTCTATGCGCTCGCTGCCGAAGGTGGTGCTTCGGTTATTGTTCAATTCAAATGTTTGCAGCTTTTCGATCGTTTCATAAAACGGCGACCATAACCTTTTGGAGATCCAGTAATTGATAAAGAAAAAACCAACAAGCAATACAATAAAAAGCACGATGATGGGAACAAGGATACTGAACACCAGGTCCTGCGTTTCCACATAAGAACGTTGGATCGTGATCATGTACGACCCGTTTTTTACATTGATCGTGGAAGTAAGCATCCGGTAACGCACGGTTTCCGCTTCGGTGGAATCGTATATATTGGCATCCGAAAAATAAAGCAGCTTGGCAGATCTTCCGCTGAAATAAGTAATGCTGGTTTCGTCGGTATTCAGTGAGTTTGGATCAATGCGCCGGTCGTTCAGCTTTTGTTCCAGCACCGTACGCTCCTTTAATAACGATTCATCCACTTCTTCTTTGATCTCGGCAGAGATAAAAAAATAGATCAGCATCGAAAAAACAGCAAACAACGGAAGCAGGAACAACAAATAATAAATACTCGTTTTATTCAACAGTTTCATTGAGCATCGTTTGTTTTAAAATTATAACCGATCCCGTAAACCGTCTGAATATAATCCGTACAGCCTTTATCAATTAATTTTTTGCGCAAATTTTTGATGTGCGTATAAATAAAATCATAGTTATCCGACTGATCTACATCATCTCCTGAAAGATGCTCTGCAATTGCCGTTTTGGTGATCACGCGATTTTTATTGGCAATAAAAAACAACAACAATTCATATTCTTTATTGGTGATGATCACTTCTTCCTTATTTACAAAAAGCCGGTGAGCATCCGTATTAATAGTGATCTCGTTGATGGTGATCTCGTTTTGTCCGTCAAAATTCTTGCGGCGGATCAGCGCTTTGATCCGTGCATTTAATTCCGATAAATGAAAGGGTTTGCTCAGGTAATCGTCTGCACCAAGTTCCAGTCCGTCAATCCGGTCATCCAGCGAATCTTTTGCAGAAATAATAATAATGCCCGCTTTTGATTTTGCCTGCTTTAATTGTCTTACAATATTAAGGCCGTTCCCGTCCGGAAGCGTGATATCCACCAGCACACAATCATAATTGTACACCGCCGTTTTTTCCGTTGCTTTTGTAAAATCATCTGCCGATTCAATCAGGTAACCTTCCTGGTGTAAGTATTGCTTGATCGATTTGCGCAATTCCGGCTCGTCTTCTATGAGTAGTATTTTCATCCGGAATTAAAATTAAGGTTTAATTCTGAAGAAAATTTGACGGCCACCTGTTTTTTTAACCAATAAAGGATTTATCGTAAAAATTTCCAAATGCCAACGCCCGCAGCTGCACCTATAACAGGCGCAGTCAGGTAGATCCACAAATGTTCTGTGTGCCCGGAGATGAACGCAGGCGCCAGCGAACGCGCCGGATTCATGGAAGCGCCGCAAATAGGGCCTGCAAACATCGCTTCCAGCAATACTACCGAACCTATCGCCAATCCTGCAAACATGCCTTTTTCCTTGCTTCCGGAAGCAACATGGATAATTACAAACATTAATATAAATGTCAGGATCAATTCCAGTACAAACGACTGCATTTCAGTTCCCGCTGGCATTGTAGCGCCCAGCAACTGGTTGGCAGGAAATAAAAAACGCAGCATCATGCTGGCCAGCAAACCGCCTGCAACCTGGCTGACGATATAAGGAATGATTTCTTTCGCCGGAAATTTTTTAGCGATCCAGAACGCAATGGTCACGGCCGGATTTAAATGCGCTCCGGAAATATCGCCCAGCGCGTAGATCATTGCCGAAACAATTAAACCAAATGTGATGGCAATGCCTACGTGTGTGACAGCGCCACCCGATTCCTGGTTGATGATAATGGCGCCGGTGCCGCAAAATACCAGCGCAAATGTGCCGATCGCTTCTGCCGTATATTTTTTTAATGAGATCATTTATTTGGATTTGATGAATGTACATTCGAAAAAACATAAAAACTTTCTAAAGCTATCTGGCGGCAGCGTTCATCGTATTTTATTTCCTGCAGATCACTTCCGTCAAATGCTTTTGGATCGTCATAAGTTGTCGCTATTTTTAACTCAGCTCCGCCAACAAACGGACAATTTTCTTCCGCCTCGCTGCAGGTCATGATTGCAATAAAATTACTGGCAGGATTACCCGGATGATCATACACTTTCGAAAAGCCAATCAGCGGTTTTTCATTATCATCAAATGCAATCCTGTAAATTGGATTTAACTCATCGCCGCTTGCGCTGATCTTTAATCCGGTTTTTTCTAGCGCATGGATCGCATTGGCATGAAAAGCCGTAGCTTCTGTTCCGCCCGAAAATGTATGAATGTTTTTTACTGCGTAATAAGCCGCCGCCACTTGTGCCCATGTTTGGCCAAACTGGCTGCGCCTCGAATTGTGCGTACAGATGTAGACCAGTTGTATCGCCTTATTTTCCTCAGATTTTGCAACAATGTAACGCGTGATCTTATCCAGGATCATTTTCCGTTGCTCCGGGATTTTATCAAATTCCGTAGTGAGCGCGTCGCAGTATTTTTTTATTTCCGGGAACATCTGTTATAAATATTGAAAATTAAATAAGTATCCGAACTTTGTACCATAAAAAAGCCCTCGCAATGACGCGTTAATCAAAGCGTTGTCGATAAAAATAAAACAAGCGGGGTATAAACTTCCCGATAATCTTTGAAAATTAACAGCATCCGCCACCCGGCGTGCAGCAGCCTTCGCCGGTGGTTCCTAATTCAACCAATGCAAGTTTTGGCTTTGATGTGGGTGCACCGCAATTTTCTTTTGCAAGACAATCGGTGTGTGTAGCAGTCAACACAAAATTTCCTTCCTTAAAATCCAGCCCGTATTTTCCAATCGTTCCCGATTGATATTCCACTTCAATTTCCAGATCTTCCATACCAATTACTTTTTCCGAAAGCGCAATAATATCAATCAGCTTTTTCGCTTTTAAGCGATGCTCCGTATCGTTGGCGTTCCACAGCTGAAAGCTTGCTTTCTTTTCACTACGGACCATTCCGCCGCAGTCAATAAAATTTTTCGTGATCACACCCACTTCCGTTACATGGAAATGTTCAGGTATAAATGTTCCGTCCGGTAAACAAAAATTAACCGCATCAGCAGTTGCCAAATGATTTTTAATTTCAGATAGTTTCATGTCTTTTTTTTATTTGATCGTTATTTTACGATATAATTAATTAAATTTTTTTAACAGCAATTATTTTTAGCTACATAAGAACTGAAAAAAGAACCGAGGTAGGCTTTTGCATTTTCCCATTCTTTTTCGTCAATACAATAACAAACCTTTACACCTTCGATCTCGCCTTTAATTAACCCGGCTTCCTTTAATTCTTTCAAATGCTGGGAAACAGTGCTTTGTGATAGTGGCAGCTCTTCCACAATGTCGCCACAGATACACGATTGTTTTTTTAAAAGCACCTGTAAAATGGCAACACGCGCAGGATGCGCCAGCGCTTTCGCATAAGCTGCGATCTTGTTATCTTTTATTGTAAATTCTTCTGATTTGGTAATTCCCATGGCGTTAAAAATAATTTCATCGCAATATTACGATTGAATTTTTAAATAACAAAAATAATTTGGATTTATTTTTTTGAGAAAATAATGAGATTATTTAGAATCCAGCAAACAATGGAATTTGCACACACAAAATCTTTAATTTCTTAGTGTCTTCGTGGTAAAACGATACAGTATCTGCGTACAGCAAACTTTAAACTTTTGAACTTTGAACTAATTCTTTGTAAAGTACCATTACTGTTTGAAGCTGTTCCGGAATGTTTTTTTGTAAAACATCTTCTTTAAAATTTTGTTTTGGATGTTTCGAATGAAACTTGCTCCGTTCCTCCATTTGTAAAAGATGTTCCTCCGTCCAGCTGATGTCCAGATACTTTCCGGTTTCTTTGATCATTGGCAACACACCCTGTTTATAATCCAATAACAATGCATTTGCATCGCTTTTTTTTACTTTATCAAATGCGATCAGCGTTTTTTCAAGCACTTTTACTATGTATTCATCCAGGTTGCAGTGTGTGATCTCCTGCCGGTCGAAACCAAACAATTGAGGCTGAATTAAATCAGGAATTGCCTGTATCCCGCGCAATTTTTGATGAGAAGCAAGCACTTCGTCCGGCGAACGGTAAAGCAGCACAAATGGTACGGAAGGATACATTTCCCTGAACAACTGATAAAAGAAAATATGCCAGCAATCGGTTTTGATAAATACCTGCTGCGCTTCTGCAGAATTATTTTTACCGATGAAAGTAAGCGCTGCTTTGAACAGTTTTTTTCTGTAGCTTTCATCAATCCCCTCCAGTGTATAATGCAGCCGCAGGATCTGATCAAATAAAGGTACTTCCGATAAAGTAATGTATTGTTTGTCAAGCCCGATCAGTTGCGAAAGCAACGTGGAGCCACAGCGGGAAATATGAAAAATAAATGCAGAAGGAATTATTTCAGGCAGGGTATTCGCCCATTCCACCATGCTTTCCAGGCTACTGTAAGATCGGTAACCAGAAGAATTATAAGCAAGGCTTTTACATTTTCCAAGCGTTTCATCGTAAAAAGGATCGGTAAAAGAAACATCCGAAACATATAACCACTGCACCAGCGGCAAGCCTCCCTCAATGATCAGTTTACACGGCACCCAGCCAGCAAGAGCATCAACATCAGTTTGCATTTTCCCCTGCATTTAATACTGCTGCAATTTCCATTTCCAGTTTCCTGATCACTTCATCTGCTGCCGGTGTTTTCATAGATCTTAATTGTTCGATCATCTGTTTTTTTGTTTCCACAGATGGGTCGTTTTTTTGTTTCTCTTCTTCAAAATCATATCCTGCAGCAGCAAACAATTTATCCGTCCATTCATTTCGTTTTCCATCGATCACCAGATGAATCCGCTCCTGCGCGCTTTCATTATTTACACTGTGCAGCAGATCAAAATCGGCATACCAGCATTCACCTTTTTTCATCGGGATATTTTTTCCACCCACCATAAATGCAACCGCAGCATCTGTTACAATCGGGATGTGCAGCCGGAAACATCCGAAACGATAAGACAATCCCCGGTCACGATGCTCTTTGATCACACTGCCCGGTTGCAGGCGCAGGAGCCTTATCGTTTCTTTTTCAAATTTTAATTCATCCAATATAGTTTTGAAATAAGCGCATTCATTCATTAATAACGTATCAATAAACGGCTCGTCAGAGTTATGTGCATTAATATCTTCTGCGTTTCCCGATTGGGATCGCAATGCGATCGCTGTCCAGCTGCCTGAATAATCACGATCGTTGAAATGCTCTTTCCACCGGGCTTCCAGGCAGATTTGTAAATCGCTTTCCAATTTTTTTACATCCGTTTTTAACGGTAATAACAACGAATCATTTACAGCTGCTGCATTCATTTTTTTTTATTTTTTGATAAGTAATGATACAATTATATTTAATAATTTTTAATTTTTTTTAATATCCTGAATAATGCAAATCAATATACTTTATAAAAAAATAAATATTATCGGAAAGCTTCTACCAAATTGAGGCTTTTCCAGGACATTCTGCTGCCGATTAATAAAAAATAGTAATGTACTCATGCCGCAGACTCTTTCGGCCTGTTCAGTAATAGCGGGAATGAGCGGCAGAAATATTAAAGCTACGAAGCGCTCAACCGCATCCGCGAAATTAACCGTGGTTTTCCTGGAGCGCCAGCAGAAGGAAAAATTACCTTACAGGCCAGAAAAGGTTTTTGTAACTTTTTGCCTTCAAAAAGTTAAACTATAAATTTTAAAACAATCATTACTCAATTGCACTGGTTAAAAACAATATCTGTAAGTGCAAAGTTGCCATACTTTTAAAATTTTTAACATTCAACCTAATGCAAATTAATACGCTTTTATAAAAAACAAATATTTTTAATTTAACATACCTTCTGAAAGTCTTGATAGTAAAACGATTTGGCGGTTGTTAATAACTTTATTGTGAAACTTATATTTTTTTTTCAATACCTTTCGGATATAATATTCACGGAGTTTTAACTTAAAATAATCTAATCACTATGGAAGGAGTAATGGCAGTAGTAACCTGTTTTGGGGCAGATTTCACCCCGAAATACTGGCAACAATGCAATGGACAAATCCTGGCAATCAGTACCAACACAGCATTGTTTTCATTGTTAGGAACCACATACGGTGGTAACGGAGTCAACACATTTGCATTACCTGATATGCGCGGGCGTACGCAGATCAGTGCAGGACAAGGCGCAGGTTTACCATCTTATATGCTTGGAGAAACCACTGGATCGGAATCCACCGTTCTTACAATTAACAACTTACCGCCGCACAATCACAACGGGGCAATTTCAATCACGCTTCAGGCAGATAATACTGCACCTGATAGCGCAGATCCGTCAAACGAAGTGCCTTCGAAGTTTCCAGGCATGTACGCTACAACAGGCAACAATGCAACCATGCAGCAGCCTGCGTATTCTGCTGTAATTGGTATGGCAGGAGGTAACCAACCGTTTTCGACTTTACAGCCTTACCTCACCATTAATTACATTATTTGCATGTACGGTATTTTCCCTAGCCGCAACTAATTTTAATTGCAATCGTTCGAACCTATTTTATCACTTAACCTAAAAACGAAAAATCATGTTTATAGAACCATATCTAGCTAATATTACCATATTTGGCGGCAATTTTGCTCCACGATCGTGGATGTTCTGCCAGGGACAACTTTTGTCTATTGCCGAATACACAGCACTTTTTGCACTGATCGGAACCACCTACGGAGGCGATGGACAAGTTACATTTGCACTTCCTGATCTGCGCAGCCGCATTGCTAATCACCAGGGACAAGGTCCGGGGCTTTCCTATTACACGCTCGGGCAAATGGCCGGAACAGAAAATGTAACGCTTTTGTCTATACAAATGCCAATGCACAATCATGCACTGTTAACTTTAACCGGAAGCCCTCCTGTGTTGAACGGTGCAGGAAGTACAGATAACCCTGCAGGTGCATTTCCTGCACAGGCTACCGGAAGCAGTAACTATGCAACCAGCGACGATGGAAACGCGCTTCAGCCTGTTTCCTGTGTGGCAACAACAGTAATTGCCGGTGGAAGCCAGCCTGTTAATGTTGTATCACCATACCTGGCGATGAATTACATTATTGCTGTTGAAGGAATTTTTCCTTCACGTAACTAAAAATTAATATTTAAACAACCTTAAAACATTTATACACAATGGAAGGAGTTATCGGATACGTAACTGGTTTCGCGGGCAATTTTGCTCCGAAAAACTGGGCCTTTTGTCAAGGGCAAATCATAAATATAGCATCAAACACAGCATTGTTCTCACTTTTGGGTACAACGTACGGAGGAAACGGCACCACCACTTTTGGATTGCCTGATTTACAAGGCCGCGCCGTAGTAGGTGTGGGTACAGGGCCCGGACTATCTTCTTATACGCTTGGACAAAAAGGAGGTACAACTTCTGAAAGCCTTTCAGTAAGTCAAATGCCAGCACACATTCACCCGGTTTCGATTAGTACAACGCAGGCTGTTTCAGCTACAGGCAGCAGCCCAACCCCGGGCGGCGGAGTATACGCAGCTACTACAAACGGAGGCCTTGCTTATGCAGGCGCACCTTCAACAAACATGAAGCCCTACGCAGGAGCAATCACAATGTCAGCTGCAGGTTCCGGAGGAGCGTTCTCGATCCAAAACCCGGCTCTTACGCTCAATTACATCGTTTGCATGTTCGGTGTTTATCCTGCGCGCAATTAATTTTTAATCTTTTATTTTTTGAAAATGGGAATATTATTATTCCCATTTTCTTTTCATTTTTGTTTATAAATCAAGATTTATTTATGTCATTTCGTATTGGAGTGCTGCTCCCGCGATCAACCGATTATCCTGCGATCGGTTTTGATATCCTGGATGGTTTACGCAGTTATTTTAAGCAGGCAGGAAAAAACGATGTTCAGTTCATTTCCGAAAATATAGGATTTGGCGACGACCCTGCACTCAGTTATTCAAAAGCCGAAAAGCTTATTCTTCAGGACGATGTACACGTGATTGTTGCATATTCTAATCCTAATAATGCAGAACCCTTTTATACACTTGCAACTGCAACACAACGGCTTTTTATTCTCCTCGATCCGGGCGTTCAGCATCCGCAGGAAATGAAGCATCCTTACATTTTTCACATTTCACTGCAGCTCATGGAAGCCAGTTATCTTTCCGGAACTGCAGCAGCAAAACAAGGAAAAAAAGTATTGATGGCAACCTCCTTTTATGAAGGCGGTTACCGTGCACCATGGGCGGCAACAAAAGCAATAGAGGAAAACCAGGGAGTTGTTTGTGGTAACTATGTAACCCCTTTCCGTGTTTCCGAATTTAACATCGATCAATATCTTTCATTGATGGAATTGAAAAAGCCGGACGTTGTATGCGCATCATTTAGCATTTATCTTGCTGATCTTTTTATGAAAGCGCTTAAAAATGAAGGCGACAAAGCCACAGCATTGCCTTTTTACTGCAATGCATTTATGGCCGAAGAGCAGGAATTGCATAAATGGGAATTTCCCGGAGGAACTTTTCATGCGTTCATTCCCTGGGCTTCCGCGATCAGCAATCCGGCACAACAAGTATTTGTTGAAACAATTAAAAAAGAAAAAAATAAAGCGGCAAACATTTTTCATCTGATCGGCTGGGAAGCAGGGATCGTTTGCGATCATCTTTCGGAAAAAGAGAGCATACCCGCCGATGCTTTAAAAAGTTGGTCATTTGAAAGTCCGCGCGGCAAACAAATATTTCATCCCGATACGCACTATACCTACGGACCTTTATACCAGGCCTCCATTGTGCAGGGAGAGAACGGAAAATGTACACTGGCGCTGCAGCAGCAAATCCCTGCTGATGCGGAATTGCAGGCATCTTTATTAAAAGAGCGCCCGGAAAGCAGCTCCGACTGGAAAAATAATTACCTCTGTATCTGATGCGCATCGTTATTCTTTGTAACGATCGTCTTGCACTTCCGGCACTTAGCCAGCTTGCACAAAGCGGGCTTGTGGTTGCGGCCGGTACAACCGATCGCGTAAGCGAAACACAAATGCTCATCCGGCAATTATGCACGCAGGGAAAAATACCTGTGCAGCAATTTTCGCGGAAAAATTTTAATGCCGACCTCAGTGCATGGCTCATACAACATCAACCCGATGTTGTGCTTGTGAAAACATTTCCATGGAAGATCCCTGCAGAATGCCTCAGCATCCCAAAGCAGGGATTCATCAATTTTCATTATGCACCGCTTCCCGAATGGCGCGGCAGCAATCCGCTGTTCTGGATGATCCGCAACAGGGCTTCAATAGCTGGCGTATCGGTACACCGGATGGCCGAAGAATTTGATAACGGCGATATCCTTTTCAGTCAGTCATTATCACTTTCAACAGAAACAACATTCGGAATGCTTTGCACGCAGCTCGCCTACGCCGGAGCGGAACTTACAGGAAAACTCATCCAGGGAATCGCTGCCGGTATACTAAAGCCACAGCCGCAGGATCATAGTAAAGCAAAATGGTATGGCAGGCCCAAACCTTCGGATTTGTTCATCGATTGGAACACCATGCCGATGATAGAAGTAAGAGCGCTGGTAAAAGCCTGCAATCCCTGGAACAAAGGTGCCGGAACAAGAGGCAACGGGTGGACGTTTGGTATTACCGACGTTTCGTTATCGCCGGTGGCCGTTCCCGAAAATACCTTACCCGGAACCATACTGGAACTGGACGAAAATAAAGGCCTCGTTATCGCCTGCAGCGATAAAAGAGCCATTCGCGTGGATATTATTTACTGCGAAGAAGGTTTTTACCCGGGGCACCGGCTAATTTTATTTGGATTCAAAAAAGGCCTGCGCCTTGGAACCTGATTTTCAGTGTTGTTTGCATACATAATTACACATTTCGTCACAAATTCATCTAAAGAACAATAATTTAAACTTGCAAAAACCACATTTTGTCTTATTTTTGCAAAGCTTCATCACTTTTTTAGGTGATAACGACTTTAAAACTAACATAATAAACCAATAACAACAGACATGATCTTTTCTAACTTTTTTAAACGAAACATTCGCACGTTCGGGCTTACAGCGGTGTTTTTCTTAATTCTTGCGTCCGCAAATGCGCAGACCTGGTCGGCACAAGCCATCGGCGGTTCTCTAACTGCTGATAAATGTGCAGCCACCTGTATGGATGCGTCCGGTAACGTATATGTTGCCGGTACTATTAACTCCGGAACTTCCACATTCGGAAGTGGCAGCTTTGCATCCGCAGGGCTTTTTGATGGTATTGTATTAAAATACAACTCAGCAGGAGTTTTTCAATGGGGGTACCGTTTCGGATCAACCCTTAATGATAATGCATTGGCCATTGCTACCGACGGAACAAACGTTTATGTAGCAGGAACGTATTCAGGGAGTGTAACAATCGGGTCCTCATCTCTTACTTCTGCCGGTGGTGCAGATGGTGTTGTGATGAGCCTTAATGCTTCAACTGGTGCGGCCAATTGGGGTACATCTTTTGGCGGGGCCTCCGCTGAAAATGTTTTTGGGCTTACCATCGATCCATCAAGTAACATCTATGTAACCGGGAGCTTTTTCTCAGCACCCGCTACGTTCGGATCATTCCCGCTAACTCCTAACGGAGGCAGCAACTCAGATATGTTTGTTGCTAAGCTTAATTCTTTAGGTGCTATCCAGTGGGCAAGCAACGGAGGATCTACCGGTAATGACGATCCTGTAGGAGGAAGCGTTTCTTACGTGCCTTCCCTTACCGAATTAGTTGTTGTAGGTGGAACCAACGGCGGCGGTACCTGTACTTATGGTAGCGTAAGCTTTGCAGCTTCAACCGGTGCCGGTAATGATATAATTTTATTGGAAGTAAATGCTACTACAGGTGCTTTTATAAGCGGTACAGCAGCAGGCGGAAATGGATCCAGCAATGAGGATGCGCTTGCTTCATGTTATGACTCTTTTACAGGAAATGTAATGCTTTCCGGTTATTTTAACAGCCCTTCATTTACACTTGGAAGCACTACATTAACAAATGCAACCGGTGCTGGTGGTGTGGATGATATGTTCTATACTTCTTACAACCCATCAACCAACGCATTTGTATGGGCCAAATCTGCGGGCGGTTCCGGTGCAGGTTCCGACCGTGCAAGAGGGATTTGCTCAAACACTACAGGCGGGATCATCCTTGGCGGACTTATTTCCGGTGCTTCTACCTGCACCTTTCCATCTACAGGAACAATACAAATTACAAATGCAAGAGCAAACGGTGGAGATCCTTTCCTTGCGCAGGTGGATGCATCTACCGGAAATGCTATTTGGGCAAAGATCGGAGCAGCAGATCCGGCTACCGGTACTGATAATGCTATCAATGCAGTTACATGCGCAGCAAGCGGAACGATTTGGGGAGCAGGCCTGGCAACTACTAACCTTACTTTTTCTCCATTAGGAGCTTTAACAAGCACTGGTGGTGTCGATATTTTTGCAGTTAAATTAGTAGCGCCACCACCACTTACAGCCACCCAATCGCAGGTGAACCTTACCTGTAATGGTGTTTGTACCGGTAGCGCAACAGTAGTTGCTGCTGGTGGAACAAGTCCTTATACCTATTCATGGTCGCCAAGTGGCGGATCAGGTGCAACAGCATCTTCGCTTTGTGCAACTAACTATACAGTAACAATTACCGATGCTGCTTCCGCAAGCATCACCAAAACATTCACCGTTACACAACCATCCGCTATTACTTCCAGTGTTTCTACATCTACCAATGTTTCCTGCTTTGGAGGCTCAAATGGTGCAGCAACTATTTCCGCTTCCGGTGGAACCGGAACATTAACCTATAACTGGACCCCAGGCAACCCAACTGGTGATGGAACAGTTTCGGTTACAGGCTTAGCCGCAGGCACCTGGACCTGTACTATTACAGATGCAGCCAGCTGTACACATTCACAAACTGTAACCATTACCCAACCAACCGCTACTGTTTCAGGTACTACAGTTGTTACCAACGTAGCCTGCTTTGGCGGAAGCAATGGTACTATCAACTTAACTCCAAGCGGCGGATCGGGCGGCTTTACTTTTAACTGGCTGCCTTCGGGCCCCACCACAGAAGACCGTACCGGGCTTACTGCAGGAACGTATACTGTGCAGATTACCGATGTGAACGGTTGTACCGGAACAGTAAATGCAACGGTTACACAACCAACCAGCCCTGTTTCAGGAACGACGGTTGTGAC
>JAOQAG010000034.1 GCA_025963715.1 Bacteroidota bacterium
TACTGTCATCCCGGGCTTGACCCGGGATCTGTTAAATACTTGCAGCGCCTACACAGTTCTTAATTGGCAGATCCCGGGTCAAGCCCGGGATGACAGCTGAAGAAAGTATTTCTGTTTCCATAAACAACAATGTTCTACAACATAACCTTATTTTTCAATAAAAAAATCTGTGCATCTGTGGCTTCCTTATCAAAACAGAAATAATATTATATTTAAAGACATTTAAAACCAATCTATGAAACCAGCAATTACAAAAAGTGTATTTCCCTTAGCGCAAAAATGGCATCTTCCGTTGATCGTTATTTCGGCTCTGGTGGCGTATCTTGGAACGCTGGGGCATGGTTTTGTGCTGGACGATGTGGCCGTGATCGATCAGAATAGTTTTGTAAAACAAGGCTTTAAAGGTATTCCGCATTTGCTGAATACGTTTTACTGGCAAGGCTACTGGAACAGTAATGCCGGGCTTTACCGGCCGTTGTCGCTGATCACTTTTGCGATCGAATATCAGTTCAGCAAGAACAATCCGATGATCCATCACTTTTTTAATGTGGTGTATTATGTGATCATTTGTTGTTTGCTTTACAAAGTATTGGTAAAATGGTTTGTAAAATTGGATGCGGGAATTATTCTGCTGATCACTTTATTGTTTGTGGTGCATCCGATCCATACGGAAGTGGTGGCGAACATAAAAAGCCGCGACGAATTACTTGCACTGTTATTCTTTTTACTGAGTGCGAATGCTTTTAAAGCAGGTAATACAAAATCAATTCTACTGAGTAGTTTTTATTTCCTGCTGTCGCTTTTTGCGAAGGAGGGAGCACTGATGCTGTTGCCGGTATTGCTGATCTATGTGCATGTTACAAGCAATTTCAAACCGCTGCAGGTGTTTAAAACATTTGCTCCGTTTTTTGTTGTTTCCGGAATATGGCTGCTGATCCACCAGTATGTGATCCAGCACGGGCCGACTGTGATCACGTATAGTTACAGTGATAACAGCCTGATAGCGGCACATTCCGTGATCGAGCAAAAAGCCACTGCATTCAGCATTCTTGCAAGGTATTTTGTAAAGCTGATCTTCCCTTATCAAATGTCGTATGATTATTCGTTCAACCAGATCCCGATCGTGGGATTATTTTCGATTGGCGCATTGGCTGGGATTATGATGTTAGGAGCACTTGTTTATTTCTGTATTAAATTTTACAGGAAGGATGCGTTTATCACGATCGCGATCGCGTTTATTTTATTCCCGTTATTATTGACTTGCAATTTACTTTTCAATATCGGCGCTACTGCTGCTGATCGCTTTTTGTTTGTATCGTCCATCGGCAGCTGCATGTTGCTGGTATATTTGCCTTACCTGCTGATCAAAAATGTGGAGCAGCGCTCACTGATAAAATACTGTGTGGTGGTGTTCTCGGCTGTTTTTATAATAATGACGATTAACCGGAACAAGGTATGGAAGAGTGATTTTACACTGTTTGAAAGTGATGTAACAGTTTCTGAAAACAGTGCACGCACACATTACAATTATGGAACAGGATTGATGAATCGTTCGAAAGACCCGGCAGATAAAACCATGGCGGATGCAAAAAATGAATTAACAGCAGCAGTAACGATCGATCCGGGATATTATGATGCGCTTATTAATTTAGGAGCGGTGCATACCAAACAAAAAGCATATCCGGAAGCGCTGGCTGTTTACCGGCAGGCATTAAAATTAAGCCCGGAAAGTAGTCTCCTGGCAGGCAATATGGGAGAAGCTTTTTACAGGAATAATCAGATGGATAGCGCCATTCTTTATTTCAATAATGCACACCGTTTGGGTAATCATAATCTTGAATCGTATAATATTTTAGGAACTATTTATTTTACTAAAAAAGATTACGTGCAAGCCTGTAAAGTCTTTGAAGAGGGCATCACAACAACAAAAGATTCTACTTCCTCCAATTTATACATGAATTATGGCAATGCGCTGGCGATGAGCAACCGTGATCCGGAAGCGATCAAAGCACTGGAGCGCTCGTATGAATTAAATAGTAAAAATCCGCAGGCCTTGTATTTTATAGCGATTACGTATAATAAAATGGGGGATACACTGAACGCGAATAAATATTACAGGGAGTTTAAGCAACTGAATCCTTAGGTACGGATAACGAACAGGAGCGAAACTACGAATCGGTGTGTATGTTGTGTGTTTAAAGGAACTACCCCTGTCAGGGGTTTTTCTTTATACTGCGCAGCATGTATACTTCGCAGGCGCGAGTGTCCCAACGTGCCAAACTATTTTATGGCATCTTGCCATTACTAAAAAAGAGCGAGACGCTCTAAAAATAAAAAGGCACGAGTGGGACACTCGCGCCTGCGCACAAAAAAAACCTGACGGGGTTTAAAACCCTTTCAGGGGGGATAACAAACGTTGGCATGTGATGTTTTTGAGGTGCTGTGTTATATCAATTTAGATGACGTTAAGAGTCTAATATCTATTTCGCTTCCATCACAAAAATCGAATGCGTTTCATCCGGATCGCGGTAATCCACTTTTATTGATTTAGGATCAACAGCAATTACTTTGTAGGAAAATTTATCTCCGCTGGCTGGATTTACAAAATAAATATATTGTCCGGAGCGCGACCATGTACCGGAGCTTTTTTTACCAAACAGAATAGCTGTGTAGGTCATATCGGTACCCATTTGCAGCATGTCGGTTGCATTTTTTTCACCGGGAGGTTTTGTTACTACGGACCATTCTTCCACTGAAATGACATGCCATTCTTTTCCGCACATCAGCGAATCGGTATGCGATAATTTTAAGGACGTTCCTAATTTGCTGGCTGTTTTTGTTTGTGCAACAAGGGCGCTGCTCATTATTGCTGCAAGGAATAGAAAAGTAATTTGTTTTTTCATGAAAATAGAACTGTTTAAATACTATAAACTAATGGATCTGAACCATCACAATTTTTCCTTCCTGCGTTACCAGGCTTTGCTGCACGCCGCCGACAAAGCGTGTACCATCAGGTGCAAACGATCCCAATCCGGCCCACACCGCATGGCCTGCATATTGCGAGCTGCCGGATTCATTAAAATAAGTAAGGCGTGTTTTGCTGGTTCCATCCGGATTCATCATCCACCAGTCGGTTCCACCAGCACCGCTTTTAGTATTACTCATCCATACGATCTTGCTGCCATCGGGTTTATAAAAACCATGCTCGTTGTAATCTGCGGTAGTTAATTTCAGCAGGTTGGTGCCTAATGTATCAATGGTGTAAATGTGCTCATCCAAAAACGAAACCTGGTTCATATCGCTGCAGAAGATCAGGCGGCTATCGTCCGGTGAAAAGCCGTAACATTCATAAAATGCATTGGTAACCGGTTCAATCGTACGGATATTGCTCACAACGGGCGTACTGTCGGTTGGATCAAAATGGAAATCAGCGATTTTAATGGTCCAGAAACCAGCTTGCTGTAAAGGATTTAAAATATTGGGCTGTGCTTTTCTATCCGTCCAGGAAATTTGTTTTCCATCGTGCGAAAAGCGCGGTGCAATTACGCCATGATCGTAATCATTGGGAATGTCCACAATTTTATACGCTTTTGTCCCAAGTGTATTCATTACCCAGATATCGCAATAAGCACCAAAGCCCGGCAATGCGTCGGTAGAAGAACCCGGATGTGTGGCTTTTTCAACCGCCATAATGATCCATTTTCCGGAAGGATGCCAGTACGGCGTGCAAATGTGTTTGTTGGGTAATAGCGGGCTGGCGCAGGTAAGGCAAACATCGCCGGATGCATCCGGATTGGCAAAGTGAATATCGTAGTAAGTATCCGCTTCTTTGATGGAATAAGCAATGCGGTTGCTGCCAGATTGATCCCAGGAAACATCCAGTCCATGCTCGTTAAACGTGCTTACCGTTGTTGGAAGGTCGGCATCGGGAATGGAATTGTCTTTTTTACAGGATGCAAAAAAAAATAAAAGTAAACCGGGGAGCAGGATCTTTTTCATTTTCATGTTGTTTATGAAAATAAAAGTAGTTAAAAAAAATTACAATTGCACCCCAATGTGAAGGCCTAAACCAGATGTGCCAATGTTGACTTTATCCATAAGCTTGTACAGTTTTTTGCCGTTGTGCTTGTGTACAACAAACATGGTGGTATCAAACAGGAATAAAAAGCCGCCGTTCATGATCAGCGCATTTCCCCAACCGTTCCATTTGGCGCTGTGAGGCAGGTCGTTCTTTGCTTTTTCCGTTAAATACAATCCTACGGAAGAATACAAAAGATCAAGCGCGGCGTTGGCAATATACGTGGATTCGGTATTGCTTTGCCATTGCAGGGTTTTGTTAAGATCAAGATCGTTTTTTTGCTTTGGCAGCAGGCTTGCGCCGACGATGATCACATTTACACCATTGAACAGGACGTTCATCTGGTTAAAATAGTTGTCGCTTCCCTTCGTATTAAAATACAGGTAACTGCTGGCTGCTACATTGCCAACAGCCCAGCCACCCAATACTTTAAGGCCGGTCGCCGTTTTTGCATTGCGGGATCTGTTGAAATTATACAGATCGGAATTTACCGGCGCCTGCGCGAACGTCATCGTGCAAAACGCGGTTAAAAAAAGCAGCGCAGCAATTTTTTTCATGCTCGTTTTCGTTTTAAATATTCGTAAACCGTTACTACGAGAAGGATCTGCAGCATTCCGTAAAACAGGTCTTCTAAGGGGATGCAATATATACGCACATTCATGTTTTTCAGATTGTTGTATACTACAATCGGTAAACCGGTGATGAACCCATTGATGAGCAGGAAGGGGACAATGCACACCGCCCAGGCAATGTAAAACCGGCCTAAATAAGCGGACCGGATGATAAATTGATGGATGAAAAGAAACGCGCTGAGTGCTGCAAAATCAACAAGTGTATATATTTTATCGTGATAAATAATGGCGCCAATCAGCAATGCTGTTGCCAGGATGAGTGTAATGCTGCTGGTAACAAGTGCAGGCAGATCTTTTTTTATAAAATAATTGAGCACTTCATAAATAAAAATGCAGGAAAATGGCACGACCAGGAAAAAAAGCCATTCTTCAACCGGCAATCCGTAAATAAACAAGCCTTGCACATATCCGGAATTAAAGCTCCAGACATTGATTTTGGTAAACCAGATATCCCATGGGATAAAAACTGCAGCGCTTACCAGGATGGACGGGAACAGGTACCGCCATTTTTTATAAAAGCGGATCTTCTCTTCGAAGCTTTTGAAAAGCGGGTAGGAGAGGGTGAATAGTAATAAAAATATGTAAGCGAAATGCTGCATACGAATAACGAATAAATACGAATTTACGAATCTGTGTGGAATAATTAGTTCAGTCGTTTCTTGCACCGCGGCGGCCTAAAAATGACAATTGTAATTCTGTACTTGCTATGTCATGAATCAGTATGTGTTAAAATTCTATGTGTCAAAAAAAGCAAAGCACGGCAAAAAATAAAAACTGGATGATCAGTAATACCGGTGCCAGTTTGTTTTGTTTGTTAAATTTTAACGAATGAAAAAGATACAGCAGTAAAAACGAAACGATAAACCATGCGATGTAATTGCGCATGGGCGCTATGCCTTCATACCATTCCCAAAAACCATATTTTCCGGAAACGGGTTCGATCATGTTATCCAGTATTACCAGCATTAATGCGCCAATGCAGCTTTTTAAAATAATGGTTGTTTTTATTTTGTCGCTGATAATTCCTGCGCAATACACCAGCATCAGCCAGTTAACACCAATTACCAATGGGACATCCAGGAGTTTCCAGCCGAGTGTGTTCCTGTAATCATAATAGCCGAAAATTATTTTTGTTTTTACACCCAAAAATTCAATGAAAAAACCGGACACAGAACAAACAATAATGAACAGTAAAAATGGCTTGTTAAAATTTTTATGATTCAATAAAAGAAGAAAAGCGCTAAGCAGTAAATTGACCGGTGTAAGCGCTAAAAAAAAATCGCGGTAAACGCTGTGGATACCGATAATGCCCGCCACATGCACGATCACAAGAATGATTGCGGATACAAAAAGTTGTTTATCTTTTTGCGCTTGCATTTAGTTGGCTGCTGATTTTATTTTTTTCTTTTCGTCCGCATTCACATAGCTGGTCGATAACAGATATTCCGCAATTTTATGCCGGAGATCAGTATTTTTTAAAGAAGCGAAATGACTGATAATGTATTTTTTATCGGGATCTATTTGTTTGTAATATCCCAATGCTTTCGGGCAATTGGTTTGGATCGTAAAACGTAAAAAACGTAATTCCACATTGGCGCTGTCGGATTTAATAGATTGCTCGATCAATTTTTTTCCGGCAGTAAACAGTTTTATTTTTTCTTCCTTGTTTTTTACGTGATTGGCCATGGAAGCCGTGATCGCGCCTTTGTAGCCATTGATGAGATTGTCGGTGGAATTATTTTTTGATAATTTGTTGTACAATTTTGTACAGGTTGCACTATCTGTATTCAGTTTGTAATAATCCTTGCGAAGTGTTTCAATGCTGATATTTTGTGCGTTTGAAAACAAACCGGCCATTAAAAATAAAAAGAGAATGTTCCTTTTCATTTTAAATAAGATTTAAGCTGTGTTTAACATAAGAACCGATAAAAAGCATGTACTTTTTGGAATCGGAAATACGGATACGTGTATCCATCACATGTTCGGGCGATGTATTTTGTATTTTTTTAAACAGGGAAATGTAATAGATGTATGCTAAATAAACGCCCAGTCGCGCTTTTCGCGGAAGCTGCTGAATGCCTCTTAATCCGGCATCAAAATCTTTTTGAATGTCGGCCTCAATTTCTTTTTTTGTTTCTTTATTAAAATTTCTCGCATCAAAACCCGGAAAATAAGAGCGGCCCAGCAAATGCACATCCGCTTTTAAATCGCGTAAAAAATTAATTTTTTGAAACGCAGCACCGAGCTTCATCGCATCAGGTTTAAGCTCCAGGTATTTTTTTTCATCGCCTTCTACAAATATTTTCAGGCACATTAATCCAACCACTTCCGCCGATCCTAAAATATATTCTTCATATCCTGCCTGGTTGTATTTGGTTTTATCCAGATCCATTTCCATGCTTTTCAAAAAAGTATCGATCAGGTCCATGTCGATGTTGTATTTATTTACCGTGTCCTGAAAGCATTGTAAAATGGGGTTTAAGCTGATCTTTTGCCCGATGGCATCGTGTGTATCTTTAATAAAACGATCCAGCAATTCCTGTTTGTTATGATCGTGAAAGGTATCCACAATCTCATCTGCAAAGCGCACAAAACCGTAAATAGCGTGGATTGGCATTACAAAATCTTTGTGAAGCAGGCTTACGCCCAACGAAAACGATGTGCTGTAATGGTGAGTCACCAGCTTACTGCAATTGTAACATACTTCGTTGTATAAGTCTTTCATTTATCTGCTAAATACTAATGTTTACTAATTTACTAATCTGTTTTAATCAACGAAAAACGAAATTTGCGAAATGAACGAAACTGTGTGGTCGCTGTATTTCACACACCCCTGGCCCCTCTCAAGAGGGGAATGGACGCTACTGATTTTTAATTTTTTAGTTATTAAATTTTAATTAATTATTAAATAGTAAAAATAATTTCAATGCTGAAGGATCAAATTCCCCTCTTGAGAGGGGTTAGGGGTGTGTTCTGCGTCAACCATCTTACACACAGACTAATAACTATTCCACACACAGCAAACTTTGAACCTTGAACTTTGAACTTTTTTCCCACAGCAAACTTTTAACTTTCTAACTTTAAACTTTAAACTTCTTCACAATCTCCTTCGCCGCTACCAGTCCCGAAATAATGGACGGTGGCACTCCCGGCCCCGGCACCGTTAATTGTCCGGCATAATATAAATTACTTACTTTTTTATTTTTTAATGATGGTTTTAAGATCGCCGTTTGCATCAGTGTATTTGCCAATCCATAAGCATTACCACCAAATGAATTGTAATCGTTCTTAAAATCATTGATCGCATAACTCTTTTTTACGATCACGTATTTTTTTATTTCCTGCCCGGTTAAATGCTCCAGGCGATCCATCATGATGTTAAAATATTTTTCACGGATGGCTTCGTTATCTTCGATGTTTACCGCAATCGGAATTAAAAGTACTAAATTTTCTTTTCCTTCCGGTGCCACGCTTTTGTCGGTTTTAGAAGCGCAGGTAGAGTAGAAGAGTGGGTTGCTGGGCCATTGCGGACGGTCGTAAATTTCTTCCGCATGCAGGTCGAACGGTGCATCAAAAAATAAATTATGATGTTCCAGTCCTTCTATTTTTTTATCGATCCCGATGTAATACATCAGGCAGGAAGGTGCCATTTTACGGGACTTCCAGTAATCAGCAGAATAATTCCGGTATTTTTCTTCCAGTAATTTTTGTTCGGTATGATGATAATCGGCAGCGCCAACCACCACATCCGCAGCATGTGCAAGGCCATTGGATGTAACGCTTACTGCTTTTCCGTTTTGGATCTTGATCTGCTCCACGTTTTCGCCTGTTCTTATTTTTACACCCTGTTGCTCCGCTACACGTACCATGGCATCTACAATTTTGGACATTCCACCCATCGGGTACCATGTACCCAGTACAATATCTGCATAATTCATCATGCTGTACAATGCCGGTGTTTCATTGGGTTTGGCGCCTAAAAACAACACCGGGAATTCCAGTAGCTGAATTAATTTTTCGTTCTTAAAATGTTTATGAATGTATTTGCTGATGGATTTAAAAAGATCCATGCGCAATGCGGCATTCAGGATCCGGAAATCCATAAATTCCAGGACGGAAAGGCTTGGTTTGTGAACAAAATCGCTCATGCTCACATTGTACTTGTATTCAGCGTCTTTCAGGAATTTTTTAAGCTGAATGCTGCTGCCGGGTTCCTGCTTTTCAAACAGCTGGTAAAATTCACTGAGGTTGGCCGGAATGCGGAATACATCGTCTTTGCCAAAAAAAACAGCGTAAGAAGGATCCAGCCGGATCAGCTCATATTGCTGTGCAACACTGGTATTAAACTGTTTGAAATAATCTTCGAACACATCCGGCATCCAATACCAGCTTGGGCCCATGTCAAATGTAAAACCGTCGATCTCCAACTTGCGTGCGCGGCCGCCCAGCTCCTTGTTTTTTTCCAGTACAGTAACATCAAAACCTTCGCTGGCAAGCTTTGTGGCTGCCGATAATCCGGCAAAACCGGCTCCGATAATGATTGCTTTTTGTTTCAATGATTTTTTATTTTGCCACAGATTCACAGATTTTTTATTTAAAATAAAAATTTACTCAGATCAAATCGCAAAGCGATTAATGATCTGTGTAATTCAATTTTTTAATTTTTAATCTGTGAATCTGTGGCTTGTTTTCGCGGCTCATATTTTTTTGAGCTTCGCAATTGTTTTTGAAGGATCTGCCGATGAAAATACGGTATTGCCCGCTACCAAAACATTGGCGCCTGTTTCTATCAATTTTTTATAATTGTTCAGGTCCACACCGCCGTCAATTTCAATCAGCGCGCTTGATTTTGTAGCGCGGATCAACTCCTTTAATGAAGCGATCTTACGGTATGTATTTTCAATGAATTTTTGTCCGCCAAATCCCGGGTTCACGCTCATCATGCATACCAGGTCGATCTCGTCGATCACATCCGCCAGGTGACTGATGGAAGTATGCGGATTGATGGCCACACCGGCTTTCATTCCCAGCGCTTTAATGCCCTGGATGGTACGGTGTAAATGCGGACAGGCTTCCAGGTGAACGCTTAAAATATCAGCACCGGCATCTTTAAACGTTTGTAAATAACGGTCAGGATCCTGGATCATCAAATGCACATCCAGCGGTTTTGTTGCATGTTTTTTAATGGCTTTGATCACCGGAAAGCCAAAGGAAATATTTGGCACGAACATGCCATCCATAATGTCCACATGAAACCAGTCGGCTTCACTTTTATTGATCATTTCAACATCGCGTTGAATATTGGCAAAATCTGCGGAGAGAATGGAAGGGGCAACTAAGTGATTCATTTGTAAATTATTGATTAAAGGGTTTAATGGTGCCGTTGTAACAAACAGGCAGCATCGCTTTTAAGCGGCACAAAAGTACGAAAAAAGAAGAGAAAAATAAGAGTTAAGATGCAAGAATCAAGAGCCAGGAAAAAAGTACATAAACTAATTACTAACCACTAAAAACTAACGACTAGTAACTAATCCCGCAGCCACTTCAGCATTTTCGGAAATGCCGGTTGGCCCAGTTGTTTTGCTTTGGGCTCGTCTAATGCAAGGCCGATCCATTCCAGGAAAGGCATTCCAATGTATAGCTTACTGTTTAAAGTTTCGATAAGCCATTCCGCCTCATTTTTATACCCGTTTGGATGAAATACAATTTCGGGGGCAATGCCAATGTGTGTTAATGCAGCATACGACCACAGGATGGCACCCATTTCATCACCGCCTTCCGGCCATTCCGGGTACATTTCCGGGCTGCCTATCTTACTGCGCCATTTCGCTTCGGTCACGGCCAGATGTCCCGCTTCGTGCAGCAGATCACCGGGATACAGCATGCGTGTTTTATCCATGTAAATGCAATTGGGACCCAACGCCAGCCCGGGAACAAACGTAATGCCGGTAAGTTCACGTTCAACAACTGCAATCCCGATCTCATCGAGGAACGAAAGAATGAGCTTTACTTCCGTGGTTTCTGTAGATGCATTCATGATCTGTTAATTTCTGTCTACGCCAATAATATCGCCTTTTTGCAGCATATCCTGTAAATCGGATCTTAAAACAGCCAAAGCCGTATCGTTGTATCCCATGGATTTTAACTGGTCAATATCCTTTGCATTATCCGATTGATATTCGTTTAATAAAATATTGACTGTATCAGCGGAAGTGCTTTGTACTTTGTAAAGCGTGTAATTGCCATCGTCGGTTTTTACTTTGTAAATATCGCCTTTCAATGGCTGCTGGATCATGTTCGCGTACTCTTTTTTGTTGAATTCATCTTTTATGAAGCCAACCGAAACGCAGCCTGCAATAATGATCGGGCCTGCAAACATCCATACCGGGATGCGGTTTTTACGGGGCATGTTTTTATAGGAAAGCCGGACCGCTTCCGGCAGATCTCTCTTTTCATTGGTGATCCCACAAGCTGAGCAGTGGCTTTTTACAGTTTTTCCGATCGGGAACAGCGGAATCCAGAACACATGAAAATACCGGTGAAATACATGTAATGACATGCTAAAGGGTTTGCCACAATTATTGCAGGGATCTGTGATTTCCTGTGTTGCAGTTTGTTTTTCTCTCCAACCGTAAATGATCATTTTTTTATAGGTTTTAAAATAAGTGTTTCAGAAGCAAAGTAAATAAAAAAAGAGAGGAAACAATAGTTTCCTCTCTTTTTAAAATTTTAATCACAAACAAAAAAATTATCCTAAATATGTTTTCAAGATTTTGCTTCTTGACGTATGTTTTAATCTGCGAATGGCTTTTTCCTTGATCTGGCGAACGCGTTCGCGGGTAAGGTCAAATTTTTCACCGATCTCTTCCAGCGTCATGGCATGTTCGCCGCTCAGGCCGAAGTAAAGGCGCACCACATCTGCTTCACGCGATGTTAATGTATGTAATGCGCGTTCAATTTCCCTGCGCAACGATTCGTGCAACAAGCCGTTTTCAGGATTGGGTGCATCATCCGATTCCATTACATCGTACATGCTGCCTGCATTGTCGTCACCGGTAGTCAGCGGCGCATCCATGGAAACATGGCGGCCTGTATTTTTCATGGATTCTTTTACATCGCTTTCGGAAATTTCGAGCATTACTGCAATTTCGGCGGGACTAGGCTCGCGTTCGTATTCCTGCTCTAATTTGGAGAATGTTTTATTGATCTTATTGATGGAACCGATCTTGTTCAAAGGTAAACGAACGATCCGCGACTGTTCGGCCAATGCCTGCAGGATCGACTGGCGGATCCACCACACGGCGTAGGAAATAAATTTGAAGCCGCGTGTTTCGTCGAAACGCTGTGCTGCTTTTATCAAACCCAGGTTACCTTCATTGATCAAATCGGGTAAGCTAAGTCCTTGATTTTGATATTGTTTTGATACGGAAACCACAAAACGAAGATTTGCTTTTGTTAGTTTTTCCAATGCTCCCTGGTCACCTGCACGAATTTTACGCGCTAATTCAACTTCTTCATCTGCAGTAATCAGATCCACCTTGCCAATTTCCTGTAAATATTTATCAAGGGATGCAGTTTCACGGTTAGTAACCTGTTTCGATATCTTTAGCTGTCTCATAAAGTGGTTTAATAGTTTATGTTTTCTGTTTCCTATACGGGAATGTTTCCAAAAAGTTTCAACTAAAATACATTTTTTTTACGATTAAAATCGTTTTTTTGACGATGGATCGGTTTTTAGCAAAAGTTAAAACATGGATTTTTTCCGGCAATTACCTAAAAATAAAGGCAAAATTTATAAGACAGAAGGGCAAAAAAAGACGATGAATATTTTTTCAGGGCAAAAAAAGCAGGATCGCCTAAATGTGATCCTTTAAATATTGAATAATGGTTGTTTTCCGGCGTCGGGAAACTTCAATTTCAGCATCTGCACCTTTCATGGTAATGTAGCATACGGTTCCTTTGCTATAATTTTTTAAATGATTGATATTGATGATGGTACCTTTGTTTACCCTTAAAAAATTAGGGTAGGGCTTGAGTAATTCTTCGTAATCGGTGAGTGTTTTTGCCGACACCAGTTTTTGTCCGCTCAGCACCGAGATCTCGCAGTAGCCTCGCAATGCGTTTACGGAGCAAATATCGCTGATGTTTACCACATGCACTTTCCCGTTGTGATGCAGCGAGATGTTTTTGATCAGCTGGTTCTTTTCGTCGAGCGAATCGATGAAATGGATAATGTGGTTGTCGTTTTTTTCCCTGACCCTGTCTTCGGCTCTTTTTACCGCCGAGATCAATTTAGCATAATCGATCGGTTTTAAAATATAATCCACTGCGCTGAATTCAAATGCCTGTATGGCATACTGATCGAACCCGGAAATGAAGATCACATTAAAATTTATTTTTTCGAACATGCGTAACAGGTCGAAGCCCGTTTTTACCGGCATTTTGATATCCAGGAACACGAGGTCGGGTTCTTTTTCAGTAATAAGCTGATAGCCTTCGTCGGCAGACTCGGCAAAACCTACCACATCAATGCCCGGACAATGCAGGTTGAGCAGGCTGTTTAAAACATTGCGGTTGGCCGCTTCATCATCAATTATTAAGACTTTCATTTTTGTTGTCATATAGTTCATCTAATACATTTAAAGGAAATAAGAGGTCAACGCGACTACCAGCCGGACTTCCATCGGCTGCCAGCAGGTCAATAAAACGGAACTCGCTTTTGTTTTGCGGATGCAGGCGGTTAAGGTTGGCAATACGGTTCATCACCAGCCACGTTCCTTTTGATTCTCTTTTATTAGGCTCCGCTCCCGGCATTATTTTCGGACGGCCCACGCCATTGTCGATCACCGAGATAATCAGCTTGCCTGCGGTGATCCTGATCTTTAAGATCAGCTTGGGAGTGCGCTCATTTTTAAGCGGCATCAATCCGTGCCAGATCGCGTTTTCAATTAAAGGTTGTGTGATCAGCGGCGGAATAAAAATTTCGTCGAGGCCGATGTCGTTACCAATCTGTTTCTCAAATATAAATTTGTTGCTGAACCTTAATCTTTCCAATTCAATGTTCAGGTCAACAATATCAAGCTCATTACGGAGGCAGGCGGCTGATTTATCGGAATAATTAAGGGTATACCGGATCAGGAAACTGAATTTAGCAATGTACTGATTGGCTTTATCGATGTTGTTTTCGAGGATCAGCTGCTGGATTGCGGTAAGCGAATTGGAAATAAAATGCGGATTGATCTGTGCTTTTAATGCAGTTAAGCGCTGCTCGATGATCAGGCGGGTGATCATTGTTTTGCGTTCCTGCTTTTTCTTGAGGCGGTCGTAAAAAAATCCGGTAAAAAAAACGCAGATCGCAATAACGGTCACAATTATTTCGAAAATAAATAAATTGGTTTGCCAGAAAGCAGGCTTTATGTAAAACGGAATGTACAATACATTTTTTTTAATGCGGTTATCATCATCCCTCAAATACACATACAGGCGATAGTTGCCGGGCTGCAGATTTTGCAGGCGCAGCACATTCCCGGAAATTTTTCCTTTATCGCCGTAAGGCCCCTGCAGCTCATAAAAAAAAGAAGGATCTTTTTTTCCGTATTCCAAAATATTAAAATCAAAATAAAGATCGTTTTGTGAATAAGATAATTGCAGGTTCCGGCAATCTATTTTTTTATCATTTACCGTTACCGACTCTAAATACAAAGGTGATGGAGTGGATGAGAATAACCTTTTTTTGCTCATTGCCACCAATCCCTGCTTGGTGGCAATGTACACTTTGTCTTTGTATTCTTCTGCAAACACAATTTCATTATCATACAGCAGGCGCCAGGATGAAGCAGCATCTATTACACTTTTGGTGGTTATAAAAAGCCCCTTATTGGTGGATAATAAAAAGGTAGTATCATCTACAAAGCTGATGTTATTTACTACGTTACTGGGTACATTTTTGATCCTGATCAGGTGATTGTTTTGGGTAAGCACATAGAGCCCGGCACCTTTTGTACCTATCCAGATATTTTTTTTCGAATCAACCTTTAAGTGTGTAATGTTTTTACCTTCCAACACTTTTAAGTAGTCGGGAATATACACCCGCTGATTAAATAAATATACCCCTTGTGGAGTGCCAATATAATGTTCGTTTGGGGAGCGATCAACAATGCTCCTTGTTTTAAACATGTTTTGAGGCCCCAAAAACAGGTTGGATTTATACTTTTTATAGATGCCCGCCGCGGTAATAAAAACTAGTGTGTCGTTTATTTCCCCTCCAAACCCGTATGGATTGCAGTATCCATCCGGAACTATTCTTTCGAAGGGCTGGAAATATTTATCGACAAGAGTTAAATTTTCATCCAATATATGCCCCCCGTTTTTTGTACCGATCATATATTGACCGTCATAAATGGTGGCATCCGTAATGTAAGAACCATTGTTGTTCATATCTATTTTTCGCAAGCTGTCGGATTCATTTACAAACAAGCTGCCGTTGCCTGTCCCGACAAATAATTTAGTACCTACTTTTTTTACCAGGCTTATGTTTCCTGATAGTTCAGGAATGTTATCGTAATAAGTGGTATAAATATCCTTGCAGTAATAAATTCCTTTTTCGATGCTGGATACCCACATGCCGCCTTGTCTGTCAAATAATATATCTGAAATATTAAGGTTCTCAAAATAATAGTTCAGGATCTCCAGGTTTTCATTCAGCTCATACAATCCTTTGTTTGTACCTACCCATATATGTCCGTTCGGATCGCTTTCAAGATTAATGGTTGATTCATGAAATTTCGTTTTCTTTATCCTGCCTTGTCTATCGATGGAAATGAGCTCATACTTTGATAAAAAATAATACGTACCATTCATCTCCCTTAAATGATCCCGCTCAATTATTTCACTATAGTATTTCTGTTTGACCTGCTGCTTGTTTTCCGAATCGATTATTTTAAAATAATTATTATCGATTACAGGATCATGTGTTTTTATAAAAGAATATCTGTTCCCTACTTTTTTCAATAAGCCTTTTGAATCGACTAGCTTAAAATAATTATTCTTACTTACAGGGTCATGTGTTTTTATAAAAAAGTAGCTGTTCCCGATTTTTTTAAACACCACATTTACTGAATCTTCGTTATAAAAATCAGAAATTGGGATGATATTGCCCGATTTTTTTTCTAATTTATAGCTATTATCAAAGGTGGAGAAATAAAGGTTCAGCGAATCGTCTACCTGCATTTGATAGATCGTTTCATTGTTCAGGATGATTTTATAAGAAATTTTTTCTATTCCTTTCACAAGAAAAGCACTGTCGTTTTTTACCCGGTAAATGTGTGCTTTTGAATTGGCGATGTATATTTCTTTTCCCGGTGATTCACAAATGGCATACACGGTGGATTCTTCAAATGGCAGGTTTTTGCAAACGGGCACAAACCGCTTGCCGTTGTGCTTGACAATCCCGTATTCGGTAAAAGCCCACACATAGCCATTGGCATCCTGCAACAGATTATACACTTCGCTGGCAGGCAGGCCGTCTTCTGTTCCGAGGAGCTGAAATTTTAATTTCTGTGCTTTTGTTTCGGTCGCGAATAAACAACTGAAAGTCAGTAAAATGTTTATTAGAAACGGTTTAGCCTTTAGCATATCAAACAAAAATAATGTTTTTTTTACTGGTATTGTTTATTGTATTGATATGTGTGCAGAAAACCTATCCAATGGTGATTTCCTTTTCTGGTAAAGGATACAGACTATTTTAATTTTAGTTGTGCTGAAAACCGCGCGAACGGTGGAGCGAAATATAATTATCCTGCAGACATTTGTAGCGTTACAAAAAAACTATTTCAATTAAAATAGCGGGTGCCGAAAAGCTTTGATAGAGTAGGCGGGAAAAAAATTCAAATAAATGATCATGAAAAAACAATTAAAAAAAATCTTCCTGGGAACATTGTTGCTCCTCGGGAGTATTTCGGGAAAAGCACAAACGCAATTAAGCAAATGGCAGGTTAATACCTCGGACTATATTAGCTTTACAAGTTCAACGCCTGCTTATTCAGGGCCGAATACGTTTCCTCTGAATGTCGTATACAACAGTATTTCAGACAATGCAGGCAATATTATTTTTTCGGTTATAGGCCAGTCTGTTAGAAATGCAGCCGGTACGGTGATCGGTACACTTCCTATTTTGTATAGAAATACAGAAATTGCAATTGTTCCTAATCCGGGAAATTTTACTAATGCCTGCCAGAAAAAATATTATATCATATATCCACGTAAGAATGTCGACACAGAGGGTGGATATATGGCGTATGCGGAAGTGGATATGAATGCCGCTTCAGGAGCAGGAACTTTAACACTTGTCACTTCCAATATTGGTGTTGTTACCAATCCTGTAAACCCAATGGCAGTGAGCCGTGTGAATGCTAATGGCAAACGTTATCTTTATTTTTTAAGCGGTAGTCAGTATAATATCAGCATCTGCGAAATTTCTGCAACGGCAATTACACCTTTGAATACTTCTGCTTATACGGTTGCAGGAAATGTTACACAATGTAATGAAATGGAACTTTCAAATGCCGGTGATAAGCTGGCTTTTATAAACACCGCCGGCGCTTTGGGGAAATATGTTATTGTGGTACCCATCAATCCGGCAACCGGTTTAAGTTCCGGATCACCTTCCAGCATAACCGTAACGGGAAATGTAAACGGGCTTGAGTTTGATGCTTCGGGCAACAAGCTTTTTTTCTCTAAACCGGGCAGCGGCGTTTATGTTGAAGACCTGAGCACTTCTGCTGTAACTGCTATAACAGGTACAACAGCTTTTGGCTCGGGAATGCTTGAAAAAACATTCAGTGGAAGTACCCAATACATTGCCTGCGCTTCAGCCACAGGCCTGGTTGGCTTTATTGACCCTTCTACAGCAACACTTAACAGCAGCCTTAATATCAGTTACCAGCTATCCAACAATATGGACCCGGGTTATACTATTGTGCTTATGCCGGACCAAATTGATGGTGAAAATTATGCTTCCGTTGCAACAATATTGTTTCCTTCGTTTACAGTGCCCGCGTCCATCTGTTCAGGTAACCTCATTACTGTTAATGGCTTAGCCAGTTATGGTACCATCAATGGAAATGTGGTAACTTCACCAAGCCCAATCGGCAGTTACACGTGGACATTGGTTGAAAGCAATGCAGCCGGTACCCCGGTAACAGGTGCAACGGTATGGTCAAGCCCTGCTTACACAGGCGCACCGGGTTATTTTACCTTTCCGGATGTATCAGCCGGTGGGCCAACTATCAGTTGCGGAAAATACTATTGTATAAAGATTAGGTTAATGAACTCCTGTATAAT
The DNA here is from genome assembly GCA_025963715.1 of Bacteroidota bacterium. GTDB lineage: Bacteria > Bacteroidota > Bacteroidia > 2-12-FULL-35-15 > 2-12-FULL-35-15 > 2-12-FULL-35-15. Next base: position 18,052 of record JAOQAG010000034.1, read on the forward strand.
CGGGATTGAAACACAACACGTTGTTTATGTTAATTGTTTGCCTACAGTAACATTAACCGGTTCTTCACAGTATATCTGCAATGGCAGTTCGGGCACACTGGCGGCAAGTATTAATAGCCCGGATCCCGGCCATACTTACACGCTTACATGGACGTATATTACAATTCACCATGGCCTTGAGCTTATGACTACTCTTTATTCAGGTGCGCCGGGCTCTGTAAATGTATCACCAACTACCAACACTACTTATTATGGCACAATAACGGATAATGTTACCGGTTGCTCAACTTCCTTTACCTGGACAGTAAATATAGTGAATGATAATCCGTCATTCAGTATTTCTACAAACACTGCAGATACGAATTATTACACAATAACTGCCACAGCAAATGATCTGTCACAGTTTTCTTTACCCGGCTTTAATTACATTCATTTAATAGAAGAACTGGACGGATCGGGCAATCCACTTTATCCGGCAGAGTGGCCGGGCGGCCCGTGGCTGACAGGTGCCACCCAACATTTTGCGGGATTTGTAGGCTTGGCAATAACCCCATTTTATTCCCAGGATCCGGCTGGGACCTATCCTGCTCAGGGTCAGTTCCTGTACTTTCACACCTACAGGATCACCAGGGGAGTATTGGATGATTATTGCAGTTACAGACAAACTTCAGTCACGATTACTACAGCTAAAAGCCTTGAAGATGGTAAACCAACAATAATAATTACGGAAGATAAAAATGCTCCTGATTACAGTTATTTGATGACTAATCATACTGCGGCTGTTGCTCCTGTAATTAATAATGATGAATTGAATGTTTATCCAAATCCCGGTACAGGCGTATTTACTATTGAAACAAATTCAGCTGATAAATCCAGCATCGAAATTTACGATGTGCTTGGCAACAGAGTAAAAGCATTTGAACAAAACGGATTTAAATCAACGGTTGATCTGTCCGGTTATCCAAAAGGAATGTACATGATCAATGTAATTACCAATGGAAAAAAAGTAAGCAAAAAAATTATCCTTGAATAATTTTAATTGTTACTGAACAATAAAAAGGCTATCGGAAACGGTAGCCTTTTTGTTTTAATAATTTGTGCAATGTTTTTCACACCTATTACTATTGTTGAGATTCCGGCAATTGTTAAAAAGCGAATTTGTGCTAAAAACCTTTCGAACGGCACAGAAATATTTAATAATCATCTTCACATTTGTAAAAGTAACTTTAACACTACTCCGTTAAAACAAAAGCGGATGCCGAAAAGCTTTGACAGAGTAAGCAGAAAAAAACAAGTTATGAAAACAAACAAATTAAAAATTGCTGTTGTATTGTCAGCAGCATGCGCAATGACATTCTCTGCGTGCAAAAAAGAAAACATGGAGCCAATGTCCAACAATCCTGCAAATGAAAAACGTCCTTTGCATTTTTCGTTTGAGATCCGTTCCAATGAAGGCTTTCGCCAGGGAATTGAAGATCCGGGTTTCACTGTTATTAACCGGAACACGTATGGAGCTTCCTTCATTGGAGAAGTTCACTTAAGTGTACACGGTGAACTTAACAGTATGTATCCAAGCGGAATGAACGGGTACGGACAATCCCCGGAAGTAGGCATTACCGCTATTACGTATAACGAAATAAGTACACATTACCCGATGATTTATTTTACTGCGCACCCAACTTCCGGTGTTACCGGAAATTCGTTCAGGATCCAGTACAGCGGTTTCGACATGAATGTGGATGAGATAGAAGTAAACCCGGATGATAGCCAGGTGTATGCATTGGCAACTTATGGCAGCACAAAAGCGCTGTACAAATTAGTGCCGAATACCACAACCGGAATTGCAGATGCAACCTGGATGGGGGAATTGTTCCATAACTTTGCGGTCAATGGTTATATTGGCGGTTCTATTGCATTTGTGCAGGATCAAACAACTGCTGCATGGCATTTATCATTCACAAGTGAATCAACGGTGTATTCTACACTCGGTATTGTTCAATGGAATTATACAGTAGGAACATCTTCTATCGCTTCTGATGCAACGGCGCATCCAAACTGTTATTACGCCAGCGGAATTGCCAATGCAGGAACCGGAAATATAAATACAGTGGCTTTTAACGGTGATGTTTATTTTGCAAGGGATAATGAAACATTGTACAAATTTGTTCCTGCTTCAGGAGGCGGATCAAGTACGGTAACGTCCATCGGAAGCATCTCAGCGTCGCATGATTTTGGCCCTGATACGGAAATTTCTTTTTAATGGTTGAAAATAATAATCAGTAAATAAATGAGATCTGATTTAATTTAAAATAATTTCAGATAAAAAAGAAAGCCGCACAATTTGTGCGGCTTTCTTTTTTATCTAAATACTAAGTACTAAATACTTTGTACTAGTTTTGTGCAGTAGTGCTTTCCGGTTTTGGTAATAACACCTTGCGCGACAATTTGAATTTGCCTGTTTTCGGATCAACACCGATCAGTTTTACCTGGATCTTGTCGCCTTCTTTCAAAACGCCATCCATTGATTCCAATCTGCGGTGTTCTACTTCCGAAATGTGAAGCAAGCCATCTTTACCCGGCATAAATTCAACGAATGCACCGAATGCCATGATCGATTTTACTTTTCCTTCGTATACTTCACCTACTTCAGGCTGCGCTACAATACCTTTGATCTTCGCAAGTACTGCATCGATTTTTTCTTTATCAACCGCAACGATATCAATGTGTCCCATTCCGTTGATCTCTTCAATAACAATGGTGGCACCTGTTTCGCGTTGCATTTCCTGGATAATTTTTCCACCGGGCCCGATGATCGCACCAATGAATTCTTTTGGAATCGTCATTTTAACGATACGTGGAGCATGTGCTTTGTAATCTTCACGGCTGGCAGTAATGGTTTTATTCATTTCACCAAGGATGTGTAAACGTCCTTCTTTCGCTTGTTCCAACGCTTCCGCCATTACTTCGTAAGGTAATCCGTCTACTTTCAAGTCCATCTGGCAGGCAGTGATCCCGTCTTTTGTTCCGGTTACTTTAAAGTCCATATCACCCAGGTGATCTTCGTCACCTAAGATATCGGAAAGGATCGCGTATTTTCCTTTATCATCTGTGATCAATCCCATTGCAATTCCTGAAACAGGTTTTGTGATTTTCACACCTGCATCCATCAATGCCAATGTACCTGCGCAAACAGTTGCCATAGAAGAGGAACCGTTAGATTCCAAAATGTCAGAAACAACACGTACAGTATACGGATTTTCAGGAGATATTACTTGTCTTAATGCGCGTTCCGCCAAATTACCATGTCCCACTTCACGACGTCCCGGACCACGGTTTGGTTTTACCTCACCTGTAGAAAAAGCAGGAAAGTTGTAATGCAGCATAAAATTATTTTGTCCCTGGAACAATGCTCTGTCAATAGATTGCAGATCTAATTTAGTTCCCAGTGTAACAGAAGTCAGTGATTGTGTTTCTCCACGTGTGAAGATTGCTGAACCGTGTGCAGATGGCAAATAACCGATCTCGCTCCAGATAGGGCGGATCTGGTTGGTTTTACGGCCATCCAAACGAGCTCTTTCATCCAATACAAAACGGCGAACCGCATCGTATTCCACTTCGTGATAGTATTTTTTAACCAATGAAGTACTGATGGTTGCTTTTTCTTCTTCCGGCAATGAATCGATAAATTCAGTTACAACAGCTTTGAAAGCAGCGCCACGCTCTTTTTTATTTGGATTTTGTGATTTTGCAACCGCGTATGCTTTTTCGTAAAGCGCTTTGTGAACGCGTTCTCTCAATTCAGCATCGTTTGTTTCGTGGTTGTATTCACGTTTCACGATCGCTGCACCTCTTGCTGCTTCAACTTTCGCAACCAATTCTTTAATAGCATTGATCTGGATTTTGATAGCTTCGTGTGCAAATTTAATTGCTTCCAGCATTTCCGCTTCTGAAATTTCTTTCATTTCGCCTTCCACCATCATAATGTCTTTTGCGTTTGCAGCAACGATCATGTCCAGTGTAGATTTTGCGATCTCTTCAACAGTTGGGTTTGCAATTAATTTACCGTCGATCTTCGCTACACGTACTTCCGATACAGGGCCGTTAAACGGAATGTCGGAAACAGAAAGAGCTGCAGATGCTGCTAAACAAGCCAATGCATCCGGTGCGGTGTTTTTATCTCCGGAAATTAAGGAGATCAATACTTGTGTATCAGAGTGATAATCCTCAGGGAAAAGCGGGCGCAATGCACGGTCAACCAGGCGGCAGATCAATATTTCGTAATCGGATAAACGTGCTTCGCGTTTAAAAAATCCGCCCGGGAAGCGGCCTGCAGCAGCAAATTTTTCCTGGTAATCAACGGATAAAGGTAAAAAGTCGGTTCCTTCTTTTGCATCTTTGTTTGATACAACTGTAGCAAGTAACATGGTATTACCCATTTTTACCACTACCGAGCCGTCAGCTTGTTTCGCTAATTTTCCTGTTTCTAATGTAATTGAGCGACCATCGCCTAATTCAAATGTGTGTGAAATTCCAATTTGTGACATGATTTTTTGTTTTTTAATTTATTGTTTTCCTTGACCTCTTGACCTCATCCCTCAATCCTTATCCTGCTAAACAGGGTAGGGAAGAAGGAATAATAAGTACTTTTATAAAAATACAAAAGCATCCCGATGTGTCGGAATGCCTTCGATATTATCTATTGAATCATTAAGATTATTTTCTTAATTCTAATTTTTTAACTACTGCACGGTATCTTTCGATATCGGTTGCTTTTAAGTAGTCAAGCAAGCTACGTCTTTTACCTACTAAGTTCAAAAGAGCACGTTGTGTACCGAAATCTTTTTTGTTAGACTGCAAATGTGCAGTTAAATGGGTAATTCTGTGGGAGAACAAAGCAATCTGACCTTCGGATGATCCGGTGTCTTTTTCTGATTTACCGTGTTTTTTGAAAATTTCTTTTTTAATTTCTGATGTTAAATACATTGTATATTGGTATTTTGATTTTTAAATTCGGATGGCAAAGATAAGTATCTTTTTTAATTTCGCAATATTTTATTGAAAAAAATAGGCAATGATGCAATAGGCAAGTAGGCAGTAGACAAATTTCTAATTAAAATTTTGTTATTCTTCGCCATCCTGCAACTATCTTTCAACAATAAACAATTCACAAACTGTGTGAGAAGTCTTATCTAAGGACGCTTTGTCTATTACTGTTTCCGCAAACCGGTGCTTTCAAAACGCACTAAAATCATTTTAAAAAGTTTTGTCGACTGTCAACTGCTTTTTGCCAATTAATTCTTAAAGAATTTCAGCAATTGCGCCAGTTTTGCTTTCAGTTCCTTGCGGTTAACGATCTTATCCAAAAAGCCATGTTCCAGTACAAATTCCGAGGTCTGAAATCCTTTCGGAAGATCTTTTCCAATGGTTTCTTTCACCACGCGCGGACCTGCAAATCCGATCAGTGCACCCGGCTCGGCAATGTTAAGGTCGCCCAACATAGCGTATGAAGCGGTAACACCGCCGGTGGTAGGATCAGTAAGGAAAGAGATGTACGGTATTTTTGCCTCGTTCATCAACGATAATTTAGCAGCTGTTTTTGCCATTTGCATCAATGAAAATGCAGCTTCCATCATGCGGGCACCACCCGATTTGGAAATGATCATTAACGGAACGCGTTTTTCGAGGCAATAATCGCAGGCTCGGGCAATTTTTTCGCCCACAACCGAACCCATAGAACCACCAATAAAGCTAAAATCCATACAGGCGATTACTAAATCTTCACCCTCTACTTTACCATGTGCCGTGCGGATCGCATCCTTCAAATGTGTTTTTTTGATGGTATCTACCAAACGGTCCGTATATTTTTTTGTATCCGTAAAATCAAGCGGATCGGCAGCGATCATATTTGGGTTCAATTCCGTAAACTCGTTGTTATCGAAAATGATCTCAAAATATTCGGCAGAACCTATTTTTTCGTGATACTGGCAATCCTCATTGGTACACACATATTTATTTGCAATATGCTCCGTCATCGGTGATATTTTTTTACACTTCGGGCATTTGTACCAGAGGCCTTCCGGCGTTTCTTTCTTATCTTTTGTAGAAGTGGTGATCCCTTCTTTTATACGTTTAAACCAACTCATTTTTTTCTTAGTATTGAGTCTGAAGTCACTAGTCTTTAGTACAAAAAAATGGGTGACCCATCTAATTACTAACGACTAATTACTAACGACTAGTTAAGCAATTGTGATCGTTTTATCCAAATATACATCCTGGATGGTATTCAATAATTCAACACCGTCTTTCATTGGCTTTTGGAATGCTTTACGGCCGGAGATCAACCCTTGTCCGCCTGCGCGTTTGTTGATCACTGCTGTTGTTACCGCTTCTGCCATGTCGGATGCGCCTTTTGATTCGCCGCCGGAATTGATCAATCCGAAACGCCCCATATAGCAATTTGCTACCTGGTAACGGCAAAGATCGATCGGGTGGTCGGTTGTTAATTCGGAATATACTTTCGGATGTGTTTTACCGAAATTCAGCGCGGTATAACCGCCGTTCTTATCAGATAATTTTTGTTTAATGATGTCTGCCTGGATCGTAACTCCCAGGTGATTTGCCTGCGATGAAAGATCGGCAGCCGTGTGATAATCCACACCATCTTTTTTAAATGCATTGTTACGGGTATAGCACCATAAAATGGTTGCCATTCCCAGCTCATGCGCACGGTCAAATGCTGCTGCTACTTCCACGATCTGGCGGGAAGATTCCGGCGAACCGAAATATATAGTAGCGCCAACTGCTGCAGCGCCCATGTTCCAGGCATCCTGCACCGATCCGAACATGATCTGGTCAAATTTATTAGGATAGGTTAAAAATTCGTTGTGATTGATCTTTACAATAAAAGGGATCCTGTGTGCATATTTGCGGGAAACCGACGCCAGTACGCCAAATGTGGAGGCTACCGCATTGCAACCGCCTTCAATGGCAAGCTTTACAATGTTTTCGGAATCAAAATACATTGGATTTGGAGCAAAAGAAGCGCCTGCACTGTGCTCAATTCCCTGGTCGACAGGCAAAATGCTCATATAACCGGTATTTGCAAGGCGGCCGGTACCGTATAATTGCTGCAAACTGCGCAATACCTGTGGGTTACGGTTGGAGCCGATAAAGGTACGGTCAACAAAATCGCCACCCGGCAAATGAATGTGTTCTTTAGAAATGGTTTTGCAAGTGTGATCTAATAGATTACCGGCATTTGCGCCCAATAACTCTTCAATTTTTTTGTTTGCCATCGTGTACTTTTAATAATTGGTTTTTGTTTTTCAGGAAGGCAAAGCTAATAAAAAATTAGTTCAAAGTTCAAAGTTTCAAAGTTCAAAGTTACTGTGTGTGGGAAAGGGGTATAGTTGGAAGGTTTTAATGTTGTAACTAATATTTAAGATGTTAATGACAATAAATTGTGCAGAAATACCATTAGCACAGTCTTGGCTCTTGCATCTTACATCTTAATTCTTTTTAAAAAGGATAGTTGATCCCGATGTTGAACACTAAAAACGAATACTTTTTGCCGTTGTGCGTAGCCCTGTAATTGCTTTTCCAGGCGGGATTAAAGAGATTGCTGATCACCCAGCGGGTTGGCTCTGTAAATTGCGGATCACGCACTTTTAAACCCACATCGAGGCGGATCACAAAAAAGTTGAAATCGGCACGCAAACCGGCACCCGAGCCCAGTGCTATTTCCTTGTAAAAGCGGTCGAGCTGAAAATCGGCACCCGGCTTACTCGGATTCGGTTTCCGGAGCCATACATTCCCGCCGTCCACAAACAAAGCGCCGTTCAGCATTTTAAACATCTTGAAACGGTATTCCACATTGCCTTCAATTTGTTCATCGCCAAACTGGTCGAACGAAAAGCTTCCGTCGTCCTCATACGAGCCGGGGCCAAGCGTGCGCGATTGCCATGCACGGATGCCGTTGGAACCGCCGCTGAAAAAGCTGCGCTCAAATGGCAGGGAAGTAAAATTGGTAAGCGGCCTGCCGATCCCGCCTGCAAGACGGAATACCACTTTGTTGATCTCGTTGGAATTAAAATAATACCGGAAATCGCCGTCGATGCGCAGGTATTGCGAATATACAATGTCGAGCAGCTTATAACGTCCCTGGTTGTCCATTTTAAAGGTATTTGGCTGAATGGAATTAACGGTGTTGTAAAATCCGCGCAGGATATTTCCCGACGATTCGGCATTGATCTTCAGGAAGGAGAAATTGGCCTGTTTCCTGATGTCCTGCTCATTGAACGTGAACGTGTATACTGTGCTGGTGGACAAGTGATTACTAAAGCTGTTGAGCGTGTATAAATCATGCACATTCTCATTCAGGTATTGCGAAAATTCCGGCGAAAGCCCCACTTTTACAAAATTGATCACCAATGGGTTGATCGTGTGCCGTTTTTTTGCCGTTTCGCGCCAGCTATAGCCGAAGGATAAGTTGGTGATGTAACGCGTGTAATCCTGCCTGCGCTGATAGATCACCGAGCTGGTAAATAATGTACGCGGATTGGCGCGCTTGGACGGATTGACCCTGAACGGCACTAAAAAGCGGGGAATGGTTACGTTCAATTCCGGACCCAGCTCCACGGTATTGAACTGTTTTGCCGCGTCCGAAATGGTATTGTTGGAATTTCCGAGGATCTGCTGCGCTTCTACACCGCCTTTCAGCCGCAACTCAAAGATCTCGGCACCACGAAACAAATTCCGGTTCTGGTACACAATACTACTGGCAAAACCTAAGTTTCCCGACGTGTTTGTCCCTTCCGTTTCAATGGTAAGCGATTGTTTGTAGATCGGGCTCATCTGAATGTAACAATCGAGGTAATCGCCCTGACTGGCCTGCTTAAAGGAGATATTGATGGTTTTAAATGCCTTGAGCTCTGAAAGGCGCTTGTACGAATCTTCCACATTCTGCAACTGGAACAGCTCGCCTTTACGGATAAAAATAGCGCCCAGCAATACGCGGGTTTTATACCGCAGCTTGCCTTTGTGTAAGATCACATAATCGTTTTTTTTCAGTGAATCTTTTGGTGCCGATTCGTATTTTTTGGAAACATAATCGGGTTCTATGTAAATATTATTAATGTAATAGCGCCGGTGCGGCGATTCTACAATGGAATCGGATGTTTCGGAAAGCTTGCTGGCAAAATTTTTAATACCGAGTGTTACGTTTACTTTTTTACTGCCGATGGTTGTGTCAACCTCGTAATAAATGTAATCTTTTGAGAAAAAATAATAGCCGTTGTTATTCAGCTCCGTTGTGATCCGTTCACGCTCTGCCTGCAGCACATCCACATCGTAATTATTTCCTTTTTTGATCAGGCAATTGGATGAATCCGCCAGTACATAATAGCTCAGCTGATCGTCCGGGATGCGGTATTCGATCTTGTTAACGGTATATGGCGCCGAAGCTTTCAGCGTATAGTATACCGATGCGCGTTTCCGGTGCTTGTAGTATACCGAATCCGTTACCGTATTTATAAAATAACCTTTATTGTTCAGCAATGATTTGATCTGCTTCGACGATTTTTTTGTCATGATCGAATCGTATACCACCGGCGGTTCCCCAATATTCAGGAGCCATTCGCCAAACAGCTGGTGGTCGTTTATTTTCGGTTTTTTCCCTTTTGCGATGCGGCGGTTGTTTTTACGCTCGAATTTTTCATCGTATAAAATGCGCTTGCGTTTTACATTGTCTTCATTGGCCAGGTTGTACAGCCACAGGTGAAAACGGAATACCAGTAAGATCTTTTTATTGGGTTTTTGCTTGATATAGCTTTCAATTTCGCTGTTGTCGATCTTCGTATCTTTATTGATCACGTGGTTTTTATACAACAGGTATTCGCCATTTTTTAACTTGCGTGCGGGATTACAGGCATCGAACAGGACCGGCAACAGAAAAACCAATGCAAGGAATTTTATTTTGGAAATTTGTTTTATCACTGTTTGTTTTTATGCCCGTTCAGAAGGCCACTAAATTACTACATTTGCCGAAATAAAATCCATATAAAAAGATGCTCTCAAAAAATCAGATCAAATTTGTGAATTCCCTCAAACAAAAAAAATACAGGGAAGAGCATCAGCTATTTATTGCCGAAGGAGCGAAAATTGTGCCCGAACTTTTAAATTCAAGGATCGTGGTAAAACAGGTATTTGCAACCTCCGAATTTTTACGGGCGCATCAGATCGGGAAAGACACAGAACGTTTCGAAATAAAAGAAGCGGAACTGGAGCGCATTTCTACGCTGATGACGGCCAATGAAGCGCTTGCTTTGTGCGAGATCCCTGTGTACACGCTGGATCCGGAAGCAATGAAAAATGAATTGACGCTGGTGCTGGACGATATTAAAGATCCCGGTAATTTAGGAACCATCATCCGGATTGCCGACTGGTTTGGCATTTCCAACGTTATTTGCAGCAATGATTCGGTGGATGTTTTTAATCCGAAAGTGGTGCAGGCCACCATGGGCTCCATTGCGAGGATCAATGTACACTATACCGATCTTGTTGAATTTTTTAAAACCAATGCTCCTGTACATGTAATGGGCGCCTTGCTGGAAGGTGAAAATATCTATACCAAACAATTGCCTGATTCCGGATTTATTGTGATCGGAAACGAATCAAAAGGAATTTCGGAAGCGGTGCAGCAATCCATCACCGATAAGATCAGCATTCCCTCATTTTCGCATGAACAGGCAGTTGGAGGCGAAGCGGAATCACTGAATGCCGCTATTGCCACTGCCATAATCTGTTCCGAATTCCGCAGACGATAAAGCCGCTGCATCATCCGCCTCTTTGGTGGCTTTCAGCCCAAAATACAGGTAAGCAATGGAGATCACAATACAAAGGAGCCACCAGCCTGTAAAATCAATCCCGAACAGGTCCAGTATTTTGCTGAGTACAAATGCCGGTGTGATCGCCAGGATCGTTAAACGGTAAATGGTTTGGAACGGGTATTGTGTTTGTAATATCGATTGTATGATCAACCCGATCAGCGCGTAGATCAGCGCCTGGAAAGAACGATAGGCGAGGATCGCAGGAACAATGACAATGTATAGGAAAATACAGAGAAAATTTCCGATGGCAGCCCAGGAATAAATCTTTTCGTGGGTCAGTGTAAAATCATCAATTTTAGAGAGGCTGTATTCTTTGGTTTGCATCTTGTTTTCAATGTATACAACATGTGTTCCGGTTAAAAGAAACTGAGCATCGGTTCCTGCCAGTGACGTGTATTTTCCGGATGTATCAAAGATGAACATGTCTTTACCTGTTGCATCGTCCCTGATGATGTAAGGAGAAGGTTTATCAAATGAAGCCAGCCCGTTTTTAATAGTGACAACCGGTAATTTTTCTACAAAAGAAGGCAGATCGTTTGCAATGGAATTACTGATCTGCAGCTGCATTTTTACCATCATCGGGATCCAAAGCAGCAGGATCATGATGAATAAATACAGGAAACCTGATTTGTTTTTTTCTGATCTTCCAACAAAAGCATACAGGTCTTTTGAGTAAAAAGCAAGAATAAACCGTTTGTAAAAAGGATAGTTAGTCATTGTTTATAATATTTATGGTTGTGCAGGCGTACAATGCCGCGGTTTCTGTACGCAGGCGGCTTGTACCCAGACTGATTTCTTTAAATCCATTGTCCAGCGCCAGTTTTACTTCCTCCGGCGTAAAATCTCCCTCGGGGCCAATCAATATCAATGCATTTTGCTGAGGCGAATATAGTGTTTTCAAATGCGGCAATGCTTCGCGGTTATTGCAATGCGCAATAAATTTTTCGCCGGTAAATGTTGCCGAAAGAGTAATGAATTTTTTAAAGTCAATGATCTCATTCACTGCCGGTAAATAAGCTTTCATGCTTTGCTTGATGGCGGAAACAGCGACTTTTTGGAGGCGTTCGGTTTTTGCAACACTGCGTTCGCTGTTGGCGCAATCCAGTAAGCTGATTTCGTCGATGCCAATTTCTACGGCCTTTTCCACAAACCATTCGGTGCGGTCGTTGCTTTTTGTAGGCGCTATGGCGATGTGCAATTGCCAGTTGTGTTTGCCTGTTTCTTTTTTTACAGCTGTAATTTTTACCGTGCAGCGTTTGGGATGATCGTCGGTGATGGTGGCATCATACAAACCACCTTTACCATCGATCAGCACAATTTTATCGCCAATTTTCAAGCGCAGTACACGAATGGCGTGTTTACTTTCCTCTTCGCTGAGCGTGTATGTATCAGGTGTTATATCGGGTGTGTAGAACAGGTGCATGTGGAACAAATATACTTTTTTTACCACTAAGCTCACTGAGAAAAAAGAGAAATGTGCTGCGTGTTTTTTCTACCACAAAAGGCACAAAAGAAAACATAAGGCAAGACGCAATTACTGCGTGTTTTTTTGAACCACAAAAGAAAACAAAAGAATCAAAAGACGAAACCCGCAGCACTTTGTTCTTTATACACACAACTCTGCGATCTCTGCGCCTTCTCAGTGTCCTTTGCGGTAAAATACACACAGCACAAACTTCGCCTTATGTTTTCTTTTGTGCCTTATGTGGTAGAAATGGGGGTGGGGGCTCAGTGTCCTTAGTGATCTTAGTGGTAAATCAGCCTGCAAATAAAAATGTCCCGATTTTCACCGGGACATCTCTATAAATAATTAAAACCAAATTTCACTATGCATTCACGGCAACTTTTGGAGCTGCAGCCATGATCTCTTCATTGGCAGCACTTGCATATTGTTCAAAGTTTTTGATGAACGATGCTGCTAATTTAGCCGCAGTATTATCATACGCTTCTTTATCTTTCCAGGTTGTGCGTGGGTTCAGGATCTCAGCAGGAACCCCAGGGCATTCAACCGGCATTTGTAATCCGAATACAGGCAGTGTTTCAAATTTGATGCTGTCCAGTTGCCCGGTTAACGCCGCAGTAATCATGGAACGGGTATAGGATAATTTCATGCGGCTTCCAACGCCGAATGATCCGCCTGACCAGCCGGTGTTTACTAACCAAACGTTTACTTTGTTCTCTTTTAATTTTTTACCCAGCAATTCCGCGTATTTGGTCGGGTGCAATGGTAAAAATACTTTCCCGAAACAAGCGGAAAATGTCAATGTAGGCTCGGTGATCCCCATTTCGGTACCGGCAACTTTGGCGGTATAACCGGAAATAAAGTGATACATCGCTTGTCCGGTCGTTAATTTGGAGATCGGAGGCAACACACCATACGCATCACATGTTAAAAAGAAAATATTTTTTGGAATGTTTCCTACAGAAGGATTCACCGCATTGTTGATGAAATCGATCGGGTAGCTTACGCGGGTATTTTCGGTTTTAGAAATATTCGCAAAATCAACAGTAGATGAGTTTTCGTAATATTCTACATTTTCCAGTAAGGAACCGAATTTAACAGCAGCATAAATCTCAGGTTCTTTTTCTTTGGTCAGATCCACACATTTTGCGTAGCAGCCGCCTTCAAAGTTAAATACACCTTTATCGCTCCAGCCATGTTCATCATCGCCGATCAAACCGCGGTTAGGATCAGCGGAAAGCGTGGTTTTACCGGTTCCGGATAAACCGAAGAACACGGCAGTATCACCGTCTTTACCAATGTTGGCAGAGCAGTGCATGGATAAAACACCTTTTTCGTGTGGTAATATATAATTCAATAACGAGAAAATTCCTTTTTTAATTTCGCCGGTGTAGCCCGATCCACCAATTAAAATAACCTTGCGGGTCATGTTCACAATGGTAAAATTGTGCTGGCGGGTTCCGTCAATCTCCGGTGTAGCTCTAAAGCCCGGAGCGCAGATGATGGTCCATTCAGGATCAAAGCTCAGGATCTCTTCCTGTGTTGGACGCAGGAACAGGTTGTTGGCAAATAAGTTGGACCATGGATATTCAGTTACTACGCGGATATTCAGACGGTAAGCAGGATCTGCGCAGGCGTAAGAATCACGCACATACACTTCTTTGCCGGTTAAGTAAGCTGCAACGCGGTTGTACAGCAAATCAAATTTATCAGCATCAAATTTAAAATTCACATCGCCCCACCAGATCGTATCTTTTGTTTTTTCGTCCAGCACCACAAATTTATCTTTTGGTGAGCGGCCTGTAAATTCGCCGGTATCAACGGCTAATGCTCCGGTATCGGTAAGCATTCCTTCTCCACGCACAATTGTTTCTTCAACAAGCTCAGCTGCATTCAGGTTCCAATAAGCAGCAGATACATTTCCTAAACCTAAACTTGCAATGCTTGCATTTTTGGCTTTAATTCCAAATTCGTTCATTTCTTTTGTTTTTGGTTAATTTTTTTGGGTTTTAAGGACACAAATTTAAAAAATATTGATTAATCCTGTTCAATTTATATTTTTTAATCAATTATAAACAAGGTTTTAATAAAAAATTAAATTTTATAATAAACTGATTAAGAGATTTTTACAAATATTATCTAAACAAATAATTAATTTAAAACTGTTGATAATTCATCACACCAGATGCCTTTTTACTGCTTGCTTTTACGGGCAGAGAATGCCAGCAGCAGCCATCCGGCAATAAAGAACAATCCGCCAATAGGAGTGATCGGCCCCAGCCAGCGAACGCTTGCCAAACCCATAAGGCTTGCGGTGGATAAAAGGTATAGCGAACCGGAAAAGAGCACGATGCCCGCCATAAAGCAATAAGCTGCTTTGTAAATAAATTTACTGTTGAGTTTATCCAGCATCAGTGCAATGATCAGCAGCACGATGCTGTGGTACATCTGGTACCGGGAGGCCGTTTCAAAGGCATTTAAATCGTTTTGGGTAATAAGGCCGCCTTCCATTTTGGAACGCAGCAGGTGGGCTGCCATTGCACCCAAAGCCACGGCAATGGCTCCTGAAATTCCTGCGAATGCTACAAATCGTTTTTGCATGGTGCAAATGTATAAAATAGTAATTAGTCGTTAGCCACTAGTAAATAGTCAATGTGTACTATTTACTAACAACCAGCAACTAATTACTAACGACTTGATCAGCAGGTGCGAGTGTCCCACTCGTGCCTAACTATTTGAGGGCGTCCCGCCCTGTATGCAAAAAGTGGGACGTTCTATAAATAATGGTAGAAGTAGGAACTCGCGCTTGCGTGACAGTTGTGAGTAATAGTAATTAGTAAATTATAGTACCAGCAGCCTGTATTTACTAACGACTAACTACTAAATTAATGACTCTGCGTGTACTGGTTCAGCTCCTCAATGGAGGATTCAAATCCGAAAGCATCATTCAGGGTGTAATAATTGCCTTTATCAAGATTATGGTTCCAGGCATATTTTGCAAGGTCCAGCTTGGTGGATTCAAAACTCATTAATTCCATCAATTCCTTGATTTGCTTGCAAAGCATGCAATTGCTGCTAATAATTTGTTTGGCAATGGTAAGCCTGCTTTCGTCAAAACCTTTGTCGGCAATGGACTTTTTTGCGGCCTCAAAATCTTCCGGCGACATAGGCGCAGGGCAACCGTATACACCATTATAACCCGGCAGCGCGTAAGGAGCATTGTTATGCGAATGGTGATTGTGATCAACGTGTGGTTCCGGGCTGGAAGAAGAGGTAGTAACCGTTGTAGTAGTGGTGGTGGTAGAGCTTCCCACATAGTTTGGATCATTCACATTCAGGTTAATGTTAACGCCCGGTACTCCCACATTTACACCTACCGTTCCGCTCCCGGTAGTATTGGTAGTTGTAGTGCCAACGGTATTGGTTGTAACAGTGGTTGCAGCACCGTAACCGGCAGGGTTATAATTGATCACGGTTTGTTCCGGATTAGCTGTAACAACAGTTTCAATGGGAGCGGTTCCCCTGAACTGTAATTTATACGTGCCTTTTTTATTGATGATCGCGGAAGTGAACTCCGTATTTTGAACCGGGCTGCCGCCATTCATCAAGTACAGGTTCTGATCAATATCGCTTATGCCGTTTGCAAAGATCACTTTTGCCTGGTAAGTGGCGTTGTTCAGCCCCGTTACTTTTACATTGGTTTCGGGTTGTGCATTTTGCCGTACGCCGTTTAAGATCAGCGTAAATTTTAATCCATCCTGCGAGTAGATCACTACATTGTTATTTTGCCCCAGCACCATGGTGCCGAACAAAAAGATTGCTAAAAATGAAAGGAATGCGCGTTTCATAAGCTGTTTTTTTTAATTGTTAATTTTGGATAATTTTAAAGTACATCCCGCTCATATTGCTATGAACGGGAAGCTGCAGCAAAACAGGTAACCACTATTTTACATGTTGTTGATGCAGTTTTTTTTAACATGATTATTTTATTTTGGTTGTGTATGTTTGTAAGTCCGATCCTGTTCCGGGAGTAAAATTAACCGGGAAAATGTATCTTTAAAAACGCTATACAGGCCCATGGGTTGGATTGGCGGTTGCCGGATGGGCGAACATGCACTGAACAAAGCAAAAGAGCGGTTGATTTATGAATTCACAAAAAAGAAAGAATGAACAAACAGGTATATGAATCGTTCAAAAAACTAAATGAAACGGAGCGGGCAGAGCTGATCTATAAATTTAAAAACTCGCCAACGGTTACCCGGTTCATTGATTTTATTGAAAAATTAAAAAGTCCGAATTTTAAAACCATGGCAGCCATTGATGCCGTGTACAGCGATGAAAAGGAACAAACGGCTTATGCTGTGCTGGAAAACCGTTTTTTTAAGCTGCGTAAAAAAATACTGGACGAACTGGAAAGCTTCCAAACCAACGATACATCGCAGGTACATGCAGAAGAAGAGCTGAAATTCCTGAAAGCAAAACTTTTTATTGCCACAGAAAATAAAGAAACCGGCTACAAACAATTGCTGGAGCTGGAAAAGGTATGTTGGGAGAAAAATATTTTTGAGCTGCTTCCTGCTATTATTGATCAATTGATCTTTTGTAACCAGTCGTTTAACCGGCTCGAAAATAATGTACCGCTATATACCAAACAACAAAAGGCAATTGAGCTGCAGGCAGATATGAACCGTTGCTGCATGACGGCACGACAGGTATACGAGATCAACTTTACAGTAGGAGTGAAGTTCGCAAAAAAAGAACTGAATTACCTGCGTACGCTGGCAGTAAAGCACAAGGCATATCCCCGGTTTTTATTGTGTTATCACCATGTATCGGCGTATTACAAATTAGGCTCGAAAGATTATTCTACCGATCCGCAGGTGTTGAGCAGGCATTTATCGGCGTTTAAAAAACTGCAATCAAAATACCCGCAAATTCCTTTGCTGACCTATAAAGTAAATTATGTGCAATTGCAGCACATGCATTTCAACAGCATGGTCATGTCGTATCATTTTACGCGTTGCGAATTTGAAGAATCGTACCAGATCGTGCATGCTTTTTCAAAACAAATGGACGATGAACATTCCGTTTTTAAAACACACAAAACAGAAGCTTTCTTTTATAATCTCATCACGGCACAGTGCATGACCCACCGGTATTCCGAAGCCATGGAAACCATCAATAATTTTGCGGTGTATTTGAAAAACAATCATCAAACGGATAAATTAATGCTCGTAAATGCAATGAAAGCGCGTATTTACAGCGAGGTTTATCCGCAAACCTATAAAATGGATCCCGCTTTTTTACTGGAGCAAACGGAGGAATATGCAAAAGTGCTGCGCAAGTCCGATAATATGATGACCTCGCTGGATCAGACGCTGATCCTGAGAATCAAACTGCTGATCATTGCCGGTGCTTACAAAAAAGCAGTGCAGGGTTTGAAAGAACCCGTTGTAACGGATTATTTAAAAGGATTGAATTTGTATGATGCTTTCGCTGAGCTGATCAGTATTTTAACAGATAATTCATCGCAAAAACACAAGCAGCTCCAGGAGTTGAATAAATCCATTCAGCTGATAAAGCACCGTTCCAGAACGCCTGCGCAATACATGCACATTTTCTGGCTGCAACATTATATCAAACATCTGCTGGCTTAAAATGGTTAAATACAATAATTAGTTTTAATTTCGCCCGCAATTAATAGAGCATTATCAAATGAAAAATATATTGTTAATCGGCGCAGGCCGTTCCGCATCTTGCCTCATTAAATATTTACTGGATCATTCAACCGCCGAAAACTGGAATGTAACCGTTGCGGATGTGTCGCTGGAACTGGTGCAGCAAAAAACAAACAACCATCCGAACAGCCGCGCTATTGCGATCGATATTAATGATGAGATGCAGCGCGAGCAGGAAATTACGCGTGCAGATCTTGTGATCTCTATGTTACCGGCCTTTATGCACATGAGCGTGGCAACCGATTGCGTGCGTTTGAAAAAACACCTTGCAACCGCTTCCTATGTTTCCAAAGAAATGGCCGCATTGAACGATGAAGCAAAAGCTGCAGGCATTATTCTGATGAACGAGATCGGGCTGGATCCGGGCGTGGATCATGCTTCCGCGATGAAGATCATTGATGAGATCCATGAAAAAGGGGGGGAGCTCACCTTGTTCAAATCCTATTGCGGCGGACTGGTAGCACCCGAAAGTGATACCAATCCATGGGGCTATAAATTTTCGTGGAACCCGCGCAATGTAATATTGGCAGGGCAGGGAACCGCGCAATACATCGAGAACGGAAAATATAAATACATTCCATACAACCGTTTATTCACACAAACCGACATGATCGAAATGGACGGAAACAGGAAATACGAAGCGTATGCTAACCGTGATTCCTTGTCTTACCGACATTTTTACAACATCGAAAACATTCCAACCATGCTGCGCGGAACACTGCGCATGCCGGGCTATTGTAAAGCATGGAACGTGTTTGTAAAATTAGGGCTTACGGACGATACCTACAAGATTGAAGCATCCGATACATTAACGTACCGCGAACTGATGGAAGCATTTTTACCGCAGGGAAAACAAACGGTAAAAGAAAAATTAATTGCATTCATGGGAGCAGAAATGGATGCGGAAACATTGAGCAGGATCGAATGGCTGGATCTTTTTGGAGATCGTAAGATCCGGATGGAAAATGCATCACCAGCACAAATTTTGCAGGATCTGCTGGAAGAAAAATGGAAGCTGGAAGAAAATGACAAGGACCTGATCGTGATGCAGCATCAATTTGAATACATGTTGAACGGAGAATTAAAAAAAATAAATTCCTCGCTGGTTGTAAAAGGCGAAGATCAAACCTACACCGCCATGGCAAAAACCGTGGGCTTACCCTTGGCGATCACTGCAAAATTGATCCTGCAGGGGAAAATAAAAGCACGCGGTGTTACCATTCCCACAATAAAAGAAATCTACGAACCGTTGTTGCAGGAGTTAGAAACATACGGTGTACAGTTTATTGAGAAGCATAGTTAAGTAGAAAGTATCAGGTCGCAGGTATTAGGTACTAAATCCGGAAAATGCTAATTTTTAATACAGAGTATCATTTGTTGCCACAGATTCACAGATTAAAAAAATATAAAAACCATTACACAGATCATCCAAAATCGCTTTGCGATTTTATCCGTGCAATTCAAATTTAAATTAAAAAAATCTGTGAATCTGTGGCTTATTAAGCCAACACAGTACCTGATACTTTTTCCTTGATACTTTTTCTAAAAAAAACTCTTCGTTACATTTTATACACTGCTGCCGGAATCATCACCTTCGTCGGCATCTACCTGCTGCTTTCTCAGATCCTGCCTTATTTTAAAGTAAACGCGGATGTTCCTCCTCCGGAAAACGGGATCACGATCTATATCGAATCAAACGGTGTGCATACCGATTTTGTGATGCCTGTAAAAATGCCGCAAATGGACTGGAATACGCTTTTTCCGTATTCCGATTTTGAAAAAGTGGATTTCACTTACAGGTATGTTGCTGCGGGTTGGGGCGACAAAGGCTTTTTTATCGGAACACCCACCTGGGCGGATCTTAAATTCTCCACCGCATTTAAAGCCGCATTCGGGTTGAGCTCTACCGCCATGCATGTAACATACAAACATTACGAGCCGCATGTAAGCGAATCCTGCAAAAAACTGGTGATCTCGCAGGAACAGTACAATACGCTGATCGCTTACATCAAAGAATCGTTTCAGTACAGCAATGGAAAAACGATCCGGGTAAACCATGCCGGTTATTCCTACAACGATTGTTTTTACGAGGCAAACGGAACCTATAGCCTGTTTAAAACCTGCAATGTATGGACAGGCAGAGGCTTAAAGAAAATAGGACTGAGGATCGGGATCTGGACGCCATTCCAGGGCGGAATCATGGAACATTTGCCACAATAGGAAGTTATTAACCATCGTTAATACATTATCACCGACAAATAATTGACTTCTACCGAAATGTTTTTTAACTTTACGGTAAAATTAGATTATGTTCCGTGAAAACCTTCAGGTTAAAATATTTAATTTTTCTTAACCTATTGCTCGTTGCCTTTCGTGCTTCTGCTCAACCGGATAACAATACGAACAACGATGCAACGGTGACTATTGTTGGAAATATCCCTGACAATAATGATAATAATCTGCCCGGAAATTACTCCACACAAACTACCAACGACCAGCCTCCGCCTCCCGCACAACAGCAATTAGCTCCCAAAAACGATAATATTGAGCCTACCATTGAAAATGGCTTCCACATGCGTTACCAGATCCAAAGTCCCGGTTCGGCCGAACGAATGGTTTCTGTTGGATCTTCTTCAGCAGGCGGATCATCTGTTTCCAGCGGTGCCAAATCAAAGCGGCACGCTGTTTCGCTGGCAGAACGCAGTTTTAATTTCAAAAAGAAATTCAAAAACTGGTGTCCTCACCGCAAAAAAAAGTACCACCCCACACTTTGCGAAAAATTCAAATAGTTCCGGCTGTTAACGCCTGAAATAAATCTATTCATCTGTTAAAAGCCATCATTCGTTGCTTTTTTTTATCTTTGCTTTCCATTAAAAATTATAGCGATGTATTTAACAATGAAAAAGTCATTATTTTTTGCCTGCTCTCTCTTTTTATTATCAGCACCTGCAGCTTTTGCGCAGGACGAATCCACAAAAAAAGTAGATGCGTACGAAGCAGATAAAAAGTTTTTGCAGGGCAATTACGAAGCAGCGTTGGATGATTACCTGGCCCTGTTGGATAAAGATCCGAAAAACGATAAATACAATTACGATATCGCTATTTGTTACCTGAATACCAATATCAACAAAACAAAAGCGATCCCATACCTCGAGATTCTTACGCATAAAACAAAATACGATCCCAATGCCATGTATTTATTGGGCCGCGCTTATCATTATGCATACCGTTTCGACGATGCCATAAAAGCGTACAATACCTTTAAACAAACCGGCCGCGGTAATGCCGATAACTTAACGGATGTTGACCGCCAGATCCAGTTTTGCATCAACGCAAAAGAGCTGATGAAATTCCCATTGAACGTAACGTTTGAAAACCTGGGGCCGAATGTAAATTCGCCTTACGCAGATTATTATCCTTTTGTACCGAACGATGAATCGTTCATTATTTTAAACACCCGCCGTCCGGATGAAGGTGCAGAAGTTGCAAAAGACGACGGTTCATACCCAGCAGCCATTTATGTTTCGAAAGTAACAGATGGCGTTTTCTCAAAAGGAAAAAACATCGGGCCACCGATCGCAAAAAACGATGGCGAACAGGAGATCATCGGCTTATCAGCCAGCGGCGAGATCATGTTGCTGTATTATACCAATTTAAAAGGAGTGGGCGATATTTACAGCACCACTACAGATAAAAACAAAAGCTTTAAGCCCGCTGAAAAATTAAGCGAAAATATTAATTCCTCGAAAGCAGAAGAGATTGCTGCGTGTATCAGCAGCGATGGCAGCATGCTGTATTTTGCGAGCAACCGCGCAGGCGGACAAGGCGGTACAGACTTATACATGAGCCGTAAATTACCAAACGGAACCTGGGGCCCGGCGCAAAATTTAGGCCCGGAGATCAACACACCGTTTGATGAAGATTTTCCAAATGTTACCAACGATGGAAAAATGCTGTATTTCAGTTCCAACGGACATACCAGCATGGGCGGTTACGATATTTTTAAAGCAGAGTGGAGCGAAGAAACGCACCAGTTCAGCAATCCTAAAAATGTAGGTTACCCGATCAACACACCGGAAGATAATTTTAATTTCCGTTTGGCGGATAATGGCCGTTTTGGATACATGGCCGCTTTGCGCGAAGGTGGATTGGGCGACCTGGATGTGTATCGCGTAACATTTAATGAGGTGGATCCGCAATACTCGGTGGTAAAAGGAAATATTTCTTCGGCCGACAGCACTCAGAAATTAAATTATACGGATGTGTTTATTTCCGTTACCAATACAAAAACACAGGAAGTGGTAGGAAACTATTTACCAAATCCGAATACCGGAAGATATGTGATGGTGCTTGCACCGGGAAATTACCAGGTGAACATTGAGGCAAACGGTTTTCAGCCGGTAACAAATACGATCAACATCCTTGATAAAAGCTCCTATAAATTTGAGATCAGCAAGGATATTCAACTGAAACCGGAAGGATATAAATAGATATAATAAATTTAGATATAATTAATATCAAGCAAAAGCCGAGCAATGCTCGGCTTTTGCTTGAAAAAAACTTAGACAATGAAACTTTTACAAGTAAAAATACTAGATTTTAAGTCTATCAAAAACCTGACAGTTCAATTTAAAAATAATTTAACCTGTTTAATTGGCAAGAATGAATCTGGTAAATCTAGCATTATTGAAGCTATTGAATATTTAAATTATTACAAATTGTTTGGCAATAATTTTAAATTGAAAAACAAAAATTCTCCTCAATATAATAAAGAATTTCCAGTTATAATAGGTGATTTCAAGGGAAGTGCTCAAGAAATTGGCAAGAAAAAGACAGAAGAATTTATTCGTTTTTACACTATTGATATCAAAACCATTTTACAAGAGATAATAACTTCAGAAGATTTTTATTATACAATCATTAGATGGGGGGATGGGACTGATCATATTGAAGTTAAAATATATAACAAAGAACATCTTGTAGATGTTGATATTTTTCAAAATTTGAAAGATGAAAGATCTAAAAATGCAGTAATTGAATTTTTTGTAGAGAATTTCGTACCTGCAATTGAATTGTTTTCAGATGAAAATTTAGAAATTAAGCCTGCAAAAATAGAGGACTTAAAAGGTGACAAACAAGAGTTTGAAACATTAAGAAGATTATTGATAATTGGAGGATGTGAAGACTTTTCTGTTTTAGAATCAGATGATGATCATTTAGTTGGTCAAATCTTAGGAACTGCTCAAGATAAAATAACGAGATTATTCCAAAAACATTATAATCAAGATGATAGTATCCGATTTGAACTTACATATTTGAGAAATAAAATTGTTTTACAGATTTATGATGCTTCAGATGCAAGATATAGTATAGAGGAGAGAAGTCCTGGTTTTCGCTATTATTTTGCCTTTTTAATTAATAAATATTACTTGACAAAAGATTCATTAAAGCCTCTTGTTTTTTTGCTTGATGAACCTGGAGCAAGTCTTTATCCTCATGCTTGCAAATCCTTATTAAAAACATTTGACGAATTCTCTTTAAAAAATGAAATTATTTATACCACGCACAACGTTTTTCTTACTTTGAGAAATGATCTGGATAGCCTTGTGTTTACAACAAAAGACAAAAATAAGGGGACATTAATTGAAAGGAAAACATACAAAAATAAATATCAAATATTTAGAAAAGAATTAGGCATTTTGTTAAATGATTCGTTTCTAATAGGGAACTTGAATATTATAGTAGAGGGTGATACTGAACATTTCGTATTAAGAAAGTTAATAAGTGAATACGCATCCAAAGATGAAAAATACGCTTCATTAGAATGGCTAAATATTTATGATGCAGGCGGTGTATCTGAAATCGAAAATGCTATCCGGTATTTAAATTCTCTCGGTGATGAATTGTGTGGAGTGATATTGCTGGATAGTGATGAAGCAGGTGATAAGGTTTTTAAAAAAGAGAAATTTGCTAAACTCATAGATAATAAACGATGGTTTTGCATAAGAATAAACGATGTTTTTCAAGATTCTAAAAGTAGAACTTTTGAAGATTTATTGCCGCAAAATGAATACATTAGGGCTTATAATTCGCATTATTCAGAAGGCTCATATGATTTTGATAAACCATTTTCCAAACTTGAAGAAAAAGAATTGAACACTCCTATCGTTGATTCAATTGAAGAATCTCATTATTTAGAATTTTTTGAGATTAAGAACAGAAAGAAAAAAGGAATAAGTAAAATCAATATTATGCGTGTACTGCTTGAAAATGTTAAAAAAAATGGAGAAGGAGAAAGGAATGCTGTCTTAGAAAATGTTAATAAATTAATTGAGTTAATAAATGACAAAGTAAAAAAAATAAAAAATGTCGACACTAAAGCATAAATTATTTCTTATTCCGATTGAAGAAGGAGAAATAAATATTAATGATAAAGCATTACAGGAAATTAATGTATTTTTAGCGAATGAGAACATGATATACTTAAATCATTCTATCTCAGTAACCTCTAAGGACGAGTATATTACTAATACTCCATTCAAATTTGAACAGATAACCTCTAGTCCAGAGATGGATCGGTTTTTTAAATATAAAAATATTAATGTATATTGTGTGATTAGCCTTGTATATAGGGATTTATCAAACACAGAAAATGACCTGAGTAAGCTGTCCAGTAAATCAAAGAAAGTAGTTAAAGAACTAGTTCAATCGGTCAAAAAAATTCCTAAACCTAATATTTAGATAAATTATGAAGGAATATAAAGTATTTACATTTCAATATAGTAATTATAACTTTCAAGCATTAGAATCTAGTCTTAACGATTTGTCAAAAGATTCATGGTCAATTTTGTCCATACAGGACATTAAGCAAGGGTTTACCTTGGTTTTTATTTTAGAACGATTTAAAACCACTTAATATGAAAGAATATAAAATAATACGTTTAAACGTAGCAAGTGAGAACATTATCGCGGCTGAAATTAAGTTAAATGATTTTGCCAAAGATGGCTGGGCTATCGTTTCTGTAAATTCAGGAAGCGTTAATGCTACTATTTTGGTATATACACTTGAAAAATTCATTACTCCTTAAATGTATAATTCTAAAATATAGGTTTTAGTCTTACTTATGACACTTTTTTTTAAGATGCAAGATATTAATTAAGTAATTTTGTGTCATAAATCTCCCTTATGAAAGCCAATATCACAGAAACCTCGCAAAAACGGATCGTTATTGTTGGAGGCGGTTTTGGCGGACTTAAAATAGCCCGTGAATTATCAAATACAGATTACCAAATCGTACTGATCGATAAGAATAATTATCATCAGTTTCAACCATTATTTTACCAGGTGGCTACAGCCGGACTGGAACCCAGCGCAATCGCATTCCCTTTCCGGAAGATCTTTCAGAAATCAAAAAACGTACACATCCGTGTAGCAGAAGTCAGTAAAATTGTTGCGGAACAAAATTGCATTGAAACCAGCATTGGCATTATCAATTACGATCAGCTGGTAATTGCGATCGGTGCCGACACCAATTTTTTTGGCAACACACAAATGATGGAAAACGCTATCCCGATGAAATCCGTGGGAGAGGCACTGGCATTGCGCAATACCATTTTACAGAATTATGAAGATGCGCTGATCACAGAAGATCCCGAACAGCGAAAAGGATTAATGAACATTGTGGTGGTAGGCGGTGGGCCAACGGGAGTAGAGGTTTCGGGAACGCTGGCAGAAATGAAAAAGATCGTATTGCCGAAAGATTATCCCGAGCTGGATTTTAAAATGATGCAGGTTCATTTGCTGGAAGGCTCGTCGAAAGTGCTCAACGGCATGTCGGATGCTGCATCAAAAAAAGCAAAAATTTACCTCGAAAAATTAGGCGTGGAAGTAATGCTGAATGCGCGTGTAAAAATATACGACGGAAAAAATGTGTTTATGGAAGATGGCAGCTCCATCCGTACCGATACATTGGTATGGGCTGCAGGCGTTACCGGTAATAAGATCGAAGGATTGAATCCGGCTGCCATTGCACGGGCAAACCGTATAAAAGTAGACCGTTACAACAAAGTGGAAGGTTACAATAACATTTACGCAATTGGTGATATTGCCTGGATGACGGAAGAAAAATATCCGAACGGTCATCCGCAGGTAGCGCAGGTGGCAATCCAGGAAGGCGATCTGCTGGCAAAAAATTTAAAGAACCAATTACTTGGCAAACCGTTAAAACCGTTTCATTACAAAGATCTCGGATCGATGGCAACGGTGGGACGGAACAAAGCAGTAGCCGATCTGCCGCGCATAAAATTCCAGGGATTTTTTGCATGGCTGGTATGGATGTTCGTGCATTTAATGTCGATCGTGGGAATTAAAAACAAACTGATCATTTTTATTAACTGGGTATGGAATTATGTGACGTACGATCAATCACTGCGCCTGATCATTAAACCTAAAACAAGAATAAAAAAATGAGCTTCGAAAAACATTTTTTGGAAAACACCATCGGTGTATTTACCAATTACAGGAACCTTGCGGAAAAATCATTCGCGCAATTAACCGCAGATGCGGATTTCCATTACACGCCTGATCCTGAGTCCAACAGCATTGCCGTGATCATGAAACACATGAGTGGAAATATGATCTCGCGCTGGACGGATTTTTTAACTACCGATGGCGAAAAGCCTGACCGGAACCGCGATGCGGAATTTGTGGACAGCACACAAACGCGCGAACAATTAATGGAAATCTGGAACAAGGGCTGGAAGGTATTCATGGATACGCTGGAATCGCTGAAAGAAGAAGATGTGATGAAAACGGTAACCATCCGCGCTGAAGCATTAACTGTGGCGCAGGCGCTGAACAGACAAACGGCGCACTATGCATATCACATCGGGCAGATCGTATTCCTGGCGAAACATATTAAAAATTCGGAATGGAAATCACTGTCCATTCCAAAAAATAAATCCAATGAACATTTGAACGGCAGTTACCTTGATAATCTGAAATAAAAGGTGTTGTTGTAGGAAAATGTTATTTTTTTAGAATATTCACAAATAATACTGTCATCCCGGGATGACAGCTCAAGAAAGTATTTCTGTTTCCATAAACAACATTCTTCTACAACATAACAAAATAAAACAATTGCTTATCTTTACAGATATGACCACATCCATTATTACATCTGTTATCATAGCCGTTACGGTGCTTGTATCTTTTGCAGCGTTTGAGAATAATACATTAAAAAATAAATTAATGTTCAACGCATATATGATCAATCACCGGAAGGAATGGTATCGCTTTTTTTCCAATGGGATCATTCATGCAAACATTCCGCATCTGACGTTTAATATGTACGCATTATGGATCTTCGGATCGAATGTGGAAAAGATCTACAGCCTTAATTGGATCTACGGCGCTAAAGGCCCGCTGTTTTATGTTTTATTGTATGTAGGCGGATTGGCTATGTCGTCGTTGTATTCATACGAAAAAAACAAAGACAATATCTACTACAACGCGTTGGGTGCATCAGGAGCGGTTTCGGCCGTGATGTTCTCCTTTATAGTGCTGGCGCCCACCGCTAAATTATCACTGCTGATCCTGCCCATTCCCGGAGGTATTCCCGCTTATATTTTTGGAGTATTGATATTGGGAGTGGAGCATTACCTGAGCCGCAGGGGAAATACGGGCATTGCACACGACGCCCATTTCTGGGGATCGGTATTTGGGGTGCTTTTTACCATCGCGTTAAAGCCCGGCTTAGCAATTGATTTTATTCACAAAATCCAGGGAACATATTAAAATGAACAAAGCAATATTTTTAGACAGGGATGGTGTGATCAACACAGAACGCGGATATACCCATCGTTTGGAGGATTTTGTGATCCTGCCGGATCTGATGGAAACATTGCAGGAATTTGTACGCCGCGGATATTTGCTGATCGTGGTGACCAACCAAAGCGGCATCGCCAAAGAGCTGTATAAACAGGAAGACGTGGAGATCCTGCATTCATATCTGAAACAGGAGCTTAAAAAAAATAATATTACCTTATCCGAAGTGTATTATTGCATGCATCATCCGGATGTAGGCAATTGCATTTGCAGGAAGCCCAACTCGTTATTTGTTGAAAAAGCATTGGCGCGTTTTGATATTGACGCATCAAAAAGTTATTTTATTGGCGACAAAGAACGTGATGTAGAAGCCGGGGAAAAAGCCGGTGTAAAAGGAATTCTGATCGAAGCAAACAGTTCATTGAAACTGTTGCTGGATCAGATCAATTAAAAAAAGATTTTGCAAAGAACAAAATATGCAGCAATACATTAACCATAACGGAACATTGCTTCCGGATGATAAACCTTCTTTAAGCCATACTAACAGAGCTTTTCGCTATGGCGATGCCTTGTTTGAAACGATCAGGATCGTGTGCGGCAAGCCTGTGTTTTTGCCTGAGCACATCAATCGTTTGATCGATGGATTGAACGTGATGAAAATGCAAACACCCATCAATTTGAATGCGGATATTTTAGAACGCTTGATCACAGAGCTTTTACAAAAAAATAATATTGGCAGTGATGGAAGAGTGCGTTTTACCGTTTATCGCAACAATGGCGGCTTTTATACGCCTACCGACAACCAGGTTTCTTTTTTACTGGAAGTAAACCCGATCGAGGAAAAAGGATATCACCTGAATCAAAAAGGATTGCTGGTGGATCTGTTTGTTGATTTCAAAAAAACACCCAATGCGCTTGCATCCATCAAATCCGCAAACAGCGCGGTATATGTGATGGCCGGGGTTTATAAAACACAGCATCAATTGGATGAATGTGTATTGATCAATGACAAGATGCAGATCATTGAATCGATCAGCTCCAATATTTTTGCAGTAAAAAACGGAGTGTTATATACACCACCGCTTACCGACGGTTGCGTGAATGGCGTGATGCGCAGAAAAATAATTGAGATCGCACAGGCGAATAAAATTGCAGTGTATGAAAACTCCATCATGCAAAGCGTTTTGCTGGGCGCAGATGAATTATTTTTAACCAATACGATCAAAGGCATTCAGTGGGTGGTGGCGTACAAACAAAAACGCTATTTTAATACCACATCAAAAAAACTGGTGGATGAGTTGAATAAGCTGGTAGAGTGTTAAGTTCAAAAGTTTAAAGTTCAAAGTTTGCTGTGTGTGGTGCTTCGCAGCGGATTTTTACCACGAAGGCGCAAAGGCGCGAAGAAAATGAATGGTCATTTCTTTTTTTATTGCTTGGTCACACAGATTTGAAATTATTTTAAGCTGTTAAAAAATATTTATTAAAAAGCAGGTTCACCATCTTAAATTGTCATCCCGGGCCTGACCCGGGATCTGCCAATTAAAAACAACAAACAAACACTGCAAGCATTTATGAGATCCCGGGTCAGGTCCGGGATGACAGCTCCGAAAGAAGATTTTATTTATAAAACAAACATTTTACACACATCGCTTTCATACAGATTTGTAAATTTGTATTAATTCGTAATTTGTAACCGCACAGATTCGTTTTTTCGTTTTTTATTCGTTATTCGTAATATGGAAGATTTAAAAAATTACATCAACTCCCTCCGTCACGATTTTTCCAAACAAACACTGGATGAAACGGACGTTGCTAAAAATCCATTTTTACAATTCGAAAAATGGTTCAAAGAAGCAATTGATTCAAAAGTAAACGAACCGAATGCTATGACGGTTGCTACTGTTTCCGGGCAAGGGCAGCCAACTGCACGCATTGTATTGTTGCGGAATTTTAATGAGGATGGTTTTGTTTTTTATACCAATTACACCAGCAGGAAAGGGGAGAACATTGCAGACAATCCCAAAGCGGCATTGCTTTTTTTTTGGCCGGAACTGGAGCGCCAGGTGCGCATTGAAGGAACGCTGACAAAACAAACAGCGGAAGAATCCGACCGTTATTTTAATTCGCGCCCGCGTACAAGCAAGCTGGGTGCCTGGACATCCGAACAAAGTAAAATCATTACCGGCAGAAATATACTGGATGAAGCATATAAAAAACTCTCCGAAAAATATCCGGGTGAAGATGTACCACGTCCTGATTATTGGGGCGGTTATGTGTTAAGGCCTGATTCAATGGAGTTCTGGCAGGGGAGGCCCAGCCGTTTGCACGACAGGATCTTGTACACACTGGAAAATAATAACTGGAAAATTGCCCGTTTGGCACCGTAATTCGCAGTATTGTTTTACTTTAGTTCTGTAAACATTTCCATTCAAATGTTGTCACAGATAAAATTAAATTATGAATTTTAAGATCCGCATACTCACCACTATTTTTCTTTCCGTTTTTATTTTTTCGGCACAGGCTCAAACGGAAAAACTCAAGCCCGGTTTTGATAAAAAACAATACATCGAAATGCTGAAGATCACAGCACGGCAGGTGGATACGCCCTGGACAAAAGTAACCGTTCCATTTCCGGAAAAATATCATTTTGCATACCGCTCCAAAGTGATCGGACTCGATAATCAATGGGATCTGTGGCTGAGCACCGATTCAGTTGCAGTGATCAGTCTGCGTGGTACCACAGCCGATCAAACCAGTTGGCTCGCCAATTTTTATGCAGGCATGGTACCGGCGGTAGGGAAGCTGGAGCTGGAAAAGAATTTTACATTTGATTATCATCTGGCCGATAATCCAAAAGCGGCGGTGCATATTGGTTGGCTGGTTGGAATGGCGTATCTGCAGCGCGATATTTTACCGAAAATAGATTCGTGCTACAACAAGCTAGGCATTCGCAACTTCATCATCATGGGCCACAGCCAGGGTGGGGCCATCGCTTACATGCTCACATCACACCTCGAAAATTTAAAACAACAGCACAAATTGCCAATTGACATTCGCTTTAAAACCTATTGCAGCGCGGCACCCAAGCCTGGTAATTTATATTACGCTTATGATTATGAAAATTTAACCCGCAATGGCTGGGCTTACAATGTAGTAAACGCAGCCGATTGGGTTCCGGAAACACCGTTTTCCATACAAACGGTAAATGATTTTAATACGGTAAATCCATTTACGAATGCGAAAAGGATCATCAAAAAACAGAAATTCCCGGTGAGCATGGTGCTGAATCACATTTATAAACAAATGGACAAGCCCACAAAAAAATCGCAACGGAAGTTTGAAAAGTATTTAGGCAAAAAAGCATATTCGCTCCTGAAGAAAAAGCTGCCTGAATTCAAACAGCCGGTATATATCAAAAGCACTAATTATGTGCGAACCGGCGTAACCATTGTGCTGATACCGGATGCCGATTATTACAAAAAATATCCGGATGATAACAAAGTGATCTTCTCACATCATTTTCCGGAGCCTTATTTGTACCTGGCGGAGAAATTAAAAGATTGAAACGGAGACGAATCATTCTCTAAATCGTCATCCCGTGCTCCGACATGGGATCTCATAATTGAAACTCATATTGTTCCATAAAAAAACTCACAACAATCGTTGTGAGTTTTTTGTTATAGAACCGTTTTATAAAACTATTCTGCTTTTTTAGCTGCTTTTTTCGGAGCTACTTTTTTAGCTGGTGCCGCAGCTTTGCTGGCAACACCTGCTTTTTTAGCTGCTGCTTTTTTTACACTTTTCTTTGGACGGGTTACACCGTGTGAACCCATTGCGATTTTACCTTTGCGGCTTTTTTTATCACCTTTTCCCATAATAGTTTTTATTGTGTTTTTAGTTAATTCGTGTTACAAACCTACGTTTAATTTAGATAATATCAAAACGAGTTCAAAGTTCAAAAGTTTAAAGTTCAAAGTTAGCTGTGTTTTCTGAAACTTAAAAGGAGAAATTCAAAAGTCGGTTATATTTAAATAAGTACGGCTGGGGCTGGCAGAAAAACAGCAAACACAGCATCTGCGCAAAGCAAACTTTAAACTTGCTTCTAATTGGCAGATCCCGGGTCAAGCCCGGGATGACAACGGAGTGTAATGGGTCTCCGTTTTTAGCAAAAGTAGCATCTGCGCAAAGCAAACTTTAAATTTTCCAACTTTAAACTTTGAACTATTTGTTTTTCCTTCTTTCCTCGTAATCCTTCTCGATCAGTTCCACCTTGCTGATGGATTTACGCAGCCAGTGGAGGGTAAGTGTTTCTTTTTCCTCTTCACTCAAATGCCAGTTCACATCCGTTTGATGCAGCTTCTCCACCAGGCTGTGCAAACACAGGGCGGCCGATACGGAAATGTTAAAACTTTCGGTAAAACCATACATTGGGATCATTACAAAATCATCGGCAAGTTCACGAACGGTATCCGAGATGCCGGTTAATTCGGTGCCAAAAAACAGTGCCAGCGGTTGATCTACCGGCAGATCTTTTAATTCATAGCCATTCTTGTGCGGCGATGTGGCAACGATCCTGTAACCTTTCGCTTTCAGTTTGGTGATACAATCAACGGTATTATCTTCCGCATTGCGGTATTTGTGAATATTCAACCATTTTGGCGAACCCATTGCAATGTCTTTATTAACAGTATATGCATGCTTGTTCTCAATAATGTGAATGTCCTGGATCCCAAAAATATCGCAGGAGCGGAGTACCGCGCTTGCATTGTGCGGCTGATACAGATCTTCCAGCGCAATGGTAATATGGCGCGTTCTGCAATTGAGCACATCGTCAAATTTCTGACGGCGTGTTTCAGATACAAATTGCTCTAAATAAGTAATCAAGTCTTTATTCTCTACACTCAAAATTGAAAGATTTTAATTTTCTAAATTGGTTTATAATTAGTTCAAAGTTTAAAGTTCAAAAGTTTAAAGTTTGCTGTACGCAGAAAAGTTATTAGTAATTAGTCGTTAGGCTACGTATGAGGTTTTGACACACGGATTCGTAGTTTTGTTCCTGTTCGTTATCTGTACTAAAATTTGTTTTCAAATTCGTACGATCCGTACCTACACAGATTCGATATTCGTTTAAATTTGTTATTCGTTGATTTCTCAAACAGCACACTTCCGCATTCCGCCTTCTTTTATACTTTTTTATTCGATTTCGCCACCATGTTTGCAATCCGGTACAACATGCGCGCACCCACATTTGCATCCCATTCATCACCGCCCGGCGCTACTTCATTGATGTCAAAAGCAATGATCGTTTTTTTACTTTCAATGATCTTCTGAACCAAATATAAAATTTGCTCCGCTTCAAAACCACCGGCAACAGGCGTTCCTGTGTTCGGACATAATTTCGGATCCAGCCCGTCGATGTCAAAACTCAAATAAATTTTATCAGGCAATTCCTTAATAATATCGTTGCAGATCTTTTCCCATGATCTTCCTTCGTACTGCTGATGCTTGATATCGCGATCATAAAAAGACACCACACGTTTTTTTGAATTTTTTACAATGTTGTATTCCGCTTCGCAATAATCGCGGATTCCCACTTGTACCAGTTTCGAAACCTGTTTTATTTTTAATGCATTGAACATGATCGACGCATGTGAAAATTCAAAACCTTCATACGCATCGCGCAGATCCGCATGTGCATCAATTTGTAAAATTCCGTACGATTTGTGTTTTTCGGCCAGTGCCTGCATCATCCCGTAAGGTGTGCTGTGATCGCCACCCAACAATGCCACCACTTTATTTTTATTCATAAAATGAAGTACGCGTGCTTTTACCCATGCATTCATTTCTTTGCAGGCAGCATTTACTTCTGCCTGGATCTTTTTCATCGTTGCATTTTTCTCCGGTGAGTTGCCGTCTTCCAGCATCCCGATGTATTGCTCTGCTTTTTTGCGGAGGTTATTGCTTTTCTTTTCAATTTCCGGAGAAATTTTGTCCATTGCCAATCCTATTTTCCATGCATCTTTGATAATGGGATCAAAAAGATCGACCTGGAACGACGCATCAAAAATAGCCTGCGGACCTTTCGCCGTACCGGCAGCATAGGAAACCGTAACTTCCCATGGAACGGGAACGATCACCACTTCCGCTTCGTCGGTTGTAAATGGCAAACCAAAAATGTTTGCATTTTTATCACCTAAATTATTCGGGTCGAATTTTTTTATTTTGTCTGCTTTGCTCATAAGGATCTGTAGAATTGAAATGCGTTTTATTTTGGCTGCAAAAATAAAATAAAAAAGCCCTCCCGAAACCGGGAAGGCTTTTTTATTTCGTTTAGTTGACGACTATTTGTTAACTGTTTTAGCTAACTCAGCACCAGCTTTAAATTTAGCCACTTTTTTAGCAGCAATTTTAATTGCTTTACCAGTTTGTGGGTTACGGCCAGTTCTTGCAGCTCTTTTAGAGATAGAGAAAGATCCGAAACCTACTAATGCAACGCGGTCACCTTTTTTAAGTGCTTTTGTTGTAGCGTTAACGAATGCATCTAAAGCTCTTTGTGAATCTGCTTTAGTCAATTTTGTTTCTGATGCGATTGCATCAACTAATTCTGCTTTGTTCATTTTGAATTGTTTTTAAGGGTTAAACATTTAATTAATTACTTGAACGAGAACAAAATTAGTAGGAATCCCATACCATGCAACATACAGCGCAAAAAAAATGCAATATTGTTGATAAGTCGTGTTTTTGTTAATAACTGGGTCTGAAAGGCTATATATAGTTATGTTACAGAAAAAAGAGTGATCGAATCAATATTTATACTGGAAGATCAGCCTGTTGAATGGCTGTAAACTATACTATGCCTGTGTTCCCGTTTTCGATTTTTTGACATATTTTAACATTTTGTCAAAAGCATTTCCATTCATTACTGATCGGAAATCCGCGTAAAAATTCATCTGTCCCCATGCGTTTTTTTCCGGCCAGCTGCAGGTCCCTGATCTGCACAAAGCCGTCTTTTACCGCTACTTTCAGGTACGTTTTGGCATCCGTATCAATTGTTCCGATAGAGGATGGTTGATCTTTCATTTCTTTTTCCGTCCGGAATATTTTCACTAAATAGCTTTTTCCGCCGGGTGCTATAAGCTCTGTAAAAGCCGCCGGGTATGGGCTTAAACCGCGAATTTGGTTATGGATCTCTTCCACAGAAAACTGCCAGTTGATCCTGCAATCTTCTTTAAAGATCTTGGGTGCATGCTGTTCTTTTTCTCCTTTTTCAATAAAACGCGCCTGGTCAATTTGCGGATAATCATTTTGTTCGATCGCCTGAACGGTCTTTAAAACCAGGCTGGCACCAATCACCATCAAACGGTCGTGTACATCACCGGCCGTTTCGTTTTCAGCAATTGGCGTGTGTTCCCTGAAAATAATTTTACCGGTATCGATTTCCTGCTGCAGAAAAAAGGTGGTCACGCCGGTCTCTTTTTCGCCGTTCATTACCGCCCTGTTGATCGGCGCAGCACCGCGATATTGCGGCAATAGCGAGCCGTGTAAATTGAATGTTCCCAGGCGCGGCATGCTCCAAACCACTTCCGGCAGCATCCGGAAGGCCACCACAATTTGCAAATCGGCTTTTAATTCACGCAGCTGGTTTAAAAATTCTTCCGATTTTAATTTTTCCGGTTGCAAAATGTGCAATCCTTTTTCGAGTGCATATTTTTTTACCGCCGGTTGCTGCAGTTGTTGTCCGCGACCTGCAGGTTTATCCGGCACAGTTACCACGCCCACAATGTTGTAATTGTTTTTAACCAGTATGTCGAGGGATTCCACCGCAAATTCCGGTGTACCCATAAAAATGATTCTTAAGCTATCCATGTTTTATTTTCTTAATTGAATTGATGCCAATGTCACCATTTTTCCTGTCATGCAAATACTGCTTGCACCTTTTTTTAATGAATAGGTGATCCACACTTTTAAATTGTTTTTCTGAAATTCCGGACTGAGATTTACCGGCTGCAGCTTTGTTCCGTCTTCCAGTATTAGCAGCCAGGTACAACCATCCACTGTATAATTGATAACGGTTGCCTTTTCGGAGCTTTCGGTATATGCAGGTGAAGGGCGATAACGGTCGCCCGGCAATAAAAAACAAGATGTACAGCACAAAATCAGTAAAATAACAAGGCTGATAAAAGCTGTATTTTTAAGTATGTTTTTCATGGCGGGGATTTGTTTACAAAACTATATTTTTTAATTGATAAATTGTCGGGAACTATTATGACACTATCTCGAAATAAAGATTTATTTTCGCCTAAATAAAACATACTACTAAAAATGAAAAAAACAACATTGATTTTTGCCGCTTTCTGTTTACTCGCGGGAAGTGCAAATGCGCAGGACAAAGCTTTCAAAAAAGGCGACATGACCGTTGAACTTGGCGCTGGATTGGGGCTTTACAGGACACATGCATTCGAATCTTACAACCAAACCAACTACTTTACAAATCAAAAGGAAAGAATCACCAAAGATACTACCGATGCTGCAGCTTCGGCGATCTATCCTATAGCATTTGAATATGGAGTTACCAATTGGCTTGGAATAGGTGCGCGCGTAGCCTATTGTAAATATTTAGGTGGAAAAGATTCTGTTACCGGTGACAAGCCAACAGTGCATTCGGTAGATGCAGATATATTTGCCGATTTTCACCTCGTAAAATCAAAACATTTTGATATGCCGATCCGTGTAACACTTGGTTATTCCAACTTTAAATACCTTTCAAATGACGGATTTGGATCGCAGGCAAAAGACAATGGCATTAATTACGGAATTGCATTGGTACCACGTATTTATTTTGGAGATCACATCGGCATGTATTTTAATGTAGGATATGCCGGATATAATTACCCAAGCTTTATTTTTTCCAATGATACGGATTCAAATGTGAATGATAATGATGGGCGAGACTGGAAATACAAATTATCCGGGAACGGTTTCAATCTTGGCATTGGCCTGATCGGGAAGTTTTAACAGCAGCATTTTAATTTTAGATTCTAAAAAGGCATTGACTCAGGTTGATGCCTTTTTTATTTCGGAATGATCGGTTGGATCTTGGATGTTAGATTTTTGATGTTGGAGCTGATTTATAGCAGGCAATAACAAATTGTTTGATCGTAGGCGCTAGGCTCTGCCTGGTGACTCTCACAATTTGTCACTAGGCAGAGCCTAGCGCCTACGTGTACACAGCAAACTTTAAACTTTCCAACCTTCAACTTTGAACTTTTTAATAAAGCAACCTTTACTCCGATAAATCCATCTAATTGTTTGAACCTCATGCTTTTTTATTATATTAGTAACATTATTTAAACATTTACTTAAACATTATTTTTCAATGGAAATGAAAAATTACTTTAAACGGATTTCCTGTGCAATGATTCTCTGCGGTTCGCTTATTACAGCAAAAGCGCAGGTATCGGTCAATGAATATTCCTGTTCTAATATTTCTACCATTACAGATAATTTCGGCGATACGCCCGACTGGATAGAACTTTACAACGGCGGGCCCGCTGCAGTGAGCTTAACGGGCTATAGCCTGAGCGATAAGATCAGCAACCCTACAAAATGGTCGTTCCCGGCCGGGATCAATATTGCTTCCCATGCCTACCTGCTGGTGTGGTGCTCGGGTAAAAATGTGGTGGTAGGTACAAACATCCATACCAATTTTTCATTCAACCAAACCAAACCCGATGAACTGGTGTTTACCAATCCTTCGGGAACAACACTTTATTCAACAACGTTACATCCAACCCAAACCGGCCATTCGCGCGGAAAATTAACCGACGGCGGAAGCACCTCGGGCGTGTTTTTCACACCAACACCGGGCACATCCAATAGCGGCGGCTTATCGGATTATGCCACAAAACCAACGATGAGCGTTAATGCAGGGTTTTATTCATCCGGGCAAACCGTTACCATTACATCGCCGGATGCTGGCGTACTGATCCATTATACAACCGACGGAACAACACCAACAACCAGCTCATCAACCTACTCAGCTCCCATTTCTGTTTCATCCACCACGGTGTTAAGAGCGCGTGCATTCAGCGCCGATCCTAACATTCCAGCCAGTTTTGTAAAAAGCAATACGTATTTTATAAACGCCAGCCACACGGTTGCCGTGGTTTCCATTTTTGGTGACCAGGTGATGACGTTGATGACGGGAACCGAGATTGAACCGGAAACAGGCTTGCAATATTTTGATGCTTCAAAAAATTTAAAAGCTGATACCGACGGTGAAAGCAACAAGCATGGAAACGATTCATGGTCGTATCCGCAGCGCGGGATAGATTTTATTTCAAAAGATGAATTTGGTTATAACTATGCAGTTAACAATAAATTATTTGTAAATAAATCCCGCGATTCATTTAAGCGCATTATCCTGAAATCGGCAGCAAATGACAATTATCCGTTTGAATCGGGTGGTGCGCACATCCGCGATTCGTATGTACACACACTCTCGCAGCGCGGAAACCTGCACCTGGATGAACGCACATGGTCGCCTTGCATTTTGTATGTAAACGGGCAATACTGGGGCGTGTACGATCTTCGTGAAAAAGTGGACGACAACGATTTTACTGATTATTATTATCACCAGGATGAACCGTATCTGGAATACCTGCAAACATGGGGATCCACGTGGGAAGCTTATACACCAACAGCCGGAGCCGCTAATACCGACTGGAACACTATCCGCAGCTACATTACGTCCAACAGCATGGCGATACAAGCCAATTATGATCATGTGGATAGTATTTTAAATGTAAAAAGCCTGGTGGATTACATTGTATTGAACTCCTGGGCGGTAACGTCCGATTGGCTCAACTGGAATACTGCATGGTGGCGCGGACTTGATCCGGGCGGACAGGAAAAAAAATGGCGCTATACGCTTTGGGACAATGATGCTACGTTTGGACATTACATCAATTACACCGGAATCCCAAGCCAGGCGCCAACTGCCGATCCGTGTAATCCCGAAAATTTAGGCGATCCGGGTGGACAGGGACACATTGAGGTATTGGATGCATTGATGGCCAATCCCGGTTTTAAACAATATTATGAAGCGCGTTACATCGATTTAATGAACACCACCCTGGGCTGCGATTATGCACTGCCTTTACTGGATAGCATGATTGCGAAGATCCAGCCGGAAATGCCCGGACAAATAGCAAAATGGGGCGGATCGATGAGTGTATGGCAAACCAATGTGGCAGCCATGCGCGATTTTATTGATCAGCGCTGCGTGGACATCAACCAGGGAATGGTTAATTGTTATTCGCTTACCGGCCCTTACGCGATCAAATACGATGTATCGCCGGTAGGAGCAGGGAACATTAAAATTAATAGCATCACACCAGCGAATTATACGTTTATCGGGAATTATTTTGGCGGCATTGTTACTCTTTTAAAAGCAACACCTGTAAGCGGCGACTGGACATTTGATCACTGGACATTTGACAATCATATCCCTTCGCCAAATGTGCACAGCGACACTGTTTCAGTTACATACACACAAGCCGATCACGTGGTGGCGGTTTTCCGTAAAACCATTCCGGAAGTGGAAGTAGGCGTGCCTACTGCATTTTCGCCGAACGATGATGGCAATAATGATGTATTGTATATACTCGGGAATTTAACGGATATTGATTTTCAGATCTACAACCGCTGGGGACAAGCGATCTTTGAAACAAAAGATGTGACCAAAGGCTGGGATGGAACGTATAACGGAGAAAAATTAAATCCGGCAGTGTTTGCCTATCATTTAACGGGCAAAGGTCCGATGGGTGAAACGGTGGATCGGAAAGGAAACATTACGCTGGTGCGGTAATATTTTCAGGCCACAGAAAAATCAATTCATTAAGATCATTTTATGTTGAAAAAAACAGCTACATACATCACACTTTCGGTTGCATTTTTATTCAGCTCCGGTTTTGCTGTTGCGCAGGATATTCACTTTTCGCAATTTACAGAAACGCCGCAATTGCTGAATCCTGGCGCTACGGGCGTCTACAACGGGTACATGCGTGCGATCGTGAATTATAAAAACCAATGGACATCGATGGGAAAAGCATTCAATACCGAAGCTGCGTCCTTTGATATTCCCATGTTTGATTATAACCAGCGCAAAGCCCATCTGGGCGCAGGGATCAATTTTTTTAACGACAAAGCAGGCGATTCTAAATTTGGATTAACACAAGCCAATCTTTGTATTGCGGGGATTATCCCGGTAAGCATGCAAAGTACTTTTTCGATGGGTGTTTCCATCGGCGCAGCGCAGCACAAAGCGGATCTGAATTCGCTGGTGTGGGGCAACCAGTTTAATGGCGAAACATTTGACCCCAGCATTAATTCCAATGAAGGTACACCGGTTAATTCCTTTATTTATGCGGACATTGGGGCAGGATTGTATTACGAGTACAACAGCGGAAAAGCAACGATCGAACGGAATGAAGCAAAACGTTTTGGAATAGGAGTGGCGTATTATCACATTAACCGCCCGACTCAAAAATACTTTTCGGTTACGCAAAAACTGGATGCGAAATTAGTAGCGACCATGAACGGAAGCTTTGATAAAACAGGAACAAAATTTTCTATTCAGCCTTCCGCAATGTTTGCCATGCAGGGAAAAGCAATGGAGATCACAGCCGGGTGTGCGGTGCGTTACCGTATTAAGAACGGAACAAAGATTACCGGTTTCTACAGCGAATCCGGCATTGCTATCGGCATCAATTACCGTTACAAAGATGCAGTGATCCCGCAGGTATATTACGAAGTAAAAGATTTCGGGATCGGTATTTCGTACGATCTGAATATTTCCTCTTACCGCGAAGCATCCCATTACAATGGCGGTGCAGAGATCTCCCTGAAATATTACATTCAGAAAGGCGCACTTTTCAAACAAAAAAATATGCTGTAAAAAAACAAAGGCTGTTCATAGGAACAGCCTTTGTTTTTTCAGATTACTTTACAAACCTTGCAGTACAACTGCCCTTATCGGTTAGCACAGTAGCAATGTACATCCCAGGCAATAAAGATGCAACATCTGCAGTGATTGTATTACCTGCGATGCTGTAATTAATGTTTTCGATTTGTTTCCCGCACACATCCGTAATGTATAATCCGGTAGCTTTTGTACCGGCCGCATTGTTTAAACGAAGGTTCAACTGCTGCTCAGCAGGATTTGGGAAACAGGAAATGCTGGTATTAGCAGCTTTTATCGAAGCAATGCCCGTTGCTGTATTTACCAATTGAACATCATCCACCAAAAAGCTCGTTCCAAAATTGGCTGCCGTACCTGGTTTTGCCGTTACAAACTGAATATCCATAAAAACGGCGGTATCGCTTGATGTGTATGTAACCGGGACAGATGCTAAGGTATAGCTGCTTGTAGTGCCTGAAATGTATATCGCTGCCTCGCCGATCGGGTAATTAGCGCCGTTAAAAACCTGCAGGCGTGCAAATGCAGTATCATTCCCGGCAGGAAAATATTTGTAATAAAAGTTAAAGGCTACAGGCTGGCCGCCGCTGGTTAATGGGCTTGAAAATGTATCGTAAACGGAATCGTTCTCAATCATTTTTGCCCTGCCTGCGATTTGTTCGCCGGTGGCAACGTAATAACCATTGCGCATTTGCAAGGCATAACTACCGGTATGCGCATCGGTGTTGGAAGCATAAAACTGCCCGTCAACGATCAGTCCATTCGTTGTGTCGGCCCCGGTGCTATCAATGCCGACTGTAATTTGAGTGATGATCACTGCGCCCCAGTTCTTTATGGTTGCATCTCCATTCAGGTTCTCAAAGCTGCTGTTCAATACCTGCGCCTGCATCGTGCAAGCCGCAATAGCCATGGTTAGGCTTAAAAATAGCTGTTTTTTCATAGGATTGTTTTTTTAATACTGTTTGTAATGAATGATCGGGATGTGCTGTAAAATTACAACAGACAGGGGCGGAAAAGCAATTTTGGACGGTAGACAAAAGGTGTACATCCCGCATTTTTGCCGGGACATCAGGTATACAAACACGAATTATAGCGTGGAAACGAATTCGGCGAGGTTATTTTCGGTTGACAGCTGCAGTTTTTTGCGCAGGCGATAACGGGCGGTTTTTACACTGTCGGGCGAAATGTTTAAGATCCCTGCCATTTCCTTTGTGGATAAATTCAGCTTAATGAGCGCACAGATTTTGAGATCGTTGGAGCTAATGCCGGGATAAGCTTCCCGCAGCTTTAAATAAAAATCTTTGTGGAGGCTTTCAAATGAAAGATTAAATTCGGCCCAGTCTTTATCCTGGTTCAGCTTTTGCCCGATCATTTTTTGCAGGTTCAGCTCATCCTGCGTGCTCTCGCTTTCTTTCTTTTCGAGCTTTTGCCTGATCTCTTCCAGCAACAGGTTTTTTTCCAGCATTTGCAATGCCATCGCATTTAACTGGCTTTCTTTAAACTCAAGTTCCTGCTGCAAAAAACGCTCCCTGATCCGGGTTTGTTCTTCAAGAGCTGCAACAAGCGCTTCTTTTGCCTGTACCAGCAATTTATTACGTGCATTTGTCTTCCGTAAAAAAAAGATAATCGCGGCAGAAAGAAAAAGAATAAAAATAACGCTGATCCATAATAAGTAATTGGACAATTCCACAATGTCCTTTTCCTTTTGCAGGATCACCAGCTTCCGGTCTTTTTCAGCAACGTTAAACTGAACTTCCAGGCTTTTGGCAAGCTTGCGTTTATCTTCCGAATAAATGGTATCTTTTACTGTATTTATTTCTTCCCGGTAGTGCAGCGCCGATTGATAATCTCCATCCTTTTTTTTGAAAGCATATTGCTGCTCCAATACTTTGAGGTAAAACGATTTATCTTTCAATGCAGCAGCGGTTTGTTGTGCCAGACCGGAAAGAATAGAAGCACTGTCTTTTTTACCAACAACGGCTTCCCACCTTGCAAGACCGAGCAAAGCAATCACTTTTCCCTGCTGATTTCCGGTACTGTCGGCAATGTGCATCGCACGCCTGTAAAGTGTTTCGCTTTGTTTGTTGTAGCCATTATTAAGCTCCATATCAGCCACGTTTACATAGGCAGCCGGGAGGTAAACAAAGTTACCGGCTGTAAGCTGTTCTGTTAGTGCTTCCTGGTTGTAATATGCTGCAGAATCTAAAAGGCCGGTCTGTTCATAAGCATTAGCAAGGCTTGTAAAGATCAGCCCGCGATAACCGCTTTTATCGTTCACCGGAAATCCTGCCAATGCTTCGGTACTTAGCCGGATCGCCTCTTTGTATTTTTCCTGTCGGCTGTAAATGGTGCTGAGTAATTGCAGGCAGCGGCTGCGGCCAACAAGTGCTTTTTGAGAATCGTGTTGTTCCAGCTTTTTAAATTCAGCCATTGCCATAAAGCAATATTCAGTGCCTTTGGTATAGCTCACACCGTAATAGCTGATACCGAGGTAAAGCAGGGCAGTGGCTTTTTGTCCGGGATTATTTTCTTTTATTGCTTTTTCATAGGCTAGCTCAAAACAGGTAATGGCAGCACTGTCGTTATCTACCACCAGAAAATTCCAACCTCTTTTTATCAGCAGATCCTCGTTCTCCAGGCTTTGCGCAGATAGCCGGGAGCAGCAGCAACATAATAGAAAAAAAATAAAAATCCGTTTGATGCCTTGCATTTTTATCTGTTATTAAAAAAACACCTTTTTATGATTCGTTATTCGTTTTCAAACAGCTTATTTATTCTTGGCTGAATGAACCAGATACCGATAGGGAAGAACCAGATCAAAAAGAATTCCCCTGCATAATCGCTAAAAGTTAATTCACGCTGCAATTCCACTGTCCTTAATGTTTTTGAAACAAAATACATCGAATAAAAAATGCAGAACATAGAAAATAAATGCAGCGGAATGATCAATATTAATATTGCCGGGTTAGGTATGCGCGGCGACATTGCGATCATCACAAGTACAAAAACAAACAGCAATGTCATGTAACCAACCGGTACAAAAAGAAATGCTTTGAACCTGGTGATGTTCATCTGCAAATTTTCCGGAAGTTTTTTATGAAGATTGGTTCCCAGCGCATAAAACCAGCCAAAGAAAAATATCAGCAGGAAGATCATCATAACAGGAAATACAATGAATGAAACATACATGTTTTTGGTGACCGCCATTGCTATTACCATTGTGATCTGTGCAATAAACGGTAAGCCAATCAGCAGAACAAACAGTTGCCAGTGTTTTATTTTTAACAGGAATTTCATTGTATGATTTTAGTTTAATTTAATTTATAATTTTTCGCTGGTACAGATAACGAAAAAAAACGAAACTGCGAATCTGTGTGGTTACACCTCACCCCTTCATCCCCTCTCCACAAGAGAGGGGACTATACCCGAACTGTGTTTGTTAATGCTTGCAGTATGTTGATTTTAGTTTTAATTGGCAAATCCCGATTCAGCACCGGGATGACAATTAAAAATGAAATTGTACTCAGTAATAAATATTGCCACACACTCAGATTCGTAAAATTTGCTCTTTGTTATGTGTATCACACACAGATTGGTATATTAGTAATAATTGGTATTTAGTAGATCACTCAGATTCGTAGTTTCGTTTTTGTTCGTTATCCGTACCTAAAGTTTTTCCATCAAGCCTTTGTACAAATCAATCATCCCCTGTATATCTTTCCGGTGTACTTTTTCATCGGGTGTGTGTACATTTTGTTCGGCCGCACCTACAAAGCACCAATCCCAGGGGAATTCAGCCATTTGCAATTCCTTGCCATCGCTTCCGCCTGTGCCTTCCACTTCTAACTGGTATGCTAATTTTTGTTTTTTCGCAATCTCAATG
This sequence comes from Bacteroidota bacterium, assembly GCA_025963715.1. GTDB lineage: Bacteria > Bacteroidota > Bacteroidia > 2-12-FULL-35-15 > 2-12-FULL-35-15 > 2-12-FULL-35-15. The sequence continues at coordinate 62,826 of JAOQAG010000034.1, forward strand.
ATCCTGTTCACATAACTTCTGCGCGGGATCAAACTGTCGCGCATAGATATTACAGGGCCTTTGCCGGGTTGTACGCCTTCCGTGATCCAGGAAATATCGGAGATCAATGCCTGGCTGATCTTGTATTTTTCCTGCAGGAATTTTTGCAGATACGAAACACTTCCGCCGCCATGCTCTTCCCAGCAGCTGAATACAATAGCGCCGTCTTTTAATGTTTCCGCTACTTTTAATGCATTGTAAACGCCCAAACGGTCGTCCATATAACAACACTGCACAAACTCTTTATCCTCCCGCCAGTTTGGTTTAAACGTTAATTCCGTTCCTGTTTCCAAATCGCGTTTGTAGGCATATTCTAATTTTGTTTCCTGTGTTTTTTTATCGGTCACCAGCTTTAATTTAACTTCCGCTTTTCCTTTGCTGTCTTCACCTACCAGCTCAAAACCATCTACCGTTCTTGGTCCGCCGATCTTCACCAGTTGTTTTCCATAACGCACGGTAAACCCGATGCTGTCGATGTGCGCAAAGATTGCAGTACGCGGTTTCCCGAAGATCATTACAATACAATCCTGGAAGCCGTCACCCGCATAGATCTTCGGTTTTACTTTCCATGATTTTTTATTTTTTTTGATATAGTCCAGCAAAAAATTGGTCATTGGGCCTTCGTTGCCGGATGGTGCATGAATCGCACACATTTTTTTTAATAGTTCCATAATTTTTTATGAGTGATGAATTTTTACGAATATACTAATATCTACTAAATACGAATGAATACCAATATACGAATCTGCGTAGATGCTGTGTGTTTTTGAACCACAAAAGAAAACAAAAGGGGAAGTCTTTGCTGTTAATTTTTAGCAAATACAGCAAACTTTGAACTTTGAACCTTGAACTAATTTTTTATACGCTTCTCAAATACTTAATCTCCAATCCCTGCACTTTACTAAATAATTCATACGCTTTATTCGAATTGCCTTTGCGTACCGAAAACGTTAGCGAACAACTCAGTTCAAACGTTTGTGAAAGTTGTTCCAGTTGTTCCTCCTTCATTATTTTCATCACATCATTCATCTGCAAATAATCAAACGAAATTTCATACACATCGTTCACTGTTTTTTCAATGATGGAAACATTTCCCAGCACATCGGCAGCAGCCGAACGGTAAGCATTGATCAGTCCGCTCACACCCAGCAGCGTGCCGCCAAAATAACGTACCACCACAACCAATACATTTGTAAGGTCTTTTGATTGAATTTGTCCCAAAACAGGTTTGCCAGCCGTATTGGAAGGTTCGCCGTTATCGTTTGCACGAAAAACGAGCTTGTCGGCACCCAGCCGGAATGCATAACAATGGTGATTGGCAGAAGGATGCAGCTTTTTTAATGCGACCAACCGTTCTTTAATCTCTTCTTCATTAATAACCGGGTAAGCGAAAGCCAGGAACTTGCTTCCTTTATCTTTAAACAAACCTTCGGCAGAATTTTCAACAGTGAGGTAGGTATCTTCAAAAAGCATTGCCAAATGTACACATTCGGGCTAAAAAACAGGAATCCGAATCCTTAATTTTAGCAAAATTTGAACTTGACAGGCAGTGGTTTTCGGATTTACTTAGCGCAAATATTAAACATGCTGATCGGATTTTTCGACATACAAACACTCACTAAAAAACTGGTACTCGAATCGAGCTTCAGCAGCATTGATGCTGTTGAGAAAATGCTGACAGAGATCCGCGATCAGTATGACATAGAGGAGGAAAAGCAGACTGCCATCTGGGTCGTATTGAATGAAGCGGTAGCCAATGCGATCAGGCATGGAAATAAATTTGACCCTTCTAAAAAAGTACTGTTAAAAGCAAAATTTATCAAAAATCGTTACCTGCGTTTTAAAGTGAAAGATGAAGGAGAAGGTTTTGACCCGGCATTAGTACCGGATCCTACCAGTGCCGAACGTGTGGCGGAACCCGATGGAAGAGGCATTTTCCTGATGAAAAAACTGGCAGATTCGATTTTGTATTCCGATTTCGGTAAAACCCTTGAAATAACCTTCGATTTGCAGAAAAATGCAGACTAATTTTTCTTTAAAAACGACCAGATATTCGATTGGGTATAAACCCGGCAAGACTTTTTAAATTGTTGATTATTAATGTAATAGTTAAATTACAAATGCTTTTTATGTCGTTTGGGATTAGAATACTTTTTGGTTTTTGACGTATCCTTTTTGTTATTATTCCGGTATAACATGGTAAATTAGATGAACGTTTTACTTAAAACCTTGAAGCCATGCGTATCAATAATATAAATTCCGATCATGCCGTTCAGATGTTTGCTTTTCAATCAGATCTGAAATGCATTGACTCCCTGGAAATTCTCTTAGATGAATTAAAGGAGCAATTTGCGATCTCCGAACATGTGTACAGCTCCATTTGGGTTGTATTGAACGAGGCGATCTCCAACGCTGTTATTCATGGTAATAAAATGAATCCGCTAAAAAAGATCCGTTTAACAGTAGAATTAAAATGGGATAATTTTATTTGTTTCCGTGTAAAAGATGAAGGCGATGGATTTGACCCGAACAGCGTGCCTGATCCTACCAGTGCGGACCGGATCGATCAGCCTAACGGGCGCGGCGTATTCCTGATGAAAAAATTATCAGACCTCGCTTTGTTTTCCGATAACGGTTCTACCGTTGATCTGTATTTTGATATTTCAAAAAATTAATTGAACGGATAATTATATCGCCGGGAGCGTGCATACTTCTTCTAACTACTCTAAATCCTTTAACACACAGTACCCGATACCAGTATCTTTTTAACAAACACAGCTCTTGATTCTTGAGTCTTGAATCTTGCTTCTATTTTAGCAAACACAGTACCTGATACCTGCTACTTTATACCTGATACATTCTTATAGATCAGCAGATGATCCCCTTCTATATTGCGATTCTCAACAGGCTTTGCATCCAGCAAGGGCGCATTCACACCTTCTTCAATGCTTTTTTGTGCAATAAACACGCGCGCTTCATCCCACAATCCTGCAGCAATAAAACTATTGATGATCTGTGTTCCACCTTCCACAATAAGCGATTGAATGCATTTAGCGTGCAGCACCTTCATAATTTGCGGAAGGATCTTCGTATCAAAATCTATTTTTACATATTCCAGGTTGGGTTCCGAAGCATGGTCGCCCGACGAAAAAATAAGTGTGGGCGTACTTTGATCCAGTAAATAATAATGCGGCGGTAACGATAAATTCCGGTCGGTAACAATGCGCAGCGGATTTTTTCCACTGGTGTTTCTTACTGTCAGCTGCGGGTTATCCAGCATCGCGGTTCTTTTTCCTACCATGATCGCCTGTTCTTCGCTGCGCCATTCATGTGATAGCTGGTTGGATGCTGCATTGGTAATTTGCAAAGGTTTTTCCAGGTCATTTTCCGCGCGGATAATGTCAATAAAACCATCCGCCGTTTGCGCCCATTTTAAAATAACATACGGACGCTTTTTTTCATGGAATGTAAAAAAACGTTTGTTCAGCTCTTTGCATTCATCTTCCAGAACGCCCACTTTTACATCAATTCCGGCTTTCATCAGTTTTTCAATGCCGCGTCCGCTTACTTCCGAAAACGTATCGATGGTGCCGATCACCACATACGGGATCTTGTATTCGATGATCAGATCTGCACAGGGCGGCGTTTTCCCGAAATGGGAACAAGGCTCTAAATTAACGTACAGCGTTGCTTTAGTTAACAATGTTTTATCTTTCACCGAATGGATCGCATTCACTTCCGCATGTGCTTTTCCGTATTGCTGATGATACCCTTCGCCGATGATTTCCCCGTCCAGCACAATCACACAGCCCACCATGGGGTTAGGTGCCACATTGCCAAATCCTTTTTTTGCCAGCTCCAGGCAATGCTGCATATATTTTTGTTGAAGATCCATTGTTGTTTTAATAAATAAAAAATAAGCTGAAAGTACTTTTTTTATCAGTATTTTTAGCACCGTAAATTTTAAGGATTGCAAAGATAGTCGATCCTGCAGGAATATTAATTTTTATTTAGAAAGCTTATGAAGTTGCTTAAACGGCTGTGGGACGAAAAACCACTTTCACTCATTTTATTTTCCGCCTTATTCATCCGCCTGTTCTCCGTGCTTTTTTCCAAAGGTTTTGGCATGCACGACGATCATTTTTTGGTGATAGAAGCATCACAATCCTGGGTGGATGGTTTTGATTATAACAACTGGCTGCCAAGCTCGCAGCTGGTGGAAAAGCCATCTCCAACAGGGCACAGCTTTTTTTACTCCGGCATTCATTATTTTATTTTTCGCTTTTTGAAAGGGATCGGCATGACCGATGCACAGCATAAAATGTACATCATCCGCTTCCTGCATGCCTTGTTATCACTCACGATCATTTATTGGGCGTATAAAATTACCGATAAGCTGGCCGGACAAAAACAGGCAAAAATGGTGGGGATCATACTGGCCTTGCTGTGGTTTATGCCGTTTATGAGCGTACGTAACCTTGTTGAATTCGTATGCATCCCGCCATTGATGTATGCAACCTGGGTGGTGATCAAAAACTGGGAAAACAAGCGGATCCTGCCGTATGTGGTTGCCGGGCTTTGCCTGGGCTTATCATTTTCCATCCGTTTTCAATCCATTATTTTTGCAGGCGGATTTGGATTAGCGCTGTTATTTTCAAAAAAAATAAAAGAAGCATTCGTTACCGGATTTTTCTTTTTAGTAGTGGGTGCAGCGATACAGGGAATTGTTGATTATTACATCTGGGGCGCACCGTTCATGGAATTCCAGGAGTATGTACGTTACAACATTGCCAACGCCACACAATATTTTGTACAGGCATGGTATCTCTACCTGATCCTGTTATTAGGCGTTTTGATCCCACCGATCAGTATTTTTTTATTTTTTGGATTTTTCAGAAGCTGGAAAAAACACCTGATCCTTTTTTTACCAAGCTTTTTATTCCTTGCTTTCCATTGTTATTTCCCGAACAAACAGGAGCGTTTTATTTTACCGATCGTGCCGTTTATCATTATTCTTGGCTATATCGGCTGGGACGATTATGTTTCTAAATCCACTTACTGGCAAAACCACAAACGCTTACTACGCAATTTCTGGATCTTTTTCTGGTGTTTCAATTTATTGCCGCTCCTGGTTGTATCTACTGCATTTTCAAAGAAAAGCAGGGTAGATGCCATGGTATACATTGCGCATCAGAAAGATGTAAAAGCCATTATTATGGAAGACAGTAACCGCAAGAATTTTTTAATGCCGCCTTTATTTTATTTAGAAAAATGGGGACATGTAGGCGGCATTACAGAAGATATTTCTGCTGAAAAATATTATACCGAAGGATACCTGAACACACCGGTAGATCAGCGCCCGAATTATGTCGTATTCATCCAGGAAAAACGCATTGATGAACGTGTAGCGGAAGTGAAAAAATATTTCCCGACGTTAACGTATGAAACTACGATTGAACCGAGTTTTATTGATGCACTGATGTTTTGGCTGAACCCGGAAAACAAGAACCAGATCAGTTACGTTTACAAGATCAGATAATGAAAATTGCTTCCAATAAAGTAACCGACATTGTTCGTTTTTTTAAAGAACAGCTGCAGGACAGATATGAAGATGGTGAGCTGGAAACCATGATCCGCTATTGCTTTGAAGAGTTTTTGAATGTGCGGCATTTTGATATTTCGCTGCATAAAAACGATACGGTAACAGAATCGGAATTGCTTAAATTTAATTTTGCAGTAAAGGATCTGAAAACGGAAAAGCCCTTGCAATATATTTTCGGTAAAGCTGATTTTTACGGACTGAAATTAATTGTGAACGAGCATGTGCTGATCCCGCGTCCGGAAACGGAAGAGTTGGTAAACCTGATCATCAGCGACCTGAAAAAAAATAAAAACAGCTTAACAATTATTGATATTGGAACCGGCAGCGGCTGTATTCCCATTGCGTTGAAAAAAAACATTCCGGCTGCGGCTGTTTCTGCAATGGATGTTTCTGAAAATGCACTGGCCGTTGCTGCACAAAATGCTGCATTGAATAAAACGGAGATCACGTTTATCAACGATGATATTCTTTCCCCCGCAGCAAATTACAACGCAGCTTCTTTTGATGTGATCGTGAGCAATCCGCCTTACATCCGCATTTCTGAAAAAGAAAAAATGCACACCAATGTATTGACTTACGAACCGCACCTGGCTTTGTTTGTAAACGATCCGGATCCACTTTTGTTTTACAATGCCATTGCTGATTTTGCATTAAAAACATTAAAACCCGGCGGAAGCATTTATTTTGAGATCAACGAAAATCTGGGGCCGGAAACGCAGCAATTAATGGAGCGCAAAGGCTTCAAAAATATCGTCCTGGTAAAAGACATGAGCAATAAAAATCGTATCTTGCGCGGTATGTATTAAGGTGTTTTAAATCATCCCCAATCTTTATTTTTTAACCATCATTTACAATGAAAAAAATTATTTTTCTTTCTTTGATCCTTGCCGGATTTGCCGGTAATGGAATGGCACAAACTTCCTTTAATGTGGAATCGTTACCGACCAATGTTGGCGGTAAACCCGAATTTAAACGTATGTTTGAGCAGGAACTGGTATATCCTAAAAATGCACTGGCGCATAACGTGGACGGAAAAGTAACCATTTCGTTTACCATAAAAAAAGACAGCTCAACAGCCGATGTGGTGATCACCGAATCACCGGCAATTACCTTACAATCCAATCCGGATAAGTTAGCACAGCCTGCAATGATCGCAGCCATGAAATCTGCAAAAGAGCTGGAAGCAGAAGCATTGCGTTTGTTCAAATTTTACGAATGGGTACCGGCTGTTAAAAGTGGTGCGTATGTATCTACCAAATGGAATGTTACTTTTGATTTTGAGTCCGGGAAGTATGATAAGATCTGCAAGGAAAGAGGTTTTAAGCAAGTAAAATACCTTCCGAAAATGCAGGTGGACAGTTCGTTTAAAGTGTATACCGTTGCCGATCAGATGCCGATGTATCAGAAAGGGAATTTTGCCTTGCAGGATTTTATCAAAGCAAATTTGGAATATCCGCGCCAGGCGCAATTATCCAACATCCAGGGAACGGTAATGCTGAGCTTTACGGTAGAGCCGAGCGGTTTGCCTACCAATATCGGTGTTATCAAATCCGTTGGTGGCGGCTGTGACCAGGAAGCGATCCGCATCATCGAAATGATCAAATGGTATCCTGCCAAGATCGGCGATAAGCTGGTAAGAGGCAGAATGACCTTCCCGATCTATTTTGTGCTGAATGATGATTTTAAGGATAATAGTGCGGGAGAGCAGAAATAAGGATTAAGGATTTTTGGATGGAGGATTAAGGATTGAAATGCTGTGTGGATGCCGGATGTTGGAGTGTTAGATATTGGACTGTGTGTGAACGTTATATTGCAGGACAATGTTGTTATGGAAACAGGAATACTCTGCCGGAAATGTCATCCCGGGCCTGACCCGGGATCTCATGAATGTTTGCAGCGCGTTTAGCTATCATTATTCTACAACATAACCATTAAATATTGCAAAATTATTTTTAGAGATTAGAATTATTTTATGAGTGAAGCGATTAAACATAAAATAGCAGAATTATCAAAGCAGCTGGAGGAGCATAATTATAATTATTATGTGCTGTCCAATCCCAGCATCAGCGATTTTGAATTTGATAAATTGCTGGAAGAGCTGATCCGCCTGGAAAAGGAACATCCTGAATATTTACGAAGCGATTCGCCTTCGCAGCGCGTTGGCGGACAAGTGACCAGGGAATTTAAATCGGTGAAGCACAAATACCCGATGCTTTCGCTGAGCAATACCTACAACGAAGAGGACGTACGCGATTTTGACGAGCGCATCCGTAAAGCGGGATTGAGCGGTTATGAGTACATTTGTGAGCTGAAATACGACGGCGTTTCCATATCACTTACTTACGTAAAAGGGGAGCTGGTGCAGGCAGTAACCCGTGGCGATGGCGAAAAAGGAGATGACATCACAGCCAATGTAAAAACAATAAAAAGCATTCCTATCAAATTGCGCGGTACCAGTTTCCCGGATGAATTTGAAATTCGGGGTGAGATCTTTATGCCGAAAAAAGAATTTTTGCGGATCAACGAAGAGATGCGAAAACAATTGATAGAAGAAGGATACGATGAAGAAGAGATCTATGAAAAACAATTGAAAAATCCGCGTAACGCTACTTCCGGAACGCTGAAACAACAGGATTCAAAAGCAGTTGCGGAACGCAAGCTGGATTGTTATTTATATTCATTGCTGGGTGAAAATCTCCCATACAATTCGCATTACGAAAACCTGATGGCTGCAAAAGGTTGGGGATTCCGTGTTTCCGACGATATGGAAAAACATTCGACGGTGGAAGGCGTATTGAAATATCTGGAAAAATGGGACAAAAAACGCCATGATTTATATGTTGAAACAGATGGTGTGGTGATCAAGATCAATTCCTACGAGCATCAGAAATTTCTTGGATTTACAGCTAAATCGCCGCGCTGGGCCATTGCCTATAAATTTAAAGCGCAACAGGTTTCTACTGTTTTAGAAAAAATTACTTACCAGGTGGGCCGCACCGGCTCCATTACGCCGGTTGCAAATTTAAAACCGGTATTATTGGCGGGAACAACCGTAAAACGGGCATCGCTGCACAATGCCGATATTATTGAAAAGCTGGATGTGCGTGAGGGCGATACCGTTTTTGTTGAAAAAGGAGGAGAGATCATTCCGAAAATTATTGCTGTAGATCTGAGCAAACGCGACATGTTTGTGGAATCGGCCGGACCGACAAAATACATTACGCATTGCCCGGAATGTAACGCAGAATTGGTACGCAGCGAAGGCGAAGCCAATCATTATTGTCCGAATGAAATGAATTGTCCACCGCAGGTAAAAGGAAAAATGGAACATTATGTGAGTCGCCGCGCTATGAACATTGACAGCCTTGGCGGCGAAACCATTGCACAACTTTTTGACTCGGGATTGATAAAAAACATTGCCGACTTATACGAATTAAAAAAAGAAGACCTGCTGAAACTTGACCGTATGGCGGAAAAGAGCGCAACCAATTTACTGGCAGGAATTGAAGCATCCAAACAAATTCCGTTTGAGCGCGTATTATTTGCACTCGGGATCCGCCATATTGGTGAAACAACTGCAAAAAAATTAGCGCATTATTTTAAAAATATTGATGCATTAAGCAAAGCAAATGTAGAGCAATTACTGGAAGTAGGTGACATTGGCGAACGCATTGCCAACACCATTGTTGCATTTTTTAATGACGAAGGCAACATTGAAATTCTGAACAAATTAAAACAACAGGGCGTTCAGTTTGAATTAACGGAAGAGCAATTGACCGCTACCAGCGATAAGCTGAAAGACAAGACCTTTGTGGTTTCGGGCGTGTTCAATAAATTTTCACGCGATGATCTCAAAAAAGCGATCGAGCAGAATGGCGGAAAAAATGTAGGCTCCATTTCCGGTAAAACCAGTTATGTGATCGCCGGTGAAAATATGGGACCGGAGAAATTAAAGAAAGCGGAGAAATTAGGAATTCCCGTTATTTCGGAAGATGATTTCGTACAGATGGTTCAATAAAAAAGTTCAATAGTTCATTTGCTCACTAGTTCATTAGTGTGCTGTATAGCTCTAAATGGTTCAATGGTTTATTTGTTCAAGGTTTATTAGTATGCTGTGTAAATATAAACCCAACAAAACTTAGAACGGGTATAACAACCAATGAACAAATAAACAAGTGAACCAATGAACTATCACATAGAACGGGCAATACCACCAATGAACAAATAAACAAGTGAACCAATGAACTATTACATAGAACGGGTATCGGTACTAATAAACCAATGAACCAGTTAACAAATGAACAAACAGAATGGGATTATTTAAAAATATAAAACATTGGTTTGCAAACAATTCTTTAAAAAGAGAACTGTCAGTAAACCCGCGTAAAACAACCGCTCACAAATTTAATTTTGATCAGTTAAAAACCGTAGGCATTTTGTTTGATGCATCCAACCCCGAAGATTTTGAACTGGTAAAACGTTACGTGGTGTATTTACGCGAGCATACAAAAAAGGTAAAAGTGATGGGCTTTTTCAGTGCAAAACAAATTCCGGAGCTAACCTATTCAAAATTGGAATACGATTTTTTTTCGCATAAGGAAGTCAACTGGTTTGGCAAGCCAACTACGCACATCATTGATAATTTTATTGCAGAAGAATTTGATTTGCTCATCGATTTAAACATTCACGATCATTTTTCATTGAAATACATTGCCGCATTATCAAAAGCCAAATTTAAAGCAGGAAAATACAAAGAAGAAGATGAGTCCATTTACGACATGATGATCGATGCAGACAATACACAAACCTTAAAATATTTTTTGAGGCAGGTGGATATTTACATCACTATGCTTAACAAAGTAGAGCCAAGTTTGAATTAAATGGTATTGTTGTAGGGGGCAATGTCGTTTCTTTACCATATTCACGAATAGTACTGTCATCCCGCAATGTTGCGGGATCTCATAAATGTTTGCAGTATTTAATTAACCGATCCCGCAACATTGCGGGATGACATATATGGAGAGTGTTTCTGTCTTATAGTAACATTGCTCTATAACCAATTAAATTTTAAAAAGCAGCTGTATGAACTATATTTTATTTGATGATGTAAACAGCAATAACCTGTTGCCATTAACATTTACCCGCCCGGTAGCCGACCTGCGCATTGGGATCCTTACCATTCGCGAAAAATGGGAAAAGATGCTGGACGTAAAAACATCGAGCCGCACCAAAGAATATTTAAGCAAAAAATATCCATTGGAATTTGCTATTGATACGGATAATGTATGGATCAATGGCGGTGTGTGCCCGAATGAAAAGCTGATAGAAGAATTAAAAACGCTGGAACCTTACCAGGCATTAATGTCGATGGGGCACGTGCTGGCCGTAAATACCGGCGACCAACGCTTTTTAAGCGAAGAATTAAATGAAGATTTTATTCGTTTTGAATCGCATGCACAGGCATTACGCGTGGAGCATCCATGGGACTTGTTTTCAAAGAACGGGGAAGCCATCAAAGCCGATTTTGACCTGATCACTGCCGGAAGAAAATCGCTGGCACTGAGCGCTACCAACCAAATAATGGGCGTGGAAAATATTTTTGTGGAAGAAGGCGCTAAAGTGGAATGCGCAATCTTAAACGCAACTACCGGCCCCATCTACATCGGCAAAGATGCAGAGATCATGGAAGGTTCCATTGTGCGCGGACCGCTGGCGTTGTGCGAACATTCCGCTTTAAAATTAGGTGCAAAAATTTACGGACCAACCACCATCGGCCCACACAGTAAAGTAGGAGGGGAAGTTAATAATTCGGTGATCATTGGGTATTCAAACAAAGGACACGATGGCTTTTTAGGAAATTCCGTGTTGGGCGAATGGTGCAACATTGGCGCCGATAGCAATAATTCCAATCTGAAGAATAATTACGCAGAAGTAAAATTGTGGAATTACACCAAAGAGCGCTTTGTTCCTACCGGCTTAACTTTCTGCGGTTTGATCATGGGAGATCATAGCAAATGCGGCATCAATACCATGTTTAATACCGGAACAGTGGTAGGCGTAAACGCCAATATTTTCGGATCGGGCTTTCCGCGCAATTTTGTTCCTTCCTTTTCCTGGGGCGGTGCAGCCGGATTTACCACCTACAAAACCAAAGATGCATTTGAAGTGGCAGCACGCGTATTCGAACGCCGCGGCATGATCTTTAATGAAACTGAGCAGGAAATTTTAACACATGTGTTTGAATTGACGGAAAAGTACAGGAAATAGTTATTAGTCGTTAGTGATTAGTAATTAGACTGTGTTTGCTAAAACAGGCTTGTCTCAATCATATTTTAAAACGTCATCCCGCATTTATTGCGGGATCCCGTAAATGTTTGCAGTAGTATGTTTCGTTCTTTTAATTAACCGATCCCGTAATAAATGCGGGATGACAGAATAAAATAAATTGTACTCCGGATAAAACACCGTTAACACACAGATTCGTAGTTTATCCATACAGTAAAACTTTAAACTTAAATATGCAATTTACCTTAACAGAGATCATCGGTTATTTCGCTTCCCTGGGAGTGTTGGTATCCTTTTTAATGAAAGACATTACACGCCTGCGGATCATCAATACCATTGGCTGCTGTTTGTTTGTAGCTTATGGAATAATGCTGCAATACTCCATCCCCATCATCATTACCAATGTAACCATTATCGGGATCAACCTGTATTATCTGGTAAAAGCCAAAAATCAGGCAAACTGACCCAAAAAATACCCTGTTTGGTGTAAATTTTGTAACCAAAAAAACAATAAGATTGTACCGTGCCAAATTGTCCCGATGTTTCGATTGGCATAACGATTGAAACCTGCAAGCAATTAAACACTAAAAAGACTAATCTTACTCAAAAATATGACCGATCATTTTGACTTAAATGGCCTATCACCACTACTCAGTGATAACATTATAGATGATGAAACCGACTTTATTCCTTTGCTTTCTTCGGAAGACGAAGACCAGATGAATTCGGAAAAAGTACCCGACGAATTGTCAATTTTACCTTTGCGCAATACCGTTTTATTTCCCGGAGTGGTAATTCCTATCACCGTTGGAAGGGATAAATCCATCAATCTCATTAAAGATGCCTACAAAGGCGACAAAACCATTGGCGTAGTGTCGCAAAAGAACGATTCCATTGAAGATCCAACCATTGAAGATCTCAATAAAATAGGAACCGTGGCGCACATCATTAAAATGCTGCGCATGCCTGATGGTAATACCACGGTGATCATCCAGGGGAAACGCCGCTTCGAATTAAAAGAGATCAAACAAACCGAGCCCTACATCAAAGCTTCCATCACTCCGTTTGCAGAAGTAAGGCCGGACAAGGAAAATAAAGAATTTCAGGCCTTGGTTTCTTCCCTGAAAGACCTTGCTTTGAAGATCATCAAAGAAAGTCCGCAGATCCCGAGTGAAGCCGGTTTTGCTTTGAAAAACATTGAAAGCCCTTCGTTTTTGGTGAATTTTATTTCCTCCAACATGAATGCCCCGGTTTCGGAAAAGCAAAAAATGCTGGAAGTGGCTGATCTGTCGGAACGCGCTACCATTGTGCTTTCTAACCTTACTAAAGAATTACAGATGCTGGAATTAAAAAACCAGATCCAGTCGAAAGTAAAAGTAGATCTTGACAAACAGCAACGCGATTATTTTTTACACCAGCAGCTGAAAACCATCCAGGAAGAGCTGGGCGAAAACAATTCGCAGGAGCTGAAGGATATGCGCATCAAGGCGAAGGATAAAAAATGGAACAAGGAAGTGGCGGCATCGTTTGAAAAAGCCATTACCAAGCTGGAACGCATGAATCCCAACGCAGCTGAATATTCCATCCAGACCAATTACCTGGAAGTATTGCTTGATTTGCCATGGGATGAAAAAACGCAGGACAATTTTGATCTGAAACGTGCCGAAAAAGTGTTGAATAAAGACCATTTCGGGATGGATAAAGTGAAAGAACGCATCCTCGAACATTTGGCGGTATTGAAGCTGAAAGGCAATATGAAATCGCCGATCATTTGTTTGTACGGACCTCCGGGAGTTGGTAAAACATCGCTTGGAAAAAGCATCGCCGAAAGCCTCGGGCGTAAATACGTGCGCATGAGTTTAGGCGGCTTGCGCGATGAAGCGGAGATCCGCGGACACCGTAAAACGTACATTGGCGCTATGCCCGGACGGATTTTACAAAATATTAAAAAATCAGGAAGCTCCAATCCTGTCTTTATTTTAGACGAGATCGATAAAGTAGGAAATGATTTTCACGGCGATCCTTCGTCTGCATTGCTGGAAGTGCTGGACCCGGAGCAAAATAGTACGTTTTATGATAATTACGTGGAAATGGATTACGACCTGTCCAACGTAATGTTCATTGCAACGGCCAATTCATTAAGCTCTATTCAGCCCGCTTTGCGCGACAGGATGGAGATCATTGAAATTACAGGTTACACCACCGAAGAAAAAATAGAGATCGCAAAACGCCATTTGCTGCCAAAACAATTGAATGAGCAAGGTGTGAAAAAAGAACAGCTGATGCTGGATAAAAAAACGATCGAATATATTATTGAAAACTATACCCGCGAAAGCGGCGTGCGCAGCCTCGAAAAAGTACTCGCAAAAATTGTACGGAATACTGCAAAATCTATTGCAATGGAGCAGAAGTACAATGTTTCGGTTGCAGAAAAAGACCTGACCAAGATCCTTGGCCCGTCGCATGAAAAAGACCGTTACCAGGGCAACGATGTAGCCGGTGTGGTAACAGGTTTGGCCTGGACACCTGTAGGCGGCGATATTTTATTTATTGAAAGCAGCCTTACCAAAGGTTCCGGAAAATTAACGTTAACAGGTAACCTGGGCGATGTTATGAAAGAATCGGCCGTGATTGCGCTGGAATATTTAAAATCACACAGCTCAATTTTGGGATTAAGTCCGGAAGTATTTGACCAATGGAACGTACACATTCACGTACCGGAAGGCGCAACGCCGAAAGATGGCCCAAGTGCCGGAATTACCATGTTAACGGCTTTAGCATCGTCGTTTACACAGCGTAAAGTAAAAAAACAGCTGGCCATGACAGGGGAGATCACACTGCGCGGAAGAGTATTGCCGGTAGGAGGGATCAAAGAAAAGATCCTTGCTGCAAAACGCGCAGACATTAAGGAGATCATCCTGAGCATCGACAATAAAAAAGACATCCAGGAGATCAAAGCGGATTACATCAAAGGATTGAAATTTATTTATGTCGAGAAAATGATCGATGTAGTGAAACTGGCGCTGCTGAAAGAAAAAGTAGACAAACCGATTGATCTGACGATCAGAAAAAAAGAAGAAAAGAAGTAAAAAAAGAAATCCCGGATGATCTCCGGGATTTCTTTTTTAGTTCAAAGTTCAAGGTTTAAAGTTCAAAGTTGGCTGTGTAGACGTTGGAAGTTTTTGTTGATCCCTTTTCGAAGCTGTCATCCCGGGCTTGACCCGGGATCACACGCAGGCGCGAGTGTCCCACTCGTGCTTTTTATTTTTAGAGCGTCCCGCTCTTATATACTTCAAGTAATAGCGAGATGCCGTAAAATAAAAGACACTTTTGGGAAACATGCCTGCATGCTATTATCAAACACAGTAAACATCCAGATTGGTATATTGGTACTTATTGGTATTTAGCAGATCACTCTTTCAGGAACGTCATCATTTTTTTATCAATCAGCTGCGGCTGATCAAAGGACAAAAAATGCCCTGCATCCTTGATGATCGCCGTTTGCACCTTTGGGATCAGCAGGTTGGCGCGCTCCAGGCTGCTTTTGTCATTCATAATATCCTGATCACCCACCAGCACCATTACCGGCATTTTCAACGATCTTAATTCATCATCCGAATACGGTGTCATTTGTAAAATGCTGCGGTTGATCTTTTCGTGCTTTACACCAATGTAATACTGATCGATGTATGATTGTTTTATTTTATCCACATTAGAAGTCAGCGTTTTTAAAGCACTTCTCAGCCATGCACGTTTCGGAAATAATGAAAAAAAAATGTTGTAAAAGACTTTTCCCTGTGGTTTTATCGCGGTAAGCGTTTGTGCCGGACTTAGCAAGATGAGTTTTTTGATCCTGCCCGGCGAATTAAGGGCAATGGTGGTTGCCAGCCAGCCACCGCGGGAAGCGCCGATCAGGTATATTTTTTCAAGTTTAAAATGATCAAAGATCTCGTCGTACCAGCGCGCCAGTTCCTCAATGCTCATGATCTTTTTGTTTGTTTTTGATTTGCCCGGTTCCAGTAAAAAATCAATAGCATACACCCGGTATGTGGCGCTTAGATCTTTTATATTGGGGTACCACATGGTGGAGCTGGCATTCATACCGTGCAGCAACACCACCGGCTCGCCGTTCTTTGGCCCGCTGATGATCGCATGCGCAGTACCATACGACGTTTTTACATCGGTTTCTTCGTAAGGGATCTCAAATAATTTCAGTGCCTGATCATAAGCTTTTAAATATTTTGAGGATACACCCTTGATCCGGAACTGGGAATACGATTTTTCTTTAATGGCTTTGTTTACTGATGATTGTAAATCTTTTACATCTTTCCCACAACTGTAGAAAAAAAGCAACACAACGCAGGAAATAAGGATCTTATTGAAACGATTCATAATAGGGTTTGTGCACTGTTTTTGTTTAAATAGTCTGATTCACAACAGTGGCGGGCATTTGCAAAAAACATACACTATTGAAGCTATTGCAGTATTGCAAACTAAAGACCATCATAAAGAGTTCAAAGTTGGAAAGTTTAAAGTTTAAAGTTTAAAGTTTGCTTTCCGCAGATGCTGTGTTTGTTAAAAACTAAATTCTTAGTTCAATTCATAATAAATTTGAATGTCTATTTCTCGACTCTGCTCGATATGACAATTGTGGACACTGCACATGGAGTGTCATTTCGAGCGGAGTCGAGAAACGACAAAACGGATCTTCTAATAAACACAGATTCGTAATCATCATGTTCCTGCCCGAATTGTTTAGCCAGGCGCTATCCGTACAGCAAAACTTTAAACTTTCCAAATTGAACTTTGAACTTCTTTTTACCACAATATAATTGAATAACTTTCGTTTTAAACCCGAATATTTTTATTTACTTTGTGATAATGAATCTAAAAAAGCTACTCTCTGCAGGTCTGGTCTTGTTTTTATGCGTTGCTGCCAATGCTCAGGTTGGTGGAAACAACACGTATGAATTTCTGAATCTCCCGATTTCCGCAAGGGTAAGCGCTTTGGGTGGCAATGTGCTGGCTACCAGGGATAACGACCTGAATGTGGCCATTGTAAATCCATCATTATTAACCGATTCGATGGACAATAATGTAACCCTGAGCTATATCAATTATTTTGCAGATGTAAATTACGGGTATGCGGCTTATGCAAAAAAATTCAAAAAAATAAAAGGAGTATTCAGTGCAGGCATTCAATACCTTGATTATGGTAAATTCATAAAAGCAGATGAGATCGGGAATACCGACGGTACTTTTTCTGCTAACGAAATGAGCCTCAATATTTCCTATGCGCGTTCTATCCTCGATACCAATTTAACGGTAGGAGCAACCCTCAAAACCATTTATTCCAACCTGGATTCATATACTTCCATTGGTTCGGCTTTGGATCTGGGCGCTACGTATGTTCGCCCGGCACACGGTTTCGGAGTAGCATTTGTGATCAAGGATGTAGGACGTCAATGGAAAACATACGCCGGTGTGCGCGAAAAATTACCATTTGAAATGCAGATCGGTTTTTCTAAAAAGCCAAAACACATTCCCTTTCGCTTATCCGTAGTGTATGAAAACCTGGAAAAATGGGATTTAACGTATGTTGATCCGGCCAACCCGCCATTAACAACCGATCCGCTGACAGGCGACCCGATCAAACAAAATAAGTACAAGATCTTCGGTGATAAATTAATGCGTCACGTGGTGATCGGCGGTGAGTTTATCATTACTAAAAATTTCTTCCTGCGCGGCGGTTATAACTATCAGCACCGCAAGGAATTAATGATCCCCGACAAACGTGGAATGACCGGCTTTTCTTTCGGCTTTGGGTTCCGTGTGTATAAGTTTCACTTTAGCTATGCAAGAGCGGTGTATCACCTTGCAGGCGCGTCAAATAACTTTTCCATCAGCTTTGATATCAATAGCTTTTATGCGAAAAGAAACATGACTGCCGGTAGTTAATTCATTTTGAAAAACCCTTCGTTTCTTTATCGGAATTATAAAAAAATAATGGTAATATTGTACATTCAGTATTTGATTTTACCTGCTTTCTTATGTCCAAAATCACCATAGCAATCGACGGTTATTCATCGTGTGGAAAAAGCACACTGGCAAAAGCGTTGGCCGCCAAACTGGGTTATGCATATGTAGATTCCGGCGCCATGTACCGCTCGGTTACCTTGTATGCCTTGCGTCACGGGATCATCAAGGATCATGGTTTTTTGGAGGACGAGATCATCAAATGCCTGAATGACATCAATCTTGCTTTTCAATTTAATCCCAATACCAAATCATCTGAAACATTTTTGAACAGCGAAAACGTGGAGAAAGAACTTCGCCAGATGATCGTTTCCGAGAATGTAAGCAAGGTAAGTGCCATCAAAGCCGTGCGTACCAAAATGATCCTGATCCAGCGCGAACTGGGCAAAAACAAAGGGATCGTGATGGATGGAAGGGATATCGGGACCAATGTTTTTCCGGATGCGGAATTAAAATTATTCATGACCGCCGATCCGGATATCCGCACACAGCGCCGTTATGATGAACTGTTATCTAAAGGACAGCATACCGCATTTTTAGAAGTGAAAAAAAATCTGCTGGAGCGTGATTACGAAGATACACACCGCAAAGAAAACCCGCTAACGCAAGCACAGGATGCTATTGTGCTTGACAACTCCGAATTGAGCCGCGAGCAGCAGCTGGAATATGTGTTAAAGCTGATCACTGATTTAACGCTATCTGTGAATTAACACAGGCAGGCAACAATCCCAACTAAAAAAAATCCACCACATAAGGCACAAAGAAACACATAAGGTTTAACCCGGAAGTACTGCGTTTTTTTGAACCACAAAAGAAAACAAAAGAATCAAAAGGCGAAACCCGTAATACTCATCTTCTGTACACAACTTTGTGATCTTGTGCCTTTTCGAAATAAAATACCAGCAGTTTTTAACACACAGCGCTTAACACCTGGCATCTTTGCCTTTCTTTTGTTTTCTTTTGTGGTTCAAAGGGGCGGGGCACGCATTGGCAAGTCGAGTTACGCCTTATGTGTTTCTTTGTGCCTTATGTGGTAGAAAAACACGCAGATAATTTATGGTTACTGAATGGCACGAGTGGGACACTCGCGCCTGCAGCAGCGGGGCACGCATTGGTAAGTCAAGTTACGCCTTATGTGTTTCTTTGTGCCTTATGTGGTGGAAAAACACGCAGATAATTTATGGTTACTGAATGGCACGAGTGGGACACTCGCGCCTGCGACTACACCGCAAATTTTTCCTTCGCCAGTACTTTAAATTCTTTTTTGCTGATCTTGCTTTCCACCCAGGTAATAAAATCGAAATACTCCAGCGCTTTTTTCTCGAACGGCTCTTTTAATAACTCTTCCAGCTTTAATTTCAATTCCTTAAATGCCGCAATCCGCTTTTCATTCGTATTAATGTGCGGCAATTTTTCTTTGATAAAATGCAGCACGATCGTTTCAAATTTATACAGGCGTTTTCGTTTGTATAAAAAACGATACGTAGAAACGGCAGTGTAAGGGAGGATCTCCTGTTCGCCTTTTTCCCAAAAAACGATCAGGCGCAGGATCCGCGCAAAGCTTTGAATATCGTCGCGCAGCGAATTATCATGCTCGTTGATGATCTCATTGAGCAGGCGAATGGCTTTTGAATGTTTGTTATTGGCAAAATAAACAATGCTCATGTTGTATTTAAAAAGCGCAATATCGCTCACCGGTATTTTATCTGCATAAAAATTGATCCCGGATCCAATTTCATTCGCGATCCGTTCCGCCTGCTCGTAATCGCCCAGGCGCATACTCACGCCCAGTACCAGCTTGTAGGAAGTTACCCATAATAAAATATTTTCGCGGATGTTGTGCGTAGCCAGCGAACGGATCTTTGAAAGATAGGGGTGGATCGAATCATTCTTTTCCGAATTGAGGTAATTTACCACCAGGTTATTCAACGCAATAATGTATTTTTCAAATTCTTCCTCCCGCAGTTTTTCCGGGATGGATTCCAGCAGATCCACATTGCGTTTGGTATAAATAAAACTTTTACTGTTGTTGCCATTCGATGAATGATACACCGTATTGATGTAATTGATGTAATATTTATCGTTGAACGTGAGCTTGCTGTAATTGTACTTGTTGTATTTATTTACCACTTCCTTCATACGTTCCAGGTCTTCTGCCGAGCGTGCAAATCCTTTTTTCCGGATGGTGGTAAAAATATCCAGCACTTCGCTTTTGAGCTGCAGGCTGAATTTGATGGTGTTCAGGATCTTGCTTTCCTCGATGAATACATTTTTATGAAATTCGTCCTGCTCAGATTCATTATTGGTAACCTGTAACAATTTGGCTTTCCACTCGAGGATCTCCAGCAAACGGTTTTTTTTATCCGTAGCTATGGCCAGTTTCTCGGCTTTTAAATGCAGCTTCTGGCATTGTTTGTATAATCCTTTCTGATATAAAAAATCAATGTCGATGAGCATTTCTTTCAGCTCAATATCAATGGTGGAAGCGGAGTGGAAGCTGCGCATGCTTTTGATGATGAGCTGCTGCAGGTAATTTTTCACGGCAGCAAATCGCCTGAGAAAGGGTTCTTCTTTGAATTTTTCACGGATCGCAGCTTCGTTATAGCTTTTTTGCAATGCAATAGCATCAAACAGGCGCACATAATCATTTCCATCGCCGATCACATGGCGGGAAGCGTAGATCTTGAAAAATCGCTTTTCGGATTGCGACAGCGATTTTACCAGTTTATAAAGCTCATCCGATGCGATCATGATACAGTATCATTTTATTATATTATTACTATCAAATATAGCATATAATATTATTTTATCAAATTAGACTTAGTATAATAATTGAATTTTGATCTTGATTTAACATTCACAATCCCCAATTTCGTAAGAGCATAATTTAGTAACGATTGTTTTATGAGCTGCGTTGATTTACAAATTGGTTATGCTCTCCACCAATGAAAAAAATAGTTGACCGTACATTGACTACTCTTCCATTTATGCGCAAGCGTAAGGGGTACGGATTGCTTCCCCTGTTTTTCCTGCTGTTTTCAATTTCTTCTTTTTCACAGGTAAGCTCGCTGTATACCTGGACGTATGCTACAGGAGCGCATGTGGCTATGGCGGGCGGAACCACGCTGGCAAGCACTACAGCAATGGACGATGCAATTTTTACCAATATCCCGATCGGCTTTACTTATAACTTTAATGGCATTGATTATACTACAGTAGGTGTGAGCACCAATGGCTTTATCTGGTTTGGGACCACTAGCCCTGCAACTACTGAATATACCCCCATTTCATCTGCTACAGCGATGGACGGAGTCGTATCCGGGTTTGGCGCTAACCTGGTTGGCCGCGCTGCTGGTGCTACCTTAAAATATACCACTACAGGAACCTGTCCCAACCGTGTATTTATGGTGCAATGGTTCAATATGAAGATTGTAGGAAAATCCAGCCAGTTGGATATCCAGATCACCTTGACCGAAGGCAGTAACCAGGCTGAAGTTCATCCTTACGACTCACCTTATTTTGTAGCCGATAAATTTACCGGGCAGGTGGGCTTACGCGGGAATTCAAATGCCGATTTTAAGAACCGTTCGGTGATTTCCTGCACCAACGCCTGGAATAGTTCTGTTGCGGGCGCTACCAATGCCGTTACCTGCCAGATAGATGGCATTACCTGCTCCACTTATCCGGCAGCCAATGCACGTTACCGGTTTACAAACGGCTCATCTATATCCACCGTAACATGGAACGGGAGTATGGATAACGACTGGTTCAATGCTGCTAACTGGACGCCCGCTATTGTTCCAACAAGTTATAATAATGTGAGCATTCCGGCATCGCTGGCAATGTATCCGGTGCTTAGCGGCAGCACAAATACATTTTGTAAAAGCCTGGCACTGGCTGCAGGAGCATCCTTAACAACTGCATCGGGGTACACCGGTGTACTTACTGTGATGAACAATTTAGCAAACAACGGAACGATCGTTAATAACGGAACAAATTACATCAACCTCACATCCACTGCAGCTTGCACCATCAGTGGCACAGGCGATTTTACCAATTGCGATCTGGGGCTTACCGGCAGCTGCACCAATTATTCGCTCAGCAACGATATTGTGATCCGCAAGCTCAGCATTGGTACCGGCGCTACGTTGAGCATGAATACCTTTAACCTGAAAGTATGCACCACGTTTACACAAACCGGCACCATTAACCAATCAACGGGAACGCTTCAAATTGAGGATGTAGCGCCAACTTTGACCAATGCTACCTTTAACGAACAAACCGGGTTGACGTATTTTGCAACCGGCATTACCACAACGGCTGCCAATCAGCTGATCCCATCGATCACGTATTACAACCTGAAAATAAACACCAACAATGGATTTACGACAACTATCGGGACCGGGAGCACCACCACCTGCAACAACCTGGTAGTTGCCAATCCGGGTGCAGCAGGCGGAATTGCCCTGGCTGCAAACGCGATCAGCGTGAACGGCAATTTTGACCTGGCACCTGCAGGAACAGCACCGGTATTTAACCTGAACAGCAATGTAACTATTGCCGGGATCAGCACCCTGTATTTAGGAATTATTAATACCGGGACAAACAAAGTGATCGTGACCAATTCAGCTGCTGCAGCAATGGTTGCCGGAGCCGGAAACACCAATTACACACTCAGCTATATCAATGGAAATTTACGCCGGATGATCGCTTCGGGCCTCACCGGCAATTATGATTTCCCGCTGGGAGATGCCAGCACATCGCGTTATGCCGTATTACTGGATAACGGATTGAGCGGTGGCGGATTTACTTTTCTTGACAGTTATTTTGGCGCGCTTGCAAACCACACCGATGTGGATATGGTTGCCACCGAACCAACGGAAGCAGGTGTAACTTACACGCACATGGCTCCGGAAGGCGTTTGGTTCATCGATCCGGATAACCAGCCTGCAGCAGGAACGTATGATATTCAGTTATCAATCAATGGATTTGCAGGACTGGCAGACGATCAGTTTGCGATCTTAAAACGCATTTCCACATCGGTTACTGGTGCCGACTGGACCAATGGCGGACCCACACCCACACGTCCGGCCAGCATGCTGCCCGGGCGCACACTGGCAAGCGGCTATGCCTTGCGATACGGCCTATCGTCTTTTTCCCAATTTGGAATTGCCACACCCACCATTGTACCATTGCCGATAGAGCTTTTGCTTTTTACGGCAGCTGTAAACGGTAAAGATGTAGACCTGAACTGGAAAACCGCCACGGAAGTAAACAATGATTTTTTTACAGTGGAACGATCGGCAGATGCCATGGATTTTGGATTTGTGGACGAAGTAAAAGGAGCAGGGAACAGCAACCAGCCGATCAATTATTTTACAAAAGACAATAACCCCTTGCCGGGAACTTCGTATTACCGTTTAAAACAAACCGATTTTGACGGCCATTACAAGTACAGCAATGTGGTGCCGGTTAACATTGTTTCAAAGGATTTTGAGCTGGTAAATACATATACTAATTCGGCTGCCGGAGTACTGGAAATTACTTTAAATAACAACAGTAACTATTTGATAAAATTTGATTTATATACATCAATTGGAGAAAAAAAATATTCATTGGCAACACAAATAAACGGACAGAACGTAAAGGTGGAACTGCCATGCGCAACACTTGCAAAAGGAATTTATTTGCTGCGGGTATCTGGTGGAAACCAATTGATCTCCCGGAAAATAAAGCTATAGAGATCGTACAACGGGAATGCTGAAAACAAGGCTGATAACCTTTAGTGATACATGTGCTTTTGTGTGTGAAATAATCATATTTTAGGTGCTGTAAAATTTGATTTACAACAATCTAATTTTAAATTTGAAAACTAAATTTTAATACTCCAATACCAATTAAATATGATGAATACTACATTTTATCGGCTTCGTAAAGTGAGCAAGTGTGTAAAGGCGGTTATTCTGTTATCGCTTTTTTCTTTTTCAGCTTCAGCGCAGATCTTCTGGACCGAGGACTGGACCTCCGGCGGAGGTACCTGGACCCTGAATGTACCAACAGGAACAGAGGGAGCCGATCCTAACTTTTTTACCATTTCGGATAACGAAGGCGGCGGGATCACCCCAAACCTTGGTGCGCCAACAAGCTGCGGCGTTGCAGGGAACGGGAACAATACCCTGCATGTAACCAGTGTATTTAATCCTTCGGGAGGCGCTTCTTATGATGCCGGTGGATTGTGCGGGATCTTGTTTTGTCCCCAAACCGACAGACGTACAGAATCCCCATCCATTGACTGCACCGGAAAAACAGGTATTTCCGTTAACTTTAATTACATAGAGAACGGACAAGCCACTTCTGATAATGCTACTTTATTTTATTTTAACGGATCCACCTGGATCCAAATTGATGATATGCCAAAAACGCTTGTCGGTTGCGGCGGACAAGGGCTTTGGAGATCAAGGACGGTTGCGCTGCCTGCTTCCGCAGATAATAATCCCAATGTGAAGATTGCATTCCGTTGGGTAAATAACGATGACGGAGCAGGAGTAGACCCTTCTTTGGCAGTGGATGATATTTCATTGTCGGTAGTAACAACAACCAACACTATTACTACGGGAACGATTACCGGAAGTCCTTTTTGTGCCTGCAGCACCATCAGCGTGCCTTTTACAAGCACAGGAGCATTTACAGCGGGCAATATATATACAGCACAATTATCCAACGCAGCCGGAAGCTTTGCTGCTCCTACAGCTATTGGAACATTAGCAAGTATTGCCAACACCGGAACAATTTCCTGCACCATTCCTTGTGCTGCCGTTACCGGAACATTGTACCGCATCAGGGTTGTATCCTCAGCACCGGCGATTACGGGAACAGACAATGGCGTAAACATAACGATCAATGCAACGGTAACACCATCAGTAACCATTGCAGCCAGCCCTGCCGGAGCGATTTGCGCCGGAACATCCGTAACATTTACGGCAACGCCAACCAACGGCGGAACCACCCCGGGCTATCAATGGCAGGTGAACGGAACCAACGTGGGTGGTGCAACAACTTCCACATTTACATCCAGCACGCTTGCAAACGGCAATGTGGTAACGGTAGTAATGACTTCCACAGCAGCATGTCCGTCGCCAGCTACAGCTACATCACCGGGAATAACAATGGTAGTCAACCCAACGGTAACACCATCGGTAACCATTGCGGCCAGTCCGGCCGGAGCAATTTGCGCCGGAACATCCGTTACATTTACAGCAACACCAACCAATGGCGGAACAACGCCAACGTATCAATGGCAGGTAAACGGAACCAACGTGGGCGGTGCAACAACCTCCACATTTACATCCACCACGCTTGCAAACGGCGATGTGGTTACAGTGATAATGACTTCCACGGCAGCATGTCCGTCGCCGGCAACTGCCACATCCAGCGGAATTACCATGACGGTAAATCCAACGGTAACGCCATCTGTAAGCATTACTTCCAGCGGTTCTACCATCTGCGCAGGCGATCCGGTTACGTTTACAGCCACACCAACCAACGGCGGAACAACGCCAACGTATCAATGGCAGGTAAATGGTACCAATGCGGGTGGAGCAACGGCTTCCACATTTACATCCAGCACACTTGTAAACGGCGATAACGTTACCGTGATAGTAACATCCAATGCACCGTGTGCATCACCGGCAACAGCTACATCCAATACAATTACGATCACCGTATCAGCGGCAGTTGCTGCTTCCGTTAGCATCACATCAAGCGGATCTACTATCTGCGCGGGCGATCCGGTAACATTTACAGCAACGCCAACCGGCGGCGGAACCACGCCAACCTATCAATGGCAGGTAAACGGCAGCAATGTGGGCGGAGCAACAGCTTCTACATTTACATCCAGCACACTTGTAAACGGCGATAACGTTACCGTGATCATGACATCCAGCTCCAGCTGCGCAACAGGATCACCGGCCACTTCCAATGCAATTACCATTACGGTATCATCGGCAGTGCCTGCATCGGTAAGCATTACGGCAAGCCCGGCAGGTTCAATATGCGCCGGTACATCCGTTACATTTACAGCAGCACCAACCAACGGAGGATCCACTCCGGCTTATCAATGGCAGGTAAACGGCGCTAATGTGAGCGGCGAAACAGCGGCAACGTTTACGTCCACCACGCTCGTAAACGGTGATGTGGTAACGGTTATAATGACATCCAGCTCGAGCTGCGCTACCGGCTCACCGGCAACATCCAATGCAATTGTAATGTCCGTAACAACGGTTACACCATCGGTAAGCATTGTGGCATCGCCATCGGGAGCAATTTGCAGCGGACAATCGGTTACATTCACAGCTTCGCCAACCAACGGCGGATCGGCTCCAACCTACCAATGGCAGGTAAATGGAATCAACGCAGGAACAGGCGCAACCTTTACATCCACCACGCTTGCAAACGGTGATGTGGTGACGGTTATTCTTACATCCAGCGATCCATGCGCATCACCAACTACGGCAACTTCCAATGCAATAACCATGACGGTAAATTCCACGCAGGTTCCGTCTGTAAGCATTGTAGGTGCACCAACCACGGTTTGTGCGGGTAATCCTGTAGGATTTGCTGCAACAGCAACCAACGGCGGAACCACACCAAGCTATCAGTGGCAGGTAAACGGAACCAATGCCGGTACGGATTCTCCAACATTTACATCGAGCACTTTGCCAAACGGTGCATCAGTAACGTGTATCCTGACGTCGAGCTCGGCTTGTGCATCGCCAACAACAGCAACTTCCAACGCAGTAGTAATTACAGTTAACACCTGTACACCGCCTGTAGCCAACTTCTCGGGAACACCGCAGGTAATGTGCCAGGCAGGTTGTGTTAATTTTACAGACCTGAGCACCAATAGTCCTACATCCTGGAACTGGCAATTCCCGGGCGGATCGCCTTCATCGTCTACCTCACAAAATCCGAATGTGTGTTATTCGGCAAACGGAAGTTACACTGTAATATTGATCGTATCCAATGCAAGCGGCGCAGATACCTTAGTGCAGGCAGGTTTTATTACCGTAGGACAACCTGTAACGGTAAACATCACCGGTAATTTACTGATCACTTCCTGCGAAAAAACGGAGCTGACGGCAGTACCGACTGACGGAACGTATTCATGGGGACCTGGCGGACAAACAACGGATATGGTTTCGGTATCGCCTGCACATACGCAGCAATACTGGGTTACGTATACAAGTCCGGACGGTTGTACCGATTCAGATACAACAACGGTGGTAGTGAAAGACCTGAACACGTATTTCCTTCCAACCGGTTTTACTCCTAACGGCGACGGTGTGAATGACGAAATTCAGTTACATGGCCGGGGCATTGATTTTTTCACCCTGAGAATATTTGACAGGATAGGAGAGAAGGTATTTGAAACCAGCGATATTGACAAAGGCTGGGATGGCAGGCTGCACGGCTTACCGATGAACGACGGTGTATTTGTATACGAGTTGAACATTACCTTCTGTAACGGAGAAAACGTGAAAAAACACGGCGATATCACACTTGTAAAATAAAATCGGGATAAACAATACAACATATTTATTATGAAAAAATTAAAATTTATACTCCTTGTTTTAGTTGCTGGCACATTGAACAGCTTTGGGCAGGACCGGCATTATTCCCAGTTTTACCTGGCGCCTTTAAATGCAAATCCCGGTAATACCGGTGTGTTTAACGGCGATATCCGCGCTTACACGATGTATCGCATGCAATGGTTTACGGTAACCAATCCGTATAAAACATTTACGATTGCCGTGGATGCGCCGATCTTTAAAAAGAAAATGCGCCGCGATGATTTTTTTGCAGCAGGCCTGGAAGTCACTAACGACAATACTGGTACGCCGCGTTTAAAAACAAATACGTACAACGCGCTGATCTCCTTCACTAAATTTATTGGCGGCCGTCAGCATCACCAGATCACACTGGGATACGAGATCGGTTACGCCATAAAAAGCGTTACAACGGGCGGATTAACATGGGACAGCCAGTACGATGGCACCAGCTACAACCCTTCTTATGGCGTAAATGAAGGCGGCGGCGGTGCTGCAGGTTACCTGGATATGTCGACGGGGATTGTCTGGAATTTTACCACTACGCATTTATTCAGAAGCTCCTTAGGGTTTTCGTTCCATCACTTTACCGCTCCGAATGTTTCCATTCACGGTGGTTCTGATCGGTTGATCCCAAAATTTGGCGTACAATGGAACATTGCTTACAAGCTGAGCGAGACCAGCAATACCACGCTGATGCCGAGTTTAATCGCGTATCAGCAGGGAACATCCTTGCTGCTGAATGGTGGTGTGAATGTAAAATATGTACTGGAAGAACATTCGCGCTATACCAACAACCAAACGGATAAAGCCGTTTATTTTGGCGTGTTCTACCGTTTCCGCGATGCTGCTTATGTTACGTTCCGTTACGATTATTCTTATTTCTCTTTCGGTGCAGCATACGATGTAAATATTTCGGGATTAACACCTGCAAGTAAAAGTGTTGGTGGTTTTGAGATCAATATTACTTACCGCGGTATGTTTGGTAAAAATCTGAATGCAAAACGGTCGAGCGTACGGTTTATGTAAGATGAAATTTTTATAAAAATAAAACGCCTCACATTATTTGTGGGGCGTTTTTGTTTTGAGAAATATTGTGTATTCAGCATATTGATTACGCAGCAACCAATGAATATTGAACCACTAAGCCAATCCTGTGTATCGGAACGCAGATCAAAAAGGATTTTTATGATGTAAAAAGGATCGCCTGTGGCGCTTATGATCAAATTATGATTTGATTGGAGTATAAACTTATCATCTGATTTATGTGCGTTGTCACGCACTAATAACACGCAGCAAAAAATTACCATTAAAAACGATACTCACCCGGGCAGACGCTTTTGATCTTGTGCAGCAATAGCGGGAAGGATCGCCGGAGGAATGATTCAAAAACAAACATATGCTTTTATTTACCGGAATCAGTGCTGAGAATTAATTGGCGATCATTAGCCGCGGTTCTTCTGAGCGGGAGCGGAAGAAGAAATTGCCTTACAAGATCGTCCCGCACGTGCGGGATTGTTACTTTTTGGCTGCAAAAAGTAAGAATACAAAAATTGCAGAGGCTTGAATTTTGGAATAACTATCCTGGTGAAATCCTGTGTATTGGAACGCAGATCAAAAATGATCTTTATGATGTAAAAAAAGATCGCCTGTGGCGCTTATGATCAAATTATGATTTGATTGGAGTATAAATCTATCAACGAGCATTTAATAGTAACACACAGTAATGGAATCACAGTTAAAAACGATACTTACCCAATTTTGGAAACCCCATCCATTTATCAGGTTATTCGGCTGTTTATTTTAATAAAACATCCGCTTATTTCTATAAATCGCCCTCTGAAAATATGATAAAGCCCAATTATTCTTATTTACCAACCTTTTCTTTGTTTTAAAAAGGAAGGTTAAAATATTTTCATTCTGTTTTCGTTTGACAGCATGAGAAAAAACATACTTCTGTTTGCGATCCAGCTTTTTGCATTTACTATTCATTCCCAAACCTGGCAATGGACCAAACAAAATGGCGGTATGGCTAATGATAACGGAAAAGCGATCTGTACGGACGGAGCAGGAAATTGTTATACCGCGGCAGATTCTTCCGGTTTTGCAAGGATCATCAAATATGATGTATCCGGAAATCCCGGCTGGAATGTAATTGCATGGACCGGAAATGCAACAGCCATAGCAGATCATGGGGGATACCTGTATGTTGCAGGCGATTCGTCACACTTTATACGGATCGGAAAATATGATCATACAGGCAATAAATTGTGGCAAACAAATGGAAGCTCCGGAAATGTGAATGGCATTACCCTGGACAATGCAGGAAACATTTATACTACAGGCGACAGTAATCCGTTGTCGAAATACGACGCATCCGGAAATTTATTATGGAATGTACTATTGCCAGTCACTGGAAATTCCATTGCTGTTGATACTTCAGGCAATTTATACATCACCGGTTATTTTGCAGGTACTTTATCCTTTGGAAGTTATACGCTTACAGCATTGGGTTCAAAAGATATTTTTATAGCAAAATACGATGCTACAGGCAATTGTCTGTGGGCCAAACGTGCGGGTGGAAGTCATCCCTGTTGCTACAGTGATGATAGCGGCAATGCCATTACAACAGACAATGCAGGTAATTCTTACATAACAGGATCGATAGTGGACACTGCCGATTTTGATTCTTTTACTTTAATAGCCTCATCAAATGATATTTTTGTTGCAAAATATGACGTTTCAGGAAACGCATTATGGGTCAAACAAGCTACCGGCGGTAGCGATCAGGAAGGGCGTTGCATTGCACTGGACAATAGTGGGAATATTCTGATCGGTGGTTCCTATGTTCCCAACGTTGATTTTGGAGGATTTTCCATGCATGGATGGGGGAATTACGATGCGTTTATTGCGAAATACGATAACAATGGAAATTTTATTACCGCTATAAAAGCTGGAGGACCAACGTGGAATGAATACATTTATGGCATTTGCACAGACAATTCGGGAAATACTTTTTTTACCGGAAGCTTTAGCTTCACTGCTTATTTTGGATCAGATACGCTTGTGAGTGATGGTGGTTATAATGTGTGCACTGGCAAAATAGATATGCAAACCGGCATTACCGAAATCGCGGCTGATCTTTTCAATATGACACTTTATCCCAATCCGGCAAACGAGCAAATAACATTTGATCTCTCCGAAGCAATTAATGAAAACACAATTATCCAGATCAAAAACACGCTCGGACAAACCATTAAAACGGCACAACTCAGCAAAGGAAACAAACAACTGGAAATGGATATACGTGATTTAGCACAAGGTTTTTATTTCATTCAATTGCAAAACGAAGGTCAGCTGTTGAGTAAAAAATTCATAAAGCAATGAAGGCAAGAAGATAAAAACAAGCAGAGGCTTGAATTTTGGAATAACTATCCTGGTGAAATCCTGTGTATCGGAACGCAGATCAAAAATGATTTCTATGATGTAAAGAAGGATCGCCTGTGGCGCTTATGATCAAATTATGATTTGATTGGAGTATAAATTAATCATACGAGTATTAAATAGAAAACACAGCAATGGAATCACTATTAAAAACAAGACTCACCCGGGTAGACGCTTTTGATCTTGTGCAGCAATAGCGGGAAGGATCGCCGGACGAATGATTCCGAAACAGAAGATCTTTTCGAATATTTCGAATCAGTGCTGAGAATTAATGGGCGATTATTAACCGCGGTTCTTCTGAGCGGGAGCGGAAGAAGAAATTGCCTTACAAGATAAAAAATCTTTTTGTTACTTTTTGGCTGCAAAAAGTAAGAAGATAAAAACAAGCAGAGGCTTGAATTTTGGAATAACTATCCTGGTGAAACCCTGTGTATCGGAACGCAGATCAAAAATGATTTTTATGATGTAAAGAAAGATCGCCTGTGGCGCTTATGATCAAATTATGATTTGATTTTACTCCTCCGTTACTTCCTCCAATTTTATTTCCACCGGGTGATTCAGCGCGATCAACAATTCTCCCGTTGAATCAAAAATAACATTGTCCATTTTTTTGTTTTCGGTATCCAATTCGTAATTAACCGCTGCCAACTGCATCTTACTGCCGTTGCTAAAGCTCAGCATTAAACCCATCGGCATGTACTGTTTTTCTTCCGTTGGCTCAAAATTCTCATCCAGGTCGAAATAAAAATTCCAGGTAATTTCCGCCTCCGTGATCTTTGTTCCTGTCAATTCCTTTATTCCCGGAATGTTTATAGCTTCCAGCTCTTTTACTTCCAGCTCGTTTGTAAGTGCATTTATTTTTTGAGGCAAAGAATCATAAAATTCTTTTTCAGAACTCCATGCAAATGAAAATGCCGCATCTCCGAATGTAAATTCAATTCCGCCGTTGATCAGCCACACATGATCTTCATCAAATACCATGTAACCTTTCCCGAGATTATAAAATTCGATCCCCGTAATTTCTTTATTGAGCAGCGCCTGCTTCAATTGTGTTTCTTCTGTGATGTTCATAAATGAGAGCTGCGTTTTTTATTTCATATAAAAAGGGACAAGCAGCTGATGCTTATCCCTTTTTGAGTGATGGTTCATTATTTTAATTCCGGTAAGGTGTATTTTCTTCCGGCATTTTCTTTTTTCAGATAATCCATCAATGGAGCAAAATAATCCAGCATTGCTTTTGCGCTCAGGTCGCTTCCGGTTTTGTCTTTTAATAATTTGCGCCAATCTGCGCTGGCACCTGGTTTCATGATCTCGCCAATGAATTTACCCACTTCTTTGTTTCCGTAATAATTGGTAGCGTGCGGATCCTGATGCAGGATATTTTTTGAAATATAATCGTGTACCTGGAACAGCAATACATACGATAAGGCGTAATCATAATACTGCGCCGGATCATCGTTAATATGCGTTTTTGTTGCCGCATCGCAATATTCCTCACCGCGGGTTGTTGGTGGTGCAATACCCTGGTATTGCGCCGCTAATTCCCACCAGCGTTTGTTAAATTGGTCGGCCGGTAAATTATTTGCATAGATGTCGTGCTCGAACATGCTCATGGTTCCGGTGCTGAACGGAATAAACACCACATAATTCAATGCTTCCTTCAACAGTTTTTGCATATCATCCGTTTTGGTGTTTTTCGGGATCAGGTCCAGGTTTTCCATGAACGGTTTTTGCATCGCCGCCATTCCCATCATGCTTCCCAATGCTTCGTGATACGCACGGTTAGCACCTTCGCGCAGCAAAATAGGCACATCCGGGTTGCTGTATGATAAATAATAATAAATATGCCCCAGCTCATGATGCGCTGTTTCATACCATTCACTGTTGGCTTCCACGCTCATTAACGAGCGTACATCCTTGTCGTAATCCATGTGCCATGCTGATGCATGATTGTTCTTTTTATAATTCGCACCTTTGGGAGCAGGGTAGAGGTCCGATTTTTCCCAGAACGTTTGTGGCAATGCCGGGAAACCAAGGCTTACATAAAAACGTTCGCCTTGTTTTACGATCCATTCAGGTGTTTTTGTTTTCAATGCACTGTCCAGGTTAATGCCTTTTACATCCACCAAACTTCCCCAATCCTGTCCCCAGCGGTTAGGCAGCCATTGCGCCGGGATCATATCCGGAACTTCTTTCACGCCGTATTTTTTTGCAAACTCATAACGCGCATACGTATGTAATTCGCGGTAAAGCGGGTATAACTCCTTATTGAATTTTTGCAGCATGTCAATCATTTCCTGTGTCGTCATTCCGTAATCGGATACCTGGTATTCAAAATAATCTTTGTAACCCAGTCCCTGAACGGTTTTATTGCGCAGGTTGCGCAGGTTCACCAATCCGTCTTTTAAGCCTTTGCCAACTTCCTTACTGGCTTCCCAGGCTTTCAAACGTTTACCCATATCCTTTTCATTCGCCAGGATCTCATCAATATCGTTTGCCGAAACCGATTTTCCATCGATCTTAAAATCAAACCCGAATAATTTTTCGGTTTGTTTTGTTTCCGCTTTGATGCGCGCCTTTACAATGTCCTGGATGGTAGCCGGATTGTTTGCCGCTTTGTACAAAATGCTGTTCAGCTGCTTTACCTGCAGGTCGCTCAGCTTTTCTTTCTGTGCCAAAAAGTGACGCGCCATTTCAATATTTTCAGCACTTCCGGTAAACGTTGCCATTTCCTCTTCCGCACGATTGGTCGCAGTAGCATTGGTCGTATCGCCTTCCACAATGTGCGTATTTGATTTCCATTGTGCTTCATTATCAATAATGCTCAGCTCCTGGTATTTTTTGCTGTACGTGTCCAGGTAAGCCTGAACGCTGTCCTGCAAACCTTTGTTATCGCCGTTGCCGGATTTATTTCCACCGCAGGAAAAAAGCAATACCACGCCGGATAAAAGAATAAGATGTTTTTTCATTTGTTTTTGTTTTTTGTAAGGGTAACAAATATATAAATTTACAGATAACGAACAGGAACGAATATTACGAATCTATATGTGATGGAACGCAGATGACACTGATGTAACGGATAAAAAAAAGATTTTCTTTTTGCCACAGATTCACGGATTTTTTTATTTGACAAATAATTACACGGATAAAATCGCAAAGCGATTTATACGGATCTGTGCAATTTACAATTTCTTCTTTTTAATCTGTGAATCTGTGGCTTCTAATTACACATTGGTATGCCGGATTTCGCCTTATGTTTTCTTTTGTGCCTTTTGTGGTAAAAATCAGGGTATCGCACACACAGATTAGTAAATTAGTATTCATTGGTATTTAGTAGATATAGATTTTTATCTTTGCACCCACATGTCTTCCACCAAACAGAAAGTGATCATTGTAGGCCCAGCATTTCCACTACGAGGCGGGATCGCCAATTTCAACGAAGCGCTTTGCCGCTCTATGAATGCCGCCGGAATGGAAGCGAAGATCATTTCCTTTTCTTTACAATACCCCGGATTTTTATTTCCCGGAAAAACACAATACGATCCCGGCAGCGGGCCGCAGGACATTACCATTGAAACGAAGATCAATTCCATTAATCCCTTCAACTGGCTGAAAGTGGCCCGGCAGATCAAAAAGGAAAAACCGGATTATGTGATCTTCCGTTACTGGTTACCATTTATGGCGCCGTGTTTGGGAACCATCGCCAAATTTGTGAAAAAGGCAACAACTATCAAGACCATTGCCATTACCGACAATGTGATCCCGCATGAAAAACACATGGGCGATAAGTTGCTGACCGGTTATTTTATCCGCCAGTGCGATGGATTTATCGCCATGTCGCAATCCGTTTTAAATGATCTTTCGGAGTTTACCAACACGGATAAAAAGTCGTTTCTACCACACCCGATCTATGATATTTTTGGTCAGCAGGTAAGCAAAATTGAATCTCATAAATCATTGAATTTAAATTCATTAGATAAACACATCTTATTCTTTGGTTTCATCAGAAAATACAAAGGGCTGGATCTCCTTTTGGAAGCCATGGACGATGAACGCATCCGGCAACTGGGGGTCAAATTAATTGTAGCGGGTGAGTATTACGAGGATGCAGCACCGTACAACGAGATCATCCGGAAGAAAGGTTTGGAAAGCAGCATTATCCTCAAAACCGAATACATTCCTTCTGAAGAAGTGCGTTATTATTTTGGCGCTGCCGACCTGATCGCGCAACCGTACCGGACGGCTACACAAAGCGGCGTTACCCAGATCGCCTATCATTTCGAAAAGCCAATGCTGGTAACCAATGTGGGCGGTTTGCCCGAAATTGTTCCGCATAACAAAGTAGGGTATGTGACAGCAATTGATCCTAAATCCATTGCTGATGCCATTGTTGATTTTTACACCAACAACAGGGAAGCGGAATTTATCCGGAATACCATCCTTGAAAAGCAGCGCTTCCTCTGGAGCACGTTCGTAAAAGGCCTGCAGGAATTGTATGAGAAGATCAGATAAGCAGCAGATTCCGACAATAACTTCCTTTTTTTCTACCACATAAGGCACAAAGAAACACATAGGGTTTTACCCGGAAGTACTGCATTTTTTTGAACCACAAAAGAATCAAAAGGCAAGATGTAACATACCAACGTGCAGTATTTGTTTTACATACAGTTTAACACACGCTAGTTCTTTTGATTCTTTTGTTTTCTTTTGTGGTTCAAAATTACACGTTGGTAAGGTCAAGCTTGCCTTATGTTCTCTTTTGTGTCTTATGTGGTGGAAATAAGCCTTGAGGTTCGCAGCTAAAAATTGCGAAGCGATTTTCGGAAACCTCACCTGAATTTTTCGTATTTTTGCATCGTTTTTACGATCAGCCGCGGAAGATGTGAAACAATGTATCTTTCCGGTTAAACGTTGTTATAGTAAAAACAAATAATAAATTTCTATGAACAGTCGTATTAAGTTGTTTGCTGCTTTTATTGGTTTAAGTATATCAGTTGCTGCCATTGCCCAGGAAGCGCCTAATAAAACAGGGCCAAAAGGAGAGAAAGAAGGCCATTGGATCAAGCTCGACGAGAATAAAAAGAAGATCTACGATGGTAATTTTGTGAATGATATCCCTACCGGAAAATTCACCTATTATTACCCGACAGGCGAAGTAAAATCGGTAACGGTATTTTCAAAGAACGGAACCATTGCCCGCACCAAGATCTATTCTCCCGGTGGCGCCATTATGGGCGAAGGTAAATACCTGAATGAGAAAAAGGACAGCACCTGGAAATTTTATGATGAGGAAGGCGTATTGCTTTCTCAGGATAATTATTTGAACGGATTGAAGAATGGCAGCTGCAAAGTGTTTTACCGCAACGGGCAGATAGCCGACGACCGCACGTGGAAGGATGGCGTACTGAATGGGCCACGGCTGGATTATTTTGAAAGCGGACAAATGAAATACAAAGGCCAGTACGTGAATGGAAAAGTGGAAGGAAAGGTAACGTATTATCATCCGACAGGAAACGTGGACGCAGAAGGGATTTACGTAAACGATTTAAAGGATGGCCCCTGGAAATATTACAATGAGAATGGTTCGATGAAACGAACCGATATTTATAAAAACGGAACATTAACAAATACCAGTGAAGATATAATCCCGAAAGAGCAGTTGGAGAAAGAGAAACAGCAGTACCAGGATTTTGAGATCAAAAATCCATTCGAAGATTATAGTCCAAACTAACACAAAAATGAGCAAAAAAGGAAAAGTATTATTGGCAATGAGCGGTGGGATAGATAGTTCCATTGCAGCGCTATTGCTTCATGAGCAAGGATATGAAGTGGTGGGGATCACAATGAAAACATGGGATTACGCATCGTCGGGTGGCTCCACCAAGGAAACCGGTTGCTGCAGCCTGGATAGCATCAACGATGCACGCATGCTGGCGGTAAATCTTGGTTTTCCGCATTACATCCTCGATATCCGCAACGAATTCGGGAATCACATCATTGATAATTTTGTGGAGGAATACCTTGCAGGGCGCACACCAAACCCTTGTGTATTGTGCAACACACACATTAAATGGGAAGCATTATTAAAGCGTGCCGACATGCTGGATTGTGAGTTTATTGCAACCGGGCATTATGCGCGCATCCGGGAAGAAAACAGCCGTTATGTAGTTTCCCGCGGTTTGGATACCACCAAAGATCAATCGTATGTGTTGTGGGGATTAACGCAGGAAAGCTTAAAACGCACCATTTTTCCATTACAGGATTACCGTAAATCGGAGATCAAACAAATGGCAAAAGACAATGGGTATATTGACCTTGCAAATAAAAGCGAGAGCTACGAAATTTGTTTTGTGCCGGACAATGATTACCGTGGTTTCCTGAAACGCAAAGTGGACGGGTTGGAGCAACGTGTAGACGGTGGTAATTTTATTGACCGGACCGGCCGCATATTGGGTACGCACAAAGGTTATCCGTTTTACACCATCGGGCAGCGCAAAGGATTGGAAATAGCCGTAGGCGAACCGCTGCACGTACTGGAAATTGTACCGGAAACCAATACCGTTATTTTAGGAAGCAAAGAAGAACTGGAACAACAACAAATGATTGTTGGAAAATACAACCTGATCAAATATGCAAGCCTGCCGGAAGGTTTTGAAACGCTGACCAAGATCCGTTACAAAGATCCGGGAGCAATGGCAAGCATTTCGCACCAGGGAGATAAACTGAACGTATTGTTCCATACGCCTGTATCGGCAGTAGCACCGGGACAATCCGCGGTGTTTTACGAAGGCGATGATTTAGTGGGTGGCGGGATCATCGAGCGCCAAATTATCTACTAATTACGAATTTGTACGAATGTACCAATCTGTGTGGTACGGATAACGAACAGAAACGAAACAACGAATCTGTGTGTGATACAATTACTAATGGATACGAATTATACCAATCTGTGTAATGCTGGGTTTTAATTTGTACTAAAATCACACTATTAACTTGTCACCCTGTATTTGTTGCGGAATCCCGTAAATGTTTGCAGAATTATTTTGAGTTATACACACTCTACGGAGCTGTCATCCCGGGCTTGACCCGGGATCTCATAAATGGTTGCAGGATAATTTAATCTGTGTTTGAGCCGCATGTAAAAAAGCCACAGATTCACAGATTTTTTTAAGTAAAACCAAATTTCACAGAAAAATCGCTTCGCGATTTTATGATAATCCGTGTGATTCCTTTTAATTTTTTAATCTGTGAATCTGTGGCAAACCGAATAATTTAGCATAAACAAGGCCTGCATAAATTGCGGGCCTTTTTAGTTTTACAATAAAGGAAATTCCTTAACTTAGCGTAAATAAAAAGGGTTAATGAAATCTCTCCGCCATCTGTTTTTTGTTGCCATTGTTTTTAGCGCGGGAATAAGTTCCTGCAAAAAAGATGCGGCATCAAAACCCGACCTTGGATACAATTATTTTCCCTCCCAGGTAGGCAGATACATTGTATACAATGTGGATTCTACTTATTACGATGATTTTGCCGACAGTTCCCGCAATTATAAATTTCAGCTCAAAGAAAAAATCCAGTCCGTATTTACCGATAATCAAAACCGCCCGGCCATCCGCCTGGAGCGTTATGTGAAATATTACAATCCCGCCATCGCATACAGCGCCATGCAATGGCAATTGCGCAATGTGTGGGTGGAAAATGCCACTGCCACTACAGCGGAGAAAGTAGAAGAGAATACCCGTTACGTAAAACTGGCTTTTCCTGTAAAAGAAAACCAGAGCTGGAACGGAAATGCTCAGAATACCAACGATGCAGAAAATTATTCGTATGTATTTTATGACCTGCCGCGCACCCTTGGCGGGATTCATTTCGATTCGGTATTACAGGTAAAGCAGCACGATGAAGAAAGCCTCATCAATAAAATTTATTACGAAGAAAAATACGCACGCAATATTGGTCTCGTTTACAAACGGGTGATCAATATTGGATCGCAGAAGACTTTTACAGGGCCATACGCTGCCGATTCATTGGCAGCTTATTTTGCAATACCCATACTGCTGCGCGCTGATACCGGTATCAATTATACATGGACGGTTACAGCATTCGGCAGAGAATAACATAACGATTTATACATCAGTACTATGAAAAAAAGTTTATTTACAGCATTGTTTTTAACGGTAAGCGCACTCGTGTTTGCACAAACCACCACAACTGTTAATTACTGGATCATCTTTAAGGACAAGGCAAACAGCCCGTATTCGATCGGTAATCCAAAAGCGTATTTGTCCGACAGGTCCATTGCGCGCCGCCAGCGCCAGCATATAGAAATAAACATGCGTGATCTGCCCGTTAATCCGCAATATGTAAAAGGATTAACAGATTTGGGCGCTGCCGTAAAAAATAAATCGAAATGGTACAACGGCGTAACCATTGCTCTGAGCGATGCACGCCAGCTGAACAAGATCAGCGCATTGCCGTATGTGCAAAGCGTGCAAAAAATCACGATCACACCAACGCCGCACAGCGCTGATAAATTCAAGCTGGAAACAGCAGCTGCAACGCCCATCAGAACAACAGAAACGCAAACAGAAAAAAACATTACATCCACGTTGAATTACGGATTGGCTTACAAGCAGGCGCACATGATTGGTGCGGATTGTATGCATGCATTGGGTTACATGGGCCAGGGAATGGTGATTGCGCAACTGGATGCCGGTTGGCTGGATGCCAATATATTGCCTGCATTTGATAGTTTGCGTGCGCACGATCAGATCCTTGGCTGCCGCGATTTTGTAACCGGCGACACGATGGTATATGAAGATTTTCCCCACGGCATGAACGTGCTTTCCTGCATGGGAGGTAATTTACCGGGAGAGATCATCGGCACAGCGCCGAAAGCAAGTTTTTGGTTATTGCGTACGGAAGATGCCGCAACGGAAAGTATCCAGGAAGAGATCAACTGGATGGTGGGAGCGGAGTTTGCGGATAGCGTGGGAGCGGACGTGATCAATTCATCACTGGGTTACAGCGTGTTTGATGATTCATCTACCAACCATACGTATGCCGATATGAACGGAAACAGCACCATCATTACAAAAGCAGCTGATTGGGCGGAAAGTGTAGGGATCTTTGTAACATCAAGCGCAGGAAATGCAGGCGGCCCGCCATGGTTTAAAATTACCGCTCCGGCAGATGGCGACAGCGTTTTAACAGTGGGTGCGGTAGATTCACTGGGTGTGATCGCGAATTTCAGCTCACGCGGATTAACGTTTGACGGACGCATTAAACCGGATGTGGTAGCGATCGGGAAAGGCGCTGTGATTGCAGCAAATGGCGGTGGAACCACATATTCAAACGGAACATCTTTTTCATCACCGATCACGGCAGGCGCTGTTGCGTGCTTGTGGCAAGCAAATCCAACAAAAACAAACATAGAGATCCTGCAGGCGATCAAGGCCAGCTGCAGTCAGTTTAACTCACCGGACAGCATTAAAGGTTACGGCATTCCGGATTTTTGCGCTGCTAACCAGATCCTTTCCGGGATTACCGAAATCACGCAGGACGAACATTTTTCCGTATACCCGAATCCTTCCAAAACATATTTTGTAGTGGATTTTTATTCCAATAAAAAACAAACGGTAACGGTTGAATTGTTTGATGTGTCTGGCAGAAGAATTTCTTCGGAAAGCCGCGTGTTTGATGTTTACAGCGAAAATAAATTTGATATTTACGGCACAGAAAATCTGGCGAGAGGGATTTATATTCTGAAGATGAAAACGGATGACAGGGTGTATAGTAAGAAGATTATTAAGGAGTAGATTTATCTCTTAGTTCCCACATGCTTCTTTGCCGATAAGTTCAGTTTCTCAACCCATTAACGAATCAGAAAAATCATTAACAAGATGATAAGAGTATATCTTGATTGGAATGTATTCTCTAATCTTAAAAGAAAAAAATTTGATAATGGTCCCTTTAATATTATTTATTCGATAATTAAGAAATCAGACAAAAAACTGATATTTCCATATTCATCAGCTCATTTGCAAGATTTAAAAAGAGGGCTTGGAAAATCTAAGGATGCAGAGTCTTTAATTCATCAGGACCTAGAATTCCTTTCTGAAATTTCGAAAGACCATCTTTTAGGGTTTGACTCTTTAAAAACAAAAAAAGTTTCTCCCTTCGTTCGTAAACCCATAGAATATTTTAATAGCCTGCTTAAAGATAATAAAGAATACAGCTTTGATGAGCTATTCTCTGATAGTGATAATTTTATGGACTCATTAATGGATGTTTTTAAAACTATCGTTCTACCCGTTGATTTCAATAGCTTAAATGATGTTCCTGATAAATATGGAAATCTTAAGTTGGCTTTCAAAAATTCCAAGCAGGATGCAACAATGTATAATTTGCTAAAGGATATAACCGATTTAATTGCTTCTCCCGAAAAAATGCAGACAATGTATAAGGAAGCAAGAAATTCGTCTCTACAGGCATTGAAAATGGATACAAACCCCAAGGAAGGAATTGATGTCTTTTCTCATCTTGATAAGGCTTTGGCAAAGGCAAAAATAAATCAGAGTTTTCAAGAGTTAGTAGAAGGCAGCTTAAAAGCAACAAAAAAAAGAGAAGAAGAAGTTACAAGCTTCGATTATTTTACACGATTCTATATTTCTTTGGATACATATGGCTACTATAGAGATAAAAAACTTTCAAACCTGATTGATGATGCAACCCATGCATTTTATGGTTCACATTGTGATTATTTTGTTACTGATGATGATAATACCTATCGAAAAGCTAAAGCCATCTATGGTAAATTTGGAATGACTGCTATAGTTTGTAAATCTGAAGATTTTGTAAAAGAATTTTACAAAGCAAATGTTATTGGCGTTGAAAATTCCGACCTTGATATTACAGGAAGAATCACTGAAACTATTGAAAATTCTTTTATATTAATGGAAACAGTAGATGACAACCTAAATCCTGTAACCATCCATAAGATTCAATACCCCATAG
The DNA here is from genome assembly GCA_025963715.1 of Bacteroidota bacterium. Lineage (GTDB taxonomy): Bacteria > Bacteroidota > Bacteroidia > 2-12-FULL-35-15 > 2-12-FULL-35-15 > 2-12-FULL-35-15. The sequence goes on from JAOQAG010000034.1 coordinate 104,853, forward strand.
GTGATTATTTTGACAGAATGCAAATATCACGACTTGAAGAGAGTTTTCAAGTACTTCTGTACAGGAAAAGAGTCAATTATTCTGATTTTATGTTCTGGGTTGAAGTTGAAACAATAATCAACAAAATTGTAAATGAATATCGCATTGATAATTCAATGAAATTTGAGTTTACCGAAGATGATAAAAAAATATCTTATGGTAAAGGAGATATAATTAGGAAGTGGCAAATAAAAAGAATAACAATAGAAATCGTTAGTCATCCAGCTCCTTTCGGCTTATGCTTAAGACTAAGCGTCCCTAATTAAAGAAAAAATAATGGAGCCATTAAAAGATATAGAAATCAATATCATTAAACATCCTGAACGTGACTCAGCGGGATACCTACCAGAAATAAATGTATCTTTTTGCTCCTCTCTCAGTTATGCAAACAGAAATATATAGCAAATGAAAACAATCTTTATCCTTTCAACAATCCTTCTCAGTTTCAGCGCGGCATACAGCCAAACAGAACCACTCAACCAACTTGACAGCGCGGGTAAAAAAGACGGCAAATGGATCTTATACCTGGATTATAAAGGCGACAAACTAAAAGACAGTGTTGACGCTGCTTACTGGCGATATACGTATTACGACAACGGGGTCCACATTTACCCGATGGAAGGGTTCATTTCTGAAAATGGTAAAATAGAATCTACAGGAAACAGCAAACAGACAAGTAAAATAAAAATACTTGACGGAGAATACAAATGCTTTGACAGTGAAGGGCATTTGAGATTCATTCATGTTTTTAAAAACGGAGAATATATTTCGTACAAAGAATTTTATAAATCAGGAGCGCTTCAAGAATATTTTGATTATACCAAGCACTACGAAGGACAACCACATTCATGGTATATTTATACGTATGATAAAACCGGGGAAGTAACGTACGAGGGCTGGACAAAAAAAGATGCAAACGGGCATTGGCCGCCGATGCGGGGATAATGTTTGGGGTAGGTTTCCGGGTAAAACTCTTTTGATTCTTTTGTTTTCTTTTTGTGGTTCAAAAAAAACGGCACATCCGGGCAACGCCTTATGTGCTTCTTTGTGCCTATGTGGTAGATTTTTTGATGGCGAGCAGTCCTCGAATAATTTGTCACGAGCGATCCGTTTTTCACGCTTTTTTTGCATCTTTACTTTCCATAAAAAAAGCAGAAGATCATGAAGAAAATCACCCTCGCCGTACTCCTTTTTAACCTGTCATTTTTAATTCCGGTCAAAGCCGATGAAGGCATGTGGCTGCCCTTGTTTTTAAAAGCGCTGAACGAAGCCGACATGCAAAGCAAAGGCTTAAAGCTGAGTGCGGAAGATATATACAGCATCAACAAATCCAGCTTAAAGGATGCGATCGTGCAATTTGGAGGCGGCTGCACCGCCGAGATCATTTCGGATAAAGGATTGCTGCTGACCAATCATCATTGCGGTTACGGACAGATCCAGGCGCACAGCACAGTGGAAAATGATTTGCTGACCAATGGCTTTTGGGCGAAAACACAGGCCGATGAATTGCCAAATCCCGGATTGACCGCTACGCTGATCATCCGCATGGAAGATGTAACGGCAAAAGTACTCGCGAATGTAACCGATGGGATGAACGATGCCGAACGCGAAAAGAAGGTAAACGAAGCAATGGCGCTGATCACCAAAGAAGCGATCAAAGGCACACATTACGGCGCGTACATCCGTCCGTTCTTTTACGGAAATGAATATTACATGTTTGTAACCGAAACCTTCCGCGATGTGCGTTTGGTAGGAGCGCCGCCATCATCGATCGGAAAGTTCGGCGGTGATACCGACAACTGGATGTGGCCGCGCCATACCGGCGATTTCTCGATGTTCCGCATTTATGCAGACAAAGACAACAACCCTGCGGATTATTCAAAAGACAATGTACCGTACACACCAAAATATGTGATCCCGATTTCCATTAAAGGAGAGCAACAGGATGATTTTACGATGGTATACGGTTTTCCGGGCCGCACAACGGAATATTTAAGCTCGCAGGCGGTGGACATGATCATGAATGTAAGCGATCCTGATAAAGTAAAGATCCGTGCAGCGCGTTTGCAGATCTGGAACAACGACATGCAGGCAAGCGACAAAGTACGCATCCAGTATGCCGCTAAATATGCGGGATTGGCCAATTATTGGAAAAAATGGGATGGGGAGGTACGCGGCTTGAAAAAAGCAGATGCGATCACAAAGAAAAAAGAATTTGAAAAGGAATTTTTATCAAAAGTAGATGCTGATCCGGCTGCAAAAGCAAAATACGGAAACCTGTTCAGCGATTTTGATAAATATTATAGCCAGTACACGGTATTAAACAAACAACGCGATTTTTATTCGGAAGCGCTGCTGGGTATTGAAGCATCGTTGTATGCGCAAAGTTACAAGGAAGTGATCGACAGCATGAACAACGGTAAAAAAGCCGCAGACATGAAAATTGCAATCGATAAATTAAAAGCAAGCGCCGCTGCATTTTACAAGGATTACAATCCGGCAACGGATGAAAAAATTTGTGCAGCGATGTTGAAAATGTTTTCTGATAATATAGATAAAACGCAGCAGGCAGATATTTTTGAACTGATCCGCAAAAAGTACAAAGGCGATTATACTGCATACGCTCACTCGGTGTATTCAAAAACAATGTTTACATCGCCCGATAAAATGCTGGAAATGCTGGGTAATATGGATAAGAATTACAAAAAGATCCGGAAAGACCCAATGTACCAGCTGATGCAAAGCTGCGTTACAAAATTCTTTACGGATGTGCGCCCGGCTTACAACGACCTGGATGCAAAAATAACTGCGCTCAATCGTACGTACATGAAAGCGATGCGTGAACTGATTACTTCTAAAAAATATTACCCGGATGCCAATAGTACATTGCGTGTAGCGTATGGAAAAGTAAACGGTTATTATCCAAAGGATGGCGTGTACTACAGTTATTTTACCACGCTGGATGGCATCATGGAAAAAGAAAATTCATTGGTGGATGAATTTATGGTATCGCCGAAATTAAAAGAATTGTACCGGAAAAAAGATTATGGTCAATACGCCGATAAGGACGGAAACCTGCGCATTGCATTCTGTGCCAGCAATCACACCACCGGTGGAAATTCCGGAAGCCCGGTTTTTAACGGCGAAGGACAATTGATCGGAACCAATTTTGACCGTAACTGGGAAGGCACCATGAGCGATATTATTTACAATCCCGACCAGGTGCGCAACATTGTACTGGATGTACGTTACACACTTTTTGTGATCGATAAATTTGCGGGTGCGGGGTATTTGTTGAATGAAATGAAAATAATAAAGTAGTACAGATAGCGAACAGGAGCGAGTATCTACTAAATACCAATTTGTACTAATATACTAATCTGTGTGTTATACAGATAGCGAACAGGAACGAATATTACGAATCCAAGTATTACAAATTACAAATAAATACAAATTTACAAATCTGTATGAATACTATGTGTTTACTATGTACGCTTAGGCGATAGACAGGAGAAAATATAGTATGTAAAAACTCCGCGAACTCTGCGGTTAGAAGCACACAGCAAACCAATGAACAAATGAACCAGTAAACAAATGAACTACATCCAGGCAGAAATAATCACAATAGGAGATGAGATCCTGATCGGGCAGATCGTGGATACAAATTCCGCTTTTATGGGTCAATTGCTGAATCTGAACGGGATCAGTATCAAACAGATCACATCGGTTTCGGATAACCGCGAACATATTTTAAAAGCATTGGAAGAAGCAAAAACGCGCGCTGATATTATTTTGATCACGGGAGGATTAGGCCCGACGAAAGATGATATCACAAAAAAAACCATGTGCGAATATTTTAACACCACCATGCGTTTTGATGAAACTGCTTACCAGGATGTGGTTAATTTATTTGCCACTTACGGCCGGGATGTAACGCCGATTAATCGCTTGCAGGCGGAAGTCCCCGCGATCTGCGAAGTGATCAGGAACAAGAACGGAACAGCGCCGGGAATGTGGTTTGACGTGGATGGTAAAGTGTACATATCCATGCCGGGCGTCCCATTTGAAATGACAGCAATGATGAAGGAACAGGTGATCCCGAAATTAAAAGCGCGGTTTGATTTTCCTTCGATCTTTCACAAAACTGTATTGACGCAGGGCATTGGCGAATCAACCTTATCGGAGCTGATCAGCGATTGGGAAGATAGCCTGGCAGCGGATAACATCAAACTGGCGTACCTCCCTTCACCGGGAATGGTGCGTTTGCGGCTGAGCACAAAAGGAAAAGAGGCAGCGCCATTGATCGCAGCAGTAGAGCGGAAGATAGAAGAATTAAAATTGATCATCCCTGAATACATTTACGGCTACGAAGTGTTTGGCGAAGAAAAAGAAACGCTGGAACAAATGGTTGGTAAATTATTAAAAGCAAAAAATAAAACCGTTTCCACTGCCGAAAGCTGCACCGGCGGCTACATTTCGCATTTACTTACAAAAGTTCCCGGCAGCTCGGCGTATTATATCGGTTCGGTGATCTCCTATGCGTACGAGATCAAGGAAAGTGAGCTGGGTGTGCCGCATGAGGTGATTGAAAAACACGGTGCTGTAAGTCAGCCTGTAGTAGAACAAATGGCAAAAGCCATCCGCGAAAAATATAAAACCGATTATTCTGTTTCCGCATCCGGCATTGCCGGTCCGGATGGCGGTACCGACGAAAAACCGGTCGGCACGGTTTGGATCGCTGTTGCAACACCGGATAAAGTGATCTCTCAAAAATTTTTGTTTGGAAATAACCGCGAACGCAACATTCAAAAAACGGCAAATGCAGCGCTGAATATGTTGAAAAAAGAACTGGAAGATGATGGTTCAGTAGTTCAATAGTTTACTGGTTCATTGGTGTGCTGTATGTTTCCTAAACCCATATAGTGTAAAGCTTTTTGAATAATAGTTGGATTAGTACGGGTTTAGCAACCAATGAACTAATGAACCAATAAATGTATTTTATTGAGCCTTTTTATCGAATTTTAAAAATACATCCCAGTATTTTTCCTTCGTCATGTTTTCCCAATGAATCATATAATAACGGTATTGGTAGGTTTGCAGCTGACACAAAACGATCAGTAAAACAAGTACAACGTTAATGCTGAGCTTTGCTATTTTTTGCTGTACAGATTGTAATAAAAACCCCAATGCAATGGAAAACAAAGGAATGAATTCCACGTACACGCGGGAGGAAAAACTACCGCCGTACCACCAGTTCCACCACGAAGAAAGCACATACGTGATGATCACTAAAAAGAAAAAGAATGCTGCAGCCTGGAATTTATTTTTTTTGTACATAAAATACATTCCGGCCAGCGACCCTAAATAAACAGGAGTATACAAAAACAATCCTTTTTTATAACTGAATAAAATATCCATGAAATGCGGATCGGCAAAGTTAAATCCTTCTTCGCCGTAGGAATACACCCAGAATTGTCCGGTGGAAATTTTATAAATGAGTGATTGAATCCCTACCAATAACAGCATCGCGATAACGCCGCTTACCAATGCTTTTATATTTCTTTTAAGCGAATAAAACCCGGAAATTAATTCGCTGATGCTTCCTGCAAAAAAAGGAATTGCCAGTACGATCAGCACATTCACCGGGCGGATCAGGAAGATCATTCCCAGTAAAGCCATACTAATGAACAGATCTTTTGACTGATACTGCAGAAAATATTTTTTTACATAAAAGCAAAACATCGCCACAAAAGCAAAGGAATACACATGCGACATACCCATTTCGCACACCGAATAAAAAAATAAATTACTGCCAAACAATATCGCGACGATGCTGATGGAGCGCGCTTTTTCATTGACGCCGTAAAGCGCTAACAGCTTATTAATAAAAAGCAAGCCAATGAAGAGATAGAAGAGGGCGGCCAATGTAATTGCCAGCAGATAAAAGCGTGAAAAACCATCGGCATCGTTGCCTGTAATGTGTGTGAGCGCGTGAGCAGCCAGGAAAAAAGGAAGTTGCGCTACAGCTGTTCCACAGTAATATTTATCAATACGTTGCCCGTTTGGCGCGGTGGCGCGGTAATCGTAAACTAAAAAGTTATCGTAATATTTTTTCTTTTCGATGGAATCGTAAAAGGTAAAATTAAGATCCTGGTAAATAAACACGGCAGGTAAATAGGCGTAATAGCCTTTTGCATCGGCTTCAATGATGTTCCGCCATTTGTTTTTACCCCAGTGAATGTTGGTGGTGACGATGAAGCAGATCGCCAGGCAAAGCAGAATGATGGATTTTGGACTGAGAATTTTTTTCATGTGATCTGGTTACAGGATCATTGAATATACTGGTTATGTTGTAGAACAATGTTGCTATGGAAACAGAAACACTCTCCAGAACTGTCATCCCGGGCTTGACCCGGGATCTGTCAATTAAATACTGCTACTATTCATGAGATCCCGGGTCAAGCCCGGGATGACAATATTGTTTGTGAATATTATAAATTTAAACTAAAACCCCAACAACTACGATCCGTGTCTTCTTGTTCTGATCTTCGCGTCTTTCCCTTTCAGTTTTTCGCGACGGCCGGGACCGCCTAAATTTACTTTTTTATTTTTTTCGCTCTTTTCATGGAATGCGGCACCTTTTGGTTCTGCTGCACGTTTCATGGCTTTCAGGTAATTTTTATCGAATTTCGGTTTCTCCATTTCTTCCTCGATCAGCACTTTCGAAATTTTCAGATCTTCCGGCAATGGTTCCCATTCCAGGGCTTTGTTCATCAGCTTTTCAATCGCTACCTGGGATTCCTGTTCTTCTTCGTTGATGAACGTTACCGCAATCCCGTCCTTGTTGGCACGCCCGGTCCGCCCGATCCGGTGAATATAATCTTCCGGTACTTCCGGCGTTTCAAAATTGATAACGTGTGTTACATCCGAAATATCCAAACCGCGTGCAGCTACATCGGTAGCGATGAGTACACGCAATTCGTTTTCTTTGAATTGTCTTAAAATTTTAATCCGGTGCGCTTGTGATTTACCGGAGTGGATAATCCCGAATGCGTCCGGCATCATGTTTTTGATCTGGTCGAACAAACGATCAGCCAGTTTTTTACTGTTGGTAAACACCAGCACTTTGCTCATATCGGCATCGTGATTCAATAAATATTCCAGCAAATTAACTTTTGTATTGTAATTGGGAACGTGAAAAGCGCGCTGCAAGATCCGGTTAAGCGGTGTACCATGCGCGGCAATTTCGATCTTTTGCGGCTGATCAAAATACTGATCCACCAATGCTTCGATCTCCTCGCTCATGGTTGCGGAGAACAAAATATTCTGACGTTTTACCGGTAGTGTTTCCAGGAATGTATTCAATTGCTGACGGAATCCCAATCCGAATAACTGATCGACTTCATCGATCACCAGTTTTTGAATGGATTTTAAGCGCAAAATTCCGGTAAGTGTTAAATCCACCAGTCGCCCCGGTGTTGCCACCAGGATATCGATACCGTTGTATACCAATTGTTTTTGAGTGGTCATGTTGGTACCGCCGTACACACATTCGTAACGGATGTTCATGTAGGTGCTGAGTTTTTTGATCTCGGCACCGATCTGCAATACCAGCTCCCGTGTAGGAACCACAATAAGCACACGCGGGTGTTTTTGCTCCGAATAGGTCAATTGCCGTAAGATCGGCAGCAAATAAGCGAATGTTTTACCGGTACCGGTTTGTGCAATGCCTACCACATCCTTCCCCGACATGATCACAGAAAATGCTTTTTCCTGGATAGGAGTGGGTTGCAGGTATTCCAAATCATTCAATGCATTTAATAAAGGCTTACTGATATTGAGTTCTTCGAAGGTCATGCGCGGGTGTTGATATTTTTGCAAAGGTAAAGAATTTATCGGGATTCTGCTATTGCTATCGTGGTAAAGCATTCTGAATCTGTGAGGTTCACCTGCGTGTTATTTGCCACAGATTCACAGATTGAAAATATAAAACGGAAATTACACTGATTATTACAAAATCGCTTTGCGATTTTATTCTCCGCGAAATATGTTTTTAATTTAAAAATCTGTGAATCTGTGGCTCAATTAACCCGCTTAATTCCTGAAAGTTTTGATATGAATAAAAATTAGCTTTAATTTGTTTCAGCTAATGACTGCTATCTACTCCGATACCAAAGAGCTTGCTATTTCAGAAATCTACACCTTCAAAGGATACTCTGTATTTATGCGGCACGATCACATTATCCAGCTTCAGTTTGAGGAAGACGGATTTTATGGTGATCTTGACGATGCTAAAAATATGATGGATACGTTCCGGAAATTAAACAATGGAACGCGTCATGCGCTGATAGTGATCTACCAGGAAAATAACATGTTCAGCAAAGAAGTACGTGAATACATCGCCCAGAAAGAAATTTCGGACGAGATCCTGCTGGCAGATGCATTAGTGATCAAAGGTTTGGCGCTAAAGATCCTGGGAAATGCCTACCTGAAAATAAACAAACCTACAAGACCAACCGCCTTATTTACCAACCAGGAAGATGCCTTGAAATGGCTGAGGAAGGTAACACTATAAAGCAATCTACCGCATACTTCTACCACACCAACGTTATTTTAAACATAAAACGGGATGTGACTTGCCAATGTGTTTTCTTTTAAACATACAGCGTACACATAGATTCGTTATTCGAAAAATTGGTTATTCGTTACTTACTCTACATGCACAACCAATCCTTTCAGGTATTCGCCTTCCGGATGAAAAATATTCACGGCATGATCCGGCGGTTGCGAAAGATGGTGCAATACGCGAACTGTTCTTCCGGCTTCAATTGCTGCAGCCATTACCGTGCTATTAAAAGTATTTTTATCCACCACCTGCGAACAGGAAAATGTAAATAACAATCCGCCCGGTTTGATCTGTTTTATTGCTTCATAATTCAGGCGTTTGTAACCCATTACTGCATTGTGTTTTACATTCTGATGTTTTGCAAATGCAGGCGGGTCCAGTACAATAATATCGTAGGTATTTTCGCGGTGCTTTAAAAATTCAAACGTATCCATTGCAAATGACTGGTGATTTTTGATCCCGTTCAGTTCAATGTTACGATCTGTTAATTCAATTGCTTTTTTTGAAATATCGATCGAGTGCACTTCTTTTGCACCTTCGTTTGCGGCATATACGGAAAAACCACCGGTATAGCAAAACGTGTTCAATACCACTTTATCTTTGGAATAATGTCCGAGCAATTCACGATTCTCGCGCTGGTCAAGGAAAAAGCCGGTTTTTTGTCCGCCTTCCCAATCCACAAAAAACCGGTGATTGTTTTCAAGTGCAATGGTTTGCACCGTCACCGATTCATCTTTCCGCCACAAATAACCGTTCGGTGCTTTCACTGGTGCTTGTTTCGGCATGGTTTCCTCGCTTTTGTCATAAACGGCCACTAATTTATCGCCGTAAATTTCGCGCAAAGCATCCACTAACAATGGTTTTATCAGGTGCATGCCAATGGAATGACTTTGAAATACTGCCGTTCCGTTATAATAATCGATCACCAATCCGGGCAAACCGTCGCCTTCACCAAAAAACAAGCGGTAGCAATTGGTTGCAGCATTATTGGTCAGATTTAACTGAGTACGGAAATTATATGCTTTTTGTAATTTTTCTTTCCAGAAAAGATAATCCGGATTTACCGGAATGTAGGAAAACATACGTATCGCAATGGAACCGATCTGGTAATGGCCCATTCCCAGGAATTCATCTTGTGCGGAATACACTTCTACCACATCACCTTCTTTCACATCTTCGCCTTCGTAATCGGGCGGAAGACTGATCTTTTTAATGGCGCCGGAAAATACCCAGGGATGAAAACGTTTTAAGCTGTGGTCCTTGCCGTTATGCAGTGTTACTTTGATAAATGAATCGCTCATACAGAAATCTAATTTTTTGCGAATTTACGAATAATTAAACGGAGGATGAATAAAAGCCACAGATTCACAGATTTCTTCACACGATTATAAAACTGTCAGCATTAATAAAATAACGTATCATTATTTAGCCTGTCATCCCACACCTGTTACGGGATCGGTTAATTAAATGCTGCAAACATTCATGAGATCCCGAGTCAGGCCCGGGATGACAACTCAAAAAGGTGATTATGATTCAAATAAACATTTAGCAAACACAGCTCGGGTATCGCCCCCTCTCTTGACTCTTGCGCTAAAGCTTCAGCGTCGGCGCGTGGAGAGGGGATGAAGGGGAGAGGTCTTCACACAGATTGGTAAATTTATATTTATTCGTAATTTGTAAAAATAAATCGATAAGGCAGCTTCGCATCCTCTCCTGCATAATCAACACCCACACGCGGACCGGCAATAATGTTTTTTGCAGACACTTTTATTCCTTTGTCTTCGATCCAGATCACGTTACCGGTAAGATCCAGGCCCGAATGTTTTGTTTTTATTCCCAATGCCTGCGAAACCGTTCCCGGGCCACTCGCCAGCTTTTTATAATTGTTTTGTTTGTGTTTTTCAATATCTTTTTCAGAGATGATCTTGCGTCTTTCCAAAATGGTTTTGATGCCTTCTACAGGCTGAATGGCACGAATGAGAATGGCATGCGGCACGTTTTTAAAATTGGTGACCACGTTAAATAAATGGTGAATGCCGTAACAGAGATACACATAACTTACGCCGCCATCGGCAAACATTATTTCAGTACGGTTGGTGCGGCGGTTGCCATACGCATGTGATGCTTTGTCGATCTCACCGGCATAGGCTTCCGTTTCCGTGATGATGCCTGCCGTTATTTTTCCGTCGATCTTCGTGTATAAATATTTACCGAGCAGATCTTTGCTGATCTGCACGACATCTTCACTTAAATAAAAATCTTTTTCGAGTTTCATGTTTGTAACCAAAAAATTATGTGCCAGCTGATTTTTCCACCACATAAGGCACAAAGAAACACATAAGGCTATACCCATAAAAGTTATTCACGTAGATCTACGCTGGCATTTCACACCCAACCTTATGTGTTTCTTTGTGCCTTATGTGGTTTAATTTTCTTTTTTTAGAAAAATTAATGGTCTATCAGCGAAAGCCGCTGCTCTTCATCATACCGGATCACTTCATTATCTGTCAGCAGCTGAATGGTATGAATGATCTTATTTTCATTGCTCCCGGTCACCGAATCCACCAGATGTTTCAGATCCATCGGATGCACCGCCAGCAATTGTTTTATTTGTTCGCTGATGCTTTCAAATTCATCCGTATGCAGCACGGTTTTATTTTCCTCTAAACAAATGTCACATTGATTACAGCGCTCCGTGTTGGTTTCGCCAAAATAAGCGAGCAGGAGCTGGCTGCGGCATTTGTGCGTACTTTCTGCATAATGCAAAACCGATTCCATCCGTTCGATCGCGCGCTTTTTCAACGATGCAAAATTTTCTTTTGATAAGCTCAGATCCTTTGCATCCACACGCGGAAGAATGAATGTGAGCTGCGGTAATTCCGTTTGCGGCGCATACGTCAGTACTTTTATGCTTTGCAGATAGCTCAACCGTTTTACAATTTCAGCCTTGCTGATATTTCCTTTTTTTGAAAGATCGTATTCGTTTATTTTTACAAAGCTGTCAAATAACCCGGAGTGGGAGCGGAGCAGCAATTTAATGAACACATCAAACAAAGGGTTCGAAATTTGAAATTTGTACAGATCCTCGCGGTTCATATCCAGCTTGATCCGTGAAGGCTGAAAAATTGCATCTGTTAATGAAATGTATCCTTCGCGCTCAATAAATTTTAAGCTGTTAAAAACAGTGATCGCCTGTAATTTATAAGTATCGCAAAAATTGGCAATGTCAAATTCGTAAGTAACTCCTGCCCCCGATCCGGTGGGGATCTGGTAATAATTTGCCAGCGCCTGGTAAGTTTGCCGGATCTCATCCATTTCCGGAAAGCTGGTTTCCACATTGCGCTGCAATTCAATTTTGTCTCCGTTATTGTACAGTAAGATCGCGAATGCTTTATGCTCATCGCGGCCAGCGCGGCCAGCTTCCTGGAAATACGCTTCCAGCGAATCCGGCAGGTCAATGTGCACTACAAAACGTACATCCGGTTTATCGATTCCCATCCCAAACGCATTGGTACAAACAATCACGCGGGTTTTATTCGTGATCCAGTCGTTTTGTTTCTGATCCCGCATTTTGGCATCCAAACCGGCATGGTAAAAATCGGCGGAGATCTTATTGCTTTTTAAATATCCTGCAATGTCCTGTGCTTTTTTTCGGTTGCGCACATACACAATCCCGGTTCCCTTCACATTGTTGATGATCTTTACCAGGCGTGCCAGCTTATCTTCTTCGGGCAACAGCACATACGCCACATTTTTCCGCTCGAAGCTTTTTTGCAATACATTTTCTTTTTTGAAATGCAATTGCTTCTGAATATCTTTTACCACATCCGCCGTAGCGGTTGCCGTTAATGCCAATACCGTAACTTTCGGCAGCAGTTCGCGCAGCTCCGCGATCTTTAAATAGCTCGGGCGAAAGTCATAACCCCATTGGGAAATGCAATGCGACTCATCAATAGCGATCAGGTTCACGTTCATTTTTAATAAACGCACTCTTACAATTTCGGTTTGCAAACGCTCAGGCGAGAGATATAAAAATTTGATATTTCCGTGAACACAATTATCAAGCGCAATGTCAATTTCGCGTTTGTGCATGGCCGAAGTAATGGCAATGGCTTTTATTCCTTTACTCACCAGGTTTTCCACCTGGTCTTTCATCAGCGCGATCAGTGGCGAAACCACAATGCAGATCCCATCCTTTGCCAATGCCGGAACCTGGAAACAAATGGATTTTCCGCCGCCCGTTGGAAGCAATGCAAGCGTATCCGTTCCGTTTAAAACAGATTGAATGATCTCTTCCTGTAAAGGACGGAATTGTTTGTAACCCCAGTATTTTTCTAGTATTTCGTGGATCGCTGACATGGTAATGCAGCGCGAATTTACGATTTTGAATTTCTAAAAACTAATTTCTAAATTCTAAAGGAAAGATAAGCGGTTTGTGTGGTTGAAAAAGAAAGCCACAGATTCACAGATTAAAAAAATTAAAAAGGAATTGCACCAATCAAAAATCGCTTTGCGGTTTAATAATCTGCGTACTGATTTTTGCAATAAAAATCTGTGAATCTGTGGCTAAAAGTACGTTCGCTCATTTCTTTTCACACACAGTCTAATATGCAACATCCGCTTAAAAATTAAAAAACGGTAATTTTTTCGATTTTGTGATCTTTCCTTCATTATGATCATTGCGGTATTCCAGCAGCCATTCCAATGCACGTGTTTCCGATTTAAAAACTTTGTAAGGAACTTTTGGTTTGTAGAATTTAAAATAAAAATCGGCCATCAGCTGATAAGCAAGATTATCCACAATAATAGCCGTAACCAGGAAAGGCTGTTGTAATTCAATCTCGATGCTGTATTCTTTCGCTTCTTTGGTAATGGTCACGTAACTTTCGAAAGAGAGCAGAAAAGGCATTTTATTGCCACCTGTAATTTCAAGGTTTGCTTTTAGCTCTTCTTTTTTTTCTGCCACATCGATCACCTGGCCATGCAAATATTTAACATGCACAATATCGTCACTGTCAAGCGTGATCAGCATACTGTCCAATTGTATTGTTTTAACAATTGTTGAAGACATAAAAAAGGATAAGCGGTTAGCAAGTGTTTCGGAAACGAACTTAAAATAAAAAATCCATTAATCAAATAATTGTATCTACTAAATACCAATTTTCACCAATATACCAATCTGTGTGTGGCGATACCCAAAATTTCACCACATAAGGCACAAAAGAAAACATAAGGGAAAGCCCGCCATACCAACATACTATTAAAGCCACAGGTTCACAGATAAAAAAATCAAAAATGGAATTCGCACAAATTAGCAAATCGTTTTGCGATTTATCTATGCAATTATTTCTTTTGGCTATGTTGTAGGAAAATGTTGTTGTTTTTACAATGTTCACAAACAATACTGTCATCCCGGGCCTGACCCGGGATCTGTTAAATACTCGCAGCGCCCACACAGTTTTTAATTGGCAGATCCCGGGT
>JAOQAG010000043.1 GCA_025963715.1 Bacteroidota bacterium
TATATTCAGGCTCATCTGGAAGTAGGTAAGGAAGATGATGACCATGAAAAAGAAGCCAATCATGTAGCTGATAAAGTGATGCGGATGCCGGAGAAAGAGGAGGAGGAAGAAGGGAAAATGCCCGAAAGCAAACCGCTGCTTCAGAAAATGCCCGAAAGTCCTTCATTGATGAAAATGCGGGAAAGTCCGGCAGCACCAAAAATGCCAGAATCGGGTGTGAAAATCCAGAAACAAACCAATGGCTCATCAGCAGGCATTGCAGCTCCTCAAAATGTAGAACAGGGAATCAATTCCAGCAAAGGCAGTGGATCTTCGCTTTCCCCTGACCTGCAACAGGAACTGGGAACCAAGATGAATGCGGATTTTAGCGATGTAAAAGTGCATACGGATGAAAATGCAGTGCAGATGAACAAGGATGTAAGTGCCAAAGCATTTACACATGGCAATGATATTTATTTTAACAGCGGGCAATACAATCCGGCAAGCAACCAGGGGAAACAGCTGCTGGCGCATGAATTGACGCATACGGTGCAGCAGGGTAATCAACGGTCGGGTTCAATACAGCGTACCGCTATGGCTAAGAAAGAAGCAGAAGAAATTGTACTTACTTCTCACCTTTATTTCTATGGTACAAAGGCTGAATCTGTTGCCACTACCGCACCGCAGCAAATACAGGACTTTTGGAATGAGGCTGCAGGGACAGTGACAATAAAAGGAAAAACATACAAAGTTCGTTTTGATGTGACAGGTGAGTATGTTCCGGGCATTTATAAAGGAGATAAGGATATTTCAAACATAATAAAACTTTCAAATGAAAATAAAGGAAACGCAAAAAACAATTTTGTAAGAGTTGAAGAGTTTGCAGGAGGAAAAGATAAGGTTTCACATATGAGTGGTAACCAAGCCTTTTTTGCAACGGAAACAGCAGGTAAAACAACTTATGCCCATGAGTATGGGCATGGATTAGGATTAGGTCATGGTTCCCTGAATCCTAAGGCCAAGTTGTACAACTTAACCGATCTATCGGGAGAGTTAGGCAAGGCTCCCTCTCAATATGATTTTCGTGGTTTAGGTCAACCGGGAATAATGACTACAAAAGCATCGCTTGTGGATCCTGAATTTCAATACGATCCGAAAGCGAAAATTAAATCTGAAAAATTAATTGAAGGTTCTAATTCAGAAATTGAGGTATCGTCAAAAGATGCCACAATGGATCCGGATAAAAGGAAAGTACTCAAATCCGATATAGATCTGTTGAATTTGGGAACTTTGTTGAATGATAAGGAGGAATCCAGTGTGCCACTTGGTGCTAGTTACCAATGGGGCTTTACAGAAAAAGATACTGATAATGTGGCAACACAAGACGGGTCGTATTTTAAAGAAGATGACACGGTTGAAGGAAATAATACTGTTGCCGATAATGCTATAAATGCTTTGAGAGAAAAGCATGGTTTTAAAGACACACAATATATTAAGATTTTTTATGTGACAGGTGGGTTATCAGATCAGCAAAAATGGCAATCGAAGACGGTCGAGCTTCATGAAACAGTAGATAATTCCAAAAAAGCAGAAATGAAGGATAAATATTTGAAAAAAGAAGTTCGTTACGTTTATTATGATGTAACTGACGGGAAGCCAATTCTAATGCCTTTAATCCCTGTTACTCAAAAAAATGGAATGCCTCAGGGAAATAATTGGATCATGGGTACACTTCCTCCTGAAAAATATAAAGGGCATTAGCAATCAACGGAAACAAGAAAAAGGATATTTTACTGAAAATTAAATTTTAATAAACAATATGGAATATACCTGTGTGTTTTTTATTGTACCAATTATCTTTTTGCTTTTCTTTATAGGTAAGTATCCAGACGTATTCGCCTGTTTCTGCCAATTGCCCGTCTTTCATACCACTCCACCATTTTTGTTTTTGATCGTTCGATTTAAAAAGTACTTTGCCATATTTATCTGTAACAGAAAGCTGTATTTCTTTAAAAGTTGCTTCTTTGCCCGTGTTTACCATACACTGAATTGTTACACCAAACATTTCATTATTCTTTTCATTATGAGGGTTAAATTTATTTGGAATTTTATAAGTACAAGTGGAATCAGCAGAATAAATTACAGTAGAATCTGATTGTGCTCTTATGTATAATGTACATAAAAGAGTTGCGAAAGCCAGAAGAAGTTTTTTCATCATTTTTATAATTTAAAAGATGAATCTGTTTAATGTCGAACGAATTTATGAATTATAATATGAATTCACAAGGAAATACATCTCAAAGTAATTACCCGATTCAGGAGGTAATTCAGGATCATATTGAGTTTAATAAAGAAACATCACAAAATTGGGATCTGTATACAGGACATCGGAATAAAGTAATGCAATCAATTCTTGCTTATTCACCAAAACAAGCCACAACGATTTGCATATTAGGTGCCGGTAATTGTAATGATATTGATCTTCATTTGCTTGTTAAGCGTTTTCAGGAAGTTCATTTGATTGACATTGATACAAAAGCAATTTTAGATGGAATTTGCCGACAAAATATCAAAGATTCAACGCAAATAATTATTCACAGTGAAGAATTTTCGGGCATTTATAATAAATTAGCTGAGTGGAAACAATTTAACCCTTCTGAAAAAGCAATAGGGAATTTATTAAATGAACTGAATGTTGATAATGAACCAGCAATAAGTCATTATCAAAAGTTTGATGTAGTTGTTTCTGTCTGTGTCCAATCGCAAATTACTCATTCCATAAACAGCACGTTATTATCTTCTTCGGGAAAATATCAATTATCCCTGGCGGCAAGAAATTCACATTTAAATTTGTTGTTAAATCTCACTGATCATGGATTGGTTTTGTTTATTAATGATTTGGTTGACCTGAAAACAGAATTTGATGTTTCCGATGCCTCTGATTTTGACCTGGATGAAGTGATGATGTCTTTCATTAAAACTCAGAATTTTTTTACAGGAAATAATCCTTTTGCGATAAGAGAAATGTTTGAGCAACATAAAATAATAGCGCCTAAAGTAAAGAGTGTTGATTTTATATCTTCATGGTTATGGCAGCTCACATCAAAAAAAGTGTACATGGTATATGGTTTTGCAATCATTAAAATATAAAGAACAGTATTCTGATTTAAATATCTTCCTGATTATTTGATCATAATGACTTCAGATGATGAAAATACCCGTTGGAGAGCTTCAGTAGCGATAGAAAGGATAGCTCTTGATATATGGAAAAAACAATATCCGGGGAATGAAAAGCTTGCGCTTGAAAAAATGAAGTTATGGCAGGATGAAATAAAACTGGATTATAAGGCAGGAATAACTGAAAGAGAAAAAAGTATTATGGAATTAAAAAACTGGCTTAAAGATTTAAAAACACCCTGAATTCCATAGGATCATTTTTCTCTAACTTGTATTTAGCCGCATTCAATTCTGCTATTGCTAAATTTAATAAATTTTATGCAAATACATATACAGTATAAAAGGCAATACTTTATATAATACCTCTCTCAAGAAAAAACGGGTAAATAATCAAATTATAAACGACCAACAAGCAGGATGGAAACCGATAAAAACAATTACAGCGCTTACCTTGAGCTGATCAGCGACGAGGAAACGGATAATACAAAAATGATAAAAGCCGAATTGGACTGGTTAGCGCAGGTATTGGCTGCAAGAAGCAAAATGCAGGCAGATGATTCCATGTCATGGGAAGACTTATCCGAAACGATCCTTCCCGACATCTCAGACATGAATTCGGAATATGCCGCACTCATAAAAAAATATGCATTTGATTTTAATGAGCGGTTCACGTTGATATTTGCACTCGCGGTGCACATACACCCTGTATTATTGGATGTATTCAAAAGAGAAAAGCCTGCCAGCGAATTTGGCGGGATCTCCGGAAAAAATCACCGTGGTTTTATTCCTACAGGTGAAACGCTGCTGTTTGTTTTAGCAGGAAATGATCTGCACCAGCGGCTTAAATTACTCCAGCTTTTTGATAAGGATCATGTTTTTTATAAAGACAATTTAATTCACCTGGAAGATGCTCCTGCAGGTGAACCTGAATTAAGCGGTGTGCTGACTGCTTCCGCAGATCTGATCGATTTGGTTCTGCGTGGAAATGTCCGGAAACCGGATCTCAGCGCCGACTTTCCTGCAAAATTATTAAGCTCTGAAATGAATTGGGACGATGTTGTTTTGTCGGCTATAACGCAGAGCCAGGTAAATGAAATAAGACAATGGATCCAGCACAGTCCCCAATTGTTCAGCGATCCTGTTATCGGAAAAAAATTAAAACCAGGATTTCGAGCCTTGTTTTATGGACCTCCGGGCACAGGCAAAACATTGTGTGCTTGCCTTCTTGGTAAAGTAACCGGTAGGGATGTGTACCGCATTGATCTTTCTGCGGTTGTTTCAAAATATATTGGTGAAACAGAAAAAAATCTGGCAAAACTTTTCGATCGTGCTATGCGGAAAAACTGGATCTTGTTTTTTGATGAAGCCGATGCATTGTTTGGTAAACGTACAAGTGTGAACAATTCCAACGACAAATATGCAAACCAGGAAGTTAGTTATTTATTACAACGCATCGAATATCATGACGGACTTGTGATCCTCGCAACTAACCTGAAAAGCAATATTGATAATGCTTTCCTCAGAAGATTTCAATCCATCGTTTATTTTCCATCGCCAAAAGCGGAAGAAAGATTACTGTTGTGGCAGCAATCCTTTTCGAAAAAAATTCCGGCAGACCAGAATGTGAACTTAACGGAAATTGCTAAAAAGTACGAATTAAGCGGTTCCCTGATCATTAACATTGTTTCGTATGTAACATTAAGAGCGTTGAGTGAAAACAGCAGAGTAGTTACGATGGAAATGCTTGTAGATGGAATTTCACGTGAGCTGGCCAAAGAAGGCAGAACATTATAAAAAATAATTTAATAATTCAGGCAATGTTTCAACAGGTTCAGAAAGAAAATTCATCTCCTTCACAAACGCTAATTCAGCCACAGCTGGAAATAGGCAAGGAAGATGATGTGCATGAAAAAGAAGCTGAACATGTAGCGGATAAAGTAATGAGAATGCCGGACTCTGAAGATGAAAAAAATAAAATGCCGGAGAGTAAGCCACTACTTCAGAAAATGAAAGAAAACCCTGCACTGATGAAAATGCCGGAAAGCATTCCCCGGCCGAAAATGCAGGAATCGGGTCTGAAGATTCAAAAGCAATCAATGAATTCATCCGCAGGAATTACAGCTCCGCAACAGGTAGAGCAGGGGATCAATGCCAGTAAAGGAAGCGGACAATCGCTTTCTCCCGGTCTGCAACAGGAAATGGGAAATAAGATGAATGCAGATTTTAGTGATGTAAAGATCCATTCGGATGAAAATGCGGCGGAGATGAATAAAGAAGTAAGCGCCAAAGCATTTACACATGGTAATGATATTTATTTTAACAGCGGACAATACAAGCCGTCAAGTAATGAAGGGAAACATTTACTGGCGCATGAATTGACGCATACGGTGCAGCAGGGGACATTCAACACCATTCAACGTCAACCGGATTACTTTCATTCAACGACGTTAACAATAAGCGATGACATAAATTTCATTACAATATATGACCTGCAAAAAAATATTATACAAAAGGGAAAACCTGTTAAAAACAAAGATGGGTCTTATCTTTTTAATGTAAATATATCTACGCCGGGTGCATATGTTGTAATATTAGAGACTGCAAAAAATATAAAAGAATTAAGGAAATTTGTTGCGATCGAAAAAGGAGAATTTCATTTGAATCTAGTTAAATCAGCACCTCCAAAAACGCCAGAACCTGTAAGTATGGAAGTAACGGGGGACTATCACCCCGCTAAAAATTTTACTGATTTAATTGACCTGGTTAAAATTGCAGAGAAAAAATTAAAAACTGCCGGCCAGGATATAAGAACACGCATAAAAACATTTAGGGGAATTTTTTATGGAACAACTTGGAGTTTTGACTATAAAAAAGCGGAAGGGAGTGCTATGCGTAATCTTGGATTTACCTACTTCCTTTATGGTCCGGACGCGATTCTTACAGGTAATAATATGGTTCAAGGCCTACTTGGTAATACTGATAGTGTAGAACCGGATTCGAAATATATACCAATGAATCCCACAGCTATTTTAGGTGGAAAATTATATGATGCTTTATTTAATAGTTATGAAGTAACTAATTCTGACGGTAGATTAGTGGATTTTGGGCATTTAATTATAGGAATGGAGGCTCGTTTATCTAAAGATAATAAACAAGAGCAGAAAGAGCTTATCGATGCTCGTTATTATAAAAATCCGTATTCATCAACGCCTAAACCCATGGGTGGAACGGGTTTAGAATTAACTACATGGGTTGGGGATTTGGGAGGAGGCACAGGCTTATTAGCACAAAAAAGAGTTTCTGATGTAAATACTCCCGCTAAAACTGTTTTTGAAGATCAGCACAGTTATGGAGCAGGAGTTAACTTGGAAGGAGATATTGCCGCTTTCGTTATTGGTATTCCGGAAAAGGCAACAACCCCTTATGGATTAGTAATAGATGAAAATTTAGGTGTCGCGGGTGCTTTATTAGCTTATTTATCTCCTTCAAAAGCAAGTAGCAGTTGGAATGATCGTGCAAAAGATTTTCTTTCCTTATATGGAGGGAAATTTAATTCCTCAAATGAACTTATTAATAAAGGTGAAATGATTAAATTTTTTGCAAATAAAATAAGCAAATTTGCATATTTTTATAAGGAAACAAGGATAAAAGATGAGGCAAATAAAAAGCAATCTACAAATAAACTGAGTGATAAAGAGGAAGCCACAGTTGATGAACAAATGAAAAAAATAACTGCACAAATTCCTAATGCTTCAAATGACGTAGCAACATTGTTTGTAAGTGCCTTATTGAACGTTGTTAAAGACCCAAGTAAAACCATCGCGCCATGATATTACAAGTTAAATATATTACGCTAATTACTGTTTTTACATCTGTTTTTTGTTTTAGTTGCAATCAGCAACCAGCAAAAAAAATAAAAGGTGAAATAAACAAAAATGATTCATTGACTGAAAAAGCTGCAAACCATAATGATATAATTAAAGAACATGATTCAATTTATTGTAAATTGAAATCTACATTTCTTAATTTATATACCGAACCAGATCTTCAAGGTGAGGAAAATGAAACGTATAGATTTATATGGATTGCGCCACTGGATAATACCGCTGTCCGTTCAGCTGCATTTCGTATAACTGAAATTAATAATCATTATAAATTCATTGTAAAATATTCTCAAAAAGGTAAAATTGTAGAGGTAGATAAGGAATTAACAAAAGAGCAATGGATTGAATTTATGGCTTCAATAAACGCGACTTATTTTTGGAGTTTGCAAATTTCTGATGATGAAATTCGTGGGGGAAATCCTTCCAGTTGGTATCTGGAAGGAAAACGCAATAAAAAATATTATCGTGATGGAATAGGATTGTATCACATCGTTTATCGCGAAGAACCATATATTGGATGTTTTCGTGAAAGTTGTGAAACACTTGTAAAATTTGCTAAAATAGATGAATTAAGTAAATCAATAAAATAATTACGAATGTTTTCCAGTGGCGTAACCTGTTCATTATTGTAAAGAAGGAATAAAATAAAAAACATTGTTAATTCTTTAATTCTTATAAATATTCCTTCAGTATTTTATGGAAAAGCAGCCGATGTGAAAAAGCGGGTGAAGCATTGTTAATGAGTTTGGTAAGGAGAAACACTGAGACGAACTCTTGGGTAATGAATTTATCCACCATAATTATTGACTATTAAAAAATACTTTACAAACATGAAATCATTTCATCCCATTCCCAAAGAAAATTCATCTCCTTCACAAACGCTAATTCAGCCACAGTTGGAAATAGGCAAGGAAGATGATGTGCATGAAAAAGAAGCTGAACATGTAGCGGATAAAGTAATGAGAATGCCGGATTCTGAAGATGAAAAAAATAAAATGCCGAAGAGTAAACCGTTACTTCAGAAAATGCCGGAAAGCCCTGCGTTAATGAAAATGCCGGAAAGCATTCCCCAACCCAAAATGCAGGAGTCAGGCCTGAAGATTCAAAAAGCAAACAATGAATTCATCCGCAGGAATTGCCGCTCCGCAACAGGTAGAGCAGGGGATCAATGCCAGTAAAGGAAGCGGATCTTCACTTTCTCCCGGCCTGCAACAGGAAATGGGAAACAAAATGAATGCGGATTTTAGCAATGTAAAAATCCATACGGATGAAAGTGCGGCGGAGATGAATAAAGAAGTAAGCGCCAAAGCATTTACACACGGTAATGATATTTATTTTAACAGCGGACAATACAAGCCGTCAAGTAATGAAGGGAAACATTTACTGGCGCATGAGCTGACGCATACGCTGCAGCAGGGGAATGTAAATAGGATGATTCAACGACAAGCAGTTACTAAACCAAAGTCTCAGAGCCGTGTAGTAAAACTTGCTTATGCAGAACTAAAAAAAGAAAAAGTAGATAAAAAAAGATTATTGGAGTTATGTGGAGAGTTCTCAGAAGAAGATATTCACGATCATTTTGAAGGAATAATGACTACAATGAAAGATAAGGTTGATTCCAGGACATACATAGACGCATATATAATCTTTCAGGATAATTATTGGTTTAAAAATAAGGACGAGACTAGAGCGCGTACACGTTGGCAAAAGAGCAATATGGCCGCAGTTGATGATGTGAAAAGTGTTACTATTGAAAATGTATACGACAAAACATTGCCAGATCTTTTTAAAACAGTAAAAACAAAAATGGCTGCCCGCGACAATCTCTTACAATCTGTAACAGGCTGGAAAGAAGTTACTGGTAACGCTGCCGTAAATACGGCAATACAATCATCTATAAAACGATGGGCAGATTTAAAAGTAATTTTAAATAATCCTAAATTTGATACCATAAAGGGTACATTGCCTTTAACCTTAGATGCAGATATCGCTAATGAAGAAAACAATATCTCACAAATACCAGGTAGCACTGCAAAGGATAGATTGTATTATACAAAAGCCACAATGCGCGAATTTATAAAAGCATTGAGAGGATATAAGTCTAAAAAAGAAGAAAGAGTTGTGGAAGAAAAACAATTTCATCGGTTTGATGATTTATTTGTTCAGGCAAAGATGTATAAAATATTAGGAGTCTACAATGTGTTTTTTCCTGCTACTATAAAGGCATTGACTGCACGTGAAAGTGGCGATTTTACATATATAGAAGTGGCCGGTGTCGGAAAAAATAAGCCTGGGTACCAAAATCCATTACAACCTAAATACCCAAAGACATACACAGGAATAGCTCAGATGGGTGCACCTGCAAAGTCGGAAGCCATATCATGGGCAAGCTCCAATGGTATTGAAATTCCAGCTAAAGTAGATGAAACCGATTCACGTGATTTGCCCGAATATGCCATTCTTTTAAGTGCAGCTTACCTTTCTAATTTATACAATCAATTAAAAACTGAATATGGAAAAAGATTTCCTTCAGATATAAGTGAAAAACGTAAAATAGTTTTTGCTGTTTATAACTGGAACTTAGGAAATTTCAATGCAATGGTAAAAAAGAATTTTAAGTCAACCGATGTGCTCACTTATGCAGGTGTTAAACCGCATTTGCCCGGAGAAACGCAAACATATGTTTTTGAAATATATCAACGATTAGGATAATAAAGCAACATGAAAAAATACTGTACAGCATACTTGTTTATTTTGATGATAATCTCTTCCTGTGGTAATCATCAGGAGCAGAGCAATGTCATTAATAACAAAAATATACTACCGGATACACTTGCGTCAACAGATGCTGCCAATCAATTTTTTGATGTGCCCGAAATATTGCCTGATTCCATTCAGAAACTTCTGGAGATAAAAAAATTTGCATCAAAAAAAGGCATCGATTCACTTTCAGTTGATGCTGCAAATTGGTTCTACAATCTTGGTACCGCTGAGAATAAATTTAATTACCTGTTGTTTATAGAAAATTACGGAAGTGGGAGCGGCAGTGGAGGAAATGCGCTTTCTGTTTTGAAAAAAATAAACGGAAAATATTACAAGATTCAATCGCTTTTTGCTTTTTTTGATTGTTTGCAGCAAACAGTAAGCTCCGGTAATTATGATATAGCACTGTATTACTCTAATGCATTATTTGATCATAATTGTCCCGTGTCAATAAATTATAAATGGAATGGAAAATATTATGCTCCTGATGGTATAAATTATATCACTTCGATCACAAATATAAATTATAACTGGAACATGCTTGAAATAATGGGAATTGTCAGTAAAAATGATCTTCTGCCAACTTTTCCTTTTGTGAAAGAAAACAATAAACTGGCGCATTTTAATATTAACAAAATTGATATAGATACATTAAATGTAAAAAATAAAAAAGATGAACGTTTGTTTATTTTTAAGAATAATTGTACCGATGGTGTGAATACGGATCACATATGGATTTTAAAGAAAACCGGAGCTGAATATTTCCTTTTAACCGAGCTGAATAAAAAAGAGCCGGAGGAGTTGGTTTTGATCCCCGACAAAAAGAAAAATTACCCGGATATTATTTTTGGGACTGATACTTTGCACTGGAACGAAGAAAAGTATCTAAAGAAGTAATAAAACAGTGAACAATATTAATTCTTATGAATATTCCTTCAGTATTTTATGGAAAAGCAGCCGATGTGAAAAAGCGGGTAAAGCAAATTGTCAATGAGTTTAGTAAAGGAAAACCTTGGGACGAGCTATTGGGAGATAAATTTATAGATACTAATTCTTCATCAGGTTTAATTGTAATTGATGGACCTTCAAAACTTTTAGGTAATCAAGAACATTTTCATATGTATACATTGATGCGACATGTTTTATATGACAGTAAAATACCTGAAGGTAGTATAGAAAAATTTTTTTCAAACAGCATTGAAACAAATTGGGGATTGCTACTATTACTTAATTACCAGAATTTTGCATGCTTTGATGGAAAAGATCAAAGGCGAAAATTATTTTTAAGAGCTGCTAATAAGCAGTTTGATTCATTAGTTGATATTGGGTCACGTTATTCTTCCGGTCTTCCAGATCCTAAAAATCTTGCGGAACTACCCAATGCAATTTATTATTGCTTATCTCTTCAGGGGATTGATGTTAATAAAGTAATCACAGGTTCAAGAGATATGAAATCTCTCCATGAATTATTAAAAGATTTTTATCAAAATGTATTTCACTAAACCGTATACCATGTTTGTAAAAATCTTGAAGCAATTTTTATTGCAAATATCCTTTTTCATGATATTTTTTCATGGAATTTGTCAGGGACAAATTAGTTCTGTAAAAATCAAACACACATTTGAAAAAATTGATAACATAAAAAGATTATGTGTGGTTGACTCTTTTGATCGCTCAGGAAGAATAGTGCTTTCAATAGGATATTGGAGCAAGTATTATAAACCCACTTTTCCTGTTCTCTTAAATCATTATGAATATGATGAAAAAGGTCAGTTGAAAAACAATATAGTGAATATGAAAAAGGGCGTAAAGTTGCTCCTGTCTATTATCAAAGAACTGATACTTCAATTGTAACATTTTCACTTGCAGAAGGCACTAACGAAATGAGCAAGGAATGGGCCTGTTATACGAATGCTCAAGGAGATACCATTAAATATCTTCATTATGGAGGGAATTCAAATGTGCCAACATCCGGAGATAACTGAAAACATTAAAAAAGCAATAGGAAAATGAAACAATCGGCTAACGAATTTAAATTTTTTTTATACCAATTTTGGTTATGGAATTTGATTTTAGACTTTGGGACATTAGGATTTGTAATCTATCTTCTTTCACTTTTTCCTGATGTAGAAAAATTATTTATGCAGGTTTATGTAACATATTTAATAATTGCTTTCTCTTTTTTACGTTTATTAATGATTGTAATTGTAGCAATTATTAAAATTGTTAAAAGAAAACGTGTTCAATTTTTTTGTTTATTAGGGGAGTTTATTTTTCTATTGTTGATTTTCTTTGCCTTAATGTGGTTTTTGCCTTTTGTGTTAGCAGGTGCTACTTCCATAGCAGGGAGCTAATTTGTAGCTATCAATGATTAATATGTTATACGAAGCTTTTCGTTATGCATTAGAAGTCTGATATAATCACCCTTATTATATATACAGTGAAAAGGTAAAAGATCCAGCAAAAAGAGATGAAGATCTTGCTAAACAACAAAAAGATTGGCAGTCGGCTAAAATTGACCGGGTAAATCGAATCAATTCCAACAACATAAATAAATTAGGTAAATAATGAAGAAGGAAAAAATAATAAAACTATTCATCAGTATACTTTTTACTTGTTTTGTTTTATCAAAAGAGTTAAAAGCACAAGGAAAAAGTAATGCTCAGGAATTTATCGCCTATGGTTACTTATGTGCCTCAACCGATACTTCTGCTTTCTCATCCGGTAAATTGTATTCGATACAGAAATTTGATGCAAAATGCAAACTTATTTCGAGGATAGTGTTAGGTAAACAAAATGATACCGTTGAAAGTTATAGCTATGATAATATGGGGAGATTAGTTAAGGAACTGTATGAAGAAAAACTCTCTTTCTATTATTATTCAGGTATATCTTTAGCGCCTGATTCATGTATAATAACATCATTTATCAAAGAAAAATTTCCTTTCAAAGAAAGCGGGAGGTTTAATAGTACTCAACCGGATTCGCTAAAATCGGCGGATGCTGTCAAAAATTATGATAAGGCAGTTCAAGCGTTTATAAGTACTTCGCATTTTTCAAATAATGCGGACAAGAAAATATTGATTAATTATATGAGTAAGGAAAAGATCGCACGTAAAGATGAATATAGTATGAATCAAAAAATAAAAGAAGAGTTGAAATTGAGAGAGGTTACACAATTTAATAAAAAAGATCAGCTGGTCAGGTTCGAACGTCAGGTGTTTGACTATGGAGGGTATAGTTCGACATATGAAGATTTCTTTTATAATAAATTAGGAAAATTAACCCATGCTTTTGGTTACTATGATAAGAAAACAAAAGATAAGCCCGACTATATAATCTGTTATCGGTACATTCAATTAAAATAGGATTAGTTATTGTCGTTAATAAAACAGTGAACAATATTAATAGTATTGAAATTATCAGGCATTCTCCGGAAGAGTATAGTTACTGACTATTAAAAAAACATTTTACAAACATGAACTCATTTCATCCCATCCCCAAAGAAACAGGATCGTCTTCCCAGATACTTATTCAGCCACAGCTGGAAATAGGCAAGGAAGATGATGATGTACATGAAAAAGAAGCCGAACATGTAGCGGATAAAGTAATGAGAATGCCGGATTCCGAAGACGAAAAAAATAAAATGCCGGAGAGTAAACCGCTGCTTCAGAAAATGCCGGAAAGCCCTGCATTAATGAAAATGCCGGAAAGCATTGCCCGGCCAAAAATGCGGGAGTCGGGCCTGCAGATCCGGAAGCAATCAATGAATTCATCCGCAGGAATTTCCGCTCCGCAGAAGGTTGAGAAGGGGATCAATAACAGTAAAGGTAGTGGACAATCGCTTTCCCCTGGTCTGCAACAGGAAATGGGAAACAAAATGAATGCAGATTTTAGTGATGTAAAGATCCATTCGGATGAAAATGCAGCGGAGATGAATAAAGAAGTAAGCGCCAAAGCATTTACACACGGTAATGATATTTATTTTAACAACGGGCAATATAATCCGGCAAGCAACCAGGGGAAACATTTGCTGGCGCATGAGTTGACGCATACGGTGCAGCAGGAAAATGAAATAAACAGGAAAATCCAGCGAAGCGCATTAGCAAGCTGGCAAGACGCAACACCGACTGATCGTCGCGATTTGTTTAATTCAGAAGCAGATAAAGGCGCGAAGAAAAACATGAAAAAACTGCTCGATGCAGGCCAGCCTCAGGAGGCTGAAAAATTACTACCAGTAATTGATAAGATCATGATGATCACAGCAAACTATCACTACCAGAAAGAAATGCCGTCGGGAAATTCAAATCCACCTTTTGTAGTAGATGATGCTGTTATTAAGGAAGTTCAAAAAAAGCTGAGAATGACGGATTCCAGCCCTGCATTCTGGGAACATATAAAATGGATCGATGGTAACAATAAATTACGCGACATCGGAGTTAAATTTAATATAAACTTTATACTGCAGGAGATACCTAAGGCAGAACAAAAAATGGATTACGATGGCATGCCTGAAAATTTAAACGATGTGGACGCAGTGAAAAAAAATCCATGGGATAACAAGTTTACTTTTACTACTATTGATGAGATCCAGGACATGACGTATTATGATCTGCAAAGTTTTGTAGCAAATAATGTACTTGATAAAATAAAATTTATAACTAATTCAAAACAAATAGATGAAGTTGAATACACAGCACCGGATGGTAAAGTAATTACCTATGAAAATTCCCAGCTTTGGGAAATCAAAAAGGTTATCCGGCAGGAATGGGAATTACAAAAAAAAGGTAATGGTATTGGAAATAACACGCTTGGAAAAGGGGATAGAAAAGAAGTAACGGTAGATCCTTTAAAAAGCGCGCCTCTGTCACAAACGTATCCGCGATATCAAAAGTATAGCAATCATGAAGGAAAGGATGATCCTTATTATGATACAGTAAAGGATGAATTTAAGAAAACAGATACAAAAAAATTTGATAAGGAATCGGATAAACCTGCTAGAAACAAAATGATCGCGAGTATTATAGTACATGAGATCGGACATAATATTGGGATGGGACATGCCGATTTTGGGATCATGAACAGTTCTACGGAAGTGGTAAATTATAATCAGAAACAGGTGGATTTGAATCCTGAAACGAAGTATGGTTCAGGAAACAGTATCTCAATTATGGGTGATCCGCGAATCCTGGCCTTGCAAAATGACCTCACATTGTCTGATAATCAGGTAATGCGCGAAAATATTCAAAAACTGGTAAACAGAGTAAGAGTAATGACCGAAGCGCTTGGACAGCGGAATTCAACGACAGGTGTGCTGGAAGATGTAAGCAGTTTATGGAGTCAAAAAATAAATGCTTTATTGGCAGCACTTAAAAAGCCAGATTTGCCTTCTATCTTTGCAGATCCTTTCCTGGTAAGTTTATTGGCAATTCCTATAAATGTTACCTCGCTTCCAAAAACAGACGTTCCTGTGATGGAAACAGTCATAAAAAATGGCTTTTTAATGACACTGGCAGATTGGAGTTTATTGACGAAACCAACGCAGGATAAGATCATTAGTGATACGACCAAAGAATATGCAGATGGAAAAACATCCGGGTCCGGGCATACTTTTTTTGAAAGCAAGGCAGAAATGAATACATTTTAACCATGAAAAATATAATCCCTGTTATTTTAGGCGTATTGTTAAACTGCATTGTTGTGAACATTGCATTTGGCCAGAATGCACCTATAGTGAAAAAAAAATATACAATAAAAGTTGTTGTTACGGATGGCAGGCTCACGAATGATTCCACTATTTCTTCCATACAGGAATTTGATAAAAATAAAAAGGAAATAAGTTATGCTAATCTGGACGATAAGGCAGAAGTGGAAAACCTTTATAAAATATCTTACCGGGATACAACACCTGTATTGAAGGAATATTTTGAGCTTAAAAATGGTAATTTGCAATCTACAGGAAAAACAGAATACTGGATCAGGTACAATGCGCAGGGTAAAAAAGAAAAAGAAGAAAGGATAGCTGAAACCTGCTCAACGCTTATAACTTATGCCTACAGCGACAAAGGATTATTAATATCGGAAACAGAACAGCAAAGCGGAAAAGAGAATACCACTGTGCTGGTTTACAAATACAGTTACGATAAAGAAAACAGAATGCTGAGCAAGATCCTTGTTAGTACTGTTGATAAAGATTCCCTTGCAAAAAAATCTGGCTTAATTACGCTGTCAAACACTGCTGTATGGGAAAAAGGAGTGTTAAAGGAAATAAGATATGAAACACAGAGTTTGTCTGCAAATCCCAATATGGAACTTACAAGAATCGAATATTCCGGAGGGAAAATAAAGAACAAAATTGTTTATTTCAATGATCAAATGACACATAAAATATCCTTTCGTTATTATAAGAATGGATACATCGCCACCAATTATTCATACGAGCATGGCACAATAACAGAACATAGCGTTATTGAATATAAGGATGACCGTATTATGAAAATAGAAACGCACGATAAAAACGGAAAACTGATAACACTGCAGGTATATAAATATGAATTTTATTGATCCATTTATGATTGTCTGCAGTGATTTTGTACCCGGTAATTCTACTTCTTCGGCCCGCTGATCGGCAGTGTTCCAAACAATCTGTTAATCGTGTTCATCTTAAATGATTTTTTATAATTGATTTATTCTTAAATTTTTATCAGGATAATTTAATACCCTACGCCACCAGCTTCGATTTTGCTTTTTTATTCTTTAACTGGCAAGCGGCTTTTTCTTTTATCCAGTTCTCAAACGGAATTGGCTCATAGCCGCTCATAAACCAGGAACTCGCATGACTCGTTTCTGATAAGCGCGCCAACCGTTCCTTTTCCTCTTCCAGCGTTTGCAGATAATCATAATTGTTTTTATGCAGCGTCCGCAGGATCCTATAGATTAGATCGAAACGGTTTTTCTGATGCCCGGCTTTATCTTTGTTATAACGCAGCATCATTTTCCGGAAAGCTTCCGACCGGTATTCCAGCCATTCCAGGTGTCCGTTCTCGATCCGGCAGATCGCTTCGAAAATATTATATGCCAGCAGCCATCCGTTTTTATCTTTCAACAATACACTACATTCCTTCAGCGATTTTAAAGCCGTTGCATGTTCATTCATCCGGAATTCGATCCCCGCTTTTAAAAAGCACCATTTCGATTGAATGAATTCATCCGGTTGCATGCTTGCTTTTATAAACGCCGTTTCAAATACCAGTTTCACTTTTTTATAATCCTGCTTCATCAGGTAACAATGCAGCAAAATTTCCAGCGCAGCCAGTTCATTCAGCGCATCTTTCTGCAAATGCCCGTTGGAGATATTGGCATGCACAATTGCTTTGTCATAATCTTCCGTCAGCAAATAACATTTTGCCAGCTCCATGTTGATCTTGCCAGAGTAAAAAGGAGTTTTCAAAATGTCATGACATTGAGAGTTCTTGTGAAGCGTTTCTGCAAACTCAAGCGATTTTTTAAAATCATTTATCTCACGGTAATAATTGATTGCCGAAAGATGATAGTAAAAGCCAATTTTTACCGATTGCGTTTGCTCATAATCTTTCCGGACAACAGCCAGTTTCGTTTTCCATTCTTCCAGCGGTTTTGTTTCTGCCGTTTTAAAAAGCAATGCAGCCGTTACTTCATAATGAAGGAATTTTGCATTTTGCACTTTTTCAAGCATCGACGTATTGGTCTCTATGCTTTTCATAAAACCCATAAACAAATGTTCACCCGATTTCAATGAATTATAATTCCGGCACAGTTCATCGATCAGCACCTGCTCGGCAAATAATTCATTTTTCCGGGCAATCGAAGAAGCCTTTTCCAGGATATTGATTCCCTCCGCGTAAATCCCCCGGTCCAGCAGGATCTCGCCCTGGATCAGCATTCTTCTGCAGTCAAAAATGGCCATGTCGTGTTTGGTGCGGCTTTTTATGGAAGAAGCCTGCAGCAAAAGAATGTTAAAAATATCATTCTTCAGTCTCAGCTTTAACCTGGCAAACGTTCCTTCAAACTTGCTGTTATTGTCATACAGCACTTCGAGGGCTTTCTTTTCCAGCTCATCCGTGTTTTTACAATTTTTCGACTTTACAGCAAAATCAAATAATAAGTTGATCTTTTTTGAGTCCTTGTCTTCCTGGTATTTATAAAAATGCCTTAATAATTTAATTTCCCCGGTGTGAAGGTTTTTCACCAGGTTAATAATGTTCTCCATAAAAAAAGCGTATTAGTGGTTAGTCTTTAATTTTCTACACCGCTAAATTCTATAAAGCATTTCCCTTTTCCTTGGACACTTTTGCCTGTCTGTGACATGAAAATCCGGCCGGAATTTTCCCAAAAACACCCTTTTTACACTGTCCGGTTTCCCGAAAACTGTCCTTTTTTAAGTTAATTTTCAGGTTATATTATAGATCTTGAACGATACGGCGATTTGCTGAAATGCCAGTTGAGCAATGCAAACAGCCAGAAAGGCGGGTGCTTTTTTGGGAAAACAAGTTCCCTTCCGGGGAACCGGAGAGAAATTCTGTAAAAGTTCCGGGATGCTCGTTTTGATCCCCCGGCGGGAAATGTTCGCCGGAGAATTTCCGGTAAAATCACTTTTTTTTGCTCAAATGTTGGATGAAATAGGAAAATATGTATATTTGCATCCCAATTCATAAAAAAAGTAATCGCAGTTGGATTATATAACTTGTTGAAAAACAGTGATTTTTGATGAAAAAGGACGCCTTTTTAAAGGCTTGGAAAAGTAAAAAAGTAATACAAATTTTGCCCGAAACGGCAACGAATAACACAAAAAGATGGCAAATCACAAATCCAGTATCAAAAGAATCCGTTCTAACGATGCTAAACGTTTAAGAAACCGTTACCAGGCAAAAACAATGCGTAATGCAGTGAAAGAATTAAGAGCTGACGAAAGCAAAAAATCAGCTACTGAAAAACTTCCTAAAGTCGTTGCGATGGTAGATAAATTAGCGAAGAAAAACGTTATTCACAAAAACAAAGCTGCAAACTTGAAGTCAAAATTGACTAAAAAAGTGAATGCACTGAAAAAATAAGGTTATTTATTGCTTGAAATAAATAAAGGCTCTGCTTAAGGCGGAGCCTTTTTTTATATCTTTAACCGAGCAAAAAAACAGATGGAAAAAACAAAGTTGGTTTCCGGGATCAAAGCCTGGGCCGAGGACGACAGGCCTCGTGAAAAACTGTTGGGGAAAGGAAGGCAGGTATTATCGGAAGCAGAGCTGATCGCGATATTGATCGGCTCGGGAAGCAGAAGCGAAACCGCTGTGGAATTATCAAAACGGATCCTCGGAACAGTGGAAAATAACCTGAACTCATTAGGGAAATTAAGCATCCAGGAACTTACACAATTTAAAGGCATCGGAGAGGCAAAAGCAATCAGCATTGTTGCCGCCATGGAGCTGGGCAGAAGAAGGAAAGAAGCGGAGATCGTTAAAAACGAAAAAATTATTACCAGCAAAGATGCATACGGGATCATGAAACCCATTATGCAGGATCTGCCTCACGAAGAATTCTGGCTATTGATGCTGAACCGCGCCAACAAACTCATAAAAAAAGAACTGGTTAGCCGCGGAGGTGTTTCAGGCACGGTGGTCGATACTAAAATAATTTTTAAAACCGCCATTGAACAGTACGCCAGCTCAATTATCATCTGTCACAATCACCCATCGGGGAATTTAAGGCCCAGTGACGCAGATATCCGGATCACAAAAAATATAAAAGAAGCCGGAAAGATCATGGAAATTACCCTCGTGGATCACCTGATCATTACAGATAGCGGATATTACAGCTTTGCGGACGAAGGGATGGTATAAAAATAGAGTACAGGAATATATGCGGTCCGGCATTTCCTTTAAAGTGATTGGAGCATTTGAAATAAATGAAAAAAATTTTAACAATAATCGGTGCGCGCCCGCAAATCATTAAAGCAGCTGCTTTGAGCAGGGCCATTAAAACTAAATTTGCTGACCAGGTAACGGAGATCATCGTTCACACCGGCCAGCATTACGACGATAACATGTCGGAAATCTTTTTCGAAGAACTCGACATTCCTCATCCCAATTACAATCTCAACGTAGGTTCCGGAAGTCACGGAAAACAAACTGCTTCCATGATCGAAGGCATCGAGGAAATTTTACTGCGTGAAAAACCAAACTGCATTGTGCTTTACGGCGATACCAATTCCACCTTGGCCGGAGCTGTTGCAGCTTCCAAGATCGGGACACCGATCATACACATAGAAGCAGGATTGCGCTCGTTTAACAAATCAATGCCCGAAGAGATCAACCGCATTATGTGCGACCACGTATCTACATTATTATTCTCTCCAACCAAAGCGGGTTACCAGAACCTGATCAGCGAAGGATTTAAAGAAGAGCAGCAACCGCCTTATTCCATTGATCATCCCAAGGTGTACCACTGCGGTGATGTGATGTATGACAACAGCTTGTATTTTTCACAGCTGGCTGATGAAAAAACAAATGTGCTGGAAAAAAATCAGTTAAGTTCCGGACAATTTATCCTGGCGACGATTCACCGCAATAACAACACGGATGAACCTGAACGGTTGAATTCGCTGTTCTCTGCAATGCACAAAATTGCAAATGCAAATAAAATAAAGATCATCATTCCATTGCATCCGCGTACAGCAAAATTACTGGCAAAAAATCTTTCATCCGAATTATACAGCCTTGTAAAAACCAGCGGATATATTAAGATCATTTCGCCGGTTTCATTCCTGGAAATGATCTCGCTCGAAAAAAATGCACTCATGGTAATGACCGATAGCGGCGGCGTTCAGAAGGAAGCATTCTTTTTCAAAAAGCCCTGCATCATCCTGCGTTCGGAAACAGAATGGATCGAATTAAAAAATTGCGGCGCTGCAAAATTAGCGGATGCCGATGAAGAAAGAATAATGGAAGCGTACACCTACTTTTCCAAAAAACAACAACTTGAATTTCCCGATCTGTTCGGAAACGGAAAAGCTGCCGAGTTTATTTGCGAAGAGATCCTGAAGCAAATCAATTAAAAAATCGACTATACGGGAAAACAAAAACATGCTACTCATATACACACATAAGATCACACACCGCAACAAATACATTTTTAATTTGTTGTTTAAAGATACATTGGGTGTGGATTTTACGCTGACGGATAATGAAGAGGAGTTTAAAAAACAATCCGGTGCAAAGATCAGTTATTCGAATAATCCGGTAGAAAACGAGCTGCATTTTATTTCCCGCCATTTATTATTTGAAACCGGGATCACCGAACAAAATATTTCGGTGTTTGAATACAACTCCGAAAAAGTATTTTTTGCAACCGGAAAAGCATCGGCTTTGCCTTTTGATGTATTTGCCGCGAGCTTTTATTTAGTAAGCCGTTACGAAGAATACCTGCCACACATCCGCGACGAGCATGATCGTTTTGATGCCAAAGACAGTTTGGCGTTCACCAATAATTTCCTGCACAAACCACTCATCAACATTTGGGCAAACTGGCTCAAAAAGGTGATCCTGAAAAAATATCCGGAGGTTATTTTTTTTGAAAAAAAATATGAATTTATTTCCACTATTGATATTGATAACGCCTACGCTTACCGCGAAAAAGGTTTTACACGCAGCCTTGGCGGATATTTGAAATCATTGTCGCAGTTTAATTTTAAAGAAATAAAAGAACGCAATCGCGTATTGCTGGGTTTGAAGAAAGATCCGTACGATACGTATGATTTTCAATTGGAGATCTTAAAAAAATACAAAGTAAAAAGTATTTACTTTTTTCTGCTGGGCGATTACGGTGTGAATGATAAAAATTTACCCATTGAGAGTAAAAAATTTCAGTCGCTGATCAAAATGCTTGGCGATTATGCAGAAGTGGGGATTCATCCGTCTTACGGCTCCAACAAAAGCAAAGATCAGTTGAAAAAAGAAGTGGATCGTTTGTCGAAAGTATTGCATCGCGAGATCACGCAAAGCAGGCAGCATTTTTTAAAGCTCACTTTGCCGGAAACATACCGTAACTTAATTGATCTGGATATTACCGATGATTATACCATGGGATTTGCATCACAGGTGGGCTTCCGTGCAAGCATGTGTACAGCGTTCAACTTTTACGACCTGGATATGGAGCTGGAAACCAAATTAAAAGTGCATCCGTTCGCAGTAATGGAAGGCACGCTGAAATATTACATGCATGTAAGTCCGGAAGATGCCATGAAAAAAATAAGGCCGCTGATCGATGAAGTGAAAGCGGTAAATGGTGTGTTCATGAGCTTGTGGCACAATGATACGCTGAACAATCAAAAATTGTGGCTCGGTTGGCAGAGGGTATATGAAGAAATGGTGCAATATGCTGTTGCTAGTCGTTAGTCTTTAGTAAGTAGTCGTTAGAAAAGTAGCTCAAAAGTTTAACGTTCAATTTTGTTGTGTGTGCTTCTTGGAAGCGTTTTTTTACAACGAAGGCACAAAGAAGAAAAGAGTTAATTAGTTTTTAACGGGTTTTGCTCACAAACCAATAAACAAAGTTCACACATAGCAAACCAATGAACTAGTAAACCAGTGAACCAATGAACTAAAATGAAGCAATTAATTTTAAAATACGCTCCTGAATTTTTATTGAATTGGGCTAAACGCCTGAAGAAAAATCAGCGTAGAAAACAATTGCAGAAACAACAGGAAACCAAATTCCTTATTACAAAAGAACGTCTCAAAGAAGATCTGAAAAAGATCGGTATTCACACCGGTGATTCTGTGTTGGTACACAGCAGTATGAGTAAGATCGGTTTTGTGGAAGGCGGCGCCAAAACAATTGTGGAGGCATTATTTGAAACCGTTGGCGAAACCGGTACCATCTTATTTCCCACATTTCCTGCAAAAGGTCGTAACAAAACTCACCTTGAGGAACATCCCTTTTTTGACATAAAAAATACACCTTCGCAAATGGGAAGCATTACCGAATATTTCAGAACATCCGGAAATGTATTCCGCAGCTTTCATCCAACCGATTGTGTGTGTGCAAAAGGTCCGCTTGCCGATTATTATACCAACTCACATTTCGGCCAGCTCACGCCTTACAACGAACATTCTCCTTTCCGGAAACTGTGCGCTGAAAAAGGAAAAATTTTAATGCTGGGAACTACGCTCAATGGCGCCTGTACCAATTTGCACACGCTGGAAGATGCTGTAGACTTTAAGTTTCCGGTGTACGATAAAAAAATATTCGAAGTAAAAATGATCGATGCCGCAGGAAAAGAAAGTACGATGAAAACCAAAGTACACAATCCTGAATATTCTGCAAAACGTAATTGTGATGCTTTAAAGCCGATGTTTGAACGTGAGCAGGTTTTAGTGAACGGTATGATTGGTGAAGCAAAAAGCATGCTGATCGATGCGGATGCCATGTTGCAATCCATGATTAAAAATTACAATGAAAAAGGTGTGACCATGTACACGCCTTTCGGAAGCTAAATAAAATTAAACGTCACCCTGAGCTTGTCGAAGGGTTTCACTTATAAAAATGAATATATACATTACACTTGACTATGAAATTTACTTTGGCGAAAACCATGGTACGGTGGAAAAATGTATCATTTACCCAACGTCCGAGTTGATGCGGATCGGCGAAAAACACAACGTACGTTTTGTGTTTTTTGTGGATTGCGGATTTATTTTAAAGCTGGACGAATACCGGAAAAAATATCCGCAGCTGGAAAAAGATTATGAATTGATAACCTCTCAGGTAAAGCAATTGAGCGCTGCCGGGCACGATATACAGCTGCACATTCATCCGCATTGGGAAGATAGTTTTTACAACGGCGAGCGCTGGGTCATTGATGTGAAACGGTACAAGCTCAGTGATTTTAATGAGCATGAAATAAGTGAGATCGTAACACGTTATAAAAAAGTGCTAACAGATCTCACTAACAAAAAAATATTTGCATACCGCGCCGGTGGCTGGTGTTTGCAGCCATTCAGTAAACTGAAAAAAGCATTTGTTGAAAATGATATTTCGCTTGATAGCAGCGTGTTCAGGAATGGTTTTTTTGAAACACAACAATATGCGTACGATTTCAGAAATGCGCCGGATAAAGATCTTTACAAGTTTGAAGACGATGTGATCGTTGAAAATAAAAATGGTTTTTTTACGGAATTACCCATCAGTCCTATCCGTAATTCGCCTTTGTTCTTTTGGAAATTATTTTTGTTGGGGCGTAAAAACCCCTATCTGCATAAGCCTTTGGGCGATGGGCGTGCAATGGCAGCTCCCGGATACCGCAAAAAATTATTAACGCGTTTTACCAATAACCCGGTTTCGGTAGATGGATACAATGCAAATTTGTTGCAAAAAGCACTGAATAAATTTCAGCGAAAAAAATTAAAGCACATG
The DNA here is from genome assembly GCA_025963715.1 of Bacteroidota bacterium. Taxonomy (GTDB): domain Bacteria; phylum Bacteroidota; class Bacteroidia; order 2-12-FULL-35-15; family 2-12-FULL-35-15; genus 2-12-FULL-35-15. The sequence goes on from JAOQAG010000043.1 coordinate 24,243, forward strand.
GTAGTGATCGGCCATCCAAAAGCATTATCGCGGTACTCAATTGAAAAGATCGAAGAGTTTGTGGTGAAAAATAAAACGCAGCACAATTTTACAACATTTGAAAAAGAATTTTTAAAATAAAGAATAGGTTATTAATGAGTGCGAAGAAGTATTAAAATGTTTATTAGGTTGGTCACTCTGAGCTTGTCGAAGAGTGTGCGCAGGCCAGCCTATATGTTTCGACAGGCTCAACATGACAATTGTAATTGTACGCACAGAAATGTCATTTCGAGCGGAGTCGAGAAATAGACAGTTAACCAGATCAGATTAAACAAATCACGCATGATCAAATTTGTAGAACACAAAAACATCAATAAAAAAAAGTGGGACGTCTGCATCAGCAAAAGCGTTAACCCTTCTGTTTTTGTATATTCCTGGTACCTGGATGCGGTCTGCGAAAATTGGATTGCTTTGGTACTGAACGATTACGAAGCCGTTTTTCCAATGGCGGAGAAATCAAAATACAAGATCGCCTACTTGTATCAACCTTTTTTTTCACGCTATTTTGGAGTGTATTCGCAAACTAAAATTACCGAAAATCTGGTCAGTGAATTTTTACAAGCCATTCCGGAAAAATACAAACTAATGGAATTTTGCCTGCAGGAGCAAAATGGTTTAAAAGCAAAAGGCTTTGAAATAAAAGAGAAAAAATACCAGCTGCTCGATCTCAAAAAAAGCGGGGAGATCCTTCGCAAAAATTATTCGGAAAATGCCAGGCGCAATGTAAAAAAAGCAATCAAAGCAGGGTTAACGATCCGCCCCGATATTTTACCGGAAAAAATAGTAAGCCTTTTCAGGGAAACAAAAGGTAATGAGCTGGAAGTTTTTAAAGCAGAAGATTATAAAATTCTGATCCGGCTGATGAATGTGTGTATTGAAAATAATAAAGGACAATCGGTAGCGATCTACGATGGTGCGGAATTATGTGCTGCCGGTTTTTTTATGTTCAGCGACAACCGTTTTGTATTTCTGAAAAGCGGCGTAACCGACCATGGAAAGGCAAAAGGTGCGATGCACCTGCTGTTTGATTATTTTATCAACCAAAACTCCGGTAAGCATTATGAGCTCGACTTCGGCGGTTCTTCCGTTGATTCCGTAGCGCGATTTTATAAGAATTTTGGAGCAAAAGATTGCGTATATTTACAAGTGAAAAAAAGCACGTTACCCAAAATCTTTAATTGGGTCAAATCGTTAAAAAAATAGTTTTATGATACATATCCTGGGAACAACCAATTCGATTTTCAATCAATACATTGCAGAGATCCGCGATGTGAATGTGCAGGGCGACAGTATGCGCTTCCGCCGCAATATGGAACGGATGGGAGAGATCATTGCGTATGAGATCAGCAAAACACTGCATTATGAAACACGCGAATTTACAACGCCACTGGGCATTGCAAACGTGTCGGTGCCAAAAGAACAACCTGTGATCGGAACAATTCTGCGTGCCGGATTGCCGGTTCACCAGGGAATTTTAAATTATTTTGATAAAGCCGAAAACGCTTTCATCTCGGCATACCGCCGCCATCACAAAGACGGCAGCTTTGATATTCATGTGGAATATTTATCCGCTCCTGATATTACCGATAAAGTGTTGATCCTTTGTGATCCAATGCTGGCAACAGGTTCATCCATGGTGCTTGCATACCAGGCATTATTGAAACGCGGAAAACCACGTCATACCCACATTGTTGCGGTGATCGCGAGCAACGAAGGCCTGGATTATACCCGCAAACATTTGCCCGAGAATGTTACCTTCTGGTGCGGTGCAGTGGATGAGGAATTAACGGCACAATCCTATATTGTACCGGGATTAGGCGATGCAGGGGATTTGTCATACGGACATAAACTTTAATTTTTAACCAAAATTGAACTCGTGGTGGGAAATTATGATCATCTTTTTACTGAGCACAGTAAAATTTGTTTTTGGTGCTGTTCCCACGGCGCTCGGAATGGGCTTTTCCTTTTTTGAAGCCGTTACCGTTACTTCATTGGGCGGATTTACCGGTGTTACCATTTTTGTTTTCATGAGTGAGCGGATCGTAGCAGGTCTCAGGAAAAGAAGAGAAGAGCGCATGAAAAGAGGCGAACCGCACGGCAAGCGATTTACCCGGAAAAACAAACTCATTGTAAAAGCAAAAATGCGTTTTGGATTGGCCGGAATTGCTTTTTTAACACCGCTTTTATTTTCCATTCCGCTCGGTTGCTTCCTTGCCGTAAGGTATTTCAAACACAAGCAAAAAATTATCATTTACATGTTCCTGTCCATTATTTTTTGGTCAGTTTCTATTTCCTCCCTTAAATTACTCTTCAATATCAATGTCGAATTATAAGCATATTTTTTTTGACCTCGATAAAACATTGTGGGACATTGAGCGCAATTCCCGCGAAACATTGCTGGAGCTTTCTGTAAAATATGATCTTACCGGTCGCGGCATCACTTCCGTAGATGAGTTTATCGTAGAATATAATAAGATCAACGATCAGTTGTGGCTGGATTATGCCAACAATAAAATCGACAGGCATACCTTGCGTTTCGACCGTTTCCGGAAAGCATTTGCACTCTACGAAATTACCGATGAGGAATTGTCAACAGCATTCGGGAATGACTATACCGGCATAGCGCCATTAAAAAATAATTTGTTGCCTTACGCGATTGAAATTTTGGATTATCTCTTGCCAAAATATCAATTACACATCATCACCAACGGTTTTGAAGAAGTGCAATTTGTGAAGCTAAAAAACAGCAATCTGATCAGCTATTTTAAAGAAATCATTACTTCCGAAAAAGCCGGATTTAAGAAACCGGATAGCCGCATCTTCGAATTTTCCATGTCGCTTGCAGGTGCCAATACTCAAAATTCAATTATGATCGGCGATAGTCTGGAAGCTGATATCATTGGCGCACGCGGTGCCGGTATTGATCAGGTATTTTTTAATCCCGGTAAAGTAGCGCACATCGAAAAAGTAACGCACGAAATAGCAAATTTGGAAGAGCTATTGAAACTATTATAGTACGGATAACTAACAGGAACGAAACTGCGGGGCTGTGTGATCTGCTAAATACCAATTAATACGAATATACTAATCTGTGTGTGTACTGCGTTTAATTCGGAGGACGATTTTATTTTAGCCTGTCATCCCGGGCCTGACCCGGGATCCGTTAATTAAAACCTAAAAATAATATCCTGCAAGCATTCGTGAGATCCCGGGTCAAGCCCGGGATGACATTTTTTTTATAATGCTCCCATTTTAAATAAAAATCGAACATCGCACAGATTCGTATAATTTGTTTCTGTTCGTTATCTGCATTAAATAAAAATCCCGCTACAAATGCAGCGGGATTTTTATTTAAACTAAATATTATATTCTGTTTTAAACACAGCAAAACTTTGAACTTTAAACTTTTGAACTTTAAACTGCCTTAATTAAACGTCGCAATCACCGTTGTGTTTCCTGTTACTTTTTGCTCCAGGTTCACTTTTACTTTTACACCTACAGGTAATAACAGATCCACACGCGAACCGAATTTAATAAACCCGAATTCCTGTCCCTGGGTTGCTGTGTCGCCTTCTTTTGAATAATACACAATACGGCGTGCCAATGCGCCTGCGATCTGGCGAAACAAAATTTCCTGTCCGTTCTTGTGCTGGATCACGATCGTGGTGCGCTCGTTATCCGTAGATGATTTCGGATGCCATGCCACCAAAAATAATCCCGGGTGATATTTTGCGTATTTTACCAAACCGGCAATCGGGTAGCGGTTGGCGTGTACATTTATCGGCGACATAAAGATCGAGATCTGCAAACGCTTGTCTTTGAAGTATTCGTTTTCCGTTACTTCTTCGATCACCACTACTTTTCCATCAGCAGGAGCCACAATCGTATTTTCATCGATTACCACTTTACGTGCAGGATTGCGGAAAAATTGCAGAATGGTGATCAGTAAAAAAGCCGACAATGCATAACCCAGCCAGATAATGATCGGGTAGGCCGGTGCGAAATGCAGCGTCAGAAAATTAATGATCGCTACAACAATAATCGTTAGTATAATGGATGGATAACCTTCTTTATGGATCATATCAAAAAACGTTTATAAAAATTATTTTTTCTTTTGGCGTTGTTCTGCTTCTTTCTGCATGGCCTGCAAACGCTCCTGGAACTTGGATTGTTTTACAGGTTTTAATTTATTGTCCTGTAATTTTTTATGCAGTGCATCACTGTCGATCACATATTTTTGGATGAACCAGGTTTGTCCGAAAGTAAACATATTCGCAAGGAAATAATACCAGCTCAATCCTGCAGAATAGTTATTCAAAAATCCAAGGAACAGGATCGGCATCAGGTACATCATCCATTTCATGCCGGGCATTTGGTTGCTGCTACCCATCAGCTGACTGTTGCTCCAGGTATACAATAATGTAGAACCTGTCATCAGCAATGCAAACAAACTCACGTGATCGCCGTACCATGGAACGCTAAAGCCAAAGTTATAAACCGAATCGTAGGTGGACATATCATGCGCCCACAGGAAACCTTGCTGGCGCAATTCAATAGAAGCAGGGAAGAAGCTGAACAAAGCCATCAGGATCGGCATTTGCAACAATACCGGGATACAACCAGCCATTGGATTTACACCCGCTTGTTTGTACAGCGCCATGGTTGCCTGTTGTTTTTTCATTGGCTCATCATCCTTGTGTTTTTCGTTCAACGCATCGATCTCCGGTTTTAACACGCGCATTTTTGCAGATGATAATACCGTGCGGTAAGCGATCGGTAACATCAGCAATTTGATGATGATCGTCAGGATCAAAATAATGATCCCGTAATTAAGGTGCATGCCGTTCAGTAAATTAAAGATCGGGATCACGAGAAAGCGGTTGATCCAACCGAAAATTTTCCAACCCAGATTGATTTGGCGCTCCAGGTTCAGGTCGTATTTTTTTAACGTTTGATAGTGGTTTGGCCCGAAATAAATCCGCATTCCGTATGAATCAGCTTGCAAGTGATTGTATGGAAAACTCATCGAAGCCGATAATTCTTTTACATATTTTTCAGAACCCAGGTCGTTATTGGTTTTGATCTTGCTGTTTGCATCAAACGCATGATCCGGAATAAATGTGCTGGTAAAAAACTGTTGTTTCAAACCAATCCATTTTGTTGGTTGTTCCAGCACTTTTTCTTCGCTGCTTCCTTCACTGATCTTGTCGATCGTTTCTTCCGCATTTTCAAAATAGATCGTCGATGCACGTGCCTGTGTCTGGTGATTTTGTTCCAGCATCGGCGTTTTCATCGCAACGTTGAACGTCAGACTTTTTTCAGAAGCCAAAATCGTATTTTGCATGCCTACAATGTTTACACGATATCCCATCATGTAATCATCGCCTTTCAGCGAATAAACAAACTCAATGTATTTTGATTTATCGCCTCCGTACAAACGCATGGAAAGCGCTTTTTCATTTTTTCCGGTAACGGTAAGGTTGCTGGTTGCATCCGGTACAAAGTATAAGGTGTCGGTCGATAATTCTTTTAAAGCTGTTTTAAAAGTGATGTTTTGTGTAGACGAATCTGCTGTGAACAGCAGCAATGGCTTTTTGTCAAACGTTTTGTAATTTTTTAATTCAACGGAAGAGATCCGGCCGCCTTTCGTGGAAACGTTCACTTTCATTAAATCATTTTCCATCGTGATCACTTTGTTGTCGCCCGAAGAAGCATCCGCAAAATCACCGTAGACCTGTTTTTTAATGATATTTTTTACTGAATCATTTACCACACCGTTTGCAGAAACAGGTAAACCGCCGTTCAGCGCTTTCAGCTTTTTTTGTTGCTCTACATTCTTTTTCGCATCATCAATTGCTTTTTGTGTGATCACATAATGCGCAACCGAATCCTGTGCGTGCTGTAACTTTGCTTTTTCCGCTGCCGATGGCTGAGCGTAAACCATCCAGCCAATTAAAATTCCGCCAATCAATAGCAGACCAAATATCGAATTCCTGTCCATTTTAAGTTTTTTAAGGCCTAAAGAAGCCCTTTGAATTTAGGGCGCAAAGATAACAATTATTGGTGTCGGAGGGGCGATTTTTCCGCAGAAAATGCAGGGATCTTCAAATGATTCGGCAGGCGGTGGCTGCCTGTCGGTAAGCAGTAAAATAACGGCTTAATTATCCTCCCCGTCTTTCGGGATGTAATGATCCTGCGGGTAGGTCAGGTAGCTTTGGGAAGCGTCGTACTTGCTGTGCTTGTCAGAATAATTTGAACCACCGCTGTTACTGTGATGGCCGTCAAAATTTGAAAGAAAGGCTAAAATTTGTACCGAAGCATGGATGACGCTGCCCAGAACATCCAGCACAGGAATTCCATTTTTATTGGCTGCGTACGAAGTCGACTTTTTTTCGTCTGTTGCAGCGGCTGCAACTTGTTGCTCCGAATGTGCCGGTTGGATCTGTTCCACTTTTATATACATCAGCAGCAATTCATTGATGCTGATCGTGTTTTCAAACCGGTCGTCACATACTGTCCGGAACAAGATCGTGTAAGTCGTATCGTCATATTTCACCAGCTGCGCCGTTTCAAAGGTACTGTCGGGTTGTTGCGGGAATAAGCCGAATTTTTGTTTTTCGTTGAGCGTGATGGTATTTCCAAGAGAGGGATGAAGCATCATAATTTGTCCGGTACCGCGCATTTGCGCATGAACAGCAAGGATAAAGCACATACACAAAAATGTGAAAAGTGTTCTCATGACCAGTTAATTAAGTATTAGCGTAAATATAACTTCCATTGTGATTTCCACTGTTGCGGAGACCATGTCTCCCAGGAAACTTGTCCAGAATTCACTTCGCTCTGCTTTTACGCGCTGATCGTGCTGTCGTTTTTTTTCTTCCGCTGTTATTACGTAATCACCTTCTATCGTTTTTCCGTTCTCAATATTATCGATCCGGTTATACAGGTCGTCCATCCGGCTATTGCTGATCACCGTTTTTATCATGCTGCCGTTGCTGGAGGCAATTCTTAATTCATAGGTCGTATCGTTGTAACGGAAGATCTGCGCACTATCAAACTCCCTGTCGTTGTATTCCGGAAACAGCTGGTATTTTATTTTTTCATCACGTGTAATGGTTTTACCTACAGCCGTGTGAATGCCGATGAGTTTTGCCGTATCCGCGGTTTGTGCATTCGCCCCGAGCGATATGATCAGCAGCAATATGAAAAGTTGGAGTCGTTTCATGTATTTCAAATATACAAAAAATCAAGCAGAGGGCTTTGCTATTTTTTTGTTAAAAAATGTTTAGAGAAATCTTTTTGTTACCGCGGCATAAACAGACTGAGCGTGTACAATACCTGTAGTGTTGTTAGCAAAACAGTCCCGATCTTTTGGTTCACATCCGGCGCGCTCATGTGTTTTTCATACGTATCTTGTTTTTCCTGTGTGGTGATGGCGTATTCCGGATCTTTTATTTTTCCTTTTTCCACATCCTCGATCCGGGTATAAAAATCATCCATCTGGTAGGTGCGGATGGTATCCTTTAATGTGTTCCCGTCGGTTTGTGTAATTTTCAGGAGGTAAGTGGTATCGTTGTACATGAATACCTGTGCGCTTGTAAACGTGTTGTCGCTGTATTCCGGAAAAAGGCGATATTTTATTTTTTCATTGTGCGAAATGATTTTACCCACCGCCGGATGCAGTCCGATGAGCTTTGCCGTATCGGGTTGTGCATTCGCGCAAAGCGAGAGAAATAAAAACGCGATGAAAAAGTGGAGCTGTTTCATGTATTTCAAAGATACGAAGATTGTTGCCACAGATTCACAGATTAAAAAAGGCAATAAAAATCCTGTCAGGGTTTTAATTCCGACAGGAGTAAATATACTTTATACAGATTTGCGTATTGGATACTGCAAGCATTTATGAGATCCCGGGTCAGGCCCGGGATGACAGCTTCGTAGAATGATCACTATTCAAATAAACATTTAGAAAACACAGAATAAACACAGATTGGTATATTGGTAGCAATTAGTATTTAGTAGATCCACAGATTCGTAATGTCATCCTGAGCTTGTCGAAGGACGTTCCTGTTCGCTATCCGTACACTAGTGTACCAATTTTTTAATCTCGATCGCTGCTTTCACAAAATTCACAAACAGCGGATGCGGATTGGCAACAGTGCTTTTATATTCCGGGTGAAACTGCACACCTACAAACCAAGGGTGATCCTTGATCTCCACAATTTCCACCAAACCGCCTTCCGGGTTTATTCCGGATGCGAACATGCCCGCTTTTTCAAAATCTGCAAGGTATTCGTTGTTAAATTCGTAACGGTGGCGGTGACGCTCGGTGATCTCTTTTTTCTTGTAAATTTCCCAGGCGTTGGTATCCGGTGTAACGTTACAAGGATATGCACCCAGGCGCATGGTGCCGCCTTTGTTGGTGATTTTCTTTTGTGCTTCCAGCAGATCGATCACCGGATTGGTAGTGCCCGGGTTCATTTCCGTTGAATTGGCATCTTTAAAGCCCAGTACATTTCTGGCAAATTCGATCACGGCACATTGCATTCCCAAACAAATTCCGAAGAACGGAACATTGTTTTCGCGTGCATATTTAATAGCAGTTATTTTTCCTTCAATTCCACGTTGGCCGAATCCCGGCGCTACTAAAATTCCTTTTAACCCTTTGAATTTTTCAGCAACATTTTCATCGGTGATGCTTTCGGAATGGATCCATTCAATGGATACTTTGCAATCGTTGGCTGCACCTGCATGAATGAATGATTCTGAAATTGATTTGTAAGAATCTTTCAATTCCACATATTTTCCAACCAATCCAATGCGGATTTCGTGTTTCGGGTTTTTAAAACGGTGTAAAAATTCTTTCCATTTTGTAAGGTCCATGTTCTCGGAAACCGGCATGTTCAGGTGGTTCAGCACCGCCACATCCAGTTGTTCCTCTTCCATCAGCAAAGGCACTTCATAAATGGTGCTTGCATCGCGTGCCTCTATAACGGCGTTTGGTGCTACGTTACAGAACAATGCGATCTTATTCCTGATCTCTTTATTGATCGGGTGTTCGGTTCTGCAAACCAGTACATCGGGCTGAACGCCGTATTCCAGCAATAATTTAACAGAGTGTTGTGTCGGTTTTGTTTTTAATTCGCCGGTGGTGGATAAAAATGGTAACAGCGTTAAATGGATCACCATTGCATCTCTTCCCAGTTCCCATTTCAACTGGCGAACAGCTTCCACGTATGGCAACGATTCAATATCGCCCACCGTTCCGCCGATCTCGGTAATTACAAATTGGTAATTGCCTGTTTTTCCTAATAATTTAATGCGGTTTTTTATTTCGTCGGTAATGTGGGGAATTACCTGAACGGTTTTTCCTAAATAATCACCGCGTCTTTCTTTTTCAATGACAGATTGGTAGATCCTTCCGGTAGTAACGTTATTGGCCTGTGAAGTAGGGATGTTCAAAAAACGTTCGTAATGGCCAAGATCCAGGTCGGTTTCAGCGCCGTCGTCGGTCACAAAACATTCGCCATGCTCATAAGGGTTTAGTGTTCCGGGATCCACGTTAATATATGGATCCAGCTTTTGAATGGTAACGGTATAACCACGTGCCTGTAGAAGTTTAGCAAGCGACGCAGAGATAATTCCTTTTCCAAGCGATGAAGTAACGCCTCCGGTAACAAAAATGTATTTAGTTGATGATGACATGGTGGTTGATGCAGTTTTAATTATTCAATTCTTTGATTATCAGACCGAATAAACTCAATTCCACTGGATTCTCCCGGAGAGTTTTGGAGAAAAAATGCCGTTTTTATTATTGGTCGTACAAAATTACGAATAATTCCTGCCGGTAAAAAATGTTTTGGTCGAATTGTTACAAAAAAAATCCGCAGCAATTGAAATGCTGCGGATCTTAAATGTGTTCCGTGTTTTTTAGAACGTAAGGGAAATGCTTGCAGATGGCATGATCGGTAACTGGTTCACACGTTTGTACTGCACACGGTCAAAATAAAAGATGTTTTCGCGGTTATACACGTTTGTTGCACCAACAGTAGCTTCCAGCTTGGTGTTCTCAAACAGCTGCCATCCTTTTTTTATGTTAATGTCCAGGCGGTGATACCATGGCAATTCTTTGGTTTGATCGGCTGCGTAAAAATAATTCAGGTTGCCATTGTTAGTGGTATAATTGGTAGTGATCCCATCGCTGAAATTCTCATCTTCATAAAATCCGCCGGTTGGTTTGAACGGAAAGCCCGATCCGATGTTCCAGCGAACGTCCGCTTCCCAGTTCCTGTCTTTTCCAAAGGTGTAGGATGCCACAATGTTGACGTTGTGTCTTCTGTCGTAATGCGTCCGGTATTCCTGGATCGGATCTTTTTGCGTTACGTAACCCAATGAATACACTACCCACACGTAAAAGCGTTTGTAATCGTATTTTAACACCACATCCACCCCTTTTGCTTTACCGGTTTCGATGATGTAATCGTTTTTCTGTAAAGCATTTACGTTTGGCGTTGTTTCGTCGTAAATTTTGTACGGGTTCAGGTTGGTCAATTGTTTAAAATCCTTGATGTATCCTTCAATGTTCAGGTCAAAATGTTTGGCAATGTCAAATTCAAATCCGGCTACATAATGGTTTGCTTTCTGTAATTTGCTTTTCGGATCCTGGTTTTTTCCATCGGCATCCACCGTGTATAAATTATCCGGGCCGGATAAGAAGCCGGAGAATAAATTTACCACATCACGATCGGTGTTGGTTGCGATCAAATTCTGAGAGTACATTCCGGTAGCTCCTTTGAAACGGATCCTTGGCGTGATGTTCCATTTTAAATTCAGGCGCGGCTCCGGCGATGTGTTTGCCAGTGATGCATAATATTGTAAGCGGAAACTTGGCTCCAATACTAATTTTTTGTGTTTGGAAACCCATTTGTATTTCACGTAACCGCCAATTTCGGTCGTGTTCTCGTTTTGTGACAGGTGGCGTCCAACGGAGTTGTAAAAATCAAAGTCGGTCGTAAAGCCCAATACTTCCAATCCGTAGTTCAGCTCGTTTTTACCCATGAAGTAAGAAAATCCAACACCCATGTTAAAACCTTTGATAGCGCTGCTTTCTTCCTGTTGCCCTTCCGGTTTCATCACAATTTTGTATTGCGAATAAGCGAAATTACCATTTACAAGGATCGGTGAGTTTTGAGGAACAACCAGGAAGTTACCGCCACCGCCGTAAGAGTTCCATTTCATATCCTGCAACGATTTGTAGCTTACTTTATCATCGAAATTAAAACCGAATAAGTTCAGCTTGCTCCCGTTGTTAGAGTTAAAGGAAACTTTTCCGTAATAATCGTCGAAGCTGAATGGCAAGCCGTTTTTATCAACGTAAGAATACAGCAATTTAGAAGTGGTAGGCAGGTAGGCTGTTTTTGCCGATAAGATAAAAGAGATCGTAGAGTTGGAGGTTTCTTTCAATCGTTTCAACGGGCCTTCCAGCAATACTTTGGATCCAAACGGACTAGCAGAAACTTTTCCTGCCAGGCGTTTTTTATTACCATCACGTGTGCTGATGTCCATAATGGAGGAAACACGTCCGCCGTACTCAGCGCCAAATCCACCGCTGTATACATCCGCATTACGGATAATGTCGGCATCAAAAACGGAAAATAGACCAATAGAGTGAAAAGGGTTGTACACGATCATCCCGTCCAGCAATACTTTGTTCTGGATCGGTGATCCACCGCGGATATACAGCTGCCCGCCCTGGTCACCTGTAAAGATAACACCCGGTAATACCTGTAAATACTGTGCAAGATCCGGCTCACCGCCAACGCTTGGTAATCTTTTGATAGCGATCGGGTCAATTTTATTAACGGAAACCTGTGTTTCGGTTTGTTTTGCTTCTGATTCGGCAGAGATCTCCACCATTCTCAATTTTACATTTGACTTGATCAGGTATAATTTTTTGTTGATGATATCACCTGCTTTTACAGTGATATTTTCCTGCAAAGTGTCGTATCCAAGCGTGGAAGCGATCAGTAATGTGTAATTTCCCGGAGGGATCTTCGTGATCGAGAAAAATCCGTTTACATCTGTGGAATTTCCGATGGTGGTACCTTTTAAAATAACGTTGGTAAACAACATCGGTTCACCGGTATCTTTCAAATAAACAAATCCGCGGATACTTCCTGTTGATTGTTGTGCAAAAGCCACATTTACAAAAAGAAGGGAGAGAGTGATGATCAGTAATTTAAATTTCATAGTCGTAGCATTATTGTAATAAAAAAACACACCTGATTTTAAGGCGTGTAAATGTACTAATTTATTGATTTGAAAAGAGGCCTATTTTCTGGAACACCAAAACTTTGAGATAACCGGTCGTTTTTGGCGGGTGAGCGGTAGCGATTTTAACAATTTTTATAAAATCAGTGGTTTTTAGGCTTGAGAATATTTATGTGTAATAAGTTGATATTTAAAATCTTATGTGGGACAACGCGCCGACATAATTTTAAAATATTGCGCAAATAATATGGTTTCCATTTTTCCTGTAACGAAATATATTTCCCGGGACAAAATTTTAACGCTTATTTTTTCTGCGAAAGCGCTAAAATGTGATCAAATTCGGGAGCGGTAACCGCCGAAACAGAAAGCCTCGATAATTTAATGATCTGCATGTTTTGCAGTTGTTTGTCGGCTTTGATCTCCGCCAGTGTAACCGGGCGTTTTAATTTTTTGAACGGCGCAAATTCCACTACGCTCCATGCCGGATCCTCGGTAGTTGGGTCCTGGTAATGTTCTTTCACCACTTTGGCAATACCCACAATTTCCAAACCTTCGTTACTGTGATAAAAAAAAGCAAGATCGCCTTTTTTCATAGCGCGCATGTTATTGCGGGCAGCGTAATTACGTACGCCATCCCAAACGGCTTTACCGTCTTTTTCAAATTTTTCCCAACTGTATTTAACGGGTTCTGATTTTATGAGCCAATGCATCATACGAATAACGAATAAAAAACGAATTTACGAATCTGTGTGATCTACTAAATACCAATATTTACTAATATACTAATCTGTGTGTAAACTATTTTTTTTGTTTGTGACCAAAGTCAATTAAAAAAATTAATTAACTATTTTTTCTTAGCGCCTTCGCGGCTTCGTGGTAAAAAAAACGCTCCGAAGGAGCTACCCAGCAAAATTAAACTTTTGAACTTTGAACTAATTTCTAATGTAAAATTTTAAACACAAGCTCTTTCAACAACTCGCCTTCCGTTGCTGATCCGGCATCTACGCCTTTGGAGCGCAAATCATAATCCCGCAGGTAGCTGAAAATGGATTTTAATTTTCCGACGGAATAATTTTTCGCAGCCATTTCATAATCTTTTACAAAAAAAGGATGCACGCCCAAAGCCGATGCTGCCGCTTTTTTATCCGTTAAAAAATGATAGGTAAGCAGTTTGCAGAAATAACCATACAGCGATGAAATGGTTACTACCATTGGATTATCTTTGGAGTTGGCTGCAAAATAATTAATGATGCGATTGGCTTTTAATACTTCTTTTTTTCCGATCGAGGTCTGTAATTCAAACACGTTATAATCTTTACTGATGCCAATATTAGCCTGTACATGATCGGCGGTGATCTCCGATTTTGGCGGCAGATTGATCATCAGCTTGTCCAGCTCGTTTGAAATTTTACTCAAACTGGTCCCTAAATATTCCGTCAGTAATTGACAGGCCTTCGGGGAAACCGAATATTCTTTTCCTTTCAGGTAATTGTTGATCCAGTCAGGAACCTGGTTGTCGTAGATCTTTTTGGATTCAAAAAGTACCGCATTTTTATCGATCAGCTTTGCAACCGCCGTGCGCTTGTCGATGCTTTTGTATTTGTGACAAAAAACAAGAATGGTGGAGGATAAGGGATTTTCCAAATACAGCTCAAACGAAGATTTTTGTTTGTCTTTTTTATCTTCTTTTTCTTTTTTGATCAGGTCTTTTGTATCCTGCGCTTCCTTGATGATCACTACCTGGTATTCGCTCATCATCGGAAAGCGTTTGGCCGTTCCTATAATATCCGCAGTGGTTACATCGCGGCCGTATAAAACCGTTTGGTTAAATTCCTTTTCGCTTTCATCCAGCACATGTTGCTCGATATAATCCGAGATCATGTCAATAAAATAAGGTTCGTCACCCATTAGAAAATATACCGGGCGGTATGTTTTCTTTTTGAGGTCCGACATGATCTGGTTAAAATCCATAATCTACTAAATACTAATTTTTACGAATGTACGAATCTGTGTTTGTTACAAATTACTGATTAATACGAATATACAAATCTGTGTTTTAAAATCTTATTTGAATTATGCTCATCTTCCGAAGCTGTCAGTTTTTAGATTGTCTTCTGATTTTTTTAATCCTAAATAAAAAAATCCTAAATCCTAAAATCGTAAATGTTTCACCGTCAACCCGTTATTTTTCAACTCATTCAAGGCATCAATACCGATCTTCAAATGATCGTCCACAAAATTCTCTGTTACTTTTTTATCGCTTTCTGCGGTTTTTACACCTTCCGAGATCATCGGCTGATCGCTTACCAGCAATAATGCGCCGGTAGGGATTTCGTTGCTGAAACCGGTGCTGAAAATAGTAGCCGTTTCCATATCAATTCCCATGGCACGGATGGTGCGCAGGTATTCTTTAAATGCTTCGTCGTGTTCCCAAACGCGCCTGTTAGTAGTGTAAACCGTTCCGGTCCAATAATCTTTCCCATGGTTACGGATGGTGGTGGAAATTGCTTTTTGCAGGCTAAATGCAGGCAATGCAGGTACTTCCGGTGGAAAATAATCGTCGGAAGTCCCTTCTCCGCGAATGGCAGCGATGGGTAAAATAAGATCGCCCAATTGATTTTTCTTTTTTAATCCGCCGCATTTTCCAAGGAATAAAACGGCTTTTGGCTCTATCGCGCTAAGCAGATCCATGATGGTAGCAGCATTGGCGCTTCCCATGCTGAAATTAATGATGGTGATGCCGTTTGCAGTAGCATTAGGCATTGGCATGTCCAGGCCTTCCACTTCCACATTGTTCCACTCTGCAAATTTGCGTACGTATTTATTAAAATTGGTGAGTAAAATATAACTTCCAAAATCTTTTAATTCTTTTCCGGTGTACCGTGGCAACCAGTTTTTTACAATCTCTTCTTTATTTTTCATCTTTCTGTATCTCTGATCTTTACTATTTTAAAATCCGGCTGCGTAGCACGGAATTTTGAGTAAAAATTTAATCCCTGCAAAAGTACAAATAAACACCGCTGATAAAAAATCTGTTAAGAATTATTCATAAAAAAAATACACCGGCTTAATCTAAAAACTACGTACTTCGTATTTCAAATGCAGGAGCTGAATTTACCCACTTATTCGTTTAAATTTAAGGATGATCCGGCAGGTTACATCCGGATCTTCGACGCCATCCGTAAAAAATATGTGGTGCTGACGCCGGAAGAATGGGTGCGTCAGAATTTTGTTCAGTTTCTGGCCATTGATAAAAAATATCCGGTTTCGCTGATTGCGCTCGAGATCAGCTTAAAATACAACCAATTGCAAAAACGCGCCGATGTGCTGGTGTACAGCAAACAAGGGAAACCCTTTTTGATGGTGGAATGTAAAGCGCCGGAAGTAAAGGTAACACAGGCGGTTTTTCACCAGATAGCGATGTACAACATGACGTTTAAAGTGGAGTATCTGGTGGTAACGAACGGGCTCGACCATTTTTGCTGTAAAATGGATTATGAGGCAGGAACCTACCGGTTTTTGCAGATGATCCCCGATTTTGAATAAGCATTTGTTTTTTGCCAAAACATCACTACCTTGCTTTAAATTAATTCCAAATCAATGCTACAACTTACTAAAAAACTCAGCGCAGTGGTACTTGCTGCGTGTGTTTCCTCTCTCGCTTTTGCCCAACACAATGGTACAGCAGTAACAACAGCCAATCCAACACATTTTGTGTTACCGGCTAATTTAAAAGCCGGTGATTTTATGGATAAAACCATTATCATTAAAGTAAAATCCGAATACCGTTCGGCCTGCTCAAATGAAAAAATAAATAACGCAGATTTCTTGAAATTATATAACACCATCGGCGGAAGCGGGCTGGCGAAAAAATTTCCGCTGGTAACAGCGCCGGAGAAAAAAGTAAATGCGCAGGGACAAGCATACGCCGATCTTTCACTGATCTACGAATTTAAGTATTCGGCCAACGTGAGCTTCGAAAAGATCATCAATACATTTAAAAACCTGGGGATCTTAGAGTATGCCGAGCCGCATTACATTCCGCACATCAGCAGCAGCTATGTGCCGAACGATCCGGGTTTGATGCTGCAGTACGGCATTACCAACATCCAGGCGGAACCAGCCTGGGGCATCAATACAACTAGCGCCCGCGGCGATACCAATGTGGTGATCGGGATCACGGATACCGGTACGGAATTAACGCACGACGACCTGCAGGGAAATTTAAAACACAATTATGCCGATCCGGTAAATGGTGTGGATGATGATGGCGATGGTTATATTGACAATAACATTGGCTGGGATCTGGGTGATAATGACAATGATCCGACCTGGACGGGAAATCAGCACGGAGTACACGTTTGCGGGATTGCAGCAGCAACAACGGATAATAATACGGGTGGAGTTGGCGTAGGTTTTCATTGCAAATACATGCCGGTAAAAATTGCGGATGCCAGCGGTGCGCTTACAAAAGCGTACGAAGGGATCCAGTATGCTGCAGCGCATGGCTGTAACATTATTAACTGTTCCTGGGGCGGTGCTGCAGCCGGACAATTTCAGCAGGATATTATAACGTATGCCACCATCAATGAAAATGCGCTGGTAGTGGCGGCAGCCGGAAACGATGGAATGATCGAGGATTTTTATCCTGCATCCCTGCAATATGTGACCAGCGTTGCGAATACGGATAATTCGGATGTGGCTTCCAGCAGTACCAATTATGGCTACAGCATTGATGTGTGCGCTCCGGGCGAAAATATTTATTCTACTTTTCCTCCAAACAGTTATGCGTATGAAACCGGTACTTCCATGGCTTCGCCTTGTGCAGCTGGCGCTGCCGCGATCATCAAATCGTTTTATCCTTCTTACAATGCTTTACAAATTGGTGAACAGTTAAAAGTAACCTGCGATAATATTTACCCGGTGAATACGGCGGCGTATACCAACCGTTTGGGAAAAGGCCGCATTAATTTGTACCGCGCGCTTACGGAAACCACATCGCCGTCGGTAGTGATGACCAGCCGTGTGGATACGGATAATAACGACAATACATTTGTAGCGAATGATACGATCCGGATGCGCGGCATGTATACCAATTATTTAGCTCCGGCAGCCAACGTGATCGCTACATTAACCGCTATCGGCGCAAGCTCCACCAACATTACCATTTTGGATGGAACTACTACGCTTGGCGCGATGGGGCAAATGGGAACTGCGAATAACAACGCGGATCCGTTTACGATCAGGGTCAAACCAACGGCACCGCTGAACACGCTGATCCAGTTTAAATTAACATTTACGGATGCAGCTACTTCTTATACAGCATCGCAATATTTTACGTTAACGGTAAATGTGGATTACATCAATATTAATATCAACGATGTGGCAACTACGATGACCAGTTCGGGGCGTATTGGTTACCGTGCCGACGGAGAAGCGGGGGGATTGGGTTTTAACTACATGAACGGCGGAACGCTTTTGTATGAAGGAGGATTGATGATCGGAACCGGTACAAGCAAAGTATCCAATGTGGTGCGCGGCGTTACGCCGGGTGCTTCTGATGCGGATTTTCAATCGGCAATGACAGTACACAGCGTATTGCCAAGCACGGTTTCGGAATTTGATGTGGATGGAATTATCAACGACATTCCGGCTGCGACCGGTGTATTGCCGGTAACGATACGGAACCGTGGTTATGCATGGTCGAGCGCAGGAAACAGAAAATACATTATTATTGAATACACGATCAGCAATACAGGAGCGGCTGCATTGAATAATTTATATGCCGGAATTTTTGCGGATTGGGATATTGATGCGGCTACGTTTGGATCGGATCGTGCTTCGTTTGATGCAGCTGACCGGATGGGTTATGCTTATTATTCGGGTGCTGCCGGAAAATATGCCGGAATAAAATTATTATCGCATACGGGCGGTGTAAACCATTACGCGATTGATAACGTGGTGGGCGGAGCAGGCGGAATGGATATCAATACGGGCGGTTTCGGGATCGATGAAAAATACACGGCGATGTCCACCAACCGCACGGATGCCGGTGTTGCCGGTGCCGGAGCGGATATTTGCGATGTGGTAAGCTCGGGGCCGTTTACGATTGCGGCAGGCGATTCTGTAAAAGTGGCGTTTGCACTGATCGCGGGCGATAGTTTGCTGGATCTTCAAACAAGCGCGGCGAATGCGCAGATCATGTACGATGGATTACTGCCATCCGGCGTGACCGAAAACCAACTTGATGGCAACGGCATGTTTATTTATCCGAACCCTGCTGCGGGCAAATCGACGATCGACATGACGATCGCGCAAAGCGGCATGGTGGAGATTAAATTATACGATATGCTGGGAAGAGAAGTGAAAACGGTGGTTTCGGAACGGATGGCTGCTGGAGATCATGTGCTTTCGGTAGATGTTTCGTCGCTGCAAAATGGGTTGTATTATTACCACATGACAGTGGATAATAAAAAATATACGTATAAATTGATGATCGCAAAGTAATCATTAGTTAAAATTTTTACATTTGCATACTATTAATTAAAGGAAAACAAAAGAAAAAGTACTATGAATTTAAGTGGAATAATTTCAATTGCAGGAATGAGCGGCTTGTATAAAGTAATTGCTCAATCGAAAAACGGTTTGATCGTGGAATCATTGATCGACAAAAAACGCATCCCTGCGCACTCAACAAACAGAGTTAGCGCATTGGAAGATGTAAGCATCTATTCAACCGGTGATGATGTGCCTTTGAAAGATGTTTTTCAAAAAATATACGACAAAGAAAAAGGCGGTGCTGCGATCGACCATAAAGTGGCGGATGCGGAATTGAAAGCGTATTTCAAAAAAGCATTTGCTGAATACGATGAAGACCGTGTTTACACTTCCGATATTAAAAAGGTGGTGATGTGGTATAACATTTTGCAAAAAGAAGGTTTGCTGGATACAAAAGAAGAAAAAGAAGAGGAAGGCAAAGATGCGAAAGAAGCAAAACCGAAAGTAAAAGCAGATGCGAAAGCCGGAGCTAAAACAAAGGCAAAAGCAAAAGATACAAACGCCAAACCTGTGAAAACAGCAAGTTCGAAGGTGAAAGTACAGGGTGTAAGAAAAGCCGGAACTGCGTAAGCCACCCGTTTTTTTTCATTTATCATTTTATCCGGAATTGGGTGTTTTTATACAAACATTCAGTTCCGGAATTAATTTTCTATCTCCATGGAAACAAAGCAAGTTGCTATTCCCCAAAAACCTCTCCGCCATTTTTTACCCCAGGATCTGATCATTGATCAATGGAGTACGATCGAATCGTATTACAAGGATCTGAACAACCGTTTGATCGGTTCGGTGCAGGAGCTGGAGAAGTGGCTGCAGGACAGAAGTGAGCTGGAAGCAGTGATCAGCGAAGACCTGGCATGGCGATACATTAAAATGACCTGCGACACGGCGAGTGAAGCGTTGACAGAATCGTACAATTATTTTGTTTCGGAAATTGAGCCGCACATTGCACCGTATAGTAACGACCTGAATAAAAAACTGATCGATTGCAGTTATACTGATCAGCTGAACAAGGCGGAATTTTTGGTGTATTTCCGTGGTGTGAAAAAAGCATTGGAAATTTACCGCGATGAAAACATTCCGCTGAATACAAAAATTGCAACCGATTCGCAAAAGTACGGAGCAGTGGTTGCTGCCATGACAGTGAACTGGAAAGGCGAAGAGATCACGCTGCAAAAAGCAGCAAATTTGTTGAAAGATACGGATCGGAAAATCCGTGAAGAAATATTTTTTAAGATCCAGGATCGTAAAAGCGTTGATACAAATCAATTGAACGATTTGTTTTCAGAGCTTTTGCAATTGCGCCACCAGGTGGCTGTAAACGCAGGCTTTAAAAACTACCGCGATTATAAATTTGCAGAGCTTGGGCGTTTTGATTACACGGTAAACGATTGTTTTGATTTTCATAATTCGATCTCAAAAGAAATCTTGCCGATCAGTGCGGGCATCAATACAAAACGTAAAGAAAAATTAAAGCTGGATGTATTGCGGCCATGGGATATGGATGTGGATGTGGATGGAAAACCGGCATTGAGCCCGGTAAAAACGGGAGCGGAGCTGATCGATAAAAGTGTGGAATGTTTTTACAAGATCCGGCCTGCTTTTGGTGAATATTTAGAGATCATGAAAGCGATGGGACACCTGGATCTTGAATCCCGCAAGGGAAAAGCGCCCGGTGGATACAATTATCCTTTGTACGAAATTGGCGTTCCGTTTATTTTTATGAATTCGGTGGGTGCGCAACGTGATGTGATCACGATGGTGCATGAAGGTGGCCACGCGATCCACTCGTTTGTAACACGCGACCTGGAAATTACTGATTTTAAAAGCACGCCATCCGAAGTTGCAGAGCTGGCATCCATGTCGATGGAATTAATTTCGATGGAACACTGGAATGTGTTTTACGATAATGCGGATGAGTTGAAACGTGCAAAGCAGGAGCAGCTGGAACAAACATTAAAATCGCTGTTGTGGATAGGTGCGGTAGATAAATTCCAGCATTGGGTATATGAAAATCCTGCGCACACTGTGGAAGAGCGTATGGAAAGCTGGATGCGGATCATCAATGAATTTAGCAGCAACGTGGTGGATTGGGGCGGAATTGAAGAAATAAAAAAACGCGGTTGGCTGAGTCAGCTGCATATTTTTGAAGTGCCTTTTTATTACATCGAGTACGGAATGGCACAACTGGGCGCAATTGCTGTGTGGCGCAATTATAAATCAAATCCCGAAAAGGCGCTGGATCAATACGAAGCGGCATTACGGTTGGGTTACACAAAAACGATCCCGGAAATTTACAAAGCTGCGGGAATTGAATTTAATTTTTCGCAGGCGTATGTAAAAGAGCTTGCACAATTTGTAAAAAATGAACTCGACAAACTTTAAAAATACCTCTCACATGAAACGTCCGGAAGCAAACGAATATAACCCTTATTTTAAGAAATACATTGATCTTGTAAAGCAGGATAATGTGTTGAAAGCGTTGAAAGACCAGGTGATGGATATTCAGGCATTGGTTTCCGGGATTCCGGAAGACAAAGAGGAATATGCGTATGCAGAGGGGAAATGGACGATCAAGGAAGTGCTGGGGCACATTATTGATACAGAGCGGATCATGAGCTACCGTGCATTGCGTTTTGCAAGAAAAGATAAAACGGAGCTGAATAGTTTTGATGAAAATTTGTTTGTAGCAAATGCAAAATTCAATAAACAATCGCTTTATAATTTAGCGCACGAATTTGCAATTGTGCGTGAAGCCAACCTTGCCTTGTGGAAACAATTTGAAGAAGAAGAAATGAGCCAAACCGGCATTGCGAATAAAAATGAAATGTCGGTACGCGCTATTTTGTTTATGATCGCGGGGCATACCACGCACCACATGAATGTGATCAGGATTAATTATTTGCTGGATTAAAAAAAAGTTCAAAGTTTCAAAGTTTAATTTTGCTGGATGGC
>JAOQAG010000004.1 GCA_025963715.1 Bacteroidota bacterium
AGGCGGAGGGTTAAAATGTCGAAGTGGGTTGGTCACTCTGAGCTTGTCGAAGAGTATGCGCAGGCCAACGCAGATGCTTCGACAGGCTCAGCATGACAACGCACAAA
This sequence comes from Bacteroidota bacterium, assembly GCA_025963715.1. GTDB lineage: Bacteria > Bacteroidota > Bacteroidia > 2-12-FULL-35-15 > 2-12-FULL-35-15 > 2-12-FULL-35-15. The sequence continues at coordinate 108 of JAOQAG010000004.1, forward strand.
ATGTCGCTTCGATTGCGTCAGTTCGAGCGGAGTCGAGAACGAACATTCATTTATCAGCAATCTTTTTCGATGACGATCAAATAAAAATCACAAAAAATAAAAAAATTACTACTTAGAATTTATAACGATATGAAAAAACTTTGCTTTTTATTCATACTTCTTGCATTAAAAACAAATGCAAAAGACGTGGAATTAAAAACCACGATCACGGCAGTTACCGTTTTCCAAAGCGGTGCACAGGTAACACGAACAGGCTCGGTAAAAATTCCGCCCGGTGAATCGGAAATAAAAATTTCGGATGCCACTTCCTTGTTAAAAGAAGAAAGCATCCAGGTAAAGGGCGAAGGAAACTTTACCATTCTTTCTGTGAATCATCAGCTGAAGCTGGGCGATGCGGAAAATGAAAAAACAAAATGGGCGGAGCTGCAGGCAAAACAAAAAAGCCTGATGCAGCAAATGGAAGACCTGAGCGTGCACATCCAGGTATTAAATTCGCAGGAAACTGCCATCCTCAATTTGAAAGATATTTCCACTGCTACAAAAGGAATTACCGTGGAACAGATCGGAAAAGCGCAGGAACTGGTGCACATCAAGCTTATGGAAATTAAAACGGAAAAGTTAAAAGCTTCCCGTTTGATCCTGCAATTGTTTGACGAACACAAAACCGTGACGCAGCATTTGCTTGCATTAAAAACACCCAAACAAAATGTACGCTACGAGATCGTGATCAAAGTATCTGCAAAAACAGAAGTAAGCGGCGATTTTGTAGTGAGCTACATTGTGCCAAATGCACACTGGTATCCAACGTATGATTTGCGTGTAAAAAGCGTGGCCGATCCGATGACCATCGAATACAAAGCAAACGTATCGCAGGAAAGCGGCGAGGACTGGAACAACATCAAATTAAAATTATCTACCGGCGATCCCTCGCAATCTTCCGAAAAACCAAAGCTGGAAGCATGGTGGCTGTATCTCAACCATGCGTATGTACAGCCGCGTGCGCAAACTAATTTTTACCGTTATACGGATGCGCGCTTTACACACGTGAGCGGCACCATCATCAACACCGAAACCGGCGAACCGATCCCATGGTGCAGCGTAATGGTAAACGGCACACACATTGGAACCACTGCGGATGGCGACGGAAAATTTTCGATGGTGCTTCCGCAGAACGGCACGCAGCTAATGGTTTCGTCCATCGGTTACAATGCGCAAACCGTAACGGTAAACGAAAAAGACCTGACCGTAAAACTGGAGAAAAAAGAAACACCGATCAACGAAGTGGTGAAAACAGATTATGAAAAAGAATTAATGACCCTGGAAGCGCCTGTATTTAATACCGATTATGAGGGTGATCTTGTAAAACTGGATGTAGATGTAAATTCGCCCTACACATGGGGATTCAGCGGCGGATCAGGCAATGGAAGTGTAGCAGCATACGGATCCTCTTCCTACAATGTTACCATTGATGCCGATACAAAATCGGGCAGCACCGTAACCCGCGAAGAATACCAGATAATGGCAAATAAAGACAAAAACACGAACATGGTAACCACTACCAAAACACTCAACATTGTGAGCACCGAATTTTCGATCGAAGAAAAATACACCATTCCTTCCGATCCGAAAAACATGACGGTAGCCATCCAAAGCATTCAAACGGATGCAAAATATCAATATTATTGTGCGCCCCGTTTGGATAAAGATGTATTCCTGACCGCGCAATTGGTAAACTGGGAGCAATATAATTTCCTGGAAGGACAAGCCAATGTGTTTTTCGAAGGAACATTTGTAGGCAATACCTTATTTGACACGCGCTATTTAGTAGACACGCTCGAAATTTCGCTGGGCCGCGATAAAGGAATTAAAGTGGAGCGTAAAAAATCGACCGATTATAACAAAAGTCAGCTGGTAGGTAATGATAATATTGCTTACCGCGATTGGGACATTGTGGTACGGAATGCAAAACAGCAAGCCATCGATATTATTGTAGAAGATCAGTTCCCGGTATCCTCCGACAGCAAAATTGTGATCACGCAGGAAGAAAAAGCGATGGTAAATTAAATGAAACTACCGGAATTGTTTCCTGGCCGTTCAAGCTGGATCCTTCGGCCACCAAAAATTTGCAATTGAAATACAAAGTAAAATATCCAAAAGGGAATTTTGTAGGATTGGATTAGGGGAGAAGGCGAAATGCGGAAGTTCCGGTTCGGAAGTTTGCTGTGTGTGATCAAAGTAATTTTTTTTCAATTAAAAGAATTACACAGGTAAAAAATGTGTGCAGGCGCGTTGTTTCAACGTGCCTTTTTATTGTAGGGCATTCTGCCCTTCTCATTTATTTAACTTATCAAATCATAAATAAAAAAGGATCTCAGCCTATCAACTGTCATCCCGCAATGTTGCGGGATGACAGCTTCGTAAAATGACTGTGATCCATATAAATCCGTTTCATCCGCAACATCCGCGTTCCATCACACGCAGATTAGTATATTAGTCCCGCACGTGCGGGATTGGTATTTAGTAGATAGCGGCTCCGGATTTGTAATTCGTACCCCAAAATCCAAACTTCATCCCCGTAGAAATTATTACCCGGCTAAATTAAGAAACTCAGATGCAACCTTCCTGATCAATTGTCGATCTTTGCGGTATTGACCACAAAACAAACCGCAATATTTTTATAGATTTTATACATAGACCACAAAACAAACCGCAATATTTTTATAGATTTTATACATAATTAAGCAATTTCAATCTACATGAAAAAAATAATTACTTATTTCAGCGTCATTTTTACAATGGCTTGTATCCCGGCTTTCGGCCAATATCAGATCAATGGAAATGCCAGCGATCTTGGCGGCGGCTGTTACGAATTAACGCCAAACATAGGCGCCCAGGCCGGTTCTGTCTGGAACACCAACGTGATCAGCTTGTCGCAACCCTTTGATTTTACTTTTAATGTTTTTTTAGGCTGTGATGATGCCGGGGCAGATGGGATCTGTTTCGGGTTACAACCTTTGGGAACCACCATCGGTTCATCCGGTAACGGAATGGGAATGGGCGGCGTAAGTCCCTCACTGGGTATTTTCATCGATACCTACCAAAATATAAGTCCGGATAACGACCCCGCTTACGATCACATTTCCATGAATGCCAATGGAGATGTAAACCATACCACGGCCAACAACCTTGCAGGCCCGGTGCAGGCAAGCGATGTTTCTGCCGATATTGAAGATTGCTCCTACCACACCATGCGTGTGCAGTGGGATCCTGTAACGCAAACCTACCAGGTATGGATCGATGGCGTATTGCGATTAAGCTACACCGGCGACATCATTAACACTATTTTTGGTGGAAACCCAAATGTATACTGGGGTTTCACCGGCTCTACCGGCGGACTAACCAACGAGCAAAGCTTCTGTATTTTAATGGCCGCTAATTTTGCAGCGCCACCGGTATGTGCAGGCACAGTTACCACCTTTACTGATCAATCCAACAGCGGTTCCACCGTTACCAACTGGTCATGGGATTTTGGCGACGGCACGCCTGTATTTTCAGGAAGTACAGCCGCTACCTTTCAAAATCCGACACATACATACGCAGCAGCAGGAACCTACAATGCACTCGAAACCATCAGCAGCTCGGCAGGCAGCAGCACCATTTCACATACTGTAATCGTATTGCCACCACCTTCGGTTACAGCAAGCGGCGGAACTTCACTTTGTTCCAGCCAAACGATAAATCTTTCGGGAACTGTAAGCGGGCCATCCAATACGCCTTTGAGCTTTACAAGCACGGGAAGTAATTCCAACGTAGCCATTGCGGATAACGGCGTGCCTTTCGGCTGGACCGGAACCGGCGGTACATTTGCCACTTCCAACATTCCCGTTACCGGATTAAATGCAGGCTGGTCGTTAACCAGCATCACATTTAACATTACCCATACCTTCGACGGCGATTTGATCGGTTACCTGTTCGATCCCTGCGGCAACAGCATTCAACTCATCAGCAGCACCGGTGGTGCAGGCGATAATTTTACAAATACTACATTTACTCCCGGTGCTACTACCGGCATTGGAACTGCAACAGCACCGTTCAACGGTACGTTTGTTCCAATGGGTGGAGCAGCAGCATGGAATGCATTCATTACGGCAAGCGCCAGCTGCGCTTCTGCAAACGGAACCTGGTCGTTTCACGTAGGTGATAAAGCCGGTGCCGATGTGGGAACAATCGTTAACTGGAGCATTATCTTCAGCAATCCAACCAGCCCTACTTACGTATGGGCGCCTACTGCGGGCATGACCAATTCCACTACTCTTAATCCATCTGTTACTCCAACAGCCACCACCACGTATACCTTAACAGCATCCAATTCATTGGGATGCAGCAGCACCGCAACCACTACGATCACTATCACTCCGGGGCCTTCATTGGCAATTACCAACCCGGCGGCGGTATGCGCACCGGGCTTTGTTGACCTTACCCTGCCTGCTGTAACTGCGGGAAGCACAGGCGGCGGAACGTTATCGTATTATACAGACAATACCGCTACCACACCGCTTACCTCACCAAATGCAGTAACTACAAGCGGAACGTATTACATTACAACCAGTGTAGGCGGTGGTTGTTCCGATACAGCAGCAGTAACAGTAACCGTGAGCCCTGCACCAACATTAACCATTACCAACCCGGCACCGGTTTGTGCTCCAAACAGCATCGACCTTACTGCAGCAGCAGTAACGGCCGGAAGCACCGGCAGCGGAACATTATCCTATTATTCGGATGCGGCAGGAACCACGCCATTGCCAACACCAAACGCAATGACCGCAAGCGGTACCTATTACATTGAAAGCGCCATTGGCAGCTGTAACGATATCGAACCGGTTACCATTACTATTAATCCGGCACCTTCATTAGTAATCACCAATCCACCGGCTATCTGCGGAAGCGGCAGCATTGATTTAACAGCACCGGCTGTAACCAGCGGCAGTACAGGTAGCGGAACATTAACGTATTATACTGACAGTACAGCAACTACACCACTCTCTTCGCCAAATGCAGTTACTACGGGCGGTACATATTATATTGAAAGTACCGTTGGTTCCTGTACGGATATTAAGCCGGTTACAGTAGTGATCAGCCCTGCTCCTACACTCGCCATTACAAATCCGGCAGCAGTTTGCGCGCCGGGCAGTATTGATCTGACAGCACCTGCAGTAACAGCAGGCAGCACAGGCGGCGGAACGCTGGCATATTATACGGATGCTGCTGCAACCACACCATTGGCATCACCATCGGCTGTGACCAGCAGCGGAACCTATTATATACAAAGCACCATCGGTTCCTGCAGCGATCTTGCAGCCGTTACCGTAACTGTAAATCCGGCGCCTTCACTGGTGGTTACAAACCCGGCAGCAGTGTGCGGACCGGCAAGTATTGATTTAACGTTACCTGCTGTAACAGCAGGCAGTACAGGCAGCGGAACATTAACGTATTATACCGATGCGGGAGCAACCACAACATTATCGTCGCCAGCGGCAGTAACTGCAAGCGGTACGTATTATATTGAAAGCACGCTTGGTTCCTGCAGCGATATTGAAGCGGTAACGGTAACCATTAACCCTACACCGTCACTGGTAATAACAAATCCGGCAGCAGTATGCGGCCCTGCAAGCATTGATTTAACAGCTGCAGCGGTAACAGCGGGCAGCACAGGCGGTGGCACATTGGCATATTATACCGATGCAAGCGCTACTACTCCATTGGCATCTCCTTCTGCAGTGACCAGCAGCGGAACGTATTACATTCAAAGCAGCAACGGCGCTTGCGCTGATGTGGATGCAGTAACTGTTACCATCAACACCACTCCATCACTGGTAATTACAAGTCCGGCAGCAATTTGCGGCCCGGGAAGTATTGATATCACAACAGCTGCAATCACCGCAGGAAGCACCGGCGGCGGCACGTTAACCTATTATACCGATGCAGGTGCAACTACTACACTGGCTTCGCCAACTGCGGTAAGCACCAGCGGTACGTATTACATTGAAAGCACACTTGGCTCCTGCAGCGATGTTGCAGCCGTTACAGTAACAATTAATACAACACCATCACTAACCATCACCAACCCTGCGGCGGTGTGTGCACCGGCAAGCATCAACTTAACATCATCGGCTGTAACAGCAGGCAGTACAGGTGCCGGAACATTATCGTACTGGACCAATTCAACAGCAACCAGTCCCTTAGCATCACCGGGAACGGTTACCAGCAGCGGCACGTATTACATCCAAAGCAGCAATGGTGCCTGCTCGGATCTGGAACCGGTAACGGTTGTGATCAATGCGCCACCGGTTGCAAATGCAGGAAGCGATATGACCATTGCCTGCGGCACAAGCAGCATCAGCCTGGACGGCAGCGGATCAAGTACAGGCGCTACCATTACTTATAACTGGACAACTACGGGCGGGCACATTCTTTCCGGCGCTACCACTACAGCTCCTGCAGTGGATCAGTCCGGCGTTTATACCATCACGGTAATAAATACAAGCACGGGATGTTCGGCAAACAACACAGTAAATGTAACCGTCACCACCACTCCTGTTGCAGCGTTCACGGCAAGCCCGTCGTCCGGAACAGCGCCATTGATTGTTAATTTCACCAACAACAGCACCAATGCTACTGTATATGGCTGGACGTTTGGCGACGGTACAACTTCCACGCTCTCCGATCCGAATTATACGTACATGCAAACCGGCGATTACCAGGTGTGTTTGATCGCAGCTAACGGAGCCTGTGTGGATACCAGCTGTACACGCATTGAAGTGAGCAAAGATTTTGCATTTGCATTGCCGAATATTTTTACACCAAACGGCGATGGCAGCAATGATATTTTCAAACCGATCATTGCAGAAGGCATTACTTCTTTTAACGGCGTGATCTACGATCGCTGGGGATTAAAATTATTTGAATGGAACAGCGTGACCAGCGGATGGGACGGACAAACAAAATCCGGCGCACACTCACCCGACGGAACTTATTATTACATCATCAAAGTAGCAGGATCGGATGCGAAAGAACACGAGTACACCGGTTATGTGACGCTTTTGAGTGAAGGAAAATAATTTTTGAAATTTATTTTTGAAAGGCCGGAATTATTTTCCGGCCTTTTTTTGTGATGTGTCACAATTATTCTTGTGAGGCGGAGTATTAAAACGTAGAAGCGGGTTGGTCACTCTGAGCTTGTCGAAGAGCGCACGAAAGCCTGCCCACATGTTTCGACAGGCTCAACACAACGCGCAAAAGAAAGCCACAGATTCACAGATTTTTTTGTTAAGAATTAAATTACACAGAAAAAACCGCTGCGCGATTTTGAAACAATTCGTATAATTCTAATTGTCTTTTTAATCTGTGAATCTGTGGCTACCATCGCAGGTTCCATCCTCTTAAATCTCATTGTTAAAAAACAAGCGCAGAAGTTAATAACAGTTGTACCATTATTCCTGTAAATTCAGTTCCTTTGCATATGTCCCTTTTTATTACCTCGTTAAATTCCGGAAGCAATGGAAATGCTTATTACATAGGCAATCAAAGCGAAGCCATTTTGGTGGATGCCGGTATTTCCTGCAGGGAAACCGAGCGGCGCATGGAACGTTTGGGATTATCGATGGAACGGGTCAAAGCCATTTTTATTTCGCATGAGCATGGCGATCACATTCGCGGTGTATCCGTACTTTCAAAAAAATATAATTTGCCGGTATACATTACACCGGCCACATTAAAAAACAGCGGCTTTAAACTAGCCGATGAGCTTAACAAAAACTTTACCGCAGGCGAATCCATTGCTATCGGCGAATTACAGGTCACACCTTTTAAAAAATTTCACGATGCATCCGATCCGCACAGTTTTATTGTAGAAAGCAAAGGTATTAAGATCGGCGTGTTTACAGATTTAGGTGTGGTATGCCCGGAGCTGAGTCATTATTTTAAACAATGCCACGCTGCTTTTCTGGAAGCCAATTACGACGAAAACATGCTGGAGAACGGCCGTTATCCATTTCATTTAAAAAACAGGATCCGTAACGGACAGGGGCATTTATCCAACAAACAGGCACTGGAGCTTGTTTTAAAACACAAGCCCGCATTCATGAGCCACCTGCTGTTATCTCACCTTTCAAAAAATAATAATTCGCCCGGACTGGTATATGAATTGTTTTTGCAAAATGCCGGAAACACCCACATTGTTATCGCTTCCCGCGATGAAGAAACAAATGTTTTTGAGATCACGGATAATTTTGCTCCTGCTCCTATTCAGAAAAAAAGAGTGATGGTACCGGCGGTGCAGATGTCGCTGTTTTAGGAAATAAGAAGCAATAGATCAGATTCAAGAGTCAAACAATCCTGATGGATGCGGTGTGAGAAATCTTTATTTGAATCAAATGCTCTTTGGAAACTGTCATCCCCTTCGCAGGCGCGAGTGTCCCAACGTGCCTTTTTATTTTTAGAGCGTCCCGCTCTTATGTATTTTAGTAATGGCAAGATGCCATAAAATAGTTTGGCACGTTGGGACACTCGCGCCTGCGCACAAAAAAAACCTGTCAGGGTTTCAAACCCTTGAAGGGTTCGAAACCCTGACAGGGGAAGTTCTTTTAAACATACAGCAAACACGCAGATTAGTATATTCGTATTGATTGGTATTTAGTAGATAATGATCTTCTTTACCGTTTCATTTTTCTCATTCGTCAGCGAAACCGTATAAACGCCTTTTCCATATTCCGAAACACTCAGCTGTTTCGTATACGTTCCTGTAAAATCCGTGATCACATCGTGGTAGATCAATTGTCCTAGTGCATTTGAAATATTGATAGTATAGCTCGCTTTGGAAGCTGCGGTAAACGTCACATTAAAATTACCGTCATTCGGATTCGGATACACATTAAACCCATTTACATTTTGTATTTCCCCGATCCCCGTAGCTGTGGTTACCAATGGTGCCGACATCGCAGAAGCGCAACCGCTGGTATTTACCATTACCGTATAAGATCCGTTCAATGAATACGTGAACGACTGATTTGTAGCGCCCAAAATCAGTGTACCATTCCAATACCATTGGTTACCGGTAGTGGCACTGGATGTCAATACATTTCCCACCTGCGAAATTGTAGGTGTTGGAATGCCCGGATTTACTGTAATGTAGCTTGTATGTGTGTACGTATTTGTTCCCGATGGATTGGATGCCGTGAGCGTAACATTGTACGTTCCCGGCGTGGTATACGTTACCGTTGGCGTATGCGCTACTGATGTTGCAGGCGTTGCACCCGGAAAGCTCCATGACCATGCAGTAGGGCTGTTGGTGCTGGCATCATTAAACATCACCGGAGAACCGGCGCACACCGTAGTGGACAATGTTGTAAAATCAGCAACCGGTGTGGAAGAAGTCGCATCATTGCGTTTGTACCAGATCGGCGAGGTCCAGATCTTGTTTCCATCCGTTTGTGTGATCTCCAGGTAATAATAATATTGTGCAAGATTGGCGATCGGGTGCGTATACGTTAATGTATTTGAATTTGTATTGGATGTTAATACCGTTGGTGCGGTTCCACTTCCCGGTACACCGTAATAAAGCTTAATGGACGATGTTAATTCGCCATCCGGATCAGTAACCGTTACCGAGATCGTAGGCGTTCCCGTATGTGAAAACACGCTTCCCATCGGGTACGATCCAATATTAAAATCCACTTTCACATTCCAGTCGTCCGAACTGTAAAAACGCATGCGGCGCAAAGCATCTAAAATATTTTCACGCGTAAGCGAAGGCGCCAATACTACCAAACGGCCCATGGTTTGGCGACCAAAAACCGAATTGTGTGTATCATGATCCAACCCTACACCCAAGTGATAACCACGTTTTAGCGCATCATTGTAGCGTGCAATATAAGTACTGGTGGAAGGATCGGAATAAGTTGAATTTGTAGAAAATGCAGGGCCGCTGCGTGCTGCCATTCCAATGATCGCACTATCCGCATCCACATTGCGCGCTGTGGTAAACAAGTTGGTATAATCGCCTGATTGCGGATGTGCTAAATATCCGAAAGCGCCCGGGTGCATATTAATGCGTTTCCACAATGTTGCATAATCATTTTGTGCCACATGCACATCATAATCACCGGCATCCCAACCCATCAGCGAATCGTAGCCGTATACCACCACGTGCCCGCCACCCGAAATTACGCCCCACTCCTGCCCGTACATCGCTACAAACGATCCGTCGGCATTGGCCGTATTTGCATCTGCCAAACCTTTGTGAAAGTTGGCAGGCGAAAGCATTCCGGCATTCAAATGGTTGTGATCCGAGATCCCGTAAAAATCCAGATGCTGCGATAATTTAGCATAGTTAAAATCCTGCAAAGGCGTGGTGATAAGTGATGTGGCGCTGTCCACGTTACCATCCGAATACGACGACTGGCTGTGAATATTTCCAAAATAATAATTGAACGTCTGGGCTTGTAAACTCATTGCCAAAAGCAAACAGGTAATGGTAGCAGTAAGTGTTTTTTTCATTTTTTGTTTTTTAGTTCTTTGTACACACTTTATTTATCACTTCGTAATTCTCATAATCATCCGGATCTTCCAGCTTGCTCCAGCTTTTGCGGGCTGCAATAGTATCACCCAGGTAATAATTACAAAATCCTTTTTTATAATACGCCTGTTCCAGTTTCGGATTCAGCCTTAGTACTTCATTGTAACAGCGTATTGCTTCTTTATATTTTTTATTGTTGAAATACACATTTCCTTTTTCCAAATACAGCTTTGGATTGTCTGCATCCACTTTTAGCCCCTGCTCCAGGTCACTGATGGCAGCAGCCATATCACCGGATTTATCTTCCGCTCTTGCCAGCAATATATACACATCTGCCTTAGCGGGATTTAGCGCCAGTTCCAGTTTAAAATACACGATCGCCTGTTTATAATCCTGCAAATTGAATTCGGACAAGCCCGCATAATAATTTATCTTTTCCAGCTGTGGCTGAAGTTCGATCACATACTGAAAATTAACCAGTGCATTTTTATAATCACCGGTTTCATACTGTTGTTTCCCTTTTTCGAAAAACACAGCCGCATCCTGCGCCGTGATCTTAAAAACGGAACTAAAAAACAAACAGAAACAGAGTACTGATCTCATTATAAAAACGTTATTGAACCGGAGTATTTTATATTAAAGATACCAATCAATTCTGTAACCATTCTGCACTTGTCAAATTTTAACATTTGCCCCGTTTTCATCGATAAAAACAGGCGTTTCGCAGCAGGATTTCTTCCTGCAAATGTGCATCCCGCCAAGGTTTCTGTAAAAATCATCACAATTATTTATTGCTGCTGACATACCGCTGTCACTCCCCACTTGTTACTTTGTAGCCAACAACAGCAAAATGATGCTTTTTTGAGCACAAAGTGATCGGTGAAAAACGCACAGGTACTGTTCCCCTGCCGGTAACCACCGTTCACCGATTTCTGGCGTAAAACAGCCTATTATCAGTTGTGCAGCGTTGCAGATGTACCTACTTTTGATAAAAAATTAATGACAATGGAAAATCAAGGAGTAGAACCACAGGAAGAAATGTGGCAACAATGGGAAAAAGAACATAAAAGAGGAAAAGTTCTGGGCGGCATTGCCATCGTTATCATCGGGTCGCTTTTTTTAGCACGTGAATTAGGCGTGATCTTTCCTGCCTGGTTATTGTCCTGGAAAATGGGATTGATAGCGCTGGGAGTATTCAGTGGTATTAAACACGGTTTCCGCAATGCAAGCTGGTTTATTTTGGTAGCTGTAGGCGGTGTGTATTTAGCTGCGGATTTTTATCCGGAGCTCGCCATCAAACCATTGATCTGGCCGCTGATCGTGATCTTTATCGGTTTGATGATCATCTTTAAACCACACCGGAAAAATCACAAGCACCATCACAAGCACCATAACTGGGAAAGATGGAGCAAACGCCACCAATACAAACACGAGTATTACAATGCGAAATATCAAAATGCCGAAACACAAACCAGCAGCGACGAGTGTATTGATTGTGTATCGTTCATGAGCGGGATCAAAAAAAACATCCTCTCCAAAAATTTTAAAAGCGGGGATGTGACCATCATATTTGCCGGTGCAAAAATTGACCTAAGCCAGGCCGATTTTGAAGGGACTGCAACACTGGAGATCACCGAAATATTCGGCGGCACACAGCTGATCATCCCGGCCAACTGGGACATTAAATCGGACATTGTATGCGTGTTCGGAAGCGTGGAAGACAAGCGTCCACCGCACCAAAGCGCACCCGGTGAAGAAAATAAAAAATTATTGATCCTGAGAGGTACCGTGCTTTTCGGAGGAATAGAAATAAAAAGTTTTTAAAATAAATACGCTTGCAATTATTGTTTACAAATTAAAAAAGGAGTTAAAAAAATTATATACAAACTTATTAATACCGTCTAACCATGAATACATATTTAGCAAAACTCATTTTCAATATAGATATTGAAGATAGCAAACAAACATCACAGTTTGATGAACAGATCCGCCTGATCGAAGCAAAAAGCCTGGAAGAAGCATTTTTTAAAGCACGCTCTATCGGCAAACAGGAAGAAGGCGCTTTTATGAATACAAAAAATAAAAAAGTGAACTGGAAATTTATTGACGTAACCGAATTGTATGCATTAAAAGATACAAAAGATGGCGAACAATTGTATGCATCCACGCACGAAACCGACGATTCCGATGCGTTTATTCAATTTACACGTCAGAAATCAATTCTTATTCAAACAAATTTTTTGACCTTTGCATAAAAATTTGAATTCGCGTTTACCATATTCTTTATCCAAACTTTTAATAGTTTTTGTTGGCTGGTGGTTGTTCTGGGCAGCGGTGCAAACCTTTGTGTTGCACCGTTTGCAATTGAGCTGGGAGATCGCCGTGGTGGATTCCATCATTTCCAATTCCCTGATGGCATTTGCCGGGTTTACCGCCATCATCATGTACCGTTTTTATCAACCCGGGAAGACGAATCAGGTTAACCGGCTTATTTTTGCGATCGTCCTCCCGGTTATTTTTTGCAGCGTCCTCAACTGGGTGCTTTCGCGGATATTTTCTACCGATGCCGCGTATTTATTATTCCTTGAAAAATCATTGCCGGTCCGCTTTATTTTTTCATTGCTCATCATTTCCTTCATCACGTTGTTGAACTGGATGTGGAACACCATGTCGGAACAAAAAGAAAATGAAAAACGTAAATCCGACAGCGAACAATTAATGAAAGAAGCGGAATTAACAAAGCTGCGCCAGCAATTACAGCCGCATTTTTTATTCAACAGCTTAAATTCCATCAGCGCGCTCGTGGCGATGAAGCCCGCAGAAGCACGCAAAATGATCCAGCAGCTTTCCGATTTTTTAAGAGGAACTTTGAAAAAAGAAGATCAGCTGGTGAAACTCTCGGAAGAGCTCGAACATTTAAAATTATATCTGGATATTGAAAAAGTGCGCTTCGGACACCGCATGAATGTGGAGTTTAACACCAGTGACGAAAGCATGAATTACCAATTGCCATCGCTGCTGCTGCAACCCATTGTGGAGAACGCCATCAAATTTGGATTGTACGATCTCATTGGCGACGTGACTATCAGCATTTCCACGGAAGTGCGCGGCTCTTACTTACACATTGAAATAAAAAACCCATTTGATCCGGAAACAAAACGTGCCAAATCCGGCGTTGGGTTTGGATTAAGCTCCATCCAGCGCAGGCTGTATTTGCTGTATGCACGCCAGGATCTTCTGATCACTGATAAAAAAGAAACAACGTTCATCACTATTTTAAAAATACCACAGGCCGTATGAAAAAAGCGATCATTATTGACGATGAACCCTTAGCCCGCAGCATCATTGCAGAATACCTGCAAACCCATACCGATATTGAACTGGTAACGGAATGCAACGATGGTTTTGAAGGCATTAAAAGCATTACGCAGCATCAGCCGGATCTGATCTTTTTGGATATTCAAATGCCAAAAATAAACGGATTTGAAATGCTGGAGCTGCTGACCACCACTCCTTCTGTGATCTTTACCACTGCGTTTGACGAGTATGCCATCAAAGCATTTGAGACCAACGCCATCGACTATTTATTAAAACCGTTTAATAAAGACCGTTTTGATGCAGCGCTGGAAAAATGGAGAAGCAAAGCGGGCGCTTCTGCGGATACCACAGCCAGCCACTTTCAGCATTTTATGCAGCACACCGAAAAACAACCGGAAGAACGCAACCGCATTGTGGTGAAAAACGGTGCCGAGATCCGCATCGTTCCAGCCGAAGATATTTGTTACATCGAAGCGTACGACGATTATGTGAAGATCTTTACCAAAGACAGCTATTACCTGAAAAAGAAAACAATGAATTATTATGAGCAGGTGCTCGATCCCGCTATTTTTTTCCGTACGCACCGCTCGTTCATCATCAATATTCACCAGCTTACTAAAATCGAATCGCTTGAAAAAAACAGTTACATCGCGATCTTAAAAAATGACAAGCGTATTCCTATCAGCAGGACAAGCTATAGTAAGTTGAAGGAAACACTGGGCTTATAAGTACGGATAACGAACAGGAACGTCCTTCGACAAGCTCAGGATGACTACGAATCTGTGCAAAAGCCAGTTCAAAGTTTAAAGTTCAAAGTTTGCTATGTACCCGTAACAAAAAAATTACTGAATAATTATTTTTTCAGTATGAACTGTTTTTCCATCATCTGCTGTTACAAAATAAATCCCTTTTAAAACAGCAGAAAGATCAAGCTCTATAACCGGCTGCCGGTTTGACTTTGTAACAGAATAAACCCTTTCACCCAATACATTGTAAACGGTAATTTGATAATTCGCCGCAGCTAATTCATCCTTTAATGCTACATTAAATTTTCCGTTACCGGGATTGGGATACACCGTAAATCCGTTATCAACAGTATTTTCCGCGATACCTGCAGCGGGCAGCGCGTATTTAAAAACAACCCCGTACTGGTGGGCGCCTCCTACATTTGTCATTCCGTATAGCGCTGAACCGTTATAAACAAGCGAACCCAAAGGCTGGCTTCCAGATACAGCGGGAATAAAATCGAGTAATTTTGAAAAAGAAGTTCCGTCCGGCTTTATTTTAAATACTGTTCCTTTGCCGAACGCTCCGCCAATAAAGGTCATACTGTACAAAACCGTTCCATCGTAAACGAGGTCGCCCGGAGGATTACTTCCGGTTGCAGTACCTGGCAATGCATCAAAATCCAGGAACTTTGAAAAGCCGGTTCCATCGGGTTTGATCTTAAAAAGCACGCCCGTATTATTTATTCCACCTTTAAACGTTGTCCCGTACAAATAAGTGCCATCGGAAATAAGCGCACCATGTGGTTCGCTTCCATGGATACTGTCAAAATCATATAACCTGGCGTATCCTGTTCCGTCGGTTTTTATTTTAAAGATCGTTCCAGCATAATTTATACCACCACCCAATGTTGTTCCATACAGGTAAGTCCCGTCAGAAAACAATGTTCCTCTTGCATTAAAACCGCCGGGTGTGCCCGGGAAATCATATAGATCGGCATAGGCCGTTCCATTGGTTTTTATTTTAAATACGTTGCCGGTTCCATTGGCGCCGCCGGAAGTAGTTGTTCCATATAAATAGGTTCCGTCGGAAATCAGCGAACCGTAGGGATATTCTCCCAATGTATCAACAAAATCAAACAGTTTCGTGTAACCTGTTCCATCCTGTTTTATTTTAAAGATCGTTCCTTCATTGTGTGTGCCGCCGATAGCGGTCATTCCATACAAATACGTCCCGTCAGAAATAAGAGACCCTTGTGGCAGGCTGCCGTTTGCGCCAGTAAAATCAAGCAATTTGGCAAAAGCAGTCCCGTCCTTTTTTATTTTAAAAATTGTTCCGACGTTATCAGCACCGCCCACAGTGGCCATTCCGTAAAGGTAATTGCCATCCGCAACAAGCGAGCCCTGCGGGAATCTCCCGTTGATGCTGTCAAAATCATACAATTTGGTATATTGCGCATAACTGTGGCTGCAAAGGCCCAATATCGCTATTATCACGATCAGGGAGACCGATAGAATCTTTTTCATGGAAGGTTTATTTAACGTTCATTACTACAGACTCTTTAAGGAGCGGGAAGGTTGTATTGAAAAATAAAATTTTCATTATGCTATGTATGGATTAGAGCCTGGTTAAATTATTTTTTTTACTTCCATTACCATTAGAACTGTCATCCCGCACTTGTTGCGGGATCCCGTAAATGTTTGCAGCCCCAACCACATTGTTTTTAATTAACCGATCCCGCAACAAGTGCGGGATGACAGATGAGAAGAAAAGTGTACTCCGAATTAAGCATTCCTCACACAAGATTGACAGATGCATCTACCCAGATTTGTAAATTCGTATTCATTGGTAATTTGTAACACGCAGCCGTGTCATCCTGAGCCAGTCGAAGGACGTTTTTGTTCCTGCCCGAATCGTTCAGGCGGGCGTTATCTGTAACCCCTCTCGCCTGTTGTCTACTGCCTATTTGCCTACTTCTTCTGCAGCTCCTGCAGTTGCTTAAACAATTCCACTTCCTGCTCCGATAAATTTTTCGGTGTTATAATTTTCACTTTCACATACAGGTCGCCGTATTCTGTTGCTGCCCCAAATTTCGGCATCCCCATTCCCTTTAACCGTAATACTTTTCCGCTATCCGTTTCTTTTGGGATGTCAATTTTAATTGTTCCTTTCATGGTGCGCACCAATGCTTTTCCGCCTAACAATGCGGTATACAATTCAACGGGGGTATCAGCATACAGATCGTCTTCCTTACGCTCAAAATGCGGATGTGCGGGGATATGCACGGTAATGTATACGTCGCCGCGTGATCCGCTTTTTTGTTTTACACGCAGTGTTTGCCCGTCTTTCACACCTTTGAATTTCATTTGTAATTTTTCGCCCGGTAGTTCCAGCATCCGGGAAGCGCCTTCGTAGGCTTCTTCCAGCGACAAGGTTACTTCTGCGTTGTAGTCGCTTTTGCGTTTGTTGTTTGTACGTCCTGCATTTCCGCCACCACCGCCAAAACTACTGCCGAAAATATTTTCAAAAAAGTCGGAAAAATTTGCGCCGCCAAAACCTTCATTGCCGGAACTGTATTGTTGCTGGCGGTTTCCACCGGTTTGGTATCTCGACCAGTCAAAATCACCATTACGTTGTGTGCCTTGTTGTTCGTATTGTTTCCAGTTTGCTCCCAACTCATCGTATTTCTTGCGTTTTTCGGGATCACTCAATACTTCATTCGCTTCGTTCGCTTCCTTGAATTTGTCCTCTGCAGGCTTATTTCCCTGGTTTTTATCCGGATGATACTTGATCGCCAGCTTGCGGTATGCTTTTTTTATTTCGTCGGCACTCGCTGTTTTTGCAACACCAAGTATTTTATAATAGTCTTTGAAATCCATTGGTATGAGTGGTTATTTTTGGTTTAAGAAATATAAAAGATTGATTAAAAATTTATGCCCGTTCGTCTTTTGCTTCATTCGCGGGGCTTTTCAGTGCTGCTGATCATTTTTTCGAAATGCAAATATCCACTATTTATTTATGATAAAAAAGAAGCAAAATCATACTCTGAACGATTAAAAATCATCGTTTTATTACTATAAAATGCTACCTTAAAACCGTGTAAGTTTTTACTCAAAATAAACATAAATAACTAACAATCAATTAATTAAAAAATAAAAAGGCTTTTAGGATTAGTAGAATTTTACATTTTTACTTTTATTTTTTGAATTGAACGCTGTATTCTTGTATCGTGAATTTAAAAACACAGTATTGCTTGAGTATTTAATCAAATAATACAAGAAGAAATTCACGGAGAATAAAAGATAAAAATTACCTTTGCAGGCGATTTCGTAGGGAAGTTTGAAATAGAAAATAAAAGCGGGTAAAAAAACCGCAATTAAATATCCAATTTGGCCGGAAAGGGCCGCTAAGACAGAATGGAAAAACAAAAATCGTGTAGACGATGAACGTTTTCCAATTCTAAAAGCATGTCGGAAGGAGAGAGCCGGCATGCTTTATTTTTTTGTACCGGTACGGATAACGCCCGCCTGAACGATTCGGGCAGGAACAGAAACGAAACTGCGAATCTATGTCTATCCAGTGTTTACTAAATCTTTTCTAATCCTTCCCCGAAGCTGTCATCCCTTGCCTGACACGGGATCTCATAAATGCTTGTAGTAAGTTAATAAAATACTTTATTTTTTCTTCTCTAGTTTCTAAAAATATCGTACATTTGTAGCATAAAAGCAACATTAAATAATTAAAAACTATTTATTGTAACATAAAAGCAACACTTATGTACGCACAAAAAAACTGGTACAACCTCGGCGATCCCGCCATTGTTCGTGAGTTGAGCAAGCAGGTAAAACAAATGCGCATCAATAAAAACATGACGCAACAACAGCTGGCAGAACGCACCGGGCTGGATCGCGTTACGATCAGTCGTTTTGAAAACGGCCGCGCTGCCACACTGCTCACCTTTGTAGAAATTTTACGCGCACTCGATAAGCTGGAATTACTTGACACTTTTACAGAAGAACCGGAGATCAGCCCGCTGAAAGTAGCCGAAATAGAGGAACAATACCGCAAACGCGCTTCTTCCAAAAAAGCAGATCCAAAACAAAAACCGTCTGAATGGTAGCCAAAGTAAAAATATGGAACCAGTTGGTAGGTGCTGTTCTGTGGGATAAAAATGCCAATATTGCCCGCTTCGAATTTGATGAGCACTTTTTAAAACAAGGCCTGGACCTTTCCCCGGTACGCATGCCTGTCGCGGAAGCGCTAACCGGAAAAAAAATTTACTCCTTCCCTGCTCTCCCTTTTGAAACCTACCGCGGTTTGCCCGGATTACTGGCGGATTCGCTGCCTGATCGTTTTGGGAATCAATTGCTGGATACCTGGTTTGCACGACAGGGAAAAGATCCGGAACAGATAGATCCCGTAGAACGCCTGTGTTACATTGGTAAGCGCGGCATGGGTGCACTGGAGTTTGAGCCTTCCGGCGAATTGGCCAACAGCGCTTCCGAACACCTTGAAATAAAAGACCTTGTCAATCTTGCCAAAAAGGTAATGAACGAGCGGCAGGATCTGAAAACCAATATTCACATCAACAGCGATGAAGGATTAAAACAGATCATCAGCGTGGGAACATCCGCAGGTGGTGCCCGTGCAAAAGCAATTATTGCGTATAATGAGGCAACCGGTGATGTACGCTCGGGACAAATGGATGAGTTGGAAAATTACAGTTACTGGATCATCAAATTTGATGGTGTTACCAATAAAACACTCGGCGATCCAAAGGAATATTGCCGCATCGAATACGCATATTACCGCATGGCGGTGGATTGCGGCATCATCATGGCCGAAAGTAAATTGCTGGAAGAAAACAAACGCGCCCATTTTATGACCAAACGCTTTGACCGTCCGCAAGGCAATACAAGGCTGCACATGCAAACCCTGTGCGGATTAGCGCATTTTGATTACAATAATCCGGTGGCGTATTCTTACGAACAAACCTTCCAGGTGATGCGCCAGCTGCGGCTTCCATACAACGATGCAGAACAGTTATTTATGCGCATGACGTTTAATGTGATGGCCCGCAACCAGGATGATCATACTAAAAATATTGCTTTTCTGATGGATCAGCAGGGTACCTGGAGCCTTGCACCGGCGTATGACATGACGTATGCCTATGACCCGAATAATAAATGGATCCGCAGCCACCAGTTATCGCTCAATGGAAAACGCGATGACATCAGTAAAGCCGACCTGTTGGCCGTTGCGAAAGAAATGAACATTAAAAAAGCAAATGACCTGGTTGAGCGTGTTGCCGCTAGCATCGGGCAATGGAAAAAATTTGCAACACAGGCTGGATTACCAAAAGAACAAGCAACAGCCATTGCAAAAACACACCTGCTTTATCAATAATTTGAAATAAAAACGGGAACATCCGGCATCATTAAAAAAGAATGTTTTCAAAAAAATAAATTAGTACATGTCGACCAATACTACTGAAAATACAGCAGCTTCCATCGCTTCGAGGTTTATTAACAACACCAATAAAAACGTGTTTTTAACCGGGAAAGCAGGCACAGGCAAAACCACTTTTTTAAAACACATTATCAAACACACGTACAAAAATGCGGTGATTGTGGCGCCTACGGGCATTGCGGCGATCAATGCAGGCGGTGTGACCATTCATTCGCTGTTTCAATTGCCTTTCGGAGCGTTTATTCCGGCGCGGGATGCTGAAAATAAATTCAATGAAAATGTAAAAATAAATACGCCACAAACGCTGTTTAAAGGCTTCCAGTTGAATGCTACCAAACGCCGCTTGTTACAGGAACTGGAATTACTGATCATTGATGAAGTGAGCATGCTGCGTGCCGATTTGCTGGATGCGATTGACCTGGTGCTGAAAAGCGTCCGCCGCAAAAATCATTTGCCTTTTGGCGGCGTACAAGTATTGTTCATTGGCGATATGCTGCAATTGCCACCGGTAGTGAAAGAAGATGAATGGCAGTTTTTAAGAGCGTATTATAAAACCGCTTTCTTCTTTGATGCGCAGGTGCTGCAGCAGAACAAACCCTTGTACATCGAACTGGATAAAATATACCGCCAGGCGGATGATGCTTTTATTAAGATCCTGAATAATCTGCGCAGCAATCATGTGACCACACAGGACATTGAAACGCTGAATACGTTTTATAAACCGGATTTTAAAGCTGCAGCGAATGATAATTACATTCACCTGACGACGCACAATTACAAGGCGGATAACCTGAACAAGGAATCGCTGCGCCGACTGGAAGGACAATCGTATTTTTTTAAAGCGGAAACTACCGGCGATTTTAATGAATATGCCTATCCCGTGGAATTGAACCTGGAATTAAAAAAAGGCGCGCAGATCATGTTTATCAAAAATGACCCGACCGGTGCACAACGTTTTTTTAACGGGAAGATCGGGATCGTTTCCGACATCAGCAGCAGCAAAATTGAAGTGAGCTTTAACGATGAAAGCAAACCTTTCCTGATCGATAAATATGAATGGCAGAATATTAAATACACGCTGAACGAAGCCACCAATGAGATCGAAGAAAAAATAAACGGCACGTTCACACAATATCCGATCAAACTGGCATGGGCGATCACGGTACACAAAAGCCAGGGATTAACATTCAGCAAGGCTATTGTGGATATTGGCGATGCGTTTGCACCCGGGCAAGTATATGTAGCGCTTTCGCGACTGACTTCGCTGAGTGGATTGGTGCTTTCGTCGCGGATCAATGTAAACAGCCTCAACGTGGACAAGAACATCACGGATTATTCCAACACACGCGACAGCAACGAAGCATTAACGGAATTATTTGAAACGGCATCCATCGGATTTTTCCAGGAATATGTGATCGCGTGTTTTAATTTTTCGGAGCTGAACAACAAGCTGAAAGTGCAT
Source organism: Bacteroidota bacterium (assembly GCA_025963715.1). Taxonomy (GTDB): domain Bacteria; phylum Bacteroidota; class Bacteroidia; order 2-12-FULL-35-15; family 2-12-FULL-35-15; genus 2-12-FULL-35-15. Next base: position 21,656 of record JAOQAG010000004.1, read on the forward strand.
TTGGAAGATTACCAGAAAGACGAGCATAAGTCGGCCAAACAAAAGTATTTTAACTGGGCGCTGGAATTACAAAAGGAAACGGAGGCGGCAAAAAACGTGGCGGATAAATTTCTGAATCAATTAAAATATATTTTCGAATCGAACCAACCCGATTACAAAGAGCAATTGAAAACGCGCGTGGAAGCTGCAAAAAATCATTTTGTTCCACTGCTGAAACAATTTTCAAAAACGGTAATCAAACAGATCAACGGGCTGGAATCGGAGAAAAAAGTAAAAACCTATTTGCAGGAACTGGCCGAGCTGGATGCATTATTTTTCAAGCAATTGCAGCTGATCCACAAAGCAGAAGCCATGGTAAAATCGGCTACCGAAAACAGCGAATTCTCCAAAGAAACAATCAATACGGATACAGAAAATAAAGAACGCATCCAGGAATTAAATGCTGTAGCTATAGCTCCAAAAGGGAAACGTGAACGCAAAAAAGAACCGGGCGAAAAAAAGGAAAAAGTAAAAACCAAAGAAGTATCCTACACGTTATATAAAGAAGGAAAAAATATGGAGGAGATTGCAAAAGAACGCAACCTGGCGATTACCACCATTGAATCGCATTTGGCTGAATATGTGGGATTGGGGTTGATCGATGTAAAATTATTTGTGGAAGAAGAAAAAATGAAAAACATCATTACCGTATCCAAATCACTGGATACTTACCTGTTTGGTACCATTAAACAGGCACTTTCGGATGACTATACCTATTCCGAGATCCGTTTTGCAATTGCCTGGTATCAGAATTCAAAAAAATAATCGTTAAATTAGCTGAACATAAAAATCCTTTTTCCTATGCTGAAACACGCCTCTTTATTTTTAATCGTTGCATTTACCGCATTATCATTCAATTCCAAAGCACAGGATAACGCAGCGCCCAAAGTAGACACTGCGGATGCCGTAGGCGTGCTGATCAAAAGCGGGAACATCAAGTGTGATTCGGCAGCCGTACATGCAAAAAACAAGGATACAAAAGGTGCTAATAAATATTATGCGGATGCCATCAAGGATTATAAAAAAGCAGCAAAAACAAATGCCAATTCATTTGCCGCATGGTGGAGATTAGGAGCTGCACAGGCAAAAACAAACGACTTTAAAAATGCTGTTGCCAGCTACGAAAAAGCGCTGGTAATTGAGCCCGAACGTGGAGAAGTATACCGCGAACGAGGAATAGCGCAGCTGGCACTTGGAAACGATACCATGGCCATGCACGATTTTAACAAAGCCATCGAAAAAAATTACGATGATTACCAGGCTTTTTATCAACGCGGAATGATGCGGGAAAAAGGGCGCAAATTGCAGGATGTGCTGGAAGATTATGGCAGAGCGCTGGAACTCAACCCTAATTTCACGGAAGTGCTGATGCACAGAGGTAAATTGTATTACAACGTAAAAAAGGATTATGTACTGGCCTTGAATGATTTTAATAAAGTGATCGAGGTGGATCCTGATAACAATGAAGCATTTTTATGGAGAGGAAAAACAAATTTCAGCGGCGGTAATTTTAAGGCTGCCGACAAAGATCTGAGCCGTTACATTGATTTTGAGCCGGAAAATATTGATGCGCTCATTACCCGCGGTGCTGCAAGGATCAACATCAACGATAATTCCGGCGCTGTGCGCGATTTTGATGATGTGATCAAACTGGATCCCAAAAATGTGATCGCGCTTACCAACCGCGGCATTGCCAAAGGTGCGATGAAAAATTTTGCAGGCGCATTAGAAGACCTCGATATGGCCATCAAATTAAAATTCGACTATTCTTCAGCCTACATTAACCGTGCTGCCATTAAACTGGCCTCCGGTGATAAAAAAGGCGCTTGTAAAGATCTGAAAGCGGCGGATGGATTGAACAATGACAAAGCCTACGACCTGCTGCAGAAATATTGTAACGAAGAGGATAAATAAATACAGATAGCGCCCGCCTGAACGATTCGGGCAGGAACAGAAACGAATTTACGAATCCGGGTAAAATCAGTTCAAAGTTTAAAGTTCAAAGTTTGCTCTGCGCAGACGCTGTGTGCTGATCATATACTGGCTAAAATTATTCTTTTATTTCTATCATAAAAATATCTGTCATCCCGGGCACCGACCCGGGATCTCAGAAATGTTAGCAGCGCCAAATCCTGGTTTTTAATAAACAGATCCCGGGTCAGGCCCGGGATGACGATCTGGAGGAGGAATTTCACTCCGAAATAAGCACAGATTCGTAATTTCGTTTTTTATTCGTTATCTGTACCATCAAAAATCTAAAATCAACCTCTCCTCTCCTGCCCTGTAAATAATAGTACTTATTTTTTTTCCCGGTACACATTCCAACTCCACAAAACCTGTATGCTGATCGTCCTGGAAAACCGGGTCAAATTTTTTCTTTTTTGCAAGATGCGAACGCTTGCTCACACAACCACTGATAATATAACGCATCCCCTTCTCTTTAAAAAATTGCAAATTGTGCTCGTGCCCGGATGCATAAATAACGTTGTCGTAGTTATTAAAAACCGCCAGCATTTTCCTGCGCATTTTTTTATAACGCGGCTGCGCTATATCCTGCGAAAACAAACGGTTAGGTCCCAACAGTCCAAATACAGCAAACGGTGTATAATTCAGCAAAAAACGCAGTGGCTGTCGGCTAAGCGAATGTTTTCCGTTGGTGTACATCGGGTGATGCGCCACCACAATTACCTGCTCCTTGTTTAATTTTGCAGCATTTAAAATGCTATCCAGGCGGGAATAAAATAAATCGATGGTGTGTTTTTTAGAGCCGGTCTTGTTTTTTTTATACACCTGTAAAAACCATTGTGTATCAATCGTCACCAGGCGTAATCCTTCTTTCAACAAAACCGTTTCCGGGCCGGGCAAACCGTTCAAAGGCAAAAAAGGATGCTGCTCTTTATTCGCGGCAAGCGTATTTGTTTTTACATATTGTTCAACGTAAGCCTGCTGCGCATTTATTTTTTCGAGGCCTTTTCTCCCCTGCGCATCCCAATCATGGTTACCCGGAATAAAATAAATTTGCCCTTTATACTGCTGTAGAATTTGCAGCTGCGAACCCAAATGTTTCTGCGCTTCTTTATCATCCGCTGAGATGCCATCCGGATAAGCATTATCACCCAGAAAAATCACCGCACTGTTTGGATGTGCCAACAATTGCTCTTTCAACAATAATAATGCTTTCCCTGAAATCGTGTCTTCTCCGCCATCTCCGGCAAGGTAAACCGAAAATGAATTTGCATTTTCAGTTTGGGCAACCAACGAAACAGAACACAAAAAAAGAAAAAGAAAAAGCATTTTTTTCATACACACATTTTATAAATATAGCTCGTCATGATAATTCCAATGGTAATGAAATAAGAATACTTCACATACGCCGCGCCATTTTTAAATCTGAAATACAGGTGCGCAGCAGTAAGACCGAGAGTAAAAATTACAGGCAGCAAAGCCGGGTAGAGATGAAAGCTGTTTGAAAAATCGCCTTTCAGCAATTCAATAAAAGAACGCTGCATGCCGCAACCCGGACAGTCAATACCAGTAAGCGCCTTGTACGGGCAAGTCAGCAGGTGATTTTCTAACCAATGGATCAGTGCAGGCATGTGCGTAAATAAAAAAAGGACGGGATCCGTCCTTTAAAATAAAGCCGGTTAACGCATCAGGTTCCATGGCGAGTGCGAAGCTGCAACACCAACAATGAGCAGGTAGATCCAGAAAAACATCCATAAGGAAGAAATGATCAGCCCGATGATGCCACAGATCTTACCGGCACTCATATTTTTGAATGAAGAAACGGTATACAACGATGGATTCTGATTGTACAAAGCTGTTGCACGGCCAGCCAATACCAGGGAAATGATCCCGAGCGTTACCCCGATAATGCCGTAACAAAAACATCCGATAATGGAAATGATCCCCAATACCAAAACTGCGGTGGCATTAGGCAGTTCCATTTTTTCGAATGGTGGCTGAAATGGTTGATTGGGTGGCGTCGGAGGCGTGGTTTGTCCAAATTGCTGATCGAACTGCTGATTGATATTTTCGGGATTTGAGTTTTCCATGTATGTTAGTTTTAGTTTGAATTTAAAAGTAAGAACAATTCTTTAAAGCAAAAAAATTAATTGGCTCCTGCCAGTTTTAATAAGTGTGTGTGAATCTGCAAGATCTGCGGAATGACCAGTTCCTGCTCATCGTTCAGCACGGTATAATCCGAGCGTTTTATTTTTTCTTCATCATTCATTTGATTCACCATCCGCTCTTCCACCTGCTGTTCCGAAATACGATCGCGCTGCAAAATTCGCTTTATTTTCAAGGTTTTGGGCGCCGTTACCGTGATGATCTTTTCAACTTGCTTGTAAGCGCCGCTTTCAAATAAAATTGCCGCTTCCTTTAAAACATAACGTGCGTTTTTATATGCTGCACACCAGGTTTCAAAATGCCGGGCAACAGCAGGGTGCACAATGCTATTCAATTGTTCCAGTTTTTGTTTGTCCTTAAAAACCACATCCGCCAGTTTTTTACGGTCGATCCGCCCGTCTTCCGTCAACACATCGCCCGCTATCGCTGCAATTTGGCGGATCACCTCTGTTTCTTCCAAAACGTTTTTTGCAGCAGCATCCGACGAATATACCGGGATACCCAGCAATGCAAACACACTGCAAACAGTGCTTTTGCCGCTTCCTATACCGCCGGTAATGCCAACTTTGATCATTATTTTTTGATGATAAATTCTACTTTCTCCGGGTTTAATTTAATGGAGCGGATGCCTTCCGGAAATGTTTCCAGCACAATTTTTAATTTATTGCTGTTCGGCTCTGCTTTTTTATAATCAATCACAGCACGGAACTGCGATGCATTGATGTTCTGATAATTATCAAATGCCACATCGTATTTCACCAACACTTTATCCGGAAAAGATTTCAGCGAATAACCGTTCGGCAGGTTGATCGCTTCGATCGTTAATTCGACACTTGCTTCCGTATATTTTTTCACATGGATCTGCGCTTTTACCTGCGAAAAATTGGTTTCCATATAACCGGCATTCTGACTTTTAGCAATGTCCAGCACCAGCGTGCGCGATTCATTCAGATTTTTGATCGTTACCGGAACAGTTTCTACAAAATTAATTTTCTCTAATACGTCGGCAGCACCCGAAACCTGTATATGATCAGGGATCAGGCGGATAGAATCCGATTGCTGGTACTGGCTGTCCACCGTTAAATTAATATTGGCTTTTACCGGTACGCGTTTGCTTACTTTGCGGTTGAAGTTTAAAAAGATCGTATCGGGCATAATGCGCTGCACTTTAATGCGCGACGAAAACTGCTCCGTCATTTTATTGATGCGGGAATTGGTTAGCAAATAAAAATAATTTTTGGTTGCCATTGGCCTGCTGTCTTCCAGGTCGACATACACCGTTTGTGCTTTTTTGAACTTGTACGCCAGCAGAAAAAATCCTTTCGCCCTGATCTCGATATCGATCTCTTTCGGCAGTAAATTGGAGATCACCCGGTCCTTCGGCGTGTTCATATATTCCACAGGATAACTCACAATAATATTGTATTCTTTCGACAACATCATCATCAGCCAAAAGAACATCGACACGAGCACGCAGACCAAAAACGTGATCACACGCCGGTTCAAACGGATCGGTTCCTTAAAAATGTTATCCTGACGGTCTTTTGACAAACAAAAAAGTGTTAATGATTGATATTTCAAATTTACTAAAACTTCAGGCCAAAACAGTACTTATTATAGTAAAAATGCTGATCGTTTAAAACAGGCGCAAATTCGTAATATTCGAATGTCTATTAAATAAATCTATAAATTAAAAAAAGCGTTAAGAAATTAATCTTAACGCTTTTATAAATGATAACATATTACATCTCAACGTTTACGCCCCCCCTGTCAGGGTTTTTTTGTGAGCAGGCGCGAGTGTCCCACTCGTGCCAAACTATTTTATGGCATCTTGCCATTACTAAAATACATAAGAGCGGGACGCTCTAAAAATAAAAAGGCACGTTGGGACACTCGCGCCTGCGAAGTATACAGATTCGTAATATTCGTTTCTGTTCGCTATCCGTAAATTACATTGTTTTTTGCTCTTCGTTGATCAAAGTAGATGCATCCATAGAGATCGCACTTCTTTCGATTTTCAATTTTATGCCACCTTCAACTGAAATAATAAATGTTTTTTCCTGAACATCTACAATTTTACCGTGAATCCCGCCGATGGTAATGATCTTGTCACCCACTTTAATGTTTTCACGGAATTTTTTCTGATCTTTTGATTTTTTCAACTGAGGACGGATCATGAAAAAATAAAATACTACGATGATTAATACTAAAGGAATAAACTGTCCGAACTGACCCATGATTGTTTTTTGTTTTTAATTATTAATTGATATTACTATTTTGATTCTTATTCTTCTTCCGGAACGATGATCGTGGTGCTGATCGTCAGCACTTTGGTGCTGGGGTTACAATTGGTTACCAGTGTCACCGTTTTTTGCACCAGCCCCGATTTTCCTTCACTGTTAAATACCACATCGATCTTAGAAGTTGCGCCTGCTTTTATCGCTACGTGCGGATATGAAGGAACAGTACAGCCGCAGCTGCCTTGCGCCGAGGAGATCACCAGGTCCGATCCGCCGGTATTTTTAAACATAAAGGAGTACGATACTTTTTCTCCCTGTGTGATCTTTCCGAAATCGTGTTTGTCTTCCGCAAATGTGATGACCGGTGCGCTTCCCGGTTCTGCCGGTTTGCCCGATGCTGTTGCAGGTACGCTGATCACATCCGTGGAAATAACCGGTTCCACTTTTTTAGGATCGTCCTGTTTGCAGGAAACAGCAGCCAATAAAGTAATTCCGGCAAGTGCAATTAAAAGCGATTTGATTTTCATTTTTTGTATTTATTTAATATTTTTCACGTTTTCCTCAGTGTAAACGTTAAACTTATTTCTAATTAACAGATCCCGTGTCAGGCACGGGATGACAGTCATAGAAGATGTTTATACTCCGAATTAAACACAGCACTCAAACACAGATTCGTAAATTAGTATTTATTTGTAATTCGTAATACACACAGATTCGTAATTTCGTTTTCATTCGTTATCCGCACCTGACACACCCCTAGCCCCTCTCAAGAGGGGAATTGATCCTGCATCCAATTTAATCAGTACACAGATTTGTAAATTTGTATTGATTTGTAATTCGTAACCAACACAGATTCGTAATGTCATCCTGAGCTTGTCGAAGGACGTTCCTGTTCGTTATCCGCACCGTACACAGCAAACTTTAAACTTTTGAACTTTAAACTTTGAACTTATTCCATAAGCCCGCGCCCCATTTTATTCAGCATATTATCGCGTTTAAAATCCGCGATCAGCTTATCTAAAATCCCGTTGATAAACACTTTACTCTTCGGCGTGCTGTACATTTTCGAGATCTCAATAAACTCGTTCAGCGTTACTTTTACCGGGATGCTGGAGAAATGCAACACTTCCGTGATCGCCATCTTCATCAGCAATACATCCATCAGTGCAATCCGGTCCACTTCCCAGTTCTTTGTTTTATCCCCGATCAGTTTTTCATTGTCTGCATTCCGGATCGCCGTTTGGCGGAACAGATCCTTTACAAACTCTTCATCCTCTTCCCGGTCTTTGTATAGCGGCAGCAACGTAAAATCCGGTGCCGACTCTTCCTTAAATGATTCAATTGTTTTTACGATCATCGGGTTCACCACATAAATATCATCGCCCCAATGCAGATTTTTTTCTTCGTACAAATGATTTACCAATTCATAATCCGCAATAAATTCCTTAAACATTTCCAGGATAAAACTACGGTCGGTTTTGTACGTATCCGTTTCCGCGATCATATATGCCTTGTACTGATCCGATGCTTTAATCGCATTCAGCATCTTGCGCACCAGCTCAAACTCATTGTTCCAGTTGATCTTACGGTTGTTCATTTCCCTTTTCAGGTGAATGTTCTCCGCCAGCTGTTTAATAAAACGGTTCTCGATAAAACGCAGGTTCGGGTTCAATTCCGCATCCGTCGGCAAATGTTTTTCTTTGGCATCTTCCGAAACAGTAGTTGCTACATGGTGCAATTCCAGGAGCAATGCCAGCTGATAAATGTACAGGTCGTAGATCTTATCGATCCCGTTAAATAAATCACGCTCTCCCCGCGCCAGGTCTTGTGTATCCGATTGAAAAAATCCATACAACGCCTGCATCACTTTTATTCTTAAATATCTTCTGTTCAACATGGTTTATCTACTAAATACTAATCTGTACTAATATACTAATCTGCGTTTGCTAAAAAATCCAATTAATACTAATTTACACACAGATTGGTACATTAGTATTAATTGGTATTTGGTAGATTTAAAATTTCACTTTAATTTTTCCAATATCTGCAATGCGCTTTTCAGCGATACGGTTTGCAGCCATATATGTTGGAATGTTCTGCTCTTTCGAAATTTTAAAGATGTTCAGTGTCGTGTCGTAAATTTTCTCTGCATGTGCCAATGCACGTTCGCGGTTATAACCTTCCAGCTCATAAAACACGTTGATGATGCCGCCTGCATTCACAACAAAATCCGGCGCATATAAAATTCCTTTTTCGATCACCATTTTACCGTGTACATTTTCATCTGCCAGCTGATTGTTGGCTGCACCGCAAATGATCGCACATTTCAAACGGTTCAATGTATCTGTATTTACGGTTGCTCCCAAAGCACACGGCGCATAAATATCCATGTCCATGTCGTAAATTTTTGCCGCATCCGTGATCACTTCCGCACCGGTTTCTTTCGCAATCGTTTTCAAACGCTCTTCATTAATATCATAGATAGAAACTTTTGCTCCTTCTTTCACCAAATGTTTCACTAAGCTTTCGCCTACGTGACCGATTCCCTGTATCACTACTTTTTTACCGGAAAGACTGTCGTTCCCCCACTTTTCTTTTGCAGATGCTTTCATGGAAAGATAAACGCCATACGCCGTTACCGGAGATGGATCGCCGCTGCCGCCCATATTTTCGGCCAAACCGCTCACAAAATCCGTTTCCATTTTAATGTACTCCATGTCTTTTGTTCCCACTCCCACATCTTCTGCAGTAATGTATTTCCCGGAAAGGCTGTTCACGAATTTCCCGAAACGGCGCATCAATGCTTCGTTTTTCTGTGTTTTGGAATCGCCGATGATCACTGCTTTTCCGCCACCCAAATTTAATCCGGCTACAGCCGATTTATAGGTCATACCGCGCGAAAGACGCAATACATCCGTTAACGCTTCCATTTCGTTGTTATACGCCCACATGCGTGTTCCGCCAAGGCTTGGGCCCAGGATGGTGTTGTGGATCGCAATAATTGCTTTTAAACCGGTTTCATTATCATTGCAAAAAACCACTTGTTCGTGGTCGTGCAAGCCCATTTGTGCGATTACCGGATTTTCGGCCAAGGGAGAATTTTTAATATCTTGAACTTGTATCATCGTTATATTGGTTTTGTGATTTTTTTAGCTGGATTATTTCAGGCTATTCTTTCCTGGTACTCTTTTTAATAATTACTTTTGTACGGATTTGAATTGTGGCGCAAAATTATAGTTATTTTTCGAGTAGCCAAAATCATACAGTGTTAAATATTAAATAACGGCATCGGGCAAACCGCCCTGCAAAGCTATTGTATATTCAATATTAAATAATAGCAGACACAGAAAACACAAAGAATTCAGAAATTCGTTGTCACCCTGAGCTTGTCGAAGGGTTTTATCCATAAAATATCATACAGCACTATCGTGAAATCATTAAAACACATCAATAAATACTTTTACAAATACCGCTGGCGACTGATCCTCGGCGTTATTTTTGTTTCCATTTCCAACCTTTTTGGCGTGTATACGGTTACGTACGTGGGTACTGCCATCGATTTTATCAAAAAAGTGATCTCACACCCCAGTCCGTCCGATTATTTTTACTACCACATGCGCATGTTTGCCTTTACCATAGTTGGATATGCCATTTTAAGCGGATTTTTCCTGTTCCTCACCCGACAAACGCTCATTGTCATGTCGCGCTTTATTGAGTACGACCTCAAAAATGAAATTTACGAGCATTACCAGAAGCTGGACAATGCTTTTTACAAACGCAACAATACCGGCGATCTCATGAACCGCATCAGCGAGGATGTAAGCCGTGTGCGGATGTACATCGGGCCTGCCATTATGTACATTGTAAATACAGTGATCACTTTTGCGCTTACTATTACGGTGATGCTGGCGATTGATGTAAAACTGACGCTCTATGTATTGTCGCCGCTGCCATTCCTGGCGCTGAGCATTTATTACGTGAGCGAGCGCATCAATAAAAAAAGCACCAAAGTGCAGGAAAAGCTTTCCGATATTACCACACAGGCGCAGGAAGCTTTTTCGGGGATTCGCGTATTAAAAGCGTACGGACGCGAAAAACAATCGCAGGATCAGTTTGAAAAAGAAAGCGCGGAGTATAAAAAACGTACGATGGGACTGGTAAAGATCGAATCGCTTTTTCAACCCTTCATGATCCTGCTGATCGGGCTCAGCAGCATTTTCACCATTTATATTGGCGGTACGCAGGTAATCCGCGGCGTGATCACGTTTGGAAACATTGCCGTATTTATTGTATTTGTGAACCGTTTAACCTGGCCGATCGCTTCTTTGGGCTGGGTTACGTCACTGATCCAGCGCGCTGCCGCTTCTCAAAAACGCATCAATCAATTCCTGGAAACAGTACCGGAAATACAAAATAATCAGCCGGAACAAACTCCTATCCGCGGCCGCATTGAGTTCCGGAATGTGAGTTTTACGTATCCGGATTCGGGAACAGTGGCTTTGCAAAATGTATCGTTTGTGATCGAACCCGGGCAATTACTGGCGATCATCGGGAAAACCGGTTCGGGAAAATCAACCATTGCCAGCCTGATCTGCCGTTTGTATGATGCGGATTCCGGCCAGATCCTGATCGATGGAAAACCAATAGAGGAATTGAATTTAGCGAATTTGCGCGATCAGATCGGCTACGTGCCACAGGAAGTATTTTTATTTTCGGATTCGATCGCCAACAACATCGGCTTTAGCATAAATAAGGACAAACAGGACCGCAATGCCATTGAGCAGGCGGCAAAAGATGCGGTGATCTATTCCAACATCATTGAATTCCCTGATAAGTTTGAAACCATTGTTGGCGAGCGCGGGATCACACTTTCGGGCGGACAAAAACAGCGGGTTTCCATTGCCAGGGCGATCATTAAGGCACCGCACATTTTACTTTTTGATGATTGTTTGTCGGCAGTAGATACTGAAACAGAAGAAGAAATTTTAAATAACCTGAAAAAAGTAATGACCGGTAAAACCGCGATCATCATCAGTCACAGAGTTTCGTCCGTAAAAAATGCAGATACGATCATTGTACTTGACGATGGAAAAGTGATCGAAAGCGGAAAACACAGGGATTTATTAGAGAAACAAGGCGCTTACAATGAACTGTATAAAATGCAGCTGCTGGAAGCCGAGCAAACCAACGAAACGCCTTAAGAGAGCAAGTATAAAAAGTTATTAACAAGCCTTGTTTTAGCGATTTTTTTTGTAAACATTTGCCAATAGTATAATTTAAAACGATAAACAATACTATTATTACGATGGAAGAAGGATTTGAAAAAAATGGATCAGACAGAGAAGAAATTTTCTCTAAATCTGTAAGAGCAGGGAAAAGGACTTATTTCTTTGATGTGAAAAGCACCAAAGGGAATGATTACTACCTAACAATTACCGAAAGCAAAAAACGCTTCGGCGATGACGGTAAATTCTTTTATGAAAAACACAAATTGTTTTTGTACAAAGAAGATTTCGAAAAATTTGCAGAAGGCCTGAATGAAGCGGTTGCTCACATCAAATCCATCTCCCCTGTAGTTGAAAACACATCGTACTCTTCTGACCATTCAGAAGAATCTTCTTCTGCCAGCAACAGCGGCAGCAGTTTTTCGGATGTAAATTTCGAAGACTTAGATAAATAAGGAAATACAATAGTTAAAAATCCCGCTTCGTTTTCGTGGCGGGATTTTTTTATTGCAAAAAAAGTTCAAAGTTTAAAGTTCAAAAGTTTAAAGTTTTGCTGTACAGATAACGCCCGCCTGAACGATTCGGGCAGGAACAGGAACGAAATTACGAATCTGTGTGTCTACTAAATACCAATTTTTACGAATATACTAATTTACGTGTGTGCTGTGGGTGTTAAATCAGAGGCAAATCTCTCTTCGCACTGTCATCCCGGGCCTGACCCGGGATCTGCCAATTAAGAACGCTTACCGGATATTGAATTTTTTTTATTAATCCTGTACTATATAAATTCTCATGAAATCAAAACTATCCAATCACTTCCTGTTATTTTTTGCATTGTTTTGCATTTCATTGTACTTGTGCAGCTGCGCTCATTCCGCCCCGGCAAGCGCAGCAACACACTCAACGGATACAGCTGCAAAAGCACCCGCCGTGCAAAATAGCATCCAAACAGTAAAAGACAGTATAAAAAAACCTGCTACCGCTATCCGGAAATTCACACAGGTGGATGCACGTACGTATACCGTGGAAGTGATCATCCGCGATGTAACCGAACCGAAATCGTTTAAAAAGCTGCTGGAAAAACTCCCGGACGGATATACCGTCAGCAGCGAATCGCTGAATGATCCTGCGGCACGCTTCAAACCGGGAGAATTAAAATATGTATGGGTTGCTAATTACGAACGTGATTTTTCCGTTACTTATACGCTAAAAATTCCAAAGCATAAAAAGCTGATCCGCGACTATGAAGGTTACTTTGCTTACATTGATAACAATGCAAAAGTGAGCGTTAATGTGCAAAGCAGCGAATAGTACTTGTTAATTTCAAATTAAACATTCGAAGTAGTGTTCTTCTTTTAAGACTGTCATCCCGGGCCTGACCCGGGATCTGCCTATAAAAAAAACGGATTCAATTTAAAATAAAAAATTAAACAACCACACATGAACATCAGCGACTGGATTGGATTTATCGGCGTTACCATTTTATTGTTCGCATTTTTATTAAACCTGACCGGGAAAATTTCACAGTCGGATCTTTCCTATATTGTTATGAATATTATTGGAGCCGGGCTCGCCGGACTGGCCTCGTTTCTGATTCACTACGTTCCCTTTATTATTTTGGAAAGCACCTGGACGCTGGTATCCATCGGCGGATTGATCAATTATTTCAGAAAAAAATAAGGCACCACCCAATATCTTAAAAAATCTTATTTACACACAGCTATCCTTTTGATCTTAAAAACCATAATGATCTGCGTTCCTGTTGCATCTGCAAAAAATCAACAGATCCCGGGTCAGGCCCGGGATGACAGTAAGAGAGGGAGATTGGTTTCCAAATTATACATCACGCAGCATTCACACAGATTGGTATATTCGTATGCATTCGTAATTTGTAACCACACAGCAGAACTTTAAACGTTGAACTAGTTTTTTGTAATCGTGATCGTTTTTGTATCCTTCCCTAATGTATTTGTAACTTCGATCACCACCACGTTTGCACCCGCATTTAATGTAACCGGAATTGTGAGCGCGCCCATCCTCGAATTAAATAAAAATCCGGTAAACGCTGTTCCGTTTATTTTTACAGTAATACCGCCCGATGCCACATTTGTGGTTGTTGCCGTGATCGTATATGTAGCATCCGTAGTACTCACGCTGGCCGGTGTTTCCAGCGCAATTGCTGGCATTGCTCCCGTTGTGCCTTTTCCTTCCGCTGCTTTTATTTCTGTACTGCGGCCCGGATGTGTTACCGTTCCGGGTGTTACAAGCGGCGTTGTAGTTGGCGCTGTTACATGTGTTGGCGCTGCCGCCGTTGTGCGCGTTACCGAAAGTATTTTAAAGCTGTTACCTGTGGTATTGGATGCTGTGATCCGCAGGGAATTGCTGCCCGCTGTCAGGTTCAGGTTTACTTTTAATTCGTGCGTAGCACTGTTGTAATTGATATCGCCTGCAGGCAACGCCGCTCCGTTAACCATTACGGTAATGTTTGATGCATCGGCAATTTCTGTAACAGTAGCTTGCAACAGCAGCGTAGCCAACGACGTTGTGAACGGATTGGAAACAGGATTCACCATCGTAATGATCGGCCTGGAAACCATTACCGGTGCTGTATAATCGATCGTTTGCATTTTTGATGCAGAACCGGATGTATTTGCCGCTACAATTTTTACAGCGTTGGAACCCGAAATTAAATTCACATTGAACGTCAATTCATTCGTGGAAAGGTTGTAATTCCAGTCGCTTGCCGGGATCGTATTTCCATTTAAGAAAACCGTAATGCCGGATGCTGCCGTTACATTTATCACCGATGCGCTGATCGCAATAGCGCCCGAACCGCTTGTATACGGATTCGTTGGCGGATTGATCATCGTGATCAGGGGTCTGGACATCAGCACCGGAAGCGAATAAATGATCGTTTCGGATTTTGAATCGGAGTCCATTGTATTTGTAGCTTTTACCACAATGGTATTGGCGCCGTTCACCAGCGTTACATTAAAAGATACAGCATGACCGGCTGCATTAAAATTAAGTGCCGTTGCCGGAATAGCGGTACCGTTTTGCGTTACCGCGATTTGCGATACCGACGTAATGTTCAGTACCGATGCATCCATAGTTGTTACAGCAGTTGTAAGGTAAGCCGGATTCGCATTCGGATTGATGATCGTTACCACCGGTTTTGCAAGGCCGCCTGGTTTTGAATAAACGATCGTTTGTGTTTGCGAATCGCTACCGCTTGCATTGGTAGCGCTGATCGCGATGCTATTTGCACCTGCAATCAAATTTGCATGCACTGTTAACTGGTGCGAAGTGGTGTTATAACTCACCGCTCCCATTGGCGCCATTGTTCCGTTGATGGTGGCGCTGATCTGCGAACCCGATGTTACATTCAGCACGGTTGCATTCACCGTTTCGGAATTGGAAATGGTGGTGTATGGATTTGCAGTTGGGTTGGTAATTGTGATCACCGGTTTGGGCGCTGCTTCCGGAACCGAATAAATAACAGTTTCTGTTTTCGAATCAATGCCGCTTGCATTGCTTGCTTTGATCGTGATCATGTTAGCACCCACGATCAGATTCACATTAAACGTAAGCTTGTGCAATGCTGCATTAAAACTCAGCGCATGCACCGGCAGTGTTGCGCCATTCAGCGTTACCGCGATGTCCGTTACCGCCGTTACATTCAATACCGTTGCCGCAATTGCCTGAGCATTTGTACTTGTCGTATATGGATCGCCTGCAGGATTAGTTATAGTAATTTGTGGTTTCGGCTCCACAACCACCGGCGTGTAAATAATGGTTTCCGTTTTCGAATCAGTTCCCGCTTCATTCACCGCCTGGATCTGGATCGTGTTAGCGCCATTGACAAGGTTCATCGCAAAGTTTAAATTACCATTGCTCAAATCGTACGTAAATCCTGAATTAGGGTAACCATTTACGATCAGCGTAATGGCATTGCGCGATTCCACATTGTGCACTGTTGCCAGTACATTTACCGCATTCATATTGGTGTTATAAGGATTTGCTGCCGGATACACCATGCGGACTTCCGGTTTTGGCGCATTGTAAATGCCTGCGCTTTGTTGAAAAATCACCGTTGTTGCTTTGGTATCATCTCCAACATTGTTGGTTGCCGTGATCACAAAAGTGTTGGCGCCCGGCATCAATCCCGAATTAATTACAAAAGAATGCGTTGGTGCATTGTAGCTCAATCCGGGTACCGGCTCACCGTTTACGGTTGCATGGATCTGGCTTTTATTTAAAATATGCTCGATGGTACCGCGAATGGCAACACCGCCTTCAGCCGTCACATAAGGATTTTGCGCAGGCTCTGCAATGATCACAACCGGAAGCGGTGGCTGATTGGCAGGAACCGGCACCAGGATCACCGGTTGTTCAAAGATCACAGTAGTGCTTGCATTCACTGTTCCGGAAGGATTGGATGCCGATACCACAAATGTATTTCCGCCATTTTGAAGCGGCGCAATGAAGCTGAATACCTTCGTTTCGGAATTGTATGTAAATCCGGGAACGGCATACCCGTTAGCAGTAATGCTCATTTCGTTACCGGATGCAATGTTGATGATCGTACCAGTTACAGCAATGGTGGGCTGATTAGTTACGGCATTCGGCACATCCGGGTTGGTAAACATAATAACCGGAAGCGGCAATGGCGCCGGGATGTAGGTTATTACAGGCGTTGTGTTGTGCAGGCTGGTATTTTTTGCAGCGCGGCCAAAACCAAATTTCAACCATACGGATGTGTAATGATACATATCATTATTACCGGTGGGTGTATTGGTGGCCGACCAGCGTTGCCCGTCCAGCACATCATTCAGGCCCCAGGTCATTTTGTGTTCAATGCCAATGGAAACTCCTTTTACAATTTCGAAACCCAAACCAATTCCCAGTGATGGCATAAATTTCCAGCGTGGATTTTGGTTTCCGTCGGCCAGCGTTTCATACGAGCCATCCGACATGTTGTTCAACCGCGTTCTGATCTCTGATTTGCTTGCTGTACCTGTGGAATCTATCGCAGCATAATTGTAACGCTGGTTTTTATCATTCAACTGATCGGTTTTTGCAACTGCTTTTGTTAAACCCAAGCCGCCAAAAATATAGGGATAAAAGCCGGTGCGCTCGCGCAGCTTGTTGGCGCCGATCAATAATTCCAGTGATAATTCATCCAAATGTGTTTTGTAATTCTGGTAAACAAAACCATTGGTATGTGCATAATCCAGCGCGGGATCCGTTTCGCCGTTCAGCGCTGTATTATTTTTTAAACCGTAGGCAGGTTTGTAATCCTGCCCGTACGTATTTGCATACAGGTAACGGAAGCGCCATCCCCAAAGCAAAGGACTGGTTGCATTCATACAATAAGTTTGTCCGAATGTAAATCCGAAACCGGCGCCTAATTTTTTCATTTTCACATCGCTTTTCAGCCAGGAAACACCGCCATTGAAGCCAAGTTCAAACGGGTGCGGGCTTTGCGCAGAAAGCGAAGAAGAGAAAAAGAAAAGAAGTGTGAAACTGAAGAGTGTAATTATTTTTTTCATATACAGGTTTTTCAATTTAAAAAGCGGCTATGCATTTTTTATGCCGAATTAAGTATTAATAAAAAAGCCGAACAAAATCCGGCTTTTTAGAGGTTCTATGCAATTTTTTATTTCTGTTTTCGTGAGATCTTAAATTCTGTACGGCGGTTTTTTGCATGCTCTTCTTCCGTACATTCTACTCCATCCGCACATTTATTGATCAGCCTGCTTTCGCCATAACCTTTTCCGGAGATCCGCTCTTTGGAAACACCTTTTGAGATCATGTAATCCACGGCTGCTTTGGCGCGCTGCTGCGACAATTTCATGTTGTATTCCGATGAGGAACGCGAATCGGTATGCGATGAAAGCTCGATCATCAGCTGCGGATCATTCTTCATGATGTTGATCACTTTATCCAGTGTTTTTTCGGCTTCCGGTAAAATTTTATATTCGCCGTAATTGTAATAAATATTTTCTACGATCGTCAGGCTGTCTTTTTTTACTTCATTTTTCAGCTGCAATACTTTCAGCCATGGATCGTCCACATACACCACGCCCAGCTTGTTTTGATCGGTTGGCAAAACACTGAATTTAAATTTGCCGTTCACACGTATAAATTCTTTGATGATGTTTCCTTTTGCATCCGTTAAATATAACTTGTTAAAGGCTTTTAGCTTTGTATCTGTTTCATCAATGGAAAATAAAATGCTGTTCTCGGCAGGTAAATTGGTAAACTGAAAAGCTCCGTTTGCATCCGTTTTAGCACTTTGCAGCACTTCTCCTTTTTCGTTCACAATGTTTACAACGGAGTTGGCCATTGGTGCTTTATTTTCAGCAATCAATTTTCCATTCAGGTCGAAACGCAGCTCACGATCTTCCACGCTCATTTGTTTCAGCGTATTTTTATCGCTCGACAGGAATGAAAATTTAAAGCCATTTGCACCGGAAGTGGTGGTTTGCATTTCTTTCCCGCTTTTGTTGGTGATGATCACTTTTGTATTCGGTGCCAGCTTCGTATCTGTTTCATCCACCTTCACCAAAAAATTCTGATCGTTCGGCAGGTTTGTAAATACAAAAGCACCAAAGGCATTAGTATTCACCGTTTGCACGATCTCGCCTTTATCGTTTACCAGATTTACTTTTGTATTTGCCAGCGGCATCGATGGATTTTCGCCGTATAATAAATTCCCGGCGATCGTCAGATCATCGTCGCCTTCCATTTGTGGCAAAGCATTCGGATCGGCAGGTAAATTCTGGAACACAAATTTTCCGCCTTTCTCATTCAGTACCGTTACACGGATGATCTTGTCTTTTTCGTCCGTTAAATAATATTTCTTTTTGTTGGCAAGCTGCGGATCTGTTTCATCCAGCTTCACCATGTATTTTCCATCCGGATCCAGCTTATCGAATTTAAAAAATCCGCTATTATCGGTATTTTTCACTTCCAGAATTTTTCCATTTTCATCCAGCAACATCACGCTTGCATTTTTTATAGGATCGTTCAGATCTTTGCTCAGCAATACTTTTCCGGCAACAGTTGTAAATTTATTAAGCGCTGTAAAGCTGTAAATATCATCCTTTCCAACGCCGCCATCTCTATTGGAGGAAAAATAACCTTTGTTGATGTCGTCCGAAAATACAATTCCGAAATCATCCGTAAAGGAATTTAACGGTGTGCCTAAATTTTTTACATCACCATATTGTTTTTCATTTTTTGTTGCCGAAAAAATATCAAGGCCGCCAAATCCGCCGTGTCCCTCGGAAGCAAAATAAAGTGTGCCGTCCTTACGGATACAAGGGAACACTTCATCGGCAGCTGTATTCACTTCCGGCCCCAGGTTTTGCGGCGCGCCCCACTCTTCGCCGTTTTTTTTGCAAACATAAATGTCCATTCCGCCCATTCCGCCCGGCATATCCGATGTAAAAAACAGCCATTCGCCATCTTCCGAAAGGCTTGGATGCGCTACCGAATACGCGGCATTGTTGTACTGAAATGCTTTGGGTTTGTTCCAGCCTTTTCCTTTTGCCGTAGCAATGTAAATTCCCGGGCGGTTCACAAAACCAGGCGCTTTGTTTACCACGTAATTAACACGCGTGAGGTACATTGTGGTTTGTTCCTTGTTAAAACAAACCGGGCCATCGTGGTAATTGGTATTGATGGGCGAAGAAAAGGATTTTACTTTTGACGAATACACCGGCTTGCTATCCGTTCCTTTTTCGCGCTCGCTATAATACACATTCAGGAACGGCTGATCGTTCCACTCATATTTATTATTGTTTACCATGTCCTTGTTCCGTTCGGACGTGAACACCATGGTATTTTTATAAAATACCGGGCAAAAATCGGAATGCACACTGTTAATGTCCGGCACCAGCGTTACCTCAAACTGCTGCGTTTTACTGATCCATACTTTGATCTCGTCGCAGGATTTTACAGAAAGCTCCGCTACTTTATCAGACGGTACTGCATCCACATATATTTTAAATTGTTCTTTCGCTGCATCGATCTTGTTGTTGTTTTTCAATACCATTCCATAATAAAAATGATCGATCGGCGCTGCATCCGCTTGTTTTATCAGGTCAGCATAGATCACCTCCGCCTCTTTGTAATTTTTGGTAAGCCGGTACGAAGTACCCAGTTTTTCGAGCGCTTCGGTAGTCGTGCTTTTTTTGATCACTTTTTTATACAGCGGGATCGCTTTGGAATATTCATAATCATCGTAATATTTATTCGCCCGCTTTAACTGGGAAAACGCACTATTTACGGCGAGTATAAGGAATAATAAAATGAAAAACTTAACCTGTTTCATAAAATGCTTTACAACAAAAAAATTCAATCAGCAAACTATAAATAGCGTGGCGACATCATTCTCGATTTAAAAATATTAAAGTCGTACCCGATCATGATCTCGTGACTTCCTCTTCCTGCTACTCCAATCTTGTTCAGTCCCATATCGTACGAATATCCGAGCTTTAATTTGTCGGTGATCTGGAATTCAACCAATGCCACCACTCCATAGCCGGTTCTAAAGGATGCGCCCAGCCACAAACGGTCTTTCAGCAAAAAGCAGGCATTGAGATCCACCTCCGTGGGTGCGCCTTTTGCAGCTTTTATCAATAGCGAAGGAGCAAAAGTAAGCTTGTCGGAAAGCTGCCAGGATTTTCCCAATGTAAAAAACAAGTGCGGCGAGAGTTGTGCATCATCTCCGTTAAGGTTGGAAACACTTGTTAAACGGCCGTTGTACAAATGCGTGGCACTCAGCCCGGCATACAAGGAATTGGTATAATAATAAATTCCGGCATCGGCCGTGGGTACTATCCGGGAAGTAATGTTACCGGTATTGTATATGTCGTTCTGGTCTTTGTAAGTAATATCCGACCAGTTGTAGGTATAATTATAAATGCCTGCTCTTAATCCAAAAGATAATTTTCCGTTGCCGACAGGAATGCGGTAAGCGTAAGAACCCAATGCACCAATGCTTTTCACCGGTCCGATCTGGTCGGCGATCACGGTAAAACCCAATCCTACTTTTTTCTTTTTTAATGGTGCATGAATGCTGAATGTTTCTGTTTTTGGTGCGCCTTCAATCCCTGTCCATTGATTACGCAGCAATACCGTAGTGCTCAATGCTTCCTTGCTTCCGGCATACGCAGGGTTAAGCGCCAGTTGATTAAACATGTACTGGCTGTACTGCGGATCCTGTTGTGCCTGTACTTTCGACAGAAAAGCAAGAACAGCGATAAGCACAATTATTATTTTTTTGAATGCTCCCATTTTAAATGGTGTTAATTTTTTATTTCTTTATTTTTTATAACCAGCTTTTATACACACAGTCCAATATCCAACATCTATTTTACAGTCCGCTTTTTTTCCACACAGTCTAATATCCAACATCCAATTTCCAACATCCGGTTAATGTGTCACCTCTACCCATCCTTTGTATGTTTTTCCTCCGGCTTCCACGAGGTAAAAATAAGTGGCATCGGTTAAGTCCTTTCCATTTGTGTTTTTTCCGGCAAATACCACGGTATTGTTATCATAATTCTCGCCTTTCCAAACCTGGTCGCCCCAGCGGTTGTATATCAATACCCTGCTCGTTTCAAAATTGGTAATCCCGTCGATCACCCATGTATCGTTATGTCCGTCGCCATTAGGCGTTACGCCTTTGTAAAAGATCAGCTGCTGGCCGCAATCGATCTGATCTTCGCTGATCACAACCGAATCTGTAATGGTAAAATTTCCGTCCGTTACAACGTATGGATATGTTCCCGGCGCCAGGTTGGTAAACAAGGTGCTGGTTCCAAATCCTTCATTATTAAAATTAATGGTTACCGGGCCGGTGCTGGTAAACGGCTGAAACATAACCGAACCGTTCTTTGCATCAATACAGGTGGAATTCACGCTGTTCACACTTTCATTCAATGTGCTGTTGGCATCGTTCGGCTGCTGGAAACCCTGCGTTAAAAATTTGGTGTTGAACGGCCCTACAGTTGTAACAATGCATTCTCCAACCGTGTAATCAATAGAGATCCCGGAAGGCAATACCTTTGTTCCGCCCGATGTACCAAGTACATTCTGCATCGGTGGATTGTTCTGCACCTGCGCCTGTACACTCATACCAATAAGTACAAGAAGCAGCAGGAATAGAACGCTGATATTATTGCTTGTCTTATTCATCATTAGTTTGCTTTCGTAACGGTATAAGTGATCACTACTTTGCACATGATCAGGTTGCTGTTTGCCTGCATACTTCCCCAGCGTAAATAATAAGTATAAACCGAATTATTTACAACCGGAGATGAAATGGTGGTGGTACTTAATGACTGGATATTTGTGTTTGTGCCTGTAGTTGCCGGTGCAGAAGCCATTATAAGCGAATTACCGGCAGCAGTACCGACAGCATAATCGTTTCTCCACAATTGCAGCGGCTGCGTATTATACGTTCCATCTTTATCAATTACAAATGCTTCCAGTTTTGTTACAGTTGCACCATCAGGCAAATTTACCGGTGCCTGCAGGTAGGCAACTACAGTCGCACTTCCATCCGGCACATACAATCCGTAAGGCCCTATAGTCGTTGTATAAGTGGCACCTTCCTGTGTAAATGCCGGTGGTGAAATGCTGTAATACGATGTTTTTGCACTACTGTACATGTAATCGTTTGCAGCAGGGATCATCACGTTCCCTATTACTTCCAGCTTTTGTCCCGGTGCCGGATTTCCAATCCCTACATTTCCACCCATGAACTGGAAATTTCCTGTACCTTCAAAATCTGTATAAAAATAATTTCCTGCGGATCCACCCAATACGTCACCTATCTTCACACCGTTTCCATCTATTCCAAAACCGGCATTCCCCCCGTTATCATACGCCACTAATGAATAAGCCGGGTCTGTACCGCCAAAGATCCCGGTATGCCCGTTTCCATCGATGGTGATGCGCGGCGTATTGTTGGTCCAAAAATCCATTGTGTTGGTGCTGTTGTTATACCGGATCACACCTTTACCCGGCGTACCTGCAACGCCAAACATCAGTGAAGACGCAAGAGAAGAGCTTGTTAAAAGGCTGATCGCAGGTGCTGTTGTTGTATTGTTAATTTGCAGCATCTGCCCCGGCGTTGCTGTTCCAATCCCTACGTTTCCACCATTGAAGATGGCGCTGTAGTTCACATCCGCACCGGATACATTCACTAATAATCCCTGGTTGACCTGGCCTGTTGTAGGTGACCATGATCCGGTAGATTCGATAGAAAGTCCTGTTTTTGTTGATCCTGAGCCGCCTGCTTTTGTAACAAGATTTTGAACCAGCATGCCGATGTTATCAATAGACCTGTCGCCTGAGTTCACCACCGTAAGCGCTCCACCAGAAATGGCACCTGTCATAGGGTTCTGGATCGTGGCAACATAACCAGAAGTAGTCGCATTATCCGATATTTTTGTTTGTCCGTTTACCTGGAATTTCACTGTTGGCACAATACCTACCCCCACATTTGTTCCGTCGCTGTATAAATTACTTGTTGCTGTCCATGTTCCCGAGTTATTGTACAATGTTTGCCCGGTGGTTCCTATGGGAAGCAACCCGCTGATCGGGTTCAGCGTTACATTCGTTACTCTTCCGAATCCATCCGTAGTGATCGATGGCACTTGCGTGGAAGAGCCGTATGTTCCTGGCGTTCCTATAGATCCAAGGCCAATTGTGCCGGATGTAGTGATCGTACCGCCGATTAAGCCCGTACCTGCAGTAATGCTGGTTACGGTACCGCCGCCTACGCTAAGCGTTGACCATACAGCACCATCGAAATAAGAAAATTTATTCAGTGTGGCATCGTACACGATCAAACCGGCTATTGGCGAAGCAATGGCCAGTTTTTGAGCACTGGTCATGCGCGGGATCAAAATACCTTTTGTGGTGGATGTAATATCCAGCTGGGCTGCTGCATTTGGAGTAATGGTACCCAATCCAAGGTTTCCGGCAGTAAAATCACCATAGATCAACGGCGGATTGGTGGTAGAGTTTGCAATGTAAAGCTTGTTGGAACCTGTTTCATTGTAACCTGCATTTAATCCTAAAAACACATTCCCGCTTCCGCTCGTATTTGTAAAGCCAGCATGATATCCTAAAGCAGTATTTGTATTACCTGATAAATTATTATACAAGGCTTCAAATCCAACAGCAGTATTACTTGCACCGTTTGTATTCAATGCCATTGTATTGTATCCGTATGCAACGTTCGAGCTTCCGTTACTGGATGATAAACTTCCATATCCAACAGCTGTATTATTGCTTCCTGTTGTGTTCCCGAACATTGAAAAATATCCCGCTGCCGTATTATTTTGTCCTAATGTGTTAGCCGAAAGCGAATTATTTCCAAAGGCCGCATTGTCCTGTCCCTGTGAATTTGCTGTAAGTGCGCTTGTACCAATAGCGGTATTGGATCCTCCTGTTGTATTGGTTTTTAATGCACCCTGCCCCACCGCAGTATTTAACGTACCCGATGTATTTGCCTGTAATGCCTGGTAACCGATTGCGGTGATCCCTGCTGCAGTATTTACATTTCCGGCCTGGTAACCATACACCGTTTGTCCGCCCGCATCTATCCTTCCGGCCTTTTGGTTATTCACTTTCATATTAAAAGGAACGTTATCAGTTGTACCGATAAAATTAGTCCCGTCAACCGTTCCCGAATTTCCTACTGTCAGCCAGGATGCGTTTGTGGATGTGATCGGTCCACCCGATCCCGCCGTTGCAGCAAGTGTAAGTGTTCCTGCAGGGTTAAATGTTAAGGAAGTCAGCGTCCAGGTTGGGCCTGTTGAACCCGTATTACCCGTTAAGCCAGTGTTTCCTGTATTTCCGGTATTTCCGGTATTTCCGGTAGCACCCACAATTCCTGTAGGCCCTGTGTTACCGGTTGCACCGATGGTTCCTGTAGATCCGGTGTTTCCCGTATTTCCGCTCGGGCCAACCAATGAAACACCTGCTCCCGGCCATACTGTTGTTTTAGGTCCGTATAAAATGTTAGTGCTTGTATTAATATAAAAATCACCAACCGATCCAATTCCCACCGTAGGATTTACCGTTCCGTTCAGCACGCTTGTTCCTGTTGAACCTGTAGCGCCCGTTATTCCTGTATTTCCGGTTGATCCAACAATACCTGTACCTCCGGTTGCACCGGTAGTACCCGTTACACCTATAGTTCCCGTAGCTCCGGTATTACCTGTTGCACCAACTACACCTGTTGAACCTGTAACTCCTGTATTTCCAGTATTACCAATAGTTCCGGTTGATCCCGTTATTCCGGTATTACCCGTTGCACCAACTATACCGGTTGAACCTGTAACTCCTGTATTTCCAGTATTACCGATAGTTCCGGTTGATCCCGTTATTCCGGTATTACCTGTTGCACCAACGATGCCGGTTGAACCTGTGGCACCGGTAAGGCCTGTATTACCAGTAGCACCAACTGTTCCCGTAGATCCTGTTGCGCCGGGATTTCCGGTTGCACCTGTATTACCTGCTAATCCTGTACTGCCTGTTGCTCCATCCGCTCCGCTATTTCCGGTGGCGCCTGTTGCACCAACACCGGTTGGGCCTACCAGGCCGGTTGATCCGGTTACACCTGTAGGGCCATATAATACACCGGTAATAATGCTTGCACCACTACCATAAGTAATTGTTAATGTTCCGTCTCCATTATCTGTAATTCCTGTAATGGCTGCTCCTGTTACACCTGTTACACCTGTTGCTCCGGTTGATCCATCGGCACCGGTTGTACCCGTTGATCCTACCGGGCCTGCTATTGTGGATGCAGCACCGGTTACACCCGTTGCGCCGGTTATTCCATCAGCACCGGTTACACCCGTAGAACCTACGGGACCTGCTACTGTTGATGCTGCGCCTGTGGCACCTGTAACTCCCACTGCACCTGTAGCGCCGGTTGGGCCTGCCACTGTTGATGCAGCGCCCGTTGCACCGGTTGCGCCCGTTAAACCACCGCCAGCATTTGCTGCATACAAGGCATAAGGAACGCTTTGCATCTGTACACGCCCCATGCTGATAAAGCCGCTTCCGCTGCCATCATCTACTTCTACTTCTAAATATCTTGCTCCACCAGCCCAGTTGATACTGTTAAAGCTGGTTGTATTTGCACTTCCGATCACGCTTGTGAATAAACCGTAAACGTTGGTGGTAACACCTGTATGGGTTTCCTGGAATAAGTTTGTACCGCCGGTAACTGCATCCCAAATGGTAAAACGCACATCAATACTGGTACTGATCACCGGACCGCCGGAACTGGTACGCGCTACTGCCTGGTAATTAATCCCTGAAGGTGGTGCCTGGCTAAAACCTAAAGCTGATAACAGGATCAGTAAAAACAATAGTAAAGTTTTTTTCATGGTATTTTTTATTAATCAGTTTTTGAATGGAAGAGCTTATTTTACGAAAGATGCGGGCATCATCGTAACAAAAAAAGAGTATAAAAAGAAAAACCAGAGTAGAAATCTTTTCATGCCTTATTTATATTCCACGGAATAAAAATAGACAATTTTAGTTATAATCAAAGTGGATTATTTTGAAAAAAGAGAAGGCAGGAAACAAATTAACTAGCTGATTTACTGAATCTTTACACCAATTACAAGAATGTCATCCACCTGATCAAGCGGGCCGCGCCATTCCTCAATTGTTTGGTTCAGGAATTCCTTTTGTTTGTCGATCGGATGCTTGTGAACATCCAGTAAAAGATCACGGAAATGATTGGCCATAAACTTTTTACCATTCGGGCCGCCAAACTGATCGGCATAACCGTCGGAGAAGATATAGATCACATCTCCTTGTTGTAATTTAAAGGTATGATTGGTAAATTTCTTTTTCTCTTCGCCTAAAAACAAACCGATCGGGAATTTATCCGCTTTTGTTTGGATCAGCTGTCCATCACGAATAACATAAAGCGGATTAAACGCACCCGCATATTGCAATTCCATAGCGTTGTAATCAATGGTGCAAAACGAAAGGTCCATCCCGTCTTTGGCCTGTGATTCTTCATGGCCGTGGTGTAATGTTTCACTCACACCTTCATTCAATGCATCAAGGATCAGGGAAGGTGTTGTAAAATTATTATTGTTAACGGAATGTTTTAAAATATTGTATCCTACGATGCTCATAAAAGCTCCGGGTACACCGTGACCGGTACAATCCACAGCTGCAAACATGGTTTTACCATCTTTTTCATCGATCCAGTAAAAATCGCCGCTGACAATATCCTTTGGTTTATATAATACAAATGAATTGGGTAATACACGTTTTACCAGGCTGTCCGGCGGCAGGATCGCTTCCTGGATCCGTTTCGCATATTTGATACTATCGGTCACATGCTTGTACAGCACTTCCAGCTCTTCGTTCTTGGTTTCGATCTCTTCTTTCTGACGCACCACTTCTTCTGTACGCTCAATTACTTTTGCTTCGAGCACACGCTCATTCTCACGCAAATCTTCCCGCATTTTTAATAAGGCTGCGCCCAATGTATCATCTTTACTCAAAGGACGGTAATGCGAATCAAAGTTACCGGAACCTACCTGTTTCGCAAACTGTGTGGTGCGTGCCATTCCATCCACCAGGTCGTTCAACGCGATGGACATTTCACCGATCTCATCATTTCTGTCTTTGATGCGCTCGGTTGGCAATACGCCTCTTCCCATGGATAACAATATTTTTTTCAATTGCTGGATCGGGCGAACAATGGTTCTTACCGTATATACTGCAATTAAAAGTCCGCCCACAACAAGCAAGATCCCCAGCCACACAACAATTTTTTGCAGGAACGTAAAGGAATCCAGCATTTTATCGGAATTATCGGTTGCATTCGAATTTTGTTTATCAATAAGCTTGCTTAAATTTTCGTTGATCACCTGGAATTGCGGCTCCAGATCCTCAAATGGCAGCTGCGCTACAAATTTCACATTGGAATCGTTGTACGTATCAAAGGAATTTAACGTGGCCATTACATCCTCTTTGTAGCTTTTGAACATTTTCTCTACCAGTGCAAGGATCGCATCAGCGCTTTTCTGCTCATCTTTGTTCCAGTTTACCGAATATTTTTTAATGTTGGTTTTTACTTCCGGATATTCATAATCCAGCAAATGGCGCAACGCTTTTTTGTGCGCGGCATCATCACCTGTTTGAACGTAAAACCATTTGGTAATAAGTAATTTGGAACGGTTGAGCAAGTTGTCCAGCTCTTTCAGCGTAGCCACCGAAGGATTGTAGATCTCGGTAACCTGGTCGGTTTTTTTGCGACTGTCGTTAAGAGTAACGTTGGTAAGTAAAAACGCTATAATTGTCAAAAAAATGATTATGCCAAAGCCCAATCCTATTTTTCTACCAATTGTAAATCTTAATTTCATATACTGCCCGGAGTAGCGTAATATTAATACTAACCTATTTTTGTTTTTCTATTTCTTCCAGTTTTTGCTTGTACATGTTTGATTTATCAAACTCGTTCAAGCTAAAATAAATACCTGACAGACCCAACAGCGTTTCTCTGCGTTTTGGATCCAGCTCGTATGCTTTTTCCATGAAAGGAAGTGATTCTTTAAATAAGTTAATGGAATTGTCCTGGATGTCGTTCAGCGCCACAATGTCCAGATCGTAATCGGATTGATTGATGAGGTTTACCGCCTGGTTGTAATACAAAATCCCCATGTTGTAATTGGCAGCAATGTTATTCGGATCTATCGCCAGAATTTTGTTGTACGCATCTTTCGCCAGCTTCAAAAATTCAATTTTTCCTTTGCGGTCGCTTTCAAATACTTTGGTGTAAAGCGATGCAATGGCCAGTGTAAAATCAATGTCTTTTTGCTGAATGTTTGCAGGTGTAGGATCTACCAGCAAATAATATTCTTTGAAAATATCAAAATTAGCGATCGCGATCTTATAATCGATGGAATCAAGGCTGGCTCCGGCATCATTGTACAGCGTGGTACACAGGTACTTAATGTTTTTCACATTCTCCTGTACATTTTCCTGGGCGGTATCCAGCTCTATCGATTTTTTGAATGATTTCAGCGCCACGATCCGGGAAGTGGATTGTTTATTTCCTTTTTCGCTTTTGTTGTAAATGGATTTGTAGATAAAACCGCGAACATACCATGATTTGCCATCTCCGGCAGTTTCGGGATGTAAAACAACAGCATCGATGTTCACTTTAGCGCTATCGAGATTTCCCTGCTGCAAGAACGTATACGCAGCGTTGAATTTACGCTGCTGCGCTTTGCCCACTATTGTTGCGAAAAGCAGCAATAACGTAAAACAAATGGTTCTTTTTAAGTTTAACATCTTAATTATCATGTAAATATATAAAAAAATTATTTAACCTGTACCGACATATCCACCAGCGTGGTTGCGACCTTGAGTTTATACTTCTCTATATTTGCTTTGTTCAATTCGATCTTCTGTTTATTTTCTACAATTGAAAAGTTTATGCCCGATCCCAGCTTTGTTAATCCGGCTTTATCTGTAACAATGAGCGTGCTTTTACCGGTTACTTTTTTGATCACTTCGGGCAGTTCGTCCGAGCTGTTTGTTAAAATGTAAATAATGTGACATTGTGCTGCTTCCGCCGGATTACCAATGCTTTTGATCTCCAGTTTCTGAGCGCCTACGGTTTTGGAAGCCGCCATTTTACTCAGCTCATTAAACAGGGGAATGTTGGTACCATATACGCCAATTACAAAGTTGCCGGATTTGTAGTTGTCCGGCCATTCAATGTATTTCGTAAAATTGTAGATGTAAATTGCCTTGATGCGGGCACCGGCCTCTTCCGATTGGTCCATCCGGATCGCTGCACTTTGCGTGAGCAACAAAATCGGGAGTACTAATATGAAAAGTAGTTTCTTCATTCGTTCAAAATGCCTAAAGCAAATTGTTAGCCAGTTTTTTTAACGCACAAATATAAACAAATTTACATGATCCGGCACCCAATCTTTAGGATCTGCAAGAGCGGGATTTTATACTGGATTTAAGCAATAAAAATCCTATTTTTGTGCTACGCATGTACGCTACAGAACTCCATACACTTGATGATCTGCAATTGGTTGCCCGTTATAAACAAACCGGCGACAATAACTGCGTGGGTGTATTGTTCCAGCGTTACACCCACCTGGTGTTTGGTGTGTGCATGAAATACCTGAAAGATGAAGATGACAGCAAAGATGCTTCCATGCAGCTGTTTGAAAAATTATTGACCGATCTGAAAAAGCACGAGATCCAGCAATTTAAAGCCTGGCTGCACATGGTTTGCAAAAATTTTTGCCTGATGCAGCTGCGCTCCGGTTCGGCTAAACTTAAACACAACAAGGCCATGCAGCAGGATTTGGGAGCGCTTATGGAAACCGACCTGAACGCGCATCTTGTACATGAAAACACAAAAGAAATACAGCTCACACACATGGAAGAATGCATGAAAGGGCTGAATGAGGAACAGCGCCTGTGTGTGGAATTGTTTTACCTGCAGGAAAAAAGTTATAGTGAAATTACCGAAACAACCAGCTTTAGCATGAATAATGTAAAAAGCTATATACAAAACGGCAAACGGAATTTAAAGATCTGCATCGAATCGCGCAGCAGTGTATTGCAACAAAAATGAGTGAAAAATTAAAACATACATTATATACGCCTACGGATTGTATTTCGGAGCAAACGATGTTTGATTACATCGACCACGCTCTTTCTCCGAAACAACAGCACGTGGTGGAAAAGCATTTGCTGGAATGTGAGCTGTGCTCGGACGCAATGGATGGTTTAAGACTGGTAAAGAACCGCAACATTATTGGAA
Organism: Bacteroidota bacterium; assembly: GCA_025963715.1. GTDB lineage: Bacteria > Bacteroidota > Bacteroidia > 2-12-FULL-35-15 > 2-12-FULL-35-15 > 2-12-FULL-35-15. Next base: position 52,150 of record JAOQAG010000004.1, read on the forward strand.
CGATCAATCAACAGGTTGCCGAAAAAATGGCAATGCCGCCGGTTGTAAAAAAATCAGGAGGGTTCAATTATAAAATAGTCATGTCGGTCGCGGCCGGATTGTTATTGCTAATGGGCGGCCTTTTCTTTTTCAATCACTTAGCGCCGCCATCTGCGGAAGAAAAAGCAACGGTTGCTGATCTGAAAACAGATCAAAAAGCAAAAGAAATACAAAACGAAACAACACCGGGAACCGGTAAACCGGCAACTCCATCCGGCACGGTAACAACAAAAAACAAAGCGGTTGACCGATCGGAAGCAAACGATCAATCTCCTGCGCCTGTATTAAAAGAAGAGGAAGCAAAACAGGAAAGACCGGCACAGGAAACGGCGCCGGATGAATTACGGAAAGCTGAAAACACAGAAAAAACAGAAACGACCGTTGCACTGGAAGGCGCAGCTGCAAATGCAAAATTAACGGACAGTATTTCCGTTGCTGACAAAGGCACGGGAACTTACACCTACGAATGGAACACGCCAAAAACCGACAAGGATGATGGTAATTCAGCCGGAGCAGGGGCTCTGGCACCACAAAAAGAAGAAGATAAAAATCAGGCAGCTACTTATGCTGTGGTAACGGAACAATTGGCCGATGAAGCGAAAGATCAAAAAGCAGAAAAAATGAAAGCGAAAAAAGCGCCGGAAGAGAAAAAAGCAAATGCTGTTGCCGGTGATTACAAAGCTACGCCCTCTACTTCAGAAACTCCGGCTTACGCTCCGCCGGATCTTGCACAAAATTACAATAAGGTGATCAAAGGAGATTCTATCAGTACAATCTCCGGCTTGAGTAACAATTCAATAACTGCTTTTGTTGACCAAACGCCGGAGTTTCCGGGAGGAAATGCTGCCTTGTTAAAATTTATCAGCAGCAATGCCAAATGGCCGGTGCAGGCTGCAGGAAAAGAAATAACAGCAACAAAAATTTACGTACAATTTACGATTGATAAATACGGAAATGTAAAAAATCCGAAGATCCTGAAAGGCATCAACGACGGGTATGACAAGGAAGCATTGCGCGTTGTAAGCCTGATGCCGAAATGGAAACCGGCAATATCCGGCGGCAAAACCACTGCGTATGTTTATTCGATGCAGATTTTGACCGATCAAAAATTAAATGCAAAGTAGCGCCCGCTATTAACATTCCGCTTTTAATAAACTTTTTATTTCAGTCCGAAAAACGCCTGTATTCCGTTTTACATTTGAGAAACGTGAAACCAACATGCAGCTCAAACGGCTTTTTTCTTTTTATTTGTTCCCGCTGGCATTCGCGTTGCCTTTATTTATAAGCTCCTGCCGACCGGCAAAAGAAATTTCAAAAACAGAACAACGCTCTTCTGAAAAAGAAAATAAACCGACTGTTTCTTCCACAAAATTAGAAAAAAAATACGCAGAACTGCTGAACGTAAATGAAGACCGGATCAGCAACACGAAGCTGTATTCCTTTATCGACGATTGGTACGGCGTGCCTTATAAATACGGCGGACAAAATAAAAAAGGAATTGACTGTTCTAATTTTGCGGCTACGCTTTACGCAACTATTTACAACAAACAGCTGAAAGGCTCCTCTGCTTCTATTTTTAACCAATGTAAAGTGATCTCCAGAAGCGATCTGAAAGAAGGCGATCTTTTATTTTTTAAAATTGAAAAGGAAGATATTTCGCACATCGCGGTGTATCTGCAAAACAACAAGTTTGTGCATGCCACCACAAAAAAAGGAGTGATGATCGATGATCTGGATGAAGCATATTATAAAAAATATTTTTACAAAGCAGGCAGAGTGAACTGATTATTGATGAGTTGATTACTGATGTGCAGATGGCTGTACAGATAACGCCCGCCTGAACGATTCGGGCAGGAACAGAAACGAATATTACGAATCTGTGTATCTACCAAATACGAATATTTACCAATATACTAATCTGTGTGTTAAACTAAAATTATAAAATGTGCAGGATCAGTTCCCCTCTTGAGAGGGGCCAGGGGTGTGTTAATTACGAACAGAAACGAATATTACGAATCTGTGTATCTACCAAATACCAATTAATACCAATATACTAATCTGTGTGTGAGCGAATGTATAAAAGAAAATAAATCTTCATCCTAACTGTCATCCCGCACCTGTTGCGGGATCGGTTAATTGATTTAGCTAACAAACATTATTTTTTTAACACAATGCATTTAATTACCAACGACTATTGACTAAGTACTAAAATATGGCAAAAGAAAATTCATGCTCCCAGATCCGCATCATTACACGCATTACAGCCATTGCCTGTTTGATCAGTATGCTATTGTGCTACAAGCTGTGGCTGAATGACCGTACCTTTCCGGTAGTCCCGCTGCTACACTTTTTACCGGCATTGCATCATCCCTTTGATTATATCCTGCCGGGAATTGCCGCTGTTTTATTGCTGTGCATCGCAATCGTACGTAATCCGCAACGGTTCATTATTCTTTTTCTTGTGAGCGCTGTTTTACTCATGCTGCTCGATCAGAACCGCTGGCAACCCTGGTTTTACCAATATGTGCTGATGTTTTTTATTATGGCATTTTTTAATTACCGTTGCGACGATACCAAACAACAGGCAGCCATTGTGTTCACGTTTAAATTAATGATCGCCGCTATTTATTTCTGGAGCGGACTGCAAAAATTAAATCCTAATTTTTTATCCGATACATTTCCCTGGCTGATGCAACCCATCACCGATCATTTAGGGCCAAACAGCATTCTGCATTTCCGCTTTTTAGGATATTCCTTTCCGCTCATTGAAACAGCTACGGGTATTTGCCTGCTGATCCCGGCATTGCAAAAGCAAGCAGTGATCGCAGCCATCCTCATGCACGTTTTTGTCTTAGTGATTCTGAGTCCGCTGGGACACAATTACAATCCCGTGGTATGGCCATGGAATGTTGCCATGATCTTATTTGTGCTCCTGCTTTTTTATAACGATTCTACTTATACGTTTGCCGACATCCGCAGTACGCTGCATTACAATTCCTCCAAATTTGTGCTGGTATTATTTTTATGCATGCCGCTGTTTAATTTTTTCAACGCCTGGGATTCGTACCTCTCGCATAATTTGTATTCGGGAAATACCAGCGGCGGTGTTATTTTTATTACAGACGTAGTAAAGGAAAAGCTTCCTGCATATATTAAAACGTACGCGATTCCGGAAGAAGGCCAAAGCGAGATCAATATCAAATACTGGTGCATGAAGGAGCTGGGCGTACCGGCTTATCCGGAAAAACGGAATTTTGAAGCGGTGAAGAATAGTCTTTTTGCTTATACAAATGATACTTCTCAGATCTATCTGTTATATACACCGAAATTAAAAGCAGGCGAAAAAGTGAAACAATAGTACGGATAACGAACAGGAACGAAAAACGAATCTGTGTAAAAATAGTTCAAAGTTTAAAGTTCAAAAATTTAAAGTTTGCTGTGTTTTATGCAGCGAATAACGAATCTAAACGAATAGCGAATCTGTGCATGATCCATATTTTTAACTGTTTTTGCTAAAAGTTTAAAGTTGATTAGTTTAAAGTTTGCTGTGTTTTATGCAGCGAATAACGAATCAAAACGAATAGCGAATCTGTGCATGATCCATATTTTTAACTGTTTTTGCTAAAAGTTTAAAGTTGATTAGTTAAAGTTTGCTGTGTTTTATGCAGCGAATAACGAATTTAAACGAATAGCGAATCTGTGCATGATTCATATTTTTAACTGTTTTTGCTAAAAGTTTAAAGTTGATTAGTTTAAAGTTTGCTGTGTGTGAGCTATGTGTGATGGAACTCGAATTTTGTGGATGGAACGGATTTCTGCGGATAAATAGTTATTAAAATTATAAAATTGTGCAGGATCAATTCCCCTCTTGAGAGGGGTCAGGGGTGTGTAAGTACCGGACAGTACAAAAGTGAATCCCCTTTTTTATAGCAGAGTCGGAAAACGATTGTGAACACCTCAATATAAAACATAAAAAAAGCGCCTCCCGTTTTCCGGAAAGGCGCTTTTCTATTTGCTAATTAATACTGTTATCTCACTAACGTAACCGTACCGATATAATTGTGTGTTTTACCAAACACATCCTTTAATTTTACTTTCCACACATATACATCCTGCTGCGCCACATCACTTCCGTGATTGGCTTTACCATCCCATTTGGATGCATAAATATTATCCCCGTGATAGATCATATTTCCCCAGCGGTCGAAAATGTAAATGTCGTAATCCACAATACCAATGCCTTGCCCGAAGAAATAATCATTCACACCATCACCATTCGGCGTAAACGCATTCGGGATGTAGAATGTAAATTCAGGCCCGATGTCCACCGGTTTCTGGATCGTATCCCAGCATCCGTCGGCATTATGCACGATCAGTGTTGCAAGGTAAGAGCTGGCTTCTCCGTTTGGATACGTATGTACCGGGCTGGAGGTAGAAGGCGAAATACTGTCGCCATCGCCAAAATAATAATTCCAATAGTTTACATCCGTTGATGAAGCATTTTCAAGTGTTACCACCGGATTTAATACCGTTGCATTGGTTGGGTTAGGGTTAAAATCCGCTACCGGTGTGGCATATACCTGCACCATGTGGATATTGGTTAACGTACTCACACAACCATGGTTGGAGGTTGCCGTTAATGTTACGTCATAAAAACCGGTTTGTGAAAAACAATGCGATGTGTTTTGTGTGGTCGAATCAACCGCGCTTCCATCACCGAAATTCCAATCCCAGGATACAATGTTATCACCTCCGCCAATGGTCGACAGATCTGTAAATGCACCGCAGTGTACAGGGCAGCCGTTCGGATCATCTACCGTAAAGACAATTACCGGATTTTCGTAGAAGAAGAATGTTACACTCGACGAAGCAAATGTACATGGTCCGCTTGGATCGTTGGTTGTTAATGTTAACGTAATCGAACCTGCTGCATATTCTGCTGCACTTGGTGTGTACACTGCATTTAATGTTGCATTGTCCGGCGCATACGTACCTGCACCGCCGCTCCACGTTCCGCCCGAAGCGGCACCGCCTACAGCACCTGCAAGCGTTAAGCTGGAACCGGCACATACTGACTGGCTGGAACCTGCATTGGCTGTTGCAACCGGGTTAACGGTTACAATCACTGTATCATGCGATAAACAACCAGTTGCTGTGATCGTTGTTGTTACTGCATACGGCGTACTTACCGGTGCTAATGTTAAATTGGTTAATGTTACCGTTGGATCCGAAATAATGGTGCTGCTCAGGCCTGTTCCCGGCGTCCAGGAATAGGTATCGCCTGCTGTTGTAGGTGTACCGATTGGCCCCGTGCTGCCTGTACACAATACCAGGTCAGGCCCGGCATCTGAAACAGGTAATGGATTGATCGTTACTACAACAGAATCCAGATCGGTACAACCTGCACCGGAAGTTATTTTAATATAATACGTACCACTTGCAGCAACAGCTGTTGGCGTTAACAAAGGATTGGTTGCCGCAGCATCCAGCCAGTATGACAATACACCTGCTCCTACACTACCTGCGGTTACTGCCGGAAGGGTAATGTCGACCGTTAAAGGCGCGCACACAGCTGCCGGGTTGGTGATCGCTAAAACAGGGAATGGATTTACAGTTACAATCGCGGTGTCTTTCGACTGACAACCGGTTGCCGTAATTGTTGTTGTTACAATATACGTTGTTACAATTGATGTGGTTCCTGCGTTTGTTGTGGTGTTATCAGGGTTGGAAATAGTAGAGGAGCTCAGGCCGGTAGCCGGTGACCATGCATACCCGTAACCTGCGGTAGTTGCAGTTCCAAGTGTAGCAGGCGTTCCGGTACAGATGGTAATATCAGGTCCTGCGTTGGATACCGGTAATGGATTTACGGTAACGGTTACCGGATCAATATCGGTACAACCGCCGGTTGCCGTTACTTTGATGTAATACGTGCCGCTGGTTGCAACAGCTGCTGGTGTAGCCAATGGAACGGTTGCACCGGCATCTGTCCAATACGTGAGTATACCGCCACCTGTGCTGCCCGCAGTTACAGCTGCTGCCGTAATATCAACGGTAGTTGGTAAACATACTGCAGCCGGATCAGTAATGGCCAGCACCGGTTGAGGATTTACGGTAATAACAGCGGTATCGGTTGTCTGGCAACCGGTTGCGGTAATCGTTGTTGTTACAACATACGATGTTACAATGGGTGTGGTTCCCGGATTAGTAGTGGTATTCGAGGGATTAGAGATTGTTGACGAGCTCAAACCAGTTGCCGGAGCCCAGGCATAACCGTACCCCGCAGTAGTTGCAGTTCCAATGCTTGCTGCCGTTCCCGAACAAATCGTTACATCGGCACCGGCATTGGATACCGGCAATGGATTAATGGTTACTGTTACCGGATCAATATCGGTACAACCGCCGGTTGCCGTTACTTTAATGTAATACGTTCCGCTTGTTGCAACAGCTGTTGGTGAAGCCAACGGAACGGTTGCAGCCGCATCTGTCCAATACGTAAGTGTACCGCCGCCTGTACTACCGGCAGTTACTGCAGCTGCAGTAATGTTAACGGTATTCGGCGAACACACTGCAGCCGGATTGGTAATGGCCAGCACCGGTTGCGGATTAACTGTAACAGTTACCGCATCGGTGGATGTACAGGTGTTGGCTGTTGTTGTTACGGTATAATTGGTTACGATCGGTGTTGTCCCTGCGTTCACTGTGGTGATAGATGGATTGGAAATGCTGGTAGAGCTTAATCCGGTAGCAGGCGTCCAGCCGTAGGTGTAGCCAGCTGTTGTTGCTGTTCCTATTGTTGCGGCGGTTCCCGAGCAAATGGTCACATCGGTGCCTGCATCGGAAATTGGCAATGGATTTACAACAATCGTAGAAGTGGCATTTCCGGCACATGCCCCGGTAACGCTGTAAGTAATGGTATTGTTACCCACTGTTGCGGAAGATGGCGTAAATTGACCTGTTGCGGCGTTTGTAATTCCTGTTCCCGCCCATGTTCCACCGGTTGGATTTCCGGTTAACGTGGTAGCGGCCGCATTTACACAAAATGGTCCGGCAGCTGTAATGGTAGGCGATACGCCGGGATTGACCGTAACATTGGCCGTAAAGCTGTTGGTACATGTTCCCGAGGTTACTGTTAAGGTAACCGGAAAGGAACCTGCTCCCGGAAATGTGTGCGTTGGATTCTGTACGGCGGCATCAGTGCTGGCATTGGCATCAAAATCCCATGCCCAGGCGGTAATGCTTCCGGCCGGTGTGGAATGGTCGGCAAAAGTTGTAGCCGATCCCTGGCAGACGACATCGCTGGTAAAGTTAGCAATAGGGTTAAAAGGGTTACCCGGAATAACGGTATCCAGTGAAAAAGTACAAGGAATATTTGGTGGTGTTGTAACGGTTTGCATGGTTACAGTATATGTTCCTGCAACGTTTGCCGAAATAGTAGCGGTATTGGATGCACCTACAATTCCCGGTCCGGTCCATGAATAGCTTGCAAGGCCGGTTGGAGCCGATACGTTAATGGAAGAACCGCCGCAAATGGTTGGCGAAGATGTTAAGATCTGAGGGGGAGTGCAGGAACAGTCGATGTACGCCCAGGCATCGTGACTCCCCGGAGCTGGATTTCCGCTGGCATCAATACTTCCCATACAATCGGAAACCGTAAATTCAATGGTTACGTTTTGTCCGGCATAGGCATTCAAAGGAATCAATACCTGCGTCCAGTTTTTGTAGTAATATGTTCCGCTAAGCGTTAAACCAAGTGATGCGGCCGAAGTTCCGTTGATATCAAGGGAAGCACAATTGATCGGGGTTCCCGAATTGTTAACACCAAGGTACATCCTGATCTGGAAATACGGCTGGATCGGTGCTGTGTGCCCGCTTCCGCCATCTTCGATCACTGCTGCATAATTATAAGTAAAATAAGGACTGGACGGATTTACTAAAAATGTTTGGGAAAGACGTGCAGAATATTCTCCGCCGCCAGCCTGTTCACCCAATCTCACAGAAGCTGTTCCACCTGCCATTACACGGCTAATTGCCGGAATAACCCCGTCTGTTCCGCCTGTCATGATGGTGTGCTCGTTCCCGGTAGAATTAACAGTACCCAAATCGAAGCTTGCGGTAGCTGTAGGATCCTGCGAACTGCCCCAGGAGCCGGTCCAGCCGGTTAAAGTGCCGGTTTCAAAATCCATGTTGTTGCAGGGTTGTCCGGGCGAAAAAGGAACGGGATTGGATCCACCCAATTGTTTTTGCTGGTTATCTGCCTGTTGCTTTTTGAAATTAGCATACAGCGCTGCATATACTCTTACCTGGCTTTGTACATAGGCTTCCAGATCTTGTTTCGTGTTGATCTCGCCTTTGCCGATCTTTATCATCAGCCTGTATTTATCGAGCGAGGGACGTGATCCCAGGTATTTTTCAAAATCTTTTGTAGTTGCAGGTTCGGTAACTACGGCTGCAAATATGGATTTTTGAATGTGAATGTGCGATGAAAGCAGCAATTGTTTTGCTTTTTGCTGATAGGCTGTGTAGGTAGCCTGATTGAGATCACCATCAACTGTTGAACTTTGTCCAAATACCGGATTTGTTAACACTCCACCAATAGAGAAAATCGCCAAAAGCGAAATCTTAATGAGAGAGAAAAAAGATCTATTTGCCATGTTATCAATTAATTGTGTAAATGTGAAAGAAACGAAAATAAGCTAAAATTATCCGGATTCAAAATTCAGGAGTTGATTTTTTTGATTCCGGTAATAGTCAAAATGTTAGACAAATTTCATTTTAAGGCGGAGTAATTCCGATTTACCTTCTATGAATTTGATTTGGAGATACCCCTATTCGCAAAAAGGTTGCATTTGCGACCTGATTTTCAAAATCCGCGATCTTGTTTCATTAAAACAACCGGAATTAAAAATGATCAGGCCCAGGAAATGCCTTTTTTCAAAAGTGAGAGGGTTTTTTCTTCGGCGCTGCCGGGAGTTGGCAGGTAATTGTAGTGCCATCCCGCTGTTTCGGGCAGGCTCATTAAAATGGATTCGGTACGGCCATTGGTTTCCAGCCCGAATTTGGTTCCTTTATCGTATACAAGGTTAAATTCAACGTACCGGCCGCGACGCAGTAATTGCCATTTTTTGTGTTCTTCGGAGTATGTTCTTACCTTATTTTTATTCATTAACCGGGTATAAACCGGTGCAAAAGTATTTCCAATTTCCTGTACAAATGCAAAACGCTGGTCTTTCGAAATTTCCGGAGTTTGACTCAGTTTATCAAAAAAGATCCCGCCGATGCCTCTTGTTTCATTTCTGTGGTTGATGAAAAAATAATCATCCGCCCATTTTTTAAATTCGGGGTAAAAACCGGAACTGTGTTTATCGCAGCTGTTTTTTAATGCGTCGTGAAAAAAGCGGGCATCTTCTTCATCCACATAATGCGGAGTAAGATCAATACCACCACCAAACCACCAAACGCCTGTGCTCATTTCAAAATAACGCACATTCATGTGGATGATAGGCACCATTGGGTTGGAAGGGTGGATCACAATGGAAACGCCCGTAGCGTAAAATGTATGTTGCTGATCGCCGGAAATGGCATTTTCGTTTTTCAAAAAATCAGGTACCGGGCCATGTACTGCGGAAAACAAGACTCCACCTTTTTCAATTACATTCCCGTGTTGGATAATGCGTGTGCGGCCACCACCACCTTCTGTCCGCTCCCAGTTATCTTCAATAAATTTCCCATTTCCGTCTTCGGCTTCCAGTGCAGCACAAATGTTATCCTGCAATGTTTTAAACCAGGTAGTGATCTCCTCTTTTGTGTGCATGCCTCTAATTTGCTTTTACCAATTTATAATCCTGGTACTTAAGTATGTACACAAACCTATTTTCAAATCCACTATCGGGAGGGAACTGAGCAAAACTGAAATTAGTCATCATGCATTGCTGCTTGTTTTCGCTCAGTGTTTTTAAAAATCCGGAACCATTATTTTGCAAGGCTGCCATAAAATAATACGTGATGTCAAATCCCTGGTAGGAATAATTTTCAGGTTCTGTTTTATACTTGTCGCGGTAATTTTTAATGAATTGTTTTGACTGTGCATTTTCATAATCCACAAAATTATTGGCAGGAATGCGCAGCGATAAATTGTTCAGGTATTCCAGGTCGAGGTTATCGTATGAAGTCCAGTTTTGCAGCCCGCACAGGATAATGTCATGCTTCTCTTTCATATTGTTCAGCTTGCCGATAAACTCCGTTACATACGATTGATTGTTGGAAGGCAGGATCACGATGTTTGTTTTTGTAGCGCTCAGCATGCTTTGTACACCGCTTAAACCCACCACCTCTTTTACCGAATCGGCTGCGGAATGGCCTTTTTCCAACAGGGATTTATTGGCAGTTGCTTTAAATGTATTGTAAAGCCCTGCATCTTTTGCCATGCCGCTGTTTACCAAAATAATGTTTTGTGTATGGAATGTATCCACCACATAATGCGCCAGCTGCTCGATCTGCAGAGTGGTGGAAGATGCTACTTTACAGACATACGGGTTGTTGAACAAAATTTTATTCACTTGCGTAAACGGAGAAACAATAGCGATCTGATGTTCTTTTGCATATTTCGAAAATGGAATAAAGCTGTAGCCGTACAAAGGCCCGATCATCAGGTCCATAGTTGCCAGTTCCGGCTTTTTAAGAATATTGAGCATGTTGAGCGAATCGCTGTCGTCGATATCATACACATACACTTTTGCATTAAAATGTAATTTTTTAAGCGAGTCGATCGCGAGTAAAGCGCCTTCATAAAATTGCAGCGCCACTTCTGTTTTGTTGGAAAACTGAATATCGCCATGTACCAGCTTATCAAGGTCCATTTCGTTTGCTTCATTTACATGAAATGGCAAAAAGAAAGCGATGTTATAGGACGGTTTTTTTTCGCCTTTGTAATCCGTTGTACCGGTTACGATCCTGTCGGTTGGTGCATTGGAATTATCGGTGCTTGTTAAAACAGCAGTTGCCGGTAATTTGGTTACCGGTATGGATGAAATAACAGTACCGGGTGTGACCGGAGCTTTCGGCTCGTTTGTTTTTACAACGACCGGAGTTTCCGTTTTTGGTTTATTGGAAGGGATCTTCAGCATTTGCCCTGCTTTTAATCCGTCTTTCAATTCGGGATTGAGCAGTTTTAACTTTTCGGCATCCACACCATATTGTTTGGTAATGGCATACAAAGTTTGCCCCGGTTCCACCTTGTGCATACTATAATTGCTGGTATCAACGGTGGCAAGCGTCACTTTCTTTTTTTCAAACGGAATTTTCAGGATCTGCCCGGGTTTCAGCCCATCGATCGCATCCGGGTTTTCAATCACCAGGTCATTTACATCGATGCCGTAAAATTTAGCGATCGCGAATAAGGTTTGTCCTTTTTCAACAGTATGCAAATAATATTTAATTCCGCCAATCGTTGCCGAGCTGCGGGTTTTGTGGATCTCGGTGGATTCCTGCGCGGAGGAAACAGCAACATTGAACACCAGCAATAAGGTGCAGAAAATCATCCATCGGTGATTTCCTTTTTTTATTTCCGGTATGTGATTCAGAATTTTCAAATTTATTCCCATTCAATGGTTGCAGGCGGTTTCGAGCTAATATCGTATACCACACGGTTAATTCCTTTTACTTTATTGATGATCTCATTGGATACTTTTCCTAAAAATTCGTATGGCAAATGACACCAGTCGGCCGTCATACCATCCGTGCTGGTTACGGCACGCAGCGCCACTGCATTTTCATACGTGCGTTCATCGCCCATTACACCTACCGACTGCACGGGTAAAAATATCGCGCCAGCCTGCCATACATCTTTATACAAGCCGGATGATTTTAAATTATCGATAAAGATCGCGTCCACTTCCTGCAAGATCCGTACCTTTTCTATGGTAATATCACCAAGGATGCGGATGGCAAGTCCCGGCCCCGGGAATGGATGGCGATTCAGGATCGCATCGTCGATATTCAGTGTTTTCCCCACACGGCGCACTTCATCTTTAAATAAAGTGTTGAGCGGCTCTACAATTTTCAGCTTCATAAAATCGGGCAAACCGCCCACATTGTGATGCGATTTAATGGTTGCCGACGGGCCTTTCACAGAAATGGACTCAATCACATCGGGATAAATGGTTCCCTGTGCCAGCCATTTCACTTCTTCTATTTGTTTTGATTCATCATCAAATACATCAATAAATACTTTGCCGATGGCTTTGCGTTTTTTCTCCGGATCGGAAATGCCTGCCAGTTCTGCATAAAAGCGATCTTTTGCATTTACGCCTTTTACATTCAGGCCCATGTGCTTGTATGATTCCAGCACATTTTCAAATTCGTTCTTCCGTAATAATCCGTTATCAACAAAAATACAATACAGGTTTTTACCGATGGCTTTGTGCAGCAATACTGCCGCTACGCTTGAATCCACGCCACCGCTCAATCCTAATACTACTTTATCATTTCCTATTTTTTGCTGTAATTCTTTTACGGTTGTTTCCACAAATGAATCGGGTGTCCAATCCTGTTTGCAACCGCAGATCTCCACCACAAAATTTTTCAACAGCACTGCGCCTTCGGTGGAATGGTATACTTCCGGGTGAAACTGGATGCCGTATGTTTGCTCGCCTTTTACTTCGTAACCGGCAAATTTTACATCTTTTGTACTGGAAATTATTTCGTAATTATCAGGGATTCTTGTAATCGTATCTGCATGGCTCATCCACACTTGTGAATTGTCGCTTACGCCTTTAAAAAGCTGGTTTCCGGCTTTTATAAATGATAAATTGGCACGGCCGTATTCGCGGTGTTCCGATGCCTGCACTTCACCGCCGAATTTTTGCGCCATCAATTGCGCACCATAACAAACGCCAAGCAAAGGCAATTTCCCTTTAAATGCGGATAGGTCGGGGTTTGGAGCATCTTTCGCACGAACAGAAAACGGGCTTCCGGAAAGGATCACACCTTTTATGCCGGGGGTGATTTCCGGAATTTTATTGAAGGGATGAATTTCGCAATACACGTTGAGCTCGCGTACTCTACGGGCGATCAGCTGTGTATATTGGGAACCAAAATCTAAAATTAAAATAGTTTCTTGCATGCGCGCAAAGATACAAAAGTGGACGTACCTGCCGATAGAAAAAGTAAGATTTTGTTAATGTATCAGAATGAGTAACTTTATAGCTGCAATTCTTTCACAGAACCGGATAAAAAAAACGATCATGATCAGAAAACTGTTTTTTATTTGTTTGTCAACGGCCCTGCTTTTAAGCGCTTCCTGCAAAAAGTATGATGATGGCGGAAAACATTATGGCGCACCGGATCGCATAGTTAAAAACTGGACATTCCACCAGTTTACGGTAAATGGGGCCGACTCTCTCAGCAAGCTGGATCCGCTTCTGCGAGAATCAGAAGTATTACGTGTGAGCATGCCCCGTTCGGGCGATGGTTTTGCCTCCAATCCGCTTTTACAGGCAGGCTTCCCTTTGTATGTTTATACGGGATCTTTAGAATTTGAAGATCATAAAAAAAACATCGAATTTGCTCCGAATACAAATTTCAATACTGTAAATAGCCACACTACGGGTTATCCCTTTGGGATCGGCAATAAAAAATGGGAGATCCTTGAAATTCAAAAAGGCGAAGTAAAATTACGAATGGAAAATAGCGAGAATGGCAAGGAATACATTATGGTGTGGCAGTGATTTTTATTCAAAACAAGACCGGCAATGTTTACCAAAAACAAACTCTTTTTGCTTTTACTCCCCCGCTGTCCTCTTTTTTTCCTGTGATAAGGATGAGTACGAGGATGGCGGCAAGCATGCAAAGGCGTCAGAAAACCTGATCAATTACTGGACATTGAAACAATTTACGGTTAATGGAGCTGATTCATTAGGCGGGGTTGATCCACGTTACAAAGCAACGGAAGCCTTGAGGATCATTGCAACGCATCACTCCGGAATTAGCTTTTCTGCTCCAAATCCACTTTTTAAAGCAGGTTATCCACTCGTACTTTTTGAGACCAGCCTTTCGCTTGTTGATCATGATAACAAGCTAAAATTCAATAAATACGGCAGCCTCGCATTTAGCAATTACCCGTTTATAATGGCAGATGCGGAATGGGAGATCCTGAAGTTGCAGAAATCAGAAATGAAATTACGCATGCACAATTATCAAAACGATAAAGTGGATGTGATGGTTTTGGAGGCGGGTTACTAAAAGATTAACGAATATCCGGAACGTTGCACCAATTAATACATCTTGATATTTATCTATGCTTTTACTTTTTGAAGGCAAAAAGTAACAAAAACCTTTTCTGGCCTGTAAGGTAATTTTTCCTTCCGCTGGCGCTGCAGGAAAACCGCGGATAATTTCACGGATACACTTTACAGCTCCGCAGCTATAATCCTTCTGCCGCTCATTACCGCTATTACTGCACAGGCCGAAAGAGTCTGCAGAATGAGTATCCTATTATTTTTTTACACATTGGCAGCAGAATGTTGCAAAAGTCCATACAATTTCATTTTGGTATAAACTTTCCAGTAGTCAATAAAGAACTATTTGCCGCTGTTTAATTTTTGGATCTCAGCTTTTGCCGGTCCAAATGCAGGATTGATGGTTAAACAGGATGTAAAATCAGCAAGGGCTTTTTTGGTATCCTTTAGTTTTTCATAAGAAACACCACGTCCGTAATATGCTTCTGTATATTGTTTGTCCAGATCGATAGCGCCGGTAAAATACGCAACGGCTTTGTTGTAATCTTTGAGATCCACCAGGTAGATCACTCCTAAATTGTAGAATGCATTTTTGTTGTTCTGCATTTTTAATAAGGTCAGGTACGTAGCAATCGCGTTATTATTATCCTGCATATCCTGGTAATATTTACCCAAATTATACCAGGCCTCGTTACTTTTCGGCGCAAGCTTGATCGCATCCTTGTAATAATCCACCGCTAATTTATTTTTTTGAGCAGCACATAAAATTCCTAACTGGATGTATGCATTGTAATACGTTTGATCCTGCTCTACCGCCGTTTGCATGCTGGAAATAGCTTTGGCAGTATCTTTCAGGTCTTTAAAATTCATGCCTTTCATAAAATAGGCTTTGGCATTGTACTTATCAATTTTTAAAGCCTCGTTGATATACCCGATCGATTTATCATTTTTTTGCACGTATAAATACAGCTCGGCCAATCTCAAATATGCTTCCACATTTTTATTATCCAGTTTGATGGCTTTTTCCAATGCGGTTTTTGCATTTCCTGATTTATTTGCTGCAAAATACAGATCGGAAAGCGTGATGTAATAATCCACTTTTGTAGAATCGAGTGTTAATGCACGCGTCATATCGGCCAATCCTTCGTCAAACATTTTTGTGCCTAAATAATATTTTGCGCGTGTTTGGTACAGATCCGGATTGTTTGGCGTTGCTGCAATTAATTTATTAAGGTTTTGTAATTCCGGTGAAACAGCAATTGCAGCTGAATCTTTGGCGACCGGTTTGTCTTGCTTGTTTGTATTATTACCGCAGGAAATAAAGAAAATACTTCCAATAAAAAGAGGGATTATAATTTTTCTGATCATGTTGTAAAGGTATGAAAACAGTTCAAAGTTTAAAGTTCAAAAGTTTAAAGTTTGCTATACGGATAACGCCCGCCTGAACGATTCGGGCAGGAACAGGAACGAAAAACAAATCTTCTGTTGGCGCGAGCGTCCCGCTCGTGCCGAACTATTTTATGGCATTCTGCCGTTATTAAAATCATTTATAGCAATGCTCCATTTGTAAAAAAACAACTACATAAGGCACATAAGAAAACATAAGGCTGGATGTACTTCTAATCGCTCCCACTGGCGCGAGCGTCCCGCTCGTGCCGGATTATTTTATGGCGTCCCGCCATTATTAAAATCATTTATAGCAATCCCCATTTGTAAAAAACAACCACATAAGGCACATAAGAAAACATAAGGCTGGGTGTGCTTTTATTGTGTGTATGCTGTGTATACTTTTCCAGATGCTTTGCTAAGTATACTTCCACTGTGAGTTTACTTCTTCGCCCGGGTTAATTGCAATGACAACGAAACTCTTTTGTTTATGTCATAAATTTCCGGCAATCATTTATTTAAAAGAACTATAAAAACAAAATCCCCAATAAACAATACAAGTATTGCGATTGGGGATGATGTAAAAATACTAAAATTTATGATTCTGCAATGTATGCGATTGCTTATTTGGCAACAGCCAGTGCAGCAGGTTGTTCTTCTGTAACACCGCCGCTCAATGCCAAACGGATCTTTCCTTCGATCTCGTCCATCATTTCGTGATTATCATTGAACAGTGCTTTTACTGAATCACGGCCTTGTCCGAGCTTGGTATCACCGTAGCTGAACCATGAACCGCTTTTTTTGATAATGTTAAGTTCCACGCCTAAATCGATAATCTCACCGATCTTGGAAATCCCTTCACCATACATGATATCAAATTCGGCCTGCCGGAATGGAGGCGCTACTTTATTTTTTACAATTTTTACGCGGGTACGGTTACCGATCACAGCATCGCCTTCTTTGATCTGGCCAATGCGGCGGATATCAATACGAACGGATGCATAAAATTTCAGGGCGTTACCACCGGTTGTTGTTTCAGGGTTTCCGAACATCACACCGATCTTTTCACGCAACTGGTTGATGAAGATACAACAGCAACCTGTTTTGTTGATCGTTCCTGTTAATTTACGCAATGCCTGTGACATTAAACGGGCATGTAATCCCATTTTCGAATCACCCATTTCGCCTTCGATCTCACTTTTTGGAGTTAAGGCAGCCACGGAGTCAATTACAATAATGTCGATCGCGCCTGAGCGGATCAGGTTTTCAGCGATCTCCAATGCCTGCTCTCCGTTATCCGGTTGAGAGATCAATAAATTTTCGGTATCGATTCCCAGCTTTTCGGCGTACGAACGGTCGAATGCATGCTCCGCATCAATAAATGCAGCAATTCCGCCTGCACGCTGTACTTCTGCAATGGCATGCAAGGTCAATGTAGTTTTACCGGATGATTCCGGTCCGTAGATCTCGATCACACGGCCTTTTGGCAATCCGCCAATCCCCAATGCAATGTCCACACCCAATGAGCCGGTAGGGATCACTTCGATGTTTTCTGCAGGAGCATCTCCCATTCTCATAATTGCACCTTTGCCGTAGGTTTTTTCCAGCTTATCCAGCGTCAGCTGTAAGGCTTTCAGTTTTTCTTTGTTAACCGATTCTTTAGCGCTGGCGCTTTTTGATTCTTTTGTTTCTTTACTCATGACTTTCAGTTTTTATTGTTAGCGTTTACGAGGTACGGATAACGAACAGGAACGTCCTTCGACAAGCTCAGGATGACACGAATCTGTGTATATGCTGTACACTACTGTGTATTTTTAAATGTTTTTAATTCAATCTTCTTGCCTTCTATTCCAGGCTCTAATATTCTATTCTCTTTCAAGGATCTGATCCGCATGTTCTTTGCTTTTCACATCTGTAATTACTTTTTCAATTTTCCCTTTTTCATCTATTACAAAGGTCGTCCGGATGATCCCGTCGAAAATCCTGCCCATGAATTTTTTTTCGCCCCACACATCGTATGCTTTTATAATCTTCATGTCCACATCTGCCAGCAATTGAAAAGGCAGATCATATTTTGTTACAAATTTTGTATGCTTTTTTTCATCATCTGCACTTACACCTACAATCGAATATCCGTTTTTTTTCAGAAGCGCATAATTATCGCGTAAGTTGCAGGCTTCATTTGTACAGGTAGGTGTATCATCTTTCGGATAAAAATACAATACCAGTTTTTTGCCTTTAAAATCTTTCAGGGAAACCAATTTTCCCGTTTGGTCATTCGCTTTAAAATCCGGCGCTTTGTCCCCTGCTTTTAAACCCGTACTGTGATTTGCCATAAAATTGTTTTTCTTTCCTCAAAATTAGAGGGAATAAACGGTTGTTTTTTATCCCGTTTTCCTTTTTTATCAACAGGTGCATTTTTAATTTGCTACGAATAGCAACAAATACATCTTTATGATCTTCCTGGATTCTTAACTTTATCTAAATCTTTATAAATTGCCTATTTCAAAGGATTTTATAGCATTTTTTAATGATTTCTAAAGAACGAAACGGTAAAATAATTGCCGTTATTTTTTGTAAAAGTAGTAATTATTAGCAAGATCGTTGCTACAGATTGTAGCATTTGCTTTTTTGCGGCAAGAAACATTAAATGACTATCGGGAAGTTTATACCAAATGCTTTTATTTTGTATGGTTATGTTGCAGAATATTATTGTTTATGGAAACAGAAATACTTTCTTAAGCTGTCATCCCGGGCTTGACCCGGGATCTGCCAATTAAGAACTGTGTAGGCGCTGCAAGTATTTAACAGATCCCGGGTCAAGCCCGGGATGACAGTATTATTTGTGAATATTGTAAAAAAAACAT
>JAOQAG010000013.1 GCA_025963715.1 Bacteroidota bacterium
GCAGATCCCGGGTCAAGCCCGGGATGACAGCTTAAGAAAGTATTTCTGTTTCCATAAACAATAATGTTCTGCAACATAACCATACAAAATAAAAGCATTTGGTATAAACTTTCCGATACTCAATTAAGATTTTTCAATTAAAATAGTATAAGCTTGGTATAAACTTTTGGATAGTCAATTTATTTTATTTCCTTTACCGGGATCGCACTGTAAACGCTGTTTCCGTTTACCGCTTCGATGTTTACCGGGATTCCGTAAGAACTGATCGAGCTGCCGCCCATTTCCTTTAAATTTACCGGTAAGGCGCCATAAACGCTGCTTCCGCCGATGCTGTGAATGTTCACATCCATGTCGCTCACCACATTTACATTGATAGAGCCATCCGGATTTACCGGAACGCTGGCAAAAGAGTTAAAATTTGTTTTTCCGGCCTGCGCCTCATTTACAAAACTGTTGTTTTTAAATACAAGTGCTACAAGTGCAACCGCGATAACGCTAAGTACTGCTTTGGTGTAAAGGTCTGTTTTCATGATCCTGATTTTTTTAGTTCCATCAAATTTAATTTATTCTCGGACAGTTACCAAATGATCTTGTATCAGAAAATGCAGGAAATAGTATCGCTATTACCCAATCTACCACATACCGCACATAGAAACACATAGGGCAAGCTGTAACGTACCAACATGTGCCCCCTTTTTGAACCACAAAAGGAACAAAAGAAAACAAAAGGCGATACGTAGCAATACCAACGTGTTTGCCTGCTCATCTCTATTACATAATGCACTAAATACCAACATGTATTTTACACACAGTTTAACAACCCCAGCCTTTTGCTTTCTTTTGTTCCTTTTGTGGTGAACCTTTTTCGCGCTACGCCTTATGTGTTTCTTTGTGCGGTATGTGGTAGAAACAAACGAATAGATTTATCCGACTTTTTAAAATCATTAACTTTGCAGCCTCAATTGATAAAAAGTAATTTATGGCGAAGATAAAATTTGGTAAATGGGTAGGAAGCGGCCTCGGCTGGGCCTTAGGTGGGCCGATTGGCGCAGTGGTGGGTTTTGCCCTGGGTTCCGTATTGGATGCATCCAGCATTACTGTGCAAACCGGCAGCAATTCAAGCGGGTTTAACCAGCAGCAGCGCGCTCCGCATGTAAATGATTTTGCTGCAAGCCTTCTGGTGCTTTCCGCAGCAGTGATGAAAAGCGATGGCAAAACATTAAAAAGCGAGCTCGATTATGTAAAAGCATTTTTAGTACACCAGTTTGGTGAGCAGCAAGCCGCAGACCAGATCCTGATGCTGAAAGAAATTTTAAAACAGGATATTCCAGTTCGTGATGTCTGTTTCCAGATCCGCCAGTATATGCCGCATCCGGAACGTTTGCAACTGATTCATTATTTATTCGGGATCTCCAAAGCCGACGGACATGTGGATCAGCTGGAGCTGGATATGATCTCTTCCATAGCCAATTATTTAGGAGTGAACACTGCCGATTTTAATTCGCTTAAAGCAATGTACTTCCGCGATTCGGCAAGCGATTATAACATACTGGAGATAGAAGCGTCGGCAACCGACGACGAAGTGAAGAAAGCCTATCGCAAAATGGCGGTAAAATTCCATCCTGATAAAGTGGCCGCTTTGGGCGATGACGTGCAGCGCGCCGCTAACGAAAAATTTCAGAAAGTACAGGAAGCGTACGAAAATATTAAAAAGAAAAGAGGATTCGCCTGATCTATTTCAGGTCTGTTTCAATCGCTTCGATCGATGTTCCCGGAACGATCTCGATGTACTCGATGCTTTGCGTTTCTATGAAATGTGAAATATTATCATTCGAAATAAACTGATAATTATTGGTGCTGGGCGTTTCATCCACCAGAATCCCGTATTTTCTTTTTCCGTTTTTGAGGTAGATCACAGCTTCGGTAGCTGTATTGTTTGCATAGGATAATGACATATATAGATAATTTTTTACTGTAAAATTACAGTAAGGGTATTATCACAATATTATCAGGAAATTATTATAAAATTAACCCTGGTTGGAAACGGGTTTGGTAATAAGAATGCTCGTGTGCAGGTTATTGGAAGTGCGGGCCATGCTGCCTGCTTTTTTCAGGCTTTTGCTTTTTGTTGCAGAAGATGGAGCAACAGTTGGTGCAGCAAAAATTTTAAAGATCACAATGTTGCTTTTCAAACTGGCGGTATCATTATCCTTTCCATTGGTAACCGGAGCCGCCAATGATTTATAATTGCTTGCCACAATTACAAAAACAGTAAGGAGAATAATTTTTGAAAACGTTTTCATTTGAATGATTGTTCTACCAAAAGTAAAAATTATAAAATTAAAAACCAATCTTTTACAAAAAAAGTTAACGATTCTTAACAAACCGGGAGTTGGTGCTGTTTTACGCTGTTCTGCAACGATAAGATAGCAGGTGGGTTGTCCTACTCGTGCCCAACTATTATCGGGCGTCCCGTTAGCTAGCGCGAGTGTCCCACTCGTGCTAAACTATTTCAGGGCGTCCCGCCCTTATTAAAAATCGAGATTAAGAGCGGGACGCTCTAAAATAAAGAGGCACGAGTGGGACACTCGCGCCAGCATAGTCACATATTGTCCCGTAAACAAAAAAATCCCGCTCTAATTTCTTAAAGCGGGATCTTTTATGAATTAAAAAATGTTATCTGATCACGTTGATCTTTTTCACTACTTTTTCGTTATCAGCAGTAATTTCAACAAAATACATTCCTTTTGCCTGTCCTGTCAGATCAATGTTGCAAACGTTGTTCGATACATTTTCAAGTGATTTGGTAGAAACAACTTCTCCCAGGATATTCATCACTTTAATCGTCACGTTTTTCGCTTTTGCCATGTTGATCGACACATTGAACTGTCCGTTGTTAGGGTTCGGATAAACGCTCACAGAAGAGTTCAGATCCGCGTTTTCATTCACACCGGTAGTTGTGTTGGAAATATTAATGTTGTCGATGTACAGGAACTGTCCGTAACCGCTTTTGTTTTCAAAAGAAAGTTTAACAATTTGCCCTGCATAGCTGTTCAGGCTCACTGTTTCTGTTCTCCATTGTGCTGCGGTTGGTACAAACTCGCTTGTTCCGTTGTCCGGAGCAGTAGCAAGGCCGGTGCTTCCTTTTCTGTAAAGGTTAGCCCAGTTAGTACCGCAATCTGTTGTAGCGTTCACTCTTAATGAATCATTGTAGGTTGCGCTGTAACGTGCATACGCCACATCAAATTTTAAAGTGATCGGTGTTGCTGCAGCGGTAAGGTCAATGTACGATGAATAAATAAAATCGCTTTTTCCTGTAATATCGGTATTGTAGTTATCCATAAAAATGGAATTGGTGCTTGTTCCGAAACCGCCCGGAGTGCTGGTCGCCCAGGTTACATCGGCATCAGGGTTACCTACGGTCCATGTTGGAGTAGGGAAAGTTGATTCGAAACCTTGTGTTTGTGGCAGTGTTACTACCGGTGATGGGCTGATGATCGAGAAAGTGCTCGATGCCGTATCATTCGGTGGATTTTGCTCCGAACCTGCGTTAGGGCTGCTGGTGTATGCTTTAAATACATGAGATGCAACTGATAAACCGCTTAATCCCGGTAATGTTACTGTTGTAGCAGCATTGGTATTCAGTGTGCCTGTCCAGTTATAAGTTTGAACAGCACCGGCATCCAGTTTATAATTGATCACGCAGGATGTTAATGTAGCGCCACCAAAGTTTTTCAGGATCACCTGTGGTGTTACCGCCGAGTTACAGCTTGAATAGCCTGTTGCAGGTGCAACAACCGATGAAACGGCAGCATCCAGTGTAAATGCAGGTGCTACGGCGTTTGGATCGAAACCATCCTGGATGGTTGCTCCTGTATTGCCCGGATCCAACCATGGTTTTAATTGTGTAGCGGCAGTTCCATCGCCCAGCCACGACACGGCAAATTTTCCGTAGTTATCGTACATGTTGGCAGCAGTAGCTCCGCAAGCCGATGGGCCTCCGAACAACTGTCCTACAATGTGGTGATTCTGATCAAATAATGCCGATCCGGATGATCCCGGTTCTGTACATGCAGTGGTCCATTGACCAACTCTCCAGCAGGTTGCACCGCTCATGGTGCTGGTGGATGTTGCATTTGCAGCTTCTGAGATTTTCATGATATCTCCGGAAGGATGGTGGATCCCGATCGCATTAGTTGCCGGTACATCCACGTTCGACCATCCTTCAAAATAAGGATTGTAAGTAGATGGAACCGTTCCGCCGGATAAACCGCCGGTGATCTCTACCAAACAAAAATCGGACGTTCCGGTACGTGCTCTCAATACCGATCCGCTTAATGATTGGCTCGTAGGTGTTGAAGATGGGTTAGCGCAGGTTGGTGCTTCCCAATGGAAACGGAATACCCAGCTGGCCATATCATTACTTGCACTGCAGTGATTTGCAGTAAGGATGTATGGTTTACCATCTTGTGGAACGTCGTTTACAAGTGAACCGGAGCAAAATTCGCTCCCGCCTACTACTAAACAAACAATCCCTTTTTTTTCTGTTTGCCAGTTGGCACCCAGCGTACAGTTTACATTCACCTGGCAGGAACCTGCCTGTCCGAACGATTTATAATAATCATCACCGCCTCTGTAACCATGCGTTACACGGAAAATATTCATGTGGCCTTTTCCTGCAACAGCAGCAGGCTCATAATATTCCAGCGTAACGGATTCGCCGTACACAAGGTCAGTTGCAAAATGGTTGCTGGCATCGTTGTTCACGCTTGTGAATGCACCGATCACCATGCTTCTGTCTTCGTTGTATATGAATAATTTAGCACCTTCAGGCATAAAAAAATCATCCATCGCTAAGTTGATCGATTTTGCTCCTTTGGATTTAATTCCCAGTTGCCATAATCTGTCGCCGTTAGGTAATGTAGTCCAGGCGCCGGAATTGGTCATACTCAGGTTTACCATGTGGTTGTAACCGAAACGGTAAGGACCTTTGCTTTGGTCATTCACCGCATCTTCGGCCTGCATGGACGCTAAATCGAAAGAAGGCATATTTACAAACGGGACAGCCTGTGTTGCCGTAAAATGCTTGCCAAAGCTTAACGGTGTGCCTCCCTGACTGTACTGTGCAACCGCTGTATTGAAATACAGGGCAGATGCCAGTGTTAATGCAGATAGTAAGATTTTTTTCATTTGATATAGGGGATTTATTTATAAATTACTGGTTACTGAATTGTAAATGTAGAAATTGAAAAAATAGAAACAAAACATTTATAAAATAAAAACGTCCGAAATTTAGGTTTCGGACGTTTTTATTTTATTTAAAAATGATTGCTTTATTTCACAATATTAATTTTTTTCACAACTACTTTATCGCCCGCTTTCATCTGTACGAAGTAAATTCCGGTAGGTTGTGCGCTCAGGTCGATGTTGTAAGTTCCCTCCACTGTGTTAGGGATCAGCTTAGTCATCACTTCCTGTCCGATCACATTCACCACGCGGATCACTACATCAGCTTGTTTATCTAATTTAACAGATACGTTGAATGCACCGTTATTAGGATTTGGATACACCATGAATGCATTATCTGATTCATACGTTGCAATTCCAACGCCTGTAGTACAAGGAGAATATGAACCGTTCAGTGAGATCGCACCCGTATTGCCCGGATCCAGCCATGGTTTCAGCTGGTTAGCCGCAGTTGTTCCGTTCGAAACCCAGTCGAACGCAATTTTACCGTAGGCATCCGGCTGATTTTGTCCGCCTGCCACTGTGGTATTACAATAAGATCCTCCGCCGGTAAGCGTACCGATCACCTGGCTGTTCAGGTTAAACAAAGGAGATCCGGAAGAACCGCCTTCTGTTACACCCCAACCGTTTGTGGTTCCACCCCAGTGAATTTGCCAGTGTGTATTAGCAACAGTACCACCCCATGAAGTAGAAGTACCTGTTCCGGTTGTCATTGAGATTTTTTTGTTTGTTCCAGCCGGATGGTGAATCCCGATAGAACCTGCAGGAGGTGCAGTATTTGCATTGCTCCAGCCGTTCCAGTATACGTTTGGCCACCATGAAGGGCTTGCAGTAGAAGTCATTTGTAACAATAAGAAATCCGATCCGGAATCGCCACCGCCGTCACCGGCATCTGCTTTTTTAGTACAGCCGGTCATTACATTGGTCAGTGTTCCGCCATCACCACCGGTACAGGTAGTTGCTTCATAGTTAAAGTAAAATTTCCATGAGTTGAAATTGGCAGTTGTTGCACCTGTTCCGCAGTGAAACGCAGTTAAGATGTAACGTGTACAATCCAATGAAGTATTGTTGATCAGTGTACCTGAGCAATATCCTGCAGAAGAACCTTCTACTACATATACACGGCAAACACCGCGTTTTTCATCCTGCCAGTTGTCGCCTTCCGGAGAGCAGATGATATTTACCTCGCATGGATCCGCCATTGGCAGCACACGGTATTGATGCGCCATTTGCGTAATGCGCAATGAACCTTGCCCTCTTACGGCTGCAGGTTCAAAATATTCGATGGTTTGTTCATCACCGCTCAAAAACTCGGTAGAGAACAACCCATTTCCCTGGTTATCAAGGGAAGTGTATGAACCTGAAACCTGTTTGTGATCAGGAGTATACACGTGCAATGTTGCACCTTCAGGGATAAAGAAATTATCGAAAAACAGATCGGTAGACAAAGCGCCTTTCGATTTAAGATCCAGGCGCCAAACGCGGTCGCCGTTTCCAACTTCTGTCCAGGTACCTGCATTCAGCATGGTTTGGTTCACATCAAAATGACGTGCAAAGCGTGGGTAATTTCCGGCTTTTTCAAATGCTTCCGCATCTTTGATGTCTTGTGAAAAGTCATGCGCAGGCATCAGGATCACCGGCACATTGCCATCCATCTGGTGCGTAAAGCTGTACGGGCTGATCCCCGAATTTTCTTGTGCATTCATAAACTGTGTACTGCACAAAAAAGCAGCTGATGCTAATAATAAAGTAGCTGTTTTTTTCATTGGTTTTGGATTTAATTATTAATTATACTTCGTTTAGAGATTCGTTTTTTAATGGCAGGTTAATGACCGGCCGGAAATGTTACTTTCTTATCGCCCAGCTTTACTACTGTGGCGCCATTGCCTTTGTAATGCAGCGCTGCAATGTTAAATTTTAATTCCTGCATTACCAGTTTTCTGCAATTGTCTTCATTGTTTGTATGTTTGAGGCAGACACTCACTTGCGGCGGTAATGATTTTGCATACATTCCGTTGGACAGCAGTTCAAAAGTATGCTCCTTGCAGCCGCCTGAATAATTTACAAATACAGAAAGCACATCGCCTTCCACGCTGATACTGTCTACATTATAAGCAGCACCGGTTGTGCTCATATCCGCCTGCGGATCCACTATTACATTCTTCATGGCAGGAGCGGTCTGATCTGTTGTTTTTGTGTTTGTTGAAGTACTTGTGCTTGTACTCGTTCCTGTGCTGGCACCGGACGAATTTGTGGGTGTTGTTGAAGATGCTGTCATTGCTTTGTTATGACATGCAGCCAATAGTACGGTAAAGGTAAGAGTAGCAAGAATAAATACTTTTTTCATAAATAATAATACGGTACCGGTTAAACTCCGAATGACAAATAAACAATTTATAATTTATGAAAAAAAATAAAATAGGTTTATGTTATCAAAAGCACCTCTAACAAATGTATTTATTAAAATCAAAAAAAACAAAATTTGAGGTGAATATGTCTTAATGGCACGCTCTTTTTTTGGTATAAACATTGACAAACCACAAATCATTTTTATTCCGGACCTTATGCAAACCCAACGCTCCAAACTGTTTTTCAGTCTTTTTTACCCTGCCTTATTTGTTGCCCTGCTATGGCTGATCCTTTTTTACGAACAGGTTTCCGGCAACAGCTTATCCGAATTCGGGATTTACCCGCGCACCATTCACGGGCTGATAGGCATTGTAACATCGCCGTTGCTGCATGCCAACCGCGACCATTTGCTTTCCAATACTTTTCCGCTGCTTATTTTAGGCTCCATCATGTTTTATTTTTACCGGCCCATTGCTTTCCAGGTATTTTTCTGGGTGTATTTAATGACCGGCGTATGGGTTTGGGCCGCTGCCCGCGATGCATATCACATTGGCGCCAGTGGGATCTTATACGGATTTATTTCTTTTTTGTTCTTTAGCGGCATTTTTCGCAAGGATGCCCGCTTAATGGCGCTCTCGCTGTTTGTGGTGTTTTTATACGGCGGTACCATTTGGGGCATTTTGCCGTTGGATCCAGGCATCTCGTTCGAGTCGCATTTGCTGGGCGCTTTGGCCGGACTGATCACCGCTTATAATTTTAAAGCAGAAGGCCCGCAGGCCAAAGTATATGATTTTGGCGATGAAGAAGAGAATGCTAAAATTGATGTGAGCGGCGAGCAGGAAACCGAAGCGCCTTTTCAGCAGCCTAGCATCCAGATCACGTATACAATTGTTCCTGAAAAGAAGCCGGATGAACGTCCGAATGATACTACAAATCAATAATTTCGCTATCTTCGCGCGCTTTTTGGGAGGAAAATTCAAAAGAATTATTCCCAACAGGCATTTAACCCATTAAATCTATTTTTCGTGAATTATTTATCAGTAGAGGCGGTTTCAAAATCATACGGTGCAAAAAAATTATTTGAGAAAATAAGCTTCGGGCTTAACCAGGGGCAACGGATCGCGCTGATCGCAAAAAACGGTGCGGGAAAATCAACCCTGCTGAAGATCATTACCGGCAAAGAGATTGCCGATGAAGGCAGCGTAACATTCCGCAAGGACATCACGGTAACGTACCTGAACCAGAACCCCGTTTTTAATGAAGAAGATACAGTGGTGGAAGCCATTTATAAAACCAATAACCCGGCATTGAATGCCGTGCGGGAATATGAATTTGCGCTGGAAGCTTTTGAAGCGGAAATGAACGAGGAAACTTCGGAGCGCCTGCAAACAGCCAGCGAGCGCATGAACGATCTGGATGCATGGCAGATGGATGCGAAAGTGAAAGAGGTATTGCAGCGCCTGAAAATTGCCTTCCTGGACAAACAGATCGGGGTGCTTTCGGGAGGACAAAAAAAGCGGGTAGCACTGGCGAAAGTACTGATCGATGAGCCGCAGCTGCTGATCCTGGATGAGCCTACAAATCACCTGGATGTGGAAATGATCGAATGGCTGGAGAATTACCTGATCAATAAAGACCTGACATTGTTGCTGGTGACTCACGACCGTTATTTTTTAGACAGCGTTTGCACGGAGATCATTGAGATCGACAATACAAAATTGTACAATTACAAAGGCAATTTCCAATATTACATTGAGAAAAAAGCGGAGCGTGAAGCGATAGAAGGAAGCGAGATCGACAAAGCGAAAAACTTATATACGCGTGAATTGGAATGGGTACGAAAAATGCCGAAAGCACGCGGTACAAAAGCAAAATACCGTGTGGACCAGTTTGAGGTGACGAAGGAAAAAGCGTTCAGTGCCAAAAAAGAAGAGAAGCTGGAATTGGGTGTGAAAATGAACCGCCTTGGTGGGAAGATCCTGGAGGTAACAAAAATTAAAAAAGCATTTGGCGATACGAAGATCATCAATGATTTTTCCTATATTTTTAAAAAAGGAGAGAAGATCGGTGTGGTTGGAAAGAACGGTGCGGGAAAATCAACGTTCCTGAACATGATCATGGAGCTGGATAAGCCGGATGCAGGAACGATCTCGACGGGTGAAACTATTTTTTACGGTTATTATTCGCAGGAAGGAATGATCATGAATGAGGATAAGCGAGTGATTGAAGTGGTGAAGGATATTGCGGAATTTATCCCGCTGGCAGACGGTTCCAAGCTGAGTGCATCAGCATTGCTGACCAAATTTTTATTCCCGCCGGATGTACAATACGGCTTTGTTTCTAAATTAAGCGGAGGTGAAAAACGCCGTTTGTTTTTGATGACGATCCTGATCAAAAACCCGAATTTCCTGATCCTGGATGAGCCTACCAACGATCTGGACATTGTGACATTAAGTGTATTGGAAGATTTCCTGACGGGTTTCCAGGGTTGCGTATTGATCGTTACCCACGACCGTTATTTTATGGACAAGCTGGTGGATCACTTATTTGTGTTTGAAGGAAATGGCGTGGTACGCGACTTTCCGGGGAATTATACAGAGTATCGTGACCGGAAGGATCTGGAAGACAAACAAAAACCTGCCGGTTTGCCGGAGCAGGTAATAGAAAAAACAGAAGAGAAAAAAGCAGAAGTAAAACCGGAAATAAAAACACCGGAATCTGCTGCAAATAAACGTAAACCCAGCTTCAAAGAAAAATTTGAATACGAGCAGCTCGAAAAAGAGATTGCGAAATTAGAAGAAGAAAAAGCGACACTTTCCGAAAAATTGAACAGCGGGATCACCGATCATGCCGAGATCATGAAATGCTCGGAACGCATCGCAAAAATTATTGCGGAGCTGGATGAAAAAGGATTGAGATGGCTGGAGTTGTCAGAAGTTATCTAATCAATAGTTCAAAGTTTAAAGTTCAAAGTTTGCTGTGTGTAAAATTGTTATTTGAAATTTTTATCACCTTTCGAAGTTGTCATCCCGGGCTTGACCCGGGATCTCATAAATGCTTGCAGGCTCAAAATTGTGTGTAATGGGAACGCTGATCTTTTAGGATAATGATGATCAAAAAAGATAGCTGTGTTTTCAATGCCTGAATAAGATCTAAATTAGGATTGCTGTGTGTTAAAAGAAAATACTAAACACAAAATTCGTGTGACCAAACTGCATTAAAAACAAAATTCTTTTTTAATTTCCTTTGCGTCTTCGCACCTTCGTCCGTAGGATTCCTATGGAGTAGTAAAAAAGCAATCGCGCAAGCGATCCATTCATCATAAATCCAATTCCCTTTTAACTCTTTCTTCTGTAGGATAAATTGGTAAATAAGCGAGCAGGGCCAGGAATACATATGCAATATACTGGTTGTTTGTTGTGAGCATAAATGCAATGGCTGCAAACATTCCGGTAGCTTCAATAAGTGCAGCCCTCAGCACAAAAACCGAGCGGTGCTTTAATAGTTTGCCGGTTTCATCAAGCATCACTATCTTTTTTAGCTGCGCATTATAGATCAAAAATCCTGCAGCGATCCATACAATTCCCAAAGCCGGTACAATGTATTTTAGTACATCATCCAAATTATGATTTGTAATGGGCGTACCTTTTGGTAGCGTTGTTTTAAAAACAAGAATAAGCAGCAGCGGGCTCATCATCGTAACAAAATAAATAACCTTAAGAAAGTGGAGGTGTTGTTTCATTTAAAAAGTTCAACGTTTAAAGTTCAAAAGTTTAAAGTTTGGCTGTACGGAGAGCGAAATGTGTTCATTGGTTTACTTGTTCATTGGTTCATTGGTGTGCTGTGTGTGAGTTGATTTGTGACCAGGCTTTATTATTTCCTGATTAAATTTTTCTTTTTTGCGCCTTCGCGTCTTCGTGGTAAAAAAACATCGCGTAAGCGATCCACACAGTTCCACACAGATTCGCAGTTTCGTTCCTGTTCCTGCCCGAATCGTTCAGGCGGGCGTGATCCGTACAATCCTGTTCGTGATCCGTACTAAATCTGTTTACTCACATAATTAAACCTCAAAAACAGCAGCACCGCCGCAATCGTTAATCCAAGCGACAAGCCATACCAGATGCCCTGCACTCCCAGGTTAAATTTAAACGCCAGGATGTAGCTCATCGGTAAACCGATCGCCCAATAGGCAATGAGCGTGATAAGTGTTGGGAGCTTTACATCTTTTACACCGCGCAATGCGCCAAGTCCAACTACCTGCGTGCCGTCGCTGAGCTGGAAAAAAGCAGCGATCACGATCAGGGAAGAAGCAATAGAGATCACTTCGGGATCCTTGTTAAAAATAGTAGGCAGTAATTCCCTGAAAAGGATAAAACAAGTGGCGCAGATACCCATGAACGCCAGCACCATAATAAATGCGCTGAACCCTGCCGTACGCACTCCTTCGCGGTTTTGGAGTCCGGCCTGGTTCCCTACCCGTACGGATGCTGCCGCAGATAAGCCGCTTGCCATCATGTATGTAGTAGCGGCAATGCTGAGTGCTACCTGGTGTGCCGCCTGCGCTTTCGGGCTGATCCAGCCGATCATGATCACGGCAAACGCAAATGCGCCTACTTCAAACACCCATTGTAACCCGGAAGGGACACCAATTGCTAAGATCTTTTTGATAAGCGAGCGCGAAATGTTACGGAACGAAAACCCGGTCCAGTATTTCCGGAATTCCTTATTGTAATACACATAGATATACATGGTAAGCGCCATGATCACGCGGGAAATAAAGCTGGCCCAGCAGGAGCCCATGAGTCCCATTGCCGGAATGCCCCAATGCCCGAAAATAAGCACATAATTGAACAGGACATTGAGCAGGTTGGCCCCGATGGTAATGATCATGGCAATCCGTGTAAACGAGAGGCCTTCGGTAAATTGCTTGAAGCCCGAAAAGATACAGAGCGGGATCATTCCGAGCATCATTACATTAAGGAACGGAATGGCAAGGTCTACCACTTCCTGCTTTTGATTAAAAAGGTTGAGTACCGGCGAAATGCAAAACAGCAGCACGAACAGCAGGATGCCAAGTACCGTATTGATGATGATGCCGTGCTTTAAAAGCGCTGCATTTTCGCCAATGTTCTTAGAGCTGTCGGCGGCCGCCACCAGGGGAGTGATCCCGTAGGAAACGCCCAGCCCGAATACAAGTACGAGCGTATACAGGCTGTTGGAAAGCGCTACAGCTGCTTGTTCCACCGTGCCAATGCGACCCACCATGGCCGTATCCACCACACCCACCATGATGTGCCCCAGCTGACTGAGCACAACCGGATATGCCAGGTAA
Source organism: Bacteroidota bacterium (assembly GCA_025963715.1). Lineage (GTDB taxonomy): Bacteria > Bacteroidota > Bacteroidia > 2-12-FULL-35-15 > 2-12-FULL-35-15 > 2-12-FULL-35-15. The sequence goes on from JAOQAG010000013.1 coordinate 12,929, forward strand.
AAAGTGGCTTTATAACTTTTAATATAGGAAGAGGAAAAAACAGAGATCATAAAAATCGGTCAAAGATAGGCTTTTAAGCCTGATATATCGATAGAAGAACGGCATAGGTCGATTCACACTTTTTTTACTAACCGATGCAACTTCGAAACCTAAAAATACATCTTATTTATTAGAAATTACTGTACAATTTTTTTACATTTACAAACTACATTATTAAATAGTGTGCTTATTAATTCAATAAATAAACTAATGAAAAAATACATTACATCTTTTGTTTTGCTTGGAACATTTGCCTTTCATGGCTTTTCGCAATCTACAAAATCGGTAGCGGTGGATAGCAGGGAATATGAGCAAATGAAGCAATCAGGCACATTTCCAGCAGGGATCAAAATAACAAATCCGCAAACATTTACTCCTTCACTGGAGGATCTGAAGCGTGTTGGTGTAGTTCATAACATGAATGCAGCCAGTGCCACAAGCGGTTGCAGCTGTTACATCACACCCGATGGAACGTATACGCTGGCAATGGCTCCGAACGATGACGGTAGTACGAGCTTGCTGAACATTCCCTTCACATTTTGTTTATATGGTACCAACTATTCCAATTTATATGTAAACAATAACGGTAATATCTCTTTCGGTACTTCCTACAGTACTTTCTCTTCCAATCCTTTTCCCGATCCTTCGTTTGTAATGGTTGCACCTTTCTGGGGCGATGTGGATACACGCGGTACCGGAACTGTGAAATACAAAATCACGCCTACGGCAATGTATATCAACTGGGATCATGTGGGTTATTACAGCTCCATGACGGATAAAGTAAATACATTTCAGCTGATCATTACCGACGGTACGGATCCGATCCTGCCTCCGGGAAATAACATTGCATTTTGTTACGGTGATATGCAGTGGACTACCGGTGCTGCATCCAGCGGTGTTGGCGGCTTTGGCGGTGTTCCTGCAACTGTGGGTATGAATAAAGGAGATGGTGTGAATTATCTTCAACTGGGCCGTTTTGACCAACCGGGATTAGCGTATGACGGTGGTTACGGTGCAAACGACGGTGTAAGCTGGTTGGATAACCAGTCTTTTTATTTTAACTCCTGCAGCAGCACCAACATTGCTCCGATCGCGAGCGGTTTAAATAACTGTGATACCATCAGAGTATGCGGAACAGGTGATACATTGATCTTAAACGGTTTGTTCCTTGCGCCGGAGATCGGGCAGAACACAACAATCAATGTGGATCTGCACGGAATGCCGGGTGCTACCATTCTTGCAAATACTCCCGGAAATTCAGCTGATGCAGAGATCGAGATCATTGCCAGCCCTGTAAATGCCGGGAATAACGTGATTACTTTTACCGCTACGGATAACGGAACTCCTGTAGGAACTACCGTGGTGAATGTAAATGTATTTATAGACACCACAGGCCTTGCCGCTTTTAACCCGCATATCAGCGGTGTGCTGGAATTTTGCGAAGGAAGCAGCACAACTTTAAGCGTTGCTCCAACTACGTATGACAGTTATGCCTGGAATACCGGCTCAACTGCAACTTCTATTACAGTGGATACTTCCGGCTTGTTTTATGTGACTTCCGTGAAAAACAATTGCCACAAAACAACTTCGGTACATGTGATCGAGCATCCGAAACCAACTCCTGTTATTGCAGGTTATCACTATACCTGCGGCGGTACTACTTCCCTGTATTCCGATTCACTGATCTATACTTCTTATGTATGGTCAACCGGCAGCACTAACGATTCTATAAACGTGGGACTTGGAACATATACACTTACGGTTACGGATACGAACGGCTGTACAGCCACTTCACCTGCCGTAACGGTTACTGCGCCTGTAGCGCCTGTGATCACAGGAATTACTGCAGTATGTAACGGCGATATGGCAACACTAACAACCACTACACCTTATGTAAGCTATAACTGGAGCACTACCAGCACCAACGATTCGGTAAACGTACCGGGTGGAACGTACACGGTAAGTGTTGTGGATATTAACGGTTGCCCGATCACATCGGCGCCATTTACAGTAAATGCATTTAATTACACATTAACAGCCAGCGGGGTTGCGGTTTTCTGTGCCAACGATAGTATTTTGCTCACAGCAGCAGGTACGCCAGCTGCGGGTGCAAGTTATGCCTGGTCGGACGGTGCTGCAATTGCCGGTGATTATGTAAATACCGGTGGAAATTACACTGTAACATTAACGTATCCAAACGGCTGCTCGGCAGATACTACATTGACTGTGCCTGCGCCAATCCCTGCGCCTACACCGGTGATCACAGGCCCGTTATTTACATGCGGTGCAGGTTCTACCACACTTACCATTGATTCGGCTTCTTTATATACAGGTTATACCTGGTCGGATGCAAGCACCGGGACATCGGTAGTAACCAGCAGCGGAACATATTATGTAACGGTAACAGGTGCAAACGGTTGTACCGGAACATCTCCGGCTGTAACCGTTATTAATGCAAGTCCTGCAGTAACGATCACGGGTAATACCAACTTCTGTCCGGGCGACAGCGCCGTATTATTTGCAAACGTAAACTTACCTTCGGGAGCAAATTATTTATGGTCGAATTCTGCAACCACATCCAGCATTGTAGTGCACAACCCGGGTACTTACGGTGTAGGCATCAGCTATTCAAACGGTTGCGCTACAGCGGATACCATTACAGTATCGCAATACGGTGCGCCGCATGCCAACTTTACAACTACGCCATTAGGTTCAGCTAATCTTGGTACGATCACACAATTTACAGATTTGTCGACCATCCCAACCGGAACAATTGTAACCTGGTTATGGAATTTCGGCGACAGCCTTGGAAGCAATGCATTTACACAAAATCCGGCGCACCAATACGGTGATAACGGAACATATCATGTAACGCTTGCCGTACAAAGCAATAATGGCTGTTGGGATACCGTTCGCTTCGATTACACGATCTTCTCGGATGTAATGGTGCCAAACGTGTTTACACCAAACGGCGATGGTAAAAACGATTACCTGGCGTTTAAAAACTTAGAGTTCTTCCCGGGATCGGCACTGACCGTTTACAACCGTTGGGGAAATAAAATTTACGAAAGCAGCGATTACAAAAACGACTGGGCTGGCGGCGGCCACAACGACGGAGTTTATTACTACGTATTGAGCGGGCCATTGCTGAAACAAACCAAAACAGGTTATGTACAGATCCTGACGGAGAAATAAAATTGATCATTGATTAAAAGCGAAACGCCTCACATGTATGTGGGGCGTTTTTGTTTTATGGCCGGGTGGCAAATAAAAGGATAAAAAATGTCACAGACAGTAAAAAGTGTCCATTGAAATAATTTTTTGCTGTTATAATTTTGGTTTATGCAAAAATAATTAATTATTAAATTTTGACCGCGGACAAAATTTGTCCGCGGCAGCATTTATACTTGCAATATGAAACTAACCACAAAACAGCTTTATATGAAAAAAGCACTTTTACTTTTTATGGGAATATGGGGCGGCACGCAGCTGTATTCTCAAACCCATCCCAATGTATTTGAGGATTGGAGAACAACGGCAGGGACACAACATTTTTTTTATAAAAATGTGACAAAAACAAACGCATCCGGTGATGTGTTTGTGGCTGGTGCCACCATGAACGGAGCAGGTAATTACGACATTCTTGTTGCCAAATACAATTCATCCGGTCTGTTGCAATGGATCAACCAGGTGGATGGTACGGCGCATTACCAGGATTTTGCAACGGCCCTGCAGTTGGACAATAGCGGTAACGTATACATTACCGGTGCTATCACCAATGATACGGTCAACCAGCTTTCCGACCTGATCCTGATCAAATACAATTCGGGCGGAACGGAGCAATGGCGAGCCACTTACGACGGTGCCAATTTATACGATTGCGGAACGGACATTACTGCAAGTTCCGGCGGGGTATTGGTAACCGGAAGCAGCTATAACGCAAGTGCAAATCTTGACTTTGTTTCCATCTTTTACAATACATCCGGTGTGCATCAATGGACTTCCCGTTACGATCATGCGGGAATGAACGATGTGCCCGTGCAGATCCAAAAGATCGGGTCATCGATTTATGTTTCGGGTGGTGTGCAAACCGGTGCGACTACATACGACTGGGCTGCGGTTAAATACAATACTTCGGGTGTACAGCAATCTGTAAAAGTAGATTCAGGAAGCACCAGCGGTATTGAAGAAGTACACGCCATGGTGCTGGATGCAAGCGGGAATATTTATCTGGCCGGGATTGCACCTACCATCTCAAATGGTTATGATTACGATATTATCAAGCTGGATTCAAATCTTGTGATCCAATGGGAAAATACCTACGACGGCGCTGCTCACCTGGATGACATTGCAAATGCGATCCAGGTAAATGCTTCGGGCGATGTGTATGTAACCGGTTCCACCAAAACGGGGAGCCATGGCAAAGATTACCTGACCTTAAAATACAATAGTGCGGGTTCGCTTATCTGGACAAAAACATACAATGACAGCCTGAATGGCGACGATGAAGCTACAGCGATGGTAATAGGAAGCGACGGCAAATTTTACATTACCGGCAGCGCTTACAAGGATGCGGTACATTCGGTGAATTACCATACCATGAAATACGATACCGCCGGAACGGTGCTGTGGTCCATTGATTTTGACGGCAGCCATCATTTAAAAGATCAGGCAACTAATATGGCGCTGAACGCTGCCGGTGATGTGGTGGTAACCGGCGAAAGTGAAACTGCACCGGGCGTGTATGAATATTCCACTGTTAAATACCTTGAAAATATTACAGCGCCAACCCCTGCAAGCATGGGCGTAACCAACGATACGGATGGCAACCCGGTGGATGAGCGCTCTACGGTAATTGTACGCTTTAATCCCGATTATTTAGTTATGACAAATATTGATAACCGGGATTTCCATTGCTCGCATGCCAGCACTTTTATTGCGGACACGGTGCTGTACATGATGGGGCAAAAATTATTTACGGGAACACCTACCGAGCGTCTGATGAAAATGCGGAATGTAACCGTTAAAAAAATATTCCCGTACATGGCTTCGGCTGATTCTATAAGTATTACCCGCAGCGGCGAACACATGCACGTGCCGCCTTTTTGGGCGACGCTGGAAATGTTTTTACCGGGTATGGATGAGTACAATGTGTGTGATAGTTTAGAAACTATTTTTCCTGAAATATTTTATGCACACCCTAATTTTATTTTTATGCCTTTTTCTGTGCCTGATGATTCTTTGTTTGGAGATCAGGCTTCGTTAGCGCCGACTGCTACTTTTGCAAATGGAAATATTAATGTAGAACCAGCCTGGGACATTGAAACAGGAAAAAAATTTGTGAAAGTTGGTGTGAATGACTCTGGAATAGATCCAATGCACCCGGATATTGATGTTGCTATGAGAGTGGATGGAGCGACAGCTATATTTCCGTTAGAGCCTCCAATAGAGGGGCACGGCACAGCTGTTGCCGGTATTATTGGAGCAAAGCGGAATAATCACATTGGAGTTGCCGGAATTGCCGGAGGGGATGGCTCTGATTCAACAGGCTGCAGCATTTATGATATGGACATAGGAACTGATGCGGAAGGTATGAACGCCGATCTTGCTGCAAAAGCAATAATAGTTGGAGCAGCCAATTTTAATTATGGGAGTCCATTTTCTGCTGATGTGCCTGAAAGTAATGGTTTGGCATTAAATGTAATGAATGACAGCTGGGGGAATCGTTTAAATTTTGATCGTGAAGCCCCTCCCGATCCCGATACGATCCCTGTTACACATATTGATTGCGATTTGTGCATTGAAGCCATGGAATTTGCATTCCGTAATGGCTGCATCACTACAGCAGCAAGAGGGAATTATCATTATGCTTCAGGCTCTCTGGCCCGCCCGACAGACCGAATATTTCCTGCCTGTGTCAAAAATGAATTTGTACTAAATGTCGGTTCGGTAGGTACCGATGGTAAACATAAAAAATCTGATAACGGTGGTGACGGTACTGATGATTATGAATCAATGTATGGATGGGGAGTAGATATAGTTGCACCCGGGAATACAGGAACCGTTTATACAACGCATTCTCAAACAATTCCCCCTTATACCCAATTATACAGTTCGTTTAGTGGAACATCTGCGGCGGCACCTCATGTTGCCGGAGTAGTTGCCTTGATGTTGAGCCATGTAAATACACCCTGTCCTTCGGCGAAAAATCTGGCGCCGGAAGATGTAGAATACATTATCAAAAAAACTGCAAATCCAAGGATCACAGGCGTTATTTATGATGATACTACCGGTTATGGTTTATTGGACGCGGGTGCTGCTTTACAAGCGATACAAGAGCCAAAGTATCAGATTATTCATGTGAACAATACACCTGTAAGCATTAGTACTGTTTTATTTGATACGGCCACTCTTTATCTACATTGTCCGTATTTTTATGGTTCAGATGGTCCATTATGGAGCTCACTTCCAATTATTCCTAATGGATTATATAATGTTGATATTTATAAAACAACTGTGGTAGTGAATCACGATAGCAATCTATCTCATTTTTCTTCTTCTGCAACCATTCTCGATCATTGGGTCCGTAACAGCTCTTCAATTGGTTGGGGAAAATATATAAGTGCTGATCACTCCGGCTTTTGGGCTCATGATACAATTGATGTAACAAGTAATATTGCATTTGATTCGGGTTCTTTTAATGCTTCCACAGCAACACTTATAGCATATACTTATTATATTAAAACTACTGCGGATGGTATTGATTCGATCAACAGATGGTACCCGGCGGATACCAGCCATTTTAAATTCTCTTACAGTATTTATATGTATGACCCGGATGCAACTTCGGTACCTACGTACCCCTGTGATACAACTCTGTCGTCGGTACAGGAACATAAGCCCATCAATCATGCGCTTACTATCAACAGCATTTACCCAAATCCGGCAGCAGATGATATAACCATCGAATATTCTGTTCCGTATAACGGGCAGGCAAGCGTTAGTATAATTGATTTGCTCGGACGAACGGTAAAAACAATGGGAATTACATCCCGGATCAATGGAAGTTATAAAGTTTTTATAAATATTAGTAACTTAGCTAAAGGAACTTATTTTTTGCAAGTTAAAACAGATAAAGAAAGTGTTCAGAAAAAATGTTTGATCATCCGTTAATTTAATTAATCTAAGTCATGAAAAAAGGCTTCTTCCTATTCTTGGTTTTAAGCATCCTGTTTGTTATACGATCATATGGACAAAACTGGGTGATTTATGATACAGCTAATTCACCTACCCCATACATCGGTTATAGCCACATACAAATAGATACTGCTAATCACAAATGGTTGGCGAAGGCTTTTGGTGCAGGAGGCAGAACTGTTTTTTTTGATAATGATACCACTTGGACTGAACGGGATAATGTATTTATGGGATTAGCATTTACCTGTTGGGCATTTAAAGTAGATAAAAAAAATGTTGTATGGGAGGCAACAACTAATGATAAAGTCTATAGCCTTACAAACGGAATAAATGGCTATTGGCAATATTATGATGGGGACAGTGTAGGTGTTCCTGCAATGAATAGGATATATGACATTGCTGTAGATCATAATAATGTAAAATGGTTTGCCAGCCATGAACTGATAAAATACAATGATACTACATTTACTCAACTGGATACGGCGTCGCATACGCTTCCTTTCGAACCGGTTAGCTGTTTAGCTGTTGATAAAAATAACAATTTATGGATTGCAGGTGGAACGCATGGAATAGCAAAATACGATGGCGTAAACTGGCAGGTTTTTACTGCACCATTCTACTCTCAACGCGTACACAGAATGCAAATTGACAGTAACTTAAATGTGTTTTTTGGTTTTGGTTCCTGGGCCGACGGCTTGTATAAATTTGATGGTACAAGTACCTGGACAAGTTACACCACAACAAATTCAGGCATCAGTACAGATAAAATTTTTACTGTAAACGTTGATCAGCATAATACACTTTGGGTAGGTGGTGCTACTGGTGGCGCAAGTTCATTTGACGGAACGAACTGGACGGTTTATAACACATCAAACTCGCCCATGCCTTATAATATTATTACAGCCATAGAAGTTGATAAATTCAATAATAAATGGATTTCAACCGGTAATGGTGTTGTTGTCTTCAACGAAACCGGTGTTGTTGGCGTTAACGAGATCAACCGGCAAATGGCTGCTTTAAATCTTTACCCAAATCCGGGTAAAGATGCGGTGACCATGAGCATTGAAACAGAAAATTCAGAAAATGTTACGTTAACAATCCTCAATTCGCTTGGCCAATCTGTTAAAGCAGCTGAAACGCGCAGCGTACAAAAAGGGAAAACAG
>JAOQAG010000030.1 GCA_025963715.1 Bacteroidota bacterium
GTCATTGCGAGGGCTTTTCGCCCGAAGCAATCTCACACCAGATTATAAACTAGAATGAGATTGCTTCGGGCGAAAAGCCCTCGCAATGACGTTTTAAAATAATTTCATCTTTTTAGTACAAAGTTCCCGATACTCATTTAATTTTAATGTTCATCTTCTCCATCTTTCCAATTAAATAATGATATCTGACGTGAATCTGCATAGTTGGTTTTACCCTTCTTTTTCCTTTCTATCTCGACAAATTGGTTGCCCATATGGTATCCTTTTACCTCTGGTACAGCATAACTTGTTATGTGTACATTTCCTATATCGTCTAATTCTCTTCTCGTCAATAGTACACAATCTATAATTAAACCTGTAGAAAAATTTATTTCCCCTTTATATATCTTTTCTCTGAATACATTATCAATCACAAAAAAATCAATTTTACGACCCTTATACCTACCTTTCCACTTATACCTACCTTTAACAAGCACCGGTGAAATAATTTCAATTTGTGCATCTTCGTCTATTACATCATCTAAATCATCCGATTCAATTATAAATTCTGAAAATTGGTCGCGGTGAATAGTGAATCCAGTATCTATTGGTTTACCATTAGGTGTAAGATTCACGGCTTGAACCTTTGTTACCTTTTCATAGTTATTAAGGTTCTTGTAGAAGATTGATTTAGACCTATTGACTTTGGGGTTGGCTTGCAAATCTTCAAAACCTTGCAAAACTTGCAAAGTAAACTTTTTTTCATTTAATCTATCCTGCAGATTAACTTCATTTAGGTGGGATAATTTATTATTACCTGACATCCTATAATGCATTAACCAACCTTCATCGGGTTTTGATTTGCCTGCTTCCTTCTTTTCTTCTGCCAACTTCATTTGGGCTTTTATTTCCTTAAGCTTAATAGGTATTAATTCTTCTACCTTAGCTTGAAAAGCCTTTCTTCTACTTTCTTCTAGGTCACGCATTGTTATTTCATACTTGGCTGCTTTAATTTCATCTGGTTCTTCTTTGGAGGCAGGCAATGAAAACAAATAAGCGAATAGGGCACTAGCAAATGCCCCAAGTAAAACTAGTTTAGCATCTCTTTTAAATTTAGATGTTAATCTATATCGTGATCTAAAACCACCTTCAGCATCAGGTATAACATCAATTAACAAATCTAAATTAAATCTAAGTGCTACTTCACTCAATACATTCAGAATTTCTGTTTCACATTTATGCCTAATAATCGCATCCATATTATGCGACTCATCATTAAAAAAATAATGAAATTCTATTAGTTGTAACTCTACAGCTTTATTTTCAGCTTTCATATTTAAGACACAATTAGCGTGTAAAATGTAAAGATAAACTATTTACTAAGAGAGAAGGCTGAGCCGGATAAAACCAACTGCTATATTTTTTTATTACATTTGGATAATCCGACATGGTTTATTCATGAAAAGAATTTGTGATTACATCATTTTATGCTTCGCTGTTTTATCTATCCACGATGGGTATGCACAAAAAGCACCCGAAAAATTAAGCCCGAAAGCGTATTATAATTACAATGATTACGACCGCGCGCTGGAAGGTTACCTCGAGATCTGGCACGACCACCAGCAGGATCTGGAGATTAACCTGCACATTGCTACGTGTTATTTACATGTGAACGGCGATAAATCAAAAGCAATCCCGTATTTGAATTATTTGGTGCGGGAAGGTAACAAAGATGAGGAAGTGACTTTTATGCTGGGCCAGGCGTATTTGTATGCCCTGAACATTGACGAAGCGCTTAAATATTTTAATGCTTACCGTGCAAAAACAACACCTAAAAATTACGAGCTGGCGGATCTGTACATTTCCTATTGCAACAATGCGAGGGAAATGATCGCGCATCCGCTGAATGTATCATTTGAAAATTTAGGGAAGGATGTGAATACAAGGTATCCTGATTATTATCCTTTTATTGTGGAGAACGACAGCACACTGTATTACACGGCCCGCCGCGAAACAAATACCGGTAACATTACCAGCTTTGAAGGATATTACACGTCGGATATTTATGTATCGAAGAATGTGAACGGTGTTTTTCAAAAATCACGAAACCTGGGAACATTTATTAATACGCCGGAAGATGAACAATGTGTGTACATGACTCCGAACGGAAAAAACATGATCATTTATGTGGACAACGCGAAACTGAAAATTGCGGGCGACCTGTTCATGACATCTACGGATAAAGGAAAAGCATTTCCAAAATCAACGGGGTTTAAAGATCCGGTGAATACTGAATTTTCGGAGCTGGAAGGCTGTATTACCAGCAACCTGAATATGATGATCATTGCAAGTGACCGTCCGGGCGGGATGGGCGACATGGACCTGTACATGGTGGAACGCGCGGATGGCGACAAATGGAAAGAGCCGGTTAATTTAGGGCCGAACATCAATACCAAATTCGGAGAAGCATTCCCGGTTTTTGATGAAGCCAGCAACACACTTTATTTTGCTTCGGAAGGCCCGAAAAGTATGGGCGGATATGATATTTTCAGATCGGCGTACGATCCCAAAACAAAACAATTCGGCCCGGCAGTAAACCTCGGTTACCCGATCAATACAACGGATGATAACATGGTATTTTCGCTTGCTGCGAATAAACGCGATGGCTACGAATCGCTTTACAGGCCGGATGGCGTAGGCGATCTGGATATTTACAAAGTATCCTTCTGCACCACGTTAAAAGGAAAAGTAGTAACCGAAGATTCGATTGCGGACCTTACTGCCCTGATCTCCATTTTGAAACGGAATGGAACATTGGTTGCTAAAAAAGAGATCACTCCAAAAGACAATACGTATGATTTTACACTGGCAACCGGTAAATACATTATTAATATAAAAGCACCGGGATGCGTTGATTATATTGAAGATGTAACACTGGATGATAAAAAAGGATATGTGCCTGTGCATAAAACCACCATTATTTTGCAGCATCCGCATGCGGCTGCGAAACCGGTGAAGCCGGTGAAAAAACATCCGCCGGTGAAAAAATAAGTGGAGCTATCCTGACACCGATACTGCAAAAGAATTCACTAATTTTTTCAGTACCTTTATTTACTCCGAAACCTAACCACTCCTTATGAAAAAAATCACCTTGACATTCATCGCCATTTGTTTTGCGGCTTTTAGTTTCAGCCAAACCGGCACAATTCAAAAACTTTATTCGGATACTGCCGGTAATGACAAGGAATTTAACAAGGCACTTGTGCAGTATATCTCACACTATAAAAAAGATACATTACCGTTTTCTTCATTAAACTTTACGAAAGTGGTTGCTTACAAGATCAATGAGCTTTATTTTACCGGAAAGGAAAGTTATGAATTGTGTGAGCCCTACTCGATCGTAAATAAAAAAACTAAAAAGCTTTCTCCAAAAGTTGGTAAAAAAGAATTTTTATTGACAGATGATCAGATAAAAAAACTAACAAACATTTTTTCTGACTCCGACAATTTTATTTGGGCTGAATGCGGGACTCCTATACCACAAGCCGGTCTTGTTTTCTACAAGAAAGATAAAATTGTGGGTTTTATAAATATTGCCTGCTACTATGGCCAGGTGGAATGTGTGCCCGCTGTGTTACAGGCCAAATATGGAGCATTGTCGGAAAGTGGCGCAAAACAGCTGGTTGAGCTTTACAAAGAAATATTCGGAGCAAACTTCTGAACGATCATTTTACAGAAACGGTCCTTATCGGTTTTGCTTCCTGTTTTTCAACAAGCCTCTTAACTATTCAACCTGTTTATCAAAACCAAAAACCGTTTATACGAGCAGCATAAAGCAAACGGTCAAAAGAATTCACTAATTTTTCAGTACCTTTATTTACTCGAAACCTAACCACTCCTTATGAAAAAAATCACCTTTACACTCCTTGCTATTTGTTTTGCTGCTTTTAGTTTCAGCCAAACCGAAAACGACAAATTAATTGAACTTGGCAAAGCCTACAAAACGTTTATGTTTACCAATGAACCGCCAAAAGGTTTTGTAAAAGATCTGCAAGCCAATGTTGCCGAAAATTTAAACCCGGCAACGGGTTTTATCGTTCAAACGATCAGCACCGACAATGATATTTTAAAACAACCTTATCTTGCATTGCCCGACCAGCAAACATTAAAATTTATTTACATCATTCACGCAATCAATATCAACATCCGGGAGGAAAAACAACTGGATAACAATAAGCTGATTGACAGTTTAAAAGCCGCAGATATTCCGAAAAATGAGCTGGTGGATAATTATTATAACCTGCTGTTTACCGCTGTAGGAAACAAGATAAAGCCTTTTAATCTTTCAAAAATTGATTTTAAACTGAATGAATACAACCTGACCAATGATACCGAAAAAGGGATCTTTTTTCTGCAATGCATGGAATATTGTGGCAGCGAGATCTGGGGTTATATGAACATTGTAAGGCCGCCAAATACAGGAAAAGCACTGGATTACATTAAAAAATTCCCAATGTTCAACGGTTTGAAATATTACCAGTTTGATGATCTGAATTTTCCGGATTTTGAAATGGTAATTGCAGATAAAGGAAAACTAAGCTACAAAAGCTACTATATTAATAAGTATTACGATGTGCTTTTATCTCACATGATTTGTTTGAATCAGGAAGGTGCAAAAGAAAAGGAGATTCAAAACTTATTGCTGGGATCGATTTTAAAAGAGAGCAATTTGTACAAATACTCGAAGAACAAAGAAAAACTGGAAAAATTATTTAAAGAACAGAAGTAAGCATTATGGGCTGCTCAACACTAAGCTTCAAATGACCAAACGACTCCTTTTATTTGCAGATATTTGGGGGAATTTTAAAGTATATTGTAATGCAGATGGCGAATTCGAAACCCGTGACCGGGATACGCATTTACGCATAAACTAAGCGCCTGTTTGATGCATTTTAACTAATTTTAACCATCCCATTAAAACCAAAATGCCGTTTTATACGAACATCATAATGCAACAGGGAAAAATGATTTAAACCTTCCTGTTTTATCTTTGTTTATTAAATATGAAACGTATGAAACAGTTCATCTATTTACTTTTTGTATGCAGCCTGGCGGCATGCACCAATCACGATCAAAATACCCAGGCACCAGTAACAACTAATAAAACTACAGATACCATGAGCGATAAAACTGATAAAGTGGTGAAAACCGAAGAAGAATGGAAAAAGGCATTAAGTCCGGAACAATACGAAGTATTGCGTAAAAAAGGAACAGAAAGGCCGTTCTCAGGTAAATATTACCTCAGTACCGAAAAAGGCGTGTACGTTTGTGCGGCCTGCGGTGCGGAATTATTTAAATCCGATACAAAATTTGACGCCGGTTGCGGCTGGCCAAGTTTTTCGGATGTAGTGGATTCGTCAAAAGTGGTATACACCCGCGATCTGAGCCACGGAATGGTGCGTACGGAAATCACCTGCGCACGCTGCGGCAGCCATCTCGGACACGTATTTGACGACGGCCCTACTTCTACCGGCCTGCGCTATTGCATCAATTCGGTTTCCATCGATTTGAAAAAAGAATAAAAGCGGCATTGTTTATGCCTTCAGAATCCTGCTTCAAAAGCGGGATTTTTTGTTTTTTTTGAGAAAAAATAAAAAAATGTTGCAACATTATATGTATATACATATATTTGTACTGCGAAACTTAAAAACGTAAACCATAAAATGATAAACAAAATTACAATGAGCTTTATTGCAGCAGCTGCAGTAACAGCATTTGCCTTTACAACACCGATTGTAAAAAAAGCAGCAACCACTTACACTGTGGACACAAAAACAACTACTGCAACCTGGTTGGGTAAAAAAGTAACCGGCCAACACACCGGTGCTGTTAACATCAGCAAAGGAAGCATCATCAGCGATGGTAAAAACATTACCGGGGGTACAATCGAATTTGATATGAACTCCATTACCAACACCGACTTAACGGATCCTGAATGGAATGCAAAATTGGTTGGCCACTTGAAATCAGAAGATTTTTTCAACGTAGCAAAAAATCCTACTGCAACATTTGTGATCACAAAAGCGGTATTTAAATCAGGTAATGATTACGATGTAACCGGTAAATTAACGATCAAAGGAATTACCAACGAAATCACTTTTCCTGCAATGATCAAAATGGATGCAAAAACATTTGTAACTGTTGCGAAGATCACTATTAACCGTACAAAATTTGATATTAAATACGGTTCTGCTTCTTTCTTTGAAAGCATTGGTGACAAAGCGATCAGCGATGATTTTGAATTAAGCGTAAACGTTGTAGCGTCCGCTAAATAATAAATACAAACAATATTTACCTTTTGGGTTTGTTGAAGCGCTTCCGGATTTTTCCGGGGCGCTTTTTTTTGGTACAGATAACGAACAGGAACGAAACTACGAATCTGTATCTACTAAATACCAATTTTTACGAATATACTAATCTGGGTGCATGCTGTGTATTCTGTGTGGGGTACTGTGTATGAATTATGGAAACCAATCTCCCTTTTGGATATACTAATCTGGGTGTATGCTGTGTATTCTGTGTGGGGTACTGTGTATGAATTATGAAAACGAATCTCCCTTTTGGACTGTCATCCCGGGCTTGACCCGGGATCTCATAAATGTTTGTAGTATGTTGATTGTGGTTTTTAATTAACAGATTCCTTGCCAGGCCGGGATAACAGTCTTAATTTTTATCCGTTTAATCCGCTGTATCCGCATCATCTGCGTTCTATCATACACAGATTAGTATATTCGTAAAAATTAGTGTTTAGTAGAGAGCGCCCAGGCCAGGTTATTCTTCGCCAGCTGATTTCCCGGTTCCAGCTCTATTGCTTTTTTAAACAAAACAATAGCATCCTCCACTTGGTTTTTCATCATAAAAGCAGTACCGATACTGTTCAGTGCACCGGTATTTTTCACATCCAGCTCAAAGATCTTGTTCCAGATGTCAATGCTTTTGGTGTAATCCCCGGTCTTAAAATAATTGAATCCGTAATCCGAGTAAAATGCAATATTCCTTTTGTTTTCGGGTATTTGCTCCTGTAGCCTGATCACTTCCAATACCTTTTTTTTCTCATCGTTTGCCCATTTCAGATTGTTTTTCGCGAGCTGAAATGTACTGTCGAGTTGCAGCGCTTTCGTACAATTATCCACACCTTCGCCGTATTGCTGCATCATCGTATACGCCACACCCAGGTCGTTATAGGCTATCGCGCCCGACGGATTTAATCCGATCGCACGCTTTAAATGATCAATGCTTTTACCCGGCATTTTATTATTGATGTAAGCCGTGGATAAATTAATAAGGTTATCAAATGTGGGATTGGTTCGCACTAAATTCTCCAGGGCCGGAAGATCGGCTGCCTGAGTATTTACCGCAGCCGCTTCTTCTTTTGGTAAAGGCGGAACACCGGATGTTTTATAAAATAAATAAGCGATCGGAGCTGCTACTAAAATAATAACGATAAAGATCCTGATTATTTTGTTGTTTTTTGTCATTCCATAAGAGTATTAAGCTGTTCAAATATAAAGCGAAAGCCCTTAATCAGCATCAATATTTTTACTATTTTTAACCTTAAAGCTGATAAAACCATGTTTAAAAATTTGTTTGAGGGATTGTCGAAAAGCAAAACCCTGCTTTATTTATTATTACTGGTTACGGTGGTCACGATCACCTACTCCAACCATTTTCATAATTCCTTCCATTTTGATGATTCGCATACCATCCAAAATAATTTATATGTGCAGGATGTAAAAAACATTCCGCTGTTTTTTAAAGATGCCACCACTTTCAGTTCGCTTCCTTCCAACCAGTCGTACCGGCCGGTAGTAACAGCTTCACTGGCGCTTGATTACTGGATGGGGAAAGGCTACGATCTTTTTTATTTTCATTTGTCGTCCTTTATTTTATTTCTGCTCCAGGGCATTTTGATGTTTTTCCTCATCTTTAAGATCTTCGACGTTTCTTATAAAAACAACTGGAACTTTTTTATTGCACTGGCTGCAACTGCATGGTACATGCTGCATCCGGCCAACGCAGAAACCATTAATTACATCATTGCACGTTCCGATCTGCAATCCACTTTTTTAGTGATCCTCGGTTTTGTACTTTATATTTATTCGCCTTTCTGCAGAAAAACATTTCTTTATCTGATCCCGGTTGGCATTGGCGCACTGGCAAAACCGCCCGCAGTAATGTTTGCACCGATGTTGTTTTTTTACATCCTGTTGTTCGAACAAAATGTAAGCTTGTTTGAAGTCTTTACAACACGGCGTTTTAAATCGCTCTGGACAACCATAAAAAAAGTAATTCCCGCTTTTATTTTTTGCGCGGGTATGTATTTGTGGGTCGATCATTTTACACCGAAAACCTGGCAATCCGGCGGTGCTTCCACTTCGCATTTCCTGATCACACAACCCTTCGTGATCCTGCATTATTTCAGCACATTCTTTTTTCCGTTTGGATTAAGTGCCGATACCGACTGGACCACGCTTGATTCCATCTGGAACATTCGCTTTTTTATCGGTATGGGATTCATTGCCCTGATGATCATCATCGCCTTTTTATTTTCACGCGATGCCCGTTTACGTCCTGTAACATTCGGTATTATCTGGTTTTTCCTGGCGCTGATCCCTTCTTCCAGCATAATTCCTTTTGCAGAAGTACTGAACGATCACCGCATTTTTTTCCCGTACGTAGGCTTGACCATAAGTGTTTGCTGGTGCATTGGCCTGCTGCTTTTAAAATATCAGAAACAATATGCCGCGGCAGCAAACAAATACAGGATCGCGGTAAGCACGGCCGTATTGCTCTTGCTCGCGGGTTATGCGTATGGCGTACACGAGCGCAACAATGTGTGGAATACCGAAGAAACCTTATGGAAAGATGTAACGGTAAAAAGCCCGAAGAATGCACGCGGCTTAATGAATTACGGCTTATCGCTTATGGCGAGAGGTGATTACCCGGATGCAGAAAAATATTTTACCGATGCCTTGGCCATGTGGCCGTATTATGCTTCGTTGCACATCAACATGGGTGTTTTAAAAGAAGCAACCGGCGATAAAATAAGTGCTGAAAATTATTATAAAAAAGGAATTGAATACGGCAACGGTTACCCGGATGCATTTTATTTTTACGGACGATTTTTGTGCAACCAATTGCGTTATACCGAAGCGATCGAGCCGCTGCAAAAAACAATTGAGCTGTCGCCCGCACACATTGGCGCACGCAGCGAGCTGATGAAAGCATACAGCGAAACCGGCGATTGGGAAAAATTAAATGCGCTGGCAACAAATACACTGCAGATCATTCCGGGAAATGCCGATGCAACTAATTATTTAAAAGCATCACAAAATAAAAAAGGCAAAGTGGAGATCGCGGAAGAGGAAGCGAAAAATGCACCGACGCCGGAAAAATATCTTTCCCTGAGCGCTCTGTATTATCAAAAAGGCGATTATGAAAAATGCATCGCAGCAGCGGAAGAAGCATTAAAAATAAAACCCGATTTTGCAGATGCATACAACAACATCGGCATTTCCTACAACATGTTAAAACAGTACGACAAAGCAATTGCTGCTTGTCAGAAAGCCCTGGAAATAAACCCGAACAATAAACTGGCAAAAGGAAATCTCGCGGAAGCGCTTAGAAATAAAGAAACATTGGCAGTTGCAGAAAAAACAGCAGCGCAAAAACCAAGCGCCGAAGCGTATTTAAATTTAAGCGTAACCTATTATCAGCAGGGTTTGTACGACAAATGCATTGAAGCATGTGAGAACGCCTTGAAATTAAAACCCGATTTTGCAGATGCATACAGCAACATCGGCGCATCGTACAATCAGCTGAAACAATGGGACAAAGCCATTGATGCCTGCAACAAAGCATTAAAAATAAATCCGCAGCACAAGTTGGCGAACGGAAATTTAAACTGGGCGAAGGACGAAAAAGCAAAAGCACATTCATAACATTATGATCGTAATTACAGGCATTACAGGAGGTATCGGAAATTATTTATTCGATTTGTTTTCTAAAAACGGGGAAGATGTGATTGGCACCTATCACCTGAACAAACCGGAAGGAGCGCAATACAAACATTGTGTTCAGCTGGACATTACCGACCATGCACAGGTGGAGACATTTGCAAAAACAAATGCAGCGCGTTTGAAAAACATTACGCTGATCAATTGCGCAGGAATTTCTTACAATTCATTTGCACACAAATCGGATGTAAGCGAATGGGCGCAAGTGATCAATGTAAACCTTACCGGCACATTTTATTTGATCCACGCACTTTTACCGCTTATGCGCGAACAAAATTTTGGAAAGATCATCAATCTTTCTTCTATTGTGGCGCAAACCGGCGTAATGGGAACCAGCGCGTATGCTGCTTCAAAAGCCGGATTAAACGGAATGATCAAAAGCATTGCATTGGAAAATGCGCAAAAAAATGTAACGGTCAATAACATTAACCTTGGTTATTTTAAAGTAGGAATGATCAATACCGTTCCGGAAGAAATGCAACAACAGATCAAATCGAAAATTGCATTTCATGAATTCGGCGATCCGGCTAACATTTATAAAACCATTGAGTATATTAGAGAAACGGATTATTTAACGGGGAGTTGTATTGATTTGAATGGCGGACTCGTTTGATCTGCTAAATACTAATTACTACTAATATACTAATCTGTGTGTGATAGAACGCAGATGAGGCGGATGGAGCAGATTTAAACTGATAAAAAATTAACAAATAAATCTATTATTAAAATTTACGCAGGATCAATTCCCCTCTTGAGAGGTGCCAGGTGTGTGTAAAAAATGTACAATCCGGAGTACGATCATAAATCTAAACTGTCATCCCGGGCCTGACCCGGGATCTGTTAATTAACAACTAAAAACTTCTATTCTAGAAAAAATAAAAAACATCACCATGGCAAAAATTCAAATCATCGCAATTGCAGTCAGTTTATTATTCCTGTTATACATTATCCGCCTGATCGTTAAAGGAAGATTGCGCGAGGAATATTCCATTGTGTGGATCGCCTGCACGGTTTTGTTAATTGTATTTTCCTTCTGGAGAAACGGCCTGGAAGTAATGGCGCATTTGGTGGGCGTTTACGAAGCACCTAATTTGGTTTTTACCGGCGCTATTTTTGCGATCTTTATTTATCTGCTGCATTTATCCGTGGTAGTTTCCAAGCTGCACAACCAAAATAAACAGCTGGCGCAGGATATTGCTTTGCTAAAAGAAAAAATGAAATCTATTAAGTAGTTCGCATCTACTAAATACCAATTATTACTAATATACTAATCTGTGTATCTACTAAATACCAATTTTTACTAATATACTAATCTGGGTGTGAAAACTTAAGCCCTTCATCCCCTCTCCACGCGCTGAAGCTTTAGCGCAAGAGTCAAGAGAGGGGGCAATAACCGGGCTATATGTTTTTGGTTTGTGACTAAAGCCGATTAAAAAATTAATTGATTTTTCCTCTTTGCGTCTTCGTGCCTTCGTGGTAAAAAAAACGCTCCGAAGGAGCCACAGCAAAAGCTCTTTTTCTTCTTTCCTTCTTAGTGCTTTTCTGAGTGCCTAAGTGGTAAAAAACGCTCCGAAGGAGCACACACAGCTAACTTTAAACTTTCCAACTTTAAACTTTGAACTACCTTCTGAATTTCATCCGTATAAACGTATACAAAATTGCCAGGCTCACTTTAAACATATAATAAACCGACGAGAACATCCCAATAGAAGAAACGCCGCCTTGCCGCTCGCGCATTGTTACCGCTACTTCCGAAATTTTAAATCCGCTCAGCGAATAAATAATGATTGCTTCCGGCTCCGGGTATTCATCCGGGTAATACTCGCTTACCAAGGCCAGCACTTTTTTATTGATCAGCCGGAAACCCGATGTACTGTCGTTTACAACCACGCCTACCAGTAATTTATTCAACCGCTTAAAATAATTGATCCCAAACCGGCGCATGGCAGAAGATTGAAATCCTTCTTTATCAATAAAGCGTGAGCCGATCACCACATCGGCATTTTCTTCGATTGCTTTTTTTAAAAGTTTGGAAATTTCGGAGGCGGGATGTTGTCCGTCACCGTCCACCTGGATCGCATAATCGTAATTATTTTCGAATGCGTATTTGAATCCCGTTTGCACGGCACCACCAATTCCCAGGTTTACCGGCAAGTTCAGGGCAACGCAATTTAATTTTGAAATAACTTCGGAAGTAGAATCTTTGGAACAATCATTTACAACAACAGCAGTAAGAGCCAGCTGATACTCTTTTGCAATGGTATTAATATCATCCACAACAGCCGCAATTGCTTTCTCTTCATTGTATGCGGGAACGATGATGGCGATTCTCATATATTACAGATTACGATTTACGAATAACGAACAGAAACGAAAAACGAATCTGTGTTCTTGCTATGTGCATAACACACCCCTAGCCCCTCTCGAGAGGGGAATTGATCCTGCGAAAATTTATAATATTAGTTTTTAAATTTAATCCGTTTTAATCCGCTCCATCCGCCTCATCCGCGTTCCATCATGCACAGATTGGTATATTAGTAAAAATTGGTATTTAGTAGATACACTATATGATCCCTTCTTTTAGTAGATCATGCAAATGCACAAAACCATGATACTTCCCTTCATTGGTAACGATCAGCTGTGTAATGTTATATTGTTCCAGCAATTTCATAGCGTTTACAGCCAATTCACTTGCATCGATCTGCTTTGGCGTTTTGTTCATAATATCGGACGCTTTCAATGTATTAATAGAATCAGCCTTTTCGAGCATACGACGTAAATCGCCATCGGTAATTACACCCACCAGTTTATCGTTTTCTACTACTGCAGCCGCACCCAAACGTTTCGAGGAAATTTCCAGGATCACTGATTTTACTGAATCATCCGGCTTTACCTGCGGCTTTTGATTCTGCACGGCAATGTCACCCACTTTCAAATATAATTTTTTTCCAAGCGCTCCACCCGGATGATATTTTGCAAAATCACTGCTTGTAAAATCGCGCTGATCAAGCAAACAAACCGCCAGTGCATCACCCATCGCCAGTTGCGCAGTGGTGCTGGATGTAGGCGCCAGGTTATTGGGGCATGCTTCTTTTTCCACTGTAGAATTTAAAATATAGTCGGCTTGCTGCGCTAAATACGAATCCACATTGCCTACCAATGCAATTAATTTATTGCCGCCGCTTTTTAATAAAGGCACCAGCACTTTTATTTCCGGCGTGTTTCCACTCTTCGAAATACAGATCACAATATCGTCCTGTTGGATCGTTCCAAGATCACCGTGAATGGCATCGGCTGCATGCATAAAAATTGCAGGCGTTCCCGTCGAGTTCATCGTTGCCACAATTTTTTGTGCAATAATTGCACTTTTTCCGATCCCCGTAATCACTACCCTTCCTTTCGACTCATATATCAGTTTTACTGAGTTTACAAAGTCATTGTTGATATAATTTTGTAAGTTCCGGATAGAGTCAGCCTCAATATCCAAGGTCGTTTTCGCCAGCTCAATTATTTTATCGATGCTTTTATTCACTTCGTAGAATATTTAATTTAAAGTATAGAATTGTTTGGGTTTGTAACAAATTTTTATTATATATTTACAATGCATTTATAAAACATAAATTATTTACTACGGTATAAAATTAAGTTTTTTAAGCTACAATACTCCAAACTAATATTAATTTTTAAAACAACAAAAGACAATTGAAAACAATGCTCGAGGTAGAAACATCGCTTCATGAATGCTTACAAAAATTTTTCGGATTCGATAGTTTCAAAGGACAACAGGAAGCAATTATTACAAGTTTGCTTGAAGGGAAGGATACATTCGTGATCATGCCTACAGGTGGTGGTAAATCATTATGCTACCAATTACCGGCTTTAGTGAGTGAAGGAACCGCCATCATCATTTCACCATTGATCGCTTTAATGAAAAACCAGGTGGATGCATTACGTAATTTCGGGAATGAGGACGGCATTGCACATTTTTTAAATTCATCCCTGACAAAAGCGGAGATCGCTACTGTTAAACAGGATATCAAAGCAGGAAAAACAAAATTATTATACGTTGCTCCGGAAAGCTTAACAAAAGAAGACAACATTGCATTTTTTAATGAAATTAAAATTTCTTTTTTCGCCATTGATGAAGCACACTGTATCTCGGAATGGGGACATGATTTCCGCCCGGAATACCGCCGCTTACGCCCGATCATCGAGCAGATCGGAAAAGTGCCGATCATTGCATTAACTGCAACGGCAACTCCTAAAGTTCAGCAGGACATTCAAAAGAATTTAGGTATGACTGCTGCCAATCTTTACAAATCTTCTTTCAACCGCAACAATTTATATTATGAGGTGCGTCCGAAAAATAATGTGGTGAAAGAGATCATCAAATACATTAAAGGACAACAAGGAAAATCAGGGATCGTATATTGCCTGAGCCGCAAAAAAGTGGAAGAGCTTGCCGAAACATTGCGTGTGAACGGCGTAAAAGCATTGCCATACCATGCCGGACTGGAAGCGAAAGAACGCGCTAAAACACAGGATGCATTTTTGATGGAAGATATTGATGTGATCGTTGCCACGATCGCATTCGGAATGGGGATCGATAAACCGGATGTACGTTTTGTAGTACACCACGATATTCCTAAATCACTGGAAGGCTATTACCAGGAAACCGGTCGCGCCGGACGTGATGGCGGCGAAGGTAACTGTGTTACTTTTTACAGCCACGACGATATTGTAAAACTGGAAAAATTCATGAAAGGCAAACCTGTTGCAGAACAGGAAATTGGAAAACAGCTCTTGCTGGAAACTGTTTCATACGCTGAAACATCGAGCTGCCGCCGTAAATTTTTATTGCATTATTTTGGTGAAGAATTTGACGAAGTTGGATGTGGCGGAATGTGCGACAATTGCCGCAACCCAAAACAAAAATTTGAAGGAATGGACGACATCGCATTAGCGATCGAAGCGGTATCCGATGTAAAAGAAAAATTCAAAACAAAGGATGTGATCAATGTTTTATTAGGCAATGTTACATCTACCACTAAATCATACAAACACAACGAGCTGGAATGTTTCGGCAAAGGTGCGGAAGATGATAAATCAGAAAAATACTGGAATGCAGTGATCCGCCAGGCATTAGTAACAGGGCTGCTTTCAAAGGATATTGAAAATTACGGTTTGTTAAAGCTTACCAAAGAAGGAAAAGCATTCATGGATGAACCTTACAGCATCATGGTTACAAAAGATCATGATTATGAAGGAACGGAAACGGATGACGATGAAGAAGGACCATCCGGCAGCGGTGGAAAAGGCGGCTCGGGTGCGGACGAAATTTTATTTTCTGCATTAAAAGATCTGTTGAAACAAACGGCTAACAAATTAAAACTGCCTCCATACGTGATTTTCCAGGAAGTATCGCTGGAAGAAATGGCGATCCAGTACCCGATTAAAATGGATGAGCTGGTGAACATTACGGGCGTGGGACAAGGGAAAGCGCAGAAATTCGGGAAACCGTTCCTCGATCTGATCTCTAAATACGTAGAGGAAAATGAGATCGAGCGCCCGCTGGACATGGTGGTGAAATCCATCATCAACAAATCGGGATTAAAAGTATACGTGATCCAGAACATCGACCGCAAATTACCGCTGGAAGATATTGCCAGCTCCAAAGGCTTAAGCTTATCCGACCTCATCGCAGAGATCGAGCGCATTGTTTCTTCCGGAACAAAAGTGAACATCAATTATTATATCAACGATATTTTAGATGAGGACAAACAGGAAGAAGCCATGGAATATTTCAAAGAATCGGACAGTGATTCCATTGCATTAGCATTGAAAGAACTGGGAGAAGATGAATATACCGAAGAAGAGATCCGTTTGATGCGCATTAAATTCATGAGCGAATTCGGAAATTAATTTTCCATTTGAATGATCAAAAAAGTCCTGCAACCTTTGCAGGACTTTTTTTTGCTTATCTTTAAAACCGTGAATAATCCGGGAACATCCACTATTTCAAAGATCGTTTGTTTGGCTTTATCAGTAAGCCTTTTAACGTACACCATCCTGCGTGCCTGCAAACTTTCCTTTACACACGACGAAAGTTTTACATACCTGTATGCTTCCCACAATTCGTTCATGGAAATTATTTCCAACCGCACCGCCATTACTTCTTCCAACAATCATTTGCTGAATACGCTTTTCATGAAGCTCTTCGAATTTCTTTTCGGAAGCAGCGAAATTGTTCTACGTTTGCAAAGTATCCTTGCACACATCGCCTATCTTTTTCTGACATACTTATTGTTAAAGCCTTTAAAATCGCAGCTTGCAGTTATACTCGGCTTTGCATTGTTAAACGTTAATCCCTACCTGCTGGAGTTTTTCTCACTCGCCCGCGGTTATGCATTGGCTATTTCTTTTATGCTGGCAAGCATTTGGTTTTTGTTTCAATACATGAAAGAAGATAAAAATAAAACACTGATCGGATGTTATATTTTTGCTTCACTGGCAGTGCTTTCCAACTTTGCACTGCTCAATTATTTTGCGTCCCTGCTCATCATTCAGCAAGTTTTTATCTATGCAAAATATCGTAGCATAAAAACCAATTTTCAAAAAAGTAAAGCAATTATTCTCATCACCATTATTCTTGCAGCCATATTGTACGAGCCTTTAAGAAAAGTGATCCACCAGCTGGATTTTGGCGGTGTAACAGGTGTTTGGGAAGATACCGTATCGAGTCTTATCAACAGTTATTTATACAAAGTAAATTACGATTTCCCGGTTTTTAAACTGATAGAAGGAATTGTACTGATAACTGTAGTTGGTTATTTCATACTGACCGGCATCACTTTCCTGAAAAAGAAAATGCCGGAAAAAGGTCCGTATGGCGCTACATTTTTCAGTGTCCTGATACTGATTGTAACACTCAACATTGTTCAGCACGTTTTATTCGGCAGTGCATATTTAGGCGAACGTTTTGCACTTTTCCTGGTACCGCTTTTTGTGTTTGTGCTGATCTACCTGATGGATAGCATTTATCAAAAAGGAAAAACTGGTACGATTATTTCCGTTGTTTTATTGGCAGCGCTTACTTCCCTGAACCTGTTTCATTTCAGTAAAACCGCCAACCTGCAATACGCCAGCAATTGGAAATACGATGCCGGTACCAAACAAATGATCGGCAACCTTGTCCATGAAAAAGAAACATCCGGAAAACAACACATCAGCCTGGGCATTACCTGGATCCTGGAACCGGCTGTTAATTTTTACAGGGTCACAAAAAAGCTCGACTGGCTGGAAAAGGCCAGCCGCGATGGCATTAACAGCAGCAACGATTTTTATTACATCCTGCCCGAAGATCTTCCAAAGCTGGATACCATCCGTAAAACAGTCCTGATCCGGGAATACCCCGTTTCCGAAGGAAAATTATTAAAATAAAAGCCACCATTACCTTACACAAGGTTTTTTATACAAAAATCCTTGCAATTACATACAGCCATTATTCCAGCAAAACGTTGAACCCAAAGCCCTGCTTCACGCAGAACGGTTAACGCTACTAATGAACCAGTGAACTTGTGAACTAATAAACCTTTTTTGAAAATTTGTTTTTTTCATTTTTTATCATATATTTGATATGGATTAAAAACACTATAACCATGAAAAAAATATACTTCCTCTTCATTTTGTTGCTCGCCACGATCGCACAAAATACAAATGCACAGAATAGCTGTTCAACTGCTTACCAACTGGTCACAGGAACTACTTATGCAGGCTCATTGGTTGATAGCATGCCCAATACGGATACAACTAATGATTATGGTTGCCTGACTTCAACCGCAAATGCAACCTGGTTTTATTTTAAAGTGTGTACGGCAGGTGATTTTAATTTTTTAATAAACACAGGAAGTTCCGGTAGCGATATTGATTTTGTTGCATGGGGGCCTTTGGCTTCAGAAACCACCTGTGGAATGGATTCAACTCAGATTGTGGGTTGCAGCATTTCAACCAGTGGATCAGAAGTTATAAATATTACAGGCACAACGTCTGGGCAATATTATAAGATCATGATGACTAATTATTCGAATACAATAAACACCTATACCATTTCTCAAACAGGCGGAAGTGGCTCTTCTTGTGCAGCAAGCGGATGCCCGGCAATACTTCCTACGCAACAAATCTGTAAAGTAACCACCGATCCTGTTGCCAATAAAAACATCATTATCTGGAACAAAGATGTTCCGTTCACAGGATTCTATCAGATACAAAAAGAATCCACAACAATGGGCGTTTATACAACACTTGCTACCGTTGCCACCACCGATACTTCCGCTTATACCGATTCCGTTTCCAATCCAATGATCCAGGCATTCAAATACAGGATCACCACCATGGATACTTGCGGTCATTCAAATCCTGGCACCTACCACGAAACCATTCACCTGCTGGTTTCCGCCAGCATGTCAACCGGTTACCCTCAATTAGCATGGAACCCATACGCAGGTTTCGGCTACGGTACTTTTTTTATCTATCGCGGTACTTCACCGTCCACATTAAGTCTGTATGATTCTATTTCGTCATCCTTCAATACCTATACGGATGTAAATCCGGCAAGCGGCGTAACGTATTACGCTGTTGTGGTTGTACCTCCAACACCTTGTCATCCTTCCCGGAGCCTGATGGCGGACGCATCTTTTTCCAATACTGCAGCTGCATTGTTCACAGGAATTGTGGAAAATTCATTCTCTGACCTGGTCATCAGTCCGAACCCGGCAACCAGCGAATTAAGCTTTTCTACTGAAAATAATCATTACAGCTCCATTAATTTTGAGATCTATGATATAACCGGGCGGAAGCTAATTTCCAACCTGTATGAAAATACATCCAGTGCAAAAATCGATGTAAGCAATTTAGCAAACGGATATTATGTGGTTCGTTTCATTACCGATAAAGGCGCTACACAACGAAACATTATTATTGCAAAATAAAACGCTGCAATAAAAACAAATAAAAAAGCATTGAGCTCCGGTTCAATGCTTTTTTTGTTGTAAAAGCGATGAAGGATGATAAATTAAAATGACTATACCGTAACGTCCTGTGTATCGGAACGCAGATCAAAAATGATCTTTACGATGTTAAAAAGATCGCCTGTGGCGCTTATGATTTAAAATTATGATCTGATTGGAATGCAAATTTATCAAACAGATAATTAACGATAATTCTAACCGTAAATTAATCACACACAGTAACACACAGCAATGGAATCATAATTAAAAACAATATTCACCCGGGTAGACGCTTTCGGCCTGTTCAGTAATAGTGGGAATGAGCGGGAGAAAGATTAAAGCGACGGAGCGATCAACCGCATCCGCGAAATTAACCGCGGTTTTCCTGC
>JAOQAG010000036.1 GCA_025963715.1 Bacteroidota bacterium
ATGTTGTTGTTTTTACAATGTTCACAAACAATACTGTCATCCCGGGCCTGACCCGGGATCTGTTAAATACTCGCAGCGCCCACACAGTTTTTAATTGGCAGATCCCGGGTCAGGCCCGGGATGACAAGTCTGGAGAGTATTTCTGTTTCCATTAGCAACATTATTCTACAACATGACCATTAAATACTACAACTATTTACGGGATCCCGCAATAGGTGCGGGATGACAGTATTGTTTGTGAACATTGTAAAAAAAACATTTTATTACAACATAACCTTTTATTTCAAAAATGTAGACCTTTGTTACTTAACTGGAAAATTTAATTCTTTTAGGTACACAGCAAATCTGCACATCAATAATCCGCACGTCAGTAATCCTGTTTAAGCCTTGCTGTGTATCGGAACGCAGATCAAAAATGATTTTTATGATGCTCAAATGATCGCCGTTGGCGCTTATGATTTGTTATGATCTGATTTGTTGCAAATTCATCAACTGGTTACACAGTAAACACGCAGTATTACAACAATTAAAAACGATACTCACCCGGGTAGACGCTTTTGATCTTGTGCAGCAATAGCGGGAATAATTGCCTGGTGTACACAGCAAATCTGCACATCAGTAATCCACACATTAATAATCCGCCTTCCCGTTCATCAACCCAAAATCACCACTGATAAAAACAACGCATCTTATCTTTTTAAGAAACGTATCTTTGGTATTCTAAACAACAAATGAAACGTTTTCTCTTTTTGATCCTGCTGTTACCGGCGGTTTTTTCTTTTGCACAAACGGCAAAGAAAAAAACGACTGCGCAACGCGTGCAACAAGCGCCGAAAATAGATGGCGTGCTGGATGATGGCGTGTGGGAAAACGTTCCGGTTGCTACCGATTTTGTTCAGAATGCGCCGCATCCGGGGATTCCAGCCGCAAAAAGATCAGAAGTGAAAATTATTTACGATGACGTGGCGATCTATGTGGGGGCGCAGTTATACGACGATCATCCCGATAGTATTTTGCATGAGCTGAGCCAGCGCGACAATGAAGCAAATGACGACATGTTTGGTGTTTTTTTTGACACGTACAACGACGATATCAATGCTTACGGTTTTTTTGTTACAGCGGCAGGCGTTCAGCTTGATGGCCGCTATTCCTCGCAGGGACAGGATCTGAACTGGAATGCAGTGTGGCAAAGCCAGGTAAGGATCAATGACAAAGGCTGGGCGGTTGAATTTAAAATTCCGTATTCCGCCATTCGTTTTCCAAAAGTAGCCGATCAGAATTTTGGTTTTAACATCATCCGTAAGGTAAGGCGTACGCGCGAAGATCAGTTTTGGAATGAGCTGAAACCCGATGTGGACGGATTGGTGAACCAGAGCGGTGACCTGGAAGGAATTTCCAATATCAAATCGCCGGTGCGTTTATCGGTTACGCCGTATGTGGCGGCTTACATGGATAATTTTCCGTATAGCGATCAGGCAAAAAATAGTAATTCATTTTCATTCAATGGCGGCATGGATATTAAATACGGCATCAACGAAAGTTTTACACTGGACATGACGCTGGTGCCGGATTTTGGACAAGTGCAAAGCGATAACCGTGTATTGAACTTATCGCCGTTTGAGATCCGTTACGATGAGAACCGGCAGTTTTTTACGGAAGGCACCGAGCTGTTCTCGAAAGGCGGATTGTTTTATTCGCGGCGGATTGGAGGAGCACCGGTAAATGCAAATGCACCGTATGATGAATTAAAACCCGGCGAATATGTAAAAACCGATCCAGGCACCACGCAGCTGATCAATGCCACCAAATTTTCGGGACGTACCACAGGTAATTTAGGGATCGGTGTTTTTAATGCAACATCGCTGGCGTCGTATGGCGTAATCTCCGATTCGCTTGGTAATACGCGCAGGGTAATGACGCAGCCGCTTACCAATTACAATGTGATCGTGCTGGACCAGGCGTTGAAAAACAATTCGTATGTAAGCCTTGTGAACACCAACGTAACGCGTGAAGGAAAAACATACGATGCCAATGTAACCGGTACGGAATTTAAATTTGCAAACAAAAAAAACAACTACGCTTTTAATGGAAATGCGGCGCTCACACAATTATTTTATGCAGATTCGTTAAAGCCCGTGCTGGGCTATTTGTATTACCTGAATGCAGGAAAGATCAGCGGAAATTTTCAGTACAATGTAAATGCAACAGTAAAAAGCGACAAGTACGATCCCAACGATTTGGGTATTTCATTCATCAACAACACCATCGAGTTTTATGCAAATGCGTATTACAATATTTACAAGCCTTTCTGGAAAGTGAATAATCTGTATACAAATATCGGTACCGGTTATTCACGTTTGTTCAGCCCCGACTTTTTGTGGAATTATAATATTTACGGATCAATAAATACCACGTTCTCAAAAAACTTTTTATCTACCGGAGGAGGATTTAATTTCGAACCGATTGTAACGTATGATCATTGGGAGCCGCGTGTAAAAGGCCGCTATTATGCGTTCCCGCGCGATTATATGGGAAATTACTGGATCTCCAGCGATTACCGCAAACGTTTTGCATTGGATGTAAGCCTTAATTATCGCTATTTTTATGAGAACAACCGGTATAATTTTACATTCGAACTGGATCCGCGCTTTCGGGTAAATAATAAATTATCCTTTGTTTACAGCTTTAACAGGACGTATCAAAACGATGACATTGGTTTTGTGAATTACGATGAATCCACCGGTGTGATCACTTTTGGAAGAAGGGAAGTGGTAACGCTGACTAATCAGCTGGATGCAAATTATATATTCACGAATAAAATGTCGCTGTCGCTGCGTGCCCGCCATTACTGGTCGAAAGCCGACTACAAACAATATTATACACTAAGTGATAAAGGATTATTGTTTGATGATAATCAGTATACCGGAAATTCAAATATTAATTTTAACGCTTTCAATATTGATCTCGTTTATCGCTGGCAATTCTCGCCGGGCAGCGAGATCAGCTTTGTATGGAAAAATGCAATTTACACGCAGGGCGATGTGATCATTGAGCATTACCGCAACGATGTGGATGAAACATTCCGTTCGCCCAAATCCAACAGCTTCTCCATAAAGATCCTGTATTACCTGGATTATGCGATGCTGCAAAAAATGAAAAAAAGAAAATAGTTCAAAGTTTAAAGTTCAAAAGTTTAAAGTTTGCTGTGCGCAGATGCTGTGTTTTATTTGTAACCAATCATTATAAGAACATGTCATCCCGGGCTTGACCCGGGATCTTATGAATGTTTGCAGGATCTAAAAAATGGTTTTTAATTAATAGATCCCGGGTCAAGTCTGGGATGACAATTTAATTTTAAAATTTTACTTTTTAAGAACGGTATCACACGCAGATTAGTAGATTCGTACACATTAGTATTTAGTAGATACACCGATTCGTAGTTTTGTTCCTGTTCGTTATCTGTACAGCAAACTTTAAACTTTTGAACTTTAAACTTTGAACTATCTGTTGTTAGTAATTTCCCTTCCCACCCTTCATTCCTGCACCTTCCTTCCTTAATTTCGTTATAAGAAAAATTTCGCAATGTTCAAACGAATCCTATTCTGGTTTTTTATACTGCTGTGCATCAGCGGCGGCGTGTATTGGTTTGTATACACGAAAGAAAGCAGGATGCCTGTAGGAGATGGGATTAACGCGATCCCGGCAAATGCCGCACTTATTTTTGAAAGCAAGCAGGCGAAAAATACCTGGAAAAAATTATCCCAAACCAACATCATGTGGGAGGAATTGCTGGGAACGGAAACATTTGCAAAACTCAACCTGCAGGCACGTTACGTGGATTCTGTAATTGAACTGGATCCCTTCGTTGCTCCATTACCGGACGATCATTCGGTATTTATTTCGGTGCATCCCGCTACTGCGAATACATTTGAATTTTTATTTGTGTACAGCCTTCCCAATCTTACCTATCAGTCGGGGCTGCAAACGTTTTTAGAAAAATTAAATAACGGACGCGCACCCGTTGCTGTAAATTATGAAGACGAGCAGATCCAAACCATTTCTCCCGCCGGTAAAAATCCTTTGTCGCTTTCATTTGTAAATGGCACGCTCATCATGAGCATGCAGCACACACTGGTGGAAGATGCCATTCGCCAGTTAAAATCAAACACTTCTCTGGCAAAAGATCGCAGTTTCAGCAAAGTATTAACTACGGCAGGAAAAAAAGTGGATGCCAATGTGTATGTCAATTACAAAATGTTCCCACAGATCCTGAGCTCCTTTGTTTTTCCAACGTTTAAGAACGATGTAAATGAGCTGGCACATTTTGCGGATTGTTCCGGCTGGGACATTGCATTAAAACCCAATTCAGTAATGTTGAGCGGTTTCACCTATTCAAACGATTCCCTGAAAAGTAATTTCCTGAACATTTTCAACAAACAAAAAGCGCAAACAATTGAATTAACAAAAGTGATCCCTGCAAAAACCGCATTGATGGTATTTTACGGGATCAGCAATACAAAAACATTCCACGAAGATTATTTAACGTATTTAAAAGCAAAAGACCGTTTGCAAAATTATAACCGCTTTCGCGATACAGTAAATGCAAAATATGGGATTGATGTGGAACCTGCGATGCTTCACTGGATCGATAATGAAATGGCGCTGGTAGTAACCGAACCTGCTGCTGCCAATTACAGCGACAATGCATTTGCCGTAATGCATTCCGGTAACATTGAAGATGCGCTTGGTACACTCAATGGATTATCGGATAACGTAAATAAAACGAACGAGGAAAAAACAGATACAAGCAATTTTCGCGGACACACGATCGGTCGTTTGAACATTCCGGATGTATTGCCGCAACTGTTCGGCTGGCAATTTAATAAGATCAGGAAATGCTATTATACTTCCATTGCCGATTACATTGTTTTTGGGAATAGTAGCGAAGCACTTCAAAATTTTATTACCGCGTATGAGAACAATAAAACACTGGCAAATGATAAAAATTACAGCGCTTTTGCTGAAAATATTTCTACGGAATCCAATGTGTATATTTATTCTGCAATTGCCAGTTCAACTGCTTTTTACAGCAATTTTGTAACGGAGCCGCTGGTAAAAGACATGGAAAAAAAATCGGACCTGATCCATAAATTTGAAGCAGCTGGCATTCAGTTTACTTTTAACAATAAATTATTTTACAGCAATATCTATTTAAAATACAACCCGGTGTACAAGCAGGAAACCGGTACCTTATGGGAAACAAAGCTGGACACTACCGTAAGTTCTAAACCGTACCTGGTTATCAATCACAATACCAAAGCAAAAGAAGTGCTGGTGCAGGACGATGCCAATAAAATTTACCTGATCAGCAATACCGGAAAAATTATCTGGACAAAACAACTGGATGAAAAGATCATGAGTGATGTGATCCAGCTGGATGTGCTGAAAAATAACAAGCTGCAAATGCTGTTCAATACCAGTACTACCATTTACATGTATGATCGTAATGGAAATGATATGA
The DNA here is from genome assembly GCA_025963715.1 of Bacteroidota bacterium. GTDB lineage: Bacteria > Bacteroidota > Bacteroidia > 2-12-FULL-35-15 > 2-12-FULL-35-15 > 2-12-FULL-35-15. The sequence goes on from JAOQAG010000036.1 coordinate 5,522, forward strand.
AAGGCTTTCCAATCAAATTAAAATCACCGGCTACTAATCAGTTATCAGTCGTGGATTATGAAAATAACCGCGATTACCGCATCTTCATTGCCTGCGAAAATAAAAAAATACTTTGCTACAAAGCCAATGGCGAATTAGTAGATGGTTTCCAGTTTGATAAAACAGCAAATCCCGTTTATTTACCTGTGCAATATTTCAGTGCCAGCAATAAAGATCATTTGTGTGCGATCGATGTAAAAGGAAAAATTTATATCCTCGACCGCAAAGGCGAAACCCGCATCAGGCTCAAAGAACAAATGGCGCAGGGCATCCGTAATTTTTACATCGAATCCGGTAAAGATTATTCCAAATCATACATCGTTGCTTCCGATACACTTGGAAATGTGATTAAGATCAGCCTTACCGGCGATAAAGAAAAAATGAAATTCCAGGATTTCGAAACATCACCTTATTTCGAATACAAGGATATTAATAACGACAAAACCTGTGAATACATCTTTTTATCGCGCACGGAATTAAAAGTATTTAATGCCGATAAATCCCTGCTGTTCCGTTATGAGTTCAAAGATAAAATAACACAATTGCCGCAATACTTCCTGTTCCCGGATGGTACAGGCAAGCTGGGTATTGTTTCAGATGCTGCTAACGAATTGTATTTATTCAACGATAACGGCTCCCTGTATGATTCATTTCCACTGAAAGGAAAAACCGCTTTTAGTATCGGCGATCTTAATAATGAAGGCATTTACAACCTTGTAACCGGGAGCGCCGATAACAGCATTTACGTGTATCAGCTGCAATAGTTTACCACTAAGGCACTAAGAGCACTAAGAAAAAAAGAAGGAAAGCTGGTGCTAATTTCGATGTTGTTTTATTGCCACAGATTCACAGATTAAAAATTAAAAAAAGGAATTACGCTAATTATAAAAATCGCTATGCGATTTTACCTGTGTAATAATTATTCAATAAAAAAATCTGTGAATCTGTGTCAACAATACAAAATTTCTCAGTAGTTTTTCTCCCTTCTTTTTCTCCTTTTCCTTAGTGTTCTTAGTGCCTTAGTGGTAAAAAAACCTGCTTCCCGCATTTAATTGTGTTTATTTCAAAAAAGTATTATCTTCACTTCACATTAATCAACATCTCTCTCATGAAAAAACTTTTACGCATTTTACTAGCAGTAATGGCTACTTCATTTACTGCGCAGGCTCAGGATTTTTTAGGCTATATCAATAGTAATTATTCCGGCGTTACCGGCGTTGATATTAATCCCGCCAATGTGGTCAACAGCCGTTATAAAGTAGATGTTGCGCTTGTAGGAACAAGCGTTGCTGCTTATAACAATTATGTAGGCTTAAAACGTTCGGCTTTAAAAACCAATGCCGCCGGGCATTATTATGCATTTGACGATACCGCTTTTAATAATAATTATTTAAGCACACGAAAAAGCGGCGCGGATAAATCGGTGTATGTTTCCAACCAGATCTACTTACCTTCCGTACTGATCAGTCTTGGAAATAAAGATGCGATTGCGGTATCTTCCAAAGTAAGAACGCTTGTAAATGTGGATGGTGTAAGCTCCGATCTGGCGACACTGATCTATAACAGTTTGGATTATCCTTCTTTGTGGATCCAGCAATTGCACAACAAAGATTTGAGCGTGCAATCCATGACCTGGGCCGAATATGGCTTAACATACGGTCACGTGTTCAAGGACGAAGGCCCGCATTTTTTCAAAGCCGGTGTTACCGTTAAATACCTGCAGGGAATCCAGGCCGCATACATTCATGTGAAAAATCTCGATTACCAGTTTACCGATGATACCACACTTTCTTTATTTCACTCGGATGTAAGCTACGGCCACTCCACCAATTTTGAGAACGATGCCAATAATCCAACCTACAAAGCCATTTCCAAACCATCGTTCGGATTTGATTTAGGTGTGGTGTACGAATGGCGCCCCGACTGGCAAAGCTATAAATACGACATGGATGGAAAAACCAATCTATGGCGCAGGGATCAAAATAAATACAAATTAAAAGTAGGCCTTTCCGTTACCGATATCGGTTTTATTAAATTTAAAAAAGGAACCTACAGCCACGATTTTACAGCCGATATCACCGCCTGGAATTTGCACAGTTTTGATAATATTTCCAGCGTAGCGCAATACGACAGCACCATCAAATCCAATTTTACATTGAAAGATGGTAACAAATATTTTAAAATGAATTTGCCAATGGCCATCAGTGCGCAGATCGATTATCATATCTGGAAAGATTTTTACGTAAACTTAACACCGTACTGGTCGCCGCGCTTAAAAAACAACAACGAAAAAGTACACGACCTTTCCGTGATCAGTCTTACACCGCGTTGGGATTACAAATGGGTAGGCGTGTTTGTGCCGGTTTCGTATGATAACATGGGTAACACCAAAGTGGGGCTGGCACTGCGTCTTGGACCGATCATTGTGGGGACCAACAGCTTTGGCCCGTTTGTTACACACAAGGATATTTACGGAGCCGATGTGTATTGCATGCTCAAAATTCCGATCATGTACAGCCGTCCGAAAGATCGCGATAAAGATAAAGTATCCAATAAAAAAGATCAGTGTCCGGATGTACCGGGCGTTTGGGAATTCATGGGTTGCCCTGATAAAGATGGCGATCACGTGCAGGATAAAGACGATTTATGTCCGGATGTACCGGGATTGGTACAGTTCCACGGTTGCCCGGATCGTGATGGCGATGGAATTATCGACAGCCAGGATGCATGCCCGGATGATGCCGGTTTAGCCGAATTTAACGGTTGCCCTGATAAAGACGGCGATAAAGTAATCGACAAAGAAGATGATTGTCCGGATGTTGCCGGATTGGTACAGTTCAAAGGCTGTCCCGACAGAGATGGCGACGGTGTAATGGATAAAGAAGACCGTTGTCCGGATAAACCAGGCCCTGCCAGCAACGACGGTTGCCCGGAAGTAAAATTATACCTGATCGATTCACAGGGCAATACACTTAAAACAGCAACACAGGCAAAAGACGGCAGCTTTAGCTTCGACGATCTTCCTGCAGATGAATTAGTGATCTTCAAACTGGACGGCGATGATACCGAAGGCATCAACGAAGTAAAAGTAGTTGTAGGCGGTATCGCTAAAAAAGCGATCAGGGATAGCAAAGATCGTTTCTTCCGCTTCATCATCATCAAACCGGATGTCTCTAAATTAAAACCGGAAGATGCGAAAGATGTAGCAATTAAATTGAACAAAGAAGAAGCAGAAGTATTGAAAAAAGCATTCAATAACCTGGAGTTTGCTACTGCAAAAGACATTATCAAACCGGAATCATTTGCTTCATTGGATGAGCTGGCAGTCTTAATGGCGAAAAAACCAAACTGGAGATTAAAAATTTCCGGCCATACCGATAACCAGGGTAAAGCAATTACCAACATGAAATTATCTGAAAAACGTGCAAAAGCAGTACAAAAATACCTTGTAGCAAAAGGCATCAGCGCAGATAGATTTAAAGTAGAATGGTTTGGTGCAACAAAACCAATTGCTGATAACAAAACAGAAGCCGGACGCCAGAAAAACCGACGTGTGGAAATGCTGATCATTGAATAATAAAAACAGCATTATCAAAAAACAAAAAGCAGGAAAGCCTTATTGGTTTTCCTGCTTTCTGTTTTCGGATATTGGCGTTCTGATACACAGCACTTCGTCGGCATCGTTGTTCTAAAATTAAAGCCTTTGCAATTTTTTATCTTCTTACTTTTTGCAGCCAAAAGTAACAATCCCGAAATCATCTATCCGGCGATCCTTCCCGCTATTGCTATACAAGATCAAAAGCGTCTACCCGGACGAATCTTGTTTTTAATTGTGATTGATACGGGGTGTTACTGTGCGTGAAACGCACATGAGCAAGTTGATAAATTTGTACTCCAATCAGATCATAAAAAAATCATAATTCGCCACAGGCGATCTTTCTTTAACATCATAAAGATCATTTTTAATCTGCGTTCCGATACGCAGCATGGATTATTCTGGTTCACTTCCTGCATTTTGGTGCATCCTGACAAAAACAGAATACACAATCTAATATCCAACATCTAAAAATCCAACATCCAATTCGGGATAGTACTTAAAAAAAGCAATTATTCTTATTAAAAACTTAACAGGGTTTAATAACTTTGTAAAAAAAAATGTCATGAAAAAAATAATCATAGCTGTACTGATCTCGATCACAGCTTTACAAATGAATGCGCAAAGCGCAAAAGATATTTTTACCACCAATGAAATTGTGTGGTACGGGCTGGATTTTACACAGGCGAAATTTGTAGGCCAGTTCGACCAGGGATTTGGCGCCATGCCTGCAACCGGTTTGGAAATGAAAAATAAATGGGTAGGGCAATGGAACGGATTAGTGGCAAAGGAACCGCAAAATTTTAAATTAAAGGAAGCGCTGCGCAAGGACAATGTATATTATGACATGGCGCCGGTAAATGAAGCAAACAGCAAAATGAAGGTTGATGCCTGCATGACATTCAATCCGGGAAAAATTGACCCGAAAGACATTGATGCGATGGTGAAAAAATATGCCGCCGGAGATAAAAAACAAGGAATCGGGTTGGTGTTTATTGTAGAGAATTTTAATAAAAATTCTGAGATGGCCGATGTGTATGTCACCTTTTTCGACATAGCCACCAAAAAAGTATTGCTTACCGAAAAAATGTCAGGGAAAGCAATGGGAGTTGGGTTGCGTAATTACTGGGCAGGCGCTGTTAAAGCAATCATCAAATCAATTGATTCGGACCAATACAAAACCTGGAAAAGTAAATCTTAAAACAGAAAAATAAAGCGCTAAATGGCGCTTTGTTTTTTAACAGCACATGAAAAAAAATATCCTGTTTACAACACTTTATTATTTACTGATCGTTTCCTGCAACCAGCAGGGAGGCGCCACCATGAACATTCATCCGCCGCAGATCGGCATCGACCAGGATACCCTGCGTGTGATCAAAGAATTCAAAGGATTGTACATGAATGATGGAAAAAATAAGCTGTTTATTTCCTGCGATCATCCCGAAATCAAACATTTAATTGAAAATAAATCCAACCAGGCAGATACGATCCTGAAAAGCATTTTGCCGCATGCCTATGCCGGTGAAGCTATTTATATTGAAATGAAAGCAGAGATCAATCCGTCCCCCGATCCGCAATTCCAGGACCTGCTGGTAATAAAAGAATTTGGAAAAGCAGAACAAAAGAATCGTAAAAACACCTGCGTGCCTTATGATTACTGGTGTACCGGAACCGAACCATTCTGGCAACTGCAGATCTCTGAAAAAGAAAACCTCATTGATTTTTATGATCCGAATGTGCAAACTACGCTGCATTTCAGTTATTCCCAACCACAGATAATAAATGGCACAACGATATTCAGCGCCAAAAATGCGACCGGCACCATCAGCGTAAAAATCAAAAACGAAAAATGCAGCGATGGAATGAGCGATATCGAATACAGCTGTAAAGCCGAAGTGGTGATCAATAAAAATGAGTACAAGGGCTGCGCCATCAGGTACGGAGAAGCAATAAATTAATCCGGCGATACATTGTACCTTTTTCCCTTTTTGCATTATTGAATAGAAATTGAATCTGCGGATGATGAAAAAAATTGTTTTTATTTTATGTTTCCTGGTTTTAAAAACAATTTTGGTTGCGCAAACACCGGCAGCACGATACGCTGCGTTCATCAAAAAAGCGGATACGTTTTACCGTGTTAAAAATTACAAAACATCCGGGCAAACCTACACACAGGCATTTAAATTCAATCATTGGAAAATTCCGCAAAGCGACGGCTTTAACGCTGCCTGTTCCTGGACGTTGGCAGATCAGGCCGATAGTGCTTTTGCATACCTGGACATCATCGCCACAGCCGGTTATTCCAAATACGATCAGCTTACCACCGATCACGATCTGCAATCGCTGCACCGCGATAAGCGCTGGAAAAAGCTATTGGCGGTTGTTACCGATAACAAGGCAAAAGAAGAAGCGAAGCTCAACAAACCATTGATCGCAGAGCTGGATACCATTTTGGATCACGACCAGAAATACCGCGCAAAAATAAACGACACAAAACAGAATTACGGCGCTGATTCCAAAGAAATGAAAGCGCTTTGGCGAACCATCAATGAAAATGATTCCATTGATCTGCTGAAAGTAAAAACTATTTTAGACCGTGATGGCTGGCTGGGGCCGGATGTAGTTGGCGAAGAGGGAAGTGAAACCTTGTTTTTAGTCATCCAGCATTCCGATCAGAAAACACAGGAAAAATATTTACCCATGGTGCGGGAGGCCGTTGAGGATGGAAGAGCAAGCGCCGGTATGCTCGCGTTGCTGGAAGACAGGGTTGCCGTGAAGCAAGGCAAAAAACAAATTTACGGAAGCCAGATCGTGACCGATCCGAAAACAGGAAAAGATACCATTGCGCCGGTGGAAGATTTTGCAAATGTAAACAAGCGCCGCGCTGCAATTGGATTGGAGCCGCTCGAAGAATATGTAAAACAATGGAACATTGTACTAAAAAAAGCACCGGAAAAACGTTTGATCCCCAATGGAATAGCCAACAGCGATTTTTCAACGGCAATGGAAATCCATGATTCCATTATAGATCTGCAGAATGTTACAACCGGTTTTGGTAAACAATTGGATTATGCATTTGGTAATGGCTGCAAGCGCGAAACCAATTCTGCCTGGTACAAGATCACCGTTCCGTATGATACCATCATCACATTCGACCTGGTGCCGAATGATCCGAAAGATGATTACGATTTTATTTTTTTTAAATGCCCGGATAAAACCTGTATTGATGGAATCAGCTCCTGCAAAGTAGGTCCTGATCGCTTCTGTTTCAGTATTAATTTTGATAAAAGCGCATCCACCGGTTTGTCGCTTTATTCAAACGAAACAGCGTTGAACTGTGGCCCCGGCGATGGTTATGTTGCGGGCTTGCCCGTAAAAGCAGGGGAAACCTGTTACCTGATGGTGAATTTCCCCGAATTTTATCACCGCACTTCCAAAGGATTTACACTTTATTTCTACAATTACTGGCCTCAAAAACCGGAACGTTTAAAATCAAAACCTTCTGCCAGATCAAAAGTAATTCCTGCAAAAAAAACAATTGTGTTGGAAAATGTATTGTTCGTGTCCGATAAAACAGTGTTGTTAAAAGAATCAAATGCAGCGCTTGATAAGCTGGTAAGTTTTTTACAATCCAATAAAAACATGAAGATCGAGATCCGCGGACATACTGATAATACCGGCGATGAGAAAAAAAATCAAAAGCTTTCCGAAGGCCGCGCAAAAGCAATTGTGGATTACCTGGTCTCAAAAAAAATTGATAAAAGCCGCCTTTCCTACAAAGGTTTTGGCAGCACGCAACCCATTGCATCCAACGACAACGACGAAGGAAAACAAAAAAACCGCCGGGTGGAATTTATTATTCTGCCGAATTAAAACGATCATCCCTTTGTGTTTATCGCCACAGATTCACAGATTAAAAAGTAAAAAAGGAATTCTACGGATTTCTCTCAATCGCTTTGCGATTTAATCTGTGTAATGCTTTTGTATTTAAAAATCTGTGAATCTGTGGCTTTTTGTTGGACGTAGCATCCCGCTCGCCTTAAATCCTTTGTGTTATCGCCACAGATTCACGGATTAAAAAGTAAAAAAGAATTTTTTGCGGATTTCTCTCAATCACTTCATGATAATTTGTGTAATAATTGGTACTGTTGTAGGGAAATGTTTTTTTTTACAATATTCATAAATAATACTGTCATCCCGGGCTGGACCCGGGATCTCATGAATGGTAGCAGCATTTAATTGGCGGATCCCGGGTCCAGCCCGGGATGACAGTTCAGGAAAGTATTTCTGTTTCCATAGTAAGATGTTCTGCAAACATGACTTAATAATTTTGTATTAAAAAAATCTGTGAATCTGTGGCTTTTTCAGTTGTTATCCAATTAAAAACGCTGAACTATTACAACGAAATCCGTAAATTCGTGCATCTTATTTTTAATTAAAAAATACTTTGCCGTACTATGAAACTACACGTAATCAATACCGGAAATTTTAAATTAGATGGCGGCGCCATGTTTGGCGTGGTTCCAAAAGCATTGTGGAACAAAACCAATCCGGCCGACGAAAACAACCTGTGCAACTGGTCCATGCGCTGCCTTTTAATTGAGGATGGCAACCGTTTGATCCTTGTAGATAACGGCATCGGAACCAAACAGGATGCAAAATTTTTCTCGCATTATTTTTTAAATGGAAATGATACACTCGAAAGCTCATTAAAATTAGCCGGTTTCAGCACCGATGATGTTACCGATATGTTTTTAACGCATTTGCATTTCGACCATTGCGGCGGCAGCATTAAAAATAACAAAGACAATACCGGTTATGAAACAGTGTTTAAAAATGCAACCTACTGGAGCAATGCCGAACATTGGGAATGGGCTACAAAGCCTAATCCACGTGAAAAGGCGAGTTTCTTAAAAGAGAATATTTTGCCTATCCGGGAAAGCGGACAATTGAAATTAATTACCGGGGAAGATTCAAAACAGCTGGGAGAAAATATTTCTTTTTCATACATGCGCGGACATACCGACGCAATGATGATCCCGCAAATCCAATACAAAGGAAAAACCGTTGCATTCATGGCCGATCTGCTTCCATCCACGGGGCACATTCCATTGCCGTATGTAATGGGTTACGATACACGGCCTTTACTCACCATGACGGAAAAAGAAAAATTCCTGAACCGTGCGGCAACAGAAGAATTTATTTTATTCCTCGAGCATGATTCCGTAAATGAATGCTGCACCCTGCAAAATACCGAAAAAGGAGTACGGTTGAAAGAAGCATTTCGTTTTGAAGATTTTTTCGGGAAGTAAAATTAAAATATAGTTCATTAGTTTACCAGTTCATTGGTTCACTGGTTTGCTGTGTGAGTGGGAGTAAATACTTCGTTGCTGTTGGGACAAATAGTACTTTGTTGTTGGGCGTCCCGGGACGTCTTATTTAACAAGGCATCCCGCCTGTTTTAAATTCCATGTCAGGTTTTTTCCTTACAATCATTCTCAGGAATCCAATCAATATATTAAACTGTCATCCCGTGCTTGACACGGGATCTCACGAATGTTTGCAGCGCATGCTTGTTGTTCTTAATAAAAAAATTCTATAACATTCCGGCATAACACTATAAAAAAATTCACTCCGGATTAAGCTTCATACGTCCACCACAGCACACACAACACTCATTCAGCACGGGCTTCGCCACCAATGAACCAGTAAACGAATAAACCAATGAACCAACTTAAAATACAATCTCTTCCTGTTTCTGAAACTGCCCGTTTACCTGCAGCCGGATAAAATACTTTCCATGCGCTAAATGTTTTGCATCAAACGTGTAAAAATAATTATACTTTCCATCGGATTGCTGTTGATTTTCCTGGAATAATTGTACCATGCGCTCTTCACTGTTATAAATGCCAATTGTTACATTGGCCGGAGCATCCAGCGTGTAACGCAATCTTCCTTCTATCTTCAGCAGATCGCCCTGTAAATTAGTTGGACTTTGATTGCAATAAATAATGCTGTAATGTGGAACAGTCTGGCCGGTAATAGTTCCGACACAATCGCGCATGTTATCGCTGATATCTTCATCTTCCGAACAGATGCTGGCCATCAGCTGATTGTCTGAAACCACCCACACAGCATGTTGTGCAGCGCCTTCGCTGTAATAATGGTGCTGATCTATATACGCAGCCACTTTAACAAGATTAGGTTCTGCCATTTTTCCTACACTATATGTCGCATCCTTTGCAGGAGCATGATTGTGCAGCTGGCAGCACATTCCGGAAACGGTAAACATTTTTTGCTGACAAGCCGCCAGTGCAAATGATTCTGATTTTGTTACTAAAATATCCTGTTGTGTATTATTCTGTGAATCCAGCCGCCTGCCTGCTTCCACGTTTAAGATCAGCGTATCGTTCACCAGGCTGGCAATGGTCATGCTGATCACCGGGCCGGTAAATCCGCCTTTGCTTTTGATCGTTAAATTGATCAGTTTTTGCTTTTCGGCATCCTGAACAGAACAGGTGGTTCGTTTTGCCATTAACGGCTGTAGTAAGATCAGTGAAAGCAGTAGGAGGAGCGTGTGCTTTTTCATGGCGGATGTTTTTAAGAATGCATTTAATCTATAATGCAACGGTGCTGTAAAGATACAGTAAAAAGGAAAAAAATGGAGTATTGTCAGCCTTAAAAAAGATTCCAGACCGTTTCCCTAAAGCCAATAAAAATACCCTCTTCACGGGTCTCGATCGGGTAGGTTTCTACTACATCGCCCAGGCCGCTTTTGGCTCTCCCGGTTTTTAAATCAAAATGATAACGGTGCAGTGGACAAACCACCGAACCTTCATCCGTACAATAACCATTACCAAGCGAAGCGCCATTGTGCGGACATTTATCATTCACGGCAAACAAGCCTTCCCGGGTATGTGCAATGCATACTTTTTTCTTCCCAACAGTAATAGTAGTTACATGCCCCACCGCCACCATGCGGGTTGCCGCTTCCATAGAATCAAATAATTTATACCAGTTGGTTTTTTTTTCGAAAAGCATAATATAAAGTACGGATAACGAACAGAAACGAATTTTACGAATCTGGGTGGTTACAAATTACGAATAAATACAAATATACGGATAACGAACAGGAACGAAACTACGAATCTGAGTTGTATCAATTATACCCACACAGCAATCCTAACACATCTTATTTAAACACAGCAAAAATAGCAAACACAGCTATCTTTTTTGATCATAACAATCCTAATAAATCTGCGTTCCCATTATACATAGCATCCTGCAAACATTCATGAGATCCCGGGTCAGCGCCCGGGATGACAGTTCTTTATATTGATTTGATTGCAAATAAAAATTCAACATCACACAAATTACGTACAGCACCTGATCGATATTTAATCCGTTTAAATCCGCGTCATCTGTGTTCCATTATACACAGCGCCACACAGATTAGTATATTGGTACAAGTTGGTATTTAGTAGATGCTATTCCAGCTCCAGGATCAATTGTCTCGGCAACAACGCAAAACTTTTCCGGTGATGCTCGGTAGCGCCGTATTTACGGATCGCATCGCGGTGTTTCAGCGTGCCGTATGTTTTATTATTGATCCAGTCGTAGTGCGGAAAATGTTCGTGCAGCGCATCCACATAATCATCGCGGTAAGTTTTTGCAAGAATGGAAGCCGCTGCAATGCTTAAATATTTACCATCGCCCTGTATGATACAATGGTGTGGAATGTCCTTGTATTTTTTAAAACGGTTACCGTCGATCAACAGGCATTCCGGGATTGTTTTTAATTGATCCAGCGCGCGGTGCATGGCCAGGAAAGAAGCATTCAGGATATTGATCTCGTCAATTTCCTGTGCGCTTACTTCTGCAACAGCAAAAGCAATGGCATTCTCTTCAATGATCGGCCGCAGCATTTTCCGTTGTTTGTCAGTCAGTTTTTTTGAATCATCCAACAACGGATTTTTAAATTTTTTCGGGAGGATCACTGCCGCGGCAAATACGGGACCGGCAAGGCAACCGCGACCGGCTTCATCGCATCCGGCTTCGATCAGTACCTTATCAAAATATTTTTTTAACATCCCGTTTTTAAGTTTTTTTATTAACTGTTCATTGCTTTTTCCATACTTTTCCAAAGCAGATCCGCAGTTTTATCCCAGCTGAAATCCATGCAGCGTTTTCTGCCTTTTTCAATAAGCGTTTTGCGCAGATTTTCATCGGTATACATCATCAGCATACCTTTTGCAATCGAATCCACCGAAAACGGATCCACCAGCAAAGCCCCATCCTGCGCTACTTCCGGCATCGAGGTAAGGTTGCTCGTGATCACCGGCGTATCGCAATGCATGGCTTCAATGATCGGGATCCCGAATCCTTCAAAATAAGGCACATACGTTAATGCCAACGCCGATGCCAGTACATTTTTTAATTCATCACTTGTTAAACGTCCCGTAAACACCACATCTTTTTTGTGCTTCATGTTGATGTAGGAACGTTTTATTTCACTTGTCCAGTAATATTTTACGCCCACGATCACCAGCTTTGTATCACCGGGCTGCGTGTTTTTAAACTGGTCAAAGGCTTCAAACAAACGCGAAATATTTTTGCGCGGATGCAAAGCGCCCACAAATAAAAAGTAATCGTTGCCGCTGCTGTATTTTTCCCTGGTTGCTTTTTGTACATCGGTATTAACCGGCTTATACAGCGTATTGCAACCGTTGTACACCACATCTATCTTTGCTTCCGCGATGCCGTATTGTTTTACAATGTCCTGTTTGGAATATTCCGAAACCGTAGCGATCCGCGTTGCTTTTTTTGCGAAGCGCGGAAAAAAATACTTATAATACTTACGTACTAAAAACGAAAGATCTTTTGGATAATGTTCAAAATTAAGATCGTGGATCACGGCCAGCTGTTTGCATTTCGCGTTCAGCGATAAATACCCGTCGGGCGAAAGGAACAGATCCGGTTTTAATTTATTGAGCGTTGATGCCACCGAAAGCTCAAACCACCAGTAAAATAAAAAAGGATGGCGTGCCTGCGGCGAAATGATCAGCGGTGTTACATTATCAGAAAATAAAAAATGCTCATCAAAATGCCTGTCAAATAAAAAGATAAAATGATGTTCCGGGTGTGCAATCGTGATCCGTTTCAGCGTTTCATAACTAAACCACCCGATCCCTTCCAGCTTATTCGGCAACAGCAAGCGTGTATTTACAACTATTTCCATATTTTGAGAAAACGAAAATACGGATTTCGCCAGAGATTTGCAGACCCCGGTCGGTTTTTTATTGCACAAATTATGCACGTGTTGCCACAGATTCACAGATTAAAAGGGATTCAAGGCATTGCACAGATTATCCGTAGTTTTTACAGTGTATCTTGCTGTGGGCAGAACACACCCCTAACCCCTCTCAAGAGGGGAATTTGGCGCTTCATGCATAAAAAATAGTACACTATTACGGAAACGAATATTAATAAAAACGAGGAACAAAAAATCAGCAGAATGTTTCAGTTCCCCTCTTGAGAGGGGTCAGGGGTGTGTAATTTCTGTAGTGTTTTTCATTTTCAAATTTTCAAATTTTCTCATTTTCAAATTGTTTTCTCATTTTCAAATTGTTTTTTCATTTTCAAATCCACACATTTTCAAATTTTCAAATTCGCACATTTCTGTACCCTATTATTGCGAAAAAATGATACTTTTACAACCCGAATGAAAAGTGCGACAAAATACATTCTGCATAAGCTGTTAGGATTTAAAAACTACCTCTTTGTTTTTTCCCTGTTTAAGATCTATACCTTAAAACGCGACAAGAACGAAAAAGATTTTTTTCAGTTTTTAGGGCTTATTCCCGAGGATACGGCTGTGCTGGATATTGGCGCCAACATTGGGATCATGACTGCTCACCTGGCGCGCATCAAAGGAGCAACGGTATATGGCTTTGAGCCAATGCCGAATAACATCAATGCTTTTAACCGCATTGTCAACTATTTCAAATTCAATAATGTAAAGCTGTTTGAGATCGCCCTCGGAAATACCGAAGGCGAAGTGGAAATGGTAATGCCGGTAATCAGTTCTGTGCGTATGCAGGGGTTGAGCCATGTGGTGCACGAATCCATTACCGAAAACAATGACGGTGAACGTTTTAAAGTGCCCTTGAAAATGCTGGACCACATGGACGAGCTTACGGCCAATCCAAAACGCATCAGCGCCATCAAGATCGATGTGGAAAATTTTGAGTTTTTTGTGCTCGACGGGGCAAAGCAGCTCATCGCGAAGAACAAGCCGGTAGTGTATGCCGAGCTGTGGGATAATGAGAACCGTTACAATTGTTTTACTTTATTTAACAATCTCCATTACAAAACATACGTTGCCATTAACAATGAGCTGGTTTTGTTTGACGCAGCCAAACATATAAAGCAAAATTTTATCTTTTTGCCTGCCTAAAATCATTATTTTTGACCAATGCAAAAGAAGTTCCTCACAAACCTGGGCTTGATCCTGTTCTTAAACCTGCTCATCAAACCCATATACGTTTTTGGGATCGATAAAGCAGTACAAAAGCAGGTAGGTACAGCCAGTTACGGATCTTATTTCGCCATCTTCAATTTTTGCTTCCTCCTTACCATTATCCTTGATTTTGGGATCACCAACTTCAATAATAAAAACATCGCCCAGAACAATCACCTGCTTACCAAGCATTTTTCCAGTTTGTTTACCCTCAAAGTGTTGCTGGCAGTGGTGTACATCATTACCGTTATTGTGATCGGGCTGGTGATCGGGTACGATACCCGCTTGATGAAACTCCTGCTGATCCAGGGTTTTAACATGTTCCTGCTCTTTTTTATCAATTACCTGCGCTCCAACCTTGCGGGCCTGCATTTGTTTAAAACCGATGGCTTTATTTCCGTGCTCGACCGTTCCCTGATGATCATTATCTGTTCATGGATGCTGCATTCCGGCATTTTTTATACCGAAAACGGCATCATGTATTTTGTATACGCCCAAACGTTCTGCTATTCCGTAGCCGCACTTACTGCTTTCCTCATCATTTTAAAAAAAACGCATACCTTCAAGATCAGCTGGAACTGGCCTTTTTCCTTAATGATCCTCAAAAAAAGCCTTCCATTTGCTATTCTTACCCTGCTCATGTCGTTTTACAACCGTATTGATTCCGTTATGATCGAGCGGATCCTGCCGGATGGAGATGTACAATCCGGGATTTATGCGCAGGGATTCAGGATCCTCGATGCCACCAATATGATTGCCTTTTTGGTAGCGGGGGTATTATTACCCGTTTTTTCAAGGATGCTCAAATACAAAGAATCCGTGGAATCGCTGGTAAAGCTCATCAGCACCTTGTTGCTTACACCGGCCATTGTGATTGGGATCGGCAGCTTTTTTTACAATACCGAACTGATCAAAATGTTGTATTATCCCGATCAGGTAGCAGGAGCTGCCGGAACGCTGCAAGTCCACCACCAGGCGGTTATTGAATCCGCAGAAATATACGCCATGCATTTAAAGGAATCGGCCGCTATTTTCGGCTTGCTGATGCTCAGCTTTATTGCTATTGCCACCACTTACATCTTCGGAACATTGCTTACCGCCAACGGTAACATGCGGCAGCTCAATTACATGGCCGCGTTTGGAATGGTGCTGAACGTTATTTTCAATTATTTCCTCATCAAGCAATTTGAAGCTTACGGCTCGTCCATGTCCAGCCTGTTCACACAATTCTTTACCGCCATCATCCAGGTGGCCATCGCTCAGCGGATCTTTAAATTCAAGGTAAACTGGCGGCTCATCAATACCTTCATTATGTACATCCTCGGCGTGATCGCCATTAATTACGGTACACACGAAATGCTTCCTTACCATTGGATGGTCCGGTTTGCGATCATGTTAGCAGGTTGCGGACTTTGGGCATTCATTACCGGAATTATCAGTATAAAGGGAATGTTTCGCCTCCTCAAATACGGATAAAGACCCCTATAAATTGGGGAGTTTCCCAAATTTTTCTATTTTTGTCGTCCTAAGTAAAATCTATAAATCTCACATATGAATAAAGAAACTTCCGCTGCAGATGATTTTAATTCATTGAATGTAATGTTTTTTATATATAAATGGCGTAAACAGCTTACTATTGTTGGAGTTTCAGCTTTTATAATTTCCTGTATCATTGCTCTTACCATCCAGGAAAAATACAAATCAACCGTTGTACTTTTTCCTGCCACCACCAACTCCATTTCCAAAGCCCTTTTAAGGGATGATGCAAACAATAAAGAGGACGTTTTGCAATTCGGGGAAGAAGAAGAAGCGGAGCAAATGTTACAGATCCTTAGCTCCGATGAAGTAAGGACCCGCATCTGCGAAAAATACAAACTGATGGAACATTACGGGATCGATCCGGATGACCAGTACAAACGCACTAAATTATTCGATAATTATTTGGAGAACATCAGCTTTAAGCGCACCGAATACATGTCGGTGAAGATTGAGGTAATGGACCACAATGCAGATACGGCAGCATTGATCGCCAATGATATTGCAGCATTGCATGATTCCACCAAAACCCGCATCCAGCATGAGCGTGCAAAAGAAGCATTAAAGATCGTGGAGCGCGAATACCTGAGCAAGCTCGAAGAGATCCGTGGAATGGAAGATTCTCTGAAAACCATCAACAGCTATGGCGTATTTGATTACGAATCACAATCCGAAGTAACCAGCGAGCAGTATGCGATCGCGATCTCTAAGAACGATCAGCGTGCCATCAAATCATTGGAAGAAAAATTACAGATCATCGGAAAATATGGAAGTGCTTACGTTTCCCTGCGTGATAACATGTACATGCAGCGCAAACAGCTGAATTTGCTGAAATCAAAATACGATGAAGCAAAAGTGGATGCAGAGCAGGTATTGTCGCAAAAATTTGTAGTAAGCAATGCGTACCCGGCCGAGAAAAAATCGTATCCTATTCGCTGGCTGATCGTTGTTGTGTCTACATTGGCCACGCTCCTGATCTCTGTGATCGCTATCCTGATCATCGAAAATTTCAGACAATTTAAGAAAGCTGCAAAAAATAAAATTCAGTTATAATAACCCTACAAAAATCATTACCAATGGAAGAATACACACAAAGTGCTTTTTATTACATAAAGCTGCTGATGAGATGGAAAATACAGTTTATTGTAATTACTGTGCTGGCAATTGCTGCCTCCGCCATCTTTTCAAGTGAGATGTTTATCAAGCCAAGATACAAATCAAGCGCGACGGTTTATCCTGCCAATGTGGTTCCTTTCAGTGAAGAAAGCACTACGGAACAGATCCTGCAGATCTTCCAGTCGAACACCATCCGCACAGCGGTGATGAACAAATTTGACCTTGCCAAACATTACGGCATTGATACCACCAAAAAAGAAGGACATGCAGCATTGATCGGTGTTTACCAAACATTTGTTTCCATTTCAAAAACACAATATGAGTCTGTGGATATTGAAGTGACAGATACCGATCCGGAAATGGCGCGTAACATGGTGAATGAAATTATTTTTCAATTGAATGATAAGGTAAGTACCCTGCACAAAACCAAATCCCTCGAAGTTGGTATCGTACTGCAAAAACAAATGGCATTAAAACGGGCGCAGTTGGATTCACTGGGTGATTCATTACAGGTATTGCGTTCCAAATACCACATCCTGGATTACAACATCCAGGTGGAAGAAGTTACAAAAGGCTATATGAAAGCGCTGAACAGCGGTAAAGGTTTGAAAGATATTGATGAGCTGATGCGCAACCTGGAAGAAAAAGGCGGTGACTATTACAGGCTGAAAGTTGCGTATGATGCGGTATTACTTGGATACAACCAGGTTAGTAACGATTACGACAACGTGCAAAAAGAGCTGAACAAAAGATTTACATACACTTACATTGTTTCTTATCCTTCTGTTTCCGATAAAAAAGCGTACCCTGTCAGATGGCTGATCGTGCTGATCTCTACCGTTTCTGCAAACGTATTTTTATTCCTGGTGATCATCATTGGCGATTATAGAAAAAGAATGGTCATCTAAGCACACGCATACCTTGATACAACAAAAAAATATAAAGTGGGTATATTTACTGGCTATTGCATTTATCCTGATAAATGCAGTGTGTACCTACTATGAATTTTATTATTTTAATTTACTGCCTGCTGCATTGCTTGTTGTTTTCCTTGCGCTTTTTTCGCTGGACAGGTTAATGCTGTTAGTGGTTTTTCTTACGCCTTTTGCCGTTAACCTGCAAAACCTGGAAGGTGGCCTGGGATTAAGCCTGCCTACGGAACCGATCATTTTCGGGATCATGGTGATCTTCCTCCTGAAACAATTGCACAGGGCCAATTTTGATAAAAAAGTACTGCGGCATCCCATTACAATTGCCATTATTGTAAACCTTGTATGGATCACGATAACGGTTATCACCAGCGATATTCCAATTGTATCCTTTAAATTCCTGGTATCGCGGTTGTGGTTTGTGATCTCTTTTTATTTTTTAGGAACGCAGCTGTTTAAAACGTATTCCAACATCAAAGTGTTCATTTGGCTCTACATTATTCCGTTTGCCGTGATCCTTATATACACCTTGTACAACCATGCACAGGTGAACTTTGATGAACAGATCGCCAATTACATCATGTCGCCTTTTTACAACGATCACACTATTTACGGCGCCATGCTGGCCATGTTCTTTCCGGTACTTTTATTCTTTACCATGAATAAAAAATATTCCGGAAGTATCCGTTTTGCTGCCGTATTGCTGCTGATCGTCTACATCATTGCACTCATCTTCTCCTATACTCGCGCTGCATGGGTAAGTTTGGCTGTTGCATTAGCAGCATATATTTTGTTGTTATTTAAAGTGAAATTCCGCACCGTGCTTATTGCTCTTGCAGCCATTATCACGCTTGCTTTTGTTTATCAGACGGAAATTGTAATGAAGCTGGAAAAAAATCGCCAGGACGCTTCGCAGGATTTCGACAAGCACATTGAGTCCATTTCCAATATCTCAACAGATGCCTCCAATCTGGAGCGTATCAACCGCTGGAATGCAGCATTCCGTATGTTTCACGAACGGCCGGTATTTGGCTGGGGCCCCGGAACATACAGCTTTGAATATGCACCGTTCCAGCATGCGAAAGAAAAAACCATCATCAGCACCAACATGGGTGATAAAGGAAATGCACACAGCGAGTACATTGGGCCCTTATGCGAATCCGGCTTGCTGGGCCTTCTTACCTTCCTTGCCATTATTGTCTGCGTGCTGTCAACCGGATTCAGATTGTACTATACATTAAAAGACAACGAAACTAAAAAAATAGTGCTCGTGTTAGTGCTTGGTTTTATTACCTACATCACACACGGCGCCCTCAACGATTTCCTTGATACCGATAAAGCATCCGTTCCTTTCTGGGGCTTTGTAGCGATGATCGTAGCGATCGATGTGTATCACAGGAACAAGGAAGAGGTTAGTATTGAGTAGTTAGTAATTAGATGCTGATTAGTCCGTAGTCGGTAGTAATTAGTCTGGAGACGATATAGAAAAAAGCTTTAATTTTGTTTAGTATCCGTCTACGAACTACAAACAACGAACTACCGACAACCTCTAACTACTATAGACTAACGACTACCTACTAGTGAATCCGTACGCTAAAAAGCGCAATATCATCAATATACGGTTTGCTTTGTTTGTAAGTAATAATGGTTTCCATGATCAGCTTGTTCAGCGATTTCATGTCCAGTGTGGGATTGTTTTTGATGATTTCTTTTAATGCATCCATTCCGAAATCTTCCGCATTATCGTTTTCAAGTTCCACCAGGCCATCCGTATAACACACAATGGTAGTGCCCGGTGTAATGCTTACGATGCCTTCTTTTATTTTGGTGATCTCATCAAACATGCCTAAGCCGGTGCAACCGATCTTGAGTGCACTGATAGAGTTGCCGGTAGCCAGTAATGGCGGATTGTGCGCCGCATTGATATAGGTAAGTGTATGCGTTACTAAATTATATTTTGCAATGAACAGCGTGATGAACTTTTCGCCTTTGGCGCTTGCCATTACTTTTCCGTTCAATTCTTTTACAAGCTCGGTAAGGGAAGTGGTGTGACTGAACAGGATCCGCAGGTTTGCCTGGAAATTCGACATCAGCAATGCCGCAGCAACTCCCTTTCCGGAAACATCCGCAACACAAAACGCGCATTCGTTTTCATTCAACCAGATAAAATCATAATAATCGCCGCCAACCTGTTGATGCGGTAAATAAAATGCAGCCGTATCCAGCTTACTATCATGCGGTAACGTGCTTGGGAACAGCATGGATTGCATTTCAGATGCCAGCTCCAGCTCTTTTTTCATTGCTGCCTGACGAATGGTTTCTTTCGCCAGTTTTTTATTTTCGATCGCCACCACAATAATGCTGGTAAGCGTTTGCACAAATGGTAAATGTTTAATGGCCGGGCTAACTTCCACTTTATCTTCCAGGTCGCCGATCAATACATAGGCCAATGGCTGTGATTTGTGATATACCGGCACAACGATCTCAAACGATTTATTCAAAACTTTTTTTGAAAAGTTGATCGTGCCAATTTCTTTGATCGGCAGCAGATCGCGCTCCACATTAATCTCGCTGTATTCCTGTCCCACACCGTATTTTAAGATACATTTCCAGCCGTTCTCATTTTCATTGCTGAAAAGTACCAGCTTGCCAATGTTCAATTGATTTTCCAGGACATCTTCAAAAAGTTCCAGCAATTGTTCCGTCGAAAAATTATTATTGATCGCTTTGGTGATCTCCAACAACGAATTGAGTTTGATATCCTTGATTCGTTTTGATAAATTTTTATTGACCGGAGTTGACATAAGCGTTATTGAGTAGGCAGCAAATTTAATCGTTTACTTCGTGGTTATTACAAATTTTAGACTAAGTGGGGCTTCCGCCCGATATGATCTTCAAAAAAATAAAAACTAAATTATTTATCGCTGATCTTTTTGATCAGGTCGGGCAGCATTTTCAATGCTGCCACTTCTTTCATTTTTCCTCTGGCT
The DNA here is from genome assembly GCA_025963715.1 of Bacteroidota bacterium. Taxonomy (GTDB): domain Bacteria; phylum Bacteroidota; class Bacteroidia; order 2-12-FULL-35-15; family 2-12-FULL-35-15; genus 2-12-FULL-35-15. Next base: position 26,246 of record JAOQAG010000036.1, read on the forward strand.
TCACCTGCAGGCGTTCCAAAATAGGTTTTGCCTGCCGGGATATCTTCACCCAGGCCCGATTGCGCCAATAATACCGATCCTTTGCCTAATGTTACATCACTTCTTACACCGGCCTGTCCCCAAAGTGTTACACCATCTTCGATGGTAACCACACCCGCAACGCCCACACCCGATGCAAACAGGCACATTTTGCCCACTTGCGTATCGTGCCCGATCTGCACATGATTATCTATTTTTGTTCCTTCGCCAATACGTGTAATTCCGGAAACGCCTTTATCAATGGTACAAAGCGCGCCAATTTCCACATTGTTCTCGATCACCACACTTCCGCAGGAGATCATTTTATCGAAAAAATCAGGACGTTTTTTATAATAAAAAGCATCTGCCCCGATCACCGAATTGGCGTGAATGATCACATTATCGCCAATGTGGCAATTATCGTATACCACCACATTGGGGTGCAGTACACAGTTTTTGCCTACGGTTACATTGTTTCCAAGGTATACGCCCGGCATGATCACTGTGTTTTCACCCACAATGGCTGTATCGCTTTTGGGTTTTGATGAATAATTGATCGGATTAAAATAACGCACCAGTTTGTTATAATCCCGGAATGGGTCTTCCGAGATCAGCAATGCTTTACCGGTAGGACATTCCACCTGTTTATTGATCAGAATAGTGGTAGCCTTTGAATGCAGGGCTTTGTCGTAATATTTCGGATGATCTACAAATACAATGTCACCGGCTTCCACCATGTGGATCTCGTTCATGCCGGTAATTATATGGTCGGGCTGGCCGTTAAATTCACAATTAATGATGGCCGCGATGTCTCTGAGCGTATGCGCTAATGGTAATTTCATGCTGTTAAAAATAGGGGATTCGTTGTTTCAAATATAACAAAAAAATTAGTTTAAAGTTCAAAGTTTAAAGTTCAAAGTTCGCTGTGCCCGATGCTGGTGTGAAAGCTATAGATTTACAGATTTTTACAAGCGACTTGTTTCACAGATCAGCAAAATTGCTCGGCGGTTTTTTAATAATTGCGCAGGCGCGTTGTCCACTCGTGCCATTGTAATAATTATAAAAATAAGGGCGGGACGCCCTTAAATAGTTAGTCACGAGTGGAACACTCGCGCCTGCGGTGTGTGACAACGGGCCTGCTGGCAATCTGTGCAACTTTAAATTATTTTTTAATCTGTGAATCTGTGGCAAAATATAAGCAGGCGCTTATAAATCAAAAAAGCCCTGCAAATGCAAGGCTTTTAAAAGATCTGTAAAAGATCAGATTATTTTACACGCTCCACGTATGAATTGGTACGGGTATCAATTTTGATTTTTTCGCCTTCGTTCACAAATAACGGAACGTTAACTACCGCGCCTGTTTCCATGGTTGCAGGTTTTAATGTGTTGGTAGCTGTATCGCCTTTTACGCCTGGCTCAGCATAAGTGATCACCAGTTCAACAAATACCGGAGCTTCCGCCAGAATCGGTTCATCGCCTTCAAAGGACACTTTTACTTCCATTCCTTCTTTCAGGAATTTAATGCTCTCGCCCAGCAAAAATGAAGGAAGGTAAATTTGTTCATACGTATCATTATCCATCAGCACAATAAATTCGCCTTCAGGGTAAATAAACTGCATTTGTTTGTATTCCACGCGTACAACTTCTACTGCTTCACCTGCACGAAAGCGGTTTTCCACGATCTTGCCGTTTTTAAGGTTGCGCATGCGTGCCTGGTAAAATGCACGAAGGTTTCCCGGTGTACGGTGTTGGTATTCTTCTATTCTACAAAGCTCTCCGTTAAAACGGATCACAGAACCTACATTGATATCGCCTGAATTTGCCATTTGATTATATTATTTTAAAATTTTTAAAATTTGGGGTTTTTAAACCGGATTGCAAAGATAGGATTTCGAGGGGGAAATGCAAATTTTTATAGAGGATTGGAAGCATCCGACTTTATGTTGCCGGGCATATCTGCGAACATTCATGAGATCCCGTGTCGGGGCACGGGATGACGTTTCTTTTTTGCGATTAGTATAAAAAAATCAGCATTCGAAGAAACCAGCAAACACAGCTATCTTTTTTCAGCATAAAAATCCTGAAAATTTGGGTTCCAATCATACACCAATTGTCACTTTCTAACAGCGCCAGATGTAAAATAAAAAATCCCGCAATTGCTTGCGGGATTTAAAATTATAAATGTGAATTAATATATAAACTAAGCAAGTTTAACATTTACTGCATTTAATCCTTTTTTACCATCTTGTACGTCATAAGTAACTTGATCATTTTCTCTGATCTCGTCAACTAATCCTGATACGTGTACAAAAATTTCTTTTCCTGTTTGTTCATCTTTAACAAATCCGAAACCTTTCGCGTTGTTAAAGAACTTTACTGTTCCTGTGTTCATTGTATTTATTGTTTTATTAAATTAATTTATGCAAATATACGACGAATAATCCAAATACGCACTAAATTCTTTTATTTTGCACTGTTTCAAGGGGTTAGATGGCCGCTATTCCTTGATATACAAGGCTATAAATTGTTTTTTTTAATTCTGCTAGCCTCCTCTGTTTTCACCGAATCGGCTACTAATCGGTTAATTTCCGCCATTTCCGGCTCCGATAAATACCGCCATTCACCACTTTTTAGATTTCCCAGCCGGATATTCATGATCCGCACCCGTTTTAACTTTACCACGCCAAATTCCAGATAATCGCACATGCGGCGGATCTGCCGGTTGAGTCCTTGTGTAAGGGTGATTTTAAATACATAAGTACTTTCTTTGGTAACTATACATTTTTGGGTTACAGTGTCCAGGATGGGAATGCCATTGCTCATGCGCTGTATAAAGTCCGGTGTTACAGGCTTGTTTACGGTTACAACATATTCTTTTTCGTGATTATTGCCTGCGCGTAAAATTTTATTGACAATGTTGCCGTCGTTCGTTAAAAAGATCAATCCTTCGGAAGGATTGTCCAGCCTGCCGATCGGGAAAATGCGTTTTGGAAAATTAATGTAGGCAATAATGTTGTTGCGTTCTGCAAGATCAGTGGTACAGGTAATTCCCACCGGTTTATTAAAAGCAATGTAAATCGGCTCTTCTTTTTTTGTGATACTTTTTCCGTTCACAGTTACTTCATCCGCCTCCGTAGCGCGCATTCCAAGTGTTGCAATTACGCCATTAACGGTTACTTTCCCGGCTTCAATCAGGCGATCGGCTTCCCGGCGCGAACAAATGCCGGTATCGCTGATGAATTTATTGAGGCGGGTAGAGGAGGTGTTATCTTCTGACATGTGCGTTTAAATTAATGCGGAAATTTCAGTTCATATAAATTCGGCCATAATTTTCCGGTCACATAAATTTTATCTGCAGTAGCATCATACGCAATGCCATTGGTTACTTCCGAATTTTTATAAGCATCGTCCGCTTTGTATTTCAGTGGGGCCAGGTCAATTAATCCTACTACCTTTCCGCTCGCCGGATCAATCTTTACCACATAATTTTTCATCCACACATTCGCATAAATAAACCCTTTGATGTATTCTAGCTCATTTAAGTTATTCTCGGGATAACCGCCGTTGGTCACGTTCAGCGTTTTGATCACATTAAAATTAGTTGGATCAAGAATGCTGAGGTTATCGGTACCGTCGCTCATGATGATGTTTGTTCCATCGGTTGTTAATCCCCAGCCTTCTTCGTTTTTAAAGCGAAACTGGCCCATTGGCTTATACGTTTTTGCATCGTACAAAAAGCAAATTTGATTTTTGTAGGTGAGCTGATAAAGCTTGTTGTTAAGGATCACCGTTCCTTCGCCAAAATAAGTGGCTTTGTCCAACTCTATTTTTTTATCCACTTTTCCGGTTTTTACATCCACTGTTCCGAAAACCGATTTGAGCTGCGGCAGATCATCCGGGGAGCCTGTACTTTCGTAAAGCTGCCCGTTATTAAAAAACAAGCCTTCGGTAAATGAATTGGTATCGTGCGGTAATGTGCCTGCAACAGTATAGTCGATGGTGGGTACAAATGCTTCTGCAACCGGTGTGGGTGCAGTGGGTTCCGGCGCTTTGGTTTCGTTTTTACAGCTGGCAATGGTAACCATGATCGCAAAAAAGAGGACTTGTTTTTTCATTTATAGACGAACGTTTATTTTATTTTTTTGATCGCACCGGCATATATTTTTTTGATACTGTTTTTTTCTTCGCGCTTCATGATCGCTTCTATTGCCGGAAGCAGCGTTTTGTTGTATGCTGTTTTTAATTGAATGATCCCGCCCAATGCAAATGCCGCGCTCCAGCACACCACCGTTCCGGTATGTTCCGTGTTGACCAGTAAATTACCGATGGCGGCATCCAGTTGCTTCGGAAATAAATGTGCGGTAGTACCAATTACTTTCGCTGATTCCCATTTGATCCGGGGCGCTTTTTCTGTAAGAGAAACAGTAACAAATTCAAAACATTTTTTGGTAACAACAGCAGGATCTTTTTTGGATGCAAATTCGATCGCTTCTATACATGTTGCTTTTACTGGATCTTTGGCGGATGTTGCAAAAGAAAGTAATTCATTCATGCTTACTTTTTTTTCGAGCAGCAAGGTGCTTAACGCTTCCGTTTTTTCTTTTGCTTTAAGGGATTTGTTTTCCAGCAATTCTTTCAGATCGGTCATCGCAAAATTATTTATAATCCTCAATGCTGATCCATTTGTTGCAAAACGGATATTCATATTCCTGCTGATTGGATGCAACAACGATCAAACGATCTGCCGCATGTGCATTTACCAGCTGCTGATACCAGTTGATCGCATTTTTATCCAGGTTGGAAGTAGGTTCATCCAATAATAAAAGCGGCGTATCGGCAAGGATCGCAAGTGCAAGGCGCACACGTTGTTTCATTCCCGATGAATAATATTTTAATTGTTTGTTTTTTGCTTTTTCCAGTTGGGTGATCTCAATGATCTGCTTTGTAGTTAAGCTTTCGCGGAAAGGTTTGAACTGGGCCTGGAACTCAATGGATTCAGTCAGTGTAAATTCTTCCAGCAGATCAAGATAAGGAGCGGCATAGCTTAAATAGTGAAATCTGTTTTCCTCATCAATAAGCAAAGATTCGGCAATAGAACTTTGAACTTTTGAACTTTGAACTTTGAACTCTATTTGTCCTTCCGAAGCAATCAAATTTCCGGCAATTACCTGTAATAATGTAGATTTTCCGGAACCATTCGAGCCTAAAATAACATAGTTGTTTTCGCTGGTCAATTCATAATTTATCTTACGAAAGATCCATTCGTAGTTGTAGCGTTTTCCTATGTTGTTTAAAGTGATTTGCATGGTACGGATAACGAACAGGAACGAATTTTACGAATCTGTGACCGTTCTGAATTTATTTTGTGGTTTTATGCAGAACACACCCCTAGCCCCTCCTCTCAAGAGGGGAACCGAAGCATTCTGCACCATTGATGAGTATATTATTATTTTATGATTCTTTAAAAACTATAATTTTTAAATTCAGCAGGATCAATTCCCCTCTTGAGAGGGGCCAGGGGTGTGTTCCGCTTATACATTCTATTTAGTACGTCAAGCACAGATTCGTAAAATTCGTTCCTGTTCGCTATCCGTACTAAGAGATCCCCCGCATGATTCCATCCTTCGAATTACGAATGAAATCCACGATCTGTTGTTTCTCCGGCGATTCCGGTGCTTCCTGCTCAATGATCGCCACCGCATTGGTTACGTTGTGTCCTTTTACATAAAGCGTTCTGTAAATATCCTCAATGTTTAAAATGGACTGGTCGCTAAAACCGCGTCGGCGCAAGCCAACCGAGTTAACGCCCACATATTGTAATGGTTCGCGTGCTGCTTTTGTAAACGGTGGTACGTTTTTACGAACGCCTGTAAGCCCCGATATAAAAGCATGAGCGCCGATGCGTACAAATTGCCCGACAGCGGTGCCGCCTTCAATGATCACCCAGTCTTCAATATCCACGTGGCCTGCAAGGTTTACGCTGTTTGCGATGATAATGTTATTTCCTAAAATACAATCGTGTGCAATATGTACATACGCCATCAGCAGGCAGTTATTGCCAATCACTGTTTTCATCTTATCCACCGTACCGCGGTTAATGGTCACACATTCGCGGATGGTGGTATTATCACCGATCTCCACAATGGATGCTTCGCCTTTAAATTTAAGATCCTGCGGAATGGCGGAGATCACAGCACCCGGAAAAATTTTACAATTTTTTCCAATGCGTGCACCCGGAAAAATGGTCACATTCGGCCCGATCCAGGTGCCTTCACCGATCGTTACATTTTCATAGATCGTGGAAAATGGCTCTATGGTTACATTGTCCGCGATATCAGCATCCGGATGAACGTAACAATTAGGATGTATGAGCGAGTGCTGGTTCATTGTTTTTTACTTTTACGATTTGTGCCATCATTTCCGCTTCCATAACGGGTTTATTATTTACATACGCAGTGCCTTTCATGTGGCAGATCCCTCTGCGGATCGGTGTTACCAGTCGCAGGTCAAATACTACGGTATCGCCCGGAATTACCTGCTGGCGGAATTTTACACCGTCGATCTTGATAAAATAGGTTAGATAATTTTCAGGATCCGGAACGGTTTTCAACACCAGGATCCCGCCTGCCTGCGCCATTGCTTCGATCAACAAAACGCCCGGCATTACCGGTTGTTCCGGGAAGTGTCCTTTAAAGAACTCTTCGTTCATCGTAACATTTTTTACACCGATCACGCTTTCTTTTGTAAGCTCCATGATCTTGTCGATCAACAGGAAAGGCTGGCGGTGCGGCAATATTTTTTGAATGTCGTAAATGTTCAACACCGGTTCTTTGTTGAGGTCGAAATTTTTTACGTCTTTCTTTTTTGATTTGATCAGCTCTTTTATTTTTTTCGCAAAAGCTACATTTCCGGCATGACCGGGACGTGCAGCCAACACATGCATTTTCAGCGGTGTTCCCACCAATGCAAGATCGCCGATGATGTCCAGCAATTTGTGACGGGCAGGCTCATTAAAATAATGCAGCGTAGTATTGTTCAGCACTCCTTTGCCTTTAATTTCAACGTCTTCACGATGAAATACTTTTTGCAAATGCGCGATCTGTTCTTTCGAAACTTCTTTATCCACCAGCACGATCGCGTTATTCAGGTCGCCGCCTTTAATTAAATTATGCGCCAGTAATGCTTCCAGTTCGTGTAAAAACACAAAAGTGCGGCACATGGCAATCTCCGATTTAAATTCGCCGATGTGGTACATGGAAGCATGTTGCGTTCCCAATACATCGGAATTGTAATCCACCATTACCGTTGCGCGGTAAGCATCCTGTGGCACCGCCAGCATTTCCACTTTTTTGATCGGATCTTCGTAGGTCAGATTTTCAGTCAGCTCAAAATAAATACGCTCTGCATTTTGTTCTATAGCGCCTGTTTTTTCAAGGATTGCCACAAAGGGCATAGAGCTGCCATCCATGATCGGCATTTCAGGGCCGTCGAGCTGGATCAGTACATTATCGATCTCGAGTCCTACCAGTGCGGCAAGTACGTGCTCGGTAGTGTGTACTTTGGCACCGTTTTGCTCCAGTGTGGTTCCGCGCGACGTATCCACAACATTGTCCACATCCGCATCTATAATTGGGTTTCCCGGCATGTCTACGCGTTGGAATTTATATCCGTGATTTTCCGGGGCGGGCATAAAAGTTAAATTTACCTGCTTTCCGGTATGTAATCCAACTCCTGAAATGGAGACTGGTGCTTTTAATGTTCGTTGTTTTACACTCATTTTGGTTTATTTTTCTTTGATCAATTTTTCTATGTCTTTTAATTTGCTGCTCAGATCCGGCAGGTTGCGGAACATCACGTACGAACGTTTGTAATCGCCAATCCCGAATGCAGGCGAGCCTTGCACGGTTTGGTTCTGTTCTACAATGCTGTTTCCAACGCCGGATTGCGCTGCTACTTTTGTTCCGTCGGCAATAGTGATATGCCCTACAATTCCCACCTGTCCGGCAATAATGCAATTTTTTCCAATTTTGGTAGAGCCAGCAATGCCCGTTTGCGCTACAATAATTGTGTTTTCACCAATCTCTACATTGTGCCCGATCTGGATCAGGTTATCCAGCTTCACGCCTTTGCGGATAATGGTGGAGCCCAGTGTTGCCCTGTCGATAGTTGTATTGGAGCCTACATCCACATAATCTTCGATGATCACATTTCCGATCTGCGGAATTTTCTTGTAATTATTTTCAGAGTTGGGAGTAAAACCAAAGCCGTCGCCGCCAATGATCACGCCCGAATGGAAGGTACAGTTGTTCCCGATCACACATTCGTGATGGATCTTTACGCCTGCCAGTACAAGGGTATTGCTCCCGATCACGGTATTGTTTCCGATGTAAGCATTCGGGTAAATTTTTGAATTATCGCCGATGGTTACATTGTCGCCGATGTAGGCAAATGCACCAACGTATACATTTTTTCCGATGGTGGCTGTCGGAGAAATAAACGAAGGCTGTTCGATACCGGTTCTATTATCTTTCAGCTGATTGTACGCTTCCAGCAATACGGCAAAACTTGCTCTCGGATCGGCCACGCGAACCAACGTACAGGTTGATTTTACCGGCTTTTCGAGCATCAGGTCGCTTGCAACGATCACGATGGAAGCATCGGTAGTGTAGATATACGGGGTGTAAACGGGATTGCTTAAAAAAGAAATGGATTCAGGAATGCCTTCCTCAATTTTTGAAAGTTTGGTAACAATAGCATTTGCGTCTCCTTCAACGGTGCCTCCTAGTAATCCGGCTATTTGCTGTGCAGTAAATTTGCTCATCGTTCTTTTTTATTGGCTGATGTGTTAAGTCATTCAGACGCAAAAAATGTCCGTTTGCTTAACAAAAAAATAACCAATAGATTTTACTTATTTGTTTCAGTTGTTTATGAGTTCCAAATTTATACAAATTATTTATTTAATGGTAGTTTCGGGGAGTTTTTATTGTACACAAGGGGAGGTTGAAAAAGGAGGGAGACAGCCTGAAGGATTTAGCCACAGATTCACAGATTTTTAATGTTGAAAAAAATAAATTCAACGGATTACCGGAGTACTTATGAAGCTCTGAAATTTCACCACAGATTGCCTGATTTTAGCGTTAAATGATGTTGGGCGTTTATGAGCGATGGTAGTGTAGCCACAGATTCACAGATTTTGGCGTTAGATTGATTTAACGGATTGTTTAATCCAATCGCGTAAGCGGTACAATCCTTTTTAATTTTTTAATGCGAAGGAAATCTGTGAATCTGTGGCGGAAAACCGGACATAGCCAGCGCTAGCCGCTGATGCTAACCCTTCCGGGGATTTGAAACCCTGAAAGGGTGTTCTAATAATAATTGGTAAACCGTCTAAAGACTACCGACTACCGACTTTTTCGGATAACACAGGTAATATTTTTTCACTGTTTTTGCCAGTACATCCACGTTCAGCTGATCGGAGGCTTCGGTAATATCGGCCACGGTGCCGTCCTTAAACAAAATATTGATGCTGATCTCATCGGCACGGTAGGCGTCATTTTCCACATCTTTTGAAAAAACAAAATACTCCACTTCCTGGTCATTCAAATGCAATTGCTGTTTTACTTCATTTTTGATCCGTTCGATCTTTTCTTTTTCAAAAGGCTGCTTTTGCAGTTCCACTTTGAATAATTCGCGGTTTACCAGTTTTTTGCAGAGCATGGAAAGTACGCGGTCGGGGTGCTCTGTCCATACTTTTATGGATGCCATGATGTCGTAATCGTCCAGTTTGGCAAAGGTTTCCAGCAGGGAACGATCGGTGCTGAAATCGGCTTTGTTGTATTTGTGATATAAAAAAACATGCAGTGCCGGTGTGCAGAATAATTCAATTTTTTGTTCGGCCAGCTCTTTGGCGCGTTTCAGAATATTGACCAGTAAATTTTCGGCGCTCAGCACTGTTTTATGCAGGTATACTTGCCAGTACATCAGCCTGCGGGCGATGATGAATTTTTCGATGGAATAGATCCCCTTCACTTCGATTGCCAGCTCATCGTTTACCACATTGAGCATTTTGATGATGCGATCGGAGCTGACCACGCCTTCGGAAACTCCGGTAAAAAAACTATCGCGGTTAAGGTAATCGAGGCGGTCCATGTCCAGCTGACTGGAAACCAACTGGTGCAGGAATTTTTTCGGGTATTTATCCTGGAAGATCTCAATTGCCAGCGTTAGCTCGCCTTTAAACTGTTCGTTGAGGCGGCTCATCAGTAATTCGGAAATATTTTCGTGGTTGATATTGCTCACAATGCTGTGTTCGAGTGCATGTGAAAAAGGTCCGTGGCCGATGTCGTGCAGCAGGATGGCAATGGTAACGCCCTGTGCCTCTTCCGGTGTGACCTCCTGTCCTTTTGAGCGCAATACGTCAATGGCCTGTCCCATCAGGTGCATGGCGCCCATCGCATGATGGAAGCGGGTATGCAGCGCACCGGGATACACAAGATTAGTTAATCCCAATTGTTTGATCCTGCGCAAGCGCTGAAAATAGGGATGATCAATAAGATCGTAAATGATCACGAAAGGAATGGAAACGAAACCATAAATGGGATCGTTGAATATTTTTAGTTTGTTAGAATTCATTTTTTAGTAAAAGCAGGTTGATAAAATATTACATGACAATGCCGTAAGTGCCCGGTTTACCCTCAATTGCCGGTGCTATTAATTTTAATTTGTAAATGTATGTGATATGATTTGCCAATGTTTTATTTTCTATGGCTTCGCGGATGCAATTCTGGTGAATAAAAATGGTGTTCCCCAGATAAAATCCATGCATCACTTTAATGACCTTGTATTTTAAAACCACATCGGTCATGTGAATGCCGCAGTAGGGCGGGAGTACCAGCTCTTTTAAATTATCGAACAGCATTACCTGTACTTCGATCGTTTCTTCTTTTTGAGCTGCAGCCGTTTGTGCTGGCACGTAAATGGTTGCCAACAGCAATAGGAATAAAGAAAAGCAGATCTTTAATTTCATGAGCAGAATCATGCAAAATTAGTAAATATTAACGTTTGAAGCACAATAATAATGAATGCTGTGTGTTTAAAAGTAGAGCCACAGATTCACAGATTTTACGCGATCAAAAAATTAAACAGATTCCTACATTAAGCTGAGCTAAATATTTTTTATCCGGGTAATTTTTTTAAAATTTAAAATCTGTGAATCTGTGGCAAAAAACGCAGTCGATTGATTGCAATGTTGTACATTTATAAATTCAAAATTTAATAAAACAACTATGGAAAGAATTAACGTTTTGTGGGCTGATGATGAAATTGACTTGTTGAAACCACACATTTTATTTTTAAAAGATAAAGGCTATGATGTGCATACCGCAACCAGCGGTGATGAAGCATTGGAACTGGCCGAAAAAAATAATTATTCGGTAGTGCTGCTTGATGAGAATATGCCGGGATTATCGGGTTTGGAAACGCTGAACCAGCTGAAAGTAAAATACTCGGACCTGCCGGTGATCATGATCACTAAAAGTGAAGAGGAGCATTTAATGGAAGATGCGATCGGGTCAAAGATTTCGGATTACCTGATCAAGCCGGTAAACCCGAACCAGATCCTGCTTTCGTTGAAAAAAACACTGGATAACAGGCGCCTGATCTCGGAAAAAACAACCTCGAATTACCAGCAGGAATTTCGCCAGATAGGGATGACAATGAGCGACCGTTTGAGCTGGCCAGAATGGCAGGACGTTTATAAAAAATTGGTATACTGGGAACTGGAGCTGGAGAAAAGCAAGGATGAAAGCATGTTCGAGATCCTGAAAATGCAAAAATCGGAAGCGAATAAATTGTACGGAAAATTCATTGAAAATAATTATGTCGGCTGGCTGAATGGAAAAACGCAAAATCCGCCGTTATTCTCCCATACTATTTTCAAGCAGCGCATTGCACCGATGCTGGACAAGGACGAATCCACATTTGTGGTGCTGATCGATAATCTGCGTTACGATCAATGGAAAATTATCCAGCCGATCATTGCCGATTATTTTAAAATTGACAATGAGGAATTGTACAGCAGTATTTTGCCAACAGCAACACAATATGCCCGCAATGCTTTTTTCGCAGGCTTAATGCCGAGCGAGATCGAAAAACGTTTTCCTAAATTATGGCTGAACGATGAAGATGAGGGCGGAAAAAATATGCACGAGGAAGAGCTGCTGGTAGAACAATTGAAACGTTTGGGGAAAGATGTGAAAATGAGTTATAATAAGATCACGAATCATGCTGCCGGTAAAAAATTATCCGAGAACATGAGTAACCTGATGCAGAACAAGCTGAATGTGATCGTGTATAATTTTGTAGATATGTTATCGCATGCACGTACGGAAATGGAAGTGATCCGCGAGCTGGCGGATGATGAAAAAGCATACCGTTCCATTACGTTATCGTGGTTTGAGCATTCGCCATTGCACGAGATCATCAAACAAATTGCTGCAAAAAAATGCAGGCTGGTGATCACTACCGATCACGGAACAATTAAAGTAACGGAGCCATCCAAAGTAGTGGGGGATAGAAATGTAAATACCAATTTGCGTTACAAACAAGGTAAAAGCCTGGATTATGTGAAAAAAGATGTGTTTGAGATCCGTAACCCGGCTGATGCATTTTTACCAAAACAACATGTAAGCTCTGCGTTTGTATTTGTAAAAGAGGATATGTTTTTTGCATACCCGAACAATTACAATTATTATGTGAGCTATTACCGGAATACCTTTCAGCATGGCGGTTTGTCGATGGAGGAGATGATCATTCCGTTTATTACTTTATCACCGAAGTAAGGTTACGAATTACGAATAAATACGAATGTACGAATCTGTGTTTGCTAAACTAAAATTATAAAATTGCGCAGGATCAATTCCCCTCTTGAGAGAGGTCAGGGGTGTGTTTCTGCGGCATGATAAAAAAATGCAACATACAATTATTATTAACAACATTTCTGATCTTTCTGCCGCTGCTGCTGAATTTTTAAAAATATGCAGCGGCAAAAAGATCTTTGCTTTTTCCGGACAGATGGGCGCCGGAAAAACAACATTCATCAAAACCGTGTGTGAAGCGCTGGGTGTGAAAGATCCCATCAGCAGTCCTACCTTTTCCATTGTCAACGAATATGTTGCTGCCACCGGGGAAAAAATTTACCATTTCGATTTTTACCGCATCAAATCGGAAAGCGAAGCCTACGACATGGGCTACGAGGAATACCTGTATTCCAAGGCCTGGTGTTTTATTGAATGGCCCGAAAAAATCGATGGCCTGCTGCCCGATAATACGGTGCAGGTAAGCATTTCTCTGCAGGATGATAAACGCACATTGTTTATAAATCTATAAATAACTCATTTCTTGTTTTTTTTTAACGTGTAAATAGCCTTATATTTACATCGATAAAAAATAATGTTTCATCTAAATAAACCATTTACTCATGAAAAAGAAAATTTTCTCCTTCATCCTTGCTGTAGGGATCTCCGGCAGTATATTCGCACAGGATGGCGCTAAAAAGATCGGTGCAAACCCGGATCTGCAGCAAATTACCGTATTAAAAGACAAAGCGGCAGCTATTTCTGCGGCAGAATCGGCAGCAGCCAGTACATCGCGTGCAAACGCAGCGGCAGCGCATGATAAGATAACTGCATTGTATGCGGATTATACCAAAGAACTTGAAAATCAAAAGAAAATTCACGCGAAGGAAGCAAAAACAGTTGCCGCTCTTGATGCTGAATTGAAATTGATCAACACACAGAAATAAACCACGTAAAACAAACAGACATGAAAACAAACTACACTCTAAAATCGTTAGTAGTGGCGACATTCTTTGCGGGACTCGCATTGAATGTAAATGCGCAGGCCGTTTCGGAAAGCTTTAATGATATTACCACACTGGCCGGTAGCGGCTGGGTAATGACCAATGCCAGCGTTGCCGTAGGAACTACAAACTGGTTCCAGGGAACAAGCGTTGCCGGTGGCGGCCCGTTTGATTCTTACAATGGAGCAGCAAATGCATACATCGGAGCAAATTATAACAACACCGGTAATACAGGTACGATCAGCAACTGGCTGATGATGCCTAACCGCACGCTGAGAAACGGTGATGTGATCACTTTTTATACACGCAAAGTATCCCCGGATAATTATGCCGATCGTTTGGAAGTGCGTATGAGCACCAACGGCGCCAGCACAAGCGTTGGAACGGGAACGGCAGTAGGCGATTATACAACGCTGCTGCTGAGCGTTAATCCTACACTGGTATTAGGTGTTTATCCTGTTAACTGGACGCTTTATACAATTACCATCAGCGGCTTACCGGCACCAACTTCCGGACGGGTTGCTTTCCGTTATTTTGTTACAGGTGGCGGTTACCTTGGTACCGCTTCTGATTACATCGGGATCGACCAGGTTGATTATACACCTTATGTATGCCCTACTGTAAACGTAACGCCAAGTTCAGTAACCGGTGGAACTGCAGGAACGGCATATTCCTCCACATTGAGCCAAACAGGCGCATTGGGCGCTCCATCTTTTGCTGTAACAGCAGGCGCATTGCCTCCGGGATTAACACTTTCTGCATCCGGAACTATTTCAGGCACGCCAACTGCAACCGGTACATTTAACTTTACAGCATCTGTAAGCGATGCAAGCGGATGTGTTGGTTCAACAGCATACAGCCTTACCATCGTTTGCCCGATCAACGGCGCTGCACTTACAACACCACCGGCATTGTGTACAAACGGAACGCCTTATACACTTGTTGAAGGTTCGCCAGCAGGCGGTACATACAGCGGTACAAACGTAAGCGGCGGAATGTTTGATCCTTCATCAGGAAGCCAGAGCATTACTTATACATTGATCGATCCATACGGTTGTACGCAAACAGCAAACGGTATAGTTACTGTAAATATACCTCCTGCAGTAGGCGCAAGCTCTGATGCGGCAGCAAATACTATTTGTAACGGCGCTTCTGTAACACTTACAGGCAGCGGAGCAGATACATATGTATGGGATAACAGTGTGACGGATGGCGTGGCATTTATGCCAACCGATACAACTGTATATACCGTAACCGGCACAGCTACATCCACAGGTTGCAGCTCTACGGAAACGATCACTGTTAATGTAAATGGATTACCAACAGTAACAGCAAGCTCCAATGCTCCTGCAAACACCGTGTGTGAAGGATCGCTGGTAACTTTAACCGGTGGTGGTGCCGATACATATACATGGGATAACAGTGTAATGGATGGTGTTGCTTTTAGTGTAGCAGATACAACAATGTACATGGTAATGGGAACAACTACGGCAACAGGCTGTAGTAATATGGCCATGATCACTGTTTATACAAATCCGCTTCCTGCTGTAACAGCAACTTCTGATGCTCCTTTAAACACAGTGTGTGCAGGTTCATCTGTAACTCTAAATGGAGTAGGAGCTGATAATTATGCATGGGATAACAGCGTAGTGGATGGTGTTGCTTTTACAGTATCAGCAACTGCTGATTACATTGTAACCGGTACAAGTATTGCAACCGGTTGTTCGGCTAACGATACCATTACTATCACGGTAAATCCATTACCAGCAGTTGATTTTCCTGCGTTTGCAGGGTTAGTGTGCGACTATTCACCGGTGCTTACACTTAGCGGTGGAAGTCCTGCAGGCGGTACATTCTCCGGAACCAGCGTTACCGCAGGTTCATTTGATCCAACCATTGGTGCTGGCATGTACCTGATCACGTATTCGTATACGGATGCGAACGGTTGTGCAAATTCGGATACCTCCAGCATTACGGTAGACGTTTGTACAGGAATTGCAGCGAACAGCAATGTCGAAAATGTAATGGTGTATCCAAACCCAAGTAATGGTGCATTTACAGTGGAATTTAACCAGGCTGTGGCCGGAAAAGTTTCTGTGAAAATCACCGACCTTCAGGGTAAATTAATTGCAGATGAGGAACTGAGCAATTTTGCAGGCAATTACAAAAACAACTTTGATCTGAGCAGTTTCAACAAAGGAATGTACTTGTTGGAAGTAACAGGCAACAACACTCATTTTGTGAGCAAAGTGATCCTGAAATAATTTTAGATTTTTTTGAATGGAGAAGCCGGAACTTATTGTTCCGGCTTTTTTTATGCGCCGTTTTTACATTGCCCCAAACCTTGCAGATCCATTTGCATGCCGGGAGCGTTTGGGTTTAGTAACTGACTCAAATTTTAAACGGCATATTTCTAATAGTTTTTGTAAATTTGTGTTCTCTCTGCAAACAAAAGACCGACTATGAAAACATCTAAGGAATTATTGGCTTCACTTACGCAAACGGCGCTTATGCCGCAGGAAGAAATGCTGGAAGTGGGCCGTAAAAAGGGTAAATTGTTCATTGGGATTCCAAAAGAGATCTCTTTCCAGGAAAACCGTGTTGCCCTGGTTCCGGATGCAGTAGCCTTGCTGGTAAACAACGGGCACCGTGTGGTGGTGGAAACCAACGCCGGTAAAATGGCTAATTTTCAGGACCATGATTACAGCGAAGCGGGTGCACAGATCGTGTACAGCGCCGAAGATGTGTTTAAAGCAGATATTATTTTAAAAGTAGCGCCGCCATCTCCGCAGGAAATGGAAATGATGCAGCAGAAACAAACGCTGATCTCTGCGTTGCAGCTAACCGTTCAGCCCGAAGATTTTTTAAAGCAATTAATGTCCAAAAAGATCACTGCTATTGCCTTCGACTGGATCAAGGACCGGGATGGTATTTACAGCGTGATCCGCTCCATGGGCGAGATTGCCGGTGGAACTTCCATTTTGATCGCGGCTGAATATTTAAGCAATGCCAACAACGGACAAGGTGCTATTTTAGGCGGTATTTCCGGAATCTCGCCTACCGAAGTTGTGATTTTAGGAGCCGGAACAGTAGGGGAGTTTGCCACCCGTGCGGCATTGGGATTAGGCGCTTCCGTAAAAGTATTTGATAATTCCATTTATAAATTAAGACGTTTGCAAAGCGATATCGGTACACGGATCTTTACTTCCGTGATCCAGCCGCGTGTACTGGCCAAACATTTAAAAACTGCCGATGTGGTGATTGGTGCTATCCGTGCACAAAACGGACGTACGCCTTGTGTGGTAACGGAAGCGATGGTGAGTGAAATGAAAGTTGGCTCGGTGATCATTGATGTGAGCATCGATCAGGGCGGTTGTTTCGAAACATCGGAAGTGACCAATCATTCCAAACCGGTATTCCGTAAACACGGCGTGATCCATTATTGTGTTCCGAACATTGCTTCGCGTGTTTCGCGCACGGCATCGTATGCACTCAGTACTATTTTTGCTCCTATTTTGTTGAACATCGGCGAAGAAGGTGGTGTGGAAAATATGCTGCGCAGGGACGAAGGTGTGCGCAACGGGATTTATGTATACAACGGAGTGTTAACTAACCAGGTGCTGGGCGAAATGTTCAAGCTGCCGTACAAGGATATTAATTTGTTTATGGCGGGAATGTAAAATAAGTTCAAAGTTTAAAGTTCAAAAGTTTAAAGTTAGCTGTGTAGGCTGTACGGATAACGCCCGCCTGAACGATTCGGGCAGGAACAGGAACGAAACTGCGAATCTGTATGTGAGTTGTGTTTAATGCGAAGTATGATCTTCAATTATACTGTCATCCCGGGCGCCGACCCGGGATCTCATGAATGTTAGCAGAATGTGATTGTTACAGTTCTTAATTAACAGATCCCGTGTCAGGCACGGGATGACGATCCGAAAAGATGAATTGATTTTTAATAAAGACAGCAAACATTTAAACGTTACAACTTTTTAACCTTACAACTTCTTTTACACACAGCACAACTTTAAACTTTTGAACTTTAAACTTTGAACTAAAAAAAATATGGCGATTCCCGGTAAAAATGCTGATTTATACAGAAGATTAAGACTTTACGGATTTGGATTTGTATTGGGATTATTGGTCGTTAGTTTTATTTACAAAGGCAAAGGCTGCCAGTTGCCTAACTCTGCAAAAGTGGAAGAGCTGGCGTTCCAGAAAATGGAATATACCGAGCATGCATTGTGCCGTATGAAATGCCGAAGCATTACCGAAGCGGAGATCAGGCAGGTATTAAAAAGCGGGAAAGTAAATTACGATAAAAGTCATGTACATGATAAGCCTTATCCGACTTATGCTATTGAAGGCCCAACCGGCGATGGAAAAACATTGCGCCTTGTGATTGCTGATGTAGATACCATTTCGAGGCTGGTAACTACCATTGACCTTAAAATGGAAACGGATAGCTGCGATTGCAAATAGAAAGAAATTATAAATGGTGAATTATAAATTATAAATTTTTTTGCTGCTCAGGATAAGTAACTAAATAAAACATCACCTCAAAAGCGTAACAAAACCTTTTTCTGTTTTGGCGTTCTCACAAAACTGGTTCTTGTAAGTGATGATGTAATAATACGTGCCTTCATTGCACATTTTTTCATCTGTGCTTTTTCCATCCCATGCAAAAGCCGCGTTGTTGCTTTTATACACGGCCTTGCCCCAGCGGTCGTAAATTAAAATGCTGAATTCATTTATTCCCACTAAACCGGGGATCTCAAAAAAATCATTTGCCTGATCGTTATTCGGTGTAAACACATTGGGGATCCGCTGCTGTATATCGTCCTGTATAAAACCCAGCTCCGCTTTTGATGCGGCACCGTATGCGCCTGTATAGCTAATGGTGTCGCATACCCTTACACAGTGGGCTGTTGCCGGATCAACCTCATACACCGAATATCCTTCAAATGCATACAGCTTTGATCCATTTCCGCTGCAATCCGTAGTACCCATTGTTAATACACCAAACACATTCATGCCCGGCGTATTCATAACGCCCACTATGCTTACCGACTGAATTGAATTTTGATCGTTTGCCAGTTTTATTTTCATCAGCTGATTTGTAAAGGCAACGGAAATATAATAATAGCCTTTGTAAAAGGTAATATCGCCGGAAGGCAGATAACCGGTGTAGCCTATGCAGGTTGTATCTCCGGTTGTTGTGTTGATCTTGTACAAGCCTGAATTAATATCGCCGCCCAGCAAATAATCATCGCTCAGTGCGGTAAGGCTGTTGAACGCGCCTCCCAATCCTTCAATGTCGGCAACATAGGTCAATGCTGCGGTGTTGGTATCTATGCGGTATAATTTATAAGCATCTGTGCCGTACAGTTGGCCTGATGGTGTGATGGCAATGTCATATAACATAAGTCCGGTTTGCCCGATGGTAAGGGTATGGCAATTGGAAATGTCCAGTTTTATCAGGCTTTTATCCATAAATGCCACATAGGTATTCAGCTGGCTGTAACAGCTGTTGGCGAGTAAAAGCCAAATCGACAAGGCTAAAATAATGGAACGTTTTAGCATGCTGGATACAATTGGAGTGTAGCTAACGTACAAAATAATTGCGGGGATTCCTATGGAAAAGTATTTAATGTTAATTGAGTATCGGAAAGTTTATACCAAATGCTTTTATTTTGTATGGTTATGTTGCAGAATATTATTGTTTATGGAAACAGAAATACTTTCTTAAGCTGTCATCCCGGGCTTGACCCGGGATCTGTTAAATACTTGCAGCGC
>JAOQAG010000037.1 GCA_025963715.1 Bacteroidota bacterium
ATGTTGTTGTTTTTACAATGTTCACAAACAATACTGTCATCCCGGGCCTGACCCGGGATCTGTTAAATACTCGCAGCGCCCACACAGTTTTTAATTGGCAGATCCCGGGTCAGGCCCGGGATGACAACTCCGAAGGAAAATCGTGGACTGTATTAACACACAGCATCTACACAGATTAGTAAATTCGTATTAATTGGTATTTAGTAGATCCCCGGATTGGTATATTCGTATTTATTCGTAATTCGTATGTTTATTTATCTGCGAACAATTTTTCCAGTGCAAACATCTCATCGCGCAAGCGTGCCGCTTCTGCAAAATCAAATGCTTTTGCCGCTACTTCCATAGCTTTGCGTGTGCGCGTAATGGCTTTTTGCAATTCTTCCTTGCTCATGTATTGTACCACCGGGTCGGCAGCGTAATTGATTTGCTCATTTTCAATGTACGGCCTTGCCAGATCGCCTTTTGCATCTACCACCACCGTGGTTTGTCCCATAATGGAAGCCCTGGATTTATTAAGTGCCGTTGGAACCAGCCCGTGCTCCAGGTTATAGGCGATCTGTTTTTTTCTCCGGCGTTCTGTTTCATCGATCGTGCGCTTCATAGAATCTGTGATCTTATCCGCATACATGATCACACGTCCGTTGATGTTACGTGCTGCACGTCCCGCTGTTTGCGTCAATGCGCGGTCCGAGCGGAGAAAACCTTCTTTATCCGCATCCAATATCGCCACCAATGAAACTTCCGGAAGATCCAATCCTTCACGCAGCAAATTGATCCCGATCAGCACGTCAAATTTCCCCAAACGCAGATCACGCAAAATTTCCACACGTTCCAGCGTATCCACATCAGAGTGAATGTAGCGGCAACGAATGCCAATATTCAGCATGTATTTATTCAATTCTTCCGCCATGCGTTTTGTTAATGTTGTTACCAGCACACGCTCATCGCGCTTCGCCACTTTGTCCACTTCTTCCAGCAGATCATCGATCTGGTTAATGCTCGGGCGGATCTCAATGATCGGGTCCAGTAATCCCGTCGGGCGGATCAGCTGTTCTGCAACAATTCCTTCTGATTTTCCCAATTCGTATTCCGCAGGCGTTGCACTTACGTAGATCACCTGGTTGATCAGCGTTTCAAATTCATCGTAAGTAAGCGGACGGTTGTCCATCGCGGATGGCAAACGAAAACCAAACTCCACCAGATTTTGTTTCCGGGAACGGTCGCCGCCGAACATGGCGCGGATCTGCGGAAGCGTTACGTGACTTTCGTCGATCACCATTAAAAAATCATCCGGAAAATAATCCAGCAAACAGAACGGACGTGAACCCGGACGGCGGCCGTCGAAGTAACGCGAATAATTTTCAATCCCGGAACAATAACCCAATTCGCGCATCATTTCCAGGTCGTACGTTACACGGTCTTCCAGCCGTTTTGCTTCCAGGTGTTTGCCTATCTCTTTAAAATAATCCACCTGGCGCACCATGTCTTCCTGGATCTGGATAATGGAATTTTTCATCGTGTCTGCATTGGTCACAAACATGTTGGCAGGATAGATCGTGATCGCATCCATGCTTTCAATTTTTTTCCCGGTCGATGTTTCAAAATATTCAATTTCTTCGATCTCATCATCAAAGAATGTAACGCGTAATGAATAATCCGCATAAGCAAGATTGATATCCACC
This sequence comes from Bacteroidota bacterium, assembly GCA_025963715.1. Classification (GTDB taxonomy): domain Bacteria; phylum Bacteroidota; class Bacteroidia; order 2-12-FULL-35-15; family 2-12-FULL-35-15; genus 2-12-FULL-35-15. The sequence continues at coordinate 1,683 of JAOQAG010000037.1, forward strand.
ACATCGCCTTTTACACGAAAATTCCCGCGTAAAAAATCGGCCGTAGTGCGCGAATACAAGCTGCCTACCAGTAAATGCAAAAAACGATTGCGGCCAAGGATTTCGCCTTTTTTGATCCTGATCACGTTTTCCCGGAAGGAAACCGGATTTCCAATACCATAAATGCAGGAAACCGAGGACACCACAATTACATCGCGCCTTCCCGAAAGCAGGGCAGAAGTGGTGCTCAATCGTAATTTTTCGATCTCATCATTGATCGCCAGATCTTTTTCGATGTATGTATTGCTGCTCGGAATAAAAGCTTCCGGCTGATAATAATCGTAATAGCTTACAAAATATTCTACGGAATTATTAGGAAAGAATTGCTTGAACTCTCCATACAGCTGCGCTGCAAGGGTCTTATTATGACTGAGGATCAACGTCGGTTTTCCCGTTTGCTGGATCACATTGGCAATGGAAAACGTTTTACCGGAGCCGGTAACTCCTAATAATGTTTGTGCTGGTAAATTTTGATTTACGCCTTCCACCATCTGTTTGATGGCGCTTGGCTGATCGCCCGTAGGCTGAAAATCGGAGACAAGTTTAAATTCCATGATAAATGCAAAATTACGGAATAATTCGCGGGATAATTAAAGGAGTTCAAAGTTTAAAGTTCAAAGTTTGCTGTGCGCAGATGCTGTGTATAATTTACCACAAAGGCACGAAGGCCACAAAGAAGGACAGTTCAGTAATTAACAATAGTGTTTATTTGAATAATAATCATTCTTTCGATTCGTCATCCCGGGTCAGGCCCGGGATGACAAAGCAGAAGAAAAATTGCACTCCGAAACAAACACAGCAAATACCCAGATTCGTATATTGGTACAAATTGGTATTTAGTAGATTCGTTATTCGTACCCCCAGATCCGCCACGCTTCTTCCGCCTGTTGCTGCAGCATCGACAAACCGTTTACAGTGGCAGCACCCTGCAATTTTCCACGTTTTAAAAATTCCGTTTCCGCCGGATTGTATACCAGGTCGTATAATAAATGAGAAGGACTAAGATATTGATAAGGAATTTCCGGCGCGCTGTTTATATCCGGAAAAGTTCCAAGCGGCGTGGTATTTACAATCAGTTTAAAAGCATTGAATATGTATTCATTGAGTTCTGAATACTCAAATATATTTGGAGATTGTATTTTCGAATTTTTTTTATTGCGCGTTACAAAATAACAATCCAGCCCGATCTCTTTCAGCACATACGCCACCGCTTTGGATGCGCCGCCTGTTCCCAGGATCAATGCGCGCTCGTGCTGCGTTTCTAAAAATGGTTTGATGCTTTGGCGAAACCCAAATGCGTCAGTATTGTATCCTGTTAGTCTTGCTACCTGATACTCATCTCTTGATACCTTTATGCAATTGACAGCGCCAATTTTTTTTGCCGTTTCATCCAATTCATCCAAAAACGGGATCACACTTTCTTTATAAGGAATGGTCACGCTTAATCCTTTAATGCTTTGATCGCTGCTGATCAATGAAGGAAGTTCATCAATAGTGGAAATAGGGTAGAGGTTAAATTCACAACCGCTGATGTTTTCTTTTTCGAATTTTTCAGTAAAATATTTTTGGGAAAAAGAATGTCCGAGCGGGTAACCAATGAGTCCGTATGTTTTTTTCATGAACGTTTTTATCTTGGAAATATAAATACCGTAGTTTTTGAGAAACAGTTCGCAGCATACATTTAGCTTTGCGTTCTTTGCGCCTTTGCGAGAAACACACACAGCACACATCCGGCTCTGCGTTCTCCGCGTCTCTGCGAGAAATAAAAAAGATGCGAGCCTGCGAGCCACACAACAAAACACTTCTGCAAGAAAAATCTTCGTGGTAAAACCTACGCTTTTTTGCTCATTCTTGATCTCAAAAATTCGAAAATGATCGGCAGTACCGAAATGAAAATAATCCCAAGGGCAACCAATTCAATGTTTTTTCTGATCCATGGGATCTCGCCTAAAAAGTAACCGGCCATGGTCAGGGACGCGATCCAGATAGCGCCGCCTAACACATCAAACGATAAGAATTTACGGTATTTCATTTCTGCGATCCCTGCAACAAATGGGGAGAACGTTCTTACGATCGGAACAAAACGCGCCATGATAATGGTTTTTGGTCCGTGCTTTTCAAAAAAGCCATGTGTTTTCTCCAGATATTCAGGTTTCACTAAATTTTTCCCACGCACTTTTATCTGCAGCACCTTTAAACCGATCTTCCGCCCGATCCAGTAATTGACATTGTCACCAACCACAGCCGCAACAAACAGCAGGATCAGCAGATACGATAAATTCAGATAACCCAATCGTGCAAACAAGCCTGCAGTAAACAAAAGCGAATCGCCCGGTAAAAACGGCATGATCACCAATCCTGTTTCAATAAAGATCACAAGGAATAAAATAATGTACACCGCATCGTTGTAATTTTGAAATAACCATTCGAAATCAAGATGCAGAATGTGCTTGAATAATTCAACCATTTTCGGTAAGAAATTTTAGGAGATAGATTTGGAAATTTCCGGGCGCCTCATTAAAAAAAAGACGCCCGGAAAAATTAATATTTTGGCAACGATTTGTCGATTTCATTTGCCCATGCAATGATGCCGCCTTTCAGGTTATACACATTCGTATATCCCTGCGATTCCAGCGCCTGGCAAATAGCACCCGAGCGGGCGCCGCTTCTGCAATGAACGATCACTTGTTTGTCTCTTGCAATTTTATCCAGGTTATCCATCACATCGCCCATTGGGATGTGTAATCCGCCGATCTGACAAATTTCCAGCTCATGTGTTTCACGCACATCGATCAGTTGGAAATCTGCATTGTTATCTTTTAAGTTCTTTAATTCGGATACGGTAATTTCTTTCATCGTTTTTATTTTCTAAAGTATTTTTTTATTTCCTTTTAATACACAACACTCCAACATTTTGTTTTTTTTTCACACGCAGATCTAAAATCTAACATCTCATGTCTAACATCTACCCTTCCTGTTTTTGTTTCATTTCGTTTGGCAAGTAACTAAAAAAAGTATCGCCACGCAAACCCAAACGCAATGTTTCCAACGGGATCACATCATCGTATGCAATATTTCCCAAATTGGCATTGGCGCCCAATAATTTCAAGAACCAAACCTGCTGTCCTTTTTGAGGCGCTTCCCACAAAATATCATCCTTTTTTACTTTCGCTAAAATTTTATTGATCAGCAGCGTGTGCGCATTTCCGTTGGCACGATAAATTCCCACATTTCCGCTTTCACGCGCTTCCGCGATCACTTTCCAGGAACCCGCCTGCAATTCTTTGTTCATCATCGAAACCCACATCGCCGGGTGAATGATCAGTCCGGCTTCCTTGGAACCCACTTCCGAAAGCACCGTATGATTTTTTGCAAGCGTATGGATGTACTCACATTTTTTATCATGCGGCATCACGATCGAACCATCGGAAACCTCGGCACAATCCAGCTTCAGCTTATCGATCAGCTTACGGTAATCATCAAACATATTGCGCACAATAAATGCTTCAAACAAAGTTCCGCCAAGGTAAATTTTCATCCCGGCTTCCTTGTATAATTTGATCTTTTGTTCAAGATTTTTGGTCAGGTAGGAGGTCCCGAATCCCAATTTAATAATATCTGTGTATTCGCTGTTTGCATCTAAAAAATCTTCAACCTGGCGAATGCTCAGCCCTTTGTCCATCATCATGGTTAATCCGCTGTTACGCGGACGGGATGGCCGTTCGGGAATGTGTGGCAGTGTAAAATTATTCATACTCATTTTTTATAGGATTCTATCAGGTCCGTGATGCTGCTATTTTCTTTCAGATCCGGACTGTATTCAAATAATTCGTTGTGTTTCTCGTAATCCAGTGCCAGTGCACTTTGTAAAAAGCTCAATGCTTCCTGTTTCTGGCCAATGCTCATCAGGCAGGCAGCAATCCGGTAGTGCAGGGCAGCATTTTGCGGATGATGCTTGATGCCTTCCGCTAAAATTTCCAGTGATCCGTTCTTATTTTCCTGTTCAAACAGTAAATTTGCATAATCCAGCCAGATCTCCGCATTGCTCGGATCCAGTTCAATTACTTTTTTAAAGGATTCTTCCGCATCTTCATAAAACTGCATTTTTTCCTGCAATTCGCCGTAAATGTACCAGAATTCAGCATTCTCTTTTTCCAGCTCCAGCGCTTTTTTCACATAGTGAATACCTTCTGCGGTTTTTTCCTGCGCATCCAGCACAATCCCAATCCCCAGCCATGCATCCGATAACTGGTTGTTCAATTTGATCGCTTTGTTATAATAGATCAGCGCATGCTCAAAATCATCTTTTTTCTCGTAACATTCACCAATATAATAAAACGTGATCGCATCCGGCTCTTCCACTTTCAGCGTGTCCTTATACACTTCAATGGCTTCATCCAGGCGGTTCAAATTGGCAAGCGAGTTGGCTTTGTTAAAATAAGCCGAAGCAAAATCATCCTGGATCGCAATCGCATAATCATAGGCGTCAATTGCTTTTTCAAACAATCCCAAACGGTTGTAAGCCACACCCAGGTTAAACCAGGCAGTAGCCGTGTACGGATGTTTATCCGTAAAATCTGTGTAATATTTTACACTTTCCTCGGATTGTCCGTTCAGTTCATAACAAAACGCCAGCTCATACAGCGCCGCTTCATTTTCCGGGTTTTCCGCAATGGCTTTTTTCAGGTAATAAATGGCATCGTCGAATTTGGCTGTATTTTCAAATTCAAAAGCCATGGCCAGGTAAATTTCGTCCAGCTCTTCCGCATTATCCGCTGCTTTTTTGTAATTCTCGATCGCCTGCTCCGTTAATCCCATCTGGCTGTAAATGCTGCCTTTGGTCATGTATAATTCAGCATTGGAGGGTTCCATGCTTTCTACAAACGATAAGATCTCCAATGCTTTCTGGCTTTGGTTGGTAGCAGCAAAGATCTGTGCTTTTCTTAAAAAAAACACAGTAGAGAAAGGGTATTGCCCGATCGCAAATTCAATCACCTGGAGTGATTTCTTGGGATTATTCTTGTCGATGTAATAATCTATAATGTCCTCAAACTCTTCCGAATCAAAAAAATAGTGCTTGCCATTTTGTATCATCTCCTCAAAGCGGTCAACAAGTAGTAGTATCTGTTGTGCTCCTTTACGTTCGTTGTCTCCAAAATCTTCGCTCATCAATCTATATATTAAAGTTTACAACCCAATGAAAAACTTCCTTTCCATTGTACTAAAAATTTTAGCAAAATTACTAAAAAATCAACTAACCGGGTGCATAATCTTTTTCAACAACCGGCGGTTGAATGTTTAGAATTAAATTTACAAAATAAATACCGAAAAGCCTATCTTTGTGGGCTCAAATTTTGAAACACTACTCAGAGAAAATTAAGATACATTATGACGTTAATTAAATCAATATCAGGCATACGGGGAACAATCGGGGGGAAACCTGGAGAAGGATTAAGTCCCCTGGATGTGGTCAAATTTACATCCGCCTACGCTGCATGGATTGCCGCACGCACAACTGCAGGCAAAAAAATAAAAATTGTGGTGGGCCGCGATGCCCGTATTTCCGGCGAAATGGTGAACAACCTGGTACTGGGAACTTTACAGGGAATGGGTGTGGATGTGATCGACATCGGCTTATCTACCACACCTACAGTGGAAATTGCCGTTCCCGGAGAAAATGCCGATGGTGGAATTATCCTTACCGCCAGCCACAATCCAAAACAATGGAATGCGCTGAAATTACTGAACGAAAAAGGAGAATTTATCTCCGAAAAGGATGGTGCCGACCTGCTGGAAATAGCTGAAAAAGAGACCTATACATTTGCCGATGTAAATTCATTGGGAAAGATCACGAAAAACGACACGTATTTTCAAAAACACATCGACCAGATCCTGGCGCTTTCCTTAGTGGACGTTCCGGCGATCAAAGCGGCTAAATTTAAAGTGGTGATCGATTGTGTGAATTCCACCGGTGGCATTGTGCTTCCACAGCTTTTAGAAGCACTTGGTGTTGAAAATGTGGTGCAATTGTATTGCGACCCAACCGGCGAATTTCCGCACAACCCGGAGCCTTTGCCGGAAAACTTACGCGATATTTCCAAAGCAGTGAAAAAAGAAAAAGCGCACTTGGGAATTGTAGTGGATCCGGATGTAGACAGGCTTGCACTGGTTTGTGAAGATGGGGAAATGTTCGGGGAAGAATATACACTGGTAGCGGTTGCCGAATATGTATTGAACAAACGCAGCCCGTCCGAAAAAGCGGCTGGCAAAAGAGGAAATACTGTTTCTAATTTATCATCTACCCGTGCTTTGCGCGATGTGACCGAAAAACACGGTGGCGCTTACACTGCTTCGGCTGTAGGCGAAGTGAATGTGGTAAAAATGATGAAAGAAACCAAAGCCATTATCGGGGGAGAAGGCAATGGGGGCGTGATTCTGCCGGAACTACATTACGGCCGTGATGCATTGGTTGGAATTGCTTTATTCCTGTCGCATCTGGCAAAATATGGTAAAACCTGCTCTATGCTGCGTTCTACGTACCCGGATTATCATATTTCCAAAAACAAGATTGAATTAACCCCGGAGATCAACGTGGATAGCATTTTAGCGGGCGTTCAGGAAAAATACAAAAAACAGCCGATCAATACTGTGGACGGTGTAAAGATCGAATTCGACAAGGAATGGGTGCATTTGCGCAAATCAAATACCGAAGCGATCATCCGTATTTATTCCGAAAGCGAAAGTGAAACGACTGCCGATAATCTTGCTAAAAAAATAATGGCTGATATCCGCGAATTGATAAAAATGCAGCAAATTACCGTTACGAATAACTAATTTTTACAAATTTACGAATCTGTGTGTAAGCGAAAGATTCGTAAATTTGTAAAATAATACACAAATTCAAAACAGTAACATTTAGCATCCACACAGATTCGTTATTCGCTTTTAATTCGTTATTCGTTGAAAAACAAATCTGCATTAAATTATAAAAGATGAAAGTTTATTTAGACAACGCCGCCACCACCGCACTGGACAAAGAAGTACTGGACGCAATGATCCCGTACATGACCGAACATTTCGGAAATCCTTCTTCCACGCATGGCTTTGGGCGTACTACACGTGCAGCAATTGAAGGTGCGCGCAAATCCGTTGCAAAATCACTGAATGTTTCTCCTTCCGAGATCTTTTTTACATCCGGCGGCACTGAAGCCGATAACCAGGCGATCCGCTCCAGCGTTCACGACCTGGGTATTAAGCACGCGATCACTACAAAAATTGAACACCATGCGGTATTGCATACACTGGAAGCATTAGCGGAACAGGGCGTTATTAAATTAAGCTTTGTGAACCTGACGCCAAACGGACATGTGGACCTGAAACACCTCGATCAATTACTAAGCGAAAATGAGCGTACACTGGTCTCACTGATGCATGCCAATAACGAGATCGGGAATTTATTGCCGATGAAAGACGTTGGAGAGATCTGCGCAAAATACAACGCTATTTTTCATTCCGATACTGTTCAAACGATGGGACATTATGCGATGGATCTTCAAAAAATAAACATTCATTTTATAACTTGTGCCGCACATAAATTTCACGGGCCAAAAGGTGTGGGATTTTTATATGTGAATGGCAATATTAAGATCAATCCATTGATCTACGGCGGTTCGCAGGAACGCAACATGCGTGGAGGAACCGAAAATTTATACGGGATCATCGGTCTTGCAAAAGCATTGGAAATTGCCAACCGCGACCTGGAAGAACACCAAAAATACATCACCGGTTTAAAAAAATACATGGTGGAGCAATTAAAAGAAGCCATTCCGGGTGTCGATTTTAATGGCTCCTGCCTGGAGAATTGCCTGTACACTGTATTGAGCGTTCGTTTTCCACAAACGGAAAATGCCGAAATGCTGCTGTTCAATCTTGATATAGCCGGGATTGCTGCATCGGGTGGAAGCGCCTGTACCAGCGGAAGCGACCAGGGATCACACGTGCTGCGTGGAATAGGAGTGGACGTAACACGCCCATCCGTTCGTTTTTCTTTTTGCAAATACACCACAAAAGAAGAGATCGATTTTACCGTTTCAAAACTGAAACAATTGTTTACAGTGAAAGAAATGGCTTAGGAAATTATAAATGCTGTGTTAACCCACAGCATTTATTTTGTCCTTGCATATCCTTGAGCTTCTCACACGCAGCTAACTTTGAACTTGCTTCTAATTAGCAGATCCCGGGTCAAGCCCGGGATGACAGCACGGAGTGTAATGGGGCTCCGTTTTTAGCAAAAGTAGCATCTGCGCACAGCTAACTTTGAACTTTAAACTTTTGAACTTTGAACTAAAGAAAGCAACTAATCGCCTGCTTTTGGTATCTATCAGACAAATGATGAACTCTTTTTTTCGCCTGCTTTTCCTGTTATTTTTCGCAACACCCGTGCTTGCGCAGAATTTGGTGCCTAACCCGAGTTTCGAGGTTATTTCTTCTTATCCTACCGGCAGCAGCTTGTTAAGCTGCGCTGATGACTGGAAAAATAATACGTATCTCACCAATCCGGCAATGAACAGCGCCGACCTGCAATTTAACGGCTCCACTTTTTTTACCAGCATCAATGCTTATGACGGGATCCGTTTTGCAGCAATGGATTGCGAAGTAAGCAACCCGGAATACATACAGGTAAAATTTACAGCGCCAATGGTGGCAGGCCTTACTTATTGTGTGAGTTTTTACAGCTCTTTTTATGACCGTTTTACAGTAGCAGCACCATTTATGGGCGCTTATTTTTCTGCATCCCAGCTTACGGTAAACCCATATACAGCAGGGATCGCGGCAAGTGTGGAACAACCCGGTCCAACCGACCCGACCGTGTGGACACAGATCAGCGGAACGTATGTTGCTACCGGTGGCGAACAATACATGACACTGGGATGTTTCCGGGGCAACCTGCACCTGTTCTCTTACATGTACATTGACATGGTGGATGTGCATCCGATCACTATTTCTGTTGATCTGGGCGCTGATCAGTCGCTTTGTGCAGGGGAGCAACTTACGCTGGATGCCGGAACCAATGGCAGCAGCTATCTCTGGAGCACCGGTGCAACTGCATCTTCTATTACAGTAAGTACTCCCGGAACGTATTGGGTTCAAAAATACAGCGGCGCCTGCCCGGTTACCGATACAATTGAGCTGAGCTCTACGGGTTGCAATAATCCGGTTATCCCGGTTGCAGACGGAGAATTATACATTCCTAATTCCTTTTCACCCAATGGCGACGGCATTAACGACCTGTTTGGTGCAAAAGGCGAAAGCATCAGCAATTTTGAAATAAATATTTTTAACCGCTGGGGCGAAAAGCTCTTTACTTCTCATTCGATCAGCGATCAGTGGGATGGACGATTTGGAAAACAGACTGTTCCGGAAGGAGTGTATGTGTATACGTTGAGTTATCAGAACGGCAGCCGCAAGCATAATGTTACGGGACACATCGTTCTGCTTCGCTGAAATTATAAATGAGGGATTATGAATGCTGTGTAGCCAGCAGTATTTAATTGGCAGATCCCGGGTCAGGCCCGGGATGACAGTACGGAGCGAAATTATTCTTCGTTTTAACAAACACAGCATCTGCGCGCAGCGATCCCGATAGCTATCGGGATTAAACTTTTGAACTTTAAACTTTGAACTAACTAAGAAGGTGCTGCTCAAATTTCAATTCAAAACAAGTTCCTTTGTTTACCGTAAACTTATACTCGCCGTCCAGCTGCTCGGATAGCGACTGGATCACAACCATACCAAGCGATTCGCCTTTTTCATAATCTTCCTTTAAACCCACGCCGTTATCTTTCACTACAAAACGCAACATGTTGCCGATGCTGGTAAATTCGATGTCGATCATACCATCGGTACGGCCAACAAAAGCATATTTGTAGCAATTGGTCAGCAGCTCGTTCAGGATCAAACCGCAGGGAATAGCGGTATTTACATTCAGCTGGATGTTGCTGATGTGCGTATTTACCACCACGGCATTGGTAACCGTAGGGTAGGAGTACTGGATCTCATCGACAAGATCTTTGGTATATTTTGCAAAATCAACATCCGTCATGTTATCGCTTTTATACAAGCGGTCGTGGATCAGCGCCATTGATTTTACGCGATTTTTACTTTCCATCAAAATATTGCGGGCATCCTCGTTTTCCACGGTGCTCATTTGCAGATTGAACAGGCTGGCAATGATCGCCAGGTTGTTTTTCACCCGGTGATGGATCTCGGCCAGTAAAATATCCTTTTCCGTTAGTGCATGCTTAATGGCTTGTTCCGTTGCTTTACGTTCGTTCATGCGTTGCTCAAACACTCTTCCTTCGCGGATATTGCTGGCAATGGTCAGGTATACAAAAAAGGCAATGGAAGCGGCGCTGAACATGAGGTTAAAAAAGAACATCTGGTAACGGTCGTCCTCCGTAATGTATGCCGATTTAAAAAGCGTGTAATGCGTGGAAACATTAATAAAAAGGAAAATGAGCGGTAGGAGCAGGTGAAAAATGATGAGCATTTTTTCCTTGGAATCATGCACAAAGGAAATGGCCAGGATCAACGGGAAAAAATACAGGAATGTGCCGGAATGCAAGCCGGAATAGGAATCAAAATAAAAAATGGCAGTGGATAACGCTACGAGTAAAAAGGAGGTGGCAAATTTATGCAACCCGATCTGGTTCAATGCAAAGCTGGATAAGCATAACAAGGCAAAAAACTCAATAATGACGGCAGAAAAAACATCGCCCAGCACAAAATTGTTCAATCCGCTGAAAAGGCAAACTATAAAAGCAATGAAGCTAAACTGGTTGGTAAGCGTGATGCGCTTGATCAGCTTATCATCATACCGAACCTTGACTCCTATGCAGGAAAGGGAATTCCATAACCGTTTGAACATAAAATTACCTTCTGTTTTTTAATGGGAATAAACTTAATCATTTTTATTTACAGATGACAAATCTTTGGAAATTTTGCGCGATACGGTGACACTTAGCTACATTTAACTGCATTCCCCCCCAACTACCACATAAGACACAAAGAAACACATAAGGCGTAGCGCGGAAAAGGTTTTACCACAAAAGAAACAAAAGAAAAACAAAAGACCGGATTGTTAAACTGCGTGTAAACACACGTTGGTAAGTTACATCATGCCCTTATGTGCTTCTTTGTGCGGCATGTGGTGGGAAGGGGCGGGGAAACATGTTGGCATGTCACGCCTGCCTCTTTTGATTCTTTTGTTTTCTTTTGTGGTTCAAAAAGAGCGGGGGGAAACACATTGGTAAGTTACGGCAAACCCTATGTGTTTCTTTGTGCGGTATGTGGTAGATTTTTTTGTTTTACACACAGATTCGTTGTCATTCTGAGCTTGTCGAAGGACGTTCCTGTTTCTTTATGCGTACCGAAGCAACCAAACAAAAAAATCACGTCTATCTAACAACATTAACCGCCATTCCATTGTTTATTCAATAAACATTCTAATTTTGTAGATGTTATTATTCTCTCAAACGCTTGAAACCGATCCTTAAATATTTTATTCTTTTTCTGCTTTTAGTATCTCCCATGCTGATAAAGGCACAGGACGACGAGCCAGCTGTTCAGCAGCCTGCAACGGCGGATGATGATGCTCCGGCACCACCCAAAAGATATTACGTATTGAGTCCGCGCGTATCCGTTACCGTTCCGCACCCGATGAGCAACAAATCATTCAAAAAATGTTTTGTTGGGATCTACGAGATTAGCGGGGGATTGAACTTTTATTTATACAAAGGGCTTTTTATCGGCGGTACTTACAAAAACGGATTGTTAAAGATCACAGAAAACAAAATTGCCGATTACAATGCCAGCATGTTCATTAACAATGCAGCAGTGAAGATCGGGACGGATGCCTACATTGGCGATAAGAACCGGGTGATCTTTTCGGCAGCTGTTTCGGGCGGAAAAAACTGGACCAAATACGGCGGGCTGGTAGCAAAAGAACCGCGGAACATTCCCACTTCCTATACATGCACTTACCTGGAGCCGGAAATAAACCTGTTCTTTTTGATCGAATCCAACTTCGGCATCGGTGTAACCGTAAGTTACAGCATTTTTAACCACACTTTTGATCCGTATGAGCTGGCGCTGAACGACTGGACACAATTCAGCAAAACCAACACCGGCAGCACGCAATACCTGAGCTTTGGATTTGGATTTTATTACAGCCTTCTGCAAAAAGGAAGAGTGAGAAAACCGCATTATTAAACGGGATGAGCCAGGAAGAAACGATCAAAAAACAATTGTACGATCATTGTGTGGAATACGTGAACAGCCGTTTGAACAATATTCAAAACGCAATCCGGTCGGCACAGGAATCCGCCAACGACGACAGTAAAAGCAGTGCAGGCGACAAGCACGAAACCGGCAGGGCAATGGCACAGCTGGAGCAGGAAAAACTCTCTTTTCAGCTCGCCGAAACTCAAAAAACACAACAGCAGCTCCGCCAGATCAACCCCTCTAATACTTCTGAAAAAATCAGGGCAGGCAGTGTGGTTATCACTAATAACGGCAATTACTACATTTCCATCAGCGCCGGAAAAATAACCGTGATGGATCAGCTCTATTTTGCTGTTTCGCCTGCATCTCCCATCGGCAATGCCCTGATTGAGGCAAATAATACACAAGCTGAATTTGTTTTTAACAATCAGCGTTTTTCCATAAAAAAAGTATTTTAATTGCCTTCGCTGTTTCTATTTTCTTTTACTTTTGTGCCGGAAACATGAAACAAATATCAACTACCTCTTTTATTATTTTTTTAGTGCTTTTTAGTCTTTCTTCCTGCGTAAGCAAGAAAAAATACATGGCGCTGCAAACCGAATCTAAAACGAAAGAAACCGGGCTGCAGGCGGAAAATCAAAAATACCGCAGCATGTCCGATTCACTCAAATTTGTAGTCGTAAGCAAAGATTCGCTGATCGATTCCCTGACGGTAAGGCTGAATGAAATGGCGATGAAGCGTGAAAAAGAAAAAGCGAAATCTACTGGCAGCATTGTGAAAAAAAGCACACTGACAAAGGATCAGGAATGCGAAAAAAAATCATTGTTCCTGTATAATTTCACAAAATACATTGAGTGGCCGATCGAATACAACGGAACCGATTTTGTGATCGGCGTTTGCGGTTCGGACCAGATGATCAAATCGCTGCAGGATTTTATGCTTCAGAAAAAAGTATCGGGTAAACGCATTACCGTTGAGAAATACAAAAAAGGCGCGAAATATAATGTGGTGTATGTAACGTCCGCCGAAATGGGTAATTTTTCCACCATTAAAAATGCGGTAAAAAAGAACAAGACATTATTAGTAACAGATGAAGCATCTTCCGGCAGCCACATTTCTTTTCTACTCGATCAGGACAAAGTGCGTTACATTGTGGATAAGATCGCTATTGAAAAAACCGGATTAAAAGTAGGGCAGGAGCTGATGCGGTATTCGGGGTAAAAAGTAAGCCACAGATTCACAGATTTTTTATTGCACAAATTATTACGCAGATTAAAATCGCAAAGCGATTTTGAAAAATCCATACAATTTCTTTTTTACTTTTTAATCTGTGAATCTGTGGCTGTATTTATTTTTTCTTCACCGGCACTTCCAGCGGCTGGTAGCGTTTCAGCGAGTTGATCGCAAACATAATTCCGATAAACATAAACACGGCTCCAACAATAAATGCTGCGCCCGGAAAATAAAAAGGCGCGCCTTCTTTTGTAAAATAATAAAACAGGTTATTCATTAGTAAGGGACCAAGAATAGAGGTAACGCTCATCAAACCGGTGAGCGCCCCCTGCAATTCGCCCTGCTCGTTTACTTTTACCTGCCCCGACATAATTCCCTGTAAAGCCGGACCCGCAATTCCACCCAAACAATACGGCACAATAAAAATAAACATCATCCAGCCCTGCGAAGCAAACGCAAATAAGATCAGCCCCAGCGTGCTTAATGATAAACCTATAAATACAGCGCGCTTTTGTCCCAGCTTCGGGATCGCAACACGGATCAAGCCGCCCTGAACGCCAGCAATCAGGATCCCAACCACACTCAGCGAAATTCCTACCCACACACTGTTCCAGTCAAATTTCAACTTGGTATAAAATGTCCAGGTATTTTCCACCGATTTTCCTGCCATGAACAACAAAAGATAGGTTACCACCAAACCCGAAATAACCGGGTATTTACGCAGATTAAGCAAAGAGCCTATCGGATTGGCACGTTTCCAGTCGAACTTGCGGCGGTGTTCTTTAACCAATGATTCCGGCACCACAAAATAACCGTAAATAAGATTGAGCAGTGAAAAGCCAGCCGCAATAAAAAACGGAATGCGCGGTCCCCAATGTCCGAAAATCCCTCCAATGGTTGGCCCGATGATAAACCCAACACCGAATGCGGCACCGATCAAACCAAAATTCTGCGCCCGTTTTTCCGGCGTGCTGATATCGGCAATGTATGCTGTGGCTGTACCAAAGCTGGCACCGCAGATCCCGGCGATCAGGCGACCTACAAAAAGCCATGCAATGGTAGGCGCCATTGCCATGAAAATATAATCGCAGCCAAGCCCCATCAGCGAAAGCAATAATACCGGCCTGCGCCCGTAACGATCACTTAAACCGCCTAACACAGGCGAAAATACAAATTGCATGACACCATACGTTACGCCCAGCCAGGCACCATAGCGCGATGCTTCGCTGACATTGCCACCCGTTAATTGCTCAATCAGATCGGGGAGTACCGGGATGATCACCCCAAGTCCGATCACATCGATCAATACCGTAATGAATATAAAACCTAACGCTTTTTTATTTTCTTTATCAGACATGCTTTAAAAATTTGGGCGTAAAAATAGCGATTTTTACAGCTGATAAATGTGTTAATATTTCATCGCTGCAAAGTTTAATATTCCAGATAAAAACAATTACTTTGGTTGTATGAGAATGGCAAGATGCCATAAAATATAAAGGCACGAGTGGGACACTCACGCCTGCGTGATAAAAACAATTACTTTGGTTGTATAAAATTTCCAATCCACATGGCCATCATTAAACCTTTCCGGTTTTTACCGGGCATCAAGCGTAAAGATTTTAATCCTGATTTTGCAGATTACACCTGGTTCAAAAACTTTTTTAATGAAGAAGAAGTGGCGAAGATCCGCTTACTATGGGATGATAATGTGGCAAAGAATGCAGAAGTGAACAGCGCCGGTAAGCCGCAGGAACGCGATGAGCTGCGCAAATCGCAGATCATTTTTATTAAGCCGGGCGAAAACGACTGGATCTACGAACGCTTGTCGCAGGCCTGTATCCAGACGAATGCCAACCGTTATAAATTTGAGATCACGGGATTTCAAACAGAACTGCAGCTGGCCAATTACAGCAATACCGATTTTTTTGAGTGGCACATGGATTTTGGCCCCGGCGATGTTTCCAACCGCAAGCTCAGCATTACCGTGCAATTATCGGATAGCGACGAATATGAAGGTGGCGACCTGCAATTTATGATCAATAAAAATATTGTGAATGCACCGCGTGAAAAAGGTACCGCTATTGTTTTTCCATCCTTCTCATTACACCGTGTAACACCTGTTACCAAAGGCAGCCGCAAATCCATTGTAGGCTGGATCGCAGGCCCGCCATACAGATAAAACATTTTCAAAAAAAACAACCACATGAAACAGTTCCCCATTTATTATTTAAGCTTGCTGCTTTTTGCAGGCTGCACCAGCACCGAAAAAAATTATGTAGCACGCGTAAAGCTGCAAACACTTACCACTGCTGATATTTTTAACCGGAACATGGTATCGGATGTAATTTTTGATTCGCAGGAATTGCAAAGCGATTCCATGAAAAACAAAAGCCGCCAATTGTTTTTAAAAGGAATGGACCTGTATAAAAACAAGAAAGATCCGGCTGGCGCAGTAGCGTTATTAAAACAATCTATACTAACATTCCCGGATGCTAAAACGTATTACGAATTGGGAAATGCGCTGGTGGATTGCAAAGATGCGGCAAGCTGCCAGCAAGCCATCGACTCCTACAATGTAGCCAGTCACCTTGATTTTAAACCGCAGTCGATGGTGTATTATAAAATGGCAACGGCCTATAATTTGTGGCACCAGATCGATCAGAACATCAGCCTCGAAAATGTAACACACCGGTTAAACCTGGCGTTTGATAGTGGATTTGCCGATACAACAATGTTGTATGCAGATAAACACCTGGCAACATTTATAAACACACCGGAATTTACAAAAATGTACCATGCACTGGATCTAAGTAAAATTGCTAAAAGCAGCGCTTCGGGGCTTTTTGCAATGTATAAAAAAGCCTTCCAGGAATATAAACAACCCTATGAAATTTCTTTCAACGACCTGGAAGGCACAAATGACCGCCAATCCATCAATTTTGAATTTGCTAAATTTATTCCTGAAATGCAAAATACTTCTTTCGGAAGGGAAGTATCACACGAATATTTTTATGTGGCAAAAGTAGCGGAAACACCTGCTTATACGGCATTGATCTATTCTTCTATTTCTTTTTACGGCATGGACAATATGCAACCGGTAACTACCAAGCTGGTAACGTATGATGCGGATGGAAATATTATTGCAAGCAGAATTTTTGCAGGACAATTTTCTGCAGAAAAGATAAAAGTCGGGAAGATCGACAACAACGAAATTACACTGCAGGATTACAAACGTGTGTGGAAAAAACCGATCGATGAAGTTTCGTTCGAAGACAATGAAGTGGAAAAATATGTATTGCAGGCAAAAGCAATATTCCGGCTTACGGAAACCGGCGAGATCATGGAGGTATCTGTACCTTCCAATTATTCCGATTCTGTTGTATTTGCTAAAAATTAATGTCTTCAAAAAAAATTTATGAAAAATTTACTCTACATCTGTATTTTGTTCATCGCGGTCAGCGGCTGCAAAACCAAAACAGAAACCGAATACAAAGAAGTAACTGCTATCCGCGCAAGCGATCTGTACCGCAACGACTCGGTGTATCAATACGTACAGCGCAATAAAAATAATTATGCCGACCTGGCCAATGAATATTTGAAAAAATCAAAAACGGCGGAAGAGAATAATCTTGCCATGGCAGTATATTTTGCAAAGCGCGCGGTTACGTTAAACCCAACCATGGAAAATTATAAAGCACTGGCGGCAATGCTCGAAAAAGCGAAAAATTATGATGAGCTGGGCGAATTGTATTACCTGGTAACTTCCAAATATTATCCGGATGGTGCTGACGGCTTTTATATTTTCGGTCAGCCGGATGAAGATCTGTACCGCGAAATGATGGTTTGCGAATTGCTTGGCAGAGGCGCCATTGATCCTGAAACGGTATACAATGCAAAGGAATTAAAGCTAAATCTTTCCAAATTAAAGGAAACTGTTTTTGCAGATAAGCGCTTAAAAATTGACATGACCACACCCGACGCAAAAAACATGTTGCTGCAGTTTTTATCGGATGAGGAGCTGCAGGCGTATAACAAATTGCCGAGCACCTTCAAAGATTTTTTAGCTTCCATAAAAGATGTAGCACCGGTTTTTGAGATCGATAAAAAAGCGGTGCACGAATTTGATTATGCTGATTTTAACGGAATGAATGACGAAGAAGGATATGACAGCCCAACAACTTCCTACGTTTATCAAAATTTTTTGAAAGAAAAAAGAGACAAGCCCGACGAGTGGTTTCACTACAACTTTAATCACCTGCTCAATGTAAATGATTCGGTGATCGGTGTGATCTACGCCATTGATTCTTCCGAAACGGCTTGCCCGGTGGAGATGCGTCATATTTATCACAGGTTGGTAACGTACAACAAAAAAGCAAATATCATCAGCTCACAAATTGTAGCCATACAATCCGGCGAACAATTAACTACAGCCAGTTTCAACTTCAATAAATTTACGGTAACCGAATCCAAACGCAGCTGGAAACATCCGTATGAAAAAACTGATTTTGATAACTACATTACCGGAACGGAAAAAGTAAAAGAAACATCCTACGAAATTCAACCGAACGGGAAGATCATACAGTTGTAAACAACCTCTCCCCTTAATCCCCTCTCCACGCGCCGACGCTGAAGCTTTAGCGCAAGAGTCAGGAGAGGGGGCAATGCCCGTGCTTTATGTTTCTGTGTGTATTTCTTTGCGAGAAAAAAACAACACGGATTTTCACATATGGTCTTTTGTTTTCTTTTGTGGTTCCATTTCACACAAACAAACACAATGTTTTTTGCCACAGATTCACCGATTAAAAAATCAGAAAAAAATGATCACTGATTGGCACAAAATCGCTTAGCGATTTTATCCGTGTAATTGGATTTTATATTTAAAATCTGTGAATCTGTGGCTTTATACACAGATTCGTTATTCGGAAAAATTCGATATTCGCAGTGACGTTCTCCTGATCCAGAATTCCGCAATAATTAAATTAGGAACCCAGCTCAACCATGCTACCAGCGTATACATCTGCACGCCGTGTAAGTGTATAAAATATGGCAGTAACAGCACGTATGTGCGCAGCGTGATGGCCGACAGTGTGAGCGCGTAGCTCCTGAACATATAGGCGAGGTGTTTATTAAAATTCCGTTTCAGGATCTGGCGGTACGCTGTAAATGTAAAATACCACCACAATACGGAAATGATCGCGAACGATGTTTTTGCAGCAATGCCGCCGTTGGCATAAAAAGCCATGATGAGCCCGGAAGGTGCGCTGACAAACAAAACCAGGCAAACGTAAATTTTTCCCAGCAAGCGGTGTACTTTCGAAAAACGGAACATTAATTTTTTCGAGAACTGGAAAGCTCCGAATAACAATACAAACAGACTGGAGCTGATGTGCGTGTAAAAAGCAAGCCGCCAGACAGTCACGTGTAAAACAGATTGTTTGGTCAGCAGAAAATCAACATCGTAACGGAAAGAAAAATAAGGAAGCGTGAGCTTCAGCATCAATAAAAAAAAGAAAACGCCCAGCGCAATAAACAACCAGGAAGCTATTTCTTTTTTCATACCAGCGAGATCCCGTTCATATCCGTAGTGAGTACTTCGCTCATATAATCCAGGAAGGGGCGCATTTTTTTAAACGTATCGTTTACCTCTTTCAAAAATGTGCCGCTCAGCACTTCCTTGTCGGTAAACCGGCGCACCAGCGTAAATTGCTTGTAGCGCAGCAGGTCAATATCGGCGTGGGAAGCGTTAAAACCCTGCGGCGCCGTTTTCACCTGTTCGCCACGCAGGGTGCCGAATGTAGAAACAAAGGATTTACTTTTCAGGATCTTCCGTAATCCCGAAGCATCGTAATCGATCTCATCGCGGACACGTTTCAGATCCTGCGGGTTTGGTCCCCAGAAACCGCCGCCCAGGAATGAATTTCCCGGCTCGATGTGAAAATAATAACTTCCTCTTAATTTTTTTGTTGAACGGCTAAAGCTGCCGCTCCAGTTATTTTTATACGGAATTTTTTCTTTCGAAAAACGTGTGTCTTTGTAGATCCGGTGCAAACTTTTTTTACCGGTAGGCGTTTCAATCTGGTCGTGCTTGTTCATTTCCAGCAGCAACGCATCTGCAAAAGCAATAATGTGAGCATGCTCCTGCAGATACAATTCCTTGTGTGCGTTAAACCAATCGCGGTTATTGTTCTTTTTCAGTTGCTTCAAAAACTCAAGAGAGGAAGCAGGTATTTTTACACTCATTATTATTTGGTAGCTTCTATTGGAACGATGTATTTTTTGTAATATTCAACGATCTTATTCCCGTTTTTTGTTGCAAAATCCAGGTACTGATCGTAAAAATCATAATGGAAGCAGGTTACCAGCACATAACAATCCAGGTAACCGTCTTTTTGCATTCTGCGGGCTTCTTCCAGGCTTGGGTCGGTGCTGTTTTTCAGCATTTCTTCCCATGCAAATACTTCCATATAATGCGATTGTGTAAGCGGGCTGGTCTTCGTAATAATTCCTTTTGCGTCGCAATTGTCTTTGATCTTTGCCATTGCCGCCTGGTAAACAATCCACGGTCCTTTTGCCTCCAGCTCCTTGTCCGGTTTGTAAGTATTCATGTCGTCCCTGGTGGTATCTGTATCCGGCATTTTATTAGGAAATACAGGGCGTGGCGTCCATTTAATATCCAGTTTTTTATTACTTAAATACGCTGCATCATCCATGCGCACCACCATATCCGATTCAGGATACACTTTCATGGAGTTGATAGATTCTTCCAATGCATTGGAGAAAAATTTATCTTTTAAATACGCATCTATCAAATATTTACGCGGCTCTATCAGACCGGGAAAGCGATCAACCGCTGCTTTAAAAGAAGTGATCGCGTCGGTATAATTATCCAAGGCGTAATAACAATCGCCTAAATACAAGCTGGCTTTGTAAAAATCAGGCTGCTCATCCAACGCTCTTTTATATTGCTTTGCTGCCAGATCGTAATTTTTCTTTTGAAATTCTTCTTCGCCATTGTTAAAATATTTCAGCGCTTTTTTACTTACGGCCGTATCTACCGGCGGATCAATAAAATTGGTACGGATATACACCGAGCAATTGTGCGCATCATCCGCCATGAGCGTGCCTAACCTTAACGTATAAATGTATTTATTGAACGCTACTTTGGATGGTTTTACTTTATTCAGCAGATCCATCAGCGCGGCAGTAAGCGAATCGCCGCCTTTAACGTCTTTTCCGTCCTTATCCTTGGTGGTAACTGTAATGTTTCCAAAAAGATTATCCGACTGTTTGCTTTCCTTGTATTCCTTATAGCGGATCATGCGTAAATAATCCCAGCCCGAGCCGTATTCCGGATGATCTTTCAGGATCTTCACAACGTATTCATCCGCATCGTCGTATTTTCCTTTGTCAACAAGATCCTGCGCTTTTTCCATTTTTTTATCCAGCTTGTTGGATTGCGCCATTAAGCCGAATGCGGTAAACATAAAGCCGAGTAGTAAGATGTGTTTTTTCATAGGTTTCGGGGTAGTGTTTTAGTTGTAATAACGTGTTTAGTGGTCACAAGATACAAAAAAGGGAATTTAATCTTCCGTCGTTCTTAAATTTATGCTTCCGCGATCGTGTATTAATTTACAGGCGCTGGCAGGTGGCTTTTTTCATAAAATTAAAAAACGCGCTGGTCACTTAGAGCTTGTCGAAGAGTGTGCGCGAGCCAAGCCAAATGTTTCGACAGGCTAAACAGGACAATAAAAATTCCACCACATAAGGCACAAAAGAACACAAAGTGCCAGATGTGATGTGCTAAAGATAATAGCACAAAAACCGGGTATCGCCTTATGTGTTTCTTTGTGTCTTATGTGGTGGAAAAAAATTGTTTTTTACTACGAAAAAGCGCAAATAACGCCGCCCATCAACGCCATGTTCACGATCCAGAAACCGCCGTTGATCGCAATGTATTTGAATCCTTTACGCTCAAACATTGCATTTACGGCAATGATCGGGGTAACCAAAAACAAACCGCCCATTGTTCCATGTAATGCGCCGTGTTTGAATGTGCGGAAACGGTCGCCGTATTTCGACATAAAATCCGTTAAATAATTATTCATTTCCGATCCTTTTTCCATGATCCCCGGCTCGTTCATTAACACAGAACCAACACTGAACTGGTGAATGACCAGGAACTGAATAATAAAACCGGCAAAAAAGCTGCACAAATAAGTGAGTACAAACACCAATCCCATGTTCATACCTTTTCCGGTCGCAGTTTCGGGTGTAACGCCGCTGGCTTTCATCCAGGCAGTCCCGAATGTTTTTGGATTATACCACAGGAAACCCATGACCAAAGGAATAAATGCTGCTGCTGCAATAATAAGAAAGTTGATTTTTACCATGATTTTAAGTTTTTAAGGTTCAATCAAATATAGAACGTTTTATAATTTTTGCAAACAAAAAAATTAAATTCTTCGTATACACTTTCCGCAACCCTTTAAATTCCGTACTTTTGCGGGATTTTTCATTTGAGAAGTATATGATAACTGAATTCTTCGACACAGAAGAAAAAAGAACCGGAAAAAAATTGTACGATTATCAGCAGGAGGCGATCGATAAGATCTTCAACTGCCTGCATGAGTTTCCGGAACGCTACAACCTGCTTTATCAGCTGCCTACGGGCGGCGGTAAAACTGTGATTTTTTCGGAGATCGCCAAACGCTATATCCGGGAAACCGGGAAAAAAGTACTGATCCTTACGCACCGCATCGAATTGTGCGCACAAACCTCCAACATGCTTACCGAATTTGGTGTAAGCAATAAGATCATCGACAGTAAAGTAAAAGAGCTGCCCGACCAGGAAGATCACAGTTGTTTTGTAGCCATGGTGGAAACACTCAACAACCGCCTGATCGATGAAAAGCTGGAAATGGAAAAAATAGGGCTGGTGATCATTGATGAAGCGCATTACAACTCTTTCAGGAAACTGTTCAAATATTTTGAAAAATCGGTGATCCTCGGCGTTACCGCCACACCGCTTAGCTCCAACCGGAAATTGCCGATGAAGGACACGTACGATCAGCTGATCGTGGGTGATTCCATTGCTACGCTGATCGAAAAACAATTCCTTTCAAAAGCCACGACTTACCATTACGATGTAAACCTGGGATCACTGAAAGTAGGCATCGACGGCGATTATACCGTAAGTTCTTCCGAACGGCTGTACACCAATTCGCTGATGCAGGAAAAACTGCTAATGGCCTATGAAGAACGCTCGAAAGGAAAAAAAACGCTGATCTTCAACAACGGGATCAATACTTCCAAACACGTGCATGCCGCTTTTGTAAAAGCCGGGTACGAGATCAGGCACCTTGACAATACCAACAGCGAACAGGAGCGAAGAGACATTTTATACTGGTTTAAAACGCAGCCGGATGCCATTCTTACTTCGGTAGGGATTTTAACCACCGGTTTTGATGAACCCACTGTGGAAACCATTATTTTGAACCGTGCCACCAAATCACTGACATTGTATCACCAGATGATCGGCCGTGGATCGCGCATCCTGCCGAATAAATCCGAATTTACGGTGATTGATTTAGGGAACAATGCCGCACGTTTCGGCGCCTGGGATTCATATGTCAACTGGCACGAGATCTTCCGTTCGCCGGATGCGTATCTGAACAGTATCTGGAATGATATTGAGATTGAGCGCCAGTTCGTTTACGCGATGCCGGAAGATGTAAAAAAACGGTTCCGCAGATCGCGGCTCAGCGAATACGACATGAAAGCGGAATATGCCAAAGTGCTGCGCGAAGGATTGCGCCCGAAAGCCGCCATCGACCGATCGGTAGAGCAACATGCGCAGCTGGTTTTTGAGAACAGCGAAGACATCCTGGAAGCCCGTGAATTGGTAAAACTCCTGGACGACGACATCGAATTCCGCGTAAAGCGATACACCTATTGCATTAGCGCCAGCACCGATAATTATGTTAAATGGCTGCAGGATGAATACAAACAAAAATTAAAAGCGGTGCTGGAACGCAAGTTTTTAAAGGTGGAAATGGAGAAAAGCAAATTTAGTTTTGCCGCGCTGCGCTATGAGTTTGCGAAGAAATAAGCCACAGATTCACAGATTTTATATTGATCTTTTCCGAAAGCAGGATTATAAATAATTTTCGCTACTTTTAAATTCCTGTAAAACAAAGCCCGCTTGAAAAAGATCATTAAAACCCTCCTGTATTTTTTTCTTACAATTGTTTGCATCTATCTTATTTTCGCATTTTATTACGGCGGTTTCGGTAAAAAAATATCTGTATATACGTCAGCTGGTAACAATGGAAAAACGCTTCTTTTTGCTCACCGGGGCATGTACCTGTATTATCCCGAAAACAGCTGTGAAGGCATAGCAGGAGCAAAGCTGCATGGATTCAGGGCTTCGGAAGTGGATATCCGGCGGTCGGCCGATGATCGGCTGATCATTTTTCATGATGAAAGCTGTAATCGTTTGCTGGGACTTGATAAGAACGTAAATACGCAAACTGTTGCCGAACTGAAAAAATACCCGATCCGGTTGCAAAACGGACAAAAAAGCGATGCTTTTATTTCAACCGTTGATGAGTTGCTTGGTTCTGAAAAAGAAATGGTATTTTATTTCGATATGAAACCGAAATAATGACCGTGCTGGAAGGATTTAACGCCGGAAAGGAATGGATGTATTATTTTATCCCGAAAAATTTAAAACCGGATTTTCTTTCCGGATTTTATTCGGCCACGAATGAGGCGCATGTGAACTGGTTAAAAGAGAATGATTTGCTGGACAGTAAGATCGCTTACGGAGTAGATCTGAAAAATTACAAAGCGGTTTTAAAATCGGGCTTCAAAAATATCCTGATCGATTACGATTCGCTTATGGAAAAAGATCTCCAGATTAAAGATCTGCTGGAAAATTAAGCCACAGATTCACAGATTATTTTTCAAAAAAATTTCTTGAAAAAATCCCAGATTTTCCGGAATAGAGATCTTGGGTTTGGTTTTTCAGGAGGGTGGTTTATAATCGTGATATTATTGTAAGTTTGATTTATTTGATTGAAGGTGTATTTTGTATTTTTCATGATTTTTATTATTAAATTTAAATTATTTTGTAATTTCGAAGCGTAATTTTCATGAATTATTTTAACTAAGGCATAATGATCATTTTTATAAAATTTATTATTTATTTAAATCAGGCCAATTCGCAGAAAACTTTGACCAGATTGATTTTCAGCACTAATATAGTAAAATTAAATTGTCTTATAATTAATATTATGTTAAACAGAAACTGTAAAATAACACTACAAAAACACCTTAATTCTGCACACTATTTCAACCTCATTTTTAATCACAAAAAAAACGGAAAGCTTTTACACTTTCCGTTTTTATTTATTGGTTTTAATTGTTAATATTATTTCGTTTCTATGTAACTAGTAACTACACCTTGAGTAATGTAAATAGTTAAATTATCATAAATTAAAACCTCTGTAAGACCAGAAGCATCGGTTATTGATGTTGTATTTTTAGGTTCCTTTAACAATTTAACAACATCATTTTTAGTCATACCTAATTTAATCCCTTTAGAATTGCCATTTGCAGAAAGCATCGACTTCATAGCATCCCCCTTTTCTTTCATTTGCAAACGGTAATAAATGCTTTTTAAAGCCGACATGGTGGCTTTATCTTTTTCATTAACTACTAAGGCTTTTTCCAGGATCGGAACTGCTTTGTTAAACTCCTCGTTTGCTTTTGCGATCTCCACATCGTATTTCTTTTGATCTGTGATCGTATTTGCTTTATTACCCAGGTTTACACCGTTATTAAAATACAATGCACCTAAGTTGTACAATGCATCAAAATAATCAGGTTTGATCTCTAGCGCTTTTTTATAATCCGCTTCCGCCAGTTTCATTTTTTCTTCCGCATCTTTCGGTTTGTCCATCTCTTTTCCTTTGGCATCTTTCGGGTTGGAAAGATTGTCGTACATGTTACCGCGGGCAAAATACAATACATGGTCATTTGGTTTCGCCAGAATCGCCTGGTTCAGGTTGGCCAGCGCTTCCTCACTTTTATTGGATTTGATGTAAAAGTCCGTCTCATTCAGCAATAAATTGATGTCATTAGGAAAAGCCGCCCGGCCTTTTTTCATTACATCCATCGCACCCGTCGTATCTTTTATTTCCATGTAAATGTTCATCAGCTGCACATACGTGTTTCCACGTCCAACTTTAGCATCCGCCATTTTTTGATAGTACACTTTTGCTTTGTCAAAATTACCTGCCCGTTCAGCCGTTACAGCGCAATTATACAGCGTTGTGGTATCTTTTGATCCCGTAATTTCATACGCTTTTTCAAAAGAGCTCAATGCCGAAGCATAGTTTTTTGCATTGTAATCATACACCGCTTTGTTGGAAATATACACCGTGATCGTAGCAATTCCGTTAGTAATATCCGATGTATAATTGCCTTTTGCATCCAGTGTTTTTGCTTTTGCGAAAGCATCGTAAGCAGTTACCGCTTCAGCTGCAGAAACAGTCTGAAATCCGGCAGCTTCTTTCTTTTTAGGATCCGGATCTTTGCTTTTCTCTGTCTCCGTACGTAGGTTTTTCTGGAAAATCGCTAAATAGATCTGCCCTCTGTATACCTGGGTTTTTGCCTGATCTTTCGTGTCAGGGTTTTCTGCTGCCAGGTCAATCGCTTCTTTTGCTTTCGCGATGTAATCCGCGTCCTGTGAATCGTTGTAATCTTTTAAATACTTCCATGCCGAAACCACTTTTGCCGCCTGTGCATTGGCTGTAATCACGGATACTGTTGCAATAAATAATAAAAGGATCTTTTTCATAATCTGTTCTATTTTTTGTTTTTAATTTTCAGGTTCGCCGTTACCAACTTCCTTGCCATCATCGGCAGCATCTCCGGTAGTATCGGTATTGTTTTCTGTGTTATCAGACGCTGGCGCTGCATCAATTCCATATTCTGCCACCGGATTTTCAGGGTTTTCAATGCCTTCAGCATTTTCAAGCGCTTCCACCGTTTCGTCAATATCCACTTTGGTAACCGCAGCAATAGCATCGGTTTCCTTTAAATTGATCAGGCGTACACCTTGTGTTGCACGGCCAATCACACGCAGGTCGGCAACCGACAGGCGGATGATGATGCCCGATTTATTAATGATCATCAGATCATTTTTATCCGTTACATCCTTGATCGCGATCAAATTACCCGTTTTATCGGTAATGTTAATGGTTTTCACACCTTTACCACCACGGTTGGTTACGCGGTATTCTTCAATATCCGAGCGTTTTCCGTATCCTTTTTCAGAAACCACCATCACATTGCTGCTCAGGTCCGGCATCGCAATCATTCCCACCACTTCATTGTCTTTTTCCTCGCCCAGGTTGATTCCGCGCACTCCGGAAGCATTTCTTCCCATCGGGCGTACTTTCGATTCGTTAAAACGAACTACTTTACCGGCTTTGGAAGCCAGCATGATCTCGTTGGTACCGTTTGTCAGCAACACTTCCAGTAATGTATCTCCGTCACGAACAGTGATCGCGTTGATTCCGTTTACACGCGGACGGGAATATGCTTCCAGTGTTGTTTTTTTGATGATCCCGTTTTTCGTACACATGATGATGAAGTTATTTTTAATGTACTCATCATCTGTCAGGTCTTTCACATTGATAAATGCTTTCACCTTATCGTCGCTCGGAATGTTGATCAGGTTTTGGATCGCGCGGCCTTTCGACTGGCGGTTCCCCTCCGGAACTTCAAATGCACGCATCCAGAAACAGCGGCCCTGCTCGGTAAACAGCAATAAATAGTTATGCGTGGATGCGGTAAATAAATGCTCGATAAAATCTTCATCGCGTGTGGTGCTTCCTTTAGCGCCTTTTCCGCCGCGTGCCTGTGTGCGGTATTCGCTCAGCATGGTACGCTTGATGTAACCCATGTGGGAGATGGTAATTACCACTTCCTCATCGGCGATCATATCTTCAATTTTAAAATCACCGGCAGCGTATACAATTTCCGATTTCCGCTCATCGCCGTATTTGGTTTTGATCTCTGCCAACTCGTCTTTGATGATCTGCATTCTCATTCCTTCATCTGCCAAAATTGCTCTTAAATGAGTGATCAGTTTCATCAATTCATCGTATTCTTCTTTGATCTTATCTCTCTCAAGGCCAGTAAGTACACGCAATCTCATCTCAAGAATTGCTTTAGCCTGAAGCTCGCTTAATCCAAAGTTTTTCATCAGGCCATCCTGTGCATCCGAAGGCGTTGCCGATTCGCGGATCAGTTTGATCACTTCATCCAAATGATCCAGGGCAATTAAATATCCTTCCAGGATGTGTGCACGTTTTTCTGCCTGCGCCAATTCGTATTTTGTACGGCGGATCACCACTTCGTGACGGTGATCCACAAAATGAACGATCATGTCTTTCAGGTTCAGCATCATCGGGCGACCGCCCACCAATGCGATGTTGTTTACACTGAAAGAAGTCTGAAGCTCGGTATATTTGAAAAGATTGTTTAATACTACGTTCGTAATGGCATCGCGCTTGATCTCGTACACGATCCGCATTCCGTCCCTGTCGGATTCATCCCGGATGTCGGAAATCCCTTCAATTTTTTTATCGTTGATCAGATCAGCTGTTTTGCGGATCATTTCCGCTTTATTGATCTGGAAAGGAATTTCATTTACAATGATGCGCTCCCTGCCATTGTCAGCAATTTCCACATTTGTTTTGGCACGCATCATGATCCGGCCGCGACCGGTATGAAATGCATCCTTCACGCCTTCGTATCCGTAAATGATCCCGCCTGTAGGAAAATCCGGGGCTTTTACATATTGCATCAAGCCGGTTATGTCAATTTCGCGGTTATCGATGTAGGCAACGGTTGCGTTGATGATCTCGGTTAAGTTGTGCGGCGGCATATTGGTAGCCATCCCCACAGCAATTCCGGATGCACCATTTACCAGCAAATTAGGGAAACGTGCGGGTAAAACAGTAGGTTCTTCCAGGGAATCATCAAAATTCGGGCGAAAATCAACTGTATCTTTTTCAATATCGGCAAGTAGCTCCTCTGCAATTTTTTTCAAACGTGCTTCGGTGTAACGCATAGCTGCCGGACTGTCACCATCAATAGAACCAAAGTTACCCTGGCCGTCCACCAGCGGATAACGCAAGCTCCAATCCTGCGCCATACGCACCATTGCGTCGTATACCGATGTGTCACCATGCGGATGGTATTTACCCAATACTTCCCCTACGATCCTCGCAGATTTTTTATGCGGGCGATTGGACATTACACCCAGATCCAGCATCCCGTACAACACCCGTCTGTGAACCGGTTTAAGCCCATCTCTCACATCCGGCAAGGCACGCGACACAATAACCGACATCGAATAATCGATGTAGGCCGACTTCATTTCCTCTTCAATGTTAATCAGAATGATTTTTTCTCCGTCTGCCATAATTTCTCTTTAGTTTTATTTTTTTTGAATATTTATGCTGTTTTTCAGAATATTTGTCACCTAAATAAAATTAGCATAATCATTGATTATTCCAGCTGAAATTTAGGAGTTCGAAAATACTTAATTCAATACAGATGGCGCGCTATTTGACTGGTAAATTATCAACATATTAACAAATTTGTTGTTGATAAAATAAAAGGAAGAGATAATACGGCATCAAAATCACTGAGTACTTTTGATTTTAACCAAAATTGGGATTTTTACCCCTTGTTTTGTAACTCTTGAACAATGAAAACGTTTTAATAATATCTAAACACACCCAATTTTATGGAAGCAAAATTTTCACCGAGAGTAAAGGACGTCATCACCTATAGCCGCGAAGAAGCGTTACGCTTAGGCCACGATTATATTGGTACCGAACACTTATTACTTGGAATCATTCGCGAAGGCGAAGGCACGGCGATCCGCCTGCTAAAAACTATTGGAGTTGATTTAATGGAATTGCGCAAAACGGTTGAAGATGCTATTGGTACAGGAAACCATAAAGTAAGCAACCTGGCAAATATCCCATTAATGAAACAAGCCGAAAGAGCTTTAAAAATCACCTACCTGGAAGCGAAGCTTTTTAAAAGCCCTGTGATCGGTACGGAACATTTGATCTTATCCATCTTAAAAGACGAAGACAATGTGGCTACTAAATCGCTGCACAAATTTAAAATCGATTATGACATTATGAAGCGAGAATTAGACCTTTCGAAAAGTGACCCAAAAGCTGAATTTCCGGGAACACCTCCTGATGATGATGCGGATGATGACAGTTTTAGCGCCAGCAGCACTAAAAAGCCTGTTGACAGTAAATCCAAAACTCCTGTATTGGATAATTTCGGCCGCGACCTTACAAAAGCAGCGGAAGATGGCAAATTAGACCCGATCGTGGGACGCGAAAAAGAAATTGAGCGTGTTTCCCAGATTTTGTCACGCCGTAAAAAGAACAACCCGATCCTGATCGGTGAACCGGGCGTTGGTAAATCTGCCATTGCCGAAGGTTTGGCATTGCGCATTGTACAGCGTAAAGTTTCCCGCGTATTGTTCAACAAACGCGTGGTAACGCTTGATCTTGCATCTTTAGTGGCAGGTACAAAATACCGCGGACAGTTTGAAGAGCGGATGAAAGCGGTGATGAACGAATTGGAAAAATCTCCGGATGTGATCCTGTTCATTGATGAGATCCACACCATTATTGGTGCGGGTGGCGCTTCCGGATCGCTGGATGCTTCCAACATGTTTAAACCGGCGCTGGCACGCGGAGAGATCCAATGTATCGGTGCTACCACGCTGGATGAGTACCGTCAGTACATTGAAAAAGACGGTGCTTTGGAAAGACGTTTCCAGAAAGTAATTGTGGAACCGGCTACTCCGGAAGAAACATTACAGATTTTGAACAACATCAAATCGAAATACGAAGATCACCATAATGTGACCTATACGGATGAAGCGATCAAAGCCTGCGTTACATTAACGGCGCGCTACATCACCGATCGCCATTTACCGGACAAAGCAATTGATGCATTGGACGAATCGGGTTCACGTGTACACATTACGAACATTAATGTTCCGAAGAACATTGTGGAGATCGAGAAAAAATTAGAAGAGATCAAAGAAGAGAAAAACAAAGTGGTACGTTCTCAAAAATACGAAGAAGCAGCCCGCCTGCGCGATACTGAGCGTACGTTGCTGGAGCAGTTGGAAATTGCGAAAAAAGCATGGGAAGAAGAAAGCAAAATTCACAGGGAAACGGTTTCGGAGGATAATGTTGCTGAAGTGGTTGCCATGATGACAGGTGTACCGGTGCAACGTATTGCACAAAACGAAGGCGACAAGCTGATGAAAATGGCGGATGAGCTGAGAGGAAAAGTGATCGGACAGGATGAAGCGGTTAAAAAAGTGGTAAAAGCCATTCAGCGTAACCGTGCCGGATTGAAAGACCCGAACAAACCAATTGGTTCCTTTATTTTCCTTGGCCCTACGGGTGTTGGTAAAACACAGCTGGCAAAAATATTATCGAAATATTTATTTGATAATGATGATGCGCTGATCCGTATCGACATGAGCGAATACATGGAAAAATTTGCGGTTTCCCGCCTTGTGGGAGCGCCTCCGGGATATGTAGGTTATGAAGAAGGCGGACAATTGACAGAGAAAGTTCGTCGCCGTCCGTATGCTGTTGTATTGCTTGATGAGATCGAAAAAGCGCATCCGGATGTATTTAACCTGTTGTTGCAGGCTTTGGATGACGGAATGATGACAGACAGCTTAGGCCGCAAGATCGACTTTAAAAATACGATCATTATCATGACCTCGAACATTGGTGCACGCCAGTTGAAAGATTTCGGACAAGGCGTTGGATTTACCACCGCTGCGAAAACAGAAGTAGAAGGAGATCATGCAAAAGGTGTGATTGAAGGCGCATTGAAAAAAGCATTTGCTCCGGAATTCTTAAACCGTATTGATGATGTGGTGATGTTTAACTCGTTAACACGCGATGATATTCATAAGATCATTGATATTGAGCTAAACAGCTTGTACGGCCGGATCCATGGATTGGGTTATGCGATCAAAGTTTCGGACGAAGCGAAAGATTTCATTTCCGAAAAAGGATACGATGTACAGTTTGGTGCCCGTCCGTTAAAACGTGCGATCCAGAAATATTTAGAGGATCCGTTGGCGGAAGAGATCATCAAATCCAGCTTAAGCGAAGGTGATGTGATTGAAGTTGGTTTTGAAAAAGAAAAAGAAGAAATCTCGATCAAGATCAGCAAACCGAAAGAGCCGAAAGCAAAAAAATCGAAGAAAGAAGATTTATAAATGAAGATCCCCCGCAGGTTGCGGGGGATTTTTTTTGCGCGCATTTTGCCACAGATTCACAGATTAAAAAAAAATATCTGTTTCTTCCGCCGTCGCAGACTCGAAATAACTTGAAAATAAAAGCCACCCATAAGACACAAAGAAACACATAAGGCAAACTGTAATACGCCAACGCATTTTACACACCCGGTCTTATGTTTTCTTTTGTGCCTTATGTGGTTAAAAAGGGGACTGCGCATTGATGCACAAATAATCTGCGAATCTGTGACATTCTTTTTCACCACAAAAACCTCCATTCCCGCCACTTAATCAATAAACCGGCACGCTTACACATTCCGGTGTTTTTGACGCAGCTCCTGCCCTATTTTAGCTGTACAAAATAGCTACGACCCCATGAAAAAATCAATTTTCACATTCATTATTGCGCTCATTTCCATTGTTGCTACTGCAAAAGCAGAAGACGAAAGCGAATTTGGCGTGTTTAAAACCAAAGATGATTTTATTAATCAGAAACTAACAAAGATCGGGATGCTGCTGGCGAGCGATAATTTTAATGTGGGTGAACTGAAAGTGCAGCTCAAGGACCGTGCGGTGATCCAGGTAAACTGCATGCACGAGCATTATTACGGTTTTAAGTATATTGATGGAAACGATTACGTGCTGGTAGACGGGATTTTTGCCCGCACGGTAATCATCGGCAACGCCAATTTACTGATCAGTCCGAAAGCTGATTTTAAAGTGGATGAAAATGGAAAATACACCTTCACTCCTGCCCCGAACGGCGCATTGAGCTATTATTTTGTAAGGGATCTGAATAAAAAAACGTCGGCAAAATTTGAACGCGCCATTGCCGATGATAAGGATCTATTGGAGAAATACAAAAATGACAAAGCGGATTACGGAGATGCGATCAACAAGCAGATCAAATACCTGCTGCTGTTCAATGATAAAGCACAAAAGGACAACAAAAAAACGAAGAGCAAAGGAAAATCATCCGGCAAGAAGCACAAACGGTAAATAAAAAAGAGAGCAGATCCTGCTCTCTTTTTTTGTTCTTATAAAACGAAAATCAATTTATTTTTTAGTTTTTTCACTTCCGCTGAATTCGTATTTTTTCTTTTCCACGCCGCCTTTCATCTGAACTGCAGTGCCTTCAATGTCATAATTGGTAACGGTTGCCTCCCATTTGTATTCAAATTTTTCGTCGGTATACGTTCCTTCAAACACCACCATATGCATTGGGCTGTCGTCTTCCGTATAGGTGGAATCTGTAATTACTTTGTAAGTTGCAGGTCCCAGGTTCATTTTATCTTCCATCAGGTCGCACTGGATCTTACCGCTTTTGATCACCACACTGCCCGGTACCGCTTTGCCCCTGCCGGATGTTTTCATTTCGTAAAATTGCACCTCGTACTTCTTTCCTTCCAGGAATTTGTTTTTTCCATCCGGGTTCATCGCTTTAAAAGCGGAAAAGGTAAACACCAGCAATACGCCTGCGGCTATTCCTGCTAATTTTTTTTTATAATTCATATGTGTTTTTTTACGGGATTAAGCAACATTTTTGCCAAAATTTAAAATGCTGGATGTAAAACTATACTTTATCTTTGTTTTCTGAAAATTTTTAACAAAATAATTAGAGTCGTCCGGGATCCCATTTTTCTGCCGTTTCTTTTAATTCAAAAATAAATATGATCGTTTTAAACATCCTGCTTTATTACCTGGTGATCATCCCTATTTCCTTATTGCCTTTTCCGCTGTTATACGGCTTATCCAATTTCCTTTTTGTATTATTTTACTACGTTTTCGGCTACCGTAAAAAAGTAATTTTGGGTAATATTCAGCGCTCCTTCCCGGATAAAACGGCAAATGAACACGAAGAGATCTGTAAAAAATTTTACCGGCATTTCTGCGACCTGATCGTGGAAAGCTTAAAAACATTCACCATCTCGCGCAGGCAGGTGGCGAAACGCGTGGTGTGTAAAAACCCGGAAGTGATCAATAAATATTACGATCAAAAGCGCAGTGTGATCATTGCGGGCGGACATTACAATAACTGGGAAATTTTTGCCGTTGGTGTGAACGACTTGATCAAACACCAGATGATCGGGATCTACAAGCCCTTATCAAATTTATATTTTGATAAAAAAATGCGTGCAACCCGCAGCAAGTATGGATTATACATGATCTCTACCAAGATCGTAAAACAAGTATTTGATGAAGAAGCCAACAATTTAACGGCTACACTTTTCGCGATCGATCAGTCGCCTTCCAATCCGGACAATTGTTACTGGATGAAATTTTTGAACCAGGATACAGGCATATTATTTGGTGTAGAAAAATATGCAAAAGAATATAATCAGCCGGTGATCTATGGCCGCATCAACAAGGAAAAACGAGGCTATTACAGCTTTGAATTTTACGATGTAACCGATGCGCCGCGTGAAACCGCTTACGGCGAGATCACGGAAACGGTAAATAAAATGCTGGAAAACGATATTAATGCATTGCCGCAATACTGGCTGTGGAGCCACAGGAGATGGAAACACAAACAACCGGCAAACTGGAATAAAGCAGATAAAAAATTAGAAAATAAAATAACCACAAAATGAAAAAATTAACAATTTCAGCATTCATCATTTCAAGCGCATTGGTTGCTTGTAAATCTTCTCAAAAATCTACAGCTGCTGCTACGCCAGCTAAAACAGAAACTCCGGCAGCAGCAACGGGCGCAACGGTAACTTTTGCGATCGATATTAAACCGATCATGGAACGCTATTGCACACGCTGCCACAATCAAAATGAAAAAGCAGGCTACAACTTTGAAGAAATTGCCTTTGTGAAAAAAGCAGGTGCTAACGGCCAATTACTCGGAACTATCAAGCATTTGGACGGTTTTGACCCGATGCCTGCCAATGACGAGCCAATGGATGCAGCTACAATTGCAAAAATTGAAAGCTGGGTAAAAAACGGAATGAATTAAAAAAATGGACAATACTCCTTTAGCAGAACGCATGCGTCCAACCAGTTTGGACAACTACATTGGGCAAAAGCACATTGTGGGCGAAGGAGCTATTTTACGAAACGCTATTGCATCCAATATTTTACCTTCCATTATTTTATGGGGACCGCCGGGTGTGGGGAAAACCACGCTCGCCAATATTATAGCGCACCAGTTAAAGCGTCCGTTCTACGCGCTTAGCGCGATCAATTCGGGTGTAAAGGATATTCGCGATGTAATTGATAAAGCAAAAGGGAACGGTATGTTTGCCGGTAATAATCCGATCTTGTTTATTGACGAGATCCACCGCTTTAGTAAATCACAGCAGGATTCATTGCTGGGAGCAGTTGAAAAAGGTACGGTAACATTGATTGGCGCTACCACTGAAAACCCTTCTTTTGAAGTGATCTCCGCCTTATTATCCCGCTGCCAGGTATATATTTTAAAACACCTGGATAAGGAAGACCTGCTGGAAATGCTGGAACAGGCGATAAAAACGGATCCATTTTTAAAAACAAAAAAAATTAATATCGTTGAAAACGAAGCATTGTTGCGGCTTTCAGGCGGCGATGGCCGAAAATTATTAAATATTTTTGAGCTGGTGGTAAATGCTATCGGTGGCGAAAATATAGAGATCACGAATGAAAAAGTAAGCGGCATTGTTCAGCAAAACATTGCCATTTATGATAAGGCAGGCGAAAATCATTACGATATTATTTCGGCATTCATCAAATCCATTCGCGGCAGCGACCCGAATGCCGCAGTATACTGGCTGGCGCGAATGATCGAAGGCGGCGAAGATCCGTCGTTTATTGCCCGCCGCCTGCTGATCCTTGCTTCGGAAGATATCGGCAATGCTAATCCTACAGCGATGATCCTGGCTAACAATTGTTTCCAGGCAGTAAATGTGATCGGTTTCCCGGAATCACGGATCATTTTGTCGCAAACGGTTATTTACCTGGCATCTTCTGCCAAAAGCAATGCCTCGTATGAAGCCATTGCCAAAGCGATGCAGCAAGTGCAGCAAACGGGCGATCAACCGGTGCCATTACACTTGCGCAACGCGCCAACCAAACTGATGAAAGACATCGGCTACGGAAAAGAATATCAATACAGCCACGGTTACGAAGGCAATTTTTCGGCACAGGAGTATTTACCGGATGCCGTAAAAGGAATGAAATTTTATGAACCTGGGAATAATGCGCGGGAAAAGGAATTGCGGTTGTTTTTGAAATCGCGCTGGGGCGAGAAGTACGGGTACTAAGTACGAATAACGCCCGCCTGAACGATTCGGGCAGGAACAGGAACGAAAAACGAATCTGTATGGTTGCTGTGTATAAATGTTTATTTTCTATTAAGAACTCCCCTACGGAGTTGTCATCCCGTGCTTGACACGGGATCTCATAAATGTTTGCAATAGGCTTTTATTAGTTCTTAACTGGCAGATCCCGGGTCAGGCCCGGGATGACAGCATAAAAGAGAGATTGGTTTCCAAATTATACATCACGCATTCACACAGATTTGTAAATTCGTATTGATTTGTAATTCGTAACCACAGATTCGTAATATTCGTTCCTGTTCCTGCCCGAATCGTTCAGGCGGGCGTTATCCGTAATAAAAAAAGCAAGCCTGTAAGCCGGGTTCTGTGCCTTTTCGCGAACGAAAAAACTTCTATCATTTATCTAGTCCTTTCATCACTAAAAGGATCCAGCAATCTACCCACCGAAATCGGACGAGCCGTCCTCAAGCTTCGGCTTATTTGATCTTTCAACTCCCAAGGTTTACCCCTAACAACTGTTGCCAATTGCTACTGTGAGCTCTTACCTCACATTTTCACCCTTACTATAAAGCAGAACAAGTTCGCTTTATAGCGGTAATTTTCTGTGGCACTATTCTGTTCCCGCATTGCTGCAAGACCTTCCTGTTAGGAAGTGGGATGCTCTGTGTTGCCCGGACTTTCCTCTCCCCTTCCCTTGCGGGATGAGCAGCGATAGAACGGCTTGCGAAAACAAAGGTAGTAATAAGTTTAAAGTTCAAAAGTTTAAAGTTCAATTTTGCTGTGTGCAATTTCACCGCAAAGGCGCAAAGAAGGCGCAGAGCACGCAAAGATAAAGCTCAGCCTGTAGGTTTATTGTGTGTGACCAAACAATACACAGCATCTGCGTACAGCCAACTTTAAACTTTTGAACTTTAAACTTTGAACTAACTTAAAGCGATTTCCGTAGCCCCAAAGCCATATTTGGAATACGAACCATCATAAAATTTGAGATTCATAGAAGTTAAAATGTTGCGTACTTCTTGCTTCAACCGGCCGTTGCCAACACCGTGGATCACTGTAAGCTTGCGGTAATGCTCGTTGATAGCTTTATCAAGTGCCGTTTGGAAATGGCGCAACTGAATTTGCACGATCTCCGCATTACTCATGCCGGTCCAGTTATCCGCGATCTCCTCGATGTGAATGTCCACTTCCGTTTCAAAAACAGGATTATTGTTGCGGTGTGGCTTGGAAACTTTTTGCGGTTGCTGCGATGATTTTTTTTGAAATAATAATTTCGACAGGTCCACTTTTTGCGCTTCCGGCTGATCGAAATACAACTCTTCTCCTAAACGCTTTACCGCAAGAATAATGGCATCGTCAGGGATGAATGGATTTTTTGTAAATGCATTTTCCTTGTACAGTTTTACCTGTTTTATTTTTATGGTTTCCGAAACAGGCTGCTGGTGCTCATAATTATTGGCATTGTAAAACAGTGCATCGATCTTGATCGTTGAAAACAGATCCAATTCGCGCTTATCAATTGTTTCCATCAATTTGGATTCATACGGCCGCGCTTCGCCTTTATCAACCAGGTCGAAGCCCCTGCCATTAAAGAGGGATGCCGAATAAAACACTTCGTAGGATGTATGATTGATCAGCCACAAATTAAAATCGGAGCGCGAAAGATCTTTTGGATTTTCCGGTGAAAGCGCCAGGTAAACTCCCTCCTGCTCTTCTTCCCTTTCAGTGCGTTTGCTGATGTGTACTGTTGGCGCTTCTTCTACAACAGGAGCATTCGTTTTTGCAGGCGATGGCTGCGATTCATCATAAACCGTTACCAGCTCATTTACTAAAAACGGAAGTTCAAAACCATCTTCAATGGTCACTCCCACAGTCGTTTTATTGATGATCTTACTGACTGTGCCTTCTCCTTTTTCGTTCAGAAACCGAACGGCATCTCCTATTTTGAATTTCATAGTACAAATTTAAATCTAATTATCTAAATTTGTTAGCATGTCGGGCAAACTAAAAGCACTTTTATTCCTTTCTGCAGTAATTGTCTGCATTCTATACCTGGGATGTACCAAAGATCCGGCGATCGGGCAGCACAAAACCAAAAATGTAGTGGTGATCGTAGTCGATGGTGCCCGCTACAGCGAAACCTGGGGAAACAGCACTCATCAATTTATTCCACACCGCTCCGCCATGCTGGCGCAGGGAATTATGTGCTCGGCGTTTTACAACAATGGTTATACCTTTACCAATGCAGGACATACCGCAATTACCACCGGTGTTTATCAGAATATAAACAACAGCGGACTGGAATATCCACAATACCCTTCTTTTTTCCAGGTCTGGCAAAAAACATACAATCAACCGGCGAACAAAACCTGGGTGATCGCCACAAAAGACAAACTGGCAATTTTATCAGATTGTACAGATCCTGCCTGGAAAGGCGCTTACCGGCCGATGACCGATTGCGGTGTGAACGGTTTGGGAACCGGTTACCGCGAAGATTCGGTGACGTTTAAAAATGCAACAACCATTTTCGCAACCGAACATCCGCGATTGGTGCTGATCAATTTTAAGCAGCCGGATGCTGCCGGACATGCCAATGATTCTGTCGCTTACCTGCAGGGAATTATTGATACGGACAATTATATTTACCAGATCTGGCAGCAATTACAGGCCGATCCGTTTTACAAGGATCAAACAACATTGTTTGTTACCAACGATCATGGGCGCCACACACCCGGTCATCTCGATGGTTTTGTATCGCATACTGATAATTGCGAAGGCTGCAAGCACATTGAGCTGTTTGCAATGGGACCGGATTTTAAACAAAATTATCATTGCAACATGCCTTATTCCCAAATCGACCTTGCTTCCACCATAGCGGAGCTGATGGGAATTAAAATGCCGGATGCAAAAGGAAAAGTGATCTCGGATATTTTCATAAAATAGTTGAGAGTTTAGTGTTTGAAGTTTACAGTTTGCTGTATGTGATAGAACGCAGATGACACGGATTTAGCCGATAAAAAACGGATTTTCTTTTGCCACAGATTCACGGATTTTTGTTTAATAAATAATTACACGGATAAATCGCAAAGCGATTTTTACTGATCTGCGCAATTCTTAATTCCTCCTTTTTAATCTGTGAATCTGTGGCTTCATACACATTGGCATGGCGCGCTACGCCTTATGTTTTCTTTGTGCGGTATGTGGTAGATTTTTGTTTTACGCCTTGCCACACACAAATTAGTATATTGGTAAAAATTGGTATTTAGTAGATCTCCTCCACAAAAGCGCCTGAATCCATTACCGAATAATATTTCTGCGATAACGCCATACATTCTGTTTTCCATTTAGTAACGTGGTATAACGAGTTGGACGAATCAAAAATAATTTTTTTCGGACGATATCTTTTCAATGCCTCTTCCATTTTTAATGTTGGATTTCCGGAGATCAGCAGGTAATCTACTTCTATTGGTATTATTGCCTGTTCACCAGATTCTTCCAATGCAGCATTAATGATCGCCATGCGCTTATTATTGAATTGGATAGCGTTACCGGCTATTTCCAGCGCATTTATTTTTATGTTTCCTGTAATTATTTTTGAATTGCTGAGCCCCAGATCCCACCAGTTGTGCTTTACGTGAAATAATAAACCGCTTTCATTTTGTGCAAAAGCCGAATCTGTAAGCAGCACGTTGCTTTTTGCATCTACAAAATCAATGGCGCTGGTTTTCGGAATGTTGTAAACGATTATTTTTTTCTGACGAAATTGTTCCTGCTGCTCTGTTAGTTGTGAAATGATCAATAATACTGCTGCACAAAAAACATACACAAGGTATTTGAATTGCTTTTTTGTGAAATAATAAAAAAGAAAAACAATAATCCCATAGATCAGGATTGTTTCGGTTACGGTGATCGAAATCCCTTCAATCAGCGCGTACGGCCATTTCTCGATCCATTTTACAGAAGCATTCAGCAGCCACACGCTCCAGCTGAAACCTAAAGCAATGTAAGCCGCCAGAAAAGAAATCTTGGAGAATAAAAACAAAGCAATGCCTGCATACATGATCACTGTGGAAACCGGTATGACAATAAAATTGGAGATCAGGAAATAATTCGGGAATTGATGAAAATAATGCAATCCCAATGGGAATGTGGCAATTTGTGCAGCAATAGAAACCGATGTGATCGTCCACACCTGCTCCATCAGCCAGTTTCCGGGTTCATACAATACATTGAGCTTCGGCTGAATGTATACGATCCCGATCACAGCAATGTAGGATAACTGAAATCCAACATCCATTACCAGGTACGGATTGATCGCCAGCAGTAAAAAAGCCGATGCTGCCAGTGTATTGTAAATGTTGGTGTAGCGGTTAAACGCTTTCGCGATGATTATAAAACTAAACATAGCAGCAGCTCTCAGCACCGATGGCGATAATCCGGTCAAGGCCGAATAAAACCAAAGCATCAGGATCAGGATGATCGCTTTGATGATGTTTCCGTGTTTTATTTTATCGAGGAAAAACAGCAGCCAGTTGAACACAATGTACACAATGGCCACGTGGAGGCCAGAAACGGACAATACGTGCAGCGCGCCGGTACTGGAATACGCCGAAATAATTTCCGCATCCAGCTTGTCGGAATAACCCAGCAATAAAGCTGCACCCACTGCAAACTCATCACCTTTCACATGTTCGGCAGTTAAAACACTCAGCAAACGATCACGCATGGCGTACGAACAGCTCAATATTTTATTCCCGGAATTTATTCTCAAATTCAGCCAAGGATTATTATTTATGCTGGTTTGCTGAAACACGTTGTGAAAAGCTAAAAATCTTTTGTAATCAAACTCGCCGGGATTTTGGATTCCCGGAATTTCATTAAAAACGGAATTAAAAACCAGCTCATCGCCATATTTTAATTGCAACGCCTGTTCATTTTTTTTGATGTATGCCATCGTCTTTCCACTCGTGGCGATCCATCCGGAAGGTGTTTTTATTTCCAGCACTTCCAAAACCATTTTTAATGATTTTTCTTTTTCGATGTACGACTGCGCCAAACGG
The DNA here is from genome assembly GCA_025963715.1 of Bacteroidota bacterium. Lineage (GTDB taxonomy): Bacteria > Bacteroidota > Bacteroidia > 2-12-FULL-35-15 > 2-12-FULL-35-15 > 2-12-FULL-35-15. The sequence continues at coordinate 42,939 of JAOQAG010000037.1, forward strand.
GCATGCACGGTTACATTGCCGGTGGCGAGCTTTGAAAAATGATCGGTGTTGTATTTTTCAGTTTTAAAAATGGTAAGCTGGTAAGCCATCGCAAACAGCGTAATGTTAAGCACCAGCCCAAACCACCACATGTTGCGGTATGCAATGCTAAGCTTCGGGATCAGCACAATGGATGCAATAATAAAAACCAGCGCTGCTACAATTGCAGAAAGGAATGCAAACTGATTTGGAAAATAAATGGCAGTGATGATCCCGGCAATAAAAGGAATGATCAATCGTACAAGAGGCGCCTGGTTCCAGAGTTCCATTTATTTAGTTTAAAGTTCGAAAGTTCAAAGTTCAAAGTTCAAAGTTTGCTGTGCGCAGAAAACTTTGCTTGTTTTGCCACAGATTCACAGATTAAAAAAAGTAAAAAGGAATTACACTAATACTCAAAATCGATTTACGATTTTGATCCATGCAATATTTTTTTGCAATAAAAATCTGTGAATCTGTGGCTAATAACCACAACAACTAAAATTCAGGCTTTAATCTTTTCTACTTCGCGGGGCAACCACTTTTACTATTTACGTAAACTGAATTTGCTGCGAATGTATACTATTACTGTCAGCAAATTTTATCAAAATGTTACGGTTTTAAGGTTTCGGAAAAGCACAATTTGTTTCATCCGAAATTATTTTATATTTGTTATAACAAACAAAATATTCATTTTAAAACTATTTTTTAATCATGGAAAATTTACAATACTATTATGATATGGTTGAGAACTGTATCAGGGATCTGGGTGTTGATCCTACGATCTGTCGCGGTGAGCAAGCCGGACAATGGAGCTTGAAAAAAGGATCTGCATCTGTATGGATCGATGTGTGGCACATTGAAGCGGAAGGCCGCGGCTATTTCCAGGCATTGGCGCCTGTTATGCAGGTTCCGGCAACCCGGCAGGAAGAATTTTTCAAAGAATTACTGGAGCTAAACTACACGTTATACGGCGTTGCGTTTGTAAAATACAACGATTGGATATATGTAAAGCTGATCCGTGAACTGGACGGGCTGGAACAAAAAGAAGCCGCTGCAACCATGAACCGTGTTGGCTGGTACGCCGATGAATACGATGATAAATTAAAAGTGAAATACGGGATTGTTGTTGGAGGACGCGGGTAAAAATAGTCGACAGTAAACAAATGAAAAAAAGTAAACAACAAAGAAGAAAATAAACAAGTCAAAAAAATCGCGCTTCATAATTGAAGCGCGTTTTTTTGATAAAATTAAAATGTTTATAGCTAAGATCTGATGTGAGATTGCTTCGCTCCCGCTCGCAATGACGTTTTAAAATAATTTGTTTACTGATTATTGCTTTTTCTTTCCACACAGTACTTGTCTACTGCAAATTGTCTATTGTATTTTTTCTTCTTTTTACAGCACAGTACGTCCTTGTCTACTGCCTGTTGCCAACTGCCGACCAAAAAAACTACCACCTTTTCTCATGCGGCTTGTAATAATCCTTGTTGGCGGCAAATGCTTCGTACTTGCCTTTTATAGCCATTACCAGTTCAAACTGCGACGCATTTTTGATGAACGATTCGCTCAGGTTACAATAGATGATAAATTCTTCAAACTCTTCTTCACTCAGGTCGATAATGTCGTTCTTAATGTATAAACGGAACAGGTCTTTAAGGATGTCTTTTTTCAGATCCTCGTTCTCCCACTCTGCTACTTTTTGTTTGGATTTACCAAATTTACTGAACCGTTCGTACAAATAAGTGATCGGACTTTCCAAACCGTTAATGTCCTGGTAGGACCTGCGCCTGCGGGTAGAATCCAGCTTGGCAATGTCCTTGTCAATATCACTCAGGTTGCGCGTACCAAATATACTTACTTCTTTCAGCGTGTATTGCAGGCGCTGCATTTCCACTTCTATATAATATTGTTTTTTGATCACGGAATCTTTCAGACACACTTTTTTGGTATTAAAACCCACTACCGAAAACAGGATGGTATCGGATTGATAAGCACTGATCGAAAATTTTCCTTCTGCATCTGCAAAAACGCCATTGTTCGTGCGCTTATTGATCACCATTAATTTCGGAAGCGGCAATTGATTATTGCTTCCGTCAAATGCCCGTCCGGAGATGGTGATAGATGTTTGTGCCTGCTGTACAAATGGAAATAAAAAAAGCAGGAGTAAAAAAGCAAGTGTGTATTTTGTACTTCCCCGTTTTTCCATAAGCTGTGAGTGCTTCGGATGGATGTGACCGGTATGGGAAAGAGTAAAAAACATGTAACAAAATTAGGTTTTAACAGAAGAGTAAAATGCTAAATAACGTTAAAAAGGGATTTATATAAAACGCCCGGTAAAGCCGTCATTCCACTTCTACAGGATCTTCTTCCTTTTTCTTTTTCCGGATGATCCGCGCTTTTGATTCTTCCCTGCGCAGCAAACGTTCAATATTTTTTTGGTGCGTGATCAGTACCATGATCGCGATCAGGATCGAGAAAATAATAAGCGAAGGAACAGTTTCCTTGAAGATCACGATCACAATCACCGGAAATAATACTGCCGCCATCATCGAGCTAAGCGATACATAACTGGAAATGAGCAACACCACAATAAAAATCCCCATCGCGATAAGCGCTGCATATAAATGCACAGCCAGGATGATCCCCAGCAGCGTGGCAATTCCTTTTCCGCCGCGGAACGATGCAAAGATCGGGAAAATATGCCCGATCAGGGATGCAATACCCAGTACCAGCTGCAGGTTAATGAACTGGTTGCTGTGCGGCGTATAATCACTGATGTGTGCCAGGCTTACGGCAGCAAATCCTTTGAGCACGTCGATGAGCAACACAGGGATTCCGGCTTTTTTACCCAGCACCCTGAAGGTATTGGTAGCGCCTGCATTTCCGCTGCCGTATTCGCGTACGTCGATCTTATAATAGAACTTTCCGATCCATACAGCAGTTGGAATGGAGCCCAACAAGTAGGCTCCAATCAGTAATAAGATATGTGTAGTGGTGATCAACTTATTCTTCTGCGCTTTGGGTTTTACGTAAAAACTGTGTTTTTTTACTGGGCGGACAAATATTGAAATAATAATTCGGTTCTTTTTTGTCTTTGTCCCCTGTTTTTTCGCGTTTCTCAGGTTTCAGATCTTTTAAGATCTGGTTAAATGCCTCGTTGGACGATACCGCCAGCATGGTTCCCCGGGTGTAATTGAAATAATACCAGTTGTTGGCATCCAGCTCAATGTAAATGTTCAGGATATCGCCGCCGCGTTTTTTGATCAGTTCAATGCGACCGTCCACATATTTATTCACCTGCGTTTTACCCATGTTGCCAATTCCGATCTTGCCGATGGATGTGTATGAACGGGTGTCTTTGTTCCATTTCATGCGCACATCGGTAAAGAAAAATGTTTTCCTGAGCTCATCCGGGAATTTTTTGTAGGAACCGTATAAGTTCAATTGCGAGATCAATTTATCCGCCTGATCTTTTCCTAACATCTCACGCATTCCTTTTTCAAATACCGGACGTGAAAAATCGGTTGGTTTCAGGTCGGCAAAATTTACGATCGCATCCGACATTTTATCCATTGCTCCGTCATCAAAGAAAAAATCCGAGCTCATCAGCATGTCAAACGCTACCGAATCAGGGATCAGGTAATGGATGGCGCTACCAAATGATTCTATTTTTACTTGTCCGAAATCACCACCCAGGTCTATTTTTCCTTCGCCGTATACTTTGCATTGTGATGTGTTCAAACTCAGGTAATTACCCGGCAGGGAGCGTTCCACCAGTTTTTCTTTGTTAGAGATGCGGTATTCGCGCGATCCTTTATCAAAGAACAGGAAACCATCAGCAGGTAAAACATACGGATCGTTGCTGGATTCTTTCGGCGACAGGAATGCAGAGTAAAAGTGTGTTGAATCGGTGGTCACCATCAGGGAAGCCGCAATTGGTTTTCCGCCTCCGTCAACCGGCTCTTTTGGAACCGGAATGTAAATATTGTTCGGATCGATCTCCGATTCAAATTTGAACCACGATTTAGGAATGCCTGCACAATCATGCGAAATGCGTGCTGTACCATCAAATACAAGGAACTGATTAGTGGCTTTCAGCTTCACTTTTCCTTTGTATTCAAAATTAGGGCTCAGGCGGAATTTACTGGAATCCGGAATGTTTGTTTCCGCATAGGTTTGAAATGTTGTATCCACGCTGATGTTGCTGAAATAAAACGTTTGTTTTGTTTTGATCTCATCCACATAATCGTAAAAACCCGATCCTGCGTAATTCTTTCGCGCATTTATGGTTACCGTACAGTTATACAGGTTGTGGTATTTGGTAATGGAGTTGGCTACAATTTTCGAATTGGTGAGCGGGCGCATTACCGCATCTTTTTCAATGGTCACATCTCCTTTATCAGGATAAATACGGGCATCTGCCACGTTGATATACCTCACCTCTTTTGCAGAGATAATATTTTTCTTCAAATCCACTTTTGCACCCGGGGAATAAAAAGCGAGTGAATCCTGTTTCGGATGGATCGATATAAACTGCGGCCCGCTCAGATCCACATCTTCGTTTGCCGCTTTTTGCGCCGCCTGTTTGCTCGAACCCAGCTCAATGCTATTCTCATCCATGAACCATTTAAAGTTATCCATAAAACAGATGTACTGGTTTATCGGGAATTTCACAGGCGAGGTTTTACCATTGGATTTAAATTCGCCATACCGTTTGGAAAAATCGATCTTGGCATTCACATTGTCCGTTGAAAGAGCAATTCCGGCAGTTTCCATGGCTTTTAAGCTAAAGTTGGCGGTATCCGACTCAAAAGAGTTGGCGCTGAATTTTACCAGTCTTGCATCTAATTTAGCACCGTTAAAATCAGCAGTACCGGTTCCAAATAATTGTTTCGGCGTAAGCGACACGCTTCCGGTAAATTCAGATTGTCCGTTATAAGCCTGGAATTTTTTCATTTTGTTGTTGGTAACCCGCATTACGTCTTTCATTGGCTGCCAGAACATGACTACGCTATCGCCATGCAACTGCGGAAATTCCGGTTTTGTTTTTTGCTCCTTCACATCAAAGGTCTGGGCGGTAGCCTTGGTGGAATCAGGGAAAAATATAAAATCACTTGATTTCGTGACGGAGGTCACGTAGTTGATGGAACCATCGCCACGTAACCCCTGGTTACTCAATTTAACAGCACTGTTGTAGGTTCCTTTTCCACCGTACATCGGGTAACCGGCAGCAGGTGCCTGGTTTACAAAGCCCAGTGAATAATCGGGCTGCAGGGTTAACGATTCCTGGATCACCGGAAAAATACCGGCAGAAACAAGCGCGCCCTTAAACGTTAAACCTTCATTGGAAAAGTTGTCCAAACTATCAATAGTGAAGGGTTCTAAATGGAAATAAAATTTATCGGAAGTGTACTTTCCGTTCTGGATCGTCCTTTTATTATAATACGCATACGAATCCTTGAAACTATTGAAAATCGGGTATTGCGGGAATTGTTTCCGCCCGGATTTATTGGCGGGATTATCGATCTCCAGATCCCCGTTGATGTGCTCGATCACTGTTTTTACTTTTACCAGCGGATATTCACCGTACGCATCCGGTTTCAGCGATTTTACCGTTAAACGCAGTGAATCCACGTTTTTAAGATCGATGATGAACTTATCGTAATTGAATGAAAATTCTTTTCCGAAAAAATCAAAACGCCCTGCATGTACCACACCGGCAAATGTAAAATCGCGGTTCTTTTTCAGGATGATCTTTTGTTCCGCAGGAAAAATGGTTACGTTCTGCGAATCACTCATGTAGATCTGGCGAACGCCATAAATGGTCATGTCGTAATTCAGCAGGTTAATGCTGGCATTGCTCGCATTACGCACTACGGAAGGGAACTGGATCACGTCATTATCCACATGCCCTGCTTTTGCAGAGATGTAAGTAAATAATTTTTCCTGCACCTGCACTTCATCGTCTTCAATATCGTACACAATAAAGCCCATTGCCGAAAGACGCACCAATGTTGGCTGCACATCTTTTAATGCAAAGCCTGCATATTTGGAATAATCGGCACCGGAAAATTTACGGTTCTCACCATTTTTTTTCATCACAAATTCGCGCATCTGGAAAAGCGGATTGATCGCATCCATCCCCTGCACACTTTCGTAACGGTCGCTCCGGAAATAATTTGCCGATTCGAACATGGCATCTTCCTGCGAATTTCCAACCAGCATGCGCAGGTCGATCTTCGGATCATCGATCTTCCAGGACAATTCTTCAAAAAACATATCCACTTTGTGAAACGTATTAATGAAAGGCGAACGGGAAATCCCGTCGTTGGTACGGATCAGGGAAAGCATGCGGTCTGCCGTCATAAATTTCATGCTCACGCTGGGGTGCGTGATCGAATCTTTGTCAAAATAAATTTTAATGTTTGCCGGTTCCGCAGTCAGCTTATCCTTGGTAATACCAATCATTTTGGCCCCCACGATCATGACCACTTTTCCTTCCCGCTTAAAAACCAAGCGTGCATCTTCCTCTTTACTACCCGAACCAAGGAATTTAGGACCGCGTTGTAAAAATCCGCCGTCGTAATCCACATCCTTTGCAATGTTCGGGATCTGCATCCGCTTGCTGTAAGAGTCAAAACGCGGATAGGTAATATTTCCTTCCTTTTCGGAAACTACTTTTTCGGTCAGCTGCCCGATCAGTGGTTTCTGGAAATAATTTTTATTATAAAAAACTACAGAATCGGCAGTAAAGCCGCTTGTTTTAAGCGTGATCTGGTATTTTTTCAATTCGGCCCATACGGTATTTACATCCAGCCCGGCGCGCATCCAGTTTACTTTTCCGGTTTCGCCGATAAAAACGCCTTTGTACGGATAATATACACCGCGCGTATTGTAAACGATACCGCTATCGTTCTGGTTATTGTAACAATGCAGATCCATTCCCGGAAAGATCACTTTCGGAACACTGTCGTACTCAAAAATATATTTGTTGTTACTGGATGAGTACTGCACTACGGCAGATTTGTAAAACGTATTGGAAGCAAACAGGTTTTCACTCATTTGCAGGTAATCCGAATAGTTTTTCAGGATCTTGGCATTCAGGATCTTATTGATACATTCCTGCCAGGTAAGAAAGTTGTCCTCGCTTTGGTTGGAGTTTGCAAAGTTCATCACCGAATTCAAATAGCTTTTGTATTCAGGTAAGATCCTGATCTTTTTCTTGATCATCAGGTTACAGCAATCGTAGGTTGCTTTTTTTAGCTTATCGCTGTACTTGGGGCTGTTCCATACCAATGTAAAAGCTTCCATGTAATCTTTCACTTCTTTTTTGTCCATGTTGGTAACATCAAACATGGTTTTTACTTCATCCAGGAATTTAACAGGGTCTTCGGAAAACTGCTTGATTGGATTTAACTGGGCGGATGCTTTTTGCGAAATGATACTCACGCTCAAAAGCAAAAACAGGAACTTGATTTTTTTCATTCTTCTACTACGCTATTACGGTTTAATAAAATGTAACATGGCCCACTGGTTGCTTATTGCCTTGTCCTGGAAATTTAATCCCAATTCGGTTGCTTTTGCCTGCAGTTCAGGTATGTCGGTTTCAAAAAAACCGCTCAGTACCAGGTTCCCGTTTTTTTCGAGCGACTGAACATACACGGGCAAATCGGCCAACAGTACATTTTTATTGATATTCGCTAAGATAGTATGAAATAATTTTTTTTGCAAAATTTGCGCATTGCCTTTATGAACAAGCACGTTGTTGATATTATTTTTTTCCAGGTTCTCGATCGTATTTTCGTAGCTCCAATCGTCGATATCTATTGCCGTTATTGGATTTGCACCCGCCATGGACGCAACAATGGCCAGTACGCCCGTACCGCAGCCCATGTCCAGCAGGGCTTTTTCTTTAACATTTAATAACATTAATTTTTGCAGCATCAGCTGCGTGGTGTCGTGGTGCCCGGTTCCAAACGACATTTTAGGCTCGATGATCACATCGTACTGAAAACCCTGTTTTGCTTCGTGGAACGGTGCACGGATGTAACATTTACCATCCACTTCTATGGGCTGAAAACTGCTTTCCCACTCTTTGTTCCAGTTTTGCTGCGCAATAAGCTTGCTGGTAAACGCGATCTTAAATTCATCGGCAAAATCACCGAATGTAAATTCCACTTCTTCTTCGCTGTATTCTTCCTCCTGGATGTACGCTAAAAAACCGGTTTCGTTTTCCACAAAGCTTTCAAAACCCAGCTCCGATAATTGTGCGATCAGTATATCGCTCCCCTGCTCTTTGGGTGTTACAGTTACTGCTAATTCAATATAATTCATATGATACGATTTTTACCACTAAGGCACTAAAAAGTAAGTGATGATTTGCTGTGTTATTCCACCACATAAGGCACAAAAGAAAACATAAGCCCTGTGTGACTCCTGCATGGGCTTCGCCTTATGTGTTTCTTTGTGCCTTATGTGGTTGATTTTTTTACTTATTCAGTTGGTGAAACGGTAAAAGAGTTGATGATGTTTATAAAGTCGGTTGCTTTTAAAGATGCACCGCCAACCAGGCCACCATCCACATCCATGCAGGAAAAAAGCTCTTTTGCATTTTCTGCATTACAGCTGCCGCCGTATAAAACGGATGTATTTTCTGAAATTTCTTTTCCGTATTTTTTATTGATCTCGGAACGGATAAAATTATGCATTCCCTGCGCCTGGTGGCTGGTAGCTGTAAGGCCGGTGCCAATTGCCCAAATAGGCTCATAAGCAATGATCAGCCTGCTGAAATCTGCAGGTGCTAAATGATACAATGTTTCTTTTAATTGTTTTTTTACTACTTCCAGATGCTGGTTGCTGTTGCGCTCTTCCTGGTTTTCACCGATGCAGAAAATGGGTACGAGGTTGTTCGCTAAAGCGTGATTTACTTTTTGTGTTAATACAGCAGCGGTTTCGTTGAAATACTGGCGGCGCTCGGAATGACCGATGATCACATGCGTTGCGCCTGTGGAAGCGATCATGGCAGCAGAGATCTCGCCGGTATAAGCGCCGGATGCATGCTCCGAACAATTTTGCGCTGCTATGGCAAATCCGTGCAATGCTTTTAATTCCTGCACGGCGCCGGGGATGTGAATAAACGGACAAGCAATTATTTTAAGCACTTCCGAAGAAGCAGGTGAAGCAGCAATTTCGCTGATCAGCTCCATGCCTTCTGCAAGCGTCTTGTTCATTTTCCAGTTTCCGGCAACGATCTTTCTTCTCATAGTTTAATATATTTTAAAGAAATTAAAAATCGGTTTATTTTTTCTAATTCTTTTAAATGCTCTAACGAAATTTTTGATTCTTTTGTCACTCTGAGCTTGTCGAAGAGCTTTTTGCATATCTGTCTAAATGTTTCGACAGGCTCAACATGACACAAATCATATTGTGTTATTGAATTCTTACACGCGGATCTAAAATTCCGTACACAATATCCACAATGATATTGATGGCCACAAAAATAAGGGCAAACACAAGCGTTGCACCCATTACTACAGGCAGGTCGTTTTTATTAAGCGCATCCACCACTTCGTAGCCGATGCCTTTCCAGTTAAAGATCATTTCCACAAATACGGCTCCGGCCATTAATCCTGCAAACCAGCCTGAAATTGCTGTAATTACAGGATTTAACGCATTTTTTAAAACATGTTTGAAGATCACTTTGTAAAAGCTTAATCCTTTTGCCGTGGCTGTACGGATGTAATCCTGCGAAAGTACATCGAGCACCGAGCTGCGCGTAAGCTGAATGATGATGGCGAGCGGGCGTAATCCGAGCGTTAATGTTGGTAAGATCAGGTTTTTGAGCGTTAAATGCTGGTCGCCAAAATCATCCGTGGTATAAAGCGAACCTTCGTGACTCAGGCCGGTATAATTGCGCAAAATGTAGCCAAAAAACCAGGAGATCAGTAAGCCGATAAAGAACGATGGCAGCGCCATTCCAAAGATCGCAAAAATGAGCGAGCTTTTATCGAACCAGGAATTCTTTTTTATGGCCGAAAAAATCCCGAGCAGGATCCCGAAAAATGCACCGAAAGTAATGGCTGAAAAAGCGAGCACCGTGGTTTCGGGCAGGGTATCTTCAATAATATCGGACACCTTTCGCTTGGTAATGTACGACCGTCGTAAATACGGGTATTTAAGCACAATCACTTTGCTTCCGACAGGAAATAATTTGAGGTAAGAGGAGTATTTATCCTTGTCCAGGTACAGGTAATGGTCTTTGTTTACAGGATCGTGCACGGAGATCGGCGAAAGATCATTCATATACATCAGGAACTGTGTCATCAGCGGCTTATCGCGACCCAGATCTTTGTTGATGGCATCAATGGAAGCCTGATCGGCACGCTGGCCAAGCATCATCCTGGCAGGATCGCCCGGCAATACATTGAACAAAAGAAAAACAACTGTAATAACTCCCAGCAGAACCAGGAACCCGTACATTAAACGTTTGAGTATAAATTTTGCCACAAGCTACTTCTTAAAATATTTTTCTTTCACATCGTTAAACGATGGAAATGAATGATAATGCCACATGTCTACTACTGTCGCGTCTTTCAATAAAATCAAACCCGGATTTGCGCGGATCATGGTACGCAGCGGCACATCATCCAGGTTGGTATAAAACGGGTAATTAACGTTGATCTCTTTTTTGAAATTCAGCACGGTCATACTGTCGGAAGAAGTTAGCCCCACAAATTCTATTTTATTCAATGAACATACAGCAGCAAAATCATTGATCTTACCTTGTACGCCCCTGTTTGCTTTAGTAAGGTCCCACTCTACCAAAATAAATTTATAACCCGGTTTTTGCAGGAATTCGTCGGTGTAATCCTCGCCGTATTCATTGTGCATGGCAAAACCATTGATCGGTGTTACATCTTTTTCAATGCTTTCGGTCCTGTTTTCGATGTAATCCCATTCTTTGTCCCAGTTTTCCGGCCAGTGGTCAAATTCTTTCACTTCGCCGGTAGCTTTGTTCTTCAGCTTGTAAAAATATTTTACCTGCGGATGAATGGCTTTGTAAAGGTCGGTGCCGATACGGTAAGCACGGAAATCTTTTACCGGCAAATAATTGTAAGTATAGATCGGGAAAGCAGTCACAGCAATGAGGATGATCACCAATACCACATTTTCCAGCCGCGGGCCGAAGATGGGATTAATGTAATCCTTACCGATGAACAACACGATGATCAGGATCAGCAATACCAAATCTTTTGTGAAGGATGTCCATGGTGTTAAGTGCAGGAAATCGCCGAAACAGCCGCATTCCTCCACTTTGTGGAAATAAGCCGAATAAAAGGTAAGGAAGGTGAAAAAGATGATCATCAGCAACAGCAGCCAGAGTGTGAGTTTGCGGCGTGCACCCATCAGTAATGTGAAACCCAGTAAGATCTCAAAAATACAAATAAAGGTGGCCAGAGGCTGTGAAATGCCGATCAGGAAATTGGTTCCGAAGATCTCGAAATATTCATTTAATTTATAGGAAAAGCCCAGTGTGTCATTGGCTTTGATCAGGCCCGAAAAAATGAAAAGGCATCCGACAAGGATGCGGCAAATCGTAGTGATTATTTTCATAGGTTATTCGTTTAATTTGATGAGCGCAAAAACAGAATAATTGATCATGTCCTGAAAATTAGCATCGATGCCTTCCGAAATGATGGTTGCTCCTTTGTTGTCCTCAATTTGTTTTATCCTCAGGATCTTCATCAGGATCAGGTCGGTAAGCGAACTTACCCGCATGTCTCTCCATGCTTCGCCGTAATCGTGATTTTTGTTCTCCATCAAATTCTTTGCCTCATTTGAATATTTGTCGAAAAGCTTACCTACTTCATCTGCCGGGAGTTCCATCCGCGAATCATTTTTCAGCTCCAGCTGGATAAGCCCGATAATGGAATAATTGATGATGCCGATGTACTCGGATTTTACATCGTCGTTTATTTTTTGAGTACCTTTATCTTCGATATTTCTGATCCGTTGTGCTTTGATAAAAATCTGGTCGGTGATAGAGCTGGTGCGCAATACACGCCATGCAGTTCCGTAATCTTTCATTTTTTTAATAAAAATATCTTTGCAGGAAGTGATCGCGGTATCGTATTGACTGGATGTTTTATTCATATCTTAATTAGAAATTAGCCGGGAGTACTTAGTCGTTAGATCGTTCTATACAACCTGCCCGCTGACTAAAAATTTTACATAATGACGGCACAAGATACAGTTTTTTCTCAAAAAATAAAGCAGATTTTTGATCCGGCTGCTAAACCCCTAATTATGGGTATTTTAAACATTACGGATGACTCGTTTTTTGACGGTGGAAAGTACACGGAGGAAGGACAATGGCTGGAACAAACAAAAAAAATGCTGGCGGAAGGAGCCGATATCATTGATATTGGTGCTTACTCCACACGGCCGGGTGCAAAAGATATTCCGGAGGCGGAAGAAACAAAACGATTGCTGGAAGTGACCGTTTCGCTGAAAGAAAACTTCCCGGGAATTACGCTTTCCGTGGATACTTTTCGTGCCAGCGTAGCCGAAAAGGTGGTTGCGGCGGGTGCGGATCTGATCAATGATATTTCGGGTGGAACGATGGATGAGCAGATGTTTGAAACGGTGGCAAGGCTAAAAGTGCCGTATGTACTGATGCACATCCAGGGAACGCCGCAAACAATGCAGGTAAATCCCAGCTATAAAAATGTGGTAGCGGAAGTTTTAGGGATGCTGCAAAACGGATTGAAAAAGTTGCAGGAACTGGGCCACCGGCAGGTGATCATTGATCCGGGATTGGGCTTTGGAAAAACGGTGGAGCAGAATTATGAACTGATGAAAAACCTGGAAAAATTTGGAGAATTTAACTGCCCGGTTTTAGCGGGTGTTTCCCGTAAATCATTCATCAATAAACTACTGAATATCAAATCAAAAGAAGCGCTTAACGGAACAACTATATTAAATACAATTGCGGTACAAAAAGGCGCGAAGATCATCCGGGTACATGACGTGAAGGAAGCGAGGGAAGTACTGACGATACTAAATGAGTTCAAAGTTTAAAGTTCAAAAGTTTAAAGTTGGCTATACGCAGATGCTGTATTTTTTTGAACCACAAAAGGATACAAAAGTTTCTGGGTATTAAACGAAATATTGGTGTTGCTTTGCCAGCAAAGAAATCAATTCATTCTAATTAAACTGTCATCCCGGACTTGATCCGGGATCTGTTATTTAAAAACGAAAGTCTTTGCGTTTTCGTCCGCAGGACTCCTATGGAGTGGTAAATCACAACTCCACCTGCAACCCGTCATACGCCAGCTTGATGTGCGGCGGCAATTCTTTCTCCACTTCTGCATGTAATCCCAGCTGGTGGCTGATGTGTGTAAAGTAAGTGGTTCCGGCTTCCAGCTCATTTGCCAGATCGATGGCTTGCTGAAAGGTAAAATGGGAAATGTGCTCTTCACGGCGCAGTGCATTGAGTACCAGTACTTTTGATCCGCGGATTTTCTCTTTTTCAGTTTCGGAGATATAATTGGCATCGGTAATGTAGCTGAAATCGCCCACACGAAAGCCGAATACCGGCAATTTGTGGTGCATCACTTCTACCGGTAAAAAATCAACGCCTTCGATTGTCGTTCGCTTATTTTCCAGTAAATGCAGGTTGATCTCGGGAATACCGGGATATTTAAAATCACTGAAAATATAGGCAAATTCACGCCGTAACGCTTCCTGAACCCTCGCGGAAGCATATACCTCCATCTTTTTCTTATTGATGAAATTAAAGGCGCGGATATCATCAAAACCTGCTGTGTGATCTTTGTGCTCGTGTGTAAAAATAACGGCATCCAGCTCTTTTACATCTTCATGCAGCATTTGCTGGCGGAAATCGGGGCCGGTATCGATCACAAAATGTTTTCCTTTTTCTTCGATCAGTACGGAGGAACGCAGGCGTTTGTCTTTTTGATCGGTGGAATGACACACATAACAAGGGCAAGCGATGATAGGAACTCCCTGTGATGTACCTGTGCCTAAAAATGTAACGCGCATAACAGATGTTGGATTGTTGGATATTGGACTGGTGCGTACTGTGTTTTATGAATTGTAAAGATAAAATCGTTTTGAGTTAATTGCTAATAAATTCAGTTCAAAGTTTAAAGTTCAAAAGTTTAAAGTTTTGCTGTGTTTGCTGGAAAATTAACCGCAAAGGCGCAGAGGCGCAAAGAAAAACGCAAAACCCCCGTTCCTGTTCCTGCCCGAATCGTTCAGGCGGGGTGTTATCCGTACACAGCCAACTTTAAACTTTTGAACTTTAAACTTTGAACTTATTACCTACCTTTGCAAAAAATGGATCCGATTTATTACATCCTGATCATTGTATTGGTGCTGGTTTTTGCCGGGGTCCTTTTCCGGTTACGGAAAAGCGAGCGGCAATTAAAACAAGGCTATAAGCTGTTAAAAAAAGAAAACGGCGAATTGCTGAACCAGATCCATGCGCTGGAACTGGAAAATTCCAAATTCAGGCTGAACCCGCACTTATTTAAAAATACGCTTAATTCTATACAAGGATATGCTTACCGTACGCACCAGGCCATGGAAAAGCTGGGTGGCGTGCTCGATTATATTTTATATGAAAGCAACGTACAATACATTGCCATTAAGGACGAGCTGGAATTTGTCAGGAATTTTATTGAGCTGAATAAAATAAAACTGGGGCCGCTGTTCGATTTCCGGTTCAGGATCAGTGTAAACGAAGGAAATCCTTTTTACGACGAGCCGCTTGTATCGCCGCTGATCACTGCTTATTTTATTGAAAATGCATTTAAGCATGCGGAACTTACCAGCAAAGATGCATTCATTTCTATTTTGTTTGAGCTGAATGACGATGAATTTATTTTTACGGTTTCGAACAAGATCAACAAAATGCCGCATTTTAATCCCAATAGCGGCATTGGAAAAGAGAATATGAAAAAACGACTGGAGATCCTGTATGGCAAAGCCTGCAGCGTGGATTATTCGGTGCTGGAAGAAGTACACATTGCCCGTTTACAAATCAATTTACGAGATGTTAAAAATAAAGTGCATCCTGCTGGATGATGAATTACCGGGCCTGACCTACCTGCGGATGTTGTGCGAGCAGTTCCCCTTTATTGAAGTGGTGAAATGCTTTGATTCGCCATTGAACGTAATTGAAGAATTTAAAACACTGGAATTTGATCTTTGCCTGCTGGACATAAACATGCCCGGATTAAGCGGACTGGAAGTGGCGCAGGTGCTGAAAGATAAATACATCATTTTTGTATCGGCGCACCCCGAATACGCTGCTGATGCTTATGACCTGGAAGCAATTGATTTTATAAAAAAACCGGTAGCAAAAGAGCGGTTGGAAAAAGCATTGAACAAGGCATACAAGCTGATCACGGAAAAAGAAAGCCGCAAAACCTATTTCAGCTGGAATACCAACCAGGGAAAATCCATGTTGTTTTTTGATGAGCTATTATACATCAACACTTCCGAGATCGATAAGCGCGATAAGCTGGCGTATCTGAAAGACGATCAAACCCTGCTGCTGAAAAACATTTCCATTGAAAAATTATTGTCGCTCCTTCCTTCCGGCGAATTTATACAGGTAAATAAAGCGGAGATCGTTTCTAAAAAAACGATTCAGTCGCACGCTGCAGATGAAATTACTTTAAAAATAAAACATCCTTCAAAAAAGCAATTTGTGGTAACACTGGGTGATTCATTCCGGAAAAATTTTCAGGACTGGCTGAGATTCTACTAAATACGAATGGATACCAATTTACTAATCTGTGTGTGCTGTGTGTTTTTGAACCACAAAAGAAAACAAAAGAAACAAAGGTTGGATGTAACATACCAATGCGTATTAGCCACAGATTCACAGATTAAGAATTAAAAAAGGAAATTACTCAGATCATATCAATCGCTTTGCGATTTTATTTGTGTAATTGAATTGAAGCTAAAATCCGTGAATCTGTGGCTATATTGACCTGGCAAGGGCTTAGTCTTATGTTTTCTTTTGTGCCTTATGTGGTGAAATTTTGGGTATCGCTATTACACACAGATTAGTAAATTGGTATCCATTCGTATTTAGTAGATTAACTGTTGTTACATTTTTTAACCCTTTCATTACATCCTTTCCGGTTTCATTACAGCTGCCTTTTTTCTGCCCTTTCATTGATTTACTTTTGCCGCTGAAACATTTATTCAACGATGAAAAAGATCACTTTTTTACTTATTTTATTTCTTGGGCTTAGTGCTGTTGTACCGGCACAAACAGGCGTTGGAATTGGGATTTATCCCACCGGAACCGATATAGGCGTAGGTTTACGCAGCAGTAAAACCTCCAAATGGCTGCTGGATGCCCGTTTAACAAAAGCCAATTTATACAACACCCCTACTCTTTCCTCTTTTACAACGGAAGCATCAGCCGTTTGTCGCCTGATCCGGCTGGAAAAAGTACGCTTTCATGTAGGGCTGGGTGTGCGTACCGAATGGAATTTTGCAGGTAAAAGAAGCAAAGTCGGAGGCGTGATTCCTGTTGGCGTGGAAGCATTTCCGTTCCCGTTCCAGAATGCAGGATTATTTTTTGAAGTAGCACCCTATTTTACACACGATTTTGATTTCAGCTATTCTGCGGGATTACGCAGCGTAGCCGGATTTATATTTTATTTCCCAACAAAAGAAAAAGCAACAGTACCTAAAACCTAAAAATCATGCTCAAAAAGTATAACCATATTTTATTTTACATTGTCGTGATCGGCAGTTTCCTGGGATTGATGTACTGGATCGTGCAAACGGGAAAACCGCTGGAAGTAGGTAAAGTAACAGTATTACCAACAACGGCGGCCAGTCATGATATCCTCGGCATGTTCCGCGATGCCATCACACAAAGCATCAACCACCCACTTGCTATTTTATTGCTGCAGATCATCGCCATCATCATTACCGCGCGCACATTCGGTTTTTTGTTCAATAAGATCGGGCAACCAACGGTGATCGGCGAAGTAATTGCCGGTATTTTCCTTGGGCCATCCCTGATGGGGATGTGGTTCCCGGAATACACGGCGTTTTTATTCCCGAAAACATCCCTGCCTACATTGCAGTATTTCAGCCAGATCGGATTAATCCTGTTCATGTTTGTAGTGGGAATGGAACTGGATCTGAAAGTTTTGAAAACAAAAGCGCGCGATGCTGTGATCATCAGTCACGCCAGTATTATTGTGCCTTACGCACTGGGAATGGGGCTTGCATATTTTATTTATGAAGAATTTGCACCTGCAAATATTAATTTTCTTTCCTTCAGCCTGTTCATGGGAATAGCCATGAGCATCACCGCATTTCCGGTGCTGGCAAGGATCTTACAGGAACGCGGCATGACAAAATCCAAGCTCGGTACCATTGCCATTACCTGCGCGGCGGCGGATGATATTACGGCATGGTGTATCCTTGCATCGGTTATTGCCATTGTAAAAGCGGGATCGTTCACCAGTTCCGTTTTCACGATCGCCATGGCATTGGTGTATGTTTTTATTATGCTGAAAGTGATCCAGCCATTTTTGAAAAAAGTAGGCGAAGTGTATTCCAATAAAGAAACGGTGAGTCTGAACATCATCGCAATTATTTTTGGCGTGTTGCTGATCTCGGCATACACAACGGAAGTGATCGGCATCCATGCTTTGTTCGGTGCATTTTTGGCCGGTGTGATCATGCCGCCGTCATTTAGTTTTCGCAAAATTTTAACAGATAAAGTGGAATATGTAGCGCTGGGTTTACTCCTTCCTTTGTTCTTCGCGTTCTCCGGATTGCGCACGCAAATTGGCTTATTGAACGATTCCCATACATGGATGATCTGCGGAGCGATCATTCTGATTGCAGTGGTTGGAAAATTTGGCGGCAGCATGTTTGCCGCACGGTTTGTAGGCCAAAGCTGGCGCGATAGTCTTGCCATTGGCGCATTGATGAACACACGCGGATTGGTGGAGCTGATCGTGCTCAACATCGGTTACGACCTGGGCGTGCTTACTCCTACCGTTTTCACGATGATGGTGTTGATGGCGCTGATCACCACATTTATGACCGGCCCTGCACTGGACCTGATCAACCGTTTTTCGAAAGAACCTGCAACGGACAAAGGAAAGATCCTGAAACAAAAATTCAAGATTCTGATCTCGTTTGGAAACCCACAGGCAGGTAAAAAAATGATCCGAATTGCCAATATTCTTTCAGCTTCGGCAAGCACGCAAATTACCGCATTACACATCACCCCGAGTGCGGATACCAATAAGTTTGACGCCAACGAATACGAAAAGGAAAGCTTTAAGCCGATCCGCTCGGAAGCAAATAAACTGGGGATCGATATTAAAACAGTGTATAAAGCATCTAACGATGTGAGCGATGAAATTTTAAATTCGGCCAATGCCGGTGATTTTAATTTACTGATCGTAGGCGCCGGGCAATCGGTTTTTCAGGGATCGTTTTTAGGAAAGCTGATCGGGATCACCGCCAAAGCGCTGAATCCGGAAAAGCTGATCAATACCATTGCAGGGAAAGAAAGCTTGCTGGAATCGCAAACGGTGATCGATGAAAAAATAAAAGGATTTATTTCACAAAGTAAAATACCAGTGGCTATTTTTATTGATAAAGATTTCAGCATGCCCGAAAAGATCATCATCCCGATCTTTTCCATCGGTGATATTTTCCTGCTGTTTTATGCAAAACGCATCATCAAAAACAGTAATTGTCAGTTGTTACTGATCGATTATAACGAGATCATCAATTCCAATTCGGAAATAAAAGAAGAGATCACCAACATCGAAAATTTTGCTCCGAATACTGTTTCATTGAGCAATAAAAAGGAATTGGTGTTTAACTCATTACCCGAAACCAGTTTGCTGATCAGTAGTTTTGAAGGATGGAAAATGCTGGAACAGGAACAGAATTCGGGAGCGATATCGTCGTCGGTGTTGCTTATTCGTCCTTAGGTACGGATAGCAAACAGGAACGAAAAATGAATTGGGGTGGTTGCTGTGTGTATATTAAGACTGTCATCCCGGACTTGATCCGGGATCTCATGAATGTTTGCAGCGCTTGTCTTTAGTCCTTTATTAGCAGATCCCGGGTCAGGCCCGGGATGACAATACAAAAAAGAGATCGTTTTCCAAATTTATATCACATAGATTCGTAAAATTCGTTCCTGTTCGCTATCTGTATCCGTACTAAAGCTTAAAACTGGCACCAACACACAAAAACATCTCATAACAACCGAATGATTGTTTGGCTAAGCCATTGTAGATCTGCAATTGCGAGTAACGTGCATACACTACTTTATTGGCATATTCCAGGAAAACGTGCTTAAAAAATGTAGCGCGGAACGATACATCCGCATCCACATTCCAGCCGCCAAATTGAAAACCAGGGTTGTTGCTATTACCAAAAATCGTATTCTCTACGTGCGGGATCACCGGCCCAGCACCTGCTTTGAGCAGGCATACAAATTGAAAGCGGGATTTGAATGCATCTACCAACGGAAGTTTTCTTACGAGATTTAATTCCAGGAAATTAGCACCATTGTTCAATTGCCATTTAAATGTGCTCTCGCCGGTTTTTACAAGGCTGTCCACTTGCCTGCCTTCGTATGTACCTTTTATGCGCACTTCGCGATCCGGGATCACCACATATTTGGTATGATCAAAATTGATCTCCAGCCCCCAGGTTTGTGCTTCGTTAAAAAAGTAACCGATGCGGTAATTGTATTGTGGAATAGTAATGTCCTTTTTCAATAATTTTTTATCCCAGCCTTCGTGATCTTTCGCACGCAGGTCATCAAACTTGTAATCGTTGTTCATTTCCGGCTGCGAAATGTGAATGTCGCTTTTGGTATACCACTCATGATTATAGCCCCAGGAGAAATAAAAATCACCGTTACCCACGATCTTTTTTTTCTTTGCCGGTGGCGTATCCGTTTGAGATAAAGCAACAAGTGCATTGGAAAATAACAGAACGGCTAAAATGTATTTGAGGGAAAAACGGATATTCATGCTGTACAATCGAATTAAATAATAAATTAAAATAGCGGTATTACCGGGGCCCAAAAGTACATTATTTCATTCAATTTTTGGAAACGAACCTTAAAAATAAGCGGAAGCAAGTCCTGATTTTTGTCAGGATTACAATTGAATAAAGCGTAAATTTGGAGCATCAACAAAACCATTTTTTGTGTCACACGATCACGATCATCACGACCATAGCCACGGCCATCATCACCATGTGCCGAAAAACATTAACAGGGCTTTTAAGCTGGGTATTGCCCTGAATATGGGCTTTGTGCTTTTGGAAGTAGCAGCCGGTTTCTGGAAACATTCCCTGGCTTTGCTCACCGATGCCGGGCACAATTTCAGCGATGTGGTAAGCCTTTTATTTGTACTGATCGCACACCGGCTGGCACAAATGAAACCCACCCGGAATTTTACTTACGGATACAGCAAATCAACCGTTTTGGTAGCGCTTGCCAATGCCATTCTTTTGTTGGTGGCCATCGGTGCCATTGGCTGGGAAGCCATCAGCCGCTTTTCGCAGCCGCATCCCGTTGAAGGCGGCGTGATCTCCATTATTGCTTTTACCGGGCTGATCATTAATGCAGCAACAGCATTGCTGTTTTTCAGGGACAGGGAAAAAGACCTGAATGTAAAAGGCGCTTACCTGCACATGGCGGCAGATGCAGCGGTTTCGCTCGGGGTTGTAATTGCCGGGATCGTGATCATATACACACACTGGTACTGGCTGGATCCGGCCATGAGTCTTGTTATTATTGCCGTAATTATTTTCAGCACCTGGGGTTTGCTGCGCGATTCGGTAAGGCTTTCGCTGGATGGCGTTCCGATGAGCATTGATCCGGAAAAAGTACGCGGTTATTTTTCTAAATTAACGGATGTTTCCGCTTTTCACGACCTGCACATCTGGGCGATGAGCACCACGGAAGCAGCATTAACGGTACACGTGGTTTCTGCCGCAGTTGATACGGATGCACTGATCGCAAAGATCAAACACGACCTGCACCATGATTTTGAAATTGAGCATACCACGATTCAAATTGAACGACCGGGGAAAGAGCTGGATTGTGAGCAGAAGTGTTAACTAAAAAGTGTCTTTATTGGAGTTGTAAAACACTATTGCCTTTTCAAGTGCTTCCGCATCTGTAAATTTACAATTGTCCGCAAGCTTATACTCCAAAGATTTTGTTCTAACTCCATTATTATGAAGGTCAGCAGAAAAGCCATTAATCATTGTTGGTGCTGTTGCTTGATTTTGCCTGTGGAAATTAAAGAAAACAATACCTGTCCCATTTGAAATTTCCTGTGTTCCTTTTAATTCATACATATATGTCAGCTCCCCTTTCGGAACATCTATGTTTGCAGGAAATGAGATCCAGGAAGTGTGAAATCCCTTTTGCTCATTAAAAGATTTCCCTCTAACTATTAATGTTTCAAAGTCTTGTTCAAATCGTTCAACAATGTATCTTACATTTCCTTTTAGTCCAATATAAAAACCTACCCAGGTTCCTTCTAAATATTTTGGTCCCAGAAAAAATTTCCTTACAAATCTTAACCGTCTGAACAATAGGAGACAAATTGTTGCAACAAAGCGGTAAAGTCCAAGCGATAGTAATGTAGTTGAGATTACTTTTAAATATGGGTTAATATGAATAAGATCGTTGTATTTAAACCATAATGTGTAAACAATAAGAGTTGTTACACTAAGAACATAGGATTGAAATTTTGTTGTGGTTGATGTCATGATTTAGTGTTATTAAAATTGCATTATTTATATCCGTTCCATTAGGCCAGGTTTTCATTGCAATAATCAACCATTTCCCACACATTTCAAAGGACACTTTTCCACTTTCAGGACATTTTAGCCTATGTAAACAAAAAGCCGGGTCAACACAACATCAACCCGGCTCTTAAAATAATAGTGAGTATCCGGAACTTTGCACCATGAAAAGAAATTATTTTAAGAACGTCATTGCGAGGGCTTTTCGCCCGAAGCAATCTCATTCTGGCTTTATATTCTGGTGT
>JAOQAG010000023.1 GCA_025963715.1 Bacteroidota bacterium
TTGCGAGGGCTTTTCGCCCGAAGCAATCTCATTCTAGTTCATAATCTGGTGTGAGATTGCTTCGGGCGAAAAGCCCTCGCAATGACGTTCTTAAAATAATTTCTTTTCATGGTGCAAAGTTCCGGATCCTCACTTTATTATTTAGCAATGCCTTGAATTAGGCAGGTAAAAAAGGATTTATTGATAAAAATTTGCGGCGCTCCCCAGAAAACTTATATTTGTAAGTGTTTTTATGTCTAATTAAATCTATGAAGTCAAAACTGTTCCTTTTGTGTATATGCGTGTGTATTTTTAATACCGTTTATTCGCAGGGAAACAAAGCCGATTATCGCGATAATTTCACCCAGGGAAACTTACTCATCCTGGAACAAAATTATCCGATGGCATTAAAGCATTTTCTGGATGCTTACCGCATCGACTCCAGCAACGCCAACATCAACTATAAATTAGGAGTTTGTTACCTTAATTCGGCCAACGAAAAAAATAAAGCACTTCCCTATCTCCAAAAAGCAGTATTGAATATCGGCCGTAATTATGACGATACCGACCCTCTCGAAAAAAAGGCGCCTGAAATGGCTTATTATTCATTGGGTACAGCTTATCGCCTGGCCTACCGCTTTCAGGAATCCAATACTTATTTTAATAAGTTCAAAGACATTGTCGGAAATCACAACAAAGACCTGACCGCCGATCTTGACAAACAAATTGAAACAAATTTTAATGCCGTTGACCTTACCAAAGACAGCGCACTGGTAACCATTACCAACCTTGGCGATAGCGTAAACAGCCCGTATCCGGATTACAGCCCGGTAATTTCGGCGGATGAATCCACACTAATCTTTACCTCGCGCAGGCCGGGAAGCACCGGTGGCGAAAAAACCGACAATGACCAGTACTACGAGGACATTTATGTGTGTGAGAAAAAAAAGGATGGTAGCTGGGGTTCCGCGAAATCCATTGGCCCCAATATTAATTCCTACGATAATGAAGCAGACATTGGCCTTTCGGCAGACGGACAGCAATTATTTGTATACCGCGGTGTGAACGGCGGCGATATTTATTACAGTTTGCTGGATGGCGATACCTGGGGGGGATTGATCGCGATGAACACCAACATCAATTCAAAAGCATGGGAGCCCAGCGCTACCATGAGTGTGGATGGTAATACACTTTATTTTGTAAGTGACCGTGAAGGTGGATTCGGCGGCCGCGACATCTGGCGTTGTGTAAAATTACCAAACGGACAATGGAGCATGCCTTTAAATCTTGGACCAACTATCAACACAAAGTTTGATGAAGATGCACCTTTCATTCACCCTGATGGTGTTACGTTATTTTTTAGCTCCACAGGCCACAAAAACATGGGCGGATTTGATATTTTCAAATCTGTAAAAGACGATGACGGAAAATGGTCGGAGCCGGAGAATTTAAAAGCACCGATCAACACGCCGGACGATGATATTTTTTATGTACAATCCGTAGACGGTAAACGCGGTTATTTTTCGTCGGCAAGAGCCGGTGGCAAAGGAGAAAAAGATCTGTACATGATCAATTTTGATCAAACAATTGTAGAGCCACTGACTTTATTGAAAGGATATTTGACATTTGACGGATCCACAAAAGTGCCTGCCAGTGTGCAGATCACAGCGACTGATATGGAAAGCGGACTGGTGGTACAGGATGTAAAACCAAATTCGGCTACGGGTAAATATTTATTGATCCTGAATCCGGGCAACGAAGGAAAAACATACACCATCAGCTATGAAGCAGAAGGGTACCAGCCGATCAGCGAAACGATCATTATTCCTCCCAACTCTTCTTACCAGGAAATTGAAAAAGAATTATTGCTGAAAGGCATTAATTTCGAAAGCAAGGTATTGGGTACCATCAGCATTGCTGGAACGGTTAAAAACCAGGAAGACAAGATCATTCCGGGAACAAAAATTATTGTGAAGGATAATCTTACCGGGAAACTGATCGATACGTATTACACCTCTTCCGATTCCGGCTCGTATTATTTTGTATTGAACCGCGGACAAAATTACAACCTGTCGTACGAAGCGGAAGGTTATTTATTCCAGTCCGAAAATGTGAACGTTCCTAAACAACCGGAGTTTTCGGCACTGACCAAAAACATTATGCTGGAAAAAGTAAAAGTCGGTGCGAAGATCGCACTGAACAACATTTTCTTTGATCCGAACAAAGCGACTTTACGGAAAGAATCCAACCTGGAAATTGAAAAAGTGATCAAATTAATGAAGGACTATCCAACTCTTAAAATTGAGGTGGCCGGGCATACCGATAGCAAAGGAAACGATGCTGCCAATTTGAAATTATCGCAGATGCGCTCACAGGCAGTAGTAGCTGCACTGGTAAAAAAGGGAATTGACAAAAACCGCCTTGTGGCAAAAGGATACGGCGAAACCATGCCTGTTGCACCCAACACTTTACCTAACGGAAAGCCTGACCTGAAAGGGATGCAGCTGAACCGAAGAGTGGAATTAAAAATCCTCGAAGGCGGTAAATAATCTTCCCTGCTACACAGTCTGCACACAGTATACGAATGAACCGATGAACAGGTAAACCACTGAACAATCCTACTGCATCTGCGCACAGCACACGAATAAACCATTGAATAACTGAACCATTGAACACACGGTTTTCAATTCAACTTTCATTGTTAATTTCTTTTTCCCCCGCAAAGAAAAGCGACACTTAAATTTGATATTTTTGCTTGAATTTTAACCTTTTAGAATACTAAATTAGGCTATAAAACAAGGCAATTTATCTACTTCAAATGCAAAAATATACTTCTCTGTTTCTAATTCTTCTACTGTTCAACTTATCAACAAAGGGACAGGATAAGGCGGATTACCGCAGCAAATTTACAGAAGGGAATTACCTTGTTTTGGAAGGAAATTATCCGCTGGCACTCCGTAACTTCCTGGAGGCATACGCAATCGATTCTACCAGCGCCAATATCAACTATAAAGTAGGCTTTTGTTATTTGAAAAGCGGTGCCGACAGAGGCAAAGCATTGTATTACCTTGAGAAAGCGGTAACCAATACTTCTAAGAAATACGTAGATATGGAGCCCCGCGAAAAAGCAGCCCCGATCAATGCCTATTACTATTATGGAGAAGCGCTGCATTTCAATTATAAGTTTGATGATGCCATTGCCAATTACGAAAAATTCAAATCCTTTTTAAAACCCGGGCAGGAAGACCTGATCAAAGACATTGACCGCCACATTGAAGTAAGCAACAATGCAAAAATACTGGTATCTGCACCCATCAATGTAAAGATCACCAATCTTGGCGACAGCATCAACTCGCCTTACCCGGATTATACGCCGGTGATTTCGGCAGATGAGAACACACTGATCTTTACCTCGCGCAGGCCGGGAAGCACTGGTGGCGACAGAGCGGATGACGGCGGTTTTTTCGAGGATATTTACATCTCGCACCGCAAAGCCGACAGTACCTGGACCACACCGGTATCCATCAGCCCGAATATTAACACCATTACCTTTGAATCCAACGTAGGCTTAACAGCCGATGCACAAACCCTGCTGATCTATAAAGACAGTAACGGCGGCGATATTTATTCCAGTACGCTGGATGGCGAAAACTGGACTTTCCCGATGCCAATGGAATCGGACATTAACAGCCCGAGCCGCGAAACAAGCGCTTGTTTAAGTCCCGACGGAAATACGCTTTATTTTGTAAGCGACCGTAAAGAAGGCGGCATGGGTGGCCGCGACATCTGGAAATGCGTAAAATTGCCAAACGGAAAATGGAGCAGGGCAATAAACCTGGGTGCGCCTATCAATACACAATATGATGAAGAATCACCCTTCATTCACCCGAGCGGAAACGTATTGTTTTTTAGCTCCAACGGCCACCAGAGCATTGGAGGTTTTGATATTTTTTTCTCCACCAAAAACGACGAAGGAAAATGGGAAGAGCCGCTTAACATCGGTTACCCGATCAACACCACGGATGATGATGTATTTTATGTAACATCACCGGATGGAAAAAGAGGTTATTACTCTTCTTCTTCCCGTGCTGAAGGTTACGGCGAAAAAGATATTTACGTAGTAAGCATTCCCGAGCGTAAAGAACAGCCACTGGTGCTGATCAAAGGGGTGATCATTCCGGCAGAAGGAACCAAGCTGCCAGCCGATCTCGAAATTGTAGCTACCAATAATGAATCAGGCATTGTAACCGGTGTGTACAAACCAATGCAGCGCGACGGAAGCTTTACCATCATCATTCCTCCGGGAAGTAACTACACGCTTTCTTATCAGCAGGATGGACAGGAATTTTATTCCGAAGTAATGGATGTACCTGCAGATGCTGCTTACCAGGAGATCAACCGGGAAGTGCGTTTAAAAGGGGTAAATTTCGGGCAACCGGTAACAGTAAACTCAACGCCTCCCAAGGATACAACTGCAGCTGTTGCAAAAACAAATGTAACGCCTAAGAAAAATGCAGGTAAAAATACCCCGGAACCTAAAATTGCTTCGCCGAAAACAGATCAAACGGTAGCTTATATCTCCGTTGCAGGCCGCTTGTACGACCAGAATGATCAGCCAATGCACAGCCTGACGGTAAACCTGATGAATGCAGCGGGTGAAGTGATCAAAAGCACTACCAGCGATTCACTTGGCTGGTTTTTGTTTGAAGAGCTTCCGCAGAATGAAAGCTATGTAGTGGCAATGGATGACGATGATACTGATCTTGGCAAACAATCCTTTGTTGAGTTCCGCGACAGCAGTGGCAAAGTATTGAAAACAAAAAGTCTTGGTTCGGGAAAATACAAAATGGCAACGTCCAATACTTCTGTAAAATTTAAAAAAGTACCAAAAGCAAAACCTGCCGATAATACTGCTGTAGCTGCTAAAACACCAGCCAATACTAAAGAAACACCGGTTGCCAGCACGGAAACAAAAAAACCGAAACAAATACTGGTAACCAAAAGCACCAAAACAAAAACACAGCAGAAAGAAATACCGGTAATCAAAGACACCGCAACTGTTGCAAATACAGCTAATAAGCCTGCGCATGAGAAACCAAAGCAGGCACACGAACAGCTGGCAAGTGTTGACAAGCTGGATTTTAAAATGAATTTTAAATACAACGTTACCGAAACCGATGTAACCGATGCGCCATTTAAAGATTACATCGATCACGTGATGGAATTATACAACAAAAACGGATCGGTGAGCATTATACTTATTTCAAGCGCTTCGCAGGTGCCAACAAGAGCATACGGCGGCTCAAATAAAAAACTGGCAGTGGCGAGAGCAGAAAAGGGTAAGGAACAATTGCTCACTGCTTTAAAAGAAAAAGGTGTGGACGAATCGAAGATCAAATTTGTGAAAGTTACTTCCACCGTAGGCGGCCCTACTTATGATATTGATTATTTGCTGAACAGGGACAAATACGAACAATACCAATTCATCAAAATAAAAGTGTACTAAACGTAATTCTGTATTTTACAGGATCAGAATGTTCAGGGAACGGTTTAATAACTAACTTTGTATAAAATATACGGTTATGAAAGTCAAAGATTCAGTTAAACAACTTACCAAAAACGCAATGGCGGAAGTAAGAGTGGATATTGATATTGAATACTGTAAAAAGTATGGCATCAAGTACAATAACCATGAAATAGATGCTGCTACTGTTGATTTATTTAATACTAAATCAAACAAAGCCGCGTTTGATTTTCTTACAAAAAATCGTTAGATCCAGGCATTCTTGTTGATTTTTTATGGGGTATAAAGAGCTTGTTGATATAGAAGATGGATTAGACCTTGACCCACTCATTCTGGAAAGAACCCCTTGCATTCAAAAATTAGTAGATGATTTCATCCGGTTTTATGAAAATAAATACAAGATCACGGTATCAACCACCCCGGATACTGCAGAGATAATTTCCTCCATCTACTTTTCATTGTTTTATAAAGATGTTAAACCTGCTGTTAATAATAAGGCGAACAGGTTTAAAATGGCTTCCCTTATGGAATTGGTAATTATTAAAACACAATTATTAATTTGTCCCGGTGATGAAGCAGAAAACAAAAAACTAAACGCCCTGTTTGCTATGAACGCAGCGCTGAGCCTGATTGATTGCATGATCAATAACGCTGAGCAGGAATTTTTTTGTGATACTAAGAACACGGCAGTAGACAAAGAAATAGAAAAAATACTGGATGATCATAGATTGTGGCTGGAAACCAAACAAGTAAATGAAATGCCCGTTTTCATCAATGCACAATTTTATGAGCTGATTGAATTCCTGCATAAAATACCCATTCAGATACACGCATTTTAGCTAAACAATGCCGTTGAATTCAATGGCATTTTTGCTTTTTATACACTTCCCGTATACTTCCCCAATGAAGGCTAAAAACGGGGATTTTTTTTTCCACATTTTGCCTAAAAGAGCAAGCTTTTTTGTACTTTGGTACCAAACTGGAATTATAGCCACAAAGAAATAGTAGCGTGAAAAAGCATTTATATCGATTTAGAGTTCAAGCATTTATCGTCTTCCTTGCTTTTTCGTACGCCAGCAATGTAATTGCTCAGTCTAAAACAGAAAAGTTTGTTGATCCCCGCGAAGCAAAAGAACATTTTTCCCACAATAACTTTTTTGCAGCGATCCCGGTTTACAAACAACTGCTCAAGCAGGAACCCACCAATGCCGATTACAACCACAAATTAGGTTTGTGCTACCTCTATACCAATATTAACAAAGCACTGGCGATCCCTTACCTGGAAACAGCCAGCAAGCAGGAAAAAGTAGACAAACAAGTTTGGTTTGACCTCGGAATGGCCTACCAGTATGCGGCACGTTTTGACGATGCCATCAAAGCATTTACAAAATACAAAGCAGGCTTAACGCCGAAAGACAAAGAGTACGAACGGACCGAACACCAGATCGAAACCTGCAACAATGGTAAGGAATTCATCAAACATCCGGTAGATGTTACTTTTCAGAATTTAGGAAAAGAGATCAACTCGGAATACCCCGATTATTATCCTTTTGTTACTCCGAATGAATCCTTCATTATTTTTACTTCCCGCAGGAAAGACAACATTGGCGGGCAAGTGGAAGTGGATGGTTATTACTCTTCGGATATTTACATGTCGACTCCACAAGGCGACATATGGACCAGGCCAAAGAACATGGGCGCGTTGGTAAATACCCGTTACGATGAGCAAGCTGTGAGCTTAACTCCCGACGGACAAATGATGCTGATGTACGTTGATCACATCGACAGCTTTGGAAACATTTATTCATCCATCAGCAAAGCCGGTGTTTTTCAGCGTATGCGGAAGCTCAACAGTACTGTGAATTCCGATTTTGAAACTGCCGGTTCCATTTCACCGGATGGCAACATCATTTTTTTTGCCAGCAAGCGTGATGGCGGCCTGGGTGAAACTGACATTTACATGGCTCGCAAGCTGCCGAACGGATCATGGGCGATGCCTCAGAATTTAGGCAATGTGGTGAATACAAAATACAAGGAAGATTTTCCGGAAATAGCACCGGATGGAAAAACACTTTATTTTTCGTCGCAGGGGCATGATGGCATGGGCGATTACGACCTGTTTCAAACCACCTGGAATGAAGAGGACAATACCTGGAGCAACCCGAAAAATCTGGGCTACCCGATCAACTCGGCTGGCGACGACCGCTGTATTTCCTTTACACAGGATAACCGCGTGGCGTATCTTTCCACTGTGCGTGACGGTGGTTTTGGCGACCTGGACCTGTACCGCGTAAAATTTAATGATGTGGAAGATAAATATACCGTGCTGCAGGGATTTGTAAAAACAGCAGACAGCACCAGCAGCAAACCGGTGGATGCAATTGTAACGATTGAAGATTTGAAAAATAAAGATGTTGCGCCATACACCTACACGCCGAATCCGAAGAATGGAAAATTTATTATGGCGCTGGCTCCCGGCAAATACCAGGTAACCATTGAATCGGCAGGGTATAAAACACTGACCGATGTATTTTTTATTTTTGATATCGGTGTGGCGCAAAACGATACCAAAAAAGTATTTATCCTGCAAAAGTAGTTGCCGCTGCTCTTGCTTTTTTATTTATTTACTATCCTTAAATTACTGAAATGATCACACCCAATTTAACACGTCCTATTGCTTTTTTTGATCTTGAAACAACCGGGGTAAATGTTGCTTCCGACCGCATCGTGGAAATTTCCATTCTGAAAATTTCGCCCGACGGAACCCGCGAAGTAAAAACCAAACGGATCAATCCGGGCATGCCTATTCCGCTTGCTTCTTCATTGATCCATGGAATTTACGATGCGGACGTAGCCAACGAACCGACGTTTAAAGGCATCGCGAAAAGTCTTTCCGAATTTTTAAAAAATTGCGACCTCGCAGGTTACAATTCCAACAAGTTTGACATTCCCGTTTTAGTGGAAGAGTTTTTACGTGCCGAAGTGGATTTTGATGTTTCGAACAGGCGTTTTGTGGATGTGCAGAATATCTTTCACCAGATGGAGCAACGCACGCTGAAAGCCGCATATAAATTTTATTGTGGGAAACAGATCATCAATGCACACAGCGCTCAGGCGGATATTGAAGCGACGTACGAAGTGTTTTTAGCGCAGCTGGAAAAATACCAGGGTGTGGAATTTGAAGATAAAAAAGGAAATAAAAGTTTTCCGGTGGTAAACGATATCAAAGCGCTGCATGATTTTACCAACATTAATAAAAATGCAGATCTTGCCGGGCGGATTATTTTTAACGAGCAGAATGTGGAAGTTTTTAATTTTGGAAAACACACCGGCAAACCAGTAGAACAAGTGCTGAAAGAAGAACCATCCTATTACGCATGGATGATGAATGGTGATTTTCCATTGTATACAAAAAAAATATTGACGGATATTAAATTGCGGATGGCGTTTAACAGATAGTAACTAGTAATTAGTCGTTAGTAATTAGATGGTTTTGCACAGATAGCTAATAGGAACGAAATTACGAATCTGTGAACTAATAGAACTGTGTGCAGGATCAATTCCCCTCTTGAGAGGGGCCAGGGGTGTGTTTAGCGTTTAGGATTTTTGTTTTAGAGTTTATAATTTAGATTTTTTTTCATGAAAATAATATGTATCGGCCGCAATTATGCGGAGCACGCAAAAGAAATGAATGCAGCGGTACCTACCGAGCCTGTATTTTTTTTAAAACCGGATACGGCATTGATCAAAGATGATCAGCCGTTTTATTATCCTGATTTTTCGAAAGAGATCCACCATGAAGTGGAGCTGGTTTTAAAGATAAACAAAGCAGGCAAAAACATTGATCCGGCCTTCGCACACAAGTACTATGATGAAATTGGCATAGGAATTGATTTTACTGCCCGCGACATCCAGGCGAAATGTAAAGAAAAAGGATTGCCATGGGAAAAAGCAAAAGCATTTGACGGCTCTGCTCCTATCGGAAATTTTATTCAGAAAAAAGAACTGGCGGACATTGCGGATATTAATTTTCATTTAACAGTAAATGGAAAAGAAGTACAAAAAGGCACAACAAAAGACCTGCTTTTTTCCTTTGATGCAGTGATCGCGTATGTATCGAAATTTTTTACATTAAAAACCGGTGACCTTATTTATACAGGAACGCCGGAAGGAGTTGGCCCGGTAAACATCGGCGATAAGCTGGAAGCATACATTGAGAATAAAAAATTATTGAGCTTTGAAATTAAATAACATCTAAACGAACGAACATGAAAACATCTGCTCTATCCTTCATTGCAATTGCATTTTTTACTGTACACACAGTATCGGCACAAACCGGCAAAGGCGATGCAACTGGCACTACTCCTGAAAACACTATAAAAAGCGGCCAGGGTAAAGGCGGCACCACGCCAAGCGTACCACCCAGCGTACAAAACACAACCAAATCGACGGTTTCCAACGATGATGTGGTAAGCGGACTGAAAGAAGCGTTGACGATCGGGACGAATAATTCCACTTCGCTGGCATCAAAAGTAGACGGCTTTTATAAAAATCCGGCTTTATTTATTCCTTTTCCAACACAGGCGCAAAAGGTAAAAGATTATGCAAAGCAAGTGGGAATGAGCTCACAGGTTGATAAATTTGAAATGACACTGAACCGTGCTGCGGAAGAAGCCGCAAAAAATGCAGCTCCCATATTTATTAATGCAGTGAAAGGCATGAGCATTACCGATGGTTTTTCCATTCTTAAAGGAGGCGACAATGCAGCAACATTATACCTGAAAGATAAAACTACGGCAGAGCTTACTGCGAAGTTCAGACCGATCGTGCAAGCAGCGATTGATAAAGTGCAGCTGACAAAATATTGGAATCCACTGGTAACAAAATATAACAAGATCCCAATGGTGCAGAAACAAAATCCGGATCTGACGGCGTATGTTACCGGTAAAGCAATTGACGGATTATTTAAATTAATTGCAGACGAAGAATTAAAGATCCGCAAAGATCCGGCAGCGCAGGTTACTACGTTGCTGCAGAATGTATTTGGCAGCCTGCTTCATTAACCTGTATTTTATAAAAAGTGTATATTAAAAGTTGCCTCCGGGCAGCTTTTTTTATGCCCGTTTTTGGCTAACGGAAAACCGTGATTTTCAAATAATTACTTCTCCGGGTTGTTTTATTTAATACATTTGGCGCCTAACTACTTAAAATGAAATCTACTACTCCTAGATTTCTCCTGAAACATGCATTTGTACTTGTTGGTTTTTGGGGACTTTTTACGTCCAATTCATACGGGCAAACCTATGTGAACGGCGACTATCAATCGGTTGCAACCGGCACCTGGGCAACAGCAGCTACCTGGCAAAAATTTGTGGGCGGCGTGTGGGCGGCTACTGGTGTAAATGTGGCGCCTCCAAGCGGTTATACTGCAGGAACGATCTATATCCAGACCGGTACAACAGTAACCGTTGCGGCAACACCTCTTTCGGAAGGCTATTTGTATATCAACGGAGGAAGTCTTTCGATCAATCCGGGCGTTACATTTACAGTAGCAAACGGAACAAATGCCAACGATCTTAATATTGTGAGCGGAAGCGTGATCAACAATGGAACGCTTTCATTAGCAACTACCTCCATAGGCGTTTCCAACTCGGGTACACTTACCAACAACCTGGGTGGAACGGTGAATATGAATGGCGCCACTACTACGATCACCAATAATGCAGGCGCCGTGCTGACCAACTCGGGCACCATGCTCAATGGCGGTACAAACGTGCTGACTAACAACGGAACGATCAACAACAATTTAACATTTACCAACAACGGCACGATCACAAATAACAATGCCATTAACAATGCCGGAACGTTTATACAAAGCTCTACTGCATTTACCAATGCTGCTGCGGGAGTGCTAACCAACTACAGTATACTTACCATCAGTTCCACAAAAACACTGGTAAACAACGGAACCATTGTGAATGCAACTGCCGGTGTGATCAACAGTGGACCGATTACATACGGCACACTACTATTTAACAACGGTAGTTTGTATCAGCATAATTTCAACAGCGCAGCAGGCACTGTTCCGAATGCAACCTGGGCTGCGGGCTCTACCTGCGAGATCCTTGCCTGTGGCAATTCCGGGAACGGGCCTACTAACCTTTCGCAAACATTCAGTGATTTTACATGGAACAACAGCACGCAAACGCCGGATATAAGCCTGAATGCACAACTGGGAACGGTGCGCAACCTGACGATCAAAAACACAAACACTTTTAATGTGGTGCTGAGAACTTCTTCCAATGGAATTCCGGCTGTAACAACGGTAACCGGAGATCTGATCATTTTACCAGGCGGTAATTTAGTACTCACCAACGGCGATGCCGAATATTCGACTTCCAACCATACGCTGAACGTTGCCGGGAATTACACACAAACCGGTGGCAAATGTGCACTTACTAACTGCAGCGCCAACACAAGTACACCGGTTACTGGTGGAACGGGAACACTTAACATTGCCGGAAATCTGAACTTCAACGCGGGTACATTGAACATCTGCGCCAGCACGGCTGCAGCCGGATGCGTTACAGGAACAGCAAGCGGGATCCTTAACCTTACCGGAAATTGTAATATTTCGGGCGGAACGGTAAGTGTTTGTTCCTCTACTGTAACGGGTGGCGGAGGAACCGGAACGATGAACATTGCAGGATCATTTACGCACATTGCAGGAACGGTTACAAAAACAGGCGCAAACACGGGTGTGATCAACATTAACGGAACGGCACTGCAAACTATTGAAAGTATTGGCTTTTCGGCGACCAGTAACCTTGGATTTAATATACAACAAAGCGGAGCGGGCACCACCACGATCGTGGCCAATAAAACATTTGTACTGAACAGCAACACTATCTTTACTTTGTATGATAATACATCGGTAACAACCGATTTTACGATCAACGGAACCTTTACCACCAATACCAATACATGGATGCTTAACACGGCTCCTGCACCGGCATCACAAACGGAAGTATCCGGGCGTTTTAAAAACACCTCCGCCACTATCGGGACATCCGACAGCATAACGCTTACAAACGGTGTGTACATTATTAAAGCGCTAAGCGCGGATGGAATGATTGTGCAGAAACGGTTTGTGAAGCAGTAAAAATTGAGGATTTATTTATTCAGGAATAAGGATTTGCTGTGTTTATTTACCACGAAGACGCAACCGCACAAAAATCCGGTAAAAAATAATTATAGATTTCGTTAAAAACCGATCCAACGGTAATCACCATAACGAATAAAATAAGTATCTTTTGATTGCATTATTGATGATCACTATATTTTAACAGAAAGCCTATGAAAAAACTACTACTTCTTTTATCTGTTTGTTCTTGTTGTGAGCTGTCCGCTCAAACACTTACCAATGCGCAGGTATATGATTATATGCCGGGCGATATTTTCCAATATACCTATACGGATTATTATGATATGGGAATGCCTTGTTATTTTCCCTGGATTGCGAGTTATTATACGGATTCTGTGACTTCCAAACATTATTCTGCTGTAGGCGATACAGTTTTTTATACATTCAGTTATACAAAATTTACTCCAAGCGATTGTTCTCCAACGCCGTTGAATGCACACTCATCCGGCACATTCAGTGAGTATCATACAGACCTGTCATCTCCGGCTACTCATTATTCGACATGGAGCTGCGCGGTAGTGGATACTTTTTATACCAGCAGCACGTATTGTGGAAAAAATGTTTGGGATAATCATAGTATATACACTGGCGACAGCTGTTTTGAAGAACCGCTTTGGTCTTCTTTACTTATAGAGGGATGCGGCAGCTATATCAGCTATCATGGTGGATATGGAGGTGAGCCGCATTATTCAAACGTATTGACTTACTACAAAAAAGGAGGAGTTGCCTGCGGCACGCCCACAATGCTGGGAATAAAAGAAGAAACTATTCAGGCGGATATTCACCTGTATCCAAATCCCAGCAACGGAATGATGAATTTTAATTATTTCATCACGGGAGCATCGGTTGGCGAACTGGCAATTTATGACCTTGCCGGTAAGGAGATCATCCACTATAAGCTGGAAGCAGGTACGGGCAAAAACCTGAAGATCGATGAAACAATGTTATGCAACGGAATTTACTTTTATAAAATGATCGTGAATAAGGAAGTGAAAGCGAGCGATAAAATGGTGATTATTAAATAAAAATTCAGGATTTTTTGATTCAAGAATAAGGATTAATGAAGCGTATTGCTGGTATGAGATTGCTTCGCTATCGCTCGCAATGACGTACGGTGTGAAACTCTTTTAAATAAAAAACTCAGATCAATGTTGATCTGAGTTTTTTATTATTGCTATTTGACTACTGCCAATTGCCTTTTTAACAAACACTGTACATTTATCCTGCGTGATAACCACCGCTTAGGCTTGGGAAATCAATCCGCCCCTGTACCGGCTGAATGCTCATTATCGGAATTTTAGAATGGTTGACCAATTGTTGTGCATAGGTTCCCATTAAGCGTCCGGTAATGTTTTCGTCCTGGTCGGTCATGATCACGATCAGGTCTGCTGCCACTGATTTTGCATATTCATAAGTTACTTTTGCCTGGTTGCCTCCGTTCACCGTTGTACGGGAATAGCTGATGTCGGCTTGTTTCAGGTGTTCTTCGATTTGATCGAGTTTAAATTCAAATTTTTTCAGGGTAGTTTCATCTTTAGAATCTACTAATCCTAAAATATGAATTTTTGCTGCAAAATGTTTTGCCAATACGGATGCATAATCTACTTTTTGGCGGGAATGCATGGAATCGTCGATCGGCAATACAATGTTTTTAAATCCAACTTTATCGGCCAGTACTCTCACGGAAATCACCGGGCAGGTAGCTTCGGTAGCGACTCTAAAAGTATTGCTTCCTGCAAAAAATTCAACAACGCCGGAAGTACCGTGTGTTCCCATCACGATCAGGTCGATGTGGTGCTCTTCCGAAATAGTGATCACTTCCGAAAAAATATTTCCATCGGATGTAATGCAGGTAGAAGTTACACCATATTCGCTGCGGATGCTGGCTGCAATTTCTTCTAATCTCTTTTCAATTAAGTTGGTCAGGTCGTTTGGTGCTTCCACTCTTATTTCGGGAGCAACGATGCTGAAATTTTCCCAGTGATTTTCCACCACGTGCAGCAATACCAGTTCGGCTTTAAATAATTGCGCTGTAAAAGCCCCGTGTTTAACCGCGATCATGGAAGTTTCAGAAAAATCTATAGGGATGAGGATTTTTTGTGGGTTGAAGGTTTTCATAAAAATAGGTTTTAGAGTTTATTATATATTATCATTAAAAAAAATATGCCAATGCAAGCCTGTTAATACGGGTTTGGAAATGCCGTTGTATCCTTTTTTACGGAAGGACGGATGCTAAGTACCGGAATTTTCGAATTATTTATGATTTCCTGTGCCGATGACCCGATAAAATAGTGTGTAAAATCCACTTCCTGCTGGGTCATCACCATGATCAGGTCGCCATCCACCTTGATCGCATATTCCAGGATATTTTCGGCCAGGGTTTCTTCTCCTTTAATTCCTTTGATGATCTCGGCGGTGCATTCCACATTTTCTTTTTCAAGAAATGCTTTTACCTGTCCCAGCTGACGGGTGATGCGGTTGACCACAAACTCATCTGTTGTAAATAAAACAGAAACCACCCGGATCACAGCGCCGCCGAACAAACGCGACAGCTCGATGGCATAACTTACTTTTTCGCGTGTTTCTTTGGAAAGATCCAGCGGCAATACAATATTTTTACACCCGTTGCGGTGTGCTTTTCCTTTGATGGTGATCACCGGAATTTTGGATTCGCGGATCACACGCAATGCGTTGGAACCGATGAATTTTTTTTTGAGTCCCTGCTCGCCGTTAGTTCCCATCACAATCATGCTGGCATTGATGAGCTCGGCTACTTCATTTATTTTTTCGTACACCGCACCTTTTGCGATGAATGTATTGATAGTGATCTTGTGTTTTTTGGTAATGTCGGCAGCCAGCTTGTCGAGTTGTTTCTGGATATCTTTTTTCATAGTGTCGTGCTGCTCTTTTGAAAAGAACTTGATCAGCATTCCCACTTCTTCGATCACATACAGTAAACTTATTTCGGCTTTATACTCTTTTGCTAAATTATAAGATTGCTCTAATGCGATAAGTGATTGCTCAGAAAAATCAATAGGAACTAAAATTTTATTCGTGGATTGAATCATAAATTTTGAATACTTTTGATTTGGAGATTCACAAATTAAACTATTTATTTGATATTTAACAAATATACGTTGTCCTTCTTTTAAAACCTATAGAAATGAGTACGATCATACCAGAAACCGAATTGATACTGAATGCAAACGGAAGTGTTTATCACCTGCAATTATTACCGGAGCACATCGCCGAAAACATTATTATTGTTGGCGACCAGGGAAGAGTGGAAACGGTTTCTTCGTTTTTTGACACGGTGGACCTGAAGATCCAGAACCGCGAATTTGTAACACACGGCGGCACGTATAAAGGCAAGCGCGTGATGGTGATCTCATCGGGCATTGGCACCGATAATATTGATATTTTAATGAACGAGCTGGATGCTGCGGTAAACATTGACCTGAACACCCGCACGATCAAAAAAGAGCATACAAAACTGAACATTGTGCGTATCGGAACATCGGGTGCGCTGCAGCAGGATATTGGTGTGGACAGCTTTGTGGTTTCGAAATACGGATTAGGGTTCGACGGCTTGCTGAATTATTACCTGGACATGCCGAAAGTGAACCAAAATGATATTTCGGAAGCGTTTATCCAACAAACCAACTGGAACAAGAACCTGCCTTATCCGTATGCGGTAAAAGGCTCGGAAATGCTGATCAATAAGATCGGATTTGACCTTACACAAGGGATCACCGCCACAGCACCGGGATTTTATGGGCCACAGGGACGCAAATTGCGCCTGACGCCCTGGGTGGAAGATTTTAATCAACAATTGACCGATTTTAGCTTCAAAAATAACCGCATCACAAACTTCGAAATGGAGACCTCGGCGCTGTACGGCTTAGGCGCTTTGCTTGGGCACGAAACCTGCACCGTTTGTGCCATTATCGCCAACCGCGTGGCAAAAAGATACAGCAAGAATTACCACTCCGCAGTGGAGCAATTAATACAGCTTGTACTGGAGAGATTAACAAAGTAAGGTTGAAATCTTCCTGGGCGGGTTGATAAATAGCCGCTGGCCAGCATCTATTTTTGTGCAAACAGTTTCCAATTTATGAACAAACAGGAGCTTAGTGCGCTTATTAGCTTGCTTGACGACCCGGACGAATCCGTTTACCAGGAGATCAGCAGCAAATTGTTATCGATGGGGCCAATGGTTATTCCTGAGCTGGAAGCTGCCTGGGAGCATTGTTTTGATACGCTGATCCAAAACCGGATCGAGAACATTATTCACAAGATCCAGTTTGACCTGATTTCCAATGAATTAAAAAAATGGTCGGCGCCCGATAACCAAAACCTATTGGATGGCGCTTTGCTGGTGGCGCGTTACCAGTATCCTGATATTGATTTCGACAAGGTAAAAAAGCAGATCAACCAGATCAAGCAGGACATCTGGCTGGAGCTGAACGACGAGCTGACGGCTTTGGAAAAAGTGAAGATCATCAATCATATTTTGTTTGATGTACATAATTTCAGCGGAAATACCACCAATTATCACGCACCTCAAAATTCCTACATCAACAATGTGCTGGAAAGTAAAAAGGGAAATCCTTTATTGCTTTCTATTATTTATACCATTGTGGCGCAGATCCTGGAAATTCCGATCTACGGAGTGAACCTGCCGGAGCATTTTATTTTATGCTACACCAATGCCGATCACGATGTGCTGCCGGAGATGATCGATGACAGCAACAGCAATGTTTTATTTTACATTAATCCGTTCAGTAAAGGCGCGGTGTTTAGCCGGAAAGAAATCGATGCATTTTTACGCCAGCTGAAATTAGAGCCGCTGGCAAGTTTTTACGAACCGTGTTCCAATCTGGAGATCATCAAACGTTTGTTACGGAATTTGGTTTCTTCGTATGAAAAGCTCGGTTACCCGGATAAAAGCGAGGAGTTGAAAGCGCTGCTGGGTTCGCTGGGAGAATAACGGATGTTGGATATTGGATTTTAGATATTGGACTGTGTATAAAATATTCTAAAATGAAACCGCCGCTGAGTGCAAAATATCTGCATCAGCGGCGGTTTCATTTTATACCCTCCTGATTATTTATTTCCTTTTACAATAAACCACCACAAAGCTACATACGCAGCTTCCGCTTTTGCTCCGCTGATGGCGCTGGTAACATCACTCATGTGGCCTACGGTACTGTTGTGTGAATCGTTGATGACATCACCATCGATGCGCAATACCGTTGAGTTGTGAGAATCGCTGATGGTTTTTCCATCGCTGTCCACTTTTGCAATGGTGCTGTTGTGCTCGTCGTCAATGGTTTTTCCATCGCTTTCGATCTTACCAACGGTGCTGTTGCTGGAATTTACCAGTGTGTTGCCATCCATTTTGTATTGTTGTGCCGAAGCAAATGTGGCAATGGAAGTGAATGCAGCCACTGCAAAAAATTTGATAAATGATTTTTTCATGTTGATTTGTTTTTTTAGATTGAATTTGTAAAATAAATATACACCAATTAAGGGAAGATTGTATAAAGCAAATGTTAATTTTAATGAACATCCGCAAGCATTTTTTCCAGCTGCTCTAAAATCCCTAATTGTCCGGTGTTGATCTTTTCTTTTGCTTCCGCGATGGAGAACCAGGCAGCCTTATCAATTTCCGGAAATGATTTTTTGCTGCCCGATTTTGGCGGCCATTCCATTTCAAAAGTATTGCTTACAACCTGCGCAGGATCAAGATCTCCTTTGAGCGCCCATACAAACACTTTTTTACCGCTTTTTAATTTTACGGGAGTCAATTCAAAAAAATCGCCGTTCACATCCATTCCTGTTTCTTCTTTAAATTCGCGCTTTGCAGCGGCAAACGGCACTTCATTTTCTTCAAATTCGCCTTTGGGTACCGACCATGCGCCTGTATCTTTTTTTGCAAAAAACGGTCCACCGGGATGCACCAGCAATACTTCCACTCCACTTGCCGTGTGTTTGTATAATAGTATTCCTGCGCTTTGTTTGGACATGGGTTGTTTGTTTGTTGGATTATAAAATTCGGGATTTAAATTGAGGGATAATGCTGAATGATTAATTTTTTTGAGTATCCGGATACTTTTCACCATGAAAAGAAATTATTTTAAGAACGTCATTGCGAGGGCTTTTCGCCCGAAGCAATCTCACACCAGAATATAAACGAGAATGAGATTGCTTCGGGCGAAAAGCCCTCGCAATGACGCACAAATTAAGATTTTTTCAATTAAAACAGTATAAGCTTGATATAAACTTTCGGATTTCAATTAATTTTTATATAAATAAATTAAAAACCACATCTCCCCCGCTTCCGTATCTAAAAACAAAATTTTTACAAAAAATACATTAGTTTTGTTTTCATTAAATACGCAGCCGTTTGTTTACCACATACCTTAACAAAGCTTTCCGCATTTTTTTCTGGTCATTTATTTTATGGCTGTTCTCGCATATTTTTCTTTTTCAAACATCCCGCGTTCCCACCGCATCCATGCATCACACACTGAATGAAGGCGATTATATTTTCATTAATAAGCTCGCTTATGGCGCACGCATTCCCATCACGCCGCTGTCGATGCCTATTGGCAACACCTATGTGGACTGGCGCTTACCTTACTTACGCATTCCCGGGTACACCAGCGTAAAGCACAACGATGTGATCGTTTTTAATTTTCCGCTGGAGGATGATCTGCCAATCGATCAGCGCAAAAGCTACGTAAAACGCTGCATTGGTTTGCCCGGTGATACGATTAAGATCACAAATGGAATTGTTTCCATCAATAATAAAAATATCGTGGAAGCAGCACAGATCCAATTGCGTTACCTGGTGCAAACGGCCAACAACAACAGCTTTTTAAAAAACGACGAAGGGTATAACGAAAAACCGGTAACCAATTACACGTACTTTTTTCTGACCAAACAACACGCGGATAGTCTGCAAAAAAATAAGAACATCAGCTCCATTACCAAAAACACCATCGACAGTGCGGTGTATTCTCCCAGCGTTTTCCCGAATGCTTCGCAGATAAAATGGAATGCCGATAATTTTGGCCCGTTATACATTCCTGCAAAAGGACAACACGTTGTACTGAACAGTAAAACGGTATTATTATATAAGCGGGTGATCGAAAATTACGAGCACAACACGATCACGCAAAAAAACGATTCGGTTTTTATCAACGGCATTTACCGCAAAACGTATAGGTTTAAAATGAATTACTATTTTGCAATGGGCGATAACCGCTACAATTCCATCGATTCGCGTTTTTGGGGATTTGTGCCGGAAGATCACCTGATCGGAAAAGCATCGTTTGTTTTATAATCCAAAATCATCCCCCCGATTTCTACCACATAAGGAACAAAGGAACACATAAGGCGAAGCCCGGAGCTGCGTGTTTTTTTCACCACAAAAGAAACAAAAGGAAACAAAAGGACGAAGCTCACTATTGTTGCTCTTGTTTTATGCGGGTTACCCCTCTGCGAAAGCGAAGCCTCAAAAAACACACAGAAAAAATATAGTAAACACATTGCCTCTGCGAGCTCTGCGTCTCTGCGAGAAAAAAACACAAAGCATACACAATCCTTTGCGAACTCTGCGCCTCCTCTGCGTTCTTTGCGGTAAAATAACAACCTGCTTCAAATGCAGCTTTACCATTCGCACATTATTGTAGATTTCTCTTCCCAATATTCTAATCACCTGATCTTCAAATTTATTAATATAAAAAAATGTTAAATCCAAGGCTGTTATTTTATCGTAAGTAATAATCAGTTTATAGAAAATATAAACACTTTGGGCGACAGCAGACTGAAGAAGACAAATAAACCGTAACAAATCATGAGAAAAACTACAAAAACAATCCTGGCTGTATCCGGTGTTATAGCAACTGCTATGGCAATAGGTATCTGGGATTCTCAGAAATCCACTGTGGAAGCATCCAGCCACAGGGAGGCGCCATTGATCGCAAACGATCCATTGGCCGACAACACGGACCTCTACGCATTCAGGAGTCCGGATGACACCAACACTGTTACCATCCTTGCCAATTATGTTCCCCTGCAAGTAGCGCAGGGCGGACCTAATTACGCTTCGTTTGGTGAAAACATCCGCTATGAAATCCACGTCGAAAACGATGGGGTTGCAGGCGATGACATTACCTATCGTTTTACTTTTACAAAAGTAAACGAAGATCCTACAACGTTTTTCAACATCCGTTTAGGACAGCAAAATTTGAAAACCACCTATGTGGCTGAAAAAAGTGTGAACGGTGGCCCGTTTATGACCATTGTTACTGCAGGTGTTGTTCCTCCTCCGAACATTGGGCCACGCTCTATCAGCGATCCTACTGTAGGTTTAGGCGCAGCTAATTACAATGCATTGGTTACTTCTTCTATCGCTAACGCAACAGGTGGTGGCGGAGAAACTATTTATTGCGGTCCGGCCGATGACCCCTTCTTTGTGGACCTGGGCGGAATCTTCGACTTAGGCCAAACACGCGGAAGTGCATCTGCCGGTGCGGTTGACGGTTTAAGCCACCGGAACATCCACACCATCGCGATCAAAGTTCCGATTGCTACGTTGCAAAAAAACGGGCAACCGGTTAGCGCTGCTGTGAATATTCTTGATGCGGACTATGTAATCGGTGTATGGGCTTCTGCAAGCAGACCGGCTACACGCACATTGAGCACAACAGGCGGAAATCCGAATGATGCAGGCTCATGGGTACAGGTATCCCGCATTGGCATGCCGTTGACAAACGAAGCAATTATTCCTATCGGCATGAAAGACAAATGGAATTCATTGACTCCTTATACAGAAGATCCGGCAATGGAAGCGTATTTCTGTAATCCGGAGTTAGGATTATACATGGATGCTTCTTTGTTTGGCAATGCAGTTCCTGCGATGTCGGCTTTGAGGATCCAACGCAACTCTTTACAATCATTTGATTTTGGAAATACACACGATGGTTTATGGCCGATCCGTGCTACTAACGGTGGTGCCGGTACAGCGCTGGATACCAACTTGTTTGGCAACTACCTGCTTCGCCAGGGACAGCCACGCTCTGTGGATCTGTTACCAATTTTTTACACAGGAGTTCCTAATTTAGCTCCTTACCAACTGGCTACCGGAAAAGGTGGAAACCCACTTGCTAACGGTAAACCATTTATCAATAATTTTTTACCAACGTTTGGCGATATGTTGCGTTTGAACATGGCTGTGCCTGTTACGCCGCGTAACGATCCTAACTTCAGCTCACTGGGAATTATCCAGGCATGTGTGTTAGGCTTAACAAATCCAGCTTACAACTCAAATGCATCATTGCAATTTATCCCTAACATGGATGGTTTCCCGAACGGACGCCGTTTAGAGGATGATGTAACGCGCATTGAATTGCAAGCGGTGAGCGGTGCTGCATTAGCGGCTATCGGATTGTGGTATGATGATTACACAACGGGGAACCCCGTAACACCTGATTTGTTAGGCGTATTGGGTTATACTACCGGTGTGGAACATAACGATACTACGTTCAAAGCTGCTTTCCCTTATGTACAAACACCTTGGGAAGGGTATGCAAATCACCAGAAACAATAAGTTGAGTAGAAACTATTAAACAGAAAAAATCATGAAAAAGATATCAACCGGAAAAATCCTTTCCATCGCAGGTATTGTGGCTGTAGCCGCAGGATTTGGGATCTGGGATTCTCAAAAATCCACTGTGGAGGCATCCAGCCACAGGGAAGCGCCATTGATCGCAAATGATCCACTGGCGGATAATACGGACTTATATGCATTCAGAAGTCCTGATGATACCAACACGGTTACCATCCTTGCCAACTACGTTCCTTT
This sequence comes from Bacteroidota bacterium, assembly GCA_025963715.1. Taxonomy (GTDB): domain Bacteria; phylum Bacteroidota; class Bacteroidia; order 2-12-FULL-35-15; family 2-12-FULL-35-15; genus 2-12-FULL-35-15. The sequence goes on from JAOQAG010000023.1 coordinate 22,582, forward strand.
GCAAACACCGCAGGGCGGACCAAACTATGCATCCTTCGGTGAAAACATCCGTTACGAAATTCACATTGAAAACAATGGTGTTTCAGGCGATGACATCACTTACCGTTTTACATTTACAAAAACAAACCAGGATCCAACAACGTTTTTCAACATCCGTTTAGGACAACAAAATCTGAAAACGACCTACATTGCTGAAAAAAGCGTGAACGGCGGAACGTTCTCAACCATCGTAAGCAATGGTATTGTTCCTCCTCCGAATATCGGGCCACGCTCTATCAGCGATCCTACCGTAGGTTTAGGTGCATCCAATTATGCTGCATTAATGACAGCAGCCATTACACCTGCAACAGGTGGCGGCGGAGAAGTTGTTTATTGCGGACCGGCTGACGACCCTTTTTTTGTTGACTTAGGCGGGATCTTCGACCTTGGACAAACACGCGCAGGCGGAACAGGTGTGAATGCACCGGTGGATGGTGTTGCATGTAAAAATGTACATACGATCGCACTGAAAATCCCAATTGCTACTTTGCAGAAAAACGGAAACCCTGTTTCAATGGCTACCAGTATTCTTGATGGTAACTACGTGATCGGTGTGTGGGCTTCTGCAAGCAGACAACAGATCAGAACGCTGAATGGCGATGGTACTGAAGCTTATTCAGGATCATGGGTACAGGTTTCACGTATCGGTATGCCGTTAACAAACGAAGCGGTGATCCCTATCGGTTCAAAAGACAAATGGAACTCGTTGACTCCTTACAACGAAGATCCTTCCATGGAAGCGTATTTCTGTAATCCTGAATTAGGATTGTACATGGATAACTCTTTGTTCGGCGGTGCAGTTCCTGCAATGTCGGCTTTGAGAATTCAACGCAACTCTTTACAATCATTCGATTTTGGAAATACACACGATGGTTTATGGCCGATCCGCGCTACTAACGGTGGTGCAGGTACAGCGTTGGATACCAACTTATTTGGTAACTACCTGCTTCGCCAGGGGCAGCCACGTTCGGTGGATTTGTTACCGATCTTTTATACAGGTGTTCCAAACTTAGCGCCTTACCAATTGGCTACCGGCAAAGCCGGAAACCCATTGGCGAATGGTAAACCATTTATCAATAACTTCTTACCAACGTTTGGCGATATGCTGCGTTTGAACATGGCAGTGCCGGTTACGCCGCGTAACGATCCAAAATTCAGCTCACTTGGCTTGGTTCAGGCTTGTGTATTAGGATTAACAGATCCTGCTTACAACTCAAATGCTTCGTTGCAGTTTATTCCTAACATGGATGGTTTCCCGAACGGGCGCCGTTTAGAGGATGACGTTACACGTATTGAATTACAGGCAGTGAGCGGTGTGGTTTTAGCTGCTGTTGGTTTGTGGTATGATGATTACACAACAGGAAGCCCTGTTACACCTGATTTATTAGGCGTATTGGGTTACACTACCGGTGTGGAAGCAAACGACACTACTTTCCAATCCGGCTTCCCGTACGTGCAGGCACCATGGAGCGGTTACGGAAAATGCGGCGGCCCTACTCCATTACCTACCGGGATCAACGGTTACGGAATTGGTGTAGCTGCACCTGAAATGAACATGATGAACTATCCTAATCCTGTGAAAGACAATACTACTTTCAAATACAGATTAACGGAAAACGCAGTAGTGAACATTTCGATCTTTGACCTTACCGGTAAAAAAGTGGCAACGATTGTAAGCAGCCAAATGAAACAGGCTGGTACATACGAAGTGGTATGGAATGCTGAGAATGTAAGCAATGGTACATACATCGCTTCTTTATCAACCGGACAACGGATCATTCAAACAATTAAAGTATCTGTTTCCAGGTAATTTTAATTGATAATAAATTGGTTATCAAAAAAAGCCGGGCAGCTTTGTCCGGCTTTTTTTAAACTGTTTTTGTGTACTTTTAAATAAAATGAAGCAGGAAAGTTTATACCAACTTTTTCGATCTGAGTAATCTCATTTATAGCCTGTGTTAGATTAGTTTTTTGCCACAGATGCACAGATTAAAAATTACAAAAAGATTGCACGGATTGTAAAAATCGCTTTGCGATTTTGTCTGTGAAAATTAAATTTTTATTTAAAAATCTGTGAATCTGTGGCTTTATTTTGTTTAGATAACACGTATTGGTGTGAGATTGCTTCGTCCACCCAGGCGGACTCGCAATGACGTTCTTAAACTATTTTTTTACAATACAAAATTCCGGATACTTCATTTAAATTAAAGAAACCATGCGTAAAAATTTATACACCATTTTAGTTGTTGCAACAATTATTATTTTCGGATTGATTTTACTTTTTGCAAAAAAGCCTAAGAAAACGGTTGCAGGTTTAAAAGAGCGTACCGGCTCCATCGCGTTAAACGCAGAATGGCTGGATACAAAAAAAGCGATTGAAGGATTGCTGGCTGCCATAGCTGCAAATCCACAAAATTACAAAGCAAAATTAAACCTGGCGCAGGCCTATATCCAGGAAGCACGCGTAACGGGCGATCACGGATATTATGATAAAGCGGCGCTGGACCTGCTGGATGATGTGATCCAGAATGAACCCAAGAATTTTGATGCCCTGTGCTGCAAAGCAACGGTGCTGTTATCACAGCATCATTTTGCAGATGGACTGGCGGTTGCACAACAGGCATTACCATTGAATCCGAACAGTGCATTTATTTACGGACTGATGTGCGACTCGTATGTAGAATTGGGAAATTATCAGGAAGCAGTAAAAATGTCGGACAAGATGGTTTCCATTCGCCCCGACAACCGCTCCTATGCACGCATCTCTTACCTGCGCGAAATTCACGGCGATCTGCCGGGAGCGATTTCCGCAGCAAAACTGGCAGTATCTGCAGGCTATCCGGGATTGGAACAAACGGAATGGTCGCGCACGATCTTAGCCCATTTATATGAAAACACCGGCCACCTTGATAGTGCCGAGCAACAATATAGAATTGCCTTACAGGAACGTCCTGATTATGCTTTTGCGATAGCCGGGCTCGGGCGATTGGAAAAAGCAAAAGGCAATTACAAAGAAGCGATCGCGGATTATGAAAAAGCAAAAGGCATCATCAAGGAATATTCCTTTACGGATGAGTTAACCGACCTGTACCGTTTGACCAATCAACCGGATAAAGCCAACCAATCGGCACAGGAAGTGATTGACATGCTGAGCCCGCTTTCCAATGCGGATGAAAGCAGCAGCTCACACGGCCATTACGCCGATAAAGAATTAGCTTATGCGTATTTAAAAACCGGCGATACCGATAATGCATATAAACACGCCATGCTGGAATACGACAGAAGGCCTGATAACATTGATGTATGCGAAACTGTTGCCTGGGTAGATTATAAAAAAGGCAATTTTGCCGAAGCCAATAAAATGATGAACACTGCATTGCGCACGCATTGCCAAAATCCGGTATTCCTTTGCCATGCCGGATTAATAAAAATAAAAGCAGGCGAAACAGCAGCGGGAAAAGCAATGATCCAAAAAGCATTTACCACCAATCCCTTCATCACGGATGTTGACCTGAAAAATGAAGCATCGAAATACTTAATTGCACTTTAATATGACGCTCTCCACCAATAAACGCATTGCATATTTTGTTACCTGCTTCGTTTTATTATTGCTTCCGCAGATGCTGTCGGCACACGCGATTGCTGCCGATATGAGTAAATTTTCACGTACGGATGTGGCGCTTATTTATTTAAAATTCGGTTATACGCACATCATTCCGCTGGGTATTGACCATATTTTATTTGTACTCAGTTTGTTTTTCCTGAACCCAAAATTAAAAGTGGTGATCTGGCAGGCAACTGCATTTACGGTGGCGCATTCCATCACACTGGGTTTGGCGCTGTACGGATTAATTTCGCCGCCAACGTACATTGTGGAGCCGGTAATTGCATTATCCATTATGTTTGTAGCCATCGAAAATATTATTTCCGATAAATTAAGGCCATCACGCGTATTGGTGGTGTTCGGTTTTGGTTTGATCCACGGAATGGGATTTGCAAGCGCGCTTACCGATCTCGGCTTACCGAAAAACGAATTTTTAACATCATTGCTTACGTTTAATTTAGGTGTGGAACTGGGGCAGCTTACCATCATTTTGTTAGCCTGGTTCCTGATCGGGAAATGGTTCCATAACAAACCCTGGTACCGCAAACGCATTGTGATCCCAATATCGGCGGTGATTGCGGCCGTTGCTTTGTACTGGACAATTCAGCGGACTTTTTTTCCGTAAAGAGATTTTTATTTCAAAAGTACAGTTCATCTATATGTTTACTTTTTGAAGGCAAAAAGTAACAAAAACCTTTTCTGGCCTGTAATGTAATTTTTCCTTCCGCTGACGCTGCAGGAAAACCGCGGTTAATTTCGCGGATGCGGATTGTCACTTCGTAGCTTTAATTTTTCTGCCGCTCATTTCCGCTATTACTGAACAGGCCGAAAGAGTCTGCAGAATGAGTATCCTGTTTCTTTTACATAGTGGCAGCAGAATGTTTGAGAAGCGAAGTACGATTTTAATTCATCCCGATCCGAAGGGAGTATGAAAAAGAAGTTCAGAAGGGCGCGGTGGCCGGAATAAGTAGCGGGGAGGCTTCGGATGGTGCGTGGTGCGCCGCGGCGGATTGTTCTTGTCCCGCAGGTGCGGGATTGTTTCTTTTTGTTTCAAGACAAAAAGAAAAAAGGATATGATAAGACTCAAATTCATTTTCCATACTTTGAGATCAAAATAAACCCACATTTTCTAACGTAGAACTATTCGATATTAATTTTCCAATAATCATTTAAAAATAAATCCAAAAACAAAAACACACCGTAAATACAGCGTAAATAAATCGCAGATCCACATAAATAAACCGTATGATTATCAACAGGTACATAAAAAAAGTAATAGTATACACATTCCTGTGTATCTATTCTTTTGCCCTGTTGAAACCGGTCATGCCGATTGTGGATGACGTGATTGCACATACTTTTTATAAAATGCAGCATTTGGCAACGGTGCATTTCGAGAATGGAAAATACCACGTGCATACGGAATTAGCCAATGATGCCAACCAGCAAAAAGGCGATACAAAAGGCTTGCCGTCCGGCGTGTATGAAACGCTTGCCAATCACATTACCAGCAGCGGTGTATTTGAATTCAATACTTATTCTACCGTACAATCCACCAACATTTTATACAAAGCACAACATCCTGTTGCAGTTTTTATAAAAGATCCCACGCCTCCGCCCGAGGTATAAATCCTATTGGTACTGTTGTTAAGAATGTTTTTTCTTTACAATATTCACATACAATATTGTCATCCCGGGCTTGACCCGGGATCTCATGAATGGTAGCAGTATTTAATTGGCAGATCCCGGGTCAGGCCCGGGATGACAGCTCAGTAAAATATTTCTGTTTCCATAGCAACATTGTTCTACAACATAACCATCTCCTTTAATTATCTTATTTAAAGAAAAGTTTAAGCGCTGTTTGAACTGATTCCTGCTATTCACATTCGTAAAATTTCAAGGGATTGGAAGCATTGAGTTTTTGTAGTCTCATTTGCCGGATCATACACAGGAAAAAGCGAACAGGATTTAAACTTTTCTTCCTGCACAATTATCATTGGCATTCACCGGGAAAAATCCTTCTCCTTAATTCCTATTGCATAATATGAAGATAACGCTACTTAACAAAAAATACATTTTCCTTTTTTTATCATTACTTAGCGGGCTTGGCCTGATGGCGCAAACTGCTGCCATTAAAGGAACAGTGAAAGATAAAGAAACCAGTCAGCCGGTGGAAGATGTAGTAGTAAGCATCGAAAAAACAAACACGCACTTCCACACCGATGCCGCCGGAAATTTTAATTTTGAAGCAATGCCCGCAGGTATTTACGAACTCGATTTTAATAAATTCGGATACGAAAAACAAACGATAAGCATCACACTTGCAGAGAATCAAACACAGGAAGTAAACATCCTGCTGGTGTTCAATGCAAAATCATTAAAAGTGGTGGATGTACAATCGGATCGCCCGACATCAGCTGCTTCTTCCAAATTTTTAAGCCAGGTGGATTTTGAGAACCGCCCGAAAAACTCCGCGCAGGACATGCTGCGTTTGGTTCCCGGATTATTTATTGCACAACATGCAGGCGGCGGAAAAGCAGAACAGATCTTTATCCGCGGCTTTGATTGCGATCATGGAACCGACGTAGCAACATTTGTGGATGGAATGCCGGTAAATATGCCGAGTCACGGACACGGACAAGGTTACGAAGACCTGCATTTCCTGATCCCGGAAGTGGTACAGGGAATGGACGTTTTTAAAGGTCCGTATGCACCGCAATACGGCAATTTTGCAACCGGTGCTGCCGTGCAATTCAATACAGTGGATACACTCGATCATAATTTAGTGCAATTAGAAACCGGCTATGTACCCAATGTGTCCAACATTACAGCAAAACGCGGTTTGGGATTATTACAGTTGCCTGATCTTGGATCCAGGATAACTTCGTATGTAGCGGTGGATGTTTTAAACAACCGCGGCTATTTCCAGAATAGCCAGGACTTTAACCGCATCAGCGTATTTTCCAAAACCGTATTTAATTTAAATGATCACAGCACCATTAAATTTTCCGCAGGCGGATTTGGCTCGTCATGGAATGCATCCGGGCAAGTACCGGAGCGTGCCGTAAATTCCGGTTACATCAGCCGGTTTGGAAGCATTGATAATTCCGAAGGCGGAACCACACAACGCAATAATTTTAATCTGACCTACAACACCAAATTACCGAAAGGATCGGAGTTTGAAACACAAGTATATGCAGCCACTTATCGCTTTAAATTATTTTCCGATTTTACATTTTACCTCGAAGATCCCATACACGGCGATGAGATCGAGCAGGATGATAACCGCAGCATTCGCGGCCTGAATGCACATTACACCGTTCCGCATAAATTGGGGAACATGAATAATAAATTCACACTTGGAACTTCTTTTCGTGCCGATGATATTGAGAACCAATTATGGCATGCCGAAAAACGTACCCGTTTGGAGATCCGTGCAAACGCTATTATTCACGAACGTTCCACCGGTGTGTATGCCAACGAGGTATTTCGTTTCAGCGAGCATTTCCGCGCGGAATTAGGTTTACGCTACGATTATTTTATTTTTGATGTAGATGATCTGTTGAAAACCGATTCCACGCACACCAATTATTCGGGATACAATTATCAAACGTTATTAAGCCCCAAATTAAACCTGATCTATACGGCAACCGATCACTTACAATTATTTTTTAATGCCGGAAGCGGTTATCATTCCAATGATGCACGCTCGGTGGTGCAACAGCCGAACGTACATACATTGCCACGTGCTGTGGGTGCAGAAGTGGGTGCGCTGGCACATTTAGGAAACAAATTTGTGGTTTCTGCTGCTGCATGGTGGATGGACCTCGAAAACGAACTGGTGTATGTGGGTGATGATGGTACAACCGAAAATCACGGCCCGAGCCGCCGCATGGGAATCGACCTGAGCGCACGCCTGCAGCTTACCAGCTGGCTGTATGCCGATGTGGATGTGAACCTTGCAAAAAACAGGTTCATTGATACCTTGTTCGGGGTGCAATTAAAAACAGATTATTATTTGCCGCTGGCGCCTATCGCAACATCCGCAGGCGGCTTAACAATAAAATTAAAAAACGGATTTGAAGCGGGCATCCGCTACCGCTACATGGCTGCGCGTCCGGCCAACGAAAGCAACAGCGTTACCGCACGCGGATATAATGTAGTGGATCTGACTGCGAATTATAAAATCAGGAAAATAAAAATTGGTTTGGTGATCGAAAATTTATTGAATACAGAATGGAATGAAGCGCAGTTTGATACAGAAAGCCGTTTACCGTTTGAGAGTAAATCCGTGGATGAATTGAATTTTACGCCGGGAACACCGTTTGCAGCGAAAATTATTTTGGGGTATATATTTTAGAAGTCACAACACCGATTTTATCGCTTGCGATTGATACGGAACAATAAAATTCACCACAAAAGGAACAAAAGAAAACATAAGGGATGATGTAACATGCTAATGTTTATTATGTATTTAACAGGCCCGGCCTTATGTTTTCTTTTGTTCCTTTTGTGGTGAAAAAATGGCAAGATGCCATTGAATAGAGAGGCACGAGTGGGACAACGCGCCTGCAAAGGATTTAAATGATCTGTGTAATTCTTTTTTAATTTTTTAATCTGTGAATCTGTGGCGAAATTACATTTACATCAACCCAAATTGTTTCAAATGATGCACCGAATGTTTGTGCAATAAATGCGTCCATTCTTCAAAATTAAGCTCACCGAAAAATGAATTCATCAGTGTAGCGCCTTTGTTGTTTTCAAAATACGTTACAAAATCCGCGATCTCTTTTCTCACTTCTGCGATCGCTTCCTCCATGTTTGCTTTCGTAACCGGAGCAGCAATTTCCGGCATCAGCGCATTTTTTGTATTGGGTTTGAATTCTTTATCGCTCATCGCAAATTCTTTTGCCTTTGCAACATATTCCGGTGGTGTGTGCAGTGCCTGGTTATTTTTTCCGGTTGCATAGCTGATTGATTCCGCCATGTGCTCCACCATTTGTTGTCCGTTCATAACGCCCCATGCGCCTTTTGCATCTGGTTTTAAATTTTGCAGCAATGCAGGAAAATCGGTTTTGAGGAATTCAAGTTTATTCATCTCGGTTTTTATTTTAATGTCTTAGAAAAATAAAATTTAATGACTGTCGGAAAGTTTATATCAAGCTTATTTTATCGAAAATCATTTTAATTAACGCGTCATTGCGAGGGCTTTTATGATACAAAATTCCGGAAACTCATTTAAAATTTCTAATCTTCTTTTTTAGCCTTTCTCAATTCTTTCGGAAAATCTGTTTTTAAAATGTACACGCCATTCATCGGGTTTTCCATCGGCAAACTATCTTTCAGATAAAAATACATGTGCGTCTCCTCTTTGTTTTCGCTCATGGTTTTTTCCGTTTTTTTTACCAGTTTTTTCGATACGGCAAACAGCATTCGTTCGCCGCTTTCGGTAAGGCAATCGCATACCGACATTTCATCGATCTCAAAACTGAAAGCAGTTTCATCCGGAAAATAACCGGCAAGTGTATACGTGCTGTTATTTTTAATTTTAAATTCTTTTACCGGCTGCGACACTTTAAATTCGTCTTCCCAGAGGTATTTGATATTGTCTTCCGATTCCTCTCCCTCGTAAAGATCATCCGCCAATCCCTGGCTGAATTCGGAGTTCACAAGTATAAAATGTAAGTATAGATCCATGTTAGTTCATTGGTTAATTAGTTCAATGGTTTGCTGGTTTGCTGTGTGTATTCTGCTTAATGCCTGTAACGTAGTGCAAAGTTAATATAAAACTTAAATGGCTATAAGGAAGTTTATACTATAAAGATTAATTTTTTTGCCACAGATTCACGGATCAAAAAATCATAAAAAATTACACGAATTTGTAAAAATCGCTTTGCGATTTTATCTGTGAAATAAAATTTCTATTTAAAAATCCGTGAATCTGTGGCTTCATTTATTTAGATGGTATATGCTGGTGTGAGATTATTTCTTCACTTGGTGTATCCCAATAACGTGTACAACTTTAACTGGTTTATTGCAAAAATTAAATATATTTACATATCTAAAACCCACTACTATGAAAAAAGCCCTCATCATTATCGGTTATTTTGTTTTATTCCTGATTTGTTTTGCCACATTATTCAAGATGATGCATTGGCCGGGTGCCGGTCCATTATTCGTGCTTGGGGATTTCTTTTTCTGCATCGTTTTTCTTCCCTTATTTTTTATCCAGCGGATGATTTCTCAAAAAACAGCGCTCAATACTATTACTAATATTTTCGGGCTTTTAACCACCTGGATGATCTTCATGGGCATCATGTTCAAAATGATGCACTGGCCGGGTGCCGGACCGATGCTGGTTTTAGGGACCATTTTATTTGTGGCTCCTACGCTTATTCTTTATGTGGTCCAGCAATTCAAAGAATACGACCGTAAATTTTCCGAATTCTGGAAACTGGTGGCAGGTACCATCCTGATTTGCGTATTCCTGATTTTTTGGGGACTAAAACCTTCCCTCAATTTAATCACAGGTTATTTAAAAGTGGAAGATGAAACATTAAAAGCAAATAAAAGCATGGAAATTGCAAATGACCGCATGCATGCAATGGTTATCAGGACTTCTGATCCGGCGATCATAAGATTTGCCGACGAGCTGCACGCATCCACCAGCGAAGTTGTAACCACCATCGAGAACATTAAAACCGGTTTAATTTCTACCGTAGAACATAATCCCGAAGCACCAAAGGATCACTGGCAAATTAATTCCCTCGACAATTATGACATTCCATCACACATACTTGGAAACGCTGAAAGCCACGAAGGAATAGAGCTGCATGATCAACTCGTGAATTACAAAAAAGAGATCCTGGAGAAAATAAGCACACTCTCGTTTGCAGATAAAGAAAAAATGATCGCCGATTTGGGAGATCTTGGAATCTCAACGGAAGCAAGGAATATGCCCGAAGGTTACGAAGGGTTTGGAACCTGGCAGGAAAACATGTTTTATGAAAACACATTGGCCAGTGCCCTTGCCACGCTTTCGAGCCTGCAAAACCAGGTATTAAATGCAGAATTCACAACGCTTGGCGCTGTTGCAGACCGGGAAGCAGGAACGAAATAAAATAGTGAGAAATTAATTTTAAATGACTATCGGGAAGTTTATACCAAATGCTTTTATTTTGTATGGTTATGTTGCAGAACATTATTGTTTATGGAAACAGAAATACTTTCTTAAGCTGTCATCCCGGGCTTGACCCGAGATCTGTCAA
>JAOQAG010000025.1 GCA_025963715.1 Bacteroidota bacterium
TGACTATAGCGGTAAGGCCCACCTCTTCCCATTCCGAACAGAGAAGTTAAGCTTACCAGCGCAGATGGTACTACAGTAACATGTGGGAGAGTATGTCGTTGCCATTTTTTAATTAGCCTCAATTCAATAGAATTGAGGCTTTTTTTGTTTTATTTATATTAATTTTGTACTAAAGTAGAATTAATTGAATGAGGATCCTGATAAAAGTTATTTTCCTTGCCTTCCTGCTAACTTTTTCACTAAAAGTCTATTCGGTTAATAACGATACAACCAGTCTTAATAAACCTAAAAATACCACCAAGTTCTTTTATACAAAGCAATTTGAATATCAAGACTCTGTTAATCTTATTGATAATTCATTGTATGATTTTCAAAAATATGTTTCCAGGAATATATTAGGAAATAATGGCTTAGCTATTCATGATATTTCGTACAACCCCTTCCAGCCTGACTTAGGCTTTAATTATTGCAAGAATAATTACTCCGCTTACTTTTATAATCCACATCAATTAAAATTCTACAACACACGTACGCCGTATACCGATTTACTTTACGTAATGGGCACAAAGGGGGAACAGAACTTTAAAATGACTTTTTCCTATAATGTAAAAAAGAATTGGAATATTACTGCTGACTTTTTTCGACTACGCTCTACGGGTGTATATGAACGGCAAACTACTTTCGAAAATTACATTGCGTTATCGACAAATTATAAAAGCAAAAATAATCGTTATTGGTTATTAGGAAGTGTCATTTATAATGGAGAAAAGAACCAGGAAAATGGTGGAATAAAAGAAGATTCAACTTTTGACAGTGGTAAAAGCATTGATCAGCAATTACTGAGAATGAATTTAAGCTATGCAACCCGCAGCCAGGTAAATAGAAACGTATACCTGAAGCAAATTATTAATCTTGGAAAAAAATCAACGGATACATCTGACACTAAAGTAATCATACCGGAAAGCCGCTTCATTTTATCGTCTACATACGACGATAATTACCTGAGGTTTGAAGATTCTCAATCGGATATGTTATCCGGGTATTATTCAAATTTATATTATGATTCTACTCAAACAGCTGATTCTACTTACTTCCGGAAGATTGAAAATGAACTTGAATGGAAACGTTTGGACAATAATAAACACCGGGGATTAGTAGATTTATTAGGTGTTGGATTCAGCGTTAAACATCAGCTGGTATTTATACGGCAGAAAGATATTGATACTGTTTTTAATAATATTATTGCGGGCGTGCAATTCTATAATACTTATTCCAAACATGCTTTTTGGTGGAATTTATCAGGAAATTATGTAGCCAGCGGTTATAATAAAAATGATTACCAGGGTGTGTTTGTTTTTCGGAAAAAACTAGCGGATAGTCTTCTGGATGTTACAGTTAAAGGTGAAAGTCGCTCACAGACTGCTGATTTCATTTATTCGCAATACCGTTCCAATAATTTTATCTGGAATAATAATTTTGAAAAAATGCAACAATCAGGCGCTGAGATTTCATTTAAAATCAGCAAATACCATCTTGATGTAATTGGCGCCGTTAATTCCTATACAAACGTATTGTATTTTGATAATTATGCTGTTCCACGGCAGTATACCGGAACATTGCCGGTATTTTCTGTAATCCTTAAAAAGGATTTTATTTTATGGAACTGGCATTTGAATAATAGAATTACGTATCAAAAGACGCCCGAATTATCTGTTATCAGGTTACCTGAACTGGTGTTGGAGCATTCGTTATATTACGAAAATGATCTGATCCATAAAGCCCTACGCCTGCAGGTTGGAGCCAGCGTATATTACTCAACGGCTTATTATGCGGATGCGTATATGCCGGTAACGGGAGAATTTTATTTACAGAGTCAAAGAAAATACGGTGATTATCCTTTCATTGACTTTTTTATCAATGCAAAAATAAAAACGGTCAGGATCTTCTTTAAAATAGATCATTTGAATAGCGGGCTGAACAGTGGAAGTTATATTTTAACTCCCGGTTACCCTTATCCGGGCCGGACTTTTAAACTGGGGCTTTCCTGGAAATTTTACGACTAAACATCATGTGTAAGTATAAAGCGGTATTTGTTCTTTTTTAATTGATCCTATTTTGTATGTTTGGTAATAAAATAAAAAGGATGAAACCTGGTGCAACGCTTTTTAAGTTAATTAATTTAGGAATAAACAAAGATCAATCGATAGAAGTTGCTACCCGGTTAAAAATCATCAATCAGTTTAATCTCCTTTGCATTTCTTACAGCATCCCGTACATTTTATTTTCGCTCAGCCAGGGATTTTATAAACCGGCGCTTGTATTTTTTGTTGGATTGCTGCTGTATATGGTTAGCTTGTATTCCAATAAAAATGGGAATTATAACGTTGCTAAGTTCTTGATTTTAATTGCAACAAATTATTCTGTTTTTTATCTGAGTCTTTTTTACGGTTTTGCTTCGGGTTTTCATTTGTACTATTTCACAAGTCCCTGGATCGTATTTTCCCTGTTTAATTTTTCTGAGGTTTATAAAATCCTGGTGGGAATATTTTTATACCTGCTTTCCATTGTGGTTCTCGTTTTGGTAAATCATTATGACCTGATCTCCTCACATGAAACGCATTTCAAAATAGCATCTGTATTGTATGATATAAATGTATTTCTTGCTTTGTCGTTTTGTTTGTTGCTGGTTGCCAATTTTTCCAACTTTAATAAACACATTAACAAGATCCTGTTAAGATCCAACGAAGAGCTGGAAACGAAACAGGAGTTGCTGGAAAATGAGATCATTGAACGAAAAAGTACTGAAACGAAATTGCAGACATTGCTGAAAGAAAAAGAAATTTTATTGTCGGAAACACACCACCGTGTGAAAAACAACCTGGCTGTAGTGTCGGGAATGCTTGATTTACAAGTGTTAATGAGCGATGAAGAAAAAGTGGCGACGATATTAAATGACAGTCGTAACCGGATCAAATCGATGAGCCTGATCCACGAGGCATTGTATAAATTTGATAATGTTTCGCAGATCGAATTTGGCAGATACATCCGCACGCTGGTGGAGGAAATAAAACAAACATATGTTTCCGAATCTCTTTCCGTAAATATGGTTTATGATCTGGATAATGTGTACCTGGATTTAAATAAAGCAATTCCGTGTGGTTTGCTGGTAAATGAAGTGTTGACAAATGCGTTTAAACATGCGTTTAAAGGTAGATCTGATGGCGAGATAAAAATCGTAGTTAAGCAGGAAGGAACGAATTGCCTGTTGGAGATCGGTGATAACGGAAATGGAATAGGATCGGGGCAGACATCATCGCAATCCATTGGCATGACGCTGATCAATGCATTTGTAAAACAGCTGAAAGGCAAGCTGGAAGTGCTTAATGACGGAGGCACTACATTTAGATTAATATTTGATCTGGAAATGATATGAAAAAAATTTTAGTGGTGGAGGATGATTACATCTTAGCACTTGTGCAAACAAAGTTTCTTCAAAAAATGGGATTTGATGTGGTTGCAGCTGTAACTACAGGTGAAGGAGCAATTGCAGCAGTGAAAGAATTTTCTCCGGATATCATTGTCATGGATGTGCGCATTGACGGGCCGCTGGATGGCGTGCAGACAATGCTGCTGATCAAGGAATTTTCAGGCGTACCGGTTATTTATTTAAGCGGTAATTCCGAAATGGCCATGCTGGAAAGATCCAAGGAAACAAACACAAAAGGATTTTTAGTAAAACCGGTTAATTACAAAGAGCTGGAAGCGATTTTAAGATCTGTTTAAAATAATTACGTTTTTTGCTTTTTCTTTTTTGCTGCAGGAAAAAGTACATTGTTCAGGATCAGGCGATAGCCCGGTGAATTAGGATGTAAACTTAAATCTGTTGGTGGATCCTCCACACGGTGCTGATAATCTTCCGGATCATGCCCGCTGTAAAACGTAAATGTTCCTTTACCATAATCCCCGTGAATGTAGCGTGCTTCATTGGCTGCTTTATTTTCTCCCAGGATCAATACACCGGGTTTGATAAATGCTTTATCAAATCCAACCGTTTGTCCCCAAAAACCCTTGATCACCTGTTCGTGGTTCTGGCAAAGCATGGTGGG
The DNA here is from genome assembly GCA_025963715.1 of Bacteroidota bacterium. Lineage (GTDB taxonomy): Bacteria > Bacteroidota > Bacteroidia > 2-12-FULL-35-15 > 2-12-FULL-35-15 > 2-12-FULL-35-15. The sequence goes on from JAOQAG010000025.1 coordinate 4,107, forward strand.
TACAACATCCCATTTTGCAGAAAAATCGAACAATGTAAAAAGATCATTCGCTTTTGTAACGCCGTATTTGCGTTCACGTGTGATGTACGTATCAATGTTTGATTTTGCGTATTCCGTAGGATTGGTGCTGAGTGTAAAATTTGTAAATGCAAATGTTTTGGAATAATCCAGCTTTGCATTGTAATTTGGTGTGGTACCATCGCCATCAAACATGCTTTCGCAGATGTCCAAACCGTCGGCTGCAAGCGCAATATCATACGAATCGGGAGCGGAGCACATGGCAAATAAAAATCCTCCTCCGGCAACAAAATCGCGGATATCTTTTGCTACTGCTAATTTCATTTCCGAAACTTTATTGAAACCCAATGCATGCGCGCTTTTTTCCTGCTCCTGCTGCGCTTCCTGGTACCAGGCGGCAGTACGGTAGTTTACCCAGAATTTTCCATATTGGCCTGTAAAATCTTCGTGGTGCAAATGCAGCCAGTCATACAATGGTAATTTTCCCTGGATAATTTCTTCGTCGTATACCACATCATACGGAATCTCCGCATACTTGAGTACCAGCGTAACCGCATCGTCCCATGGTTGTTTTGTTTTGGGAGAATACACGGCAATTTTCGGCGCTTTTTCCAGCTTCACATCTTCCATGTTCACTTCCGGATTGGCAATCTCCGCAAGGATAGCGCTGGATTTAGAATCGGCAATTACTTCAAATGTAACACCGCGGATGGTGCACTCGCTTTCCAGCGCTTTAGCATCCTGGATCATAAAACTGCCGCCCCTGTAATTCAGTAACCAGTGCACTTCTGCATCTTGTTTGAGCACCCAATAAGCAATTCCATACGCTTTTAAATGGTCCTTTTGCTCTAAATCCATGGGGATAAGAACATAGGAAGCTTGTGAGAACAAGCTGCAAAGAATAAAAACAGAAAGAATAATGCTCTTTTTCATAAGGCTGAATTAGAATGGGTGATCTTCTTCAATATCATTCATTTTGGAACCGCGGATGACAGAATTCACCGGGTTTTCAAAATCGGTATTCGGAGACATACCTTTACTTCCCGAACCATAATCAAGGTTCGTGTCCAGTGTATCCAGATCCGCAAATTTAGTGTATTGTCCGATGTACCTTGTTTTCACAGAATCCACAGGACCATTACGATGTTTTGCAACGATCAGCTCGGCCACACCTGCGGTTGGCATCCCGTTTTCATCTTCGGTCAAACCGTAATATTCCGGACGGTGAATAAACATTACCATATCGGCATCCTGCTCGATGGCACCGGACTCACGTAAATCGGAAAGTTGCGGCTTTTTATCGCCACCGCGGGTTTCCACGGCACGGCTCAACTGCGAAAGTGCAATTACCGGCACATTTAATTCTTTTGCCAATCCTTTTAAGGAACGCGAAATAGTGGAAATTTCCTGTTCACGGTTTCCTTTTCCTTCGCCACCGGCAGTCATCAGCTGCAAATAATCGACAATAATAAGTTCAATGCCATGCTGCTCTTTTAAACGCCGCGCTTTTGCACGTAATTCAAATACGGACAGGCCAGGCGTATCGTCAATAAACAATGGCGCTTCGGCCAGGTTTTTAATTTTATCGTTCAGTTGCTGGAACTCATAATCTTCCAGCGTTCCTTTTTTTAATTTTTCGCCGGGTAATTCCGATTCGCTGGAGATCAAACGGGTAACAAGCTGTAAGGACGACATCTCCAGGGAGAAGATCGCCACCGGTTTGCCGAACTCCACTGCTGCATTACGCGCCATGGAAAGCACCAGCGCGGTTTTACCCATTGCAGGCCTTGCAGCGATGATCACTAAATCCGATTTTTGCCAGCCGGAAGTTAATCTATCCAGCGCCGTTAATCCGGAAGGAACACCGGAAAGTCCGTCTTTACGGTTTTTCGCAACTTCAATCTGCTCGATCGCTTTTTTGATCAGCGTGTGCATTTTATCGTAATTTTTGCGGATGTTCCCTTCTACGATCGAGAACAGGCCTTTTTCGGCTTTGTCCAGCAAATCAAATACATCCGAGCTTTCTTCATACGCATCGCGGATGGTTTCGGAAGATGTACGGATCAGCTCGCGCTGAATGTATTTTTGGGAAATGATCCGCGCATGAAATTCCGCATTGGCAGCCGATGCAACGCGGTTGGTCAGCTGTGTGATGTAATAAGCGCCGCCGACAATTTCCAGCTCGCCGGTTTTTTTTAATTCCTGTGTAACCGTCAAAATATCAACCGGTTCGGAGCGGGTAAATAAACGCTCGATAGCAGAAAAGATCCGTTCGTGTGCTTCTTTATAAAAACTTTGTGGTTTTAAAATATCGATGACGTTGGTCAGTGCATCTTTTTCGAGCATTAATGCACCGAGTACGGCTTCTTCCAGTTCGACCGCTTGCGGTGGCATTTTTCCAATGTCGACCAGCTGGGTAGTGCCGTTGCCTTTGGACAGGCGTTTACGTGGGAAATCTGTCTTGGTATTAAAATCGTTCATAATTCAAAAGTACTAATTTAAAAGTGCTTAATTTTTGATGTTTAAAACTACCTTGTTTATAAACATTTACAAACACGTTCTTAACATTGGGAATAATTGGAGTAAAAACAAATTTACGAATAAAACCAACCGTTCCAAAGCAATAAAAGGTAACATTGAATTATTTTTATTAACTTTATAATATGCAAGGGATTACATTACGTAACGCACTTATTTTTCTTTTGTTGTTCCTGGTATTTTCCTGTAAAAAAGAGGAAGATACGCAGGATCCTGTGATCACGATCCAGCTGCCGGTCGCGGATAATACATACAACGTGTATGAAAACGTGCCGGTAATGGCCGATGTGACGGATGAAACGAAGATCACTTCGGTGGTGATCTCGCTGGTAAGCGATAATTATACGCCGGTGTATATCGGGTTGCATTTACAGGTTAGCTCCCCGCACATGTTGGTGAATACGCAATATACACTCGACAATATCCACCTGGAAACCGGTTTGTATTACATTATGATCTCGGCATCCGACGGAACGAACGATGTACGGATGTACCGTCCGATCCATATTATTGGTGTTCCGAAAGCCTTGAAAAAGATCTTTGTGACTACCAGCAGCAGCACATCTGCAACCAATATGTCGGTGATCGACAGCACTTTTATTTCCGCGGCTCCTTATCACACATTTCCGGGCGATTACGTGGGATCATCTGCCAGCAGCTATTATCAGCAGGTATTTATGTGCGGTAATTATACGGGTGCTTTCGCGAGCTGGGAATTACAAAGCAACACGACGAAGTTTTCGATCGCACCGCTGATCTCCGGAAATCCTTATTTTACTTCTTTTTACACTGAGGACAAAAAAAATTACATTGGCCGTTATGACGGCACTATTAAAGGATACAATAACAGTGGTGATGTGGTTTACAGCGGAACTGCCAATGTTGGCTATTACGTTACTAAAATGATGATGAACGACGGGCATTTGGTTGCTTCGGAACAAAGTAAAACATCGCCTTCAAAATTACTGGTTTCTTTTTTTACTACCGGTACGGCCGAGCAACAAACACCGATCACGCAGGACATTGTTACTTTTTGCGAGCAGGACGAAAACAATGTGTTTGTATTTGGAAATGTTGCCGGACAAGGCGTGATCCAGTTATTTGACCGGGTCAATAATAATTTATGGAATCCGTATAATTATGCTTTACCTGTTGGAAGTATCCTTAGTGCGGTAAAAATAGATCCGAATACTTACCTGATCGGACTTTCGAACGGAACGATCTATAAATACCAATACCTGAGCAGCAGTCTTACGGTATATGCGGCAGGGTATACGGCCATTCAATTGAGATACGATGATGTGGAAAACCGTATTTATATTGCCGAGCAAAACAGCATTTCTGCAATTGATTATCCTTCTACGACTTACCTTGGTTCGGTAACTTCTGCGGAGAATATTAAGGATATTAGCTTGTTGTATAACAGGTAAGGTACGGATAACGCCCGCCTGAACGATTCGGGCAGGAACAGGAGCGAAAAACGAATCTGTGGATCTACTAAATACCAATTAATACGAATTTACGAATCTGTGTGTAAGCCTCAGATCTTCATCCCCTTTCCACAAGAGAGGGGCTATGCCCAAACTGTGTGTGAAATGCTTATGTTGCCACAGATTCACAGATTTTTTTCTTAAAATTTATTACACAGAAAAAATCGCTATTGCGATTTTGCGTAATCCGGGTAATTCCTTTTTTTGTTTTTTTAATCTGTGAATCTGTGGCAAAAGTATAAAATCATCATTTTCAGCTGTAACTTTCCTTCAACTAATCCGTCCCAGCAGAAAATAAGTTCATTCATTTAATACAAACAGATATGAAAACAGTTTATCAAACACTTGCGATCCTTACCGGCTTTTTACTTTGCTGCTGCGATAATATGACCATTTCCACCGGCGATGGCGCTAACAAAATAAAAGGGGACGGGAAGGTTACTTCGGATGTGCGTACTATTAGTTCGTTTCACGCAATTGATGTGGAAGGTGTTTTTAATGTGATCCTGCAGCAGGGCGATAAGGAATCTGTAAAAGTGGAAACGGATGAAAATATCCAGCCGATCGTGATCACGGAAGTGAAAAATGATACGCTGAGGGTAAAATTGAAAGAAGATTATTCGATCCGCAATTTCCAGAAAATAGATGTGTATGTTACACTTGCAGACATTACCGGTTTAAAAACAGCAGGAGTGGGAACGTTGAAATGCCAGGCTCCGTTGCGTTTGAAACAACTGACATTTACTACAGAGGGAGTTGGTACGACCAATCTGAACATAATAGGAGATGAGCTGATTGTAAAATCGGAGATCGTTGGTGCACTTAATTTATCCGGCGCGGTAAAAAATGTAACGATCCATCATTCGGGTGTGGGTATGATCGAAGCATTTAATTTAAAGGCAGAAAATCTTTCGCTGACAACAGATGGAGTGGGGGCAGCAGAAGTATTTGCATCGAATGAAATAAATATCAATGCATCGGGGATCGGAAGTGTGAAATACAAAGGTGGCGCGCTCACAAAAAATATAAAATCGGATGGTGTGGGGAAAGTTACGCAGGCGGATTAATGAATTAAGCCACAGATTCACAGATTTTTAACTTGTAAAATTTAATTTCACAGATAAAAGCGCAAAGCGATTTTTACAAATTCGTGCAATTTTTTATAATTTTTTAATCCGTGAATCTGTGGCAAAAACTTTTTCATAATACAAGCTATAAATGAGATTGCTTCTAGCGCTCGCAAAATCTATAAACAATTCAGCTCTTCCAAATCACTTCTGTAATCCAGCTGCAGATCTTCATGTAATTTTGAATAAATGAGCTTGATCTTTTCTATTTCACGGTAAAATAAATTTTTGATCACGGCGCTCGATTCCAGTGAGATGCGGGCTGCCCTGATCTTTTTACAAAAATAGACCCTGATCTCGATCTCGGTTTGTTTGCTGTGCGAATATTTAATGAACTTGCTCATGTTCCGCACAATGCGCTGCAATCCTTTTTTTGTTGTGTAGGTTGTTTTCCGGTTGATCTCCAGCATCAGCTCATCGATTTTCCGTTTCACATCGTCCACATATTCCTGTTCATCATTTCCGCCGAAAAGTAAATACGAAAGCAATTCCTTGTTTTCTTTTTTATGTTTTGCCAGGCGGATCGCCACATCCAGGATCTCTTTCGGAGAGCGGGTCTTCAATTCTTTTTCAAGCTGACTGATGGTATGCGGCTTCATAAATTAATGTTGTGGATAAGGTAATTGGCAGCAGAACATGCCTGAAAATTTACTCTAACTGAAAATATGCTATGTCCAGCATCTTTTATGTCATAAATAATCTATACAAAATTAATTTTATTACTAAATAAATAGGTAATTTTGTACAAATAATAAGTAACAATGAGAGATGTATTTTATACCCTGCTGGTAGTTTGGATCATCTGGAGGATCATGAACAGTGTGAATAACATTAAAACAAAAGTCTCTTCTAATGCATCGAAATCGCAAAACCAGCGCCGCGCCGGTGAAACCACCGTTGATTATGTTCCGCCAAAAGCAAAAAGTAAATACGATGATGCCGGGGAATATGTGGATTATGAGGAAGTGAAGTGACGAAATGCTAAATTATAAATGCTAAATTATAAATTCCAATAATTAAAGAAATAAAAAAACACCAGTCAAATTATTTGACTGGTGTTTTTTTATTGTAAAAATCTAAAGACTAATTACTAAAGACTTTGTACTAATATCCGAAGATATCGGTAAGTGACAGGTAATTGATCTTGCCGTATTTTTCTAATGTTTTGATGTCAAGGCCGTCTTTTTTACCAAGAACAAGCACGGTGTATTGTTTGCTTTTCAAATGTTGTTCTTCAAAATTTTTCACATCGGCGTAGGTGAATTTCGGAACGGAAGTGTATACATCCTTGCGGATATCGTAATCCAGGCCTAATTTTTTAGCGCTTTCGTAGCTGAATAAAATATTTTCTTTGGTAATGCGCTCGGTGCGGATGCTTTGCAGAATGGATTCCTGCGCAGCTTTAAAATTATTATCCGACTCCGGCATTTTGTTGATCAGCTCCATCATGCCAGCCATTGCTTCCGGTAATTTATCGGCTTGCGTACCGATGTAAGAGAAACAATAATTGTAATCACCTTTTTTTGCAGGTGTGTTGTAACGCGAGAATACAGAGTATGCCAATGCTTTGGACTCGCGCATTTCCTGGAATACTACCGATGACATACCGCCGCCGAAATATTCATTGAACATGCGGATGGTTGGAACATCAGTTTTGTTGTACACCATATCTTTCGACATGAAGATGATCTCTGCCTGTTTCATATCGTAATCCACCACATATACATTGGAATTGGCATCCATTTCCTTAAATTTTACAGGCGCAGGAACTGGCGTCAGTTTTTCCGGGATCATGTGATTTTTATTGATCAGGTTCACTACTTCCTCGCTGCTGTTGCTGCCATAATATAAAATGTGGTGATCGTAGGAGGTGATCTTACTGGTGATCGCGATCAGCTCTGCCGGTTTTAATTTTTTTAATTCGTCATTTGTCAGGATGCTGGTGTACGGCGATGTTTTTCCGTATTTACCATAAGATGAAAGTGCGCTGAATAAAATTTCGCTTTTATCTAATTTTGCATCATCGCGTTTTTTCAGATTGTCGGAAATTAAATTTTGTAATGCTTCATCGTTCGGTTGTGCATTTGCCAATAAGTCTTCAAACAATTGCGTTGCTTTTTCAATGTTCTCGCTCAATCCGCTTAAGCTTACCCAAATCTCATCATCGCCGGAATACACATCAAAGGAACATCCTAATTTGTAAAACTCCTGCTGAATTTCGGCAGCAGTTAATTTTTTCGTTCCTAAATATTTCAGATAATCCACGGCAATACCCAGTTTTTTATCATTGTTGGTTCCCATATCCAGCACATAATACATGGAGAATGTTTTGTTCTCTACATTTTTGTTGTACAGAATCTGGATGTTGTTTTTTGCGGTTAATTTCTGAATGTCTTTTGAATAATCGATGAACACCGGCTCAATATCTTTAACAGGTGTGTTGATGATATTTTTTACAAACGGGCTTTGATCATCCCTGTTCACTTCCACCGGAGTGATGGCGGGTTTGGTCACTTTTTGTACGTTTTTATCTTCGCCGGTACGTTTGTTCACCACCACATAATTATCGCCAAAATTGGCATTTGCAAAAGCTACAATGTCCTGTTTGGTAATTTTTGATAAACGGTTGATGGTTGCAACCTGGTCAGCCCATGGCGTGCCTGTGATAAACGCGCTAACAAATGCATCCGCACGTGCGCTGTTTTGCTCGAATGATTTTGTTTGCTGCAATTTCATTTCGGTAATGATGGCACTTAATAACCAATCAGGAAACGTTCCTTTTTTTACCATTTCCAATTGATCCTGCACTAATTTTTGCACCTGCTCCAGCGTTTGCCCTTCTTTTGGATTTCCGCTTAAAACCAATGCTGAATAATCTTTAAATTCCATATCGAAAGCGCCTGCTTCCAGTACTTTTTGTTGTTGATTCAGGTTTAAGTCGATCAAACCTGCTTTTCCGTTGGAAAGGATCTTGCTGATGAGCATGATCATATCCGCATCTTTTGAATTGGCTCCTGCAAAACGGTAACCGATCATCATGCTTTCTGCATCGGGGCCAACTACTTCTTTGGTAATGTGTTTGGTGATCGGTGGTTCCTGGTAAGGCTGGTAAACCGGAACCGGCTTGTTTTTCCAACCGTTAAATTTTTCGTCAATGATCTTGATAGTAGCATCCGGATCAAAATCTCCGGAAAGACAGATCGCCATATTGTTGGGAACATAATAGGTATTAAAATATTTTTTGATCTCTGTCAGGGAAGGATTTTTTAAATGTTCGATCGTTCCGATAGTGGTTTGAGAACCGTAGGTATTGGTTGGGAACAAGCCGGAAAATAACGCTTCCCAGGATTTTTCGCCGTCGTTGTCCAAACCGCGGTTTTTTTCTTCATACACCGCTTCTAACTCTGTATGGAATAAACGCATTACCGGGTTGCGGTAGCGTTCCGCTTCAATGGTACACCATTTATCTAATTGGTTGGAAGGAATATCATTTACATACACCGTTTGTTCCAGCCATGTATAAGCGTTGGTTCCTTTTGCACCAATGGACGACATCATTTTATCATATTCATTGGCAATTGCAAATTTGGAGGCATAACCCGATACGCTGTCGATCTGGTGATAGATGGCTTTGCGTTTTGTTTCATCTGTGGTTTTGCGGTACACTTCAAAAAGCGCTTCGATCTTATCCAGCTCCACTTTTTCTTTTGCATAATCTTTTGATCCGTATTGGTCGGTTCCTTTAAACAACATGTGCTCTAAGTAATGCGCCAAACCGGTTGCATCTTTCGGATCGTTTTTACTGCCTGCGCGTGTAGCGATATAGGTTTGAATGCGCGGTGCATTTTTATATACGGTCATGTACACGGTTAAGCCGTTATCCAGGTGATAAATGCGGGCGTTTAACGGATCGTTTGGAACCGATTCATAATTGTACTTTTTTGCTGTAACCTGTGCAAAGCTTGTAAACGAAGGTGTAAACAGGAGCAATACAAAAGTTGCGAAGAGTGTTTTTTTGATAAAATTCATTTGTAGCAGTTTTTAATTTTTATGAAAAGTAAATGTATTCTTAAATAACCGGAAATGAAACTATTATTTATGAACGGTAGCCCATTTGTATAAGTGGTTTGTGTATAAATATGTGATTTGAATAAAGCTAAAAAATTATATATTTACCTTAAAGAATTTTTTTTGCACGAAAAATCCCGTTATGAAATCAATCATCTCTACGCTTTTACTTTTTATTGGCGCATTTGGCGCATTTGCACAGGAACCAAATCCCAATCTAACGCCTACTCCTTATCAAAGCACTTCCAATCAGTATTACTGGAAAAACCGGAAACCGTATGAAGGTTACTGGCAACAGGATGTTGCGTATAAAATCGAAGCGCAGATCGATGATAAGACCGATATTATTGACGGATCGGAAGAACTGACGTATACGAACAACTCGCCTGATGAGCTGCCATTTGTATATTTCCATTTGTACAGCAATGCGCAGGTAAAAGGCTCGTATCTATCGGATTTGTATAAAAACAACGGCGTGCAGCTGCATTATGGTAAATACCAGGAAAAAGGATTGGGAACGACGATCGAAAAAATTACCATTGGCGGTGTGGACCTGAAAACAGAAGAAGACAATACCGTTATTAAAGTGTATTTACCAACGCCTTTAAAATCGGGCGAAAAAACAACGTTCAATGTAAAATTCAAAACGTATTTTGATAACGGCACCATCCGCAACCGGATGAAATTATTTAATGCCTGGGGATTCAAGCATTACGATGTAGTACACTGGTATCCGCGTATTTCGGTGTACGACCGCAAGCAGGGATGGGATACGGATCAGCACATGGATCACGAGTTTTACGGCGATTTTGGAACCTACGACGTAGCATTTACGATCCCTAATAATTACGTGCTGGATGCAACCGGAACGCTGGAAAACAGGGCGCAAATGCTGCCGGATGACCTGCGTGCAAAACTGGACATTAAGAATTTTAAAAACAAGCCCTGGGGCGAAAAGCCGTCGGTGGTAATTCCCGCTGACGGAACCACTAAAACCTGGGTTTTCCATGCGGAAAATGTGCATGATTTTGCATTAACTGCGGATCCTACTTACAGGATTGGGGAAGCGGAATGGAACGGGATCAAATGTTATGCGCTTGCGGAAGAGCCGCATGCTTCGCTTTGGCAGAATGCTGCAGAGTATACGGCAAAAGTGATCAAAATAAATTCGGAAGATTTTGGCATGTTCGGTTACCCGAAGATGACCGTGGCCGATGCACAGGACGGAATGGAATACCCGATGCTGACGCTGGATGGCGGATACGATCCGGATTACCGCGATCTGCTGGGACATGAGATCAGTCATAACTGGTTTTTTGCAATGGTAGGAAGTAATGAAACATACCGCGCCGCACTGGATGAAGGATTTACGCAATTTTTAACCAACTGGACTTATGAACGCATCGATGGCAATCAACGGGTGCGTTACAAAGCTAAATCCAGCTACGTGGAGCGCTTTACAGAGCCGGATTACGTTCGCAACAGCGAAGTGTACAACGGTTACATGAATGATGCGGCAAGAGGAAAGGAAGCGAATTTAAATATCCATTCGGATATGTACAACGGCGCATTGCGCCATGGCGGCGGTTACAGCCAGGTGTATATGAAAACGGCTACGATGCTGTATAATTTGCAGTACACACTGGGTGATTCCTTGTTCCAGGCTGCAATGAGCCATTATTTTAATCAATGGAAATTTGCGCATCCGTACATGGAAGATTTCAGGAATTCGATTATTCAATACACACATGTGGATCTGAACTGGTTTTTTGATGAATGGATCGAAAGCTCCAAAACGATTGATTATGCGGTTGGAAAAGTGAAAAAAGGAGAGAAGCCGGATGAATACGAAATTACATTCAAACGTAAAGGAATGCAGATGCCGCTTGATTTTGCGGTGATCGGGAAAAATGACAGCATTTATTTATACCACATTCCGAACACCTGGTTTGTGAAACAAACAAAAGCCAATGTGTTACCGCGCTGGATCGGCTGGGATAAAGTAAAACCGGAGTATACTGCAAAGGTTACGATCCCGGATGGCGGGATTGCCGATGTGGTGATCGATCCTACATCGCGCTTAGCAGATGTGAACATGTTGAACAACAGCAAGAAAAAGCCGGTGAAATACCGTTTCGACAGTAAAATTTATAATCCTTCGGACTGGACAAAATATGAAGTGTTTGCCCGCCCGGATATTTGGTACAACGGATACGACGGTGTGAAGATTGGCCTGAACGTGAATGGTAATTACATGAATTACAAGCATATTTTTGATGCAACGGTATGGTTAAGTTCCGGTGGGATTACGCAGAGCCATTTGGACAGCACGGTGGAGAAAAATAAATACGATAACATCAGCTTCCGTGTAAGCTACAGAACGTCGACGGATAAATTCATGAAAGGATCTGCATTTTACGCTTCTGCGAAGGCGCTGGATGGTTTGAACGCTTACTTAATTGGGTTTGACCGGAAAGATGTGGCAGGGAAAAACCGTGTGTACATGAATTTTAAATCGATGTACCGCAAAGGTTTGAACGATCTGCCGTATTTGTTGCTGCCAACTGAATGGACACCGAATCAGTTGAACAATACGGTGAACATTGGACTGGAACATAATTATACCTACAAATCGGGAACGGGCATCATTAATTTGGCATTGCGCAGTTCGGCGCTGATGAGCGATTACGATTATCAGTCGGTGAACCTGAATGTGGTGAACCGTACCCGCCTCGGCAAAATGGTATTGGCGACGCGGGTTGTGGGACAATACGGGACGGGAACAAAATGGGCGAGTGAATCATCGCTTTATTTAGCGGGTGCAAACCCGGAGGAAATGATGGAAAATAAATACACACGCTCGCAAGGATTTTTTGATCCGGCATGGGCAACAATTGGTGCCAATACTAATTATTTTAATGCAGGCGGCGGCTTGAATTTACGCGGTTACTCGGGTTACCTGGCGCCGCAAGTACAGTCGGACGGAACGCTTGCATATACGTACAAAGGACAAACGGGTGCGGCTGTAAATGCGGAGCTGGAATTTGACGGTTTCTTTAAAATGAAAAAACAAAACTGGTTGAATAAAACATTTAAACTGAACACGTATTTATTCGGTGACGGCGGAATTATCAATTACAGCGCGCCAACGGATGGTGTGTTGAAAATGGCTGATTTCAGAATGGATGCAGGGGTTGGTGTGGCATTAACGATCAAAAAATTCGGGGTGCTGCAAACGGTAAACCCGCTAACGATCCGTTTTGATATGCCGCTTTTCCTGAATACACCACCTGCAACGGATCAGGGATTTGTGCAGTATCGTTTTGTGGTGGGAATTAACAGGGCGTTTTAAGGAGGCAAAAAAGGCAGTAGACAAATAAAACAGTAGACAAAGAATAAAAAATAAAAAGGCAATAGACAATAGGCAAAAAAGGTAAAAGTCAAAAAAGGAACAGATAAAAATAATACACACAGCCTTTGCGAACTTTGCGTCTTTTCGAGAAAAAAAGCACTTGATAATTATCAAGATTTTTAATAAAAATTTCGGCTACTTTAGAGCGTTTTGATATATTAAAAAATACAATTATGAAAAAAATAATCAATACCATTTTATTACTTGTAACAGGGCTTACGCTGATGGCGCAAACCAATGCGGCCAATGAAGAATTGTACAACAAAGCGTACAAGTTAAAAACGGAATACAAATACAAGGATGCATTTCCGTTGTTCCAGGCGCTGGTAAAACTGGATTCGAACAATGCCAATTATTTGCAATGTGCGAGTTACTGTTATTCCAAATTCGGATTTTATTATGCTGCGGAAGCAGATAAAATGAAGTATTATAAATCGGCGGAATACCTGGCGAAAAAATCCATTAAGATAAAAGAAGCAAGTGCCGATGCGCATTATGCGTATGCGATGGCATTGGGCCGGATCAATGAAAATGCAAGCTCCAAACAAAAGATCGCGAATGCAAAACTGATCAAATCGGAAGTAGACCGCGCGATTGCGCTGAACCCGAGATTGGCGGGCGCGTACCACATTCTGGGTCGCTGGCACCGCACCATTGCAGGGTTTAATTCAGTGGAAAAAATAATGATCAATTCGTTCTTTGGCGGTGTTCCTCCGGGTGGCTCTTACGATGATGCGATCAAAGCATTTATGATGGCAGTGAGCCTGGAGCCGAAATACATGAACCATCAATACGAGCTGGCAGAAACCTATTACGAAATGGGTAAAAAAGTGGAAGCAGAGCTGTGGGCGAAAAAAGCATTGGAGATCACGCCTTCGAATGACGACGATGTAAAAGCGAAAAAAGATTGTGAGGCGTTGCTTAAAAAATTAAACTAGACCTCAGCCCTTCATCCCCTCTCCACAAGAGAGGGGGCAATGCACGAACTGTGTTTGATACTAAATACTAATTTGTACCAATATACCAATCTGTGTGGATGCTGTGTATTCATTTTATCAGAACGAAAATCCTCCTACGAAGTTCGTCATCCCGGGCCTGACCTGGGATCTCATGAATGCTTGCAGTGAGCCTTTAGATTCAATTTATCACCAGGCAGAGCCTGGCGCTTACGATTTAAGTCATCGACTTTTTCGTAAGCCGGTGAAAGGGATAACGGAAAAGAATGATCAGGTGGCTGATCACTGTTTGAAAAAAACCATATTGTTTGACCATAATAGAAAAGCGCTCGAGGAGCGCTTTTTTTCTGCGCGTATTGGAAGTGCCGCCTTCCAGGAATTTGGAAATATATAAATGTGTGTTCACTATATTGTCTGATTGCCGCAATACTTTTATGACCCAATCGATATCGGCGCTGATCTTATAATTGAGATCGTAATAGCTGCATAACAGGCGTTTGGCAATAAACGACTGGTGAGAAACGCACATGCCATAACGCAGGCTTTTCCAGTTAAGTTTTTCGGGCGGAGAAAGGCGGCGGTCGCCAAGCATATCGCCGATGTCATTTACAACGGCCGTATTTCCGTAATACACATCTGCATTTTCCGCTGTTTTAAAAACGCGTTCGATGGTATCGTTGGAGAACAGCTCATCTCCGGCATTCATAAATAACACATAATCGCCGGTGGCATCTTTTAACCCGCGGTTCATGGCATCGTAAATACCATTGTCGCGGCCCGAATGCGTTAAGGCAATCTTTGCCTGGTATTTTTCAATGATGGCAAGTGTTCCATCGGAGGAAGCGCCATCAATAATAATGTATTCGATGTTGGGGTAGGTTTGCGCCAGCACACTTTTAATGGTGCGCTCAATGAGTCCGGCACCATTGTACACTACGGTAATGATCGATATTTTGGGCTGGTTGAGCATTTAATTTTCAAGTATATTTTTTGCCACAGATTCAGGGATTAAAAAGAAAATTAATTTATTCCACGGATTGTTTCAAATCGCTTTGCGATTTAGATTCTGTGAAATAGTTTGTAATTTAAAAATCTGTGAATCTGTGACTTTTGTTCTTTTTAATCTCTAAAAAAAATGCCATTGCACTGCAGCACTTTCCCGGTTTTGTGATCGGTAAATGCAGGCATGATGCTCGTCATGGTAAATCCTTTTTTCGACATATAATCTAAAATTTCCGGCAATAGCCAGCTTTGATTTTCATATAATGGCACCAGCGAAATTTCCATTTCCACGCCTTTGGCTTTGTCCAGCATGTTTTGTGCGCCTTTCAGCACTTCCTGCTCAAATCCCTGCACATCAATTTTCAGGAAAATGTTTTTGCTGTTCTTCGCATAGCTTTCGCCGATCTCGTCGAGCGGAAATACCTGTACTTTTTCTTTTCCAATGATCTTTGATTCCGGTGCACCGTCGATGTGCGTATCCAGCATATTTAAAAGCGTGCTGCTTACAGAGTTTGCCGAAATGTTGATCTCGATCTCCTCTTTTTTACTGCCGATGGCGCAACGTGGTGCAACGGTCCAGTTTGTGTATTTTTTGCTCAGTGCATCAATAACGCTGTGTACGGATGATAATGGCTCAAATGAAACAATTTGGTGCTTGTAACCGGCATCCATGATCCCGGTAGCATATTGTCCTTTGTTGGCGCCAATGTCAAACACCATGTCCACGTTGTAATGCTCCAGTAATTTAATGCGTCTTAATTCTTCACTTGTAGCGGGGTTGTATTTACGGATCAGGATTCCGAATTTTTGAAATATATTTTTTGTAACACGTTCCAGGTTGTTCATTGATCGTTTTTTAGATTGCAATATTAATCAATTTTTGCGTGTTTTACCACGAAGGAGTTTTACCACTAAGGCACGAAGAACAAAAAGGAGTTCAAAGTTCAAGGTTCAAAGTTTGGCTTTACGCAGATGCTATGTTTATTGAAATTCAATCCGATTAAGGATTTGTTTCCATTGATCATACAATTTTCCTCTACGTCTTCTTAGTGGTCTTTTGCCCTTAGTGGTAAAACAAAAAACGTCCCGCTCATAAAAATGATACGGGACGATCTACAAACAAAACAGGTTTTGTTTATTTTTTGAACAGGCGCCTGAGGATGTAAAGCACGATAATAACCATTGGGGTAATGATTGCCCAAAGCGGGTAAACGGTTACGCTTTTGTTGTACGAAAAATCTTCGACGTAGATGCTGAGTATTTTCGACGTATCAAAACGGTGTTTGAACGATGCTTCACCGTTTACAAAATCAAGGATTTTGTTTTCGCCGTTGATGATGAACTCGATCCTGTTTCTGTTCAACAGCAGTTTTGTGTGGTTTGGATTTTTGAAGATAAGCTTTACTTCCACATCCTTAAATGAAAAGATGGGGCTTGGAATACTCACGATCACATCCTGGTTGGAAATACGATCGATCACAATGGAGTTGTCTACATCCGGAAGTGTTTCCACTTCTGTTTTCGCGCTAAGCGAGCCTGTAAACAAGGCAATCAATAAAGTAATAAGTATGGTAATGCGGTTCATTTTTTTTATTTTAGGCGGCAAAGATATGCGAATGAAAACATGCAGATCATAAAATTAGATAAACGGCCTAAAACGGTAGCTGAACTAAAAGTGAGCGCAGAAAAAAAGGCAAACACATTTTTTTACAAATGAGTTTGCCTTGCGGGGATGTTGTTTTAAAGGTAAATGTTTAATCTACCATTTTAGCTGCCGGATAACGCTGGATCCATGTTTTTACGGCCTCCATCGTACGAACAGTAATTACTGTTTTCTGGTCGATCTGTACTTTGTAACGGGGACGGTTATCTTCTACAATTTTTTTAGTTTTCATAATTTTGATTTTTTAATTTACTATCAGAACTCAATTAGCAAGCCATATATTTTCTGCTTAACATATTTTAACAGCGAACGGACAGTTTTGTTTAGTTTATAATTGATTTAATTTATTTTTATTTTTGTTTTTTGTTATTTCTGAATACGAATTCATTTTTATCGAGATCAAGTACGATCTCCGCATTCTTTTGGATGTTGCCAGCCAAAATTTGTTTGGAAAGTTCGTTCAATACTCTTTTCTGGATCACACGCTTAACAGGTCGTGCTCCAAATTGCGGGTCAAATCCAAGTTGTGCCAGCCAGTCGATCGCTTCCGGGGTTGCCGACAGATGAATATCATTATCTGCCAGCGTGCGGGCGATGGAATCGAATTGCATTTTTACAATCCGCTGCACATCTTCGCGGTTAAGCGGTGTAAACATAATGGTTTCATCGATCCTGTTCAAAAACTCGGGGCGGATGGATTTTTTCAACAATTCAAACACCTGCACTTTTGTTTTCGCCATGATCTCATCGCGGTTGGAATCATCCATGTTTTCAAAATTCGTTTGGATCAGATCCGATCCCATGTTGGAGGTCATGATAATGATGGTGTTCTTAAAATTCACTACGCGGCCTTTGTTGTCCGTTAAACGTCCATCATCCAGTACCTGTAGCAAAATGTTGAACACATCGGGATGCGCTTTTTCGATCTCATCCAGTAACACCACACTGTACGGTTTGCGGCGAACTGCTTCTGTTAATTGCCCGCCTTCGTCATAACCCACATATCCGGGAGGTGCACCCACCAGGCGGCTTACCGCGTGGCGTTCCTGGTATTCGCTCATGTCGATGCGCGTCATGCTATTCTCGTTATTGAATAAAAATTCCGCCAGTGCTTTCGCTAATTCGGTTTTACCAACACCGGTAGTACCCAGGAAAATAAAGGAACCGATCGGGCGTTTGGTATCCTGCAAACCTGCGCGGCTTCTGCGTACGGCATCGCTGATGGCTTCAATCGCTTCTTCCTGTCCAACCACACGTTTATGTAATTCATCTTCGAGGTGCAGCAATTTTTCGCGTTCGCTTTGCAGCATGCGCGAAACCGGGATGCCGGTCCAACCTGCAACAATGCCGGCAATATCTTCGCTGTCCACTTCTTCTTTGATCATCTGCGAACCGCTTTGCTGCATTTCGGTCAGCTTGCTTTCAAACGATTTCAGTTGCGCTTCTGCTTCCTGGATTTTGCTGTAACGGATCTCTGCAACTTTTGCATAATCGCCGTTACGTTCAGCCTGTTCGGCTTCAAATTTCAAATTTTCAATTTGTTCTTTTACTTTTTGAATGCCTTCCACCACTTCTTTTTCGCCTTGCCATTTTGCACGCATTTCTGTGCGATGGTCGGATAGCTCCGCAATTTCTTTATTCAGATCTGTTAATTTCTTTTTGTCGTTTTCGCGTTTGATCGCTTCACGCTCAATTTCCAACTGGCGGATCTTGCGTTCCACTTCATCCAGCTCGATCGGCATGGAGTTGATCTGCATTCTTAATTTGGAAGCAGCTTCATCCATTAGATCGATGGCTTTATCCGGCAAAAAACGATCGTTGATATACCGCTGTGATAATTCCACTGCGGAAATAATCGCTTCATCCTTGATGCGCACTTTGTGATGCGTTTCGTATTTTTCTTTGATCCCGCGCAGGATGGAAATCGCATCTTCTGCGCTGGGCTCGTCCACCATTACTTTTTGGAAACGGCGTTCGAGCGCTTTGTCTTTTTCAAAATATTTTTGAAACTCGTTGAGCGTGGTTGCGCCAATAGCACGTAATTCGCCGCGGGCAAGCGCCGGTTTTAAAATGTTGGCAGCATCCATGGCGCCTTCGCCGCCACCGGCTCCCACCAGTGTGTGGATCTCGTCGATAAAGAGGATGATCTCGCCATCTGCGGAGGTCACTTCTTTTACAACGGATTTTAAACGCTCTTCAAATTCACCTTTGTATTTTGCACCGGCAATCAGTGCGCCCATATCCAGTGAAAAAATTTGTTTTGATTTTAAATTATCGGGCACATCGCCATTGATGATGCGGTGCGCTAATCCTTCCGCAATAGCGGTTTTACCAACGCCGGGCTCACCTACTAAAATCGGGTTGTTTTTGGTACGGCGCGATAAGATCTGCAGCACACGGCGAATTTCTTCATCGCGGCCGATCACCGGATCGAGCTTGCCTTTTTTTGCCTGTTCATTTAAATTGATCGCATATTTATTCAGCGCATTGTAGGTATCTTCAGCAGTCTGACTGGTTACTTTAGCGCCTTTGCGCAATTCATTCACGGCCGCTTTTAAATCCTTTTCGGTAATGCCGTTGTCCTTCATCAATTGCGAAATGGTATCCTTTGTAGAAAGGATGGCCATCAGCAAATGCTCGATGGATACATACTCATCGCCAAACTCTTTTAAATAAGTAGACGCTTTTGCAATGGCCTGGTTGGCATGGTTGGATAAATAGGGTTGTGAGCCGGATACTTTGGGGTAACCTTCCACGATCTTATCCAGCGCTTTTTCAAACATTTGTGTGTTTACATTCAGCTTTTTAAGGATAAAAGGCGTTACATTTTCGTCGGTGTCAAGGATCCCTTTCAGAATGTGGCCGTTCTCGATGGCTTGCTGTCCGTTTACGGTAGCAAGCTGCACGGCTTGCTGAACAGCTTCCTGCGATTTGATGGTAAAATTATTCAAGTTCATATAGTCTTGCTTTTATTGTCGTTATATTTTTTTGCCTGCTCTGTAAAAATGTTTTTTCCGTAAGGTTCACATATTCGTAGATAAGCAGTGTTTTTTCCAATAAATTTTTAGCAATGATGTTGTTTTCGGATTTTTCGTAAACGTTTGTAGTTGCGAAAAGCAAATCTGCTAAAAGATTTAATTTACCCGGAATTAATTGTTTTTGTTCTGTTAAAAATCCGATCGTTTCTTCCGGGTGTAAAGCAATCAGATCGTTGAGCTTCAGGTCAAATTCGGATTGCAATGCGGCATCCGAAATTTCTAATGCTTCGTTTGTATTCCCGTCCGCGTTTGTTTTTGTTACATCTGTAATTACTCTCGCTATAGCGATGCTCAGCTGCTCCAGTAATTTTTGTATGTAATCTTTTCTAAACATGGTTTGGTGATGGGGTACTGTCAAAATATATTCCAGCTCCAAAACATGATCTTCATCCCGACTTTATGGCGGAAAATGGTTTCTTTCAATGACTTATTGGCTTATAAATCCTGATATAATGTGCCTATTTTGCAGACGGTTTATTTTTAATATATTGCAGAATAATTCTCACCTATGTTTTCAGGGATACGACTAGTTATTACTGCCGTTTTCTTGCTTGTTTTTGCCGGATCTTACGGGCAGCAGGCAAAAGTGGACAGTTTGTACCGCGAATATTCCAAAACCACCATTGATACCACCAAAGTAAATCTACTGATCGGGATCTGCCGTGCTTATGAAGAGGTAAATCCTGCTAAAGGTGTTGGTTATGCGCGTGAAGCGGTAGAGCTTTCCGGAAGGGTCAATTATAACAAGGGGATTTGTGTGGGTAATTCCCTGATTGGCGGCTATTACAAAGAGCAGCTGAATACTTCTCTGGCACTCAAATCATTTTTAAAAGCGGCGCAGGCTGGGGAGGACGGCAAATTGTATTATGAATTGTCGAATGTGTATAATATGATGGGTATTATCTATTCCAACCAGGATGAGCATGAAATGTCGCTGAAATATTTTATGAAAGTGGCAAAGCTGGCGGAGCAAACAAAAAGTATGCGCCGGTTAGCGATCGCATATAACAACATCGGGATTTCCTACAAGGATCTGAAACGTTACCCGGATGCGCAAAAATATTATCAGAAAGCCTATACAATATTTGATTCGCTGCATTTTACGCGCGGGATCGGATCGCTGAGCAGCAACCTGGGGATCATCAACCATATCCTGGGAGATGATGAAAAAGCGCTGATGTATGATGAGCGCTCGATTGCTGCCTTCCGGGAAGTGCATGATACTGCCAGTGAAAGTGGCATCATGGCCAACATCGGCGAAATTTATAATGACGAAAAACAGTATCAGAAAGCGTTGGTTTATTACCAGAAAGCGATAAAAATATCGGAGAAGTACAAAACCACGGAGTTTAAAATGAATGCCTTCGACGGGCTTTCGAAAGTGTATGCCAACCTGGGCGATTACAAGCAGGCATATTATTACAACAAACGCTATTTGGCGCTGAAAGATTCGCTGCACGATGAAGAAGGCATGCGGCAGGTGCAGGAAATGGAGAAGCGGCTGGACAATGAAAAGCAGGAAAAAGAAATTGAGATCCTGAAACAAAAGGAAGAGATCCAATCGCTGAACGCCCGCTCACAATCGGAAAAATTAAAGCGCAGCAGCATTATTATTTATTCGGTTGCCGGTATTTTATTGATGGTATTGCTCATGTCGGTTTTTATTTACCGCGCTTACCGGCAGATCCGCAGGACGAATGTGGAGCTGGCAGAGAAGAAAAAAGAGATCCAGGACAGTATTAATTATGCAAAAAATATTCAGCAGGCCATGTTGCCGGAAGTAGACATCATGGGGCGGCATTTTTCGGAAGGATTTGGCTTGTACCTGCCAAAGGATGTGGTAAGCGGCGATTTTTACTGGTTCAATGAATCGAATGGCAGCGTGTATTTTGCGGTGGCGGATTGTACCGGGCATGGCGTTCCGGGTGCTTTTATGAGCATGATCGGGATCGATAAATTAAACCAGAGTTTGATCGATAAAAAAATTGAAGATCCGTCGGAGATCCTATCCGCATTAAACATCAGTATTAAAAAAGCGTTGAAACAAAGGGATGATTCGGCAGCTTCGAAGGATGGAATGGACATTGCGCTTTGTTCGTTCAACAAACAAACCATGCAGCTGCAATATGCAGGTGCTAACCGCCCGTTGTGGCTGCTGCGCGGAAATGAAATAATTGAATACAAGCCTACAAAAGCATCCATTGCCGGATTTACGGACAATGCGCAGGTGTTTGCCGGACAGAACATCCAATTACAGAAAGGCGATATTGTGTACCTTTTCTCGGATGGTTTTGCCGATCAGTTTGGCGGTACGCACAAGAAAAAATACATGACCAAACAGCTGAAACAAAAGCTGATCGACATCCATGAATTGCCTATGACGCAGCAGGAAGCACATCTTGAAAAAGCTTTTAACGACTGGAAAGGAAACCTGGAGCAGGTGGACGATGTGATGCTATTGGGAATTAAAGTATAATGCGCTTGCAAACAAAAAAACAATTACGATTTTAAAATTTTATGAAACGCCTCTCTCTCATTTTTGTAACACTTTTTTTAATTACTACTTCCGTACATGCACAAAAAAATGTGCTCGATTCGCTTTTGTCAGTGCTTTCGAAAGCCAGCACCGATAGTGCTAAAATGGACGCCAATACGGATGTTGCCTGGGAACTTGCCAATAGCGATACCAAAAAGGCCATGCAATATGCATTGACGGCGCTTGACATTGCGAAAAAGCTTAATTCGCCGGAAGGCTTATCGAATTGCTACAATACTTTTGGAACTATTTATGAAAACAGCTCGGATTACCGGAATGCCATTGTGTATTTCAACAAGGCAAAGGATGTGGTGCCGGAGGATAAGCATGTAATGGCAAACTGCCTTACCAATCTTGGAAATGTATACAGCGACCTTGGAAATACGGAACAGGCGATCATCAATTATTTGCTGGCTTTAAAACAATTTGAGCTGGACCATGATGAACAGGGTGTGGGAATTAGTTCCGAAAATATAGCGCTGGTGTATGATGAGCAGGGAGCTTATGCGAAAGCCCGCGTTTATTTTAATAAATCCATTGCGATAGAGCTGAAGTATAAGGATGATGCCGGTTTGGCCGGTTCGTACAATAATTTGGGAAATACGCTGCGATCGCAGAACAAGCTGGATTCAGCAGAAATTTATTACACAAAAGGCTTGTTCCTTGCACAAAAAACCGGTCACAAGCGCTGGGAATCGGGTTGCTGCGAAGGATTGGGAATGATCGCGAAAGAATACAAACAGTACGACGAAGCGTTGGCATGGTTTATAAAATCGCTCACGATCGACCGTGATTTTATAAACGACAAGCAGGGAATGGCCAGCTCCTACAGCGATATGGGAGATACTTACTTTCTGAAAGGCGATATTCAAAAGGCAATTGATATGACTAACCAGGCGGTAACGCTGAGCAATGAGATCAAAGCGTATAACATTAAGATTGATTGCGAGCTGGCTTTATCGAAAATGTATGCGGCCGACAAACAATTTGATAAAGCCTACCAGGCACATTTGGAATTTGTACAGTTGAAAGATTCGCTGGAAACAAAAGAGAGTGCAAAACATGTGGCGGAATTGCAGACAAAATACGAATCGGAAAAAAAGGAAACAGAGATCCGTGTGCTGACGCAGGAAAACCAGATCCAGGATCTGCAGATCAATAAAAGCCAGGTGATCATTTATGCAACGATCATCGGTTTGGTATTGCTCATTATCCTGGCGGTGCTGATCTACACACGTTACCAGTTAAAACGCAAAGCGAATGCACTGCTGGAGTTCCAGAACGAGCAGATCCAGCAGCAGAAAAAAACGATTGAGGTAAAAAATAAAGACATTACGGATAGCATTATTTATGCAAAACGTATCCAGGAAGCGATCCTGCCGCCGGTGGAATACATCAAGGAAGCATTCCCCGATTCGTTTGTGCTGTACAAGCCGAAAGATATTGTAAGCGGTGATTTCTATTATTTCCAGAAAACAAATGATGGACGCATTTTTCTGGCTGCCGTGGATTGTACCGGGCATGGCGTTCCGGGTGCGTTCATGAGCATTGTGGGCTTCAATGCCCTGAACCAGGCCATCAACGAATACCGTTTGCTGCAGCCGGGCGATGTATTGAATAAAATGAACCGTTTGCTTGCCGATACGTTGCATGCTTCGGATAAGGAAAAATCGGTGCAGGATGGCATGGACATCAGTTTGTGCCTGATCGATCCGCAGCAAAAAATGCTGCAATTTGCAGGCGCTTTCAATTCGCTCTGGATTGTCCGGAACAAAGAACTGATAGAGTACAAAGCCAATAAATTCCCCGTTGGAGGCTCGGATGCATTTGAACAAACAGGCGAACAGGTGTTTACCAACAATGAATTATCGTTAACTTCCGGTGATTGCATTTATATGTTTACCGACGGTTATGCCGATCAGTTTGGCGGACCGGAAGGGAAAAAATTCAAGCACAAAAATCTGAAAGAATTGTTGCTGGGGATCCAGGATAAAAATATAAAGGAACAGCAGCAGGCGCTGACGGATAAACAGGAAGAATGGAGAGGAAACCTGGAGCAGGTGGATGATATCCTGATCATCGGGGTCAGGATCGTATAAAATGAAGGGATGCTTTTCCGGAAATTCAGAAAATTAGTTTACATTTATTTTTAAATGGGTATTGGAAAATTTCTACCATTTTGAAAAATAATCAAGCTGATAAGTGAAGCGGATACTCAAAATGATGCTGTGTATCGGAACGCAGATCAAAAATGATTTTCAGGATGTAAAAAAAGATCGCCTGTGGCGCTTATGATTGAAAATTATGATTTGACAGGTTGCAAATTTATCAAACGAGTATTTAATATTGATATGAAACAGATAAATACCAGTATTGATTGTGATGCAGAGTTTCGGATACTCATTTATTTTTAAAGGTTATGTTGTAGGAAAATGTTTATTTTACCTGATATTTCATTTCGATTTGTCATCCCGGGCCTGACCCGGGATCTTATAAATGTTTGCAGAATGTTGATCCCGGTTTTTAATTGGCAGATCCCGGG
>JAOQAG010000035.1 GCA_025963715.1 Bacteroidota bacterium
ATAAAAAGAATTTACTTTAAGAACGTCATTGCGAGGGCTTTTCGCCCGAAGCAATCTCATTCTAGTTCATAATCTGGTGTGAGATTGCTTCGGGCGAAAAGCCCTCGCAATGACGCGTTGATTAAAACTTTTTTCAATAAAATAGTCATAGCCTGGTATAAGCTTTCCGGTTTCATTTAAATTTAAGGAAGCTCAATGTTTTAAGGAATTAATGTAGATTTGGAAAAAGGTAAAAATGCGGATCGCGAAAGCACAAAAAACAACACAACTACCTAAAGATCAATTATTTAATTATTTGTTTTGAAACCTGTTGCTACCGGTAAAAAAATTTTCGGTCTGGATGTTCTCCGGACAATGGCCATTCTGCTGGTGTTTTCCTGGCATTATAAACGGTATGGCATTCCCGGCTGGCTTTCCGGAATTTCGGATTTCGGCTGGACCGGCGTGGACCTCTTTTTTGTCCTGAGCGGTTACCTGATCGGATCGCAGCTGTTTAAACCAATTGCAGAAGAACAATCCATCTCCGTTTCCGCGTTTTACCTCAAACGCTTTTTCAGGATCGTTCCGGCGTATGCTGTGGTGCTGCTGCTTTATTTTTTGATCCCGGCATTTCCTGAAAAAGAAGGCATGGCTCCACTCTGGAAATTTCTTACGTTCACGATGAACTTCGGATTGGATTTTCAGAACGCCGGAGCATTTTCCCATGCCTGGTCGCTTTGCATCGAAGAACAATTTTATTTATTGTTTCCGATCATCGTTATTTTATTATCAAAACTAAAAGCAGGGAACAAAATAATATTGGTGATCGCCGCACTTTTTATTTTTGGTTTTATCATTCGCATCTATAGCTGGAATACTTTTGTAGCGCCGCTTTACGCTGATCAGAATAAACCGGACCTGATCCCAAATATCTACTCGAAATACATTTATTATCCAACGTACAACCGGCTGGATGGTTTGCTGACAGGAATACTGATCGCGTTGCTTGTTACCTTCAAACCAACGATCAGGGAAAAAATAAATGCAAATGGAAACGTGCTTTTTTTATCGGGAATAATCATTCTTGTTGCCACTTATTTTTTATGCAACACACCGTTCACCCTTTCCAGCGCTGTTTTCAGCTATCCGTTAGTATCTGTCGGTTATGGCTTTCTGGTAACCGGTTCATTAAGTCCGGCCTGTTTTATCAATCGCTTCAGTTTAAAAATTTTCAGCATTATTGCTACATTATCGTATTCAATCTATCTTACACACAAACAGCTGATCCATATTGTGCAGGGCTTTATAGCGGATTATCATTTGAACAGCACCGTTTGTTTTTTCATCTGCTTTGTGGTGGCAATCCTTGGCGGGATAGCATTGCATTACAGCATTGAGCAACCGTTTTTAAAATTGCGGGATAAATTGCTGAAAGAGAAATGAGTTTAAAGGTATCTTCGTTTAAATAAAATTTTATGATGCGACACATAATTTTTAGTTCAGCTTTACTGCTGCTTTTTAGCTGCCAACAAACAGCTAAAAAAATGCCAGAGACAAAAACTCCAACACCCTCTGTAATTCCTCCGCAACCACTTGCGGATACGCGAAAAAAGGAATTGGATTCCCTTATTCTTAATTATATCAACAATAGCCACAATGAATTGATTATGGCTGCACGGAAAGATACGGTGCCTGAGGAATGGCTGATCGATAATCTGGACGCGCAGGATACCACTGCATATTTTATGGTGCACATCGGTCATGATGTTTTCGATCTCGGAAATACCAATCCCCGGTTTGCTACAGATGGTTGGATCTACATTCAAAAATTAACGAAAAAGATCTATGAATACGATGTAGCAAAAGATACGTTGACCGCCTGGAAAAGATAAACTCATTTTTAAAACAGATCTGCATGAAAAAAAATTCGTTATTACTGTTCATTGCTTTCATAATTTTTTGTTCCATGATGGTATCTCCCACTCAAAATCCGTGGAGCATCCGCATTGGAAAAAAGGAAATACTTGGTTTTCAAAAAAATAAAATGGGCGATACCATCACACTTCAAAAAAGTAAATTAAAAGATACCGATACATTATATGCCGAGCGTAATTTATTGAGTTTTACCGCAAGCAATTCGGTAGTGGTGCTTACTGTAAAAAACGATCAGGATGTGATCATCAAAGATGCGCGCAACACCGCCAACACTGTAGTTTTTGCAGCGCAAATGCCTATAAAAGATTTATTGGCATCACCGGAATTTGTAAAAGGGAAAATGATACGGATCTATCTTACCATCATCAGCAGGCAGGAAAAATTAAAAGAAACGGTGTTGATGGGTGTGATCAAGTTGAAATAAGTGCTTTTTAGATTCTGAAACAGCAAGAGCTTTCAAATGAACCGATCCCGCAATCAATGCGGGATGACAGAAGAGTTGAGAGATTGTTTTCAATCTGACAAACATGGCAATTACGATTAACAAACTCAAAACTATAATAAGAGTTTTAATTGGCAGATCCCGGGTCAAGCCCGGGATGACAGTCATAGAAGAAGAGTGTACTCCTAATTAAACACAACAAATCACATGAATGAAACACAGCCCTAACCCCTCTCAATGGCTCCTACGCTGAAGCTTCGGCGCAAGCGTAAGGGGAATTGATCCTGCACGCATTTTAATCACACACAGATTCGTAATGTCATCCTGAGCTTGTCGAAGGACGTTTCTGTTTGTTATCTGTAAAGCTATTTCCGCATTGCACGGCTGTGCGTTAAATTAAACACCCTCGAAATATTGAATCCGAATTTGAATCCGCCTTTTAACCAGCTATCCGTAGTGTTTGGCAGGAAATTGTTTTCAAGGATCCCTGTTGCATTTGTAAAATTGAGATGGAAAACGTGACCGCCTGTTTCAATTTCCACACCTACCGCCAGCGGATTGTAGAATGGATTAGCGCTGTTGTTGGTGCGGTATTTCGAGAACGTATAAAAATAATCCGCGATCAGCGAAAAGCGTTTGGTGATCTTGAAACGGAACCCGCCACCGATGGAAAGCAGATCATTTGTTTCTGTAGCGCCGTTATCCGGATTGATCCGGCCGATCACAAAATTCCGGTGGTTGTAAGTTGGCGCTAATTCAATAGATAAGCGCGATCCGAATTTACGTGCGAGTAATAATTGCGCTGTATAAGAAATGCGGTGTAAATCGGTTTGTTTAAATTCATAAGGAGTTGCCGCACCGTTGTAAAGCTGGCTCGCTTTTTCAGGCGTAACGCCCATATCACCGTAAAATGCGATCGACAATGGAATGTGATTGTCTGTTGTTTGTGTTAAGAAACGGTATTTTACCAAGGCATCCAGCAATTCATTTTGTTTACTGCGCGCCACGCCTACCGTTAAATTATCGGTGATCCCAAAATCAAAAGAAATGCGGATATCCGAAGCATTGTCCGTTCCATACCACTGATGCACACCGCCTCCGCTTTCTTCGCCAATGTTACCAAAGCGATGCGTTACACCAAAATTCATTGTTCCTTTTTTTACCGTTTCGGTGGATTGCATGTTAATGATCTTAAAATCCTTGAACGTTGCAAATACCTTTTCATGTGTTTTTTTTGCACCTGTTGAATCCACCAGGCTTAGTAAATCTTCTTGTGCAAATGCACCAATTGCTGTTACGGCAAAAAGAAAAGCAACAACTACTTTTTTATCGAATCTCATTCTTTTTATTTTTTTTAGTTCTTTTTATACGGGGCTAAAACGGCATTCAATTTTACTTCCACATCTTCCGCAATGTTTTGGATATACAGGCTTGGTACTTGTATTCCATGATCTGCAATGTGAATATTAAATTTGCTGGTGAGTGTAATTTCCGATCCTTTTATTTTTACAACACCATCAATGGTCCGGTCTTTTTCAACGCCGTGAATTTTTAATTTTCCGGTTACCGTTACCTTATATTCCCCGTCTTTGCTCCAATCAATGGTCTCATTTATTTTTCCTTTAAAAACGGCATCCGGAAATTTATCCGATTCCATGTAATTTTCATTAAAGTGTTCCTGCATCAATGGCTTGTCAAACTGAAAAGCCGTGATCGTGATCTTCATCTGTATATCGTTGGTAGCAGTATTGATGATGGGTTTACACGCTTTGTTAACTGCTTCAATATTTTCGAGTGGCGAAGCCGAGAAAAAACTGATCTCACATGTTTTAGCAATGAAGATCTGGGCAACCGATAATTTAACCGATGTAACCAACGCAAGCAATAGGATGATCTTTTTCATAAGATTGTGGTTTTAGGATTATTGACAACGTGGTTTTACAACTATAGTGCCTGACATTGCAGCGCCGTGGATCGTGCAAATATAATTGTAGGTTCCGGGAATATTGATGGCTGTTTTATAGGTTCCGCCAACGGTTAATACGCCGCTGTCCCAGGTAGTACCGCCCGATGGTAGCGTAGTGCCGCCGGTGCCGTCGCAGGTAGACGTATGTGCTTCGCTGCCGGTTGTATAATTCCATTTCACGGTATCGCCCGCCAGAATTTCCAGGTGCTGCGGACTAAAAGAATCGTCCGCGATGACCACAGGAGCCAGATGTTTTACCGTATCGGTCACGCAGGTAAGATTGGGTACGGGAAGCTCCGCTTTTTCGTATGTGCAGGCGTTGAGAATAAGAATTACAGGAAGGAGTAAAAGTATTTTTTTCATCTAAAATTTTTCATGTTTATACAAATATAAACTATTAAAATAAAAAGAAACTAAATATTTAGCCCGCGATTTTAAATGTGGCTGCCAACATTATTTACCGCCGGTTTTTTCATCCGTTTGATCGTAATTTTTCACAGTGATCACTTTTCCTTTTTCATCCCAGAACATCCAGTTACCGGCCTCTTCATCATTTTTATAAAATCCGGTATAGCGCTTTTTCTCGTTTTCATACCAGGTAGTTGTGGGCCCTTGTTTTTTACCTGCTTCAAACGTGGTTTCGCTCCAGGGCGATCCATTATCATAAAAGCTTTTCCATAATCCTTCACGCTGTCCGTCTTTCATCATGCCGCGGATCCTTACCACACCAGTGGTATAGCGCTCAATGTATTCGCCATTTTGAAGGATGGAATCTTTCGCCACATTTTTAACGGGCGAATGCAACAGGATGGTATCCCGTAAAACCGGATCGTGCTGTGCTTCTGCAACCGGCGCTTTGCCTGCATTTGTGCAGCTCATAAAAAAAAGAAATGTACCTGCGATTAAAAGGATCTGTTTCATTACGCTGTTAATTTTTTCGTTCGGTGGTGTATTTTACAAGTCCTTCGAGGGATGTTTTTGAAGGGCTGTCGGGAAAGGACGAAAGGATCTGCAATGCTTTGTCCTTGTATTCATTCATTTTTTTCTCGGCGTACTGGATGCCGCCGCTTTTGATCACAAAATCGATCACGTTTGCCACTTTCACCGGATCGTTATTATTATTTTTTACAATGTTGATCACGCGGCGTTTTTCCATAAAGCTGGCATTGTTGAGTGCGTAGATCAATGGCAATGTCATTTTTTTCTCTTTGATATCAATGCCTGTCGGTTTCCCGATGTTGCTGCCATCACCGTAATCAAATAAATCATCTTTGATCTGGAAAGCAATGCCCACAGCTTCTCCAAAGGATTGCATTTGTTCGATCACAGCTGCATCCGATGTAACTGATGCAGCGCCGCAGGCACAGCAGGAAGCGATCAGCGATGCAGTTTTTTTACGGATGATCTCGAAATAAACGGCTTCATCAATATCAAGCTTGCGTGCTTTTTCGATCTGCAATAATTCACCTTCGCTCATCTCGCGTACAGCGTTGGAAACCAAACCCAGCAATTGAAAATCCTGGTTATCAACGGAAAGTAATAATCCGCGCGACAATAAAAAATCACCTACTAAAACTGCAATTTTATTTTTCCAGAGTGCGTTCACGGAAAAAAATCCGCGGCGCTCGTTACTGTCATCCACCACATCATCGTGTACCAACGTTGCCGTGTGCAGCAGCTCTATCAGCGATGCAGCGCGGTACGTCGATTCGTTCATTTCCCCGCAAACTTTCGCTGCCAGGAACACAAACATCGGCCGCAATTGCTTGCCTTTGCGCTTTACGATGTAACGGGTAATTTTATCAAGCAGGGGAACGGTGCTTTTCATGGACGATTTGAATTTCAGTTCAAATTGCTCCATTTCATGCGCAACCGGTGCTTTTATCTGATCAACTGTCATAATTTTAATTATTAAGGAATTGGGATTAAGGATTTTAAAATTGGTGTTTTTCAAATCCTTATTTATTATTTTTAATCCTTAATTTTTTAATCCTGAGTCCTTATTAACTTTCATCTTCCGTTTCACAAATCCTTCTTTGTTTTTATTTGCCAATTGTCCACATGCTGCGTCAATGTCCTTACCGCGACTTCTTCTCACATTCACAATAATATTCCGGTCTTCCAGATATTTTGCAAATGCGCTCAATCGTTCCGGTGTCGTTTGTTGAAATTCGCCATCGTCGATCGGGTTGTATTCAATGATGTTTACTTTGCAGGGAATATGCTTACAGAATTTTGCAAGATCCCGCGCATCTTCAATTCCATCATTAAAATCCTTAAAGGCAATATATTCGTAGGTAACGCGTGTTTGTGTTTTTTCGTAAAAATATTTTAATGCTTCAGCCAATGCTTCCAGCGTATTGCTTTCGTTGATCGGCATAATGCGATCGCGTTTTTCATCGCTGGCAGCGTGCAATGACAATGCTAAATTAAATTTTACGCCATCGTCGGCCAACTTTATGATCATTTTTGAAACGCCCGCAGTACTCACGGTAATGCGTTGCGGCGACATGTTCAACCCTTCCGGAGATGTAATTTTTTGGATGGATTCCATCACATTTTTATAATTCAGCAAAGGCTCGCCCATACCCATGTATACAATGTTGGTAAGCGGCGTGTTGTATTTTTGTTCCGCCTGGTTTTTGATCAGCACCACCTGGTCGTAAATCTCATCTGCATTTAAATTACGCAAGCGTTCCAGCCTACCGGTAGCGCAAAATTTACAGGTAAGGCTGCAACCCACCTGTGAAGAAATGCAGGCTGTCATCCGTGTATTGCTTGGGATCAGCACACCTTCCACAATATTACTATCGTATAATTTAAAAGCGTTTTTGATGGTGCGGTCGCTGCTGATCTGCATATCATCCACTTTCACGGCATTGATCACAAAATGCGTGTTCAATAATTCGCGTGTGGCTTTCGAAAGGTTGGTCATTTCCTCAAAAGTAACCGCCGATTTTTTCCAAAGCCATTCATACACTTGTTTGGCACGAAAGGCCTGGTCGCCATTTTCAGTGAAAACGGTTTTCAGCTCTTCAAGCGTCAGGGCGCGGATATCTTTTTTGGTGCTCATTTTTATAGGATTACAAATTTACGAAATTATCCGCCATTATCCGCACGTTTCATCCCCTTTAAAAACATTGGTAAACCGGTAACACATCCTCGCGGAACGCGGGCTCTGCCGGATTATTTTGTATTTTCGTGCAAACAAAATAATCGTATGCGTAAAATCTCCGCCAGCTATATTTTTCCTGTTGCTTCCAGCCCTGTTAAAAATGGTGTTATTTCCATCGATGATGATGGAACAATTGTCAGTATTGCCGCTCCAACAAACGAAAAGGATGCTGCTGTAGAATTTTATGAAGGCATCATCTGCCCGGGATTTATTAATACACATTGCCATTTGGAACTTTCGCATTTTCGCGGGCAAATGACTGAAAAAGCAGGAATGACGCAGTTTATAAAGGAAATCCTTTCGAAACGTCCGCATTTCACTCCCGAAGAAATTCAAAAAGGAATTGCAGCCGGTGAAGCGGAAATGATCAGCAACGGAATTATGGCCGTGGGCGATATTTCCAATGACAGCAGCACGTTTGCACAAAAAGCAAAAGGGAATCTACTATATCATACGTTCATCGAAGCATTTGATCTGAATCCGGATCGTGCAAACGAAGTATTTAAAACTGCTCTTGATCTAAAAACACAATTATCTCAGACCGCACATCTTAAATCTCACATTTCCATTGTTCCGCACGCGCCTTATACCGTTTCTGACCAACTGTTTGCGCTGATCGCAGAAGAAGCTGTAAAGGATAATTCCATCATAAGTATTCACAACCAGGAAAGTTTAACAGAAAGTGAATTGTTCATTTCAAAGTCGGGACTGATGTACGATGCGTTTACAAAAGTGGGTATCAACATGGATTTTATAACCACCACCGGTAAAAACTCGCTGCACAGTATTTTTCATAAATTGCCGCTCACAAAAAAGATTTTATTAGTACACAATACATTCACATCCTCAGAAGATATTCAATGGGCGAACGAACAGGTGAAAACCTTAAATCCTAAATCCCAAATCCTAAATCCTTATTGGTGTACCTGCCCCAATGCCAACCTTTACATCGAAAATGCATTACCAAACTACGATTATTTTATCAGCGCAAATGTTCCTGTAACTATTGGTACGGATAGCTTAGCATCGAACTGGAGTTTGTCGGTGCTGGATGAATTAAAAACAATTGTAAAACACAACCCGCATATTTCTTCTGAAACGTTGCTTACCTGGGCCACAAAAAACGGTGCAGATTTTTTGGGATTGGATCATCTCGGAACAATTGAGAAAGGAAAAAAACCGGGACTGAATTTGTTGAAGAATATGGATGGGTTGAAGATTACAGGAGAAACGACAGTAACGAAGCTGGTGTAGGTTCTTCTTTCATTAATAGATTGGTTTTACAAATGGTTAACTGCCGTTTCGAACGAAATTCATTCTGTACTATTAACATCCTTTGAAATCGTCATCCTCGCAATGTTGCGGGATCCCGTAAAATGCTTGCAGTATTTAATTAACCAATCCCTCAACAGGTGCGGGATGACGGTTAAAGAAAAAAATTGCACTTCGAATTCAACACAGTAAACACCCAGATTGGTATATTCGTACAAATTGGTATTTAGTAGATCCCCAGATTTGTAAATTTGTATTGATTCGTAATTTGTAACTAAATTAATTTTACCAGCACTTCCGCAATCACCAGGTCCATCGTCGTCGTGATCTTAATATTTTCGCGGTTGCCTTCCACCAGGTTTATTTTTTCCCCGAATGCTTCCAGCACACTTGCATCGTCCGTAAATTCGGGCTTGTACGCTTTTAAAAATGCTTTTTTGATCAGGTCGGAATGAAAACATTGCGGCGTTTGAACAATGTGATAATGGTTGCGGTCCACTGCTGTATTCTCCACTCCTTTTACATACCGCAGCGAATCACTAATGAGAACCGAGGGGGTAGCATTTCCCCTTTCTTCGGCTGCGGCAAATGTATTTTTAATTGTTGCATCGCTTACCAGCGGTCTTGCAGCATCATGAATTCCAACAACAACAGCATCCGGAACCAGCTCCAAACCGTTCTTTACCGAATGATAACGCGTTTCCCCACCATCCGTTAATTGATGCGGAATTTTAAAATCATGTTTTTTACAAAGCGTCGCCCATTCGTCATTCAGCTGTTTTGCCAATACCAGAATCACAGTGATCTCCGGAAATGCAGCTGTAAAACGCGTGATCGTATGCATCAGCACAGGCTTACCTTCAATCAGCATAAATTGTTTCGGAACATCGCTGTTCATACGGCTTCCGCTTCCACCCGCAACTATGATCACATATTTTTTCACGTTTGTTATTTTAAGATCTTAAAAATAAAAATGGCTGAGTATTATTGAAATCAACAAAACCCAGCCATCTTATATTTATTTATTTTGCATTTTTTATCAGCACAGCCTAACGACTAATTACTGACATCTAACGACTATTTACAGAATAAGCATTGCATCTCCGTAAGAATAGAAATGGTATTTTTCTTTGATCGCTTCTTTGTATGCTTTCATGATCAGCTCATATCCGCCGAACGCGCAAACCATCATCAATAAAGTAGATTCAGGCGTGTGAAAGTTGGTAACCATACAATTTGCAACACTGAAATCGTAGGGAGGAAAAATAAATTTATTGGTCCAGCCGTTATACGGTTTTACATATCCTTCCGTAGATACGGATGTTTCGATCGCACGCATCGTAGTTGTTCCTACAGCACATACTTTCTTTTTATTTTCGCGCGCTTTGTTCACGATCGCACATTCTTTCTCGGTAATTTCTACCTGCTCCGAATCCATTTTGTGTTTCGTCAGGTCTTCAACTTCTACAGTACGGAATGTTCCCAAACCAACGTGTAATGTTACGTTTGCGAAGTTCACACCTTTTAATTCAAGGCGTTTCAGCAATTCGCGGCTAAAGTGCAAACCTGCAGTTGGTGCTGCAACAGCGCCTTCTTTGGTTGCATATACCGTTTGGTAACGGTCTTTATCTTCTTCGGTTGGTTTACGTTTAATGTATTTTGGCAAGGGAGTTTCCCCCATTGCTTCCAGCGTCTGGCGGAATTCTTCATACGATCCGTCGAATAAGAAACGCAGTGTACGTCCACGGGAAGTGGTATTATCAATTACTTCAGCAACCAAGGTATCATCATCACCAAAATATAATTTATTTCCGATGCGGATCTTACGTGCCGGATCTACCAACACATCCCACAAACGGCTTTCTGCATTTAATTCGCGTAATAAAAACACTTCGATCTTAGCACCGGTTTTTTCTTTGTTTCCGTACATACGTGCAGGAAAAACTTTGGTATCGTTCAGGATCATGCAATCGCCATCGCCAAAATAAGAAAGGATATCCTTGAATTTTTTGTGCTCGATCTTTCCGGTCTTGCGGTGAACCACCATTAATTTAGCGTCTTCACGGTTTTTGGAAGGACTTTCTGCCAATAATTCTTTTGGAAGATTGAATTTGAATTGTGATAATTTCATTGAGGTATTTGTTTTTTTGTATAAGGAGATACAAAATTCATTCCCGGCGGGAGCCGGAGCTGATTTCATAAATCTTACGGGATTAATGATTCATTAAATAAGGGCGCAAATGTACTATCTTAAACAGGCGTTGTCAATAAAAATCGTAATTATTTTAGTACAGATAACGAACAGGAACGAAATTACGAATCCGAATGTGATCTACTAAATACCAATTTGTACGAATATACCAATCTGGGTAAATGCTATGTTTGATGGAACGCGGATTTGGCGGATGTAACGGATTGGCGCGGATAATGTACAGGAAAGAATATTACACATTTAATACACACCCAGTCTAACATCCAACATCAAATATCTAACATCAGTTTATATGTGCAATCAGTTAAATTCTCATCCAATCAAATCCTGATACCTGATCCTTATTTCAAAGACTGCTCAAATTCCCCGATCGTCAGCGCATCGCTTAATTTGTAATCACCGATGCGGGTGCGACACAATGCGGTTAAATGCGCACCGCTGTTGAGTGCTTCGCCAAAATCGCGCGCCAGCGAACGGATGTACGTTCCTTTACTGCATACCACCCTAAAATCCACTTCCGGCATTGCAATGCGCGTGATCTCAAATTCGCTGATGGTAATTTCCTTGGATGGGATTTCGGCAGTTGCCCCGGAACGGGCAATTTTGTAAGCGCGCCTGCCGTCGATCCGGATAGCAGAATACAATGGTGGCGTTTGCTGGATGGTTCCGATGAATTCCAGCACCGTTTCGTAAATTAAATTATCGGTAATGTGTTCGGTTGGATAATGCTGGTCGATCTCTTTTTCCAGGTCGAAACACGGCGTGGTTGCCCCGATGTAAAACGTGCCGGTATATTCTTTTTCCTGCGCCTGGTACAGCTCAATATTTTTGGTTTGTTTTCCGGTACACACGAT
The DNA here is from genome assembly GCA_025963715.1 of Bacteroidota bacterium. Classification (GTDB taxonomy): domain Bacteria; phylum Bacteroidota; class Bacteroidia; order 2-12-FULL-35-15; family 2-12-FULL-35-15; genus 2-12-FULL-35-15. The sequence goes on from JAOQAG010000035.1 coordinate 11,836, forward strand.
CAATAAGCCTGTTGCCAATGGATCCAGCGTACCGGCATGGCCGATCTTGTTTTTTTTGCTTGCTGTTGGCGGCTTAATGCTGGCAGGTTTTATACTTTCAGATACAGGTTCGGGATTGTTGCGCATGTAACTTTTGATCACATACTTTAATTTGTTCACCACCTGGAAGGAGCTCCAGGTAAGCGGTTTGTTAATCAGCAGCACTTCTCCGGCTTTAAAATCTCTCATTGTAAATACTTCTACTTCTGTCAATTAAGCCCCCTTTGTGAAGAAAATAACAACAAGGCAAACCAATCCCAATACAATGCGGTACCAGCCAAACAAACGGAAACCGTATTTTTGAACGTAACCGATAAAAAATTTGATCGCCAGCAAAGCCACAATAAAAGAGACTACGGCTCCAAGCATAAGCGTCATTAAATTATCTTTTACGAGTACTTCCGGGTTTTCTTTATACACATCGTAAAAGCTTTTTACAGATGCAGCAAACATGGTTGGAACAGCCAGGAAAAAAGAAAATTCGGCAGCCAAACGGCGTGTTAATTTTTGGCTCATACCGCCAATGATGGTAGCAGCGCTGCGGCTCAATCCCGGCAATAAAATAGATAGGGTTTGAAAACAACCGATCATAAATGATTTCGGATAAGAAATTTCCTTTTCCTCATCGATGTTATTATTGGTAAATAATTTATCAATGAACAAAAGCAAAATTCCGCCGCCGATCATTACCAGCGCTATAAATGTAAGATTGCTGAGCGCGGCATCAATGTGCTTTTTTAGCAAAGCGCCAATGATCAGGGCCGGGATCACGGCAATTACCAACTTAATGTACAGGTTGATGTTTTTAAAATCGAAGAATTTTTTCCAGTAAATTACTACTACCGACAGGATCGCGGCAAGCTGGATCACGATCTCAAATAAATTGGAGAACGGCGTTTCGGCAACATGCAGCAGCGGGTTTGCGAGCTTCATGTGCGCGGTGCTGGAGATCGGTAAAAATTCGGTAATTCCTTCGATGATGGCAATGATGACGGCCTGGATGTATGTCATTGTTTTTTGATGTGCAGATTGGGCTGGTGTAAAAAAGATGTATAGCTATTGTGCAGAATGCTGAATTTGCAGATCATCTGCACATCAGTAATCTGCACATCAGAAATCAAATATTAATCTTTTGATTTTTTCATGATCCCCAGCAATACCACTACAAATCCGGCAAGGATCACGATCGGGGAAAGGGTAATGCGACGGAAACTAAAGATCTCATCTGCATTGAATTTGGTAGGATCATCAGAACCACCACCGATCATCAGGCAATAGCCGATCACAACGAGCAATACGCCTGCAAGCATTATTTTATAGTTTTCTCTTCCGAAAGCAAAACCGGGTTTTCTTGTTTCTTTACTCATTGCTGCATTAATTTTTAGTAAGGCAAATGTAGTATAATTTAGGGAAAAAGTATGTTAAAAAAAGTGAAGGGGTAAAAACCCTGCAAATGGCAGCTGATCGCCACTTAAATCCTTAAAAATGAAGGTCGTCGGATTTCAGGCGCAGGTATTTGCGAACCGCCATGGACGTGCTGATCCAGGAAATAACGATGCCCAGGACGATCACAAGTCCAAACAGCGTGGCCAGCATGTTCGGATCCTGCAATTCCTGCAGCTCCGGCAATTGTTTCTGCGCAAAATAAAGGCCACCGATCAGCATCGCAATAGCGATCACAGCGCCATAAATCCCGTGCTTGATACCATTGAGCACAAAGGGCCGCCGGATAAAGCCCTCCGTGGCGCCTACCAGCTGCATGGTTTTAATTATAAAACGCTTGCTGTAAATGGATAAACGGATGGTATTGTTGATGAGCGCCAACGCAATCACCATCAGCAGCGCGCTGAAGATAATGATCACCAGGCTGATCTTTTTCACATTTTCATTGATCATCGTGACCAGGGATTTCTGGTAGATCACTTCTTTCACCAGCTTGGTATCCAGCATGTCTTTTTCAATCCAGGCAAGGCTATCGGCATTGGCATACTCCGCTTTTAAATGCACATTGATGGAGGAAAGCAAAGGGTTAAATCCAAGAAAATCAATAAAATCCTCGCCCAGATCTTTTTGCAAACGTGCCGCCGCTTCTTCTTTGGTAATAAATTCGGTGGATTTTACATAATCAGATGCGTCCAGTGTTTTGGTCAAACGCGCCACATCCACATCTTTTACATTGTCGTTCAGGATCACCTGGAAACCAATATTCTCTTTTACATTGTCGGATAATTTACGGGAATTGAGGATGGTGATTCCCAGCAAACCCAGCATGAACAGCACCAGTGAAAGGCTGACGATGGTAGTGATGGAAGAGCTTGTTAATCTGCGTTTTGAATATTTATCCGACACGGTGTAGAATGATAAATTATAAATGGTGAATGATGAATGTGCTATACTCGTGGCTAAATTAAAGCTTAAGAAACAACAATTTTCTATTTTGAAATTTTGAAATAAACAATGGAACGTTAATAACTCTGCAGATAACGAACAGGAACGAATTTTACGAATCTGTGTGGTTACAAATTACGAATCAATACAAATTTACAAATCTGTGTGGTTGCTAAATCGGAGCGAAATTATAAAACGTACTGTCATCCCGGGCCAGACCCGGGATCTGCCAATTAAGAACTAAAAACATACTGCAAACATCTATGAGATCCCGGGTCAGGCCCGGGATGACAGCAAAAAAAGGGAAATCACGCTAAAAAATTTCACTATTAATCCTCTCGTTTTACCTCCAAAATCCCACTCCAATTTTGTATATTCGTAGCCTAAAATTCAATAACGGAAGATCAACCCATGGAATACAATTTCAGAGAAGTAGAAAAAAACTGGCAGGATTACTGGGCGAAAAATAAAACATTCGCGGCAAAGAACGATTCGGATAAACCAAAATATTATGTGCTCGATATGTTCCCGTATCCAAGCGGTGCGGGTTTGCACGTGGGGCATCCCCTGGGTTACATTGCTTCCGATATTTTTGCGCGCTACAAACGCCTGAAAGGCTTTAATGTGCTGCATCCTATGGGTTACGATTCCTTTGGTTTGCCTGCTGAGCAGTATGCGATCCAGACCGGGCAGCATCCCGAAATTACCACGAAAACCAACATCGCGCGTTACCGCGAACAACTTGATAAAATAGGATTTTCCTTTGATTGGGACCGCGAAGTGCGTACTTCCAACCCGGATTATTACAAATGGACACAATGGATCTTTATCCAGCTTTTTAATTCCTGGTATAATCCGGAAACAAATAAGGCAGAGAACATCTCTACGTTGATTGAAAAGTTCAAAGTTCAAAGTTCAAAGTTCAAAGTTGGTAGCGCAGAAAAAAAATATGAAGAGCTTTCTGAAAAAGAACAATCGGATGTATTACTGGAATATCGTTTGGCTTATTTGAGCAATACCATGGTAAACTGGTGCCCGCAGCTCGGAACTGTTTTGGCGAATGAAGAAGTGAAAGACGGTGTTTCCGAACGCGGCGGTTATCCCGTGGAGCGGAAATTGATGAAACAATGGAGCCTGCGCATTACCGCTTACGCAGACAGGCTTTTGAATGATCTGGAGGGAATCGACTGGACAGAATCCATCAAGGAAGCGCAACGCAACTGGATCGGAAAATCGGAAGGAACGAGCTTGACTTTTAAAGTAGAAAACTCCGACGATGTGATCGAAGTGTTTACCACCCGTCCGGATACGATCTTCGGAGTTTCTTTTGTAACGCTGGCGCCGGAGCATGAGCTGGTTTCAAAATTAACAACGCCAGAGCAAAAAAATGCAGTGGACGAATACATCACCTTCGCTAAAAACCGCAGTGAGCGCGAGCGCATGGCGGATGTAAAAAAGATCACGGGTGTGTTTACCGGCGCGTATGTGCTCCATCCGTTTACGGGGAAACAAATTCCGATCTGGCTGGGCGATTACGTGTTGGCCGGTTACGGGACGGGCGCTATAATGGCTGTTCCCGGCCACGATTCCCGCGATTACGCTTTCGCGAAACATTTTGAATTACCAATTATTGAAGTAGTAGCAGGCGGCGATCTGTCGAAAGAATCCTACGATGCAAAAGAAGGAAAATTGATCAATTCCGATTTCCTGAACGGACTGGAAGTTAAAGCTGCCGTTAAAAAAGCGATTGAAAAAATCGAAGAAAAAGGATTGGGAAAAGGCAAAACCAATTTCCGCTTACGCGATGCTATTTTCGGCCGCCAGCGCTATTGGGGTGAACCGATCCCGGTGTATTACGAAAATGGAATCCCGAAAGTATTGGCTGAAAATGAATTGCCATTGATATTGCCGGAAGTGGATAAATATTTACCGACCGAAACCGGCGAACCGCCATTGGCCCGTGCAACCGGCTGGAAGTACAAAAAACACACCCCTGGCCCCTCTCAAGAGGGGAATGGTTGTGAATACGAATATTCCACGATGCCGGGCTGGGCGGGTTCTTCCTGGTATTTTTTACGCTACATGGATGCACACAATTCAACCGAATTTGTGAGCAAAAAAGCCGTGGATTACTGGCAAAATGTAGACTTGTATATCGGTGGCGCCGAGCATGCAACCGGGCATTTATTATACGTACGTTTCTGGACAAAATTTTTGAATGATCTTGGCTTGATCCCGGTAACGGAACCTGCGAAGAAGCTGATCAATCAGGGGATGATACAGGGTGTGAGTAGTTTTGTTTATAGACTTGTTCCTGTTATAGAAGCAAAAGGTGATAGAGATAAAGGCGACAAAATTTCTAATGCTCTCAGAGAAAATCTTATACTAGTTAGTAAGAATAGAAGCGAACTTTTTAATACTGGTTATGGTGATTATGATTGGAAAGACGAAGAATTAAATAAATATTTAACCGAAAAGGAAGCAAAAGTTAGAAAAGAAATTGATGAGTTAGAAGCTAAAATTACATATATGTATAGCGCTTTACACGTTGATGTGAATATCGTAAGTAATAATATACTAGATCAAAATGCGTTTAGAAATTGGAGAGAAGAATATAAAAATGCTATTCTTCTTACAGAAGAAAACGGGGACTACATCTGCGGAAACGCAGTTGAAAAGATGTCAAAATCTTTATGGAATGTTGTAAGCCCGGATTTGATGGTGGAGCAATACGGCGCCGATGCATTGCGCTTGTACGAAATGTTTTTAGGACCATTAGAACTTTCCAAACCTTGGAATACAAACGGGATTACCGGCGTTAGCAATTTCATCCGCAAGCTCTGGAGATTGTATCACATACCGTCTACGAACAACGAACAACAAACTCCGAACTTCTCCGTAAGTGACGAACCTGCTGTAAAACCTGAATTAAAAGTATTGCACAAAACAATCAAAAAAATCATCAGCGACATTGAAGGCTTTTCGTTCAACACATCGGTAAGTAATTTTATGATCTGTGTAAACGAACTTACGGAATTGAAATGCAACAAACGTGAAATCCTGGAGCCGCTTGCGATCATTATTGCGCCCTACGCGCCGCACATTGCGGAAGAATTGTGGAGCAAACTAGGCCACAGCGAAAGCATCACGTACGCTGCATTCCCGGAATGCAAGGAAGAATATTTAGTAGAAAGCGCTTTCAATTACCCGGTTTCGTTCAACGGAAAAACCCGTTTTTTCCAGGAATACGATCTGTCCCTGTCAAAAGAAGCAATCGAAAAAGAAGTATTGGCACTGGAGCAAACGCAAAAATACCTGGAAGGAAAAACACCGAAGAAAATCATTGTCGTGCACAATAAAATAGTAAATATTGTCGTTTAAATACCAAACGCAATTTTGTTTTGAGAAGGGGCGTTTTGCCCCTTTTTTATTTCCTTTAAAAGACGTATCTTAGCTATACAATCGCACACAATCCCTTTCAAAAACCTGTCAAAATAGCTGTATATCACTGTGGCACAGCATTTGAATGATTCATAAGTATAAACATCCAAATAAAATGAAAAAATTTGTTTTAATAGGAACAGTACTTTCGATCGCCAGCTTGGTTGGCTTATCGTTCAGGAGCGAAAAAAAGATCCCGGAAATTGTTGTGGAAAATAATGTGATCAAAGATCTGCCGGTAATCAATAAAGATGCATTCAAACGCGGCGAACAGCTTTCGTTCCGCCTACACTACGGGATTGTGGATGCCGGTACGGCAACACTTTCTGTAACGGATGAAGCGCGCGAAGTGGCAGGGCGCAAAACATTTCACGTGGTTGGTTTGGGTACTTCCAGAACGGCTTTCGACTGGTTTTTTAAAGTGCGCGACCGTTATGAAACCTATATCGATGAAAAAGCATTGGTGCCATGGATCTTTGTGAGACGCGTAAATGAAGGCGGTTATCACCTCGAACAGGATTATGTATTTAATCACTACAGTGAGAAAGTAAGTGTGGGCGAAGGAAAAGTTTTCCCGATCGAACCCAACATGCAGGATATGTTATCTGCTTTTTACAATGCACGTAACCTCGACCTTTCCGGCGCTAAACCCGGAGAAATGTTTGAGCTGAAATGCTTCATGGATAAAGAAGTGTGGCCGCTGCAGATCAAATTTATCAAACGCGAAACCATTACCACTGATGCAGGAACATTCAGGTGTTTGCTGTTTCACCCGATCGTACAGAAAGGACGCGTATTTAAAAGAGAAGAAGATCTGAGCGTGTGGATCTCGGATGATAAAAACCATATCCCTGTGAAAGGCCGGGCTGAAGTAATGGTTGGATCGATCCAAATGGATCTGACCGGTTATTCGGGATTAGCAAACCCGGTTGCAAAAGTGAATTAATTGAACTAAAAATTATATAAAACGAGCGGAGATTGAGTTCTTCGCTCGTTTTTTTATTCACAGTTATATGTGATATTATTATTCATTCTGTGATCCCGCAATGTTGCGGGATCGGCTAATTAAATACTGCTAACATTTATGCGATCCCGCAACATTGCGGGATGACAGTCCATTGCAGAATCACAATTGTTACATCGAGCGGTTCGAAATAGGCAGTTTCTGAATCCTTGTTTAACACACCCCTGGCCCCTCTCAAGAGGGGAATGCATCCTGCTTTTTTACTAAAATATGTTTATAAATTTAAAATTCTGCAGCAATTTGAGTTCTTCCATTTTCAAATTTTCAAATTGACACATTTTCAAATTGCCATTTTTCCCAACGGAACCCATTTCCCCACTGGCACGTTTTTGTAGCATCTATTTTAGAATTGAATTATTAAACTAAAATCAAAAGTCATGAAAACTTCAATCTCAATGGAAAAGAGAGGACTGATAATCGGGATTATCATTGCTTTCACTTTGGCAGCCTACTTTTTAGTAATGCAGGCGCTAAACCTTGCCCAAATGATCGAGCTGCGTTTTTTTAATGTGTTAATTATTGCAGGCGGGATTTGTTATGGCATTGTAAGTTTAAAAAACAAGCTGGATGAAGAGGAGTTTTATCTGAAGGGACTGGCGCAGGGAATTATTATTTCGGCATTTGCAGTAATATTTTTTGCTTTATTCATAAGCATATACCTTAGTTATTTTGATACGTTATTGCTGGAAGAGATCAAAACAAAAACGGCTTATAAACAACTCGACGGAACCACTATTTTTGTTTCCATTTTTATGGAAGGAATGGCATCCGGTGCGATCATTACCTTCGCCGCAATGCAATATTTAAAATCGGTGGGAACCGAAGGAAAACGCGCTTATCACAAAGAAAGTGAAACAACGCACATCCACTAATGCAGGAAAACAAACAAACGTAAAAAAAGCGGAGATGATTGATTTCCGCTTTTTTTATGATTGATTTAAAAGGTTATGTTGTAATAAAATGTTGTTTTTTACGATACTCACGAACAATACTGTCATCCCGCACCTGTTGCGGAATCCCGTAAATGCCTGCAGTATTTAATTAACCGATCCCGCAACAGGTGCGGGATGGCAGACTAAATAATGAGACATTTTATAATTTATCATCATTAATCTGTGTTAAACATTTCATTTCTTCTTTACCTTATTCATCACTTCCGTTTGACGGCGGATGGATTCATCGTGGATCACCTGGTACAATTCCTTGATAAAGCTTTCGGGCAAACCGAGCACTTCGCCGGTAGCAAGGCTTTCTGCAAATAATTTTTTCCAGTGCGCTACTTGTAAAATGGTAACATCATTGTCGCGCTTGTACTCTCCTATCTGGCTGGAAATGGCCATGCGCTTCGCCAACAGCTCCAGCAGATCATTATCGAGCTTACGGATCATCAGGCGCAATTCCACTAATTTACTTTGAAAATCGGCATTGTCGACGGTAGCCGAACGAATACTGAGGTCATCAATAATTTCTTTGAGCTGAAACGGTTTTACCTGTTGTTTCGCATCGCTGAGCGCGACAGTTGGATCGCGGTGCGTTTCGATCATGAGTCCGTCCATGTCCAGATCGATTGCTTTTTGCGCAATGTACGGGATCAGCTCCGGGTTACCGCTGATGTGCGAAGGATCGCAGATCATGGGTAATTGCGGACAAGCGGTTTTTATTTCGATGGCCAGCTCCCATTTGGGTGCATTGCGGAAAGGCCCGTTATCAAAGGAATGAAAGCCGCGGTGAATGGCTGCGATTTTTTTTATTCCGGCATTGTTCACACGTTCCAGTGCGCCAGCCCAAAGCTGTGCATCAGGATTAATAGGGTTTTTTACAAAAACAGGAATGTCAACACCCTGCAAAGCATCTGCAATTTCCTGCACCGAAAAAGGGTTTACGGTTGTGCGTGCCCCGATCCACAAAATATCGATGCCTGCCTTTAAACATTTTTCCACGTGATCGGCATTTGCCACTTCCGTAGCAGTAAGCAATCCCGTTTGTGCTTTTACTTCCTGCATCCATTTCAGGCCAATATCGCCAATGCCTTCAAACGTATTGGGCCGTGTGCGCGGTTTCCAAATGCCTGCACGAAAAATGCTGTTCGGATAAAACGCTGCGATCTGTGCTGCGGTTTCCAGCATTTGCTCTTCGCTTTCTGCACTGCATGGACCGGCAATAAGCATTGGTTTCTGATAATTTTTAAACCAATCGGCAAGCGGTGTTATGTCTAATTCTAATTTCACGCGAGTATATTTTTACCGGTTGTAATTTTTTTATGAATGCCGTCCCACAGGCGGATCCGCTTTTGCAGCGATTCGATCACGGCTGTTTCCGCTTCATTCCAATACGCTTCATTATCGCCGCAAAGGTTGGCGGTCATTTGCAATGCTAAATGACTGTGATGATCGCCATCCACTTCGATGTGGCGCTCTAAATAATAATTAAAAATGGAAATATTTTCAGGGAACTGCTGTGTTAATTTTTTTACAATGGAGTGAAACATTCCGGGGATCAAGTCTTCTCGGCCGAATGTAAAAATAGCAGATTGTAAATAGGTTTTGTTGCTGTTGATAATATCGAATGTAAATTGTACAAATTCTTTTGCTTCAGCTGCAACAGCTGCAGTTGCAAAAGCACTTTGCAAATTGTTATTGCTTTTTAAATCAGCGGTAAATTTTTCGATCTGCGCTGTATTTGCACCCGATTGTTTCATCGCACCCAGGTACAATTCGAAATGACTTTTACGCTCGCCGTTCATGTCCACATCCGATTCTTCACCGGCAACAATTTCGTTGATCAGGTAACGTGTTTCGGCCGAGCCGACAGGAAACCAGGGCACACTGGTGCAGGTTAAATTATTTTGCAGGCTTTTGAGCAGCGACATAAAATCCCACACGGCAAACACATGGTATTCCATAAAGGTTTTTAATTCGTCAATATCGTTGATCACCGAATAAACGGGATGTTCCACAATTTGCTTGCGCAATGGCTCTATTTTATTTTTTAACTGGTTGATGCGGGATTCCATAAGATTTGATTTAAATAAAAAACTCCCGCAAAGTTACGGAATAGTGCTGAAAGACAGAAGGGAATCAGATGTTAAATCAGGTCGAAAAAACCGGTTGTAGTTAAAAACTAATTATTGAAATTGTAACATCACAATTTCCGGAACAAAATCAATCTCTTCTCTTTTTAAGAAAAAGCCTAAAATACAATTTGAATTGCGGATACAAATCTGGATATGTGTTTTTTCTTTTATGCCTGCACCGGGAAAAGCCGGGCCGCTTTCTTCAAAAACGCCACGTGTGGAATCGAACATTTTGTAGGGACTGTAGCCTTTTTCACTTTTACCTTTCAAAATATTTTTACGAATATTTTCATGCATAAATTCAATTACTTCACAATCCAACTCTCTTAAAAGCTTGTCTTTGTGCTTATCAAATTTTACATCTTTATTTTGTGGCATTACTGCACCAATAGCTTTGTATTCAAAGTCCATCAATCCGTAATATTCTTTAAGCATTTGAATATATTGACTATCTATCAAATCGAAGCAACGCCCGATAGACAATACCGCTCCAATTACAGCAGGCGTTTCAATATCTCCTCTTTTCTTCTTATTCTGTGCCCATTCCATTGCCCGCTCATGATTATTTTCCCAAAAGTACATGCCATGGCCCAACCAGTCGTATGGTTTTTTACTCATTATAAATTCATTGGGATTGTTGAGAAGCTGGTCACGAACAGAAAGATCACAACCATGAAAACCAATCACGAGATTGGGTCTGACATCGTACATAAAGAACTATTATTTTTTAAGTGTAATAATAGCGTCTAAATTTTTATAGAGTTCAGTAAATTGGCCTTGCTCATTTAAGATTCCTGCACCAATAAATGTTTCCAGCGCTTCTTCTTTGGTAACACCGTTCTTTATTTGGTCTTGCGCTAATTTGATCAATTCGTCTATCTCTTTCTGGCTCATATCTGGAAGTATTTATATCTCAAAGATACAACATTCCGGATTTGCTTTTACATGATAAATCAAAAAGCCTCTCCAGTTCGCCGGAGAGGCTTTTGCAAATTAATTTATTTTATAATTTGTAGTTAAATGCTACCATCCCAGGATCCATGCAAACATCAGCGGTGCCACAATAGTTGCATCACTTTCCACAATGAATTTTGGCGTGTGAATATCTAATTTACCCCAGGTAATTTTTTCGTTTGGTACCGCTCCGGAATACGATCCGTAACTGGTGGTAGAATCGGAGATCTGGCAGAAATAGCTCCAGAACGGAACATCTGTCATTTCCATATCCTGGTACAACATCGGCACTACGCAGATCGGGAAATCACCGGCAATACCGCCGCCGATCTGGAAAAAACCAATGCCTTTTCCGCCCGAATTTTTTGGGTACCACTCCGCAAGCCAGGCCATGTATTCGATACCGGATTTCATGGTGGATGCTTTAATTTCTTTTTTGATCACGTAGGACGCAAAGATATTTCCCATGGTGGAATCTTCCCAGCCCGGAACAACCATCGGCAGGTTGCGTTCAGCCGCAGCCAGCATCCAGCTGTCTTTCGGATCGATCTCATAATATTGCTGCAATTCGCCGCTCAATAAAATTTTGTACATGTATTCGTGCGGAAAAAAACGTTCGCCTTTATCGTCGGCATCTTTCCAGATCTTGTGAATGTGTTTTTGCAAACGGCGGAATGCTTCTTCTTCCGGGATGCAGGTATCGGTTACGCGGTTGTAGTGGTTTTCCAACAGGTCCCACTCGTCCTGCGGCGACAGATCGCGGTAATGCGGTACACGTTTGTAATGCGAGTGCGCTACCAAATTCATAATATCCTCTTCCAGGTTGGCACCTGTACAGGAAATAATATCGATTTTACCGGCGCGGATCATTTCGGCCAGGGATTTTCCCAATTCTGCAGTACTCATGGCACCTGCAAGTGTTACCATCATTTTTCCACCTTCGGTAAGGTGTGTTTCATATCCTTTTGCAGCATCCACTAATGCTGCTGCATTAAAATGTTTGTAATGCTTTTCAATAAAATTGGAAATTGGTCCTTTGCTCATGATTTTCTTGTTTTAAATGGATCGTCCGATCGTTATTCGGGATGCAAAAGTACATTATATAAGGAATTATTAAAAATTATTTCACTGTTGCCTTTCTTCCCCAACAAAATCAAGCAGTTTACCATTTGATAATACTGAGATAATGTTATTTTTTCATTCCCGGGTTATCTTTATGGAAATAAAAAACCAGCCCTATGAAAAAGATGAAAAGAGTGCTGTTGGTATTCGACAGCCATGAAGAGCTTGACTTTATAGAAGCCAACTTATCGGAAAACGGTTTCCAGATCATAAAAACAGATAACCTGGTGGATGCATTGGTGTCAGCCGAAAAAATAATTCCCGACCTGATCGTGGTAAACACGATGGATACGGAAGAAGCCCTGCAGGAATTCAGCAACAGGGTAAAAACAGAACGTTTAAAAAATGTTTCCATCCTGAGTCTGATCGAGCTGGAAGATTACCTGAATGTATCCAATCCGCAGCATTTTGTGATCAAGCCGGTTCGCCCGAAATTATTGCTGAGCGTGATCCGCAGCATTATGAACCATGAGAAAGTGAACTGGCTTCCGGCAGTTCATTAAATGTTCATACTAAGATAATAATCCGTTTACCTCTTTTTTGGCAATTCGATGTACATTTGCTTTGAAAACAAGTACTTTTGTTTTTTCAGTTAAAGTGAACACCCTACAAGGATTCTTTTTATAAAGAATTTGCCCAAACCGCTTTATCATTTACGTTTTAAAAAATGTTCAAATGAATAAAGCAGCTCTTCCTTTGGTTAAAATTTACATTGTGCTATTACTGGCACTTCTATCATTCAGCAACATCGCTAAAGCGCAAACTCCAACCAATTGCCTCGAGATCGGGAGCATTTTGGTGGATGCATGCGGTTCCCCGGAAGGAGAAAATGAGATGGTGCGCTTCCAGGTAGGCCCAACGGCCATTGCTACCTCTAATTTAACGATCACCTGGCCCAGCAACCCTTACCGGGGGATTTCGCCGGTAAATGCCACCACTACTAATATTGTAAATGCATTAAATGCCACTATTCTGAGCTGCGGCCATCTGGTACAGCCGGTTGGCGGGTTATTACCTGCCGGTAAAACCGTTTTGCTGATCACCTCCACCAATGTTTCGTTAAGCGCCAATTCCTTTGCCAATCTTGCGGATACGCTGTATGTGATCTTCCAAATTGCAGGAAATACGGCGGGCCATTTTGCCAATTACAGCACCCCTTCCGGGATCCGGACGCTAACGATGGGAACCATTACACCGGCCTGTTCGGATGTGGTATCGTATGATAAAGTATTGCTCATTAACCAAACCGGCGGGCACGGCGGAAGCTCTGCTGTAAATGATGGTGCCACCGTGGAATATACCTGGGCGGGAGCTGCAAGCTATGTGAACAATGGCTGCCAGGCGCCGTTTATTTCCAATACCTCCAATGCAGGCGCCAATACCAGCATGTGCTCGTCCGGAACGCTGGTGCTGAACGGAACAGCAACCGGAAATTACACCGGTGTGATCTGGCAAAGCAATGCCGGTATGTTCTCCAACCCAACAGCTTTAAGTACTAACTATACTCCCGCAGCAGGCGCTTCGGGAACCATTACCCTTTCCCTGGGTGTGATCGGGCATTGCAATGATACTGTTTTCAGTACCATTAATGTAACCATTACTCCGGCGCCAACGGCTGCTATTACGCCTAGCGGCAGTACTACCTTTTGTCAGGGCAACAGTATTACGCTAACGGCTTCGGGTGGTAGTACCTATTCCTGGAACACGGGAGCCAGCGGCAGCTCTATTTCCGTAAATACAAGCGGAACCTATACGGTAACAGCTACCGGCAGCTGCGGTACACAAACCGCAACACAGGCGGTAACTGTAAATCCCTTACCAACAGCTACGATCACACCGGTAAGCGCTGCCACATTTTGCAGCGGCGATTCGGTTATGCTTACCGCTTCCGGCGCGGGCACTTATTCCTGGAGTACAGGAGCTACAAGTACTTCCATTACTGTTCATACAGCAGGAACATATACACTTACTTCTACCAACAGTTGCGGCACGCAAACGGCAACACAAGCGGTTACCGTAAATCCATTGCCGAATGCCGTGATCACGCCCAGCGGAAGCACCACTTTTTGTACCGGCGGTTCGGTTACATTAACGGCATCCGGCGGAACGAGCTATACATGGAGCACAGGCGCTACAAGCGCAGCCATTACGATATCAACTGCAGGAACATACACGGTAACAACTACCAACAGCTGCGGATCGCAAACAGCAACGCAAACGATAACCACAACAACAAGCCCGGTAGCAAATATCAACAGCGCTGCCACCAGTTTTTGTGCGGGAAGTAATTTAGTATTACATGCAAGCGGCAGTGGAAGCTACAGCTGGACGGGCGGTTCAACTAACGATTCACTGGTGGTTACAAGCGGCGGAATATACATTGTTACATCTACCACCACTTGCGGCACAGCCAGCGATACAGTTACGATCACACAAAATCCATTGCCGAATGCAGTGATCACGCCCAGCGGAAGCACGACCTTTTGTACCGGTGGTTCTGTTACATTAACGGCATCGGGCGGAACAAGCTATGCATGGAGCACAGGCGCTACAAGTGCAGCCATTACGGTATCAACAGCAGGAACATACACCGTTACAGCTACCAACAGTTGCGGATCGGCGCAAGCCACACAAACGATAAACACCACAACCGGCCCGGTAGCGAACATCAACAGCGCTGCCACCA